>WBUK01000026.1 GCA_008933765.1 Ignavibacteriaceae bacterium | reverse complement strand
ACGTTGAGGACGTGGAACCTATCCCCCGTGACCTGGCGCATATCCGGGCGCAATTTGCCGCCATGCAGCCGGTTCAGGGCGCGCACCCCTACCTGGAGGCCGAGCGCAAAATTCCCGCCGCTGTACTGGCCGACCCGCGCTTTGCCGGGAAGATTTATACCGACCGGCACGGCAACGCCGTCTTTCCGCACCACGACCGGCAAGGACTGTGCGGTTTTGAACTGCGCAATACCCGCTTCAAGGGTTTTGCCAAGGGCGGACAAAAGGGGCTTTGGTTTTCCGCCCATCACCCCGACGACCATAGTCTGGTCATCACCGAGAGCGCCATCGAATCCTTGAGCTACCATGCCCTGCACCGCCCCGAGGCCACTCGGTATTTTTCCATCGCGGGCGAGATGAACCCCATGCAGCGCCAGTTGCTGGAATCCGCCTTCCTGAAACTTTCGCCCGGCGCGTCCATCCTGCTGGCTACCAACAACGACGCGGGCGGTAAACATCTGGCCGAGCAGATCAAGGCGATTGCTCTTGCGACGGGCCGGGCGGACCTTGCCCTGCTGGACAGCCACCCGGAGCGCGAGGGCGCGGATTGGAACGACACGCTCAGGGCGGACGGACTCAGACCCGCCCCGGCGGCAGACCGGCCCCAGAAACTGGTTTTGCGGCGATAAAAATAAAAATAAATAGGTTTTCTGGTTTTCATTTTCTATGCTAAACCAGAAGAAACGAAAGCGGGTTTTCTTCTTTAGAAGAAAGCACGAAAGCCAGATAGGACGAAATCACGAAGGGACGGCAATGAAAACCATCGTTCTCGCCAGTCAGAAAGGGGGCGTCGGGAAGACCACCCTTGCCGCCCATATCGCCGTGGCCGCCGAGCAGTCCGGCGACGGCCCTTGTGTCCTGATCGACACGGACCCGCAGGCTTCCCTGGCCGCTTGGTGGAATGGACGGGAGGCGGAAACCCCGGCTTTCGCCCCGGTCACTCTCAAAGAGCTTTCGGGCAAGCTGGAGGCTCTGGACAAGGCCGGGTATGCCTACGCTTTCATTGATACCCCTCCGGCGATCACCGAATCCATCCGCGCCGTTGTCGCTCAGGCGGATTTTGTTCTGATTCCGACCCGCCCCAGCCCGCACGACTTGCGGGCCGTGGGGAGTACCGTTGAATTGGCCGTGACCGCCAGCCGCCCCTTTGCGTTTGCCGTGACCCAGGCCAAACCCAATAGCCGCTTGACCGTGCAGGCCATGGCCGCTTTGTCCGAGCATGGCGTGGTCGCCCCGTCCATCGTTCATGACCGGGTGGACTATGCCGCTTCCATGATTGACGGGCGCACCGTCCTGGAAATTGACCCGAAAGGGCGCAGCGCCGCCGAAGTGGCCGAACTTTGGTCTTTCGTGAAAACACGAATGAACGAAGGCAAGAAAGCACGAAAGAAAGAAGGAAAGAAAAATGTCTAGCAAGAAATCTGCGGATTTGTCCTCTTCTCTGGTGGCGGTCAAAGGCCAAGCCAGCCCTTCCGCCGACGCCACAGGCCGCAAACCGGAGGCATCCCCCGCCTTGTCCCCAGTGAGCGCCCCGCTGAATTTCAAGGTGGATGCGGATTTCCGCCGCCGCTTCCGCCAACGCGCCGCCGAGGCCGATCTTAAATTGAACGAGCTGTTGCGCGAAGCTTTGGAGGCTTGGGAACAAAAGCGCGGGTTGATCTAGCGCCGCGCCATTGGCGAAGAAGAATAAATCTGATAGCAGGATTAAAAGTCGGTCTGTGAAATTTCCCCGGCTTGCTTGAAAAAGGGAATCCATATTCAATGACCACCACAATCCATACCCTTTTGGAAGAATTCAGACAGGCTAAAACTTCCAATCGCGAAATGGGAGACAAGTTTGAACGGTTATTTGCCAATTACCTTGTCACCGACCCCTTGTATCAGGATAAATTTAGCGATGTATGGCTATGGGGGGAATGGCCTGACAGAGGCCATCAGCCGGATACAGGAATTGATCTTGTCGCCAAGGACCGCTATACGGGCGAATATTGCGCCATCCAGTGCAAATTTTACGATCCTGCTCATACCCTTCAAAAGGGCGATATAGACTCGTTTTTCACCGCTTCCGGTAAAGCTCCTTTTACCAGCCGAATGATCGTTTCCACTACGGACAAGTGGAGTAACCACGCCGAAGAAGCCCTTAGAAACCAGCAAATCCCTGTTACCCGGTTACGGGTTCAGGATTTGGAAGATAGTCCCATAGATTGGGGCCAGTTCAGCTTGAGGAATCCGAAAGACATCAAGCTGAAGGAAAAGAAAAGGCTACGTCCACATCAAAAAACCGCTCTTAACAAGGTCATCGAAGGCTTCAAGGCTTCCGACCGTGGCAAATTGATTATGGCTTGCGGTACGGGGAAAACCTTTACCGCGCTCAAAATTGCCGAAGAACAGGCCCTTGAAAGTGGCCTTGTGCTTTTTCTGGTTCCGTCCATATCCCTGCTTTCCCAGAGCTTGAGGGAGTGGACGGCGGAATCCAAAGCCCCGCTGCACAGTTTGGCGGTATGTTCGGATACCAAGGTCGGCAAAAAGTCAGAGAGCGAGGATATCAGCACCCACGATCTGGCTATCCCCGCGACCACGGACGCCAGCAAACTCGCGCAACAAATCAAATTTTTTGAGAACAGCAAGCGTTTGACGGTTGTTTTTTCAACTTACCAATCCATTCAGGCCGTGGCGGAAGCCCAGGGCCAGGGCTTGCCTGAATTTGACCTGATTATCTGCGATGAAGCCCACCGGACAACCGGGGTGACACTCGAAGGGGAGGACGAATCCCATTTTGTCCGGGTCCATGACCAAGGATTTATCAAGGGCAAAAAGCGCCTGTATATGACGGCAACCCCGCGCATTTACAGCGACGGCACCAAGACGCAGGCGCAGGAGAACGATGCAACGCTTTGTTCCATGGATGACGAGCGCATATATGGGCCAGAGTTTCACCGGCTGGGATTCTCCGAAGCCGTAAGGGCCGGTCTTCTCTCGGATTACAAGGTCATGGTTTTGGCGGTAGACGAAAAATTCGTCAGCACGACCTTTCAGCGGCAAATCGCGGACGCCAACAACGAAATCACTCTCGAAGATGCCGTCAAGATTACCGGATGCTGGAACGGCCTTTCAAAGCGCATGGCGAAGGAGAACGACGACGAGGGCATGGAGGCCGATACCGCGCCTATGCGCCGCGCCGTGGCGTTTTCCCGCTCGATCAAAGATTCAAAGCGCATCACAGAACTCTTTTCCCAGATCGTTGAACAATACCGCCAGCAGCATCGTGAAGACGACGACATCTTGACTTGTGAGGTGGAACACGTTGACGGCACGTTCAATGCCCTGAAACGCAATGAAAAGCTGGACTGGCTCAAAGCCGAGACCCACGCGCCGGGCCATCTGTGCCGGATTCTCTCGAATGCCCGTTGCTTGTCCGAAGGCGTAGATGTTCCCGCCCTGGACGCCGTGTTGTTCCTTAATCCCCGCAATTCCGTCGTGGACGTAGTGCAGTCCGTCGGGCGCGTCATGCGCAAGGCGGAAGGAAAGAAATACGGCTATGTCATTTTGCCGATTGGAATTCCCGCCGATATGTCGCCGGAGGAAGCCCTCAAGGACAACCAGAAATACAAGGTGGTCTGGCAGGTTTTGCAAGCCTTGCGGGCGCATGACGACCGCTTTAACGCGACCGTCAACCAGATCGAACTCAACAAAGCGCGGCCCGACCAGATACAGGTTATCGGCGTAACCGGCGGCGGGGATGAAGGGATCGACGGGGAAAGCAAGGGCGGCAAGCAGCCCGAACAAATCGCCTTTAATTTCCCGAACCTTGAAGAATGGCGCGATGCCATTTACGCCCGGATTGTCCTGAAATGCGGCGACCGTCGCTATTGGGAAAGCTGGGCCAAGGACGTAGCCCAGATTGCCGAGCGCCACATTACCCGCATCAAAGCCTTGCTGGACGGCTTCGATACCGAACACCGCGCCGCCTTTGAGGAATTCCTCAAAGGTCTGCAAACCAACTTGAACCCGAGCATTGACGAGGCCGACGCCATCGAAATGCTTTCACAGCATTTGATTACCAAGCCGGTCTTTGACGCACTGTTTGAAGGCTACCCGTTTACCCGGAAGAACCCGGTATCGGTTGCCATGCAGATGATGCTGGACTTGCTGGAGGGGCAGGCGCTTGAGAAGGAAACCAAGGCCCTTGAAGGCTTTTATGACAGCGTGAAAGAGCGCGCCCAAGGCATCGACAACGCGGCAGGAAAACAGCGGATCATTGTTGAACTCTATGACAAGTTTTTCCGCACTGCCTTTCCCCGCATGGCGGAGCAGTTAGGCATTGTCTATACGCCCGTGGAAGTGGTGGACTTCATCATCCGCAGCGCAGACGCAGCCTTACGGCAGGAGTTTCCCGAGTGTAGCAAGGGATTAAGCGATAAGAATGTTCATGTTCTCGATCCTTTCACGGGCACAGGAACCTTCATTGTGCGCTTGCTGCAAAGCGGCCTGATTCAGCCCGAGGACTTGCCGCACAAATACCGGCACGAGTTGCACGCCAATGAAATTGTTTTGCTGGCCTACTACATTGCCGCGATCAACATCGAAGAAACCTATCACGGCATCATAGGCGGAGACTACCAGCCTTTTGAAGGCATCGTTTTGACCGACACCTTCCAGATGACGGAAGGGCGGGGAACATTTCATGAAACCATGTTCCCCGAGAACAACCAACGCGCGGCCCGCCAGAACAAGAGCGATATTCGCGTCATTATTGGTAATCCGCCCTATTCGGCAGGACAAACCAGTGAGAACGATGCGAATAAAAACCTGAAATATCCTCAGTTGGATGGAAAAATCCGAAATACCTATGCCGCGTATTCTAGCGCCACCAATAAAAATAGCCTTTACGATTCCTATATCCGCTCATTTCGTTGGGCAAGCGACCGGATCAAAGATAAAGGCATTGTCTGCTATGTTAGCAACGGCTCTTTCATAGACGGCAACGCAGCGGACGGGATACGAAAATGCCTGATGGATGAATTTACCTCCATCTATGTTTTCAATCTCAGGGGTAATCAGCGAACATCTGGCGATGTTTCAAGGAGGGAAGGAGGAAAGATATTCGGGTCAGGCAGCCGCGCCAGCATTGCCATTACCCTGCTTATCAAAAACCCTGAGAAAAAAGGCAAATGTCAGCTTTTCTATTACGATATCGGCGATTATCTCAGTCGCGAAGAAAAACTGAAAATCATTACCGATTTTTCCAGCTTCAAAAATATCCCTTTGGAAAAAATAAAACCAAACGCCAGCCATGACTGGATCAACCAACGTGATCCTGCTTTTAGTCAATTTATCCCATTGGGAGATAAAGAGGGGGAAGCAGCCAAGGTTATCTTCCAGAATTATTCAAGCGGATTGAAAACCAACCGCGATTGCTGGGTTTACAATTTTTCACAGTCTGGCCTTGCTGCCAATATGAGCCGGATGATTGATTTTTATAATCAGCAGGTTGAGTCATTCAAAAAATACCGTAAGGGACAAGGCTTCAAGTCACCTGATGAACGAAAGGCCGCTGTTGAAGATTTTGTAGATGCCGACCCGAAAAAGATTAGTTGGTCACGCGGACTGAAAGATGATTTAGGGCGCTTCATTCGTCATGCGTTCCAGCCAGACACAATTGTGCAAGGCGTTTACCGCCCTTTCTGTAAACAGTCGGTTTATTTCAACAAACACTTCAATGACATGCTTTACCAGATGCCCCGCATTTTCCCGAAAGCGGGGCTGGAGAATATGGTTATTTGTGTAACGGGAGTTGGGGCGAGCAAAGATTTTTCGGCTTTGATTTCCTCTATACTGCCAGACCTTGAAGTTATCTCTAAAAGCCAATGTTTCCCGCTTTATACTTATGAAGTTACAGAAACATCTGATGACTTAATAGATGGTCTAACAGGTGGCTATCGCAAAAAAGAAAATATCCCTGATACCATTCTGGCGGACTTTCGCACGGCATACGCTGATGCAAAAATAAGCAAGGAAGACATTTTCTATTACGTCTATGGCGTTTTGCATTCACCGGAATACAAAACCCGCTTTACCGCCGACCTCAAGAAGATGTTGCCCCGTATCCCGTTCGCAGGGGACTTCCGGGCTTTCAGCACGGCAGGCCGGAAACTGGCAGATTGGCACCTGAACTATGAAACCGTTGATCCTTACCCGCTCAAGGAGCTTTCCGGCAAGCTGGGCTTTGACCCGAAGGAACATTACCGCGTCCAGAAAATGACCTTCGGCAAGAGCGGCGGCAAGCTCGACAAGACGACCATCGTTTACAACAGCCATGTCACCATGACGGGCATCCCCTTGGAAGCCTATGACTACATAGTGAACGGCAAACCAGCCCTTGAGTGGATTATGGAACGCTATGCCGTAACCGTGGACAAGGACAGCGGCATCCGCAACGACCCCAACGACTGGTCAGACGACCCGCAATATATTATCAATCTGGTTAAGCATATTGTATGGGTGAGCTTGGAAACCATGAAGATCGTGAACGCCCTTCCCGCCCTGAATGAGAGAAAATAGACTCTTTCTTCTGTGCCGCAGCTTGTGGCACAAACTTTCAATGGACACCGCAAGCTTTGAAAGGACGACAAGGAAATGGATGCAGGAACCGCAATAACCTTGAAAGAGGCCACACAGAAACTGGTGGACGCGATCAACAAAACGTTGCCGTCGATTCTCGATAGCGAGCTTAGCGTTGAAGTGATCGAACTTCCAGAGGGCGGACTCGAGTGCAGATACCAAATGTCCGAAGAGGTCCAGGCCATTTTTGAGAGCGTCGCCGCTATGCGCGGCATGACCATAAACGAATTCCTGAAATGGACCGTGCTTCAAAAGCTTGAAAACTAACGGCAGCGCGGCCTTTCTGTCTGGTTTTATGGCTTTCTTGCTATCTTCTTTTCGTGTTTTCGTTCTTAATATTTTTCTGCCAGTGTTTTTCAAAATCAGGTTACGGCGCGATGGAGACCTGTTGAAACGGTTCACCGCGCTGATGACGGCTGATTTGAATGGTTACTTTCAAATTGAGCTTGTTCAGGAAACCGATAAGCCGCTCTTGGCTGAAACGGTGAAACTTGGCACACATGAGCGCGGACACTTCCGGTTGCTTGATACCGAGCAGTCTGGACGCTTCCGCTTGTGTGTATCCTTCTTCCTTGAGGATGGTGACCACTTGAGCGCCGAGCGCCGAGCGCGTGTAAAGCTCTTCCGCATCATCCAGACCCAAGTCTGCAAAGACATTGCCGCTGCTGTTTTCAAACTCAATTTTCTGCGTCGTCATCTTTCGCCAGCTCCTGTGCCTGTTTGTAACGCTGTTTCACCAAATCCACATCCGATTTTGGCGTTTTAATCCCCGTCTTGGATTTCTTCTGAAAGGCGTGCAGGACGTAAATTTTCTCGCCAATCTGCACGGCATAAATCATTCGATAAGCGTTCTTTTGATGGCTTTCGACAATCTCAAATACGCCACTGCCAACCCCTTTGAACGGTTTTACGTTGTCGGCAGTTCCGCCAAATTGCGCCAGCATCAGCGCGCCACCCATTGAGCGTTGCGTTTCATTCGGGAATTCCTTTAACCGCTTTTTTGAATCTCCCATCCAAACCACATCACGAAGCATAGGCAGCCTTTCAAATCATCTTATAACAAAATTGTTATAAACTCAATAACACATTATTTTCGGCGAGTAAACCCGCTTTCAGGCAAGGCTGGAATATGCCTTGGACAACCGACAGCCAGCAGGCTTTTCCTTATCTTTCTATCCGCTTTACTTTTTATCTTTTTATCTTTTTATCGTGTTTTCTATTTTTCTTTCCTATCGCCAGAGCTTTTCAAAGCGGGCCGGATTGGTGGCCGTATAGCGGACGGTGTGCTGGATGTTGCGATGCCCGAGGTAATCCTGAATGAGCCGGGTATCCGCGCCCTGATCGGCCAGGGCGAAGCCGCAGGCATGGCGGAGCATATGGGGGTGAGCGGGCAGGGGCAGCCCGGCGAGTTCCCCGTAGCGGCGGATCGCGGCCCAGACCGTGCGGCGGTTGAGCGGCCCCCGGCGTTCGCTGATGAAGAAGTCTTCCGAAACCGGATTCATCCCGGCCCGCTCTTTCAGCCATGCCTTGATGAGGCGCAGTTCATCCGCCCGCAAGGGATGCGTGGTGGACAAGCCCTGTTTGAGGCGGGCGACATGGAGGATGCGGCTTTCGGTATCCACTTGGGACAGCTTCAGGCCGCAGGCTTCCGAGACCCGCAGGCCGTGGCGGAACAGCAGCAGCACCAGGCAGCGGTCGCGGGCCTCGTGGCGCGCGCCTTTGACGGCGGCGAGGAGCTTGTCCACTTCCAGGCCGGTGAGGTGTTTGCGGTCATCCATCGTTTTGTCCCATGTTCGGGGTTACGGGGTCTTGGCGGATCAACGGCTTGCGGGCGGTTGCTAGGGAAACATAGGACAAAATGAAGCATTTTGTCTAGTCATGGTGTAGTAGCAATGTATTAGCGGAGATGATGACCCGTTTGGAGAGATTGTTCGCTGTCAGCGATTTTTGTTGACTTATTTTTTCGATTGGTCTAAAAAAGAAGTCGCTTGGCATCTACGGAAGTAGAAGTCATTACACCCAGAGATGGTGAATTTACTGTCTCGTGGAGGGGAAACCCTCTGTTGCTTGCCTGCGACCTGCGCTCGGAGAGGGGCGAGGCCGGGGGGCGAAGCGAGACCCGTCCGATGACTGGACGAGTCTCAGGCATTTTGGATTTAGTCGCCGTGTTCCGTTTTCTGCTGGCGATGACCCCATTCGCAATCCTGCGGTTGGGCAGCAGAAAAGGAGACATTATTTATGTCTATTAAGGCTAAGCCACGGTGGCGGCGCTTGAAAAACTGGTTTGTGAGGAAGGTTTCTTACTTGCTTCGCAAGCCATGTCTGCTCAAAGGAGCCTTTACGGTCGGGATTTTTGCTTACCGGATTTATCGGGCGCTGAAATCTTTGACTGAGGATTCAGACGGCTAGGGCGCTTTCCTCTATGTCTCTGGCATATGATGAGGATGTTATTATGATAGCTAATGCACTTAGATTGATACGAGTCTTTCATGATCTCAAGCAGATAGAACTTGCGGATAAGATGGGGGTATCAAAATCTTATATCTCAGAAATTGAGGCAGGAAAAAAATCCCCTTCCATTCAGTTGATTGAAAAATACTCCGAAGAATTCAAAATCCCAGTGTCTTCTATTTTGTTTTTTGCTGAGCGGTTAGAAGACCAATCCTATACTCCAAAGGATATGAATAATGCACAGGGAATTATTGCCAGCAAAGTGATAAAGTTCTTATCGTTTGTTGAGGAAAAAACCCGTCTTGAAGAGTAAATCAAAAAAATATCACAATGAACGTGATAGCGCCTTCTTCCGATTGAGAAGCAAAAATAATTTAGCACGGTTACTTTTTTCCAGCGAGAAAAAGTTATCGGACATAGCGCGGGAAGATGGTCTTTATAAAGATTTTGAGAAGCTTAAAAAAAACGGCAAGGATACACGGACGGTAAGCGCACCAAGAGCGGATCTGAAGGCGGTTCAATCAAGGATTTCCGATCTGCTAATGAGGATCAGGCCGCCAGACTGGTTATTTTCTCCTGTGAAAGGGCGTTCGTATGTAGATAACGCTCGGCCCCATGCGAACGCTGCGTCTGTGAGGCTCTTAGATATTGAGGACTTTTTCCCTAGTTGCACAGGGAACAAAGTGGTCTGGTTCTTCAAGGAGAGAATGGAATGCTCCCCTGATGTTGTAGCGATTCTGAAGGGGATTGTTACCAAAGACGATGCTCTACCCCAAGGCAGCCCGTGTAGCCCCATTCTCGCGTATCTGTGCTATATCGACATGTGGGAAGAGATTGAGTCTTTGGTCAATAAAGCAGAGTGCGATTTAAGCGTGTATGCTGATGACCTAACAATTTCTGGTGAAAAGGTACCGGAGAAAATGATCTGGGGAATCAAGCAAATCCTCAAAAGGCATGGTCATAGCTACCATGCTGGGAAAGAACGGAAGAAATGGCATAAGCCTGCTGAAGTGACAGGAGTGATTGTGCGAGGAGACGGTCTGCTTTTTGTGCCAAACAGGCAGCACCAAGCAACCGCCAAAATTAGGAAAAAACTTGCGAGTAAGTGTAGCATTAAAGAGAGGGCCGCTCTACAAGCTCAACTCCTCGGAAGAGAGTCGCAAATGAAGCAAATCACGACTCTTAATGATTTTTAGTAGCAGCCGGATGAAAACGGGCAGAATAATTGGCAGTGTGGAAACCGTCTTCTTACAGAAGGAGGTATGTGAGCGTGATAACGGGGAGTATAGAAAAAATCTCCTAGATTAGTTCCTATCTATGTTTTCATGAAATCTGCAAAAGTGAACGGATAATTTTAGTATAAAGAGATAGAATCCTATTTGGCTTAGGGTAAATAATTTTTTCCGCTCAGTTGATGCTTGGATTGCCTCTAAAGGAATGGTGTGCAAGTCGTTTAATAAAGCTATGTAGTCATCATCAAGCCCGTTCCCTTTTGGAAGAAAAAATAATGTTGTTACATTTTGTTCTTTTATAGCTTTAATTTTTCCTGCGATTCTGTTGTCATCAAAACCAGCATCTTTTAATGTGGAGACATAGCGAACAATTTTAATGATTGGGGCAAATGTAATTCTAGGTGGAGTTTCACGTCTGTTTGTTGGGTCTATGTCACAGCTATTAGATAATATGATGCCTTTTGCTTTTTTTCTCTCACCGTCCTCAAATCTAATTAATTCAAGGGATGTCCAGCCATCACCTTGAAGCATATCACTCTGGTATAAGTTAATGTAATAATTGATGTTTTCAGGAAATTTTTTAAGGGCTTTTACCAAATTATCTTTAGCCCCCTGCGAGAGATAATATGGAATTTGGTCTTGGATTGATTCGGCAGTTATTTCCATGGTGAAATCCATTTTAACTTTCGTATAGGTCCCATAGGTTCTTATGAAGAACCGCTTCAAATTCTGCCCCTAATGGTTCTTGGTTTGCCAGCAGGCGAGCATAAAACCTTCCTACTGATTTTTCAAAATCATCATGTTTTATAATTTCATGTTCTAGGTTATTAAAGCTTAGATTTTGGGATGAAGAATACCAATTATAGGTTGGTGTATATTCGGTTCGTGATGGCTGTATATAAGCCATACAGTTTTTATCAACTGTTTTGGCAGGTAATAAGTTTGATGCTAAAAGCCCAGCAACGATAATTTGGCTGGCTGTCCCAACTATATTACTATATGTTATTTCAATCATAAACCGGCTCCAGTTTGGTTATGGTTTCTGGCTTCAAGCAGTTAAAGAACATCGTTTTGTTTGCCTTATGGATAATGTCTAATCTGCCGGAAAAGTCTTGGTCGATTACATTTTTTATTGTCAGATCATCAATAGTGTGAATTGTGTCAACGTCAATAATTATGCCTTCTCTTTTTGTTCCATCAATCAATTTTGCAGATGCAGATGGTATTATTTGTATAACATTAATAAAATTATCTCTAATAATATCTACTCGAAGGATAAAAGTCTCACTCTCTATTTTATGATCAGCAACAGATATATCCATATTTATAAGTGATATTTGGTGTTTGATATCATCAGAAGGTATCAGGTCAATATACTTCATTGAATATCTGTTTATCGAATTAATAATACCTATTTTCTCTAAAGATGATACAACATTAATTATAGCAGACCTGAATTTTTCCCATCCTTGATATGGATAGTTGCATCCAACAGAAACACCAAAATTACTAATATTTATAGTGAAATTTCCCCAATTCAATCTGGTTATTGGGGCAAATTTTAAGTTAGGGTCCGCCTCTCTTAATGGCTTTGGGATTTGGGAAGTTGGAAGGCTCTCAATTGTTTTATTGCCTTCAAGACTGCTGAATAAAAAACCTGGGATTATTTCAGATGCAGGGGCGTCGCTTGAAAAGCGTATTTCAAAAATAGCATCAATTAGCGGTTCTTTTCCAAGTTTTTTGGGGAGCTTTTTTTCCACTGGGGATACCTCTTCTTCCGAGATTAGTAGAGTATCTGATTTTTCGTTAAGAGTCATTCAAGCTATTTTCGTGCCAAGATCGTTTACATATGATTAATTAAAAATTTTAGCAATAGGGTTTCTTTTTCAAGGCCCTCCTCAACGTCGCCACATCCATCCCGAACAGTTCGGCGACCCCGGAGCGGGTTTCTTCCCCGGCTTCGATGAGCGCACGGGCGCGGGCAATCTGATGAGGGGGAAGCTTGCGTGGACGGCCTACGGCTTTTCCCCGGCGCTTGGCGGCTTGCATTCCCGCCGCCCTAAAACAGCCTATTTTCGGCCATTCTGGAAACCTTCTTTTCCTGTTGCCCCTGCTTTCCCCGCAGCCTTTCCCGAGAGCGTTTGTTCCTTGCGTGTGAGGTTCTCTTGCCCTTCTTATGACTACCCACGGGCGGGGCTACGGGTGACGTTTGGCCGAAGCCGTCGGCCCGTCAACCCCCGGCCCGCTCCCTTCGTCTCGCTAGCGCGAGACTCCCGTGTTGGGGATTGACGGCCCGCCCTTAGGCTTACGGCCTTTCGCACCTTCGCCCCCGCCGTGGGGGTCACTCAAAAGAAGGAGCATTGAGCCATGACCCAAGGAAGAAAACCCCTCACAAAAGCCGACCTGATGCAGTTTACCGGGACGGAAACATGGTATCGCCACCCTCTGGTCAAAACCGTCCTGTATACCGAGGGTGCGCAGTATGTGGCCGAGGCGGGCGGAGCCTACTGGCTTCTGGACGAAATCGCTTTTGCCCAGAAGTCCGTCAAGGCTGTAGCCGCCGAGGAATTCCAATTCTGGAAACTGACGGTGAAGCCCGACCAGACCGCGACCCTGATTTGCGAGGACGGCAACGGCAGCGAGGTTTACGCCAAGGCCCTCACCTACACCGACTTTCCCTTGTCGGAAATTGCCTTTTACTTCACCAACAACGTGATCTTGCTACCGAGCGAATATTAATCGCCCGGCTTTCAACCCGCTTGGGAGTTCTCTCCCAGGCGGGTTTTTCATGCCCGCGATATTGCTTTTTCCCGCCGCCTAAAGCAGCCCGTGTTCGGCGAAGGAATAGGTCTGTTCGCCCACGATCAGATGATCCAGGACATTGACCTCCACCATTCTCAGCGCCTCTTTAATCAGGTGGGTGATGTTTTCGTCAGCCCGACTGGGATCAGTCACGCCGGAAGGATGGTTATGACACAGGATGCAGGCGGCAGCGTTATGTCTCATGGCGGACTTGACCACCTCACGCGGATGCACGGACGCGCTGTTGATGGTGCCCCGGAACAGCTCCTCAAAGGCCAGTACCCGATGTTTGTTATCCAGCCAGAGGACGGCGAACACCTCATGTTCAAAGCGGGCGAGGCGCAGATTCAGGAACGTCTGGCTTTGCCGCACGCTGTCAATGAGCACGCCACGGGTGAAGCGGCGATTGATTTCCGAAAGGGCGGCTTCAATGATTTCATCCCCGGACGCTGGACGATAGCGCCCGCTGTCATCCCTGACCATCAGCGAACGGTAATTGAATTCCTGTTGCAGCATCCCTTCCGGCCCCTGTCCTTTTTCTGATCCTTCCTCTTGCCGTAACCCAGCCCCACCCGTCAAGCAAAAAGCAGCGATGGCAGCCCGCCTGCCCGCTGTGCAGGCCGCTGCCCGGTTTTTTGTGGCCGCCTGCTTCGCACCCGGCCTTTTTAAGAGGGGCGTGCCGCCCCATCCCCGTCAAGACCCAAGCCCTTGCGGGCGGCGCGCGCCGTATCCCCCACCTTCCGCCCCCGGATCAAGTCCGGGGTTGTGCAGGCCGGGAGATACCCCTCGGCGCGCGCCGGTCTTGACGGGTTCCCCCCGCTCATTGGCGCGGGCCTAGACGGGTTGCAGCCGCAACCCTGAAAAACAAAAGAAAGGAAAAAGCCCATGACCACGGAACGACACAACATCACATGGAACGGCATCCAGATCGAAATCCTCTATCACCCGGACACTTCCCCCGCCTTCCGGCGCAGCTACGGCCAGCCGCTAGATCATCTTGAGGTTCGCAGCCTTGCGCCGGAGCGCGAACCGTTGCCGATCACGGAAACCGGCTACCTCTCGCAGTTTTACGCCCGGAACGTCATCGAGGAGGCCGAAGGCCCCGCCGCTTTGGTTCTGGCGTGGCTGGAGTATTTCGCGCAATCACCAATCTGGAAAGCGAAGCAAATCAGCCGCCAGCAGCTTGACCTCTTTTCCTGATTCCCTTAAACCAAATGAAAGGACTCTGACCGATGAAACAGGACGTATATAAAAAAGTCACCGATACCCTTCTGGCCGCCCTTGAAGCCGGGACCCGCCCATGGATGCAGCCGTGGAATGCGGAACATGTCGCCGGGAAGATTAACCGCCCCTTACGCCATAACGGCCAGCCTTATGCCGGGATTAATGTCCTCATGCTGTGGATGGAAGCGACCGCCAAGGGTTATACCGCGCCGATTTGGATGACCTACAATCAGGCCAAAGAATTAGGCGCGCACGTCAAAAAAGACGAGCACGGCAGCCTTGTTGTTTATGCCAACACCTTCACCAAGACCGCGACCAACAAGGAGACCGGAGAGGACGAAGATCAAGAAATCCCCTTTATGAAGCCGTACACCGTTTTTAACGTGGAACAGATCGAAGGTTTGCCCGCGCATTATTACGCCACAGCCACCCCGCCGATCCTTTCACAGGCCGAGCGTAACGCCCGGATGGAAGCTTTTTTTACCGCCACCCAAGCCGATATTCGCCACACTGGCAACCGCGCTTTTTATGCCATCGGTCCCGATTATGTCCAGATGCCGCCCTTTGAGTTTTTCAAAGACCCGGAAAGTTACTATGCCACCCTGGCCCATGAATGCACCCACTGGACGCGCCACCCCTCCCGGCTTGACCGCGACATGGGGCGCAAAAAATGGGGCGATGCGGGTTATGCAATGGAGGAGCTTGTCGCCGAGATCGGTAGCGCCTTTCTATGCGCCGAACTGGGGTTGACCCCCGAGGTTCGGGAGGACCACGCCGCTTATATCGAAAACTGGCTTACAGTCTTGAAGGGCGACAAGAAGGCGATTTTCACCGCCGCCAGCCATGCCCAGAAGGCCGCCGATTTTCTGTTGAGTCTGCAACCGGCCCCCGACCCGGAGCCGGACGCCGAGCGCGCCCCCGCCATCGGACCCGCGCCCGCCGCCGTGGCGGAGGACCCGGCGGAAATTCCGCCCGACCGGGGCGGAATTTCCCAGTCTTCCCCACCCTCGACCGGGGCGCGGAATCCCGAGCGCGCCGAGGGCGGCAGCGTTCTTTCCTTTCCCGACCGGGGACCGTGGGGCAAGGCCGCCTATCGCGGCAACTGTTCCGGCCACGTTTACCGCGCTCTTTTCGAGCGGTTGCGCCCGCAGGTGTTCACCGATCCGACCGTCGGGAGCGGGACATCGGTAGAGGTTGCCCGCTCTATGGGGATTGAAGCCTACGGGCTGGATTTGCATTCGGGTTTCAACATCATCGGGCAACGCATTCTGGAGGCCGTGGGCAAGCCCTCAGACCTGGTGATCTCGCATCCGCCCTATCACAACATCATCGTTTACAGCGGGCAGGTCTGGGGCCAAGAACCCCACCCCGACGACCTGTCACGATGCGCCACAGAAGAGGAATTCATGGACAAGCTGATTCTGGCGATGAAGAACCAGCGAAACGCCACCAAGCCGGGCGGCTATTACGGAACCCTCATCGGCGACGTGCGGAAAAACGGGCAGTATTCCAGTTATCAGGCCGACTTGATCGCCCGTTGCCCGAAACAGGAATTGCGCGCCGTCCTGATCAAGGAGCAATTCAATATCACCAGCAATCAGAAAACCTATCCGCTTTCATTGCCCCGGATCATGCATGAATATCTGATTCTCTGGCAGAAGCCGCACGCGGTCACGGTTCCCACCCCGCCCCGATCTGACCCTCAGAGTGCGTTATTCCCGCTGTAATCCGATTCAACAAACCGGCTAAGGAAGGAAAGTGATGACCCCAGAGAACGAAACGGACGGCCCCGACCGGATCGCAGCCTATATCACCGCGTGCAGCGAGGCTTTGGAAACCCAGAGCCAGGCGGCGCGAGGCTGGCCGAATCCCCTTGTTTTGCCCGAACCGGAGGACGCCGAGGAAAACGAAGCCCTTGGTTTATTTTTGGCCGAGCTGCGGCAGGCGACCGGAGTCGAGGTTAAATTCCGGTTCCGCAACAAGCCGCATTAGGGGGACAGGCGCATGAAACCCGACTGGACGATTGACGAAGGCGAGGCCGGGCGCGGCAGGGTGAGCCACCACGCCGCGCCCCGCTTTACAGCGCTGTGGACGAGCGGCGCAGACGATCTGGCCGGGATTGACGGCCCGTGCTGGACATCGGAGGGTAGCGACGCCGAAGACTCCCTGCATATTTTCGGCTTTACCTGGACGGACCCGGCCCCGGACCAGCCGGACTTTGAACGCTTGATGCACCGGGCCGCCGCCGCCATTGATGAATGGATTTCCGGGCAGATGTAGGAAAGGCTTCACGATGAACGAGACACCGACACCGACGCAGGAATGGACCATCGTTTCGTTTGGGCCAGATTTTGGCGCGATCACCCACCATCATGCCCCCCGGTTTCGGGCGTACTGGGACGAGGAGAGCGATATTTTCCGGGGTATCGATCTTGCCTGGTTGACGCGCCCGCTTCCCGGTTCAGCCGTCCCGGTTCCGGGGGTCATGCCCGGCGCGGACGGGGCAAAGCGCCTGCATTTTTTCGCGCACGAATGGATGGACTACCCCCTGTTTGCGCTGTTCCACTCCGACTATCTGGACGAATTGATGCAATGCGCCGCCGTTGCCGTGCGGGCCAGAAGCCGACCATTGACCGTCCAGAAATTCTCGATTCTGCCAATGGAACCCGGAATGGGTCTGGTCTGCCACCACGAATTTCCGCGCGGTTCGGCATGGTGGCGCGTGGCCGATTGCGGCTGGGAAATTCCCGCATCGCCGACCCCCCGCGCCGCCGTGCGGATCAAGGAATCCTCGAATCACGCGCTTGAACTGATCGAAGCGCACTGGGAAGACCCGAGGCCGGACCCGGCGGCGTTTGACCGGCTGATGCAACAGGCCGCCGCCACGGTTGAAGCGTGGCGTGCCGCTTGATTTTATCGCCGCGCCTCTTTTCCTATTGCCCCGCCCTCATTTTAACGACCGCATCGGAAGGTCTTCACGGCTTTGCGTCGGATTAAAGCCGCGCCGGACCTCTTTCGGCTTTTGTCACCGTTTATCCGGTTTGTGTTCTCCGATTCCTCCCGGAATTCATGCGGACGATAAGCCGAGACCACCGCTTTTACAAGGGGCGGCCCGCTCCATTCGTCTCGCTAGCGCGAGACTCCCGTGTAGCCCCTTGTAAAAGACGGTTTTGCTCCCGGCTTCACTATCGCCGCATTCCCGGAAGGGAATCGTTCAACACAAAACCTAAAAGGAGAAAAACCATGACCCAAGAAACCGGAAAACGCCCCGAACTGGTAGCCTACACCGTCACCCAAAGCGGCGAAAACAACCATTACCATCGTATCGGAGCGGCGTGGCAAAACAGTAAAGGCGGCTATAAAATCAAGCTGCACGCGCTGCCGACAAACGGCGAAATTCTCCTCTTGCCGCCTAAAGACGCAGCCTGATTCATCCGCCGCTACCGGAGTCCTTCCGGTAGCGGCTTTTTTATCGTGATGGCTTTTGAAAGAGCGGCGCTGATCGGCCAGCAACGGATAACGTGAGCGGAATAACCGGCAGCGGGAACGGGCGGGGCGGCCACGGTCAACGGCGGGTTGTGGATAGCTTGGTACAGTGGGGCGGGCGGGTCTGTGCATCCGGTTAGGTTCAGGGTATAATGGTGCGCAGGAGGACGGTAGCAAGATGTGTTTTCGTTCCACGAAAACCATCTTCGCAAGGGGGGCTTCGCCCCCCGTTGCATCCCCCCAGCGGCAGGTTCCCTGCCGCTTATTACCGGTCACTTTCGAGGGTCTGTTATGCCACGCCCGAAAAAGCAGGCAGAAAACCGCCGCAGCGCGTGGATTCGCTATCGGATTTCTGCGCAGGAGCTGGAAGCGATTCAGGCCAAAGCGGAACAAGCCGAATTGTCGATTCATAACTACGCCCGTTTATCCGCATTACAAGACAAGATTATTGTTCACCAGACCGCGACGCCCGATATGGAAACCGTGGAACAATTGCGCCGGATTGGCGTGAACTTCAATCAAATTGCGCGCGCTCTGAATAGCACCGGTCAGACGCCACCCGATTATTTTCAAGCCTTGTGCCATGACGTTGAAACCGTTCTGGGCAAGGTCTTTTCCGAGTACCTCGAACGTGGTTCCGCATATCGCTAAAGAAGGCCGCAGCTTCAAAGGCGCGGGTCTTTATTATCTGCATGACAAAGGCGCATTCACGGGCGAGCGCGTCGCGTTCACGCATGTTGAAAATTTACATACCCAGAATGCCGAGCAGGCTTTTAAGGAAATGGCCTGGATCGCCCTGCGGGCCGAGCAGATCAAAAAACAGGCCGG
Organism: Ignavibacteriaceae bacterium; assembly: GCA_008933765.1. Classification (GTDB taxonomy): domain Bacteria; phylum Bacteroidota; class Ignavibacteria; order Ignavibacteriales; family Ignavibacteriaceae; genus UTCHB3. The sequence goes on along the minus strand of WBUK01000026.1, from coordinate 7,162 downwards.
AGTCAAACCGGGCGGTAGGAAACAGGAAAATCCGGTTTTCCATTACTCCCTGGCCTGGCATCCCGAGCAGGAACCGACCCGCGAAGCGATGATTGAAGCCGGGCAGGCCAGTCTCAAAACTCTGGAACTCGAAGGCTATCAGGCCGTGATGGTGGCTCACGCCGACGAACCCCACAAGCACCTGCATATCATCGTCAACCGGGTTCACCCGGACACCGGGAAAATGGCGAACATCGACTTTGGCAAAATGCGCCTGTCCCGTTGGGCGGAAGCCTATGAAAAAGAACACGGCAAAATCTATTGCGCGCAGCGGGTCGAGAATAACGAACAGCGCCGGCAGGGTCAGTACGTCAAATACCGCGACCCGGTAATGAGCACGGCGTGGCGGCACGCCGACAACGGGCGGGCGTTCGCCGCCGCGCTGCTCGAACAGGGTTATCTGCTTTGCGTGGGCGACCGGCGGGATTTCGTGGTGATGGACGCCCAGGGCAAGGTGCATAACCCGGCCCGCCACATCGAAGGCGTCAAGGTCAAGGACATCCGGGCGAAACTGGCGGACTTGAGCAAAGAGCAGTTGCCCGGTCTTGAGGAAGCGCGCGCCCGTCATGAGGCTATCCAGACCGCCCGAAAAGAGCGGGCGGCGGCGCGCGGTGAGAAGACGCCCACCCGGACCGGCTGGATTCAGCGGCCCGAACCGGAACGGGCCACCTTCCAGAACAAGCTGCAATGGCAGCACATCGAGGAACAGGCGGCGCTTGCGGGCGCGCATCAGGAGGCACGGGAGGCGAAGGCGCGCGAAATCAGGAGCGCGCAGCGCAGCGAGGAGACCCGGCGGGAACTGGCCGAGATCGAGGCGCGGCGCAAGGCGCAGGGCTTTAAGGCCCTCTTGCGCCAGCTTAAAGGGGACGAGGAGGCCGACCGCGACCGGGCCGAGGCGCTGCACCAGATGTTGGCGCGCGGTGAGGCGATTCTCCAAGGCGCGCTGAAGCTTGTCGATGAAGAATACGCCCGCAAGAAGCTGGACCTGGAACGCCGCCACGAAGCCGAGAAACAGGGGCGCTTTGAGTATGAGCGGGTCAAGGAGGATCGACAGCGGCCCACCCGGCAGGGCCGGTCCGGGTTCACGCCCGCGCCCCAGGCGAATCTGCGGCCCCGCACGGCCCCCGGCTATGGACGCCCCACGGCGGGCGAGCGCCAGGCCCGGATCATCACCGGTCTGACGGGCGAGCGCGCGAACCCGGACCCCGGCGTGCAGACCCCGCCCCTCACGGGTCTGCAAAATCGCCCGAGCGTGCGGGGCCGCTTCCGGGACGCCAAGGCCCCCCTGGAGCGCCCGGCGGTTCCCCCGGCCAGTCCGAAAGACCCACCGGAAGGACGGCAGGAAGCCGAAAGACCGCAGGAAAAAGCCACAATCGAACAGGCGTTCGGGGAGGCCGTGACCGCCAAGGCCCCCCTGGAGCGCCCGGCAACGGGTTCTTCCCTTGCCGAAGAACGACAGGAAGAGCGACCGGGACCGGAGGCGGCTGGACGCGCGTTTGGGGAGGCGCGGGCCGCTCAAGACCCGTTAGAGCGCCCGGCGGTTCCCCCGGCCCGCAACGAACGGGAGGGAACCCTTGAAGGGGTCTTTGCGGCCCAGACGCTCAACCCGGAACTCGGGCGATGGATCGACCATCGCCGCCGGACCTTGGAACAGCGGCACGCCACGCAGCGGGCCAGGCTCATGAAAGAGCTGGACCGGGAATTGTTCCCGGCGCGGGAGGCCATCGAGCACGCTGCCCAGCCCCGCATCGGCGCGGCCTTGCGAGACCTCAAGGCGATTGAGGAGCGGCGGCAGGCCCCCGGCTTGGCCGGACGGTTTGCCCGGATGCAGCACCCGAACGACCCGCAGCGGGCCGAGGCGCTGCAACGCGAGCTGGAGGACGCCCGCGCCCGCCGGGAGCGGGCGCTTGAAGACCTGGAGGGCCAGAAGGAGCGCCACGAGCGCACCCGCGCCTTGCGGGACCAGCACACACAGGAAGGCGAGGTTCTGGACATCGAAATCGCCCGCGTGGTGGAGAGCGGGCGCGTGCCCGAAGTCGCCAATGAGAACCGCCCGCCGACACCGGCGCGGGCCGAAGAGCGGGAGCGGGCGGAGGACGAGCGCGACGACGATCAGGAGTTGCTGGAACAGGGCCGGGGCGGGCGCAGCCGGGAGCGTTAGGCCGACGCCGGACCCGCTGCGCGTCGTTTCTGAAGGAAACGCCAGACCCCCCAGCCTATCCCGCCAAGGATCGACAGCAGGAAAAGCCACGTTACCCACGGCTGGGCATAGAACGGGCGCGAGGGCGGGTTGTCGCGTAAATCTTCAATCCTCTTGATAAGCGCAGCGCGTTGTTCCCGCTGCGCTTCCTTCTGGCGGTCAAGCGCGGCTTTTCTCTCCGCCTCCTCTTGCGCCCGGAATTCCGCCAGATACCCGTCGGCCACCGGGCAGGGCAGGATGAGGTGATTGTCTGGCAAACCGCCATACGCCTGTATGAGCCGCTCCGTATAAGCCGCCTGCACTTGAGGGCATTCTTTCATCCGGCGCATGTCCGGGCCAGTGCCCAGACATTGACGCAGATGCGCGGGCAGATTGGCCGGATCGTAGTTCAGGCAGCGCGCCCATTGCGGTTGCTCTTGTGGGGGCTTTCGGGGAGCCTCTTGCCCTTGAGCGGGCGCGGGTTGCGGAGTTGGCCCGGCCAGGTAGTCCGCCGCCAGAGCGCAATCCGGGCGGGCGTACCCTTCGGGCAGGGCGAATTCGCCCGCCGCAGCCCGCAAGCCCTGTTCATACGCGCCCAGGATTTCGCCGCAGCCCTGAAGTTTGCGAGCCGCCCGCCCGCCGCCGTAATAGCCGGGAATGAAGCGATCCAGACAGCGGGCGAGATGGTCTTTAACCGGCAGGCTTCCAAACTCCAGACACCCGGACCAGTAGGCGTCTTTCCCGGTCATTTCCTTGGCGACGCGGGCGAAGAGCGCGCAGGACGGGACGCGCTGATGGGCCTCATCCCGTTTGAGGCCGGAGGTGGTGAGGGCCACGAGGTAATTCATGTGAATCGACCGGCAATCCTGAACGGCGATATTGGCAAAGGCGTTGCGGGTCCCGCTTCCCCGCCGGAAGGACGACATGCAGGCGTAGACCTGATCGAAATTCTCCGGGTCCGTGGCGGCGCAATCAGCGCTCCCCACCGCCCCCACGGGCCGCGTGAAGCCCAGCAGGGCAAGAAGGCCGAAGACGACGCGCCAGCGGGTCATCACGGAGACCGCCGATAGAAATAGGCGCACGGGCGCGGGTATTGCGGGCGCAGGGCATGGTGTTCGGTCACAAGGCCGTAAAAACTCAGATAGGTGCAGGTATAGACGAGGTGTTCGGCGCGATCCGTCACGAACTCCTTGCCTTCCCATCGGGCCGTGTCGGCGACGGGGAGGCTTTTAACGTCCGTAGACTCCCAGAGCAGCGCGCCCTCGGGCAGATAGCGCGGCCAGAGGATGAGGGCGGCCAGCAGCACCGACCCGCCGCCGAGGAGCGCCTGCTGTATCAGCAGGGACGGCGACGGCACACGGTTGCCCGTGGGCTTTTCTACCCGATCCGTTTGGGGATGGAGCCGATGCCAGGCGTAGCCCACGCCCGCCTTGCCCAGTGGTACCACGCCCGCCGCCAGCAGCCACCAGGGCGCGACGGTCACGGCTAGCCACCACATCCACCCGCCGGACGGCGCGGGCCAGCCGAGCAGCACCCACAGGCAGCCCAGGGCGGGCAGCAGAACGAAGGTGAAGCCATACAGGTACAGCTTGCCGGTCTGCCAGAGCGAGAGCATGGCCCCTACCCTCTGCCGAACAGGCCCCAGCCCCGAGGCTTGGGCGGGTCGCGGCGGGCGCGCAGCGCTTCCAGAGTCGGAGGCATGGGCCGCCCGAGCGATTCATGCCAATCGCGCTTGCCGTGAAAAAACGGGTCTTCATAGCTTAGACGCCCGAGCGCCCAGGGCATCTGGCCGGGGATCAGCACCATCTGTTTTTGCCGCTCCCGCGCAAAAAAATACTCAACTTCATCCGGGTTGAGCAGCGGGGCGGTATCGGCCTTGACCGAAACGCCTTGACCCCCCTGCCCCGCCCGTTCGTTCTCGCTTTCGGTGACGCTCAGGACGTGGGTTTTGCCCAGACGCTTGGAGACATGTTCGAGAGTGGTCAAATCGGTATTCCCGAAAAACTGATGCAGGCCCGCGTTGCCCAGAAAGGTTTCCCAGCTTTCCCGGTAATGGCGCTTGAGCTGGGTTAAATCCTGCAAGATCGGCCAGAGCTTGACCCCGTAGCCCGCCATCAACCCCGCCGCCGTTTCGATGACTTCCATTTTGCCCAGGGCGGCGAATTCATCCATGAGGAACAGCACCGGCAGCGCAGGCCGGGCCGGTTCGCGCTCCATCAGGGCCAGAGCCAGCCCGACCATGAGCCGCAGCCATCTTGAATGCGTATGCAGGCGCGAGGCGGGCAGGCACAGATACAAGGTCATGGGGCGGCGCTTCAAGTCCCCCAGATCGAAATCGTTGTTTTCCAGCACCCGCTGCATGGCCGGAGAGTCGAGAAACTTGGTATTGCGCCGCGCCGTGGACAGGATGCTTCCGCGCTCCTCTTTACCCAGAGCCAGCAGCGCCCCGGCGGCCCCGGCGATCAAGCCATCGAAAGCGTCATTCCCCTGCATCCGGTCCAGAAAATCCCCGCTCATGAGGCGTTGCCGCACGCGGGGCAGCGTGCAGGATTCCGGCGATTCCGTGGTCAGGACGTGCAGGATGAGCATTTCCAGCACCGAGCGGGCGGATTCATCCCAATGGGATTCCCGTTCCCCGCCCGGCGTGACCAGGGCATCGGCAATCAGGGCGGCATCGTCAATCGCCAGTTCGCAGGTTTGTTCCGAGTACAGATCGAACACCGACAGCGGATTGAAGGAAGCCTTTGGATGATGGGAGGGCACCGTGCCGAAGGGATCGAGGATATACACCGCTTGCCCCAGCCCTTCGCAGTAGGGCGAACCCGCCCCCCGGCGGGCGGCGGTCAGGAGGGCATTCTCGCCCTTGGGATCAATGACCAGGGCCGAGCCGGGATACAGGCACAGATTCGGCACGATGACCGACACCCCCTTCCCCGCCCGGCTTCCAGCCACCGTCAGGCAATGGCGGTTATCGTCCAGACCCAGCAGCGTGCCATCCGCCGCCGCCCCCAGAAAAATCATGCCGTCTCGATAGGCAAAGGCGCTTTTATCAATGTCCGAGGCCCGCGCCCAGGCGCGCAGCGCCGGGACATCCCCGGCGAGGTAACCTATCCCCCGTGGGTAGGAGTCGGCATATTCGGGCATACGTGTTTAAGGGCGACCTTGCCGGGCAAATTTATTACGGCAAAAAGCGATAAAAGCCCCGTCCGGGTTTTGTGGCGGGTCTTTATCGGCGATCCACTCGCGCCAGTCGCGTTCAAGCGCGTAGATATCCCACCCCGGCGCGGCTTTTTTGGCCTTCTCATAGGTGGCGGTTTGCAAGAAAATCTTGCCGCTCATAGCCGGTAAAATAAGCGGTTCAGGGGCGGGGTTGTTTTTGAGATGAGGCAGAGCCGGAGATAGCAATTGCGCGACATGCGGTTTACTGGGTTTGAGCAGCAGGCCCCGTTCGCCATCTTCTACTTTTGCTTCCGGGTAGAGAATGTGAACCGCCCGAAGGTGTTTCAGGAAATTCTTTTTGAAGTCTCGCAACCCCTGTCCGGTAATCGGATAATCCGCGCCGAATTGCATTTGCAGAGCAGGCCACGGGATTTCTGTCGGCTTGCGCAGATAAAACATGCGGTATGTCAGCCAGCAGTAAATATCCAAGGCCATCGGGGAGCGTTTAAGCGCCTTGAGTGCCCGCATGTCAATCGGGACAGGTCTTTCAACGATTTCCCGGAAGAAGTCCTCATAAAGCGTAACCGTGGATTTCCAGAGCGGGATTTGCGCGGGTGATTTAGGGTCCCACCAAAGTCGATATTGTTTTGCGATAAGGTATCTATCCGCGCCATCTTTGGTGTCATCTGCATAGTCACAAGATACCGTTGCGGAAAACAAACGCTTCATTTGTTCCCGCAGACGATGAATTGTCCCCCATCGACCCCCCGTTGGTATGAGGCCCAGTTCTGCCATGAAAGCGGACAGGGATGGACCGAGTTCCAGAACCGGGGATTTTGTACGGACGGCTTCCGTTGTCAGCCAAGACAGGAGGAGCCGGGGATAGCTCCCGTAAGGAAGGCCAATATGGCTAGGGCACACCATGGAAAGGGTGAAACTCCCATTTCGCCGGGTAAATTCGTTGCCCGGCGTTTCCTTGTGAGGCATGGTGGCTTGCGTGAGGGCGCGGGCCATGAAGCCGACCGACCCGGCCTGCTTTGCTTCCTCTGCCTCAATCGCCAGAGCTTCGGTAATGAGCTTGTCTATGTTCTTCCGGATCATGCCCTGAATTCCCGCCGACTCTCAGGAAAAGCATAGGTCGAATTTATCCACAGGGGAAAGGTATTTTGAAAAGTTATCCACGCATAAACACTCCCGCCTTCGGGCCTATCTTACGCATAAACACTCCCGCCCTTACGCATAAACACTCCCGCGAAACATCAAATAATTTATATAAATCATATGGTTGCGCGTCCCCCTATATACACCTATATCTTTAAAAACACCTGTAGTTAAAAAAGCGCCCCGTTGCTCAAAAAATCGCCACCCTTGCCACGGTCACAAAAAACTGGCGATAGGAAAAGAAAAAGGGGCTTTCCTTTTCCTATCGCCCAGGTATTTTCAAGGGATGCTTCCGACCCGTTCGCAGGAAATCGACGACTTCAAACGGCGCATCAATCTGACCGAGTACGCCGCAGCACAGGGCTATGCGCTTGACCGGAAGGAAAGCAGCCGGAACAGCGCCACCATGCGCGGCCCCGGCGATGACAAGATCATCATCGGCAAGGACGCGGCCAGCGGACATTGGATTTATTTCTCGGTTCGGGACGACGCCGACCACGGCACGATCATTGACTTCATCCAGAACCGGCAGCGCCTTGCCCTTGGCGAGGTCCGTAAGGCGCTCAGGCCGTGGGTAGGAGAAAATCCCAACCCGCCCCGCAGACCCCCACCGGCGAGCTACGT
>WBUK01000011.1 GCA_008933765.1 Ignavibacteriaceae bacterium | reverse complement strand
GCCCCTGCACCACCCCCATCCAAAAATTCCTCCCGGATTGGGTCATCAAGGTGAAAAAACCGCCGGTTGGGGTTCATTTCACCCGAAAACTGAAAGTCGAAATCGGTGCTTCCGAGAACGGTTGAAGCCTTTTCAAGAAGCGCCACTTCCCTTTTCGCAGCCTTTTTCGCCAACAGATACCGGAACAAAACGCCGCCGGAAAGCAGATCAAAAATGCCGGCTTTTGCAACCACCCGTCCAAGCGTGTGCCCGCCAAAATAAACCGGAAGAAGCGTGGTAAGCAGCCCCTGAATCTGAATAATTGCAGGCTTTTTCTGCTGAAGTGCGGCAAGCCCAAAAACCGACTCGGTGCCGAACACATGTATCAGGTCGGGGTTAACCTCTTCGATAACCCTCAGAACCGCCCTAATCTCGCGCCGGGTGTGCACAATCAGAAGCACCCTCCGGAGAAACCGGCGCCACTTCCCGCTTCTTGGCAGTTGCAGATAGGTGGTTGCGCCTCTGACGGTTCGCCGGATTTCTCCCCCCTCACTGAAAAATGTGATGTGAAGCCGGGTTTCAGGCGAGTGAGTGTTCACTAATTTTTGAAGTGCCGCCAACCAGCTTTCGTTCGTAACCTCCGAGCCGGTAAGCTCTTCGGTAAGTAGTGCCGGCGTGTTCGTAAGCCACAACACACGGCGCACCTGGGAATTATCGATCATCAAATGGCAAAAATCTTTATTGTTCAGGAACAATATATTAATTTTGTACGATGATTAAAGAAAAAAATAAGCCCTCGACGGCTCTTTCCTGATGAAAATTCTGCTGATAATCAATTTTCCGGCACCGTATAGGGTCGAATTTCTGAATGAGGTCTCTTCCCGATTGGGTGAAAAGTTTGAAATCCTCTATACCGACGACGCAATACCGGGACATGACTGGGCGCCCGGGAACCTGAATCAAAGGTTTACATTTCTTGGAAATACGGGTGCAGGACTTGTTAATTTTGAGAGGGGAAATCTCAGGAGAGCGATTCGTTTGTTTAGATTTTTGGTGAAAAACAGCCCCGAAACTTTGGTGATTTACGGCGCAACCGTTCCAATGCTGGCGGCGTTTTTATACGGAATATTGTGGCGCAAAAAACGGGTTTACATGACTGATTCGTGGGCTTTTTCTTATTCGAAACTCTCGTTAAGCCGGAAATTTATCCGCCGTTTTGTTTTCCGGTACAATCATCGCTACATTGTAATTGGTGAAAACGGAAAGCAACATCTGATCGAACAAAAAATCGCGCCCGAAAAAATTGAAATTGTAAGGATTCCGCCGGTTGTGGGGCTTGAAAAAGAAATGCAACTGCCTGAGCAAAAAACCGCCTTTGAAAAAGCGGAAACGGGGCAGGTTCCGACGATAGAAAAATTGGAAAGCCCTCAGCCGGGGAAAAAATACGACCTCATTTTTGCCGGGAGATTCGTTCCGAGAAAGATGCCCCTTTTTTTCCTTGAAGTAGTTGAAAAACTGGCTGCACTTCGGAATATTCGTGCCGTAATGGTCGGCTCGGGCGCAATGAATGAGGAAATTGTGCGGGTGATTGCGGGTAAAAAATTGCCGGTTGATCTGCCCGGCTATGCAAAATATGAGGAGATGAGTGATTTTTATCGGGCTTCCAAAATTTTACTTTTCCCGACCGAGGACGATGTGTGGGGCATGGCTGCTCAGGAGGCGCTAAGTTGTGGGATTCCGGTTGTTGCAACACCGTTCTGCGGAATTGCAGGCGATCTGTTGCGAGATGGCGTGAATGGGTTTGTGCTTCCGCCCGATTCGGATGTTTGGGCTGAGAAAATTAATCTGCTTCTTAACGAGCCGTATCTCTCGGAGTTCTCAGCAAATGCAAAAGCAGTGTTTGAGGGAATTTCACTCCGGTCAGAATGCGATAAATTTCTTAAATTTGTTGATTTTTAACGGTGTGGGGTGGAGTCAGTGTGGTTTTTGGTTTTTGGCATTTCCATAATAATGGGTTACTAAGTTTAATATTTAACAACAGGCTTTCTCTTTGCTGAAAAAACATAACTCTTACGAATTCACACTTTCGGAGTTCGCTAAAAAAATGAAAATTTGGAAAAACAGGCTTTCTCTTTGCTGAAAAAATATAACTTTTACGGATTTGCACTTTCAGAGTTCACCCGGGATGAGATTTGGGAAGAAATTGACTCCGTAATAAAAACGAAATCGCAGGCAGTGGTTCACTGGAAGTCGCTGGGCACCCCCTGGTTGGTGAAACAAACACCCGGATTGCTTGAAAAGATCAACGAGTTTGATATAATTCTGGTTGACGGAAGGGGGCTTTTCATGCTGATGAAGCTTAAACGAAAAGCACCGGCGTTTGAGCTTTACACTTCCTGGTTTACACTTCAATTGTTGGAAAAAGCCGCAAAAAACAACTATTCCGTGATGATTCTGGGCGCCACCGAGGAAGTTAACAAGACCGCTTCGCTGAAAATTAAAACCGATTTTGGCGTTAAAACAGTTTACCCCGGTATCAACGGCTATTTTTCCGAAGAGGATGAGGCTAAGATAATTGAAAAAATTAATGAATTTGCACCCGATATTTTGTTAATCGGCATTTCAACACCCAAAAAAGAACTGTTCGCACACAGAAACAGGGAGCGGCTGAATGTGCGCATTATCCATCTGTGTGGCGGAATGGTGGATGTCATCGCCGGAAAAACGAAAATCACCCCAAAACTGATAAAACGGCTCGGCTTCGCCTGGCTTTACCGCCTCCTACAGGAACCCCGCCGCCTTCTTATCCCCATCCTCTCCATGCTGTTGGAATCCCTCAAATTTTCACTCAAAGCCCTCCTCACCAAAGATAATTGATTTTTTCAGTATGATTCCTTTCTCAAATTTACTATAAAAAATTTTCAAATAAATAAAAACATTTGCCCCAAAAATCCCTTTGAACTACAGGTTCTAGAACAGATGTCAATTACACAAAACACAAAACTTCCGGTACATCCTACGAAGAGACAAGGATTTGAATTTTAGCGTTCGTAAAACCAACCTTTTAATATAATTTTGTCAATTCAAGTAATTTTTTGAAATCTATTTGATAAAAAGAACTAATATCTTCATTTTTATTTAATCTCAAAAAATGGTTATTGTCGCACCAAATGGGGTCGTACAAATCATACCACCAAAATTCAGAATCAAGCAGTGTATGACTTAATTCTTCGAATACTATAAGTCGGTTTTGAATTTTAAGTTGTAAGTACCAGGTTGCTAAACCAATTAGTCCTAAAATCGATATTGCTATTTTGAGTGTTTCAAATACGGGAGTTAATAATTGTGCCCTATAATTCTTTCACTTAAATTATACAAATGGACTATAAGTTCTTCCAGCCTCAAACTTGAGTAGCCAGAATTTTGCGAAACCATGATCTTCAAAAAATGCAAAAATACAAGATTAAACCTGTTTACGAATATGGATGATGAAATTATTTGGAAATAAAGAATATAACATTCTTCAAATACGGGTGAAAATCAACCGTATCGAATAACATGAAGATTTAACAGCCTTATTCAGTACATTTTATATCACAACTGATGTGACCTTTCAAGTCCTTGTTTTCGCAGATTACTTTATCTTTATCTTTATCTTTGTCAATAATGAATGAGTTCTTAATGAAGGATGGCGGTTTATTCAAGTTAAGTAGATCATTTATTTCGTTAGCCTTCAAACTACATTTTTGAGAATTTATGCCGCAAACAAAACGAATGTAATTTAAGAAATAATTTGAGATTATATCACAAGTCTGAATTATGTACTCAACTGATGAATCGGTTGGCTCAAAATTAGAAAGTTTGATATTGCCCATGGGCCAGCTCTGATCTTGAACTAACTGCGCAACAACATTGGTTAAAGAATTTCCCCAAATTTTAAGAGAATCGAAAAAAGTTGTTATATAATTATTAGCAAGAGTTACTGTTGTGTTGGAATATTGAAGAATTGTACCGGAGGAATCTGGGAAAAAATCAATCTCATCCCCTTCAACTCCGAATTTATCCCTGTACCTAAGGAACACGATCAATTGATCAATTGTGTGATAAAACGCCGCAAGACTAGTGTCGTTCCAGCCCGGGAATAATTTTCTAAATTCATTTTCGGGGTCACCCAAACCTTGTTTTGCAGCCAGCTTTATAAATCCAGCATTATTAATGTATGAGTTCTCTCCCTCTACCCCAATAAGCAAACTCAATTCAGAATTCAAAAGGAATTCTTTGAATTTTTTTAGGACTTCAGAATAAACTTTCCCGATTGTGGAATAATTTTTGCCGTTTACTTGATTCCCATGAAACTCTTTAAAATTTGGGGCTAAAATTTTGGAATTGTTGTTTACAATATCCTGAATTTCTTTTTTAAATTTCAAACAATTTTCGGGATTACCCCAAATCATGACTTGGATCATAAAGGTACTTTTATAACCTTTTGTTTCATCCAAGTATAATTCAATTTTTGCCAATTCTATCTCAAGTTGGTACCTTAATTAAATCTAACAATACTGTCAACAAAATCTTAGTGTTTTTGTGTCCCGAATTTGTGGTTATACTATTAAACACTATTCATGAATGATCTACCCGGCACGATAACCCAACCATTTTAAGTGACAGTCGCACAGATAAGTAACTTCAAGTCTTATCCATTATTATTTTTTTGGCGGTTTCACTTGCAATTTCAATTAGAAGTAACCGAATCTCAGCCCACGCCCTAACGCTTAATTTCGCCCCTATCTTAAGGATTTTCCTAGTGCTGACAATAGTAGCTGGGGAATCGCTTGAAATTACCTCTACATCTGAAGCGAATGATAAAATCTCCTCTTCAGTTAATACCTCTTCAAGCTGTGCTAACTTAACGACAGCTTCTATTTTTTTAATAGTCCAAGGATAGGGTTTACCACAATTAGAACAATAATTTGGTGTCACATAATTTGAAAATATTACATGACCTGGTGTTATATAACGCCCATTAATGGGTGAATTACAATCCTGACATTTATCAATGGTTTCAGCGCCACATTTGTCACAAAATTTCTTATTTTTCGATAGATTTCCATGCATATCCGAACTGATAGTATGACCTTGAACGCATATTTGAGCTTTGGCATAATAACCACACAATGATCCTCCAATTAATATTGATATGGTAAAATTATTTAAGATTTCATAAAAGCACTAACATTTTTGTCTACTGTAATACAACTATACCTCAGAAGCATCCACAACAACATCAAAATCAACGCCAAGTGTGTCAAAGTGCTTCTCTGCACACTCTATCTTCTCAGCTTCTGAAGGCCTTAGTTTAGTTCTATCCTTGTTCCCTTTTGTTTCTCTGACAAGGTAAACTTTGGAATCGTTATGCTTTACAATTGCCCAATCCGGATTATACTCACCAATTGGTGTTTCTACGGTAAACCAGCGAGGTAGTTTAAGAAATAGTTTGACATCTTCTCTTTTATCGAGAGCTTCTGCAAATTTCTTCTCAATACTGCTGTCGTAAACAATATATTCATAAATGGATTTCTTAACAGCAAGTCGGTTACTTAGATAGCTCTCAATTTCCTTCTGTTTGAACAACTCCATCTGAAAGACCTCACCGGCGATCTTTTCATATTTAATTCCATCGATGATCAATTTCTGCTTCTCGCGATTTATAAGACGGGCAACTTGTTCAAGAAACTTCTGTGGATTTACGAAAAACTCCCCTAATTGACCGGATTCTTTTAAGATCATCACCAATGTTCGTCTTGTTAGTTCTGTTTCTCTTTGAAGATAAGAAAGAATGTCCGGAAGTGGACCAATATAAGTGGAAACTTGTTCTCCAACTTTTGTAACATCTCCATAAACTCCACGATTGTCCACGGTCAGAGTTGCTTCAGTGTATCGAATTTTAATGCTTTCTATTTGAGGCATTTTATTAAGCATTCTTGCACAATTTTCAATCAACTCAGCGGTGTCATATTCAACTTTAAAGGTGGTTTTCTGCCTGATTTTCTCCCACAAATCTTTAAAATCTTCATTTAGGTCTTGTTCAACAAGCTCTTTCTCAGATTTTAATCTGAGCTTTTTTGGTTCCTCATCTCTCTTAATGTGACGGTCAAGCTGATGCGATTCAATAGTCTGGATAATTTCGGCTTCAATTGCTGAGTCTATATATTTAACGCCCAATTTAAAATCCGGAGCAGAGGGATTGAACTTGTGTGTTATTCTGCCTTTTTTATCCAAAATACCGCTTGTAACAAGGTCCTCCCAGATTAACGCGGACCGCACCCTACCAATCTTATCTTCAGAGTCATCCTCTCCGGCATGCAACTGACTGAAAGCATATTTGGATATCTTTCCAAATGTTACACCACAATCTTCTTCATATTCTTTTTGAAGGGTTTTTGCAAACTCTTCATAACTTTCATTTGCTACTACGGTCAGTTTGTTAATAACCGGATCAAATAATCTGTCACCTTCTTGATTGACCGGCAATCTGAGCCCCCTGCCTATTTCCTGTCGTTTTTTTAAGGTCGATTTAGTCTCGTTAAGAGTACATATTTGAAATACATTGGGATTGTCCCAACCTTCTCTCAATGCTGAATGCGTAAAAATAAACTTAAGAGGGTCGTCGAACGAAAGGAGTTTTTCCTTTTCCTTCATAATCCTGCCATAAGTGTTATAATCCAGAACAGTTGCACCGTTAGTATCTTTCATGACGCCCTTGTTGTCCTGGGAAAAATAACCATCATGGATCATGGAAACATCGAATTTATTTAACTCCTGATACTGGCGTTCAGTAATTAGTTCTGAGTATTGTGCTTCGAATATCCTTGCGAATTTTCCCTTGGCTGGCTTACCACTTTCATCATAAGTTCTGTAGTTGTGGACTCTATCGATAAAGAAAAGTGTAAGGACTTTTACACCCTTTTCACGAAGTTGTAGTTCTTTATCTAAGTGCTTTTGAATAGTGTTGCGAATTTGATTTTCAACAATTTCCTCTCGCATACCCCCCTTTGTTTCACCGAGGTAAACCCTTCCAATTCCAAACTCAATATATTCATTTCCCTTTTCAGCACTAATTTGTTGCACAATGTAACCATCCTTATAATGAGCCCTTTCGTTTGATAAATTGTACAGATCATGCCCCAACTTTACCCAGAAATCTTTCTCTTTCACGCTATCTTTCTGCTGAACATGAATGGTGACTTTTGCTCTAAATCCGGATCTGTTATCCACCTCGTTCAGCTTCACAAAGGCTTCATTCAGAGTACTGGAGCTGGAAACCTGTGCAACAACGATCTGTTTCACCAACTTCAAATCAAAGGCGCGAATAGGGTCAAGCTTATAAACCTGATTATAGACTTTGCGATGCGTTGCCGAATACCTGAAAGTGCAAATTGGTGTGAGAGATTTAATTGCTTCCTGAGATTTTGGGGTGCTGTCAACGCTTTGAGGTTCGTCGATTATAACAAAGGGCTTCGTACTTTGGATAAACTCGATCGGTTTCCTGCCGGAGAGTTTGTCATTTTCCTTGAACATGATATTACTTTTTTTCTCGTTTTCACTGTCGGAGAAATCCTTTCGAAAAGAGTCAATATTAATAATCATTATCTGAATCTGGTTGCTTGTAGCAAACCCTCTAAGTTTGTTAGCCTTCTTACCGTCGTAAACAAAATACTCGAACTCAACATTATTGTAGAGAGTCCTGAAGTGGTCACGGGTTATCTCGATATTTTTAAGCGTGCCCTCTCTGATCGCAATGCTCGGAACTACTATGATGAATTTCTTGAAACCATATTTTTTATTCAACTCAAAAACAGTTCTAAGATATACATAAGTTTTACCCGTACCTGTCTCCATTTCGACGGTGAAGTTAAGACCATTCGAAACAAATTCATCAAATGAGGAGATATCCAGGTCATTCCGCTCCTGAATATTTATCAGATTTTCGAAAATAACTTCTTCTGAAATCTCAAGTCGGTTACCAAACCCGAGTTCAGTTTGTATTAGAGCATTTGGGTAGGTTTGAATTTCTATTGAAAAATCACCCTTGTTCAAAGGCTGACCATCGAATAGATCGACTATGCTTGAAATAGCCTCGAGTTGGAATTGTTGTGAGCCGTCAAACTTGAGTTTCATGAGTTCATACCGTTTGGAACTTTAAAATACCATTTTGCCTCATTAGCAGGACAGCATTCGATTTTAATTGATCGTTGTCCCTAAAGCCTTCATCAAGGCAGATAAATTGTACGGGTTTTAGTTCAGCAATCGCTTTTAGTAGATTAAGGGTTAGATCTCGCTCTAAACAAATAAGCATAGTATTATCCATGATACTGAAGACTGTTTTTCCCTCGATTTCAATTTTATCTATTTTTGTTGTAAGTTCAAAACCTGATTTTATAAGGAGTTCGTAAAGTATCGCTTCTTGGGCTGCTTCCGGGGAAATGTGATCAATGTGACGGAAGAGTTGTTCAGTCAGCGCATCAACAGTTTTCTCCACATTGGTATCCCAAGTTGAAAAATTTGACTCTTGAAGTTTGAACACTTTGAAACCAAGATCAAGCGGTTTTTGAGCTTCTTTGAACAAACGGGGTGTTTCTGTTTTCTTCTCATCTTTTATTTTCTTGATTACTCTCCTTATTCGTTCCTTTCCGATTTCTGCAATCGTTTTATAATTTGTCTTGAATGAAGAGCTCTTTTCATCCGTTAGTTCTGGAAGTTGGACACAAATAAATTTACGGTTACCATCATCTGCGTGATTTAATTCCATAATTGCATGTGAAATAGTGCATGAACCAGCGAAAAAATCCAAAACAATGTCAGAGCCATCACTCGATAGCCCAATTTGAAGAATTCGTTTTAAGTATCTTTTAGGTTTAGGATTGTCAAAAATTAACTCACCCATCAAGTCTCTTAATTCTCTTGTCGCTTCTTGATTATGTCCAACATCAGTGAAATTCCAAAATGTCATCGGGACAACACCCTGTCTAACTTCTGATAAGTATATTTTAGGTGCTGGTACATTATTTCCATCTTGCCCAAACCAAATCCTGCCGTCCAATTTGAGCTCTTCAAACCGTTCTCTCGTAAATCTCCAACAGTACCCATTAGGAGGAGAAACAATTCGACCAGAGGGAGTAATAATATCAAAGATTTGCTTTTCAATAGGTGGGCCCACCGCAAGGTTACCAACTTTCCAAGGACCTCTTGGATCTTTATCTGGATTTTTATAGTCTTTATCTTGCTTTTCACTTCTAGGTAAAGGATTGATTTTAACTTTTGTTACATCTCTGGCATATGTTAGCAAATACTCATGACTTTCAGAAAAATGCTTTTTTAATGCTATGGGAGCATAGGTTCTTTGCCAAGTTATACAGGCCAATAAATTTTCTTCCCCAAATATCTCATTGCAAATACCTCTGAGATTGTGCACCTCATGGTCGTCGATCGAAATGAAGATAACACCATCCTCTCTGAGTAGATTTTTTGCCAAAAAAAGCCTCGGGTACATCATATTAAGCCAGTTACTATGAAATCTTCCGTCAGTTTCCTGGTTTGTCGTCAGTTTCCTACCCTCAGCATCGGATTGGCCTGTGATACTCAGATAATTGCTAAGATTATCTTTAAAATTATCCTTATATACAAAATCATTCCCCGTGTTGTAAGGGGGGTCAATATAAATCATCTTCACTTTGCCAAAGTACGATTTCTGAAGTAGTTTTAGGACTTCAAGATTATCCCCTTCGATAAACAGATTCTCGGTCTCATCGAAATTAACGCTCTCATCTCTGTCAGGTACGAGTGTCCCGGTTGAAGGTTGCTGAATAATTTTAAAGCAATCAGATTTGCCGGCCCAAGTCAAACCAAACCTTTCCCTGCCATCATCAATATTTTCACCGAGTGTTAACTTCAGTTTCACCCAGTCAATTTTGTTACCTTCCGTAAATACTTCAGGAAAAAGTAGCTTCAGCTTTGCAAGTTGTTCTTCTTTGATATTCATTGATTCGAGTGAAAATTTTTCAATTTCATTCATATTTATCCCGCTTTGCTCTGTTAAAATACCTTAACACAAGTTGCGCATTCTCAATTGTGGTTGGACCTCCCTTTGAGTAAGGTATTATGTGATCAACCTCTGCATCATCAATAGACAGAATTGTTTGATTCGAGAGTGCACATACCGGATTTTGCTCGAATAATTCCTTTTTAACAGAATACGGGAAACACCTTTTATGATTAGTATCGTCACCTATAATCCTATCCAAAGTGTCACCCCAAATTTTAAATCTCCTCGTTACCTTTTCACGATTTGATGTTTGAATTAAAATCGCATCAATGAAATCTGCGTTATTTGTCATCAGATCAACCATGGCTTCTCTGATATAATCTGCCTTTCCGAGTATAACACTCTTTTTCCGATTTGCGAATCCACACATCTGGATGTCAAACAATGCCATATTAATTCTGGTTGTCGCCCAATAGCCAGATTTACCTTCCTCTGTAGGTGGTATATATCTTCTGAATGCATTTTTTCCAAATATTATATTAACGAGGTCAATACAGTGCTTGAAGTTTCTTGTGTACTCAGTCGCATCTTCTTTTGACATATGCCTATTTCGTCTTAGCTCCCGGTTGCAAAACTGTTTCATTGAAGGTTTATAATTGAGATAGGTACTTTGGCTAAGAGCAAAAAATCTTAGTATCATCCCCCGGTAAATCATGCGTTTCTTAAAATTATCTTTCGAAACTATTTCATGGAATGTATCATCCTCGCTTAGTTCATTTAAGAGTTTTATATATTCACCTCTATATACCGAATTTCTTAATTCATCTTCATTTAGTTTTATTGAACCGGTATTTAGTCTTTCAAATATTTCAAACTTGATATCTTCGTTTGACTCCTTCTTAATAATTATTGAACGAATGGGCGTATTTTTTATTTTAACCTGTTGCTCAGTGGTTAACTGGCTGAATTTCTTTTTATTCAATTCCGATAAAACTTTAAGTCCCGTAAGTTTGAACTCTTTATTATCAGGGAATTTCTCATCCAAAAAACTTAAAAAAGAGGTGAGTCTTTGCTGACCATCAATCACGCTTCTTATTCCGTCCTGTTCTTCAGCAAGATAGATTACTGGGATAGGAACATCCATCAAAACGGATTCGATGAATTTACTCGCAATAACCGGAGTTGCTACAAAGTTCCTTTGGTATTCAGGTTGAATTATTAACTCTCTGTCATGGTACATTCGCCTATAATCAACAATTGCAATATCTTGAGTCTGAGAGTAGAGTTTCCTTTCAGCACTCTGTGCAATCTCGATTGCTTCATCTTCACCTTCAATTTCATCGGTAAATTCGTCAGCAGTAAGCTCTTGTTCCTCTATATTTTGTTGCTCTAATTCGCTCATAATACTCTCCATTTAATTATAAATAACAGTTGTTTCCCCACCATCGTGCTCATCAATGTAGATACGAGTTTTTCCGGATCGCCCGAAGCGGTCAAGTGGGTTAGTTCATATATGAAAAGCTTTGCTTGGTGAGGGGTTAATTCCATACCTTGAAAATTTAATTAACTGTGCTTTAAATTATTAAAAATTACAACAAGAAAAAATTTTTAGATTCCTTTCTTAAAGATAACCGGTGGTTTTGCACATCTGATTGGCTAATTTTTCTTAGTTGGGATAAAAATATACCGGTCATCACTATTAAAAAGAGAGGCTTTAAGATTTTTTGCATCGGCACAGCCTCAGAACAAAAAACAGAAACTAACTTCTCGTTATCATCAAAACATGCTCTGCGGAGGTGTGTGCACAACGGTGGATTCCCGTTTTTTAGTATGATACAAAAAATTAAAGTATTTACACAAGATTCCGGATAGTTTTCATTATTAAGACTTTATGGAAATAAAAAAGTAGCAAGAAAATGGATCATGCAACAGCGATTCTCTTGAAGCCTGAGAGAGGTGTTTTTACTACGGCAATGCAAGAGGTAATTACTGAAATGCGGACAGATATCCAAGTTAGCCCATTCCAGAAACTTAAAAGGCACGAGATCAAACACCTTTATGTTAAGTTAGTGAATACTCAAACAGATGCTTCGAATGCCTCGAAAGAATAATTTAAGTATGTAATTAACTTTTCTCCAAAACCGGGAGAATGATTATTTTGAAAAATACTTTCAAAATTGCTGATTGCGACTTATAGGTTTATGGTTAATCTACCACATCTATAGCAAAGGTGGTGATTTATAACCATTTGAGGGGATTGCGTCTTATATGTTTATGTTTATGTTTAACCCACAAATCTCACCCGCCCAAATAGGCACCGACGATGGTTTTGAACCGGCCCAGGGCGTCCGGTACTTTGGTGGTGTCTTTACCGCCTGCGGTTGCGGATTGGGGTCTTCCACCGCCGCCACCGCCGAGGATTTTGGCTACATCTCCCACAATTTTGCCGGCGGATAGGTTCTTTGCTTTTATTAAATCGTCAGTTACTACGCAGACTAAGCCCACTTTCCCTTCAAAAACAGAGACAAGCAACCCGACACCGGTTTTAATGTGATCGCGCAGGTCGTCACCGAGTTGTTTCAGCTCGTCGTTGCTTTCGGCGTCAATTTGTGCGGCGTAAAGGTTAATCCCTTCAAACTCAAGCCCCTGCGCCACAACTTTGCCGATTTGCTGTTTTTTCATCTGAAGTTTGAACCCGGCGATCTCTTTTTCAAGTTTTTTCTTCTCGTCATGCAGTTTTTCAATCGTGTCGTTCGCTTCGTGTATTTTCTCGAATTGTCGCTGAATAAACCTCTCGACTCCCACACCCGTAACGGCTTCAATCCTGCGAACCCCGCTTGAAATTGAAGACTCAGAAACAATTTTAAAAAGCCCAATTTCGGAAGAATTTCTAACATGCGTTCCGCCACAGAACTCGATCGAGCGGTCGCCGAACTGCACGACATTCACACGGTCGCCGTATTTATCACCGAAAAACATCAGTGCGCCCATTTTTTTCGCTTTTTCGATCGGAATATTTCTGTGGTGCGTAAGGGGAATATTCTCCCGAAGCTGTTCATTCACCATCACTTCAATTTCGGCAAGTTCTTCTTTGCTCACCTTGCTGAAGTGCGAAAAATCGAAGCGCAACCGGTCGGGCCCCACATACGAGCCTGCCTGCTGAACATGCGTTCCAAGTACTGTGCGAAGTGCCGCGTGCATAAAATGAGTGGCTGAGTGATTGCGCATAATATCCCACCGTCGGTTATGGTCAACCTCGGCAAAAACCTGCAATCCGGGATAAATAAGGACATTTTTGGGGTTTTCAACCAAGTGAATCACCCGCCCCTCGCTCTTCATAAGGTCATCCACGGCGAGGTTATTTTCGCCAATTTTCAGCACTCCGGTATCGTCAATCTGTCCGCCGGCTTCCACATAAAACGGCGTTTTATCCAGCACCACAAGGTCGCTTCCGTTCTCCTTTTTGAATCCTGTGATGGTAGCGTAATCGGCAAGTGAATCGTACCCGAGGAACTCAGTGGGTGCGGAAGTGTCGGTAACAAAATCATCCAACCCGTCGGCAACAATGTTCACGGTACCGATTTTACTTTTTGTGGCTTCCCGAGCGCGCTCCCGCTGCTCAGTCATATTAGCCTCGAAGCCTCTTTCATCCACGGTGAAGCCCTGTTCTGCAGCCATCACACGGGTGAGATCGACGGGGAAGCCGTATGTATCATATAATTTAAAGGCATCTTCGCCCGGAATTTCAGTCTTCCCCTCTTTTTTCAGCCGTTCGGCAATTTCGTCGAAGTGGAAAATCCCCCGGTCCAAAGTTTTGTTAAAGCTTTCTTCCTCGCTTTTAATCACTTTTTTAATCACATCACCATTTTCGATTAACTCGGGGAACTGCGCCCCCATTTGCCCGGCGAGCGTATCAATAAGTTTGAACAAAAACGGCTCTTTAAGATTAATTTTTCTGCCGTATCTTGCCGCTCTTCTGAGCAAACGGCGCAGAACATACCCGCGCCCCTCGTTACCGGGCACGGCGCCGTCGGCAATAGCGAAAGATAAGGTACGGATGTGGTCGGCAATCACGCGAATCGGCACAATATCGTTTTCGTTGCTGTATTGAGCGCCGGAAATTTGCTCGATAGCCTTAATTATTGGTTGAAAAACATCAGTATCGTAGTTTGAAGATTTCTGCTGAATAACCGCCACCAAGCGCTCGAAACCCATTCCGGTATCCACATGTTTTGCGGGCAGTTCGTGAAGAACTCCGTTTTCGTCCCGGTTAAACTGAATAAAAACCAAGTTCCAGATTTCGATGCACTCCGGCACACCGGCGTTCACCAACGAAGCGTCTTCAAAGTTTTCACCCAAATGTATGTGAATTTCGGAGCAGGGACCGCAGGGTCCCGTTTCGCCCATTTCCCAGAAGTTATCTTTTTCGTCGAATCGTAAAATGTGTGCGGGGTTTATGTCTGTAACCGCTCCCCAAAGGTCGAATGCTTCGTCGTCGGTTCTGTAAACGGTGGCATAAAGGCGTTCTTTGGGCAGTTTGTAAACCTCGGTTAGCAGCTCCCACGCCCAAGCGATCGCCTCTTTTTTATAATAATCGCCAAAAGACCAGTTACCCAGCATTTCAAACATCGTGTGGTGGTAAGTATCGTGCCCCACTTCTTCGAGATCGTTGTGTTTGCCGGAGACGCGGATGCATTTTTGTGTGTCTGCGGCGCGGGAATATTCGCGTTTTCCGGTGCCGAGGAAGACATCTTTGAACTGGTTCATGCCCGCATTAGTGAAAAGAAGTGTCGGGTCGTCATAGGGGACTACCGGCGCACCGGGTACGATTCGGTGCCCTCTTTCGGCAAAAAAATCGAAGAATTGTTGTCTGATCTGTTTGGAGGTCATAGTCTTTCGTTTGTATTTTTGTATTTCGTTTGTGTTTTGTATTTCGTTTGTTTAATTGTGTATAATCTTACCGGTTTTTCTTAATTGACGCAAACTTTGTCTGCAGGTTTACGCATGTAAATATGCGTAAAAGAGATTAAAATCTAAGGTTTAATAACCAACTTTTGTTCTTTAGTGATGGTTTTATTGCCAATCTGATCCGTAGCGGAGATTTTAAGAGTGAACTCCGTTCCCGGCTCGCACTGTACTTCGAACTGAACATCCACTTTGGCGTCAATCTGGCTTTCGTCGGCTCTTTCCGTTTCAAGTTCGCCATCGGCACCACTGATTGAGTTACCCTCGCTGTCCACAACGGGTTTGCCGTTTTTATCCAGCACATCAACTTTAATCAGAATTTTTCTCTCAAATTTATTATCGACCTTATTTTCGGCGAAATTTTGCACCCAGACGGGCATTTCAACCCACCAGATACTTTTTGCCGAGTCACTCATCATAACAACGGGATCGGTGCTTTTAAACTCAAATTTTTTATCGGTTTCAGGCTCTTTGCTGCACCCGGAAAGGGCTATAAGCAAAGCCGCCACAAACAGTGACAGAATCAGTTTTCTCATTTAGAATCTCCTTAAGGTTTCAATTCCTTGGAAAATAAAGTTCCTTAAAATATTATGAATCACTCCGCCTGACACTCACAAATCACTCCGCCATCCGGGGAAGAAAATTTCACCCCGGTCTGAATAAATAAACGGAATGGAGAAAGGATTAGTTTCTCACATTCCGTTCAAAAATTAAGATTCAGTTAACAACTTATGAGTTCTTTTTTCTGAAATCTTCAAGGAAGCCGACGAGGTCTTCAACACCTTTAAGCGGGAAGGCGTTATATATAGAAGCCCTTAAACCGCCAACGGAGCGGTGCCCCTTAAGCCCGTTAAACCCGGCTGCAGTTGCGGCCTCGATAAGCTGTTTTTCAAGCTCGGGAGTCGGCAGGTTGAAAGTAACATTCATCAGTGAGCGGCTGCCCGGTTGAGCGTGCGGTTTGAAGAAACCGTTGCTGTTATCCAAGCAGTCGTAAAGTATTCCGGCTTTTTTCTTGTTTGTGGCGTACATAGCATCCAGCCCGCCGTTTTCTAAGAGATACTTCCCAACCAGATCGATAATGTAGATACCGAAAGTGTTCGGGGTGTTGTACATCGAGTCGTTTTCCGTGTGGGTTTTGTAGTTCAGCATAGTCGGAAGTGTATCCGGCGACCTTTCGAGCATATCTTTACGGATAATCACGAGCGTAACACCCGAAGGACCGATATTTTTCTGCGCACCGGCATAAATCATTGCGAACTTGCTTACATCAATTTTCCGGTAAAGAATATCGGAAGACATGTCGCAGATCAAAGGCAGGTTGCCTGAATCAGGGACATAATCAAACTGTGTTCCGAAAATTGTGTTGTTCGAAGTGTAGTGAACATAAGCGGCTTCGGGGTCAAACTTCAGTTCGTCCTGCGTTGGCACACGGTCGAAGTTTGTGGCTTCTGCGGTATAAACCACATTAGGAGTACCCACTCTTTTTGCTTCTTTCAGCGCTTTTTTCGACCATGAACCGGTGATAATATAATCTGCTTTGTTAACCGGTGGCATCAGGTTCATCGGAACCATCGAAAACTGAAGGCTTGCGCCACCCTGTAAGAAGAGGATATCATAGTTCTCGGGTATATCCAGAAGCTTTCTCAATCCGTCTTTAGCCGACTGCAGAAAGGCGCCGAAAGTTTTTGATCTGTGGCTGATCTCGAGGATCGACATGCCCACGCCCGGAAGCATGAAGAGGTCTTCCTGAGCTTTTTTAAGAACGGGTTCCGGCAATATAGCGGGGCCCGCACTGAAGTTATATATTCTTTTTTCCATCTCCGTATTCCTGTTTATTTTTTTTGTATTTGCGTAAATTTGGAAATAATGCTCATTGAGCGAACAATCGTTTATTTAACATCGATAAGGTGAGTCAGTATGCCGTCCCTAAGTTTAGGTTCAAACCAGGTAGATTTGGGCGGCATCACTTCGCCTGCATCGGAAATTTTCATAAGGTCTTCCACCGTAACGGGATAAAGCGAAAAAGCAACGCCGAAATTACCGGAGTTCACCAACTTTTCAAGCTCGCCGGTTCCGCGGATACCGCCGATAAAATCGATCCGTTTGCTTGTCCGGGGGTCATCCACACCAAGAATTGGCGCCAGCAGATAGTTCTGCAGAATGCTTACATCTAAGGTATCGCCAACTGTTTCAGCACCTTTAAGCCTGCCGTTTTCGTAGTGTTCGGGTTTCAGTTTCAGTGTGTACCACTTCTTATTCAAAAACATCGAAAAATCGCCTTTTTGCGACGGTGAGGCTTTACCCGATTCGGAAACTTCGAAATGTTCACTAACCTTTTGGAGGAACTGTTCAGACGAGTTGCCGTTCAGATCAACAACCACACGGTTATAAGGCAGTATTTTAAGCTCTTCAGCCGGGAAAAGCACAGCAATAAAGAAGTTATAGTCTTCCGACCCTCTGTGTGCGGGGTTGTTTTCGCGTGCAACAGCACGCGCTCTTGAAGCAGAAGCTGCTCTGTGGTGCCCATCGGCAATGTAGAGGTTTTTAACCTTACGCAATTCTTCAACAATAGTGCCGTTGTCGTCCAATGGAACCTGCCAAACCTCGTGCCTGATGCCGTCGGGTGCAGTGAAATCGAACAAAGGTGCAGTTCCCGCCATAACCGCAGCAGTTAAGTTGTTGATGTTTTCAACACCTTTGTAAGTTAAAAACACAACTCCGGTTTGCGCACCGGTGGTGATGATGTGGTTAGTACGGTCATCCTCCTTAACTTTGCGTGTTTTTTCATGTTTAAGGATGATGTCGTTATCGTAGTCGTCAACGGAAAAAGTAGCTGCAATGCCGGTTTGGCTTCTGCCCTCCATCGTCAGACGATATAAGTAAAACGAAGCCGCATCTTCTTCAACAAGAGGGGCGGCAATTCTGATTCTTTCTAAATTATCTTTAGCGCGGGCGTAAATTTCGGGTGCATAAGGGTCTTGTTCGTCAGGGAATTCAATTTCAGAACGGGTTATGCGCAGGAAACTAAAAGGGTTCCCCTCGGCTAAAGCTCTTGCTTCATCGGTGCTCACTACATCGTAAGGAACGCTTGCAACCTCTTCGGCTTTGCCGGTTTCGGGCCTGAGCGCCTTAAATGGTCTAATGACCGCCATCGTTATATACTCCTTTAAGAAAATCTTTTAATGAGACCACTAAATAACGAAAAATTTCGGAAATTTAATAATCTTAAGGGGTCAAATTCGATAAAAGGCGCTCAATCGGTGTTTATAAATACTTAATTAATCATCGTCGTGGTGATCTTTTCCTTCTTCGCCCTCTTTTTTATCTTTTTTATCTTTGCCGGATTTGTCTTTTTTATCTTTCTTATCTTTGTCAGAATTGTCGCCTTTGTCGGAATTGTCGCCTTTGTCAGCTTTCGATTTCTCCAATCCGGGGCCCGTTCTGTATTTAGAAGCCTCTTTAATCTGCATAGTTTTACCGAGAACCGGAATCTTGAAGTTATAATTAACAGAATCGTAACTTGCGAAAATCAGGTAACCCCAAATAAACACGACAATTAGGAAGGCAACACCAGTAATCGATTTTGCGGTTGAAATGCCGTCTTTCTCATCAATCGCCTTTTTGCCGTGCACCATCGAGGCGGCAATCATTTCCTTTTTGCGTATAGTGTGAATCAAGATGCCCAGCAGGTGAACAGCCACCAGAACCAACATAGCGTTTGCAAAAAGTTTGTGCAAATCTTTAACGCCCTTTTCACCCTGCCCAAGAAGCAAGCCGGTTATGGCAAGCCCAAACAGACAGATAACCATCCCGTAAATAGCCCATGAGCTGCCCGGGTTGTGCCCTACATAATTGTTATCCGAGTTTGTTGCCACTTCTTTCAAGTAACCGAAAAGTTTATCGGGGCTGTGCAAAAAAGAATTAAATCTTGCATATTTGGTACCGACAAACCCCCAGATCACCCGCAGAACCAGCATGAGGGCTATAACCACGCCAAGCATTGCATGGTAGGGGAACCGGGTATCGTGGTCACCGTAAATAAAGGCAATATATGCCGCGACCGCAAAGCAAACCACCAACAACCAGTGAAACAAGCGGACGGGTAAATCCCATACCAAAAAGCGCTTTTTTCCTTCCATTATATCTCTCCAATATTATTAAAATGTGTGAAAAGGCGAATTTAAAAATATAAATTAAATTGACAATTTAAAGGACAGTATGCTCTAAACTCTTTTAGTTTAACAAAAAATGGGGAAATTTTGGTAAATTTTTTCTGATTTTAATAAATAATTGACAAATAACCGATAAAAAGTTAAAAATAATGTTTGTGCTTCACCGAATTTGATTAAATTGTATTCATAAAAAGAAAATTTTCGACCCGAAGAAGTAACCCTCTGTATTGTACAAAGAAATTTATCGTTGTTTAATCACATCAGTCCGCTCTTAGGAAGCACACCGAAGAACTATATATAAGCATTTAGAATCAGCCCCATAACTTAATCAGCATGAATATCCCAAAACAAATTACCGTAGAACTTGGCTTGCGCCCCGGGCAGGCAGAAGCTGTTCTTGCATTGCTGGCTGAGGGTGCTACAATTCCATTTATAGCGCGCTACAGAAAAGAGCACACCGGTGGGTTGGATGAAGATCAACTCCGCGTAATTGAAGACCGTTTCGCTTACCTCAATATGCTTGAAGACCGGAAAGAAGTTATTCTCAAAAGCATTGAAGAACAGGGGAAACTTACCGACGAACTTAAAGAAAAAATTGAAAACAGCCTCAGACTGCAGGAATTAGAAGACCTTTACCTTCCGTATCGCCCCAAGAGAAAAACCCGCGGAACTGTAGCCAAGGCTAAAGGTTTGGAGCCTCTGGCGCTTCACATTCTGAATAACCCAAAAGAAAAAGCTTCTCTTGAAGAGCTTGCAGCACCCTATATCAACGAGCAGCTCGGTGTGCTCACAATTGAAGAAGCGCTGCAGGGGGCAAGTGACATTCTGGCAGAGATGATAAGCGACCATGCCGAAGTACGGGGCAGTGTAAGGGAGTTTGTAAGCAACTCTTCCGTGGTGAAATCGGAAAAGTCGCCCGATGCACCGGAAGCCGACGAGAAAAACCTGAAACTAAGGGCGCGCGGCGAGCAGGATGTTTACAGAAACTACTACAATTTTGAAATTGATATTTTAAAGCTGAAACCATATCAGGTTTTGGCACTTGACCGCGGGGTGAGGGAAAAGTTCCTCAAACTCCGCTTTGAAACCGATCCGGAAGAAGCCTGCGCAAAAATAAAATTGGCTTTTTTCAGGCATAAAAAATCAAATTTTGAAGAATTTTTCGATTCAGCCGTTAAAGATTCTTACAAACGGCTGATTTTCCCTTCGATCGAAAGGGAGGTTCACAACGAATTGGTTTATGAAGCAGGCTTACACGCAATTGAGATTTTTGCAGAGAACCTGCACAATGTTCTGCTTCAACCGCCCCTCTCGGGGAAGATTATTATGGGGATTGACCCCGGCTACGCCTCGGGGACAAAACTTGCGGTTATTGATGCCACCGGTAAATACTTGGAAGGTGCAACAATTTACCCACACCCGCCAAGAAACAAAAGAGCCGAAGCGGAAAAAATAACCGTTACGCTGATTAAAAAACACAAGGTTGAGGTAATTTCAATCGGTAACGGCACGGCAAGCCGTGAAACCGAACAATTTATAGCAGATATTATTAAATTTTATGCACTTCCTTGCCAATATATGGTGGTTAACGAGGCGGGAGCCTCGGTATATTCGGCTTCTGAAGTGGCAAAAAAAGAGTTTCCAAACCTCGAAGCCTCGCAACGGGGCAACATTTCAATCGCAAGGCGGCTTATGGACCCGCTTGCCGAACTGGTGAAGATTGATCCTAAATCGATCGGAGTAGGGCTGTATCAACACGATGTTGATCAGAAACTGCTCGCCAAAAAACTTGATGATGTTGTTGTCAGTTGCGTTAACTTCGTAGGTGTAGATCTTAACACAGCATCTTCGTCACTGTTAACCTATGTCTCAGGTTTAAACAAAAAACTTGCAGAGAATATCGTAAAGCACAGGGAAAGCACGGGCAGGTTTAACAACCGCAGCGAACTACTCGGTGTTCGGGGTGTAGGAGAGAAGGTATATGAACAATGTGCCGGCTTCCTGAGAATCCCCGAGGGAGATGAGCCGTTAGATAATACATCGATTCACCCCGAGTCGTACCCCGCAGCGAAAAAACTGCTCGATATGATCGATCTTGACGGGCAAAGCCTGAAAGATACCGGGCGGGTAATAGATTTTTACATAAACAAGATTGGTCTGAAAAAACTCTCGCAAGAAATACAAGTTGGCGAGCCGACACTTCAGGACATAATCGAAAACATCAAAAAACCGGGCCGTGACCCCAGAGAGGCTCTGCCCAAACCAACACTAAGGAGTGACATAATGAAGATGGAAGACCTTAAACCGGGAATGAAAGTTAAAGGTACCGTGAGAAATGTAGTTGATTTCGGTGCGTTTATCGATATCGGTGTTAAGCAAGACGGTCTGCTGCATATATCGAAAATGCGAAAAGGTTTCGTGAAAAGCCCGAGCGAAGTTTTAGCCGCCGGGGACGAAATCGAAGTAACGGTTACCGATGTAGATTTCGACCGTAAAAGAATCTCCCTGAGTTTAGTCGATTAATAAAACAATTAAATTAGTCAGCCTGATACAAGTAATCGCCTGCAACAAGGTTGCTTTACCTGTAACAGGATAATTAACCCCGCATAAGTTGTTCTGCCTGATACGGGTTAATTAAATTAATTTATTCGATTTTACAAAAGAGTTCGCCAAAAGAATTACCCGAACCGGTAAAAAAGTTAGAAAAGCTTCACAAGGGCACAAACCTTTAGTTTGCGCCCCATTGTGAAAAATTTATTCTTACTTTCTGCCCATAAGGTATTTGCCGATGAACTGCATAGCCTGTTCTTCGGCTTCTTTTGCATAAGTTGCGTTGTAGCCCGGTGCACTCGGGTTTGCAAATGCGTGGGTAGCGTCATACTTCTTTATTTCGTATTTCCGCTTAAATGGTCTGTAAACTTTGATAAAGCTTGCGACAACTTCCGGTGTGATTGAAAGGTCTTGGTTTCCAAATATGCCAAGAACCGGTGCCGTAAGGGTTTTCAGCTTTTTCTTATCCATTTCAGGCATACCGTAGTACAATACACATGCTTTAGACTTTGCACCAAGCCGGATTGAAGCCTGCATCGACCAATAGCCGCCCATGCACCAGCCGAGCGTGCCGATCTGTGCTTTTGCGCCTGCGTGCTTGGAAGCTGCGTCGATAATTTTGAATGCGCGGTCGGCTTTTATTCCGTTTTTCAGAGCATTTGCACTGTCATTATCAGCAAAAACAACTTTACCATCATAAAGATCGAGCGCGAGCACATTCAGGTCGGGGAAAGCCGCTGCGTATTTTTCCGCTTCGTTCTTGATATAGTCGTTAAGCCCCCACCACTCGTGGAATAAAAAGAGCCACTTATTTGACTGCTTTTCGGCGCGCACGAAGTAAGCGTCGGATTTTGTGCGGTCTGAAAGAGTAAGAGGGATCATCCCGCCTCTGCCGTCCAACCGGGCATCACCCTGAGCGTAAGCGCCGGCTGCAAACAGCATAATGAAGAGTGAGAAAGCAATTTTTTTCATATAGATTTCCTTATTTATTGAATTTTTGTCCTCGCCGAATTTAAAATTTTAATAAAAATTAAAACCAATAAAGAGATAAACTTTGTAATTGTGTTAAAAGTTCGTGAACGATATATTTCACATCAGGAATTTAATAAAAATGAAGGAATTGACGGCACAACAACTCTACCCAGTTATAACAATTATCCGGTAAACAGCCGTTATGCTTCAAAAATTAAGATATATATTGCCGGCAGTTCTCGCAATTTTCTCACTTTTTGCCGGGAACACTGCCGCACAGACAACACTCACGGGGCGTGTACTATCGCACCTCGGCGAGCCTCTTTCCGGCTGCGCGGTTTTCATTCAGAAATCCCCTCTCGGTGTGATCACTTCCTCAGACGGGGCATTCAAGTTTGACCTCCCCGCCGGCACTTACACCGTACGCGTAAGACACATTGCTTACCGCGATACCGCCTTAAGCGTTACCACTTCCCCAAAAAAATGGGATACTCTCGTTATAGCTCTAACACCTGCCGAGTATCTTGAAGATGAATTTGTTGTACTGGCTGATAAAAACAGAATGGAAAAAGAGACTTTAGAAGCCGAAACAATAAATAACATCCCAACTCTGAACGGGGAAGTGCTGCAGACTCTGCGCATTCTGCCGGGGGTTAAAATGAACAATGAACTTACTTCCGGCTACAATGTGCGCGGCGGTAGTTTTGACGAAAATCTGATTTACCTGAACGGTTTTGAAATCTTCAGACCTTTCCTTTTAAGGCAGGGCATTGAAGAAAACCAATCGCTCGTTAACCAAGACCTTGTAAGCAGCCTCGATTTTTACGGCGGCGCTTTCCCCGCAGTTTTTGGCGATAAAATGGCTTCGGCGCTTAAAATTAACTACGGAAGAGGTGCGCAGCAAGGGTTCGGAGGAGTGGTGCGCGCTAACCTGCTTTCTGCAGGCGCTGCCGCTCAGTACTCTGACGGTAAACTTAATGTAAGCATTGGCGGCAGATGGAGTTACCCGAAAATATTCTCGGCACAACAACACACCGAGGGTGACTATCGCCCCGAGTTCAAAGATGCCCAAATTAACATTAACTGGATGCCGGGCTCCGATTTTTCCGTGCAGCTTTTCATGCTGCGGGCAAACAATAAATATGACCTTACACCTGAAAATTGGACGGGGCACTTCCGCTTGGATGGCAGCATTATGGGCGTATCGGTTGATTACTCCGGTGAGTCGAAATACTCGAACGGCACTTCATTAGCAGGGGTTCACCTTAAATTTAAAGCCGCAGCTGATCTCCTGTTTGGCGTCAGTTTTTCCGTTTTTAGCCTGAATGAAAGCGAGAGCCGGAATATTGATTCGGATATTTACCTGATACCTGATGCGTACTACCCCGAGTATCAGGAGTACCTGAAAACAGCATACGAAACGGGTGAAAACACTCTTGACCTGAATGTTTACAACATAAACCCCGAGATTACATGGTTTAAAGGTATTCACAAAGTGAAAGCAGGGGCTGAAATACGGTTTTCAGGTCTGGAAAATAAGCTGTACGAAAAAAAATCGGAAACCGGGGTTAATTCAATTCCGGCAGCACCGGAAGTAACTGACTATTTTAACAATAACAGCCTCGATAACTGGTCGGTTTTTGCCGAAGATGAAATCAGTCTGAACGAGCGAATTACAATAAATATCGGAAGCAGATTCACATCGACACCATATAACGGCGAAACATTTTTTTCACCGAGAGGCTCGTTTGAGTATAAATTCAACGAAAAGCTTAGCATAAACCTGAGGGCAGGGGTTTACAATCAGCCGCCGTTTTTCAACGAGCTGCGGGGGTTAGGTTCGGAGGATATTTCCGGACTTAAATCACAGAAATCGACACACTACATCGCCGCACTTCATTATATATTTAAAAAAGGGTTAGAAATAAGTGCTGAAGCGTATTACAAAGCCCTGAATGACCTGATACCCGTTGATTTTGACGGCATGCGGATACTGTATGGGAAGGAAAATTCGCTTGAAGGGTATGCTCGCGGGTTCGACTTGATGCTCCGCGGGGAGATTCAGGAAGGGCTGAACAGCTGGTTTGTTTACGGCTATTTGGACAGTGGCGAGCGCCTGAAAGGCAGCAACGCCGGCTTCGAAAGAAGGCTGCTCGATCAAACTCACAGCCTGCAGGTTTTCTTTCAGGATAAAATTAAGAAGCACCCGAACTGGCAGGCTCATTTGCGCTTTGCCGTTGCTACCGGAACACTGTTCCACCCACGAAGGGTTGAAGTGGGCGCCGATGGTAAAAACTATCTTGTGGTCGATTACGGCAAAAGGTGGGAGTTGCCCCTTTACATGCGCGCAGATATGGGGCTTTCGGCAAAGTTTGATATCTCTGAAGGAAAATTTATAACCGTTATTGCAGAAGTGCTTAATGTGTTCAATAACCGCAATATTGCAGGATACTCGTGGTATCAGGTTATTCCCGGCGTCCGTTCTCCGTTACGGGTGCAACAGATTTTTACGGAAAGATTTTTTAATTTGGGTTTTGAATTTTCGTTTTAAAGGACAAGTGAAGTGGCATTACCGGAATTAACCGAAGATAAAATTGAGTTAAATTCCTTCTTACCCGAGGATGCGCCTCAGTTAGCCGCTATCGGAAACAACCCTAAAGTTGCGCAATTTCTGCGGGATAACTTCCCAAGCCCATACACTCTGCAGCAGGCTGAAGATTTCATTTCGATGTTAACCTTAGAGCGGGAGCCTTCCGTGTTTGCCGTGAGGTTTAACGATGAGCTTGCCGGAGTTGCCGGCGTTAAATTATTAGAAGATGTGCAGCGAAAAACTGCCGAAATTGGGTTTTGGCTCGGCGAAGAATATTGGGGTAAGGGTATAGCTACTGAAGTGTGCAGACAGTTGATAGTGTTTGCTTTCACATACTACGATATTATAAGGCTTGAAGCTGAGGTTGCTTCACCAAACAAAGCTTCTGTAAGAGTGTTGAAGAAAAACGGCTTCAAGCGCGAAGCCGTGTTGCGTAAAGGGTTTCATAAAAACGGGTTAAACTACGACCTCCTCATTTTTGGTCTGCTGAAAGAGGAATTGGCGAACTCTCTCTTTGATGGCGTTACCCGTTAACTACAGCTCAAAACAGCCCAAACACCCCAGGCAATTCAAACACCCCACATAGCCTAAATAGCCCTTATAGCCCCAAACAGCCTGTATAGTCCACACAGAAGTTTGGGGTAAAAAAAAATATAAGGCTTATTTCTTAATTGAAAATGTTCCGTTTATTGCGACTGTTACAGGGGTGTCTGATCTGGGGTCTCCTGCCTCCCCTTTTAGTGTTCCTTTAATCATCGCATCGGATTCTGTAATCTCGATTTCACCGGAGTTACCGGCGTAGAAATACTTATAATCCTGACCGTTCGCCGCTTTTACCATAATTACGATACCGTTAATTCCTTCCCCTTTGGGGCTTTTCGAACCAATTGCGGTTTTGCCAACTTTATCATCGGGGAGAGCGATTTCAGCGGTGATCTCATCCTTATCCACAGTACCGGTGAACATCATTTTTTTCTGTCCCGAATAATCGTCGAAAGAGGAAACATCTGCTCTCAGTTTAATTTCATCCTCTTTGAACCCTGCACCCTTAATTGTAAGGGCTAATTCGCCGTTTGAAGAGGGTGTTTCAGACGGTGCGGGTGATTCAACCGGGGGTGGTGCATCTACTTCACTTCCGGTTCCTTCGTCACTGTCGTCTAAGGT
Organism: Ignavibacteriaceae bacterium; assembly: GCA_008933765.1. Classification (GTDB taxonomy): domain Bacteria; phylum Bacteroidota; class Ignavibacteria; order Ignavibacteriales; family Ignavibacteriaceae; genus UTCHB3. The sequence continues at coordinate 111,520 of WBUK01000011.1, read as the reverse complement.
GTACTCGCGGGAGTTAGGGTCGTTGCAGCTGAACAGAAATAAAGCCGCCAATGGAAAAATTATGAAAATTAGGAACCGATACTTCATCGCTCTTCTCCTGTTTATGTGTAAGACAATGTTTCATACAGCCCTGCACTTCTTCATATTTTTAAAATATTTTAGAAGTGTTTATCTAAGACCATGTTTCACATAGTCTGAATTGAAATTTTTCAAAAAACAAATATAAAAAAGTTGAGCAGATAGTTGAACAGTCAGATAAATACAGGAAAGTTAATGCCGAAACACCCGGTGCGTGTAATTTAAATCTCACAAGCCGTGATAACCCTACACCGAGACGGGAAGTTAAAAAACCCCGGAAACTGTGATAACCCTACACCGGAAGTGGCGCTGCCTGATTACCCGCCCCTTAAGCCGTAAATTTTTATGTTTCAAAAGTTTACATTTATTCGTTAATTTAAAACTTTATATTTTAAAAAGTCGGAAAGTTAATATGCAGACCCTTTCAAAGATACTCTTATTGTTGATGTTGTTGGCAGCAACTGTGCCGGCACAAGGGGTGGAAATTACGGCAGGAGGCAAAAGCAAGAAAGTTAAGACTGTTAAAAAATCGAAGATTACCTATTTTTCACTGAACGATTTTGCCTCGAAATTTTCGCTTAAACTTACCCGAACAGCCGAAAACACTAAGTTTGAACTGACAACCTATTCAAAATCCTCTGTTAAATTCACGGCAAAAAACCCGAATGCTATAGTAACAAAGGAAAAAAAGAGCAAAACATACAAAATGGCCCGTTCTGCCATCAAACAGGGTAACGATCTGCTCGTTCCGTTGGTGGCAAGTAAAGACGCTCTCTCATCTGCATTCGACGGGAAGTATTCCTACAAAATTCCGAAAGAAGACGCAACAGCAAAAGAAGATAAAGGCGGGAAAAAAGATGATAAAGAAACCAACGCCGGGGGAAAAGACACAAAACCGGGTAAACAATCTGTTATAACTAAGGCTAATTACGACCAAAAAGCCAACGGGTTAATTTGCAGGTTCACTTACACCGGCGAAGCCGCAAAAATTCAACACTCAATTAAAAACGAGAACGGTAAATATATCTCACTTACAATCGAAAACTGCGATATCACGCTGAAAAATGTGAACAAATCGTTCTCTTCAGGTCCTGTTAAAGAAGTTAAGGGGCGCGTCAGAAAAGGCAACGGCGAACTGATGATTTATCTCAATTCTTCTTACTCATCATACGAGGTCAAAAGAATAAAATCGAAGAAAGAATTGCAGGTGTTGATCTATTCTGTCTCCGAATCATCGGCTGACCCTGTAAAAAAAAAGAAGGATGGCTCTTTGATGTAGTCGTGCTTGATGCCGGGCATGGCGGCAAGGATGCCGGTGCGATCGGAACGAATAAAGGGAGGGAAAAAGATGTTAACCTTGCGGTTACTCTTAAAGTTGGGAACCTGATTAAGAAAAATATGCCCGGCGTTAAGGTGGTTTACACCCGGTCAGACGATCAATTTGTTGAACTTTATAAACGAGGCAAGATCGCCAACGAGAGTGGAGGCGATCTTTTTGTTTCGATTCACTGCAATTCAACTCCTGAGCGAAACAGTAAAGCCGCCGGAACCGAAGTGTATCTGTTGCGCCCGGGCAAAACTAAAGACGCTATCGCTATTGCAAAGAGGGAAAACAGCGTTATTAAATATGAGGACGACCCCGCACGCTACAAAGAACTGGACGACGAGAACTATATCCTGACATCGATGGCGCACGCCGCATATATGATTCACTCTGAAAAATTTGCGGGTTTTTTGACCAACTCTTTTAAAAAACACACCGACCGTGCCTCCCGCGGGGTGAAGCAGGCGGGGTTTTATGTGTTGGTTGGCGCTTCGATGCCAAATGTGCTTATTGAACTTGGCTTCATCTCAAATGTGGAAGAAGAAAAATACCTGCTGAGTGAAAAAGGGCAGGAGCAGCTTGCAAAGGCTATCTTTGAGGGGATTAAATCATTCAAACTTTATTACGATTCAGTTAACGATAACTAAAATTCTGAGGCAACATGACTAAATCTCTGGTATGGATTTTATTGTTTCTTGTCGCTTTTGCGGCACTTTTCGTTTTGCAACAACTCACACGGCAAACCGGCACTTCCTCAATGGATGCGGGGTATTATAACGGGATGGGAGAAGCCGGAGGCACTGCTGACACCTCTAACCTGAGTGGAAAGGAATTGCTGGGGAAATTCGAGTGCACAAGGTGCCACGGCGATGACCTCAACGGCACACCGATGGCTCCTCCGTTAAAAGGGATGGCTAAATACTACGATCGCGAATCACTTATCGCTTATTTAAGAAGCCCCGAGCGCAACCAAACCGGCACCCGTTTCGATGAATACAAAACTAAATATGCCACAGGCGTGATGCCTGCCTTCGGCAACAAAGATGTTAAAGACCTCGGTAAAATTGCGGATTACCTGCTGGGGCAATAAGGCGTAAGATATTTATTTTATAAAAACTTCAGACTTCTTGTAGTGCTACTTTTGTGGTGCTACTTTTGTAGTGCTACTTTTGTAGTGCTACTTTTGTGGTGCTACTATGATTACCTGCCGAAGCGGGGCGATAAGTTGAAGCCCAATTAATCACCTGACACTCCGGTGAAATTATTCACTTAGCAATCTTAGCAATCTTAGCAATCTTAACCAATTTGGTAAACTTAGCCAACTTTGCAAAAAAAAAAACGGCTTCGTTTCCCTGAAAAAGCGGAGCCGCAAAAAGAAAAACCACCTCTGTAGTTTACTTCATAGAACTATCCTTTTGGCTGAAGAAAAACCACCTCTGTAGTTTACTTCATCAGGATCATCTTCTTAGCTGAAGAAAAATTCCCCGCCTTCAATTCGTATAAATAGATTCCTGAAGTTAAACCGGCTGCGTTAAATTTCACCGAGTGATCACCCGGTTGCTGATAGCCGTTAACTAATTCTGCAACCTTCTCGCCAAGTGCGTTGTAAAGGTTCAAAACCACCAAACCTCCAACCGGCAGCGAATATTTTATAACCGTTTCCGGGTTAAATGGGTTTGGATGATTTTGGTAAAGGGTGTATTCTTTCGGCAGAGTGTTTTCAACCTCCACCGGGTTGTAAACCGTGCGTTTTCCGTCAAAATCCGTTTGGATCAACCGGTAGAAAACGGATGAAGCCCCCTCAAAACCGGTTACATCTTCAAATGAGTATTCCTTTGGCTGCAGCGTTGTCCCTTGTCCCTTGATGAACCCTACGGGGCGCCAGCCCCCTTGGGGTTCAGAGGTTCGCTTTTCAATCGTAAAGCCTTTGTTGTTAAGCTCGGAAGCCACCGACCACCGAAGCACCGGGTTTCCGTTTTCCCCCACTGCACCCGTAAAGGAAGTAAGCTCAACAGGAATAGCTGAGTAGCCGACAATTCCCACATCGTCAACATATATTCCGTCTCTGTGCACTGAACCGTCGCTTCGGAGTAAAAACCTTATTTTCACCTGCTGACCGGCGTAGGGTGCCAATGGAACTTCTTCCAGCACCCAACTTGTCTGCGTGCCGTTGTAAACCGGCTGGTTTGACGGCTGAAAACTTCCGGAAGAGGTTTTTGTATATTTACCGGCTAACGGCGTGAAAGTTGCACCGTTATCCGTTGATATTAAAACCTGGGCATAATCCCAGTTTGTTTCCGTTTCATATCTCAACCAAAATGAAAGTCTGGGCATTGTAATCGTGCTTAGGTCAATCGCATTTTTCGTTGTGATGGTTGAGTTTGTGTTGGCTATGTAGTTCCCCACGGGGCTGTCTGTGAACGAAACGGGAGGTGTAGCAAAAGTTGCTGTTGTGGGACCCCACTGCGGTGCATTGACGGGTGAAACTGCGATATCCCAGTTGGTTGCAGGGGTTGCGGCAGTATCCAGGAAAACATAGTTCGGCATTCCCAACGGTATCATCATAGTATCCACTGACATAACCGTGCTGTTCTTAACGGTTTTCAGCAAAAATTTAAGGGGTTCTGTATAAGGTGCCGTGGGTGAAATCGTGAACGAGAGCGTTCCGTTTATCGATGCGGTATCCCTTGCCGGCAAAGCAGGAAGTGTTGCCACACCATTCACAACGGTTATTGAGGGGTTAATCGCCTGCAATTCAACAGTAACCCCTGTAGCATCGGAAAGCCCGCGGTTCTTAAAAACGGGCTTTATGGCAACAAGGTCGCCCGGGAAGAAGTAGGTCTGCTGATATCCTGGATTAAACAGCGAGACATACTCGCCGGCAACCCATGTTTTAAAAAGCAAAGGGCGAAGATTGCCCAGAATCAGGGGCATAATTCTGTTTTGCGGCGCCCAGAAATTGTCGGATTCCCCACCAATTTCAAAAGTGTATCCGAAGGCTTTCTGTTTTGTTGTTTGTTCGCCATAGAACCAATCTCTCGCACCGCCGTTGGTGTTGTAGCCGAGAATTGTGCCTCCATTGCCGTATTCGTAACCGTTATATTGCGCCATATATTGGCAGAAATCGAGATAGATGTCGTTATCCGGTGTTGGTGCGTTAATATAACCCCACGGATAAAGCATTGCGTTTTGATAACAGTGGAAATTGATGTAGGTTTTAATATTCCGGGCGTTAACAAAATCCCTTATCCCGGCAATTTCCGGTTCGGAAAAAGCAGAGGGTCCCCGGTAAGTTTCATCCGCCGGGTTTGGGCTTGAGCCTGAGTTGTCATATCCCCACATGTAGCCGTAGTTCCGGTTTAAGTCAACTCCAAAACTACCGCCACTGTTCCGCCTGTTTTTTCGCCACATCCCGCCACCACCGGGGTTAGTTGAGCGGTTATACTCGTAACCGTCAGGGTTAACCACGGGTATGAAGAAAATCTCACGGTTGTTCACTAAATAAGTAACCTCGGGGTTTGTACCGTAGTTCTCGCAAAGGTAGTACATATAATAAATTACGGTCATCATCGAGATAGGCTCTCTTGCGTGAATAAGCCCGTCGAACAAAGCCTGAGGTTCATCCTCATTCTGGTTTGGGTTATCGCTTATTTTTACCGCATAGACAGGTCTTCCGTTTTCCGTTGTGGCAATTTGCATTTTAGGCGAGACAATATTTGGGTAGCGGGCGTAGAGTGAGTCAAGCTGCATAATTGCCTCAGTGAATGTATAATACCCTGCCATCGAGCCGAAACCGAATCCCTCGACGCCAAACTCCCGTTTGCTTTGTTCCAAAGCGGCAGCCTCTTCCCCGGGGGTAAGTTTGGGCAATGCTTCAAAGTATTTTTGCCAGTTATCGATCAGCACTTCATACTGTAAACCGAGCGCTTGCAATTGTGCAAAATCTTTTTCGTCCACGAAAAAAATGGCATCCCCCTGTTTGTCAACAATTATTTCTTCGGGGTCAATTGCAAGTTGTTTCAGAGGGAGCAACCCCTCGGAATTTGACGGATGAACTCTTACCTTTTTCCAAATATCCTGTGCATTCAGAAGTGTAGCGGCAAGAATTAAAAAGAGTAAAACTTTTTTCATGGAGTTTGATTTTGGGTTAAAATTAAAGATTGATTTTTGTTTTGAATTTAACCTGTTAAATTGCAACAATTAATTGGAATTTACAAATAATAAAATAATGGAACAATTATGTGGGTTTTGTTGATAATTATCTTTGAAATGATGGCATTAGTCTATAAATTTGGCATTCTCTTTTTTTAATTTAACTTCGGAATCAAAATGCGAAAGATTTTCCTGTTAGTTTTGCCCCTTGTATTTTTATTTGTCGGCTGTTCATCGGATGACAACCCTTCGGGTCCGCCACCGGAGCCCACTTCCCCCTATGCGGGCAACTGGCGCGATTCTGTAAAATCAGCCTCGGGGCTTGAATATGCAATCGTTGCATACAATGCTTCAGGCACAAAAACATCACTAACCGGGGAAGGTTATTTAGAGTTTAAAAATTCCGGTTCTTCCTCCACCACAATAACCCGCAGATTATCACCAATGGGTGAAGTGAAGAATGATTCGCTTTACCTCACTTTTGAATCATCTGGCGGCAGCTTGTTTCAGTTTGGGGGCAAATTAAATTCCGCTTCCGGCAAAGTTGACGGTAAATTGGTTATGACTTTCAAAAGTTATCCGTTTATGAGAGACAGCACCTACACTTTCAACATGTCTTTGAAAAAATAGTAATTATCTCTTTGAAAAAGTAGTAACCGGCTGAAAAAGCAGTTGTCTTCGGAAAATTTTCTCTTTAAAAATATGACGGTTTTTGAAGAAATCAGAATTTCCGCAGTAACTAAAGAATTGGCAGGCGTTAACCCGCGGTTTATTTCAGATACGCTAATTTAATGGTAGCGGTGTATTTGCCGGAGGTTAACCGCGCAAAATAAATGCCTGAAGGCAGCCCCTGCGGTCGGAAATCTATAGCATGGAACCCGGATGAAAGGTATCGGTCTATCAGAACCGCCACTTCGTTACCGCGTAAATCATAGATGATTAGTGTAGTTTCTCCCCCTTTTGGAAGTGAGAAGGATATCTTAGTTTCCGGGTTAAACGGATTCGGGTTGTTCTGGAAAAGTTTAAACTCTGCCGGCACGGTTCCGGGTTCTTTCACGGCGAGAGTTCCACCCGGAAAGTACCACGCAATCATGTTCATAATATTAGCTCGCCAAAGCCCCCAGCTGTGCCCCTCGGGGTATTCCGCTGTTTTAATAGTATATCCTTTTTGCGTAAGAGTATCGCGGAAGGTTCTCATAATCGTGAAAAGTGGTTCGTAAGTGCCCCAGATTGCGAAATATTTAATATCTTTTTTCGGGCTGCTTGTTATTGCTCTATAGATTTCATAATTGTTCGGTTGAAATGCCGCTGAATGAAGCCCGCAATTCCCAAAAACCTCCGGGTAGTTCCACGAAATTATTGCTGAAATGTTGCCGCCGTAAGAATCACCGAGCACAAGCCGCTTTTTTTTGTTCTGAATTGTTTTATAGCGTTGGTCGATAAGCGGCACCAATTCCTGCGTAAAAAAAGCAGCATAAGCATTTCTCAGCCCGCCGGCATACTCGTCATTTCTGTTGTTCGGTTTCACAAAGACAGCGATAACCGGCTCAATTTTCTTCACATCTATTGCATTATCCAGAATTGTAGCAGCCTGTGCCAGTGAAAGATACTCTAACCCATCCTGGAAATAGACAGTTGGGTAGCGCTGTGTGTCAGTCGAATCATACCCCGGTGGCAAATAGACATAATAAGTGAAAGAAGAATTGGTGTTAGTGCTGCTTATTACCAAACTTAAAACTGAACCTGCGGGCAGCCCGGGACGCCTTACGATCTCCCACGGTTGCACATAGTTCGGCATTGCAAGTTCTGAGTTAGGCCCAAACCCTCCCGGGCAGGTCCTTGGATTCAACGGATCTAAGATCATGTTGTTTCCGTTCAGCACCAATTTATAGTCTAACCGTGCATTTAATTCAAAGGAACGGAAATAATAGAAAAGGTTGGTGTTACTGATTCTTGTCATAGTAACACTTGCCGACCATGAAGTGAAGTCCCCCGCAATTTGAACATAGTTAGCGTTGTTGTTATACAAAAACACCGCCATGTTCCCCTCACGAATAGGTATTCCTGCAGAACGGTTTGCATTAACAAATGAATCCGCCACTGCTGTTTTTCTGACCGGGTCGTCAATTGAATTGATATAAGTCAGAAAGTTCAGAAAATTTGTCTGCCCCGCCGTTGTAAAGAAGAAAAGAACGAGGCAAGAAAAAAAGTAACTAATTTTTTTCATTCAGCTTCTTTTAACAAGGTTCTAAATCAGGACATGCAATATAGCCAATAATTTTCAAATAACAGCATTATTTTCATTTGAGAGTTTCCGTCGCAAATTTTCCGCCGGGGCGGGATCAAACTGTTTCAAAATTAATGTTTCAAATGTTGTTAAGCACGCAAATTTTTCGCCGGGGCGGGATCAAACCCGAAAGGCACTCACTTCAGCACCATTTCAGCAGCCAAGTCCTGTTATGCCAACCCCAAATCAAACGCAAAAAGGACAGCGTTCAGCACCATTTCCGTCGAGATTAAATCCATGCAATTAGGGTCAAAATCGCATGTAGGTTTGTAGCAGACAAGGCAGTCCATCTTCGGTATAACCTTAATAATCCTGCCGTAATCTTCAATTTCGTTGGAGGAAGTGGGGCCAAACAAGCAAACCACCCTTTTCCTTAAGGCAGTTGCAGCGTGCAAAGCCATCGTATCGCCTGTTATCACCACCCCCGGAATATCCATCAGAGCAAAAAATGACCTCAAGTCGTTGTCAGTTCCTGTGGAAATAAGAGCGGGGAAGCGCTCGGTAAGCTCATTAATTCTGCTTGCTTCATCCTTGCCGCCGTAAAGCAGAATTTTCAACCCGGGGATAACACCGTAAAGTTGAGGGATAAGTTCGAAAAATCCATCCATCCGCCACTGTTTCAGCTGCCACCTGCCCGAAGCGCCTACATTTATCCCCAGAATATATTTTGCCCCTGCTAAATCATGCCCGGCTACGAATTTATCCCGTTTTTCAAATTCCTGCGGTGTGAGGTGAATCTGAATTTCATCTTTTTGGTACGGAAGCCGTGCAATTTCGTGAATAATCTGTTGGTAAGTTTTTTTGTTCGCCTTTTTGTATTGGTCAAAGGCGCCCATCTCAAACCACTCTTCTGCTTCTTTGTTTGCGGGGAAAACTTTGCCCGCCTTGTCAGTGATAAACCCGAATTTTTCTTTCGCTCTGATCATCGTTGCAAGGGGTGCGCTCTCAGGTGAAGCATCGGGATGAATTAAAACATCAAAGTTAAACTGCCCCACAGCCAGAAGCCGTTCTGTATCTTCAAAAGCCACCACTTCGTTCACGGTAGGAAGGTTATCAAACACGGGGATTGCGTTTCGCCGTGTAATCCAGGTGATATGCGCCGCGGGATATTTTCTTTTAACTGCAGGGAGAATAGCGGTTGTACGCAACACATCGCCAAGAGCGTCAAGTTTAATTATTATCACCGAAAACTCCGGGCGGTTTGGCTTCACCGGGGTATAGTCCTCGCAGTTATCGCACATTCTGCCGTAAAGTTTATTGAATTTGCATGGGCGATCGCCCGGGAAGTGGGCGCAATCGTGCTTTAGAATCATTTCGCCGTCTCTTCGATAATGGTGCCGAACAACTCCGGCATTTGGTTAAACCCGTTCGATCTCACTTTTTCCGAAATGTAGCCCGTGAAATCAAATTTTTCGCGCGCTTCAAAGAATTTCATCACCCCTTCTGCTATTGCTTCCGGCGAGTTCGGTTCCACAACAAACCCTGATTTCCCCTCGTCAACAAATTCTGCCAAACCGCCCACATTGGTAACCAGAACGGGCTTTAAGAAACCATACGCCATGTTCAAAATCCCCGACTGCGTTCCGCTTCGGTAAGGAAGCACTACAAGATCGGCAGGCTCATAATATTTATAAACCTCTTCGTTTGAAATAAACTTATTTATCATGTAAACAGAGGTGCCGATGTTAAGTTTATCTATCATTCCGCGGTAAAACTCGAACTCATCGTAAAATTCACCGGCAATCAGAAGCTTAATCGAAGGATCACGCTTTATTATCTCGGGCATTGCATCCAACAGGATATCAAGCCCTTTATATTTGCGTATATACCCAAAAAAGAGTATAACTTTAGAGTCTTTCGGGAAACTGAAAGAAACTTTCGCTTCTTCGGAAGAGATTCCGTAAGTTTCGTTGTAGCAGTCGTAAACAGGGAGTTCGCTTCTGTAAATTTTTCTTTCGCCGGCTGTGTTTTTCAGTTCGTCTGCCACGCGTGCCGAAAGTGTAAGAAACGCTCCTGCGTGCTTAAGCCCAATCCGGGTAAGGGTGTGGTCTATAAAACTTCCCTCGTGCGAAATATAATTTTCAGTGATAAAAAGAATTTTTTTGCCGTATTTCTTTTTAATTTTGCCGGAAATTACCCTGTGGCAGGGGCCAAAAAAGGGCTGCCACCAGTCGAAAACAACAAGATCGGCATTTTCAGCTGCAATTCTTTTTGCAACGGAAAGCCAGTTAAAGGGGTTAATCGAGTTAATCAGCCGCTCGTTAGGGGCAACTTTAACATTCTTTTCACTTTTATCGAACTGCGTAGTTCCGGGGAAAAGAAACGAGGGGTATAAAAGTTTATAGTTTATTACCTTAACTTCAAAATCATCTTTCAGCACATCGTAAAGGCTCTGCACAAACAACGAGTTCCCGCCCCGATAGGGGTAAGCGGGCCCAACGATAATAATTTTCTTTTTCGACATTCTCTTAAAACTTAAAAACTAAGCCTTAAATATAAGAAAGCCCGCCCTCTTTTGGCTCAGGGGGAAGTGGTGCCGGGCTTTTGGCTTGCCTCAGAACGGGGTTCACTATGCCGGTTTAATAAAGTTTAATAAATTCAACTGCAACCTTTGCTAAGATAGGTGCGTAAGCCGTTTTGTGTTCGTGCCGGAAAGGGTGGTGGAATTTTTACGAAAAATCAATCTATTCCGCACCTGAAAGGGCACGCAGCATTTCAATTTGTTTTTTGAGGTTGCCTTCGAACGCTTCGCAGTTGAAGTATCTTAACCCTTTTTGCTGGCAGTAAACCGAGAGAGAGCCATCGTCGGTTACCGAAGCCGGTGCCTGAAGCACAACATTAAAGCCTTTTTCTTTCAGCGCTTCAAAATCGTCCCGTTCAACCACAAAGAAGAAATCGTTAGGCGAGGTTTCTTTATCCCAAAACACTTCTTCTGCGTCGTTTTGATAAGCGGCACCGGGCAGATAATCTTTCAGTGAGTATCCCCGTTTGTTGTTATGAACCGCAACAACGGTATCATATTTTTCCAACAGTGAAATTAAAAACACGCCGAAATCGCCGACTGTTTTTTCCGCTTCAGGGGAAGTTTTGCCGTAATTACGCAAGGTTTTTGCCACACCCACAGGGGTGAATATTCTGTTCGGATCGAAAGCAAACACAGCGCCGTTTAGCCTGAATTTAATATCTCTTGTTCCTTTTGCCTGAATTTCAATCATTGCGCTGCCGTTGTCTGCAATAACTGAATCAGTTGCTTCCACCGCCGTGTTTTCATCGTCGTGAAGTATTATATAAGCAACTCCGCCTGTATTGCGGAAGTTTTTATAATTAATTGTAACTTCCGTTTCACCAAGCTTATAATTTATCAGGGTATCCTGACCGGTATTTGCCCGGTTACAGAAGTGCAGGCTGTGCAACGAACCATATATTGCAACAGCGGTTGCAAAAACAGCAAATATTAAAAGAAACTTTTTCAAATCAACTCATAAATTTTTTGTTTAATTGTATTAAACTCCGCTTAACGGAAAATATCAATCTGTAGAAATTTAACCGTCTTATTTAAACAGAAAGCAAAAATTTGACTATTTAATTTAACAGGACTGTAAAAATTTGACAGCCCAATTAAATCGGAAAGTAAAACTTAACAATTCTATTTAATCCGGCAGCAAAAACTTTCTACTCCAAATAGATAGTTTCATTGGTATCATCATAAACAAATTCTTCAGCGTACCTGCCCCAGTTTATCAGCACATCAATCTGAATTTCAGCTTCTTCAGGGTGAAACTCAAGTTCCAGTGCAGCCAGCAGCACGGGTCGTTCAATTTTTCGTTCATCAGAACTGCTTAACAGATTAATCAGCCAACTGAAAATAGGTATTCTCTTAACTCTGGCGGCAAAGATTTCTTTCCTTGCGGTTATCGAGGCTTCTGCGTAGGTTTGCCCAAGTGGCGTAATTGATACATCCCCCTGTTTCACATCTACAAACCCCAGCAGTTCACACGCCTCGGTTGCCATCAACACCGAATCAGAGTCGTGTCCGAACTCATCGGCTAATTTGTACAGGTCAACATCTTTGTTGTTGTGCTCGATTAACCCCTCGAGCAGCGAAGCGATATTGGCAATCGGCACATCCGGAAGTTTTCTTGTTATACCGGGCTCGCCCGGCGCTGTTCCATACTCCAAATATTCCGGTTGTGTCTGCCCCGCTAAGAGGGAATATACCTGATCGACCATCAGTTGAAACTCGGCGTGCTTCCTGTTTCGCGGGTGTGGCAGCCCCACCATAAGCTCATGAATAACCCTGCCGGGGTTCTTATCCATCACCACTATCCTGTCAGCCATAAAAACAGCTTCTTCAATGTTGTGTGTAACCAGCAGAATAGCCTTTGTTGGCAGCTTCCCCTCGCTCCAAAGTTCAAGAAGTTCGCCGCGCAAACTTTCCGCACTCATCACATCAAGAGCAGAAAAGGGTTCATCAAGGCACAGCAGTTCCGGTTCCGCAACTATTGCACGGGCGAAGCCTGTTTTTTGCCTCATACCACCGGAAAGCTCCCGCGGGTATGCCATTTCGTAACCATCCAACCCGACGCGGTCAATCGCCTCTGTTGCGCGGGCGGTTTTCATTTTTGCGGGCATATCCCTGTCGGCGAGCGCCAGTTCAACATTTTCAATAACATTGAACCATGGGAAAAGCCCAAAAGTCTGGAACACTATTGTTGCTTCTTTGTTCACACCTTTAAGCGGAGCGCCTTTGTAGTTCACTACCCCCGAAGACGCCTTTTGAAGTCCGGTGATTATGCGCAAAAGCGTGCTCTTGCCGCAACCGGAGGGCCCAACCAAAGCAACAAATTCACCCTCCCTAATCTGCAGATCGATGTGCTTCAAAGCGGGGAACTGCTTCTCGCCTTTACCGTAAACCTGGTTGATTTTCTTCAGTTGTACTAATGGTGCTTTCATTCTGTTTTACCGTTTTTTCACGCGCCTGCTTCTTAAATTATTTATTTTACTCCCAAATTAACCGGTTGTTGGCGACAATCAATCCCGTTTTAATTTGCAGCTTACGCTGAAGAAAGTTAATCAATTCTAAACCTGTCCTCCGCCAAATTGTAGAGCCTCCGCCAAACTGTTCTGTTGATAAGTGCCACGGTAACCACCATAATAAGCGTTGCGGCAAGCAACAGCGGAAAGTTGCCCTCGGCAGTCGCCTGCGAAATTGTAGCCCCAATCCCACCGGTAACAACGGTTTTCCCGTTAAACGAGACAAACTCCGCCACCACGCTTGCATTCCACGCTCCGCCACCGGCAGCAATGGCACCGGTGATAAGGTACGGGAAAAGAGCGGGTAAAATCAGCATGCGCCACTTCTTAAACCCTTTTAAGTGCAGAAGTGTCGCCGTGTTTTTCAGATCGGTCGGGATAGCCGAAGCCCCCGCAATTACATTGAAAAGGATGTACCACTGCGTGCCCATTAACATCAGCAAAATTGACGCCAGGTTCATCCCAAAAGGAAGCGAAAGGAAAAACAACAGCACCACCGGGAAAAGCGCCGTAGCGGGCACTGCCGCCAGAATCTGAACCAATGGCTGAAGCACCTCAGCTGCCTTACGGTTCGTGGCTATAAGCACGCCTACGGGTACAGTCCACAAAAAAGCAATCAACAGGGTAACGAAAACCCGCAGAAAGGTCATCACCAAACCTTCGAAAACGCCGCTCCACTCGCTCAAAGTCAGGTTCGAAAGCATAACTGCACCACTGCTGATGCCGAACAAAATCAGCCCAATAACGGCAACCGGTACAACTTTACCGATTATGCCCCCTTTCCCCGGCTCGGAGTGGATTTCTATCGGGGTTGACCGCCTTGATATTTTTTTATCAGCCCTGCTTATCAAGGGTTTTAACACACGGTTATCGAACCATTTCACTAAGTTTGAATTTTTAAGTAATGAGTAAAACCACGATTTTGGCGGCTCGGCACCTGTTGTCATTTCAAGTTTAAACTTGTCAGACCACGCCAAAAGGGGCCGCCAAACTAATTGATCCAAAATCACAATCATCAACACAAGCGTAACAACACCCTGCACGATTGCCGTGAAATCACCCTTATCGGATGCTTCATGCAGAAAAGAACCAAGCCCGGGCAAGCGAAAATCTTTATCACCCACGGTGAAAATCTCAGCCGCCATCAGGAAGAACCATCCTCCTGCCCAACTCATCATACTGTTCCAGATGAAACTGATTGTGCCGAAGGGAAACTCGAGAAGCGTGAATCTGTGCCATTTGGTCAGGTTGTTAACTGCGGCTGCCTCGCTTAGGTCTTTCGGGATTGTGTTAAGCGACTGGTACCAGGCGAAGGTCATGTTCCACACCTGAGATGTGAAAATCAGCACCACGGAGCTAAGCTCGGCGGCAATTCCCTGAGGGAGTATCGCCCGCAAAGCAAGCACTACAACGGGCAAAAACGAAAGTATCGGCACACTCTGCAGAATATCCAGGATGGGCATCATGATTTTTTCCGCACGCCTGTTCTGCGATGCTGCTCTTCCGTAAACTAAGGTGAAAGCAACCGAAAGGATGTATGCCGCCAACATCCGCAAAAAGGAGAAAAAAGCATAAAACGGCAGCGCTGCCGGGGAGGTGGAAATTTCGGGCGCCGATACGATTGCCGGGGCACGCGAAGCAAGCCAAACACCCGCATAGAGTATCGATACAAGCCCCAAAACCACCAACAGATCGATTACGCTGAGTTTACGCCGACTGCTGAAAAAAAGACTGAAAAAGAATTTATTCACTCTTTTATCATCTATTTACCGTTGCCGTTATCTCCGTTGGATTGTTTTACTTTCACTTTAACAGGCTTAATGCCCCAGATATGTTTTGCGTAATCTTTTATTGCACGGTCGCTCGAGAATTTGGCTATTCTTGCCGTGTTGAGTAACGACATGCGCGCCCACCGCTCGCGGTCTTTGTAGGCTATTGCAACCTCCCTCTGGATGCGGCAGTAGTCTTCATAGTCGGCAAAAAGCATGTAGTAATCACTTCCCATCAGCGAATCAACCAGCGGCTGGAATATACCCGGCTCGGCGGGTGCAAAGTAGTTGCCCGCCAGCATGTTTATCACCCGGCGGAGTTCCGGGATACGGTCGTAATATTCCCTTGGGTTGTAGCCCGAAGCCCTCATCTGCAGAACCTGGTCTGCCAACAAACCGAAAATAAAGATATTTTCGTCGCCGACCTCTTCTCTTATCTCGATGTTTGCGCCATCCATCGTGCCTATTGTAAGCGCACCGTTAAGCGCAAACTTCATATTGCCTGTTCCCGATGCTTCCAACCCTGCGGTAGAAATCTGCTCGGAAAGATCAGCAGCGGGTATGATCTTTTCCGCCAGCGAAACCCCATAATTAGCAATGAACACAACTTTAAGTTTATCGCCAACGGCGGGGTCGTTGTTAACCACATCGGCAACTGCGTGAATCAGTCTGATAACTAATTTCGCCATTGTGTATGCCGGCGCAGCCTTTCCGGCAAAAATAACCGTTCTTGGTGTAGCATCGTAGCGCGGGTTCTCTTTAATTCTGTTGTAAAGCGTAATTACATGCAGCACATTCAAAAGCTGGCGCTTATACTCGTGGAAGCGCTTAATCTGAACATCAAAAATGGAATCGGTGGAAACCGAAATGCCATACTCGCTCTTAATAAACTTGGCAAGTAGCTGCTTGTTGAACCATTTTATGTGGCTCCAGTCGTTAAGGAACTCGGGGTCGTCGATGAACTTTTCAATATCCCTGATTTTTTCGTTGTGCAGAATCCAGTCGTCGCCAATTCGATCGGAAATCAGAGAAGAAAGCAACGGATTGGCGTGCCTTATCCACCGCCTGAAAGTGATTCCGTTGGTAACATTTTTGAATTTTTCCGGGTAAATTTTGTAGAAATCGTTGAAAATCAACTGTTTCAGAATGTCGGAGTGAAGTGCCGCCACGCCGTTAATCGAGTGGCAGGAAACAATGGCAAGATGCGCCATCCTGATTTTCTTCTCGGGGCTTTCTCTGATAATCGAAATTCTGGAAATCACATCATCGGGCAGGTGATATTTTTCCCGCACTTCATCCAAAAAGTGCTGGTTGATCTCGTAAATTATCTGCAGGTGGCGCGGCAACAATTCTTCAAAAATTGAAACCGACCACTCTTCAAGCGCTTCGGGCACAACGGTGTGGTTCGTGTAGGCGAAGGTTCCGGTTGTTATAGTCCAAGCCTCTTCCCACGGCATGTTGTGCTCGTCAATCAGAATCCTCATCAGCTCGGGGATGGCGATAACAGGGTGCGTGTCATTCAGCTGAATTGCAACTTTCTCCGGAAATTCGTCGAACGAATCGTGCTTTATCCTGTATTTTCTGATAATATCCTGCAGAGAAGCCGAAGAGAAGAAGTATTGCTGTTTCAGCCTCAGGAATTTCCCTTTCGTGTAGCTGTCGTTCGGGTAAAGCACTTTAGAAATGTTCTCGGAAATATTTTTCCCTTCAACGGCTGCAACATAGTTCCCCTCGTTGAAGTCCTTAAAATTAAACTCCTGGTTAGCACGGGCTGCCCACAGCCTCAGGTTGTTTACGGTGTCAGATTTATACCCCGGCACGGGGACATCGTAGGCAAGTGCGAGGATATCTTCTGTGTCAATCCAGTTGTGCTTCACTGTTCCGTCGGGTGTTCTGACCGTAACCACCCTTCCGAAGAAGCGGACTTTAAAGGTAAGCTCGCGCCTTGGTATTTCCCACGGATTACCGAAGGCGAGCCAGTAGTCCGGCTGTTCAACCTGCCTTCCGTTAACGATATCCTGCTTAAAAATACCAAACTCATACCTGATACCGTAGCCAAAAGCAGGCAGTTGAAGTGTTGCCATCGAGTCTAAGAAGCATGCGGCTAATCTTCCCAAACCGCCGTTGCCCAGCGCCATATCATGCTCTATTTCGATAATATCTTCAAGCACATAATCGTCCTGTCGGAGTATTTTACGGCACTCTTCATAGTAATCCATAGAAATAAGGGCATTGCCGAGAATGCGCCCCATTAAAAACTCGAGCGAAAGGTAGTACACCCGTTTAACATCTTTTGTGTTATAGGCATACTGTGTGCGCAACCAGTTACGAACTAATCTATCCCGTATTGAAAGAGAAAGGGCATAATACATATCGTTCATCGTAACGGTCTGCCGTGTTTTAACGAGTATAAACTCCAAGTGTTCGGCAAACTGGTTGGATAGTGTGTAGCTGTCTAACGACTCGCGATCGGTAAAAAATAGTGTGTTTTTCATAACTAACCTATATCGTATTAAAAGTGAAAAACTCCCCTAAGCGGCTTAACGGCACGCCTGAAGTATCTTTTTCCGATACAACGGGCGCATCGGTCTGCCAGTCGATCCCCAATTCCGGATCATTGTAAAAAAGTGTTCTTTCCGACTCTTTGCTATAGACAGCGGTGCATTTATAGTGAAAAGTAGCAACCTCAGAAAGAACAGAAAACCCATGTGCGAACCCCGGCGGGATCCAAAGGATGTGATGATTCTCGTCTGAAAGGACGGCAGAGAAGTGCTGCCCGTAAGTTGGTGAACCAACCCTGATATCCACCACCACATCGAGCACAGCACCCTGAACAACCTGGCAAAGCTTCCCTTGTTCATAAGGCGGGATTTGAAAATGCAACCCTCTGATAGTACCTTTTGCAGAGCGGGAGAGGTTATCCTGTACGAAATTGTAGTTAATCCCCGCTTCTTTGAAGATATCTTCCCTGAAACACTCAAAAAAGAAACCTCTTTGGTCCGGGAAAACTCTCGGAACAATCAGCCGGATACCGTCAAGTTTGCCGTTAATAATTTTCAAGTTCTTTTCTCCGTGTTAAATTTCATCTTTTTTCTTCAAATTCCTGCAAAACTTTTTCTAAATATTGCCTGTACATACTCTGAGGGATCGTTCCGATCACATCCCTGAACTCTGCTTCGTTAATAAACCCTTTAGCAAAGGCAATTTCTTCGATGCAGGCAACTTTAAGCCCCTGCCGCTCTTCGATAACACCGAAGAAATTGGAAGCCTGAAGCAACGCCTGCGGAGTTCCTGTATCAAGCCATGCAACGCCCCTGCCGATCAGCTCAACCATCAGCTCCTCCCGCTTCAGATATTCATTGTTCACATCGGTTATTTCCAATTCACCGCGGGCGGAAGGTTTCAGGTTTTTCGATATTTCAACCACATCCTTATCGTAAATATAAAGCCCGGGAACGGCGTAGTTCGATTTGGGCATTTTCGGCTTTTCTTCAATAGACAGAACTTTTCCGGTACGGTCAAAGTTCACAATACCGTATCTTTCGGGGTCGGTTACCCTGTAGCCGAAAATTTTAGCGCCCGATTTGTGCTGCGCAACGGCTTTGTAAAAGAACTCAATTTCGCCGAAAAAGATGTTATCCCCCAGAATAAGAGTTACATTATCATCACCGATAAATTCGGCACCAAGGATGAAAGATTCCGCAATGCCCCGGGGTGCATCCTGCAGCTTGTACGAAATAGCCATTCCAAGGTGCGACCCGTCGCCGAATAAACTTCTGTAAAGCGGAATTGTCTCCTCGTTTGAAATTATCAACACTTCTTTTATTCCACCGAGCATAAGAACGGAAAGCGGATAGTAGATCAGCGGTTTGTCGTAGATAACTGCAAGTTGTTTGCTGTAAACCTTTGTGATTGGGTAGAGCCTTGAACCGGAACCGCCGGCAAGTATTATACCTTTCATCAATATCCTTTGCAAAAAATGAAAATAAACAATTAATAAATTTAAGAAGTTTTTTGAAATAAGCGGTGAGTGATTTACGGGTACCTGAGTTGCGGGATATTAGAGGGTGAAATGTCGGTGTTTTAAGGTGCAGGGGGCGAAGGTTTGGGGGGAGTTTAAATCATTTTTTGGCGCCTGCGCTTTTCGAACTTGCGTGAAATTTCCGGTGAAAATAGTTCAATGTTTCATACTTATATTTCGTGGTTAAATATTTTTTTTGATGAATTGAAAATCGAGGACAGAATGTTATCCGAAAAGATGGAAAAAGCTTTTAACGAGCAGATAAATAAAGAACTATTCTCCGAATATCTCTACCGCAGTATGGTGGCTTATTTTGAGTCATTAAGCCTCAGCGGTTTTGCTAAATATTACCATGTTCAGGCTGATGAAGAGCACGAACACGCAATGAAAATCTTTGAATATATCCACACACGCGGCGGAAGAGTGGTTCTGGAAGCAATAGAAAAACCAAAAACTGAGTGGAACGGTCCGCTTGACGCTCTGAAAGACGCCTATAACCACGAAAAATTCATAACCGGCAGCATCCACTCACTGGTTGATTTGGCGATTGAACTGAAAGACCACGCTTCAAATCAGTTCCTGCAGTGGTATGTGGAAGAACAGGTTGAAGAGGAAGAAAACGCCGTTAACCTGATAGATAAACTTGAAATGATCGGCGAATCGAAAAACTCCCTTTATCTTTTCGACAGAGATATGGGGAAAAGAACAAAATAGTTTTTTGCCGTGGTTCTTCCCGCTTTCTTACAATCAATTTTTTGACAGAGGTTTACGGAAAACACCTCAATTTCTGTTTGCAGAGAACACCAAATTTCCATTAAATAAAAAGCGGAAGCTTAGGCACCTCCGCTTTTTTTTTCGCATTTTAAGCGTTTACTTGGTGTTGATATAAATCAGTGTTTCATTCTTCTTCCCTGTTCCTCGTGTATGAAGAGCCAGGAGACAACCTTACCCACTTCGATCTCTCCGAAATAGTTCCAGTATTGCCGCGTTCTCACATGTTGTGATGAAGTATCTTCTTCAGGAATAGCTTCCGCTTCTTCAATAAGCGCCGTAAGCCTGTGGATCCACAACTCCCAGTTGGAGGTTCTTAAGTCAATCCACCCGGCTGCAGCCCATTTATCGATCCGTTTGTCGGTAATTTCCAGTTCGGTTTCAGGCCCAAACACCGGAATTTTCATCAGCTCGCCGCGCAGCAGCCGCTTACCGTCGGGCATTAGAACGGGTATCCCGACTGAAATCGCCTCGTTGCGGAATTTATCGTGCTCTAAGATGTAGTTTTCGCACAGCAGAGTCAGCTCTTCGGGGGCTTTGTTGACTATCTCTTTCATCAAGCCGCAGGTGCGCTTAAGCATTTCGATCTCAAACAACAGTTTTGAAAGGCGCGGTGGCCCCAACATCTCGAAAGCAACAGAGGCAACGCCGTGCTCTTCCTCAAGTTTGGCAAGTTTTGCAACTGCAAGGTGCTGCATGTATCCGGCGCGATAGGTCGGCTGCATGTTTGCGTTATCAAGTGCGTTTATCACATCGCGCCCGGTGTTACCGCCCAAAATTTCGTAAATTGCGTTGTTTGCTATCTCTTCGGGTGTAACAAATTCCATCTGCTTTTGTGCCGTGATCGCTTCGAACTCGCCGCGGGAGAAGATTCCGTTTTCACCTGTATCGATGTAAACAGATCGCAAAACGCCCGTTTTTTCGAACGATTTATCAAAGTTCCGGTAAATTTTCCCTTCAAGCGGAATTGCTTCGTCAACGGGGATGTCGAAAATCTCCACTTCTTTCCCGGCTTTTTTGATCGTTCCGAACTCAATCTTCTTCCACGCAATAGCGGCGGCGGGCTTAATTTCTTTGGTTATTGCTCCGCCCGGTGTGCGCGCCATAATGAAAAGAAGAAGAGTGTGCGCACCCGCAATGGCGGATTTGCTAAGCAGCACCCTCGAGGGTCGTTCTTCGCTGTGCGTGTAAGGGATGTTCAGCCCCATTCCGCCGGTGCCGGAGGTTCCGATCTTCAGGTAAACCTGCGTTTCAAACTTGTGCATCGAATTGTAGAGCACCTGAATGTGCCGAATCAACTGCGGGATATATAGAGCGGCAACTAATTTCTCCACTTCCTCTATCATTTGCTCCCGTTTGTTTTCATCGTAAAGCACTTTTTTCAGGTTGTTGTAAGCTGCAAAGATGTTCTGATAAGCAATACCCGTGGCGGTGTTAATACAGTCGATTATAATATCCGGTTTGTGCTCTTCTAACAGTTTATAAAGCGCCTGCGAGGAAAGGACCTCATCGCTCAGGTCTGCCATCACATCGTCAATCACTTTTCGCCGTCGCTCGGGGTCTGCGAGCATCTCCGGTCGCGGAAGGTCTTTATACTCGTGCCTTACGAGCACATTTCCCCACCATGGGATGAAGAAGCCCTCGGGTCTGTCGGGGTAAGTTTTTTTGAGGTGTTCCACCTCGTCTTTAGCTTCGCTTTCTCTGAGCGAGGTAATAATTAAACCTGCCGGTTTTTCTTCCATCAGACGGCGGGTGATCGCCCTTCCGACCAACCCCCACCCTCCGAGAACCAGCACTTTCTTTCCGTGTATATCCATTTTTATATCCTTAAATAAGAATTATTTCCCGTCTTCAAACATACAAATAATAATTCATATTACAACCGCTGAACTGCCGGTTTTATCGGGGAAGTGGCGGCGTGTGGTTCCTGTTTAACCCGGTATATTCTTCACTGCTTTTGATAAACCGGTTTTGTCGGGTTCAGTTTCGCTTTTCCTACGCCCTTGCTAATCTCAAAACCACTTCTTCTTCTTGAAAAACAACACCGAAGAAAGCACCACCACCACCATAATCGAAAGCGCCGCAGGGTAGCCCCATGGTTCTTCTATTTCAGGCATAAAGTGGAAATTCATCCCGTAAATACCCGTTATAAAGGTGAGAGGGATGAAAACTGTGGAAATTATCGTCAAAACCTTCATTATATCGTTTAGGCGGTTGCTTACATACGACATATAAACATCGATCAGCCCGAGGGTGGTCTCGCGCATATTCTCCAGCAGCTCGATTATCTGCTTCATGTTGTCATTCAGGTCGTTGAAGTATATACTGAGGTCTTCGGAAATAACAAGAAATTCGTTTTTGTTGATTTTATTTATAATCTCCCTTAGGGGCCATACCGCCTGCCGTAGTTTCCTCATCTCGTTGCGCAGCAGTTGCAGCACCTTGAAGTTATCGTTCACCTCCCCTCCGATGAAAAGCTCTTCAATTTCTTCAATTTTATCGTTCAGCTTTTCGAGCACCACATAATACTCGTCAACCACCGTATCGATCACTGAGTAAAAAAGAAACTGTATGTTCTTTCTAATCAACGAGTTGTGGTTTTCTATCCTTTTTTCAACCGACTGCAGAAAATCTTCCTCAAAATCCTGAAAGGTAAGAAGTGTTTTGCCGTCAAGCAGCATCGCAACCTGATCGGAAGTGCAGCAATTCCCCTGCAAAATGCTTATTCTGTTGACCTCTGCAAAAAGTGCATCCCCAATTTGCTCGATTTTCGGGCGTTGATAGACATTGAAAATATCTTCCATCGTCATTTCGTGAATTTTGAAGTGTCGAAACAGAATGTTGAAATACTCCCGCTTGCTGAAGCCGATCACTCTTATCCACTGAAACCCCTGTGGCTCAGTCTTCAGATATTGCTCCAACTCTGCAGTTGAGATCATCTCTTTCCGGCTGAAATCATCCTCGTTGAAGCGGGTGATTATTATTTTTGTCGCTGCGGAAGCCCTTTCGCCGGTGTACTGAATTGTTCCGGGTGGTGCCCCCACTTTTTGGCTCAGTTTTCTGAAATGTATTTTCATGGCGATTATCGTTTTTTTTGACGGGAAATATAAAAAATTTGCACCAACCTGATCTGTTTTTTCTTCGCTTTTGCACCAATTTGCTGTTTTTCTCTTCGCTTTTGCCCGGGCTTCCTGTTTTCTTTCTTCGCAAATGCTTAAGGAACTAACCCCGCCGAAAAAACCTTTTATATGTACAGGATTTTAATTTTTTTCTTTTCCAAAAATGAAAGGGAAATCCTTTGAAATGCAGGGGGAAGCCGGAGGTTTTTCTGCATCAACCTTCGGGGGCAACACTTCAAAAAGCGGGGAAGCAGGGAGACCTGAACTTTTTATTACTTAAAACGAATGAGGAATGCCGTTGGCATTGATAAAATATGAAACACAAAGAGAAACAAACCGTAGTGGTAGTCGGTGCGGGCTTTGGTGGGCTGCAGCTCGTAAAGCACCTGAACCACACGGATTACAACATAATTTTAATCGACAAAACGAACCACCATCTCTTTCAGCCGCTCCTGTACCAGGTGGCGATGAGCGCTCTTTCACCCGCCGACATTTCGGCACCCATAAGAACTATCCTGAAAAATTCAAAAAATCTTGAAGTGATTATGGGCGAAGTGCAGGCTATCGACAGGAAAACCAAATCCCTGTATGTCAACGGTGCTTCGATTGATTATGACACGCTCGTCATTGCCGCCGGCGCTAAACACGCTTATTTTGGGCACGACGAATGGGAGGCGCACGCACCGGGATTGAAAACCCTCGCCGATGCGCTGGCTATAAGAGGAAAAATGCTGATCTCTTTCGAAGAAGCTGAAAGCAACGCCTTCACCGGGAGCGATACTCCGCCCGTGCGCTTTGTGGTCGTCGGGGGTGGCCCCACCGGCGTGGAACTCGCAGGCGCACTCGCCGAGATTGCCCGTAAAACACTGCGACACGATTTCAAAACGATCGACACTTCAAAAACCGAAATTATCCTGATCGAGGGCGCTGACCGCCTGCTTACAGCCTACGACGAGCCTCTGAACCAAAAGGCTCTGAAAGATTTAACCGCTCTCGGCGTGAAAGTCAGGCTGAATACCATAGTAACCAACATCGACGAAACGGGCGTTTACATCGGAGATGAAAAAATTGAAACCCGGAATGTTATATGGGCTGCCGGAAACACCGCCTCACCCGTCATCGCCTCGCTTGAGACTGAAACCGACCGCGCGGGCAGGGCTGTTGTTAACCCCGACTGCACACTCCCGGACGACCCCGAGGTGTTTGTTATCGGCGACGCAGCTCTCTTCACTGAAAAGGGTAAACCTCTCCCCGGTATTGCACCGGTCGCAATGCAACAGGGAAGGTATGTGGCAAAACTGCTTAAACGACGGCTTAAGGGGAAGAATACACCTCCTTTTAAATATTTCAACCGGGGAAGCATGGCTACAATCGGAAGGGCAAGAGCGGTTTTTCAGGCGGGTAACATCAAAATTTCGGGCTTTTTCGCCTGGTTTTTGTGGGTTTTTATTCACATTATGTATCTGATCGGGTTCAGGAACCGCTACCGCGTGATGGCTGAATGGATGTGGTATTATCTTTCGTACAAACCCGGTGCACGGCTGATTACTACTGATCCTTATCGTAAGCCTTTCTGATGAAGGCGTCGTAACGGTCTTTTTTGATGATGCCGATTACTACTGATCCTTATCGTAAGCCTTTCTGATGAAGGCGTCGTAGCGGTCTTTTTTGATGATGCCGATGGGACCCGAGTAAATCCCTCCCTGCCCGAAAGCATCGAAAACCCTGACGGCAAGCGTGTTGAGGCGACCCGTTCTGATTAACCCGGGCGGGATCTGGTAAATCCGGTTCTGAGCGCTTTCGCGCGTGTTTTGAGTCTGCTGAACCGTATCATTTAAGTTGCCCGTTCTGCCTATCAGTTTGCCGTTGAGGAAGACCTCGTCGTAGTCATCAATTTTACCGAGCAGCAAAAGGAGGCGGGCTTTTGTATCGTGCTCCGGGTATTCAAATTTAAATCTGTACCACCCGAAGCCGTGATACTCCGAAAACCCCTGATTCTCAATATAAGAAGGAACGAATACCTCTTTCCACGCTGAATCCTGAATCTCGTCGTCTTTGTAGAATGAAGAGTCACCCGCTGTAAATTTCCAGTTCCCTTCCAAGTTAAAATCAGGGCGGATATAGTTTTCGTTCACGAAGATGCCGGGGTCGCCCGAAATAATCCCCCCTTCAAGCTGTGCGTCGTAAACGCGCACGGCAATCACATTTTTTGCGTTTATATTTACCAAAGATGAAGGGAGGTAGTAAATTCTGTATGCGTTGTAAGCGGTGGTATAGTCGGGCGGAAAATTTCCCGAAGTGCCGATTTTAGTTCCGTTGAGCCACACTTCATCCACATCATCGATATAACCGAGGTGCAGCGAGAGGTTTTTGCTTGCCAGCGAAGATTTCCCGTTGAACGAATACCGGTACCACGCATAGCCGTTGTAGCCGTGGTAGCCCTGGTTCTCCCATGATGAAGGTACCAGGATAGTATCCCAGTCGCTGTCGTCATAATCGAGCGCTGCGTAGGCGGAGTCATCACCGATTCTGAATTTCCACTCACCCGTAAGATCAACCAGTTTCTCATTCTCCGAAGAGGCAACCTCAGAGCAACCCGATAAAAAAACCGAAACCGCACAAACAACAAGAAATGAAAAAAAAAGTCCGCTGTTGCTTCTAAGGAGGCCACTTTTCCGACGGGCACCAACAACAGGAAGCGAAAAAAAAGGGAAAAAACGCATCAGCTGCAAAAAATTATTGAATTACCTACCAAATTTAATGAAATTTATCGCTATGCGGCAGATTTTCGCCGGTGTTGAAATATTTTTCACCGGTTACGGCGTTTGTTACTGATTGATTTTTAAGCAGTTGTGGTTTTGTTTCTGACCCGTGGGTCAGGGGTTTTGGGCTGCCGTTGATTTGTGTACAGCTTGGGGGAGGTTTTTAGGCTTATCTACCGCTTGAGGGAGTGTTTATATGGAAACTCAGGCACATCACGGGAGTGATTGCTGAGCAGTAATCGGTAAGTTTTAATTCGCCGAAACAAAAAACTGTACCCCGGGCGCAATCATTCTCATACATCCAAATTTCTAATCCTTTTAAGTCAAGGCAAATCCACTAAAGAAAAGAAAATCAAGGGCGAAATAGCCCAGTTTTTAGCAAGTCGTAATCCTTTTAAGTCAAGGCAAATCCACTAAAGAAACAGTATCGAAGGCTTAGGCCTGATACTGACGTCCAGAATAGAGGGGTCGTAATCCTTTTAAGTCAAGGCAAATCCACTAAAGAAAAACAGTAACAATTTCATCAGAGCCCCATCCTTGTGGGGCCATGAGTCGTAATCCTTTTAAGTCAAGGCAAATCCACTAAAGACAACAACAATTTCATCGGAGCTCCATCCTTGTGGGGTCGTAATCCTTTTAAGTCAAGGCAAATCCACTAAAGTGGTTACCAAACCATTGACAGCATGGCAATGTTAATAAACGAGTCGTAATCCTTTTAAGTCAAGGCAAATCCACTAAAGCCGTGAAGAGATGGACAGAAAGTGCGTCTATCTCATTTGTCGTAATCCTTTTAAGTCAAGGCAAATCCACTAAAGGTAGGGATCAAAAAGATCCTAAAGCTGGACGGGAAGTATATCGTTTTAATGGTCGTAATCCTTTTAAGTCAAGGCAAATCCACTAAAGACGGTACCGGCGGAGCATTAAGTGCTCCGTACGAGTACAGTGAATCACCATTGTCGTAATCCTTTTAAGTCAAGGCAAATCCACTAAAGCCGAGAGCGGAAAGACACAAACGACCATTGCGGTCGATGACGTCGTAATCCTTTTAAGTCAAGGCAAATCCACTAAAGAAGGATAGGCTATGTATAGATCGATCGTAGAGGCTATATTAATTGTCGTAATCCTTTTAAGTCAAGGCAAATCCACTAAAGTGAGGGTGTTAAACCTTACGGCGGTGAAAGAACACCCCGTGCACCCGCTTGTCGTAATCCTTTTAAGTCAAGGCAAATCCACTAAAGAATTTGAGGTTCAAATGAGAAAAATACTGGAATCAAACTCAATCAGGTCGTAATCCTTTTAAGTCAAGGCAAATCCACTAAAGGATGATACTGAAAATCAGTATGTTTTCTCCCTAAGGGTCGTAATCCTTTTAAGTCAAGGCAAATCCACTAAAGAGCTTATGGAACAATCACTTAGCAGTGTTTCAGAAAAAACCCCAAATGGTTTATACAATTTAAGTGATTATAATGAAATAACATAGGAAAAAACCTCAAATTTTCTCATGAGCACAAAATTTTTTGCAACAAATCGGCGAAAAAGGTACCGAAAAATGGGTAAAAAACGCCCAAAAAGTTGGAATACAGCCCAAAAACGCACAATTTGGGAAACTCAAAATTTTCTCACGAGCGATTTAAAACCCGTCGAAAAAGTGCTCATGAGAAAATCGCCCTTTTAAAGTTGCGTTTTTGGCTCAAAATCGAAGGGTAAAAATGCCGATTTTCTCACGAGCGATTTGAAGACCCCCCAAAAAGTGCTCATGAGAAATTTTAAATTTTTCAAAAGTTTCAAAAAAAGCGGCTTAACCCCTTATATTGTAAAGAGTTAGAGCGAAAAACCCGAAAAGGTCAAATTTTCTCACGAGAAAACGCCTTTTTTCACCGGCAATTCCCTAATCAAACCCCTCTGAAACCGGCGCCAATAACCGACAAAAAAAGGGAAAATATCGCCAAATCTTTCCGCTTACTGAAAGCGAACTCCCTCACGGTTATACACATTAACCCCGCTTGAATGAACCACCCAAATGTTGGAGTATTTATCCGCCATAATTTTTTTGACCAAACTTAAGTCAGGAATGCCCGAAATATTGAACTTCTCTTTTCCTTTATAAGCGGAATCAGCGTAATAAACCGTTATCTCACTCGGATATTTACTGACAGTCCACAGGTTTCGTTCTTCATCTAAACAATAATTGCCCGAGAAATTATCAATAAACTCGTTTTTAAAATAAAAATAGTTTTGTGGCTCCTGCCCTGATAAATAATTTTCAGTCTCAAAAATTAAATCGCCGGTAAACCGGAAATGTTTGTCGCTGTATAACCCAAAGTGCGGCTGCAACATTTCTAATTTCATTGAATCATTCAGACGAAAAAAACCCTCTATAGCACACAAGTACTTTTGGTTGTTGTTATCTACAACGATCCTCGCCAAATAACCGGATACTTCAGGCGCATCTTCTCCGGTGGTTTCTGTATTATTAACGGGAGTTTTATTAACTATCTCAACAGCAAATTTTTCCCATTTATCATTTTTCAAACGCAGTACAGAAAGACCACCCAAACCCCACAGAACACCTTCGTTATCAAAAGTGAAACTTGATGGGTAAGTATCCTTAATTCCCTCCGGTAAAATTAACTCCACTGATTTTGAACCGTGAAATTTAAGGTATTTGGAATTTTTGGACTTTAGTTTTTTCAGCAGAACCGAATCTGTTTTTGGATTAAAATCGTAAACCCATAAGTCGCGATCTTCTAACCAAAAGGGCAATCTCGCTTCAGAGAATGGGTTTTCCTTTTCAACAACCGAACCGGTATCATTCTCGTTAGCTGCGAGTTTACGCAACTCACCTGCTTTTATGCCGTAATAGTCGTTCCCTAACTTACCGACAACCTCTCGTTTCCGGTTGAGGAAAAATTCCATCTTTCCGTACGCCAGCGGATTAAGTTGAATATACTCCGGTTTGTTCCTTAGTCTGCAGATAAATCCTTTTCTCAGCGAAAACCATCCTTCATTTCCGTAAATCTGCAATTCCCCCACTAACTTGGGGGAAAACCAACCCTGAGGTTCCTGTTCCGACAAAGGAGTTTCCTGATAAACCTTTTTTCCCTCTCTGTAATATCCTGTAATAAGGGGATTATTAGAGGGATACCACCTCCCGTTTTGATACTTATAGATGTTATTTAAGTAATCTGCTGTAAATACCTCCCCATTTTGAGAAAACAGAACCGCTGCTGAAAGCTGCTCAGATTGAACAAAACCGGCGGAGTTTTTCGTCTTTACAAAGTTATAAACTTCTCCAAATGTAGGGAGATCACGCATGACAATTAAAGGAGGTATTTCGATTGTAACCCAAACGGTACCGTCTTTTGCTATCGTTAAATTTTTTGCCGCACCATTCAGAGAATTTGAAACCTCCGGTAAGTTAAACAAGATATATTTTCCATCCTGATACTTAATCACTTTTTCAGTATTGGCAAACCACAGGTAACCGTTTGGGTCAACGGCAACATCATCGATTCTATATCCCGATGAATCAGAAGTGTTGATCGTCCGGAAGCCGTTGCCGTTGAATGTTAAGAGGCGTGACGATTTCAAAAGGATATATTTAACCCCTCCGTTACCTAAGACAATTTCGCTAATTACGGTATCGATTAAATCCGCGGCATAATCAGTTTTTTTACCCGTGTTTATCTCATATTTAACCAACTTACCTTTGCCGCCAATCCAAAGGGTATCCTCTTCTTTCGTGAAAACCGGCATATCGAATTCTTCGATGAACTCTATTTGATACTGCGCAACCCCGTCGGGTGAAAAAGTAAAATAAAAATAAAGGGATAAAAATATTAAAAATAGTTGCATGTCAACTCCCTCGAAGGTTTTTCCTTTCGTTGCTTTCTGTTTTTAACGGATTATCATATTTGCCGAATGAACCGGAGACCGCGAAGCGCATAGTAACGATGAGTTACTCTGTGTTTTTTTAATGTACCGGAATTTTTACAAAATAACAGTTGCCATAAAATCCAAAATAATTGAAACTTCAACGGAGTAATATAAGAAGATAAGAGAACCAAACAAGGTGAGTTCCAGGGTCGTAATCCTTTTAAGTCAAGGCAAATCCACTAAAGAAGTGTATCGATAAGGATGATCACCCCAAAGAGGGTGATGAACTTACCGAAGTGTCGTAATCCTTTTAAGTCAAGGCAAATCCACTAAAGGGAAAAATAACTTTGATAAAATAGACACGAAAGCTATTGATAATGTCGTAATCCTTTTAAGTCAAGGCAAATCCACTAAAGGATAAGCTGGGGTATCAGAGAGGCAGCATCTCTGATGTCGTAATCCTTTTAAGTCAAGGCAAATCCACTAAAGTCTTGAAGCCCCAACAGACAGACGGCGGTACTTTAGCAACGCCGCAATCTCTAAGTCGTAATCCTTTTAAGTCAAGGCAAATCCACTAAAGAGCTTATGGAACAATCACTTAGCAGTGTTTCAGAAAAAACCCCAAATGGTTAACACAATTTAAGTGATTATAATGAAATAACATAGGAAAAAACCTCAAATTTTCTCATGAGCACAAAATTTTTTGCAACAAATCGGCGAAAAAGGTACCGAAAAATGGGTAAAAAACGCCCAAAAAGTTGGAATACAGCCCAAAAACGCACAATTTGGGAAACTCAAAATTTTCTCACGAGCGATTTAAAACCCGTCGAAAAAGTGCTCATGAGAAAATCGCCCTTTTAAAGTTGCGTTTTTGGCTCAAAATCGAAGGGTAAAAATGCCGATTTTCTCACGAGCGATTTGAAGACCCCCCAAAAAGTGCTCATGAGAAATTTTAAATTTTTCAAAAGTTTCAAAAAAAGCGGCTTAACCCCTTATACTGTAAAGAGTTAGAGCGAAAAACCCGAAAAGGTCAAATTTTCTCACGAGAAAACGGTCTTTTATTCTCCTAAAAAACGATTTCAAACTGTGCCTGAAGTGCTTTCCGGTTTAACCCTGCACAGGGGTTACACACCTTAAAAACATCGAAACGACAGGACCGATTGGACAGGAAATTGGCATGTTTGATTTCATCCGGCGGGGGCGTTTCATATTATAACAACATCGAGAGGATAGGACAGACCGGACAGGAAATTGGCATGTTTGATTTCATCCGGCGGGGGCGTTTCATGTTATAATAATGATAACTAAAACTTGTAAAAATTTTGACTTAGATTTTAACCATTGTTACTTACAGTTTCTATTCAGAAAATTATAAAAAATGAAGTGATTGTTTGGGCAAGTTCGGAGTGTTGGTTTAAAAGGGTTGTGCCCCCGGTAAAACTGTAAAAAAAAACACACATAATGAAAGGCAGGATAGAAGAAGTGTCTTGGTGGTGCAGGGTTGTTTCTGTGGGGAAATACTATAGTATCTTTACTTTACCCAAACATAAAATTCCGGTTCTTTCGCTTGGTCTTTAACTCAACTTTTAGCTAAGCATTTAGTTCAACACAAGACGATATTGCCCCGGACACAAGAGTTCCCGGAGTTTCCGTCAATCCAAGACAGCAAAGCCTTCAGCTCAGCACCACGCGAAATTGCCCCAGACCGTAGGCTGTGTTTTTGCCCATATTTATGCGCGAGCCAGCCAACAGCCACGGAATTGCCGGGAGGATATTCCCGGAAAGAGAGATGCTGCCAATCAGACCGCTCATATCCAAATAGTTTTTCTGACGATTCGAGTACCTCCCCCAGTCGAACGGTGCAAGGGAATTGGAAGAGACTTCAATCTCTTCATAAGGAAAATCCGGTTTTTGATCCAAAAAACCCCCGTTGCCGTAAAGCCCCGCCAGTGCCAGATAGCGTCTGTACAATCCGTTCAGAATAACGGCGGGTGTAACATTGTCTTTTTTCAGCAGCACTTTGCCCGCCTCCTGAATCCTTACGGGGGTTGTGAACTCTAAATTAACGCTTTGAAAGCCGATAAAATTCTCCTCAGTGGCGGCAGGCACTCTCAGAGTTGGGAGATCGGCGGTCATAGTTTTGCCGTCCGGAGTTATCACGGGCACCACTTCGTTCCCTATGACTGCGTTGAACTCCAAAACCTCAAACAAAGTATCCGCCCTCCCGAAGCCGCGCTTTCCGATCTGCTGAAAGACAAAAACATAATATTGGAGCAACTGCACGGCAGAACCGAACAATCGCAGCTGAATTTTCAGCTTTTCGCCCGGCTCATAGAGGGTTTTGCCGTTAAGTGGCGGCGTAAGCACAAAGGGATGCGGTACTTTGCGCACCCCTTTTAAGTATGGAATATGGCCGGCAGAGATTTCAGTTTCAAAAATCCGGAAGTAGGCGCATGTATCTTTCAGCATGCACCCCTCGCATGTAGGCTGCTTCGTAACGCAAACGATATTTCTGAACGCCCAGGCGAAAGAACCCTTAAGGAGAGAACCCATATATTTTGGGGTTTCAAAGCGCCCCAACATACCGAGGGTTATCTCGAATGAGTAAATGTCAAGTTCCGGTATTTTCATCCTCTGATTGTCGTTACGGTTTCCTAAGTTTTAAGTTCCCAAATATGCGATTAACAGCCGGTTACTATGGCTGATTTAACGGTTTTGGAAGTGTCGGTTGATTAACAATTTTCCCTTTCTGAAAAGTAACCTGCACCGTTACCAAAGTATCTGCCTGTAAACCGGCGGGGTATTTAACTCTATACTCAGCATTAAATTCACTGTGCAGAAGTTGCACAAAAATAAAAGGCGGTTCAGACCTTAGAACGACAGCATTCATCCTTACCGCCTGATTGTTCTTCGGCTTTTGGCTCTCGTTTTCTTTCTGAAGTTCTTTTATCCATTCTTCTCTTGTAAGAGGTTCTTTCTCGGTAACCATTTCAATCTTTTTCCTCACAAAAGGCTCCGGCTTCAAATCCGGTGCAATCTGAACCCAGCCGAGGAAAAATTCAGGAGAAGTTATCGACTGCGCAGTCATCCTTTTTGATTTCGGGAAATTGTCTAAGTCAACAGGCGCATTCTTTTTCTCTCCTTTACTTTTTCTGACCCCAATCCCGAGTTCTTTAAACATCTCCCTGACAAACTCTTTGTCAGAGGTCTTCAAAGGGTTAAAAATGGTAGTCGAGGTAAACCCGGAACCCCATCCGATCTTAATAGTCCCGCCTACCTCGGAGACTCTGTCGCCGATAAACGCATTGAGCCTTTCAGCCGCATCAGGCGCAATTCCTCCGCCTCCGGATATTTTAAGAAACTCTCTCAGCCAAGCCCGGTCCTGATTAAACTTTTCAACCGCCTGAACCCCACCAAGTACGGAAAAAAGCCCGTCGGTAAGGAGTTTCTCGTAATCACCTTTCGCCACATTATCCAACTTTACATCAAACAGCCGTTCAATTTTGGTGCTTAAATCGCGCCACATCCCTTTTGGATGTTTACTTTCCCTGAAGGCGGTGTACAGCCCTTCAACATCAACTCTGAAATCAAACTCAAATACCACCCCTTTGGGGATAACTTCCTGGGAGTTGGTTTGCGGTTGCGGTTCTTTCCCTTTCAGATAGAGATAAACGGGCAGTACCTCGAGAGCGTTTTCCCCGAAAGGTTCAACGATGTGTGCGTCGGAAAAGTGAAAAAACCTCATTATGCTGAAGCGCGCAGGGTCAAAAAATATTTTTTTGTTTCTCCACCTTTGTTCATCAGGAACGACCCTGCAGGTAAACAGATGATTCATTAAAGGTTCGTCTGAATATTCTATACGATTGTTCTTTTTTAGCACACGGGTTTTTTCATCACCCAAAACTTTCTTTCTTTCACCATCGCTCAACTTACTCCAGGCATTTGCGGCAAGCGCAGTTTTAATCGCCCCCTTAATGCTTGAACCGGGGATGTAGGGTTTGTTAGCAGAGTCTTTAATCTGTTCATTCAGGAGGGAACTTTCGCCGCGCCCAAAAGGTGCAAACGCTTTGTAAAGTGTTGCCCCCTCCAGCACTTTGGAAAAAATGCCGGATTGCGGGTATTTAACCCTGCAAAACTCTTTCAGGTTTGTGGTTTTCCGGGTTTCGCTCTGCTCCTTGTTGTCATCAGTTTTCAGAAGGCTTCCGATCTTGGCATCCACCCAGTCGGAAAACTTAGAGTAAACGCCGGGGTCTTCGGTTGCCAGAATCTCCAACGATTTCTCCAAGTGCAGCCTGTAGATAAAGTTATCCTGATACACATAATCGAGCGTTTCCAAATCTTTCCCCGTAGAGATGTGCAGCGGGGTGATAGTTTTAATTCTTAATTTCATTTCAACCTCGCAGGAAGATTAAATGCAATACCGGACTGATATACGGTGAACCCGCTTTCCCCCCCGGTTTGTTTTACTTCTTTCAGTGTTCCGTAATTATTTTTTTTCATACCGGGGAAATAAGAGCCTTCACGAAAAGCGAGGACCGATTTTTTCCAAAAATCTTCAGTACTCAAGTGAGCCGAGCTAACCTTCCCTTTCCGTGTTTCAAGTTCATAATAAGGGGCAGCGCCCGGTTCTCCGTTGTTATTTCCCTCTTCGTTTGCGTTGTTTACGCCGGCTGAAAAGAACGCCGCTTCTTCTTCAGTCGGGATAAATAGTGAAAGCGTAACAAACCCGGAAGGGTTATCAACGGATGGTGCTGCGAAGTCTTCAAATCTTATATCGAAGTGGCTCTTACCCACGGAAGAATCTCCCATAAACCCTATATGAGAATAGAGCCTAAGGGCAGCCTCAGCTTTTTCCAAATACTCAGGCTCACCATCAATCAGGAAGAAAAGCCCGGCGTCTTTGGCAAAAACATTTTCCCGCGTAAACGGACCGCCAAAGCCTTTTTCACTCTGCTCAGGGTTCTCGGGGTCAACCGGTTTGTTCGCGGAAGCAGTCAGTCTGTTTATCGAGTTGTGAATGGTGGTCTCAACCCTGAATCTTTTTTTCATTGAGTCAGAAGCCCACAAAGCCTCATCGGTAAAGAAGCCTTTTTCATCCAAATCACCGGTAATGAACCTAAAGAAAACTTCTTCGGAAACGGTTTTTTGGCTTCGCCACTTCTTCAGATTGCTGAAAATCTTCATTTTTTCGCTTTTGGGCTTCCCTTCGAGTAAATCTGAAAGGTCAAACGGAGGCAACAACGGCTTAGGGAAAAACCGCCGGAGGCCGCTGTCGGTATTTATCCACTTAAAAGCGGAAGAGACCTTCAACGGGGCACCGGAATTGTAGCCCTCGATCATAGCCAAAAGCTCTTCCTCCGACCAAAGGGTTCGCACCCCCCAGCAGATTAAGCCCCAGAGACTGTCTGACCTCATTGTCTCCCGGAATGAAGATTTCGGAGTTAAATAAACAATTTTCATTTCATCCCTTTTATTGGTCTTAATTCACCGGTTCTAAATTGTCTAATGTTTTAAGCTTCGAAGTATCCTCATCGGAAACAGAGGCAGTGCTCTCTTTGTATCTCTCATTTCCGGTTATATAATCTTCGGCAGCCACCTCAACGGGGTCAGCAAGATAAAAGGCAATTCTTCCGTATCCCCTTGAGATACTCCCACCGATACCGGAGTGCTCAAGCAGCCGCATTGCCTGATAAACGATTTTAAGATTCTCTTCATCTTTATCGTCGTAAACACTGTAGATCATCTCAAAGTTAAACATTGACCCTTTAACCACTCTTTCAAGAAAACGGGGGTTAGCTTCGGAGGTCAACCGGTCTATCGAGTTTTCAGGTTTCAGCTCGGTGAAAAGAAGTTCAGATTCCATCCCTTCCCACATTTCAATCGTTTCTTTCGTTGGATACGCATCCCGTACTGTTAGCCTTGTGGGCCCCCCCTTAGTGCCTTTAACGAAGTTTCCAAAAACACGGCAGATTTCATCATCCGGATCGTCTGATTCATAAGGTTTTCCGGAATTTACAACTTTCCCGTGTGCAAATTCAATGAGCATCCTCATTTTTCCTTTCAGAGAAGAGCCGGGAATATAAGGCTGCTGAGTGAATGGATCGCGGATAACGGGGCTATCCACACCGCCAATTTCAAGTTTTTCTTTACTTCCGCCGATGTGCATACCTGTGAGGGTCTCGATCCGGCCTCTGATTATAATATTTTTTTTAAATTCGAATGACATCTTTAACTCCTTTATTTATCTTTTCCGCCGTGAAATTTATGGTAGGCAACAATCGCTTCCGTAATTGAAATAAGGTTAGCAAGCGCTGCTTTCTTATCGCTCACATTTTCGGATACGGTAGCACCGATACCGTCCTGCATTAAATTGTATAATTCCATAACCTTTTTGTTTCTGCCGGTTGCGTATGCAAGCTTAGGCTTCAAGAGCACTAATTCCCTCTCTATCGCCGGAGTTACACTCTTCTCTTTTCTTAATTTTGTTCTTATTGAGATGATGGAAGAATAAAAATTCCTGAGCTGGTTAGTTTTCACTTCACGGTCAACTAAACTTTTGCCCATCGTTTTGCCAATACTGTCAATATCTTCCGGTTTGATTTCCGAAAGGTCTTTAACTCCGTTGAGATTTTCTAAAGGCATAATCTCCTCCTTTTATTTGGTGGTTCTGTTTTTAAAAATTACATAGGAAGCGGGCACGACAAAATCCTGAATTAATTCGGTGCTTTTTTCGCTGTTAATCAGGCGGCCGAACAACTCAACTTTCTTGTTCGGTTTTGTTTTGTTGCTGTCTTCCTGTATTGCTTTGTAATCGATATTTCTCGGCTTGCGCGCTAACGAATATTTAATTTTAAACATTCCTTTGAAATATTTTTCAAGGTCGATCTTTTTATCATCATTCAACATTTTAGAAGTTTGGCTTAGCAGAAAATGGACATAGCTCGCCGAAATCTTCTCGTCTTCATTATTAGTTTCAACCAACGAGTCGATAGCCTTCCCGTAATTCAGCAGTTCCTTAGCGCGGCTCCACTTCATTTCTTTCCCAAAGAGGGAAATACTGTCCTTGTCGGGTGATGAATTTTTTGCACTCGTTTCCGCACTTCCGGCGTGCGCCGCCGCTTTATGGATCGGATAGTTTTCCTTGCAGAGGTACATTCCTGCGGAAACAGAGAGGTTAGAGTTGCCTCCGGAAAACTTATTGAACGCCTCGCGGACTTCAAAGGCAAACTCAACGGCGTTAATCCAGGAGCCGACCACAAAAAGATCGTCGCCACCGGAGTAAGTGATGTAAATTTTCCGTTTTTCGGCAAGTTGATTGATATAACCGGTAAAAAAGAGGTTCAACAGACGGGAAAGGTTCACGGTTCTTGAAAGCGAGCGGATACTCTCGCTGTCATTTTCTCTTTCAAGCCCAAAACTGAAAACGGCGCCTAAGTTATCAACATCCATCCTAAGGACTGCGAGGAGCGGATAGCCCAATTTCTTTTCACCTTCGGTGTTAAGCTCGGCAAGTGCGGGGAACTCGAGCACGGAGTCACCTCCCTGAACTGCGGGCGCATATTTCCCGATAAGTTTCGTGCCGAACGCCATCCGCGCGGCTTCTTCTTCGGCGACATTCAGACCGCCGGTCAGCTCAAAGGAATTAACGGAGTAAACCGAAGTGTTGCCGCCGGGGTTATTTTCCAACCACTTGTTCACATCTTTCACCGATGAAGCGATCAGCCATGTAATCCCAAAGGCGGGGAAAGCAATTTCCGCACAGCTTTGGTTTCGGTTGTACGCCGGTTTTCTGTCAGCCGGTGTATCTTTCCGCAAAATAAATTTGGCTTTCGGAATAACAGCGCCGATCTCCTGGAACATAACAGTGAGGCTGTAAAGGAATTTCTCGTAACCATTCAGGCGCTCCCAATCCTCTCTGTCTTCATCTTCTTTGTTGGGGCTTGCAATATATTGTACCGGGGCAGTATCAAGGTTAAGTTTAAAAATATCGGGCAGAAACTGAATACTTCTCTGTTTTTTTGCGGCAGTAAGTTTGTTGGCGATCTTTCCGTGCCATTTCGGGAAGTTTTGGTAAAGCTCTTCATCAACTTCAAGGGTTTCCAAAATCAGGTTAAGTTCGCCGCGGTAGGTTTTGTAGAACCAGGTCTGAATCTTCTTTCTCGCTTCATCCATCTTTTTACGAATATTCCCGCTGTTCGGGAGGACCAAAATGAAGTGCCCGCCGCCGTTAATCAGCAGGTTAGCTGAAGAAACCCCCGCCTCGCGCAACAGATAGCTGCTGAAAGTATCGGTAAGCAACGAGAGATAGAAAGATTTTCCGCGGAACTGCTTAGATCTCCCCTTCTGAATATTTTCGATCGGGTTAGTTTCCGAATAGATGAAATTTTGAATTCCGCTTACATCCGCCGCCACAATTAAAAATGGTTTTTCTTCGTTATCCGTCTCGTTGTAGCATGCCGCAAGCGCTGCGGTCGATTTAAGGTGATCGAACAGCGAAATATCCGGTTTGCTCAGATAGCGGGCGGAAGGTGTGTAAGAAAGGTGCTTTTCGAAGAGAAACAGCAGTGTTTCAATCAATTGCTCCGGCTCTGAATCCTGAATGGAGTGGATGTCGTTCAGCAGATTTTGGTAAACACTGTCAGATGCAGCCTGCAGTTCATCCACTGTTGGTAAACCGGCGGATCGGGGGTAACAATCTGTAATACTTGAAGTGCCGGGGAGGTAATAGCTCTCACCTTTCGGCAACGGTCGCCCCGTTTCAACCAATGAAAGGACGGAAAACAGCGGCTTGCTTTGAACCTTGCGGTCGTTACCCCGGGCACCGGCTTCGTGTTCGCTTGCATTAGCGGTAAGCCTTAGTATCGGGTTTTCCTTGTTTTCAAGAAGTTGCCTGATTTCATCCCTTAAGGCAATCACCTTGCTTTGTCCGTTGAAAGCCGCGTCAAAAAATGCCATCGCCTCTTCCACTGTGTTTTGAACGCCGGCGGCCGGCTTCAGGTTACTTTTTCCAATATCGCTTAGAAGTGCGGCTAAGGCAACTGAATATTTATTGCTTTTTCCCATTTATGCTCCCGAAGTAAAAATATCCGTAGTTACCGGATGTAAACCCGGCTTTTACGCTTGCTTGATGAATCAAAAAATTGTGTGTATTGTTGAGGAGGCTGCAGGAGTACCCCCTTGTTAAAAATCTTCGAAATTCAGGGTACATATTACTACATTTTTTTGAAAAATCAAACACTGTTTTCATAAAACTTCGAATATTTTTTTCAGACATTCTGATTTATCCTCTTCCGGATTGTGCCCGCCGCCTTTTTCTTCGGATTTTGCGCGGATGTGGCTTTAGATCTGCGCGGATTGCTATCTTCCGGTTTGCTCTGCGCCTCCGGTTCTTCATCAGGGAACAGGCTGTCCGAATACGCCTTCTGTTTCCATACCTCCGGTTCCGGGGCCACAACCACACATTGGTTTTTCGCAACCGGTTCTTTCATTCCATCATACTCAGCTTTCCCGAGCGGGTTTTTTTTCGTTTTACCTTCAGGTTTAGCAGTGGGTTCTTTTTTTGTGCTTTTCCGGGCTTTCGAGCGGGTTGCCTTTTCAGAATGACGGGCACCCTCCTGCGATGGCGACACTCCATCAAGCACAACACGGTCTGTGTGCATTGTGTGCACCACCGGCGCACTCGCCCTGTTTTTCAACCCGAACATCGGGGTAAAAGCAACGATTCCAAAGCGCAGCCCGGCTAAATACAGCGCCGTTGAAGCTTCAGCCGGCGCAACCGTGAGCAGGTCGCTCGCAGTGCGTTTGAAATCTTCCTGCAAATACTCATCCAATCCGTTCCGGATCATTGCCCTGAACTTCAGATAGAACAAAATCATCAGAATGGGGTTAAGAGCACCGCCAATTCCTTCGGAAATCTGACCGTTAATCTCATTTACCACCGGATGGTTGCTTACCAAACAGATGAAATTCCGGATATCGGTCGCTTCCGACGCTATAAGTTCGTTTCTAAAGACCGCCAGGTCGTTCAGTTGATTAATTGCTTTATCAATTTCCTTCCGGTTCGGGTATTTTTTCCTGTTGTTGTAGTCCTCGGGTACACCCAAAATCCCCTTCAGAAGGCTTACGGCATCCTCGAAGAAGCCGATGTCGCTCCTTTCAAAACTTTTTCGTCTTTCATAAGTCATCATACACTCAGCGACCGATTCAGGGGTAAAAAGATGATCCCTTCTGAACAACTCAAGGGCAGCCATCCAGCTGTCAACCCACTCCCATACGACAGCTTTTTCGGAAATATTGAAAACCCCGCGCAAAAAAGCCGCACCCCGCTCTGCTAACTCTTTGTTCCTGAACTCGAGCACCTTAATTGCAAGGGCTTCGGGAACAGGCTCGCCGATATACAAGTCACTCAGTTTAGCAGCCAACGATGCACGCGCCCCATCGGATAAGGGACGAACCTCGGTTATGTCATGCGAAAGCACCTGCGCCCAATTCCCCTCTCCGGAAGAAAAATTTTCGAACCCGATGAAAATAATATCCACTTCCTCTTCGAACAATCCGCAGAAATGTTCCAGAAGGGGCTCGGAGCACCCGTCGGGCTGCAATTCTTTCATCAGAAATTCTTCCGGCGCACTGATTGCCCCCATGCGGTATTTGCTCGTAAATTCCAAGACGGTTACAGGTAAATAATACATATTTTCTCCTAAAATGCTAAAGTTTGGTTTGAACCGGATTTTGCCGCGGCGTTTATTTTGTTTATGGCGGAAGAATCGATCATCCCCAGGAAACGGTGTTTCAGATTGCTGTAAGAAAGGAACATCTGCTCCCGTGCACGGGTAAGCGCCACAAAGAAGAGGGTTTCTGCGGGTTTGTTCCCGGCGTAAATTGTGGCATCACTCGTTAAAAACGGCAGGAAAGTAACTTCGAAATCAAGCCCTTTGGAGCTGTGCCAGGTCATAACCAACACTTGTTTTGAGTTGCGGAACTCACGCAGATCACCCGCTCCGTTGCCCAGATAACGATAATTCAACCCCGCATTCCGAAGCCCGAAATTAATATCTTCATAGTATTCCTGATAAAACTGCACCGGGCTTTTTTCTTTTACAAACCCCGCGTTTATTTTTTTTACTCTGCACAAATCGATGATGAAGTTCTTAATAATCTCATGTGTAGGCAGAAGTATAGCAGTCTGATACCCTTTCCGGGCGTATTCTTCGGCTGTTTCCGATAGCCACTTCAATTCTTCGGTTCTGTTTTTTGCCGATACCAAAGAAGGGCGCAATTCAACAGCAGAACTTAGTGAAGCGGACATAAACCCCGCCTTATCGTTGCAGAAAGGGGCTGCCACCCGGCGCCCACTCCGGCTGAGACGATGGATTATGTTCAGCCTGCGGATATCCAAATCCAAATACTCTATTATATCTGCTTCGGGGCAGGTGTTATCATAAATTGACTGGTTCATATCCCCGGCGGCGATAACTTTCGCTTTGATTCTGCTCAGTTTCACGAAGAAATCGTGTTTTAAATCCTGCACTTCATCCACAAGAACGAAATCCCACTCCCTGTAGTCCTGCATGAAACCATAAACAGTAAACAGACTTATGCTTTGTTTCAGTTCGAACGGGATGCCGGTGTTCAGCTGGTCAACCAATGCACGGGTGAACCCGACAATTGCGATGCGTGCGTTCGGGTTTCTCTCTTTCAGATTGAGAGCAATATGAATCAGGAGAACCGATTTCCCGCTTCCGGCGTAACCCGTTATCCAAAAATTCTTTCCGGGCGAGTTTCTGACGCTCTGCAAAATTCCTTTTTGTTCGTTATCGAGTTGAGTAAGGGGTATTAACCAGCTCATTTTTTCCCCGTTTGTTTGGTTATTAATGATTTTGTAAGTGTTGTTTGGGCTGTTTGGGTTGTTCGCGTTGTTTGGGTAATTGTTTGTTGCGAAAAGTTTTGCCGCTGCTGATGACATGTTTTTTCCTTAAAATTGTTTTTGTTAACTGACATATTGGTTTTGGTTTTGTTTTCGGTTTTTGTTTTTGGCTAATTCTCTTTTTGTGATTGTTGCTGTTGGTTTTATTCCGTGATTGTTGTTGTTAGCCATTTTTGTTTTAGCCTTAGTAACAGCTTTCAAATAACTAAGAGGGGTAAGCTTTATTATTTTCCGGAAGTGGTGGTGATTTTTTATTTTTTTCTTCGCCCTTTTTTGTTTAGGTTAATCCTCGCTTTTGTTTTGGGGGCGGCGTGAGGGTAAAGAGGGTTTGCGTGTGAAGGGGAAAAGAATTATTTGAAGCCGGTCTCTTTAACTTTTTGAATGAATGGAGAAAAAGCGTGTGGGTGTTGGGGGCAGAGAGTTAATAAAGTCAGCATTATCAACTTTTTTAGAATGACCCGGGAAATCGATTTGGCTGAGGGAGGAAAGGAAACCCGACCCCGGGAAAAGCGTCTTAGGGAGGAGTTTCAGCGGCAGTTTATTTAAACCGACACTTCACTTTTAATAATATCCGGCAACAAATTGCCTGAAGTTTGTAAACCAATGGTCTGAATGAACAAAACATCCAAAAACAAAACAAAGGAGTTACTATGACACAAACAGTAGTGGTACCTTGCCCAAATTGCGGAACTGCAGCGGCGTATTCAATCGGGATGTCACCCGGAAGCAAAGTTTCCGGTAATTTCCATCTGCATTGCCGTACTTGCCACAAAGATTTTAAGGTGGAATTTCGGTTCGGGGAAATTTACCGGGTCAAAAGGTAAATTTCGGTTTTTATTAACGCTCAACAGAGGCCTGCCCTTAAAGGCAGGCCCTTTTTCTTGGTCCGTTTTTCAAATCTTGTTTGTGGTTTTTTGGGGCGACGACGACAGAGGGGTGGCTTACTGAGGGGGTTTTCACCTTGGTGGAACTGAGTTTTTTGATGAACTTCTTACTGTAATGGATTGGATGGAAAAATCCTGAGACGGAGATGAATATCCAAAAAATATGAATCGAAATTTTTCTTAACCCATCTGTTTTGTCTTCTTTCCCGGAATGTTCTAAATCGGTTAAGAAATTTTTAAACTAATCTCATCTTTCAAATCTTTACCGCACAAAAATATCCCCGCGGCTTAAACACCCTCTAAATTCCTGATTTCAAATCCTTTTAAGTCATGGCAAATCCACTAAAGATAATCAGGGCGGGCTTCTTGATTGTACCATTCAATACCTCACTCTTTCTTTTTGGAATTTTTCTTTTCTTTTAACTCTCGGAGAATTCTATTCCCCTTATCCCAATCTGCTCTTCTGCGTGCCATTTCTTCATTGCAGATAAAGCATGGCATGTTGGAATCATACTCCTTTTCATCTACAAATTTATCCCTTACCATCCAAACTTTTTTACAGTAAGGACATTGATAAGCAAGATGAAAATTATCAAATAAGTAAGAATTACATTCAGAACACAAATCATTGCTTTCTAAATTAAAATCCTCACATCTAAGATTAGTACACATATGCCTCCTTTCTGATATTGTACCTTTATTGATATAACTGGGTCGAAGTGGTTCTATATAATTGGGTCGGAAAACTTCCAAAAAAATAGCCAAGTCGTAATCCTTTTAAGTCAAGGCAAATCCACTAAAGTTTTGTAGAGCTTTCGCCAGGGACTACAGTAAAATGTAGAATCCTTGGAATTGGGTTGTCGTAATCCTTTTAAGTCAAGGCAAATCCATTAAAGGTGTGCTGCTGTTTGCTGTAAGCCTAACAATCTTAATTGGTCTAATGTCGTAATCCTTTTAAGTCAAGGCAAATCCACTAAAGTCTGCACGGGTTAATCGAAAGAAGTAACCTTAGTGCGGAGGAGAAGTCGTAATCCTTTTAAGTCAAGGCAAATCCACTAAAGAATTTGCAGTTGGCAGAAATATTGACAAAACTGCTGGGAAACGAGTCGTAATCCTTTTAAGTCAAGGCAAATCCACTAAAGCCCCTAAAAAAGGGGATAAAGGTGCAACAAAACCAGCCATCAGTCGTAATCCTTTTAAGTCAAGGCAAATCCACTAAAGCAAAAGTCCTGGAGCAGATAGCTCACAGGAAACTGATAGAAATGTCGAAATATGTCGTAATCCTTTTAAGTCAAGGCAAATCCACTAAAGTCAACAATCGAAAGGAATTGGTATGAGAACTCATACATTTACATTCGGGTCGTAATCCTTTTAAGTCAAGGCAAATCCACTAAAGA
Source organism: Ignavibacteriaceae bacterium (assembly GCA_008933765.1). Taxonomy (GTDB): domain Bacteria; phylum Bacteroidota; class Ignavibacteria; order Ignavibacteriales; family Ignavibacteriaceae; genus UTCHB3. The sequence goes on along the minus strand of WBUK01000011.1, from coordinate 68,120 downwards.
CTGGTTTCCTCAGAAGAGGAAGCTAACGGTGAAGACTTAAGTCGTAATCCTTTTAAGTCAAGGCAAATCCACTAAAGTTTCAGGTTTTATCAGATTCAGTTATGAGGAACATAAAGATATGAACGTCGTAATCCTTTTAAGTCAAGGCAAATCCACTAAAGCTGGAGAGCCTGCAACTTATACCGCAGGCTCAGCAGGCTCAATTCGTCGTAATCCTTTTAAGTCAAGGCAAATCCACTAAAGAAAAGGATCGCTCGATGTTGCTCGGGAAAAAGCTGAGGTCGTAATCCTTTTAAGTCAAGGCAAATCCACTAAAGGATAATTAAACGAAAGGAGTTAGAAATGAGTGAATACTGTCGTAATCCTTTTAAGTCAAGGCAAATCCACTAAAGTCCTACAAGAACGGGAAAACCTTGCAAAAGGAAGACCCGTTTGGTCAGGTGTCGTAATCCTTTTAAGTCAAGGCAAATCCACTAAAGTCGTTGAATCGTTAAAATTCACACAAAACAAAGATTGAAGCGTCGTAATCCTTTTAAGTCAAGGCAAATCCACTAAAGTTACTTTAGTTCCGCTTCAATCTCATTGCAACTTGCGGAGGAAATTGGTCGTAATCCTTTTAAGTCAAGGCAAATCCACTAAAGTCCCGAAAGGGAGCGAGCAGTACTGTTGATATTCTACCCTGCCGGTAGGGATCCGTCGTAATCCTTTTAAGTCAAGGCAAATCCACTAAAGAAACTGTTAACGAAGCGTTAGACTTCGTTAACAAATTAAATTATAGTCAAAGTCGTAATCCTTTTAAGTCAAGGCAAATCCACTAAAGACAAGCTAAGGCTAGTGCTGAAGCTTAGTTCGCCAAAACTGTCGTAATCCTTTTAAGTCAAGGCAAATCCACTAAAGACTCAGTACTCCATATGAGTACTCTGAGTCACCGTTCGTCGTAATCCTTTTAAGTCAAGGCAAATCCACTAAAGACCTGAAGTTAATACCGCAGGTTCAATATAATCAACCACAAACCCAAACGTCGTAATCCTTTTAAGTCAAGGCAAATCCACTAAAGAACAAAGAGAGAAAACGACACGTCCGATGTTTATATGTCGTAATCCTTTTAAGTCAAGGCAAATCCACTAAAGACATAGTAGATATAATCGATGAAATATACGAAGAAGAGGGTCGTAATCCTTTTAAGTCAAGGCAAATCCACTAAAGTCACAACACCAGTGTCAGTAAAAACTGACCTGGGTAGATGCATATTGTCGTAATCCTTTTAAGTCAAGGCAAATCCACTAAAGTATAAGGCGCTGGGAAACCAGCGCCTCTGTGTCGTTCGTCGTAATCCTTTTAAGTCAAGGCAAATCCACTAAAGCGTTTCATACAGCATAGCGGCTTTGATATAGCACACAAGTCGCGTCGTAATCCTTTTAAGTCAAGGCAAATCCACTAAAGCCAGTAAAGGTTGAATCTTTGCGGTTAATACCGCAGGTTGTCGTAATCCTTTTAAGTCAAGGCAAATCCACTAAAGAACTTTGAACACTACATAAGGGTACTAGTAAAAAGTTCCCTGTCGTAATCCTTTTAAGTCAAGGCAAATCCACTAAAGAAACGGTAACCGAAGACTTCAACACTCCCGAAGAATGGGAGATGGAGTCGTAATCCTTTTAAGTCAAGGCAAATCCACTAAAGCCAGAAAAACCAACAAATGTTCAAACTTTGCGATTAATGTCGTAATCCTTTTAAGTCAAGGCAAATCCACTAAAGAAGCCAATAGGGAAGTATACAGGTTTGATGGCGAATGGTGTCGTAATCCTTTTAAGTCAAGGCAAATCCACTAAAGAGCTTATGGAACAATCACTTAGCCGTGTTTCAGAAAAAACCCCAAATGGTTTATACAATTTAAGTGATTATAATGAAATAACATAGGAAAAAACCTCAAATTTTCTCACGAGCACAAAATTTTTTGCAACAAATCGGCGAAAAAGGTACCGAAAAATGGGTAAAAAACGCCCAAAAAGTTGGAATACAGCCCAAAAACGCACAATTTGGGAAACTCAAAATTTTCTCACGAGCGATTTAAAACCCGTCGAAAAAGTGCTCATGAGAAAATCGCCCTTTTAAAGTTGCGTTTTTGGCTCAAAATCGAAGGGTAAAAATGCCGATTTTCTCACGAGCGATTTGAAGACCCCCCAAAAAGTGCTCATGAGAAATTTTAAATTTTTCAAAAGTTCCAAAAAAAGCGGCTTAACCCCTTATACTGTAAAGAGTTAGCGCGAAAAACCCGAAAAGGTCAAATTTTCTCACGAGAAAACGGTCTTTCTGCTGATAAAAAACAGTGTAAAATCAAACATACCGGCACTGCAAATTTCACCATTCAGCCGGATGCAACAGCCCGTTTTTCCGGCCATTCTACCGGGTTTTAACCATGCAGCTCAAAACTGCATCACAACTTTATCGCCCACATTATTTATCCTAACAGGAACTACCATTTCATAACATACGGTTTGTAAGTCTTTTCTTCTTCCTTCAGCACTGCGGCAATCTGTTTAGAATTTAAGATCAGAATATCGTTCACGGACATAGTATGCCCTTTATATTTCACTTCGGAATAGAGCCTTGCCAAAACTTTGGAGGCAATCTTTTTTCTTAAATCATCGGGCAATTTCCCGCTCTTAGAGGAAAACCCGCTGCTGCGAGACAGGATTGAAAGAACGGTTCTATCCACAACCACGGGTCTGAAAGGTTCGATCAGATCGAAGGTTAAAGCAGGCTTACCCTTTACCTCTGCGTGCAAAAAGGGAATATTCGGGTTCAAACCTGCGACGACTGCAGCAGCCAGCACTTTGCTGTAAAGAATTCCATAACCATAATTCAACATCTGATTCACCACATTTGCTGCATTCTGGTGCTCACGAACTGTAAACCCATAACCCGGCGGAATCAGCATTTTCAGCGCTGACCAGTAAGAAACCGCCGCACTTCCCTCGTGACCAAAAAGAATGTTTCTGTAGTTTTCAGCTGAAGTTGAAACAGGAAGTGCGGCAACCTTTTTTAGAATCGCCTCCATTTCAACCAGTGATTTGCTTATTGTTGCCGCTTGCTCCGCGCTCAGATTTTTATTCTTTGTTAAATATCTTATCAGTGCGATTTGATTTGAGATTTTACCCCAGACTAAACTTTGTACAATCCGCCTGCCTGTAACCGTACCTGCAGCCCGCGCCTGTGCGGTTGAAACACTGTTTGCACCTGAAGCGACAGGAAAAACCACGGCGTAAGGCTTCCCGAGTTCATCGAAATAACAGACGGATACATTATTTTCCATGCAGAGCCTCATAGCATCCGAGGATATTGTGGCACCTTTGGAACTGATAATGAGAGAAGTAAGTTTGCCTGCAAATGTTTCAGCCACTATTTTCCCTTCTCTTCGTATTACAATTTTACCTCCGGCTTTCCCGATGTGAGCAAAGTTCCCGCTAACCATCAGATCGAGGCTCGCCACGAACTTGTTATAATATACCTTTCGTTTCTTTTCAACGAGCCTTCTCGCCTCTTTTTCGTGATCTTTTATGGCGGTCAACGGAGCGGAAGTTGCTACTTCTTCCCCGGTTGCAGGAGGTGCGCTTGGCTGAGGGGAAATGCTGCCGGAGGGATGTTCATTCCCCAAAATTTCACCATTAGTTCGGGTGCCTGATTTAATACCTTTTATTGTCCCGGAAATACTTTTGATGAAGAGTTTGTTCCCGGAATCACCGAAAATTATTTGGGGGAAGTTTTTCAGCAACGCATGCACTTCCTGTTCATTTTTTATAACTTTTTGGTTCAGTAAGTTGATAATTTTTGCGGCGAGAGAATTCGTGAAAGTCTGCCTTATTTCGGCGAGTTGTTCTTCGGTATCATAAGGCGAGTAGTATCTGTTCAGCCCGTCAAAAGTTTCTTTCAGAAGTTCAAGCGCGGTTTTGATGTCATGCTTTTGAATGTTGGTTTTAATTTTTGTTTTAATTTGCAGAAGTTTTGCCTGTGCGATTGATCTTTTCCCCTCGGCAAAGTTTATTCCGCAAAAATCAAATCCATCAGATACAGAAACTGCATCTCCGGCGGAATCATTCAACCTGAGAGAGAGTTGGCTGCTGATAAAATCGGCGACAAATTTTTTACGCGCCAGAACTTCTTGCTTCGATTTCCCGAACAGGATAATGTTATCGGCATATCTTACATTTGAAATCGCATTGTCAAACAGAATCTGATCCAAAGGGTGGAGATAAATGTTTGAAAGCAGAGGAGAGAGCACGCCGCCTTGAGCAATCCCTGTTTCGGATTTGATATATTTTCCGTGATGGACGAACCCGGTCAGCACCCACATTTCCAAAAGTTTTAATATTTCCGGTTGGCTGAACCATTCGCTGCAGGCATTGAAAAGAGTTTTTCGGTTAATTGTATCAAAAAAATTATCTATATCAAGGTTTGCAACAAAGGTGAATTTACGGTTGAGGAAGTCGGCAACTCGGGCAATGGCTTTTGGATGCCCTTTACCGGAACGGTAGGCGTAACTGGTATCAATGAACTTTTTTTCAAATAAAGGAGAATAATGAAGTGCGATTACATGCTGGGTTATTTTATCGCGGATTGTCATCAAGGCGAGAGGCCGGAGTTCTTTTTTCGGTTTATTTTCTTTCTCAATAAAGAATAATTTGTACGGTTCGGGCACATAATTCCCCGCTATCACCTCGGCACGAAGAGATTTCAGATTTTTAGCGAGGTCACTTTCAAATTCAGTGATGGATATATTATCGATACCACCGCTTTTACCTTTACTTCTTACCTTTTGCCACGCTTCCTGCAATGCAGCATCAGAGAAAAGAGCGTGCAGATTTTCCATACTGTTACATTACATCGAGAAATTCTCTTTTTATTTTGACCAAAGAATAAGTTGTACCTAATGAAACCCTTTTACCTGAACAATTTTTACAAAACGGATAGAAAAAAATTGAATCGGTGCTCTCGTCAATAAGGGGTTCTGCTTTTTTGATTATAGTTTTCAGATCTTTTTCGGTTAAGTCACACTCGAAAACACTGTACTGTACTCTGACACCATACTCAACAAGTAAATCAGAAACTTTTTTACGATTTTTATCTTTTACTACATCGTAAGTAACAAGGTAGAACATTTTACGCCTTGCTTATGAAACAATTATTTTACCGGATGAATAACCACCGGAACCCGGTTGTTAAAGCGCTTTATTTTTCAATCTCTATCTCCGCAAAATTAACACCCCGGACTAATTTTTCGTTAACAAAACTTTGGTAGGGGTTATCATAGTCGTAAACACGGTTAAGCTCGAATGTGGCAAAGAAGAAACGGATTTTTTTCCCGGGGAAAAAATCGGTAAGCAGTCGGCTAAGTTCTTCAAAGTGAGATGTTTTTGTGTTTGTGCCGCCATCAGTACGGTACGCCCGGTGTTTGAAAATTTCAATCTCCCGGGAAATATCTCCCTTTTTAGGAGGAAAAGTATAGAAAAAGAAGTGAAACTCGTCGGGCACGGTTGCATTACTAAGCATTAATTTTAATTTCTTTTTGAACTGTTCTTTGATCTTCTCAAATTTGGAAAGGAAAATTCTTGCAGATTTACACTCAACGGCTATGTAGTTTGTATTGTTGATTTCCTCTTCTGATTCTTTGAGTACAAGATCGATCTCCGCACCCTTTGGAGGCGCTTTAATTTTCTCGCCTGCAAGAAAAAGATTGCCGCGTTCGAGGTATGTATAATCCGGAAAAGGATTTTGTGTGTAGTACTCCATTAATTTATATTCAATAACCAACCCGATAACATTAACGGAAGTGGGGCGGTATTCAACCTCGTATTCAAAAAGGAGCGAACCGAGCGCTGTAAGTTCATTCTTTTCGTCCATCAAGCCGAGGGATCTTAACTCCTGCTTTGACTCATAATCTAATTTCCTCCGGTTGAAAAGCATATAAGCATATTTTTCCACATACGCACCTTCGAAACCAAACGGGAGAGGCGGAATTTCAATCAACTGATTTGTATTTTCAAAAACATAAGTTATCGGGAACCCCTTTATCAGCGAAAACATGGTTAAATATGGAATAACCCCCTTGAATCCACCGGTAATGTTAACCAGACGAGTGCCGCCGGAGCGCGGATCAATACCTTCAACAAGGTGATGGTAAAGTGCCTTAAGCAGATTCCGCAACCCTTCGGAAGTGAAAGTTTCAGTATCCGCCACCTGAAGACCGGGGATGACATGGTTTGAATCATCGGGCGAGAAGAAACATTTAATTCTGTCGGTATTGTTCTCTTTTTCGTTAAAATATTGGCGCAACACTTCTGCTGCAAAAGCAGATGTAACAGTATCTGTTGCTATAAGGCAGATGGTTGCTTCATCCGGATATTTTATCAGTATCAAGTTGCAGCTCTTAACTTCAGCCGAGGCGGCACTTCCGGCATTTTTAATATAGTCAAGAAGTGCGGGTATGTGAGAATTTATCTCATCTTCGTGGTTTGCATATTCAGAGTGGGGCCCGGAAGAGATTTTGTTAAAAAAATCAGCGAAACTGCTGAAAGCGGGACTGTTTGTCTCTTCCAGGAATTTTTTATAATTCATCAGTAGGCTTGTGCCCACTGTTGTTACAATTCTAAGCATTGGATACCTCAGTTTTAAAAATTTTACAGATGTACACACTTCACCCATCCGTTGAAGAGAAAAAAATTTTCAACGATTTTTCGTGCGGCACACTGTTAAAAACGGCTCTGTTTTATTCCCAAATTCTGAAAAAATAACTTCCTTCATCGGTGTAAATCAGCTCGATATTTAAAATTCCCTCTTTCAGATAGAGTTTCCACTTTGTATCGGAAATAATTACGGCTTCATCGTTATACTTTTGGCAATAAAAATTAAGATCACCCTGCCTTTTGGGAAAAACTAAAGTGAGCGAGCAACGGTCATCATCATCGAAAAAATAACAGACAAATGCGCGGGTCAAATTGCAGGCAAGGTATTTTTCACCATCATTTGCGGTTTGCCAGGTTATTCCTTCAGAACGAAACTCTGAGATGATATCATAGGAAGTGGACCCTATCCGAGCCTGTGCGTATGAAGTTTCAACCGTGCCGGCTGCAATAAACAAAGCAAAAATCACCGCGAAAAGAGACTTCACCGGTTTTGTATTATTACTCTTATCCATTTTTTACCTCTTTGACTTTAGGTATTGTTTGTTTTGAATTTAGATTGATTTTATTAATAACCCTGATTGCTTTGACTTCCGTAGTTGCCGCTTAATTCAAGATCGGCTTGGTTAAAATATTTCCCGACATATTCTCTGCTTTTACCCTGCGGGTGTGCAAAAATTTGATATTCGTCAGATTTGGGCCCCATTCTTATGGCATATATATCACGCGATTGCGGGTTATTGGAGACAAGGTTTGCAGTCAGCGATATAGATGTCCGGAAATTAATAACCACCAATGTTTCAAGCCCGTTTCGCGGGTTAGGAAGAAAATTGATTTGCTGCAAAGGATAAACATTGTAAACCGATTTATTTTCCAACCCTATTGGCTCAAAAACCTTACACCTTACAACATTAAAATTGTGCACTGCATGACTGAATTTGTAATCATCGAACCTATGGTACAGTGTTAATTGCCTTACACCGAGATTTTCCGCGATAAGCCGTGTACTCCCGATCTCATATCGCTTTTCATCCTGAATTGTAAGGACCTCATCCGCGGGTATTTCAAATGCAGCTTCAATCAGCTCTTCAAGATTTTTAACCGGCTTGAAAATATTACGGTTGTTTTCGATATAATCTCTTTCAGGTTTCGGAAATGAGTTAATATCGGGAATCACTATTTTCACCGAGGTTCCCCTTTCCGCCTTGACCAATTCAGATTTTTCAATCAGGTGCCCAATTTTCTCACTTTTACCGTTAACATTCAGGGTACCCGTGAAAACAAATTCAGGGTTAATGTATCGCCCCGTAATTAAAGAAACCGTCGCAACTATTGAAGCAAAGTGAAGCGACCGTCCGGTAAGTTCCGGCATTTTATCCCCGGCAAAAATACCCTCTGAAAACGGATTAGAATGAGTACGGTAAGAAATCCCCCAGTTAAGCACTGTTACATCATTTGCACTTCCGGTCTCCGGTTTAGTTATGCGTTTATTGAGGAATTGCCAAAGCCCCATTATCTGTGTTAAAAAAGCCCCCTTCGATTCCTCCTGAATTTTAAACTGTACAATTTCGGGTGACAATACATCAAGGGCTTCTAAAAGAACCAAACGGCTCTCCTGATCACTAAAAACGGGGAAAAATGCTTTGCCGATAAAATGATTTTCATCACGCATGTTAACCTGATTGTCGATAGTTTTCGCTACCTCCGCAGCGGTAACTTCATCCCAAACGGCGTTAATTTCCGGGTTTTCAGCCAAAGAACGGATCAGGGTGCGTATTCTGTTTTTATTTATACCTGCAGCTTCGTTGAAAAGTTCAACGGCAATTTTAACAGCAGAGAGCACTCTGCCCTGATTTAATGCAAGCTGAAGATCATCAGGAACTTCATCGAACGCCGTACTCATTCCTTCTCCGTTAAAATTTTAAATTCGTCGTGCCAGAGGGTTTTTCCGTCGGCGACGATGCTGAGCCGGTAAAACCCGTCGGTAAATTCTGAATAGAACGGGAAGAAATACTCGTCGGGGGTGAGGTCTTTATGCTCCAATTTCACGGATGAATCGTCGATTTTTTCGGAGATAAAAGAAAATTTCCCGCTGTGGGGTTCAGGCGGCAGCTGTTCAGACGGCAACGATTCGGACACCGGCGGCTTTGAAGTTAACGATTCAGTTGCCGTCGATTTATCAGCCGAAGATTTAGTTGCCAGCAACTCAGATGCTATGTTTATGTTGAAATAGTAACCCAAATTTTCGTACGAGTTAATTTTAACGGAAAGGTTATCATTTTCAAACAGGATTCGCGTGGTTTTCGGCACTAACCCGCCAATATTAGTATTACGGTCTGCAGCCGCAAGCGCGTAACCTTCACGGGGAATTGTAACTACTTCCGAAAATTCGATGATATTTTCAAGCGCTCTTACCGGTTCTTCTATCATCCTGAGGTTCCGGAATTCGATCTCTTTAAAATCGCGGATGAAGAAGTTTTTCTCCTCATTTTCGCGCCCGGTTTTTGTTTTAGCCAGCAGTTCTTCGTCATACTCCATTCCGTGAGTGAAGAAGTGCAGGTTCAGCACTTTTTCCTCTTCCTCTTCCGGGAGTTCTCCGAAGCACTCAGCCAGGTCGGAAACTAAGCAACTGCCCAAAAGCTGGGTTTCCACCATGAACTCAACACCAAGAATATCGTTGTTTGCCGGTACGATAAAATCATGGCGGTCGGAGTATTCGGTGCTCAGGGAAACGGGTAAAAATTCAACAAAGCGATCTTCTTTGTGAAGCCGCAAACCGGTTTCACCGGAAGTATCCGAAAGGCTTACAGGGTTAGTCAGCAGAAAAATATAAGGGGAGCTAACCAGTGGCAGCACATCGACGCCTATATTGGCATCTTTCCCCAAATCGGTTCTGACCGACCAAATCTGCCCCATGGTGGGTTCCGTGAACTCATCCTCAGGGGGTACACTTCCGGTTTTGCCTTCTTTTACCGCCTGTTCAGCAAGTTTCCTGAAGAGTTCAGTTCTTGCTTTTGATTTCTCTTCACTCTCCGGTTTGTCAGAAGCCTCGGAGGTGTTATGGGCATCGGAAGATGGGGAAGTGTCGGAAGTGTTACGGGTATCGGAGTATCCGGAAGTGTCGGAAGTGTCGGAAGCCTCGGGGATATCAACCGGAGCAGTTAAGAACTGCACAAAATTTTGCGGCAGATCTTTCAGCGCTTCCACCAATTCTTTTTCGCTGACGCTGCACTCTCCCCGGTTATATTTTTGAATCAATTCAGCGGGCAGAGTTCTTAAATCTGTTTCGTTAAAAAACGGATTCATAGTGCGTATTTCCTTTCGTAAACCTGATGTATCTGTAGTATTGCAGATATGAAGTCATCTTCATTAAAACTTAAATTATCGTCCGATTTCAATTCGGATAAATTCAATTGAAATTTTTTATACCTTTCGTAAACAGTGGATTTGCCCTTCCCCGTAATCCGGCAAAGTGTTTCCAGCACATTATTAGGGATAGGACCTTCCAATTTCCCTTTAATCAGCCAACAGAGCATGAAGATATTCAAATCGGTTATTTCCACTTTTTTAAGGATCAATTCAACCAATTTTCTTGTTCGAGGGAGGCATTCTATCCGGTTATATTGCAATTCGTTTAATAATTCATTTTTGTCTGAAAACAAAGTGACAGTCGAACGCAAATCACGCGAAACGATCTCACTGAGATAAGAGCGGGTAATTTCAGGATTTTCCGGAGAGTCTTCAAAATCTTCCTGATATTCAGGGTTGTAATATTCTATATCATCAATTCCTGATGCTTCGGGCGTCTCTTCATCCCCTTCCGGTGTGATGTGTTGCCTTTCGGCTTGTTGTTCTTCAATTCTTCCTGTTGTGTATGCAATAAAAAAACTTCTGATCTCGTTTACTAAATCGTAATAAGGTACAGTGCCGTAGTCATTAAGATATTCAATAACTTTATAAAGGGAAGAGTATTTTTTTTCATCATTTTGAAACTGAGAGGTCATTTGCTTAACTATATCTTCAAATACCAAATCCACTTTCTTAGAAAATCTCCGGTCTTTTTTTCTTTCTCCAACTTTATAAACATCTATCAATTTGAGCGAATGCAATTTAGCGATGATTGTGTCCAAAACTTCCTTCGCACTTTTTACATCCTGTTCAGTGCAGCGGGAATTGTAAAATTGTTTTACAAACCGGCGCAGATTAGATTTTACCGCCTCATCATTATCAAGTTGGCTAAGAAACATAAAACCACCACCGGTTTCTAATTTTTGTTTCCAAAACTCTTCACTGAAATGCATCAGGAATGCCTCTTCGTCGGTGAACCCACATTTTGTGAAATAAGTAGGATAGTTAGCATTAACTCTGCCAAAATAGTCCGAAATTGCGTTTTCGATGGCATAAAACATTGCTTCGTCAATTGTGCCGATATTATAATAGTCAGCGAAGGATTGATACAAAGGCTTATTATTGGTTTTTCCGGTTTCTCTGCTCATTTTCCCACCTGACTTTTTTTATTTCCGCGGTGCCACAGAATATAATTTCTTCTGGCGGCTTTAATCTCCCGGCACTTCTCCGGGGTTAATTTCCCCCGGAAATGAGTTGCCGGCTGATTGAAAAGGTGAGCGAGTTTAACCCCCCTGAGATTTCTCAAAATAGCATAAGAGACGCGATCAAGCCTTTCATTCTCTGCCTCTTTGCAGTCTGAGTGTTTGGCGAGATTCAATTCGACCGTATATCTTTTATTTTTGGGGTTTGTGGATAAAGGAATAAACTCAACTATATCGAGTGAGTCAGAAAACACTGTTTGGTTAACGGCAAAGTGATATGGTTTCTTTTCATTGCCGAAAGATAAGATTGTGTAATGAACTTTTGCAACCGTGCAGGGCGTAACAACCCCCATAATGCTCAGGAGTTGCCGTTGTCGTTCTGTTTGCTCCATATTTCCGCCGTATGTTTTTATTAAATTCCTGTGATGATGATATTACTCTCCGGGTCCCAAATATTACCCACAGTTACAATAGTTATTGCCAAAGCCATTGGCGAAAACCGCTGTGAAGTATAAAAAAGGGTAAAATAAAACCCCCCTTTTATTAGTGCAAATTACTAAATTTACGGTTAATTACCTCATTTTTAATTTTATAATTTGTGCTTTTGCGCAAATTGGCGGTTCGGTGAGGAACTATATACCGTAAATGTTGTAAAAGATATACTTGGTTCATTAAAAATTGAAAAAAATATCGTTCTGCCAGGAACCATAACATTTAAAAAATGAAAAGATAAAAACAGAATACCGAGGAGTTTTAATACCAAAAATGAAATTTTTACGATTTATTTTCTTTCTTGCCGTGTGTTCGCTTCCTTTTTCGGCGGTTATGCCGCAGGGAGCTTTCGGGATTTCGGGCGGATATGATTATTTGTACCCGGCTTCCTCACCGTTTGAAAAGTTTGCACTTGAATACAACTTTCAGCACGCTTCTTCTGTTATCACGCCAATGAACAACCCCACAAGTTTCGGCGGGTATTCTATTAATGTTCACTACGACGATTATTCTTTTCTCGGGTATTCGTTCGGGTATAAACGAAATACCGGCAGGATGGTAAGCGCTTTGAACCCCGCCACTTCCTCCGACGGCAGCTCGGGGCACGATATTGACCTTTACCTGAATTCTTTTTATTCGGGTTCTGCGCTCACGCTTCCGTTTGGTGAAGATGCTTCGTTTGTAGTGCGACCAACAGTTGAAATGGCTTACGGCTGGATAGATTCCGAAGTGCGGCTTAAGGGAAGAAACAAAAAATTTGAGGATTATTCCGGCTCGATGTACTCTTTTTCCGGCGGGCTTGAGCTGTATGTGAGGGCTTTTGGACCCCTCTATATCTATGGCAAGGCAGTTTACACCGGCTACTACCTCACCGAGGGGATAAAAACGATTTACAACCAGACCGATGTGAAGGTCGGCGAATATTATTATGAGTACAACCATTGGTATTACAGCGGGGAGTATCTCAACGGTTTCTTCTCAAATGTGAGCGTTCAGGTGGGTGTGGCACTCCTCTTTTTTAACTATTGACGGGGACTTTTATTTAACTATTGACGGGGGAAGTGGTGGTTTTGGATGCGAAAGTGTGCGTTGCCGAAGTGGTGCAGTGCGGGCTTGTGCAGCGGAAGTGGCGCCGGAGGTACTACGGGAAGTGCTGTATCTCGGGAATTTTCCACCTGAGGGATGTGTTTTACCCATTCTTAGTGTAACTGACGCCGGGAACAACACCCAACTTAGGTTATTTTTGCCAATTTTATGAATAAAATTAGTTTGTTTTTAAATTAATGACTTAAATTACCTTAGGAAAATATTTTTTTCTTTTTTTGCCAAATTACCGGAGTATCTCTTATGAAAAAATTGTTTCTTTTTCTTTTTCTTGCCATGCCAATTTATGCACAGCTGACTTTTGTTGCTCCTTACATAGGAGCAGGGGTAAGTTATTTTTCACCTTCTTCCACGGGGTTGAATAAATTTGCGGAGGCTTACAACGCTCAACGGGCGACAATTCTTACAAAGAAAATGGAAGGCCCGAGCATGACGCCCGGCTTCTCAATCACGGGTGCTTTCGGGCTGTTGGGACCTTTTATAGACCTTACATACTCCAAATACACCGGGATTATGTCTGCGGAATTGGACCCCACAAAAACCGCCGGCGGAGGAACAGGGCGGGATATTAACCTCTCGATGAATGCGCTGAACATGGGCGTAGGTTTAGCCTTTCAATCAGGACCGGGTGTAATTATTCCCTCTGTCTATTTTGGCGGATATTTCACCGACTTCAAAACAAAGGTGAAAGGCACTAACACAAAAGAAGCAGAAGACGATTTCTCCGCTTTTACCGTAGGAGTTGGCGCCACACTTATGATTCCTCTTTCCAATGTGGTTGGCGTGTATGTGAACCCTATTTACAACTTTACTTTTATGGAAACTGACTTTTACCGGCTTTATGACAAAACAAGCACCAACTATAACTTACTTTCAGACGAGACAAAGGGCGGCTTCGGCGGCTTCCAGATTAATGCCGGCATCCTCATTGGCGCCACTTGTTTGAACTGATAATTTTGCAGGTTAATTCTTTGTTGAAATTGCGCGAATCAACCTTTGGGTGAGTATAAATTTGAAATTATGAGAAGATACTATTTGTGCTCACCCCACACTTAAAAAATGGACACTTATGACTTGAGTGGATGTATATTAAAAAAGATATTAGGGGTAACAAACCGTATTTACCCCATCCTTGTAAATGGACACTTATGACTTGAGTGGATGTATGTTAAAAAAGATATGAGGGGTAACAAACCGTATTTGCCCCATCCTTGTAAATGGAATCCCTTCAGAGGAGCCTAACCAAAGTTATGAATATTTAAAACAAAAAAACCGTCGATCGACGGTTTTTTTTGTTGGCTCCGCGAGCAGGACTCGAACCTGCAACCCTCCGGTTAACAGCCGGATGCTCCACCATTGAGCTATCGCGGAATGATTTAAAAACGAACTTCAAATATACGAATAACAAAAATAAGAGTCAAGAGAGTTTTGAAAAATTTTTAATGCTACCTGACAAATGGGGCGGGGTTATCGTTATTTGTGTATAAATTTGTGAAGCAGGATTTCATATTTCCTTCAAATCATTATGAAAGCGAAAACAGGAGTAAGGAAATGAGCAGAACTTTACGCATCCTTATTTTTTTACTTTTTGTACCCCTCAGCCTGAGGGCGCAAATGCCCGACCGTTATGTGATCTTAGTAATAATTGACGGCGCACGCTACACGGAAACCCTCGGCGACACATCCGGAATATACACCCCAAACTTCAAAAGGCTTTCAGCAGAAGGAGTGGTTGCCGATTATTTCTACAACAACGGGCGCACGGTTACAAACAGAGGTGTGCCGGCGATTTGGTCGGGTAGCTGGTCAACACCGCAGGATACGATAATTAACGGTGTTTCCACTCAATACGCAACAGTTCCCACACTTTGGGAATATTTCAGGAAAGAGCACGCACAGGATTCCACACAGGCGCTTTACATAATGAAATACCTTTCTTCCCCCTGGTTGCAGAGTTACCGTCCTGACTACGGGCCTGCCTACTGGCCCTGGTATCGCCTCGGCGGCAGCAGCGACCTTCAGGTTTGGAACAATGCCCGGGCACAGCTTTTAACATGGCACCCGCGTCTTTCGGTTATCTACTTTGCCGATGTGGATAGTTACGCACACAACGGCGACTGGGCAGGCTACACAAACGCCATCTCCGTTGCCGACAGTATCATGGGAATGCTTTGGGAACTGGTGAGCAACGACCCCGTTTTCAGAGATAAAACCACAATTTTTGTAACAAACGACCACGGGCGCCACACAGACGGCGTTTCAACCGGGTTCGTCGGGCACGGCGACGGCTGCGAGGGCTGCAGGCACATTATGATGTTCGGAATTGGCGCCGGACTGAAGAAAGGGGTGCACACTTCGGTAGTCAGAAACATCCCGGATATTGTTCCCACAATCGGTGCACTGATGAACTTCCCCACTCCGGTGGTTTCGGGTACCGTTATGACGGAATTTTTTGAAACTTCCACAGGGATTAAGGATGATAAGGGGCTGAACAACAACGGCGGAAGTGGCGGCGACGGGTCAACCGGAGGCAACAGTGGCAATTCCGGCAGTGGTTTTTCGGGTGGTAATGGAGCCGGCAACGGTAACGGCAACCAAAACAGCAACGGTAGTCCTTCTGATTTTTCACTCGACCAAAACTATCCTAACCCATTTAATCCGCAAACTACAATCAGTTTTTCGATTCCTGAAACGGGAAGGGTTGTGTTAACTGTTTTCAACTTAATCGGGCAGAAAGTGGCGGATTTATTGGATGAAGAATTAAGCGCCGGCAGGCATAAATTGGTTTTTGATCCGGGCAGCACTTCCCGCAATATATCCGGCTGCACTTCCGGAGTATATTTTCTCAGATTAGTGTCAGGGAAAAACGCCGCAACCATCAAAATGGTACTGCTTCGTTAGCTACAGTTTTTTATTTTGCAGGGTTATTGTTCATTTTTTACCAATGGGATGACTTTTCACAATGACTGAACAGAAACCAAAAACCAATCTTTTTTCGCAAACTTTGAAGGAAATCACGCAACCTTTTATCGATCTTATGCACGCTCCGCGGGCTTTGTGGGGGATAAATGTATCATATCTGCTTGAAGGGATTACTTATTTTGGGGTTGTGGGCTTGCTGACGATATTTTTTAGCCGGAATATTGGGCTGAATGACATCGAGTCGGGGCAGATGGTGGGTGTTCTTACCGCCGGAATTACGCTTAGCATGCTTTTTCTGGGGGCAACGGTCGATATTATTGGCGTTCGCAAGGCTTTGCTCATTTCGCTTACGGCTATGTTAGTCGGAAGGGTTTTGCTGGCTTTAAGTCCGACCCTGATCCCCGGAGGAGGGTTTGGCGGCGGCGCACACATCACCGCAATGTTGGGAATTTTGGGGATTATCCTGGGATATGGTGTGTATCAGCCCGCTGCTTATGCCGGCGTGAAGCGCTTTACTGACGAAAAAACCGCTGCGATGGGTTATGCCATGCTTTATGCGATAATGAATCTTGGCGGGTTCCTGCCGGGGCTGATTTCTCCGCCGGTTCGCAAAAGTTTTGGTATTACGGGCGTTTTTTGGGTTTATGTTGCGCTAACCGTGGCGGGGATTTTGTCCGTCGCTTTTATACTGACAAAGAAAACGGTGAAAATGGCGGAAGCAAACCTAAGTCAGGAGAAAAAAGAGGAAGTAGCGGCGGAAAAAGATATGCCGCTCGGCGAGAAAATGCGCTATTACATGAAAAATTTCCCCCTGAAAGATGGGCGGTTCCTTTATTTTATCTTTATTCTGATTCCTGTTCAGACACTGTTTGCGCACAATTGGCTTACTCTTCCCGTTTATTGTGAAAGAGCCTTCACCGGTGTGGTAAGCGAAAATTTTGAGTTTTTCACCAATTTTAACCCGATTCTGATATTTATTCTGACCCCAATGGTGGCGGCTCTTACTACGCACAGGGACGCTTACAAGATGATGATACTCGGCACTTTTGTGATGGCTGCGCCGACATTTCTTCTTGCCTTGGGACCGAATATCTACACACTTTTCGGCTTTTTGATCATAATGACAATCGGCGAAGCGATGTGGCAACCGAGGTTTCTGCAGTGGGTTGCAGAAATTGCACCGAAAGGAATGACCGGGATTTATATGGGAATTGGGCAGTTCCCCTGGTTTTTGACTAAGGTGGTTACCTCTTTATATTCGGGCTGGTTCCTGATGACCTATGCCCCCGAAGGAGTTGCGCCGGAAAATATGAACACCGAAACAATGTGGCTGATTTATGGGCTTATTGCAATTATTAGCCCTATTGGTTTGGTTCTTGCTAAAAACTGGATGATGAAAGGCTTCAAAGTTAAGCACGAGGGATGAGCGTTTTTTGGGAAAGGAATGGGTTTGCCGGTAAAGTTTTTTTCTTAGTTTTGGTGGTTATGCCTGGAATCAGTGCTCTCGAGGAAGTATTGCTAAAAAACTCACCGGAAAAATTATTGCTAATATTAGTTTTGAGAATACAAAAAAAAAGAAAGAATTGCAGTGCCAATTAAGATTGGAAAACCAAACAGAATTATTGTTGAGCATGGTGCACCCAAAATAATAGATGAATATTTCGGCTTGGTTAACAGCGGCACTTCGGAGGTCAGCATTGCAAGAATGCAGGCACCCCCCGGCTGGAAAGAACCACCCCAGATACCGGAATTTAATGAATACACTTTGGTGCTAAATGGTGTACTGTTTGTTGAAAGCAAAATTGGCTCCCTTCAAGACAAAAGAAACAAATTCACCTCAGAAAATGAACCGGAATCCCAACTTCTTCCGGAGGATGAGTTAACGCATGAAAGGATTACGGCTTCTAAACAGGTGTTTGAAAATGAAGCTCAACTGAAGCACAAATTTTTGCCGGAGGAGGAGTTAACGCATGAAAGGATAACAGCTTCTAAACAGGTGTTTGAAAATATGGGAGGTGATAAATTAAACAGGCTCAATTCAGCTTTAACTGAAAATTCAATTCCTGACAATACTTCAACCGCAAAAAGTACAGAAGCCTTTCCCTATCAAGATGATTCCACGCAGAGCCACTTCAGAACCGGCAAAACCGGCACCTACACACAAGAAATTAAAGCAGGCGAGGCAATTCTAATCCCCAAAGGTGAGTGGGTTCGTTACAGCACCTCCGAAACAGAAGGAGCTGAATACATTGCCGTCTGCCTCCCCGCCTTCTCTCCCGAAACCGTCCACAGGCAGGGGTAACTTAAAGCGTTTCCTGAATAGTTCAGATCAAAAAACGCTATTTACTCAGAAATACCATCCACAGGACGGAATCACTTTAATGCGCTTACAGAATATCTCTGAACCCCAAAGACCCTCTTCACTCAAAAAAACCATCCACAGGACGGAATCACTTTAATGCGCTTACAGAATATCTCTGAACCCCAAAAACCCTCTTCACTCAAAAAAACCATCCACAGGACGGAATCACTTTAAGAGGTTTCTTTAGTTTCCGGCATATTAGCCTTTCCCTTATTGAAACCACCCCCCGACTAAATACGCCGAAAACCATAGTGCAAATTTCTGAAATGTTTGTATCCCTAACCTCTAACCTTTTATAAAAAAGAACGATATTAGCCAAAAGGGACTATATAAGCTGTGCCGGCAGAGTCAGAATTGAAAACCGGTGTAGTTGATTTTCACCCTTGCTGCCGGAGGCTTATAAAAAGCAAAAGGATATAAATATTAAGTCTGATATGAATAAAAAAAATAAAAAACTATACTTTTTACTGCTGATATGTATAAAATTTTGAAAAATCTATACATATCGTCGTAGATATGTATAAAAAATCGGAAATTTTATAAATTTCTTTATGAATTGTTCAATAAAAATCCACGGATTAATCTAAAATGAGAAGATTTGACTTGACCCCGTTGGATCACGAAATTAAAACCGGTTTTAAGACGAAAATCCCCTTAATTTTTTAGAGAGTACGCTGTTTTTAGCGTTTTCTTTTGTATATTTATTATTTAGAATCAATGTCAAAAGAAACATTGCTAAAAGCAAAAATTCAAAGAAAAATTTGGATCAACTTAATAATATTTTCAAAGAAGATATTATCAAAATATTTGACAGAGATATTGTACTGCCATTGATTGTGATTGGTTCCGGAATGTCATGCACGATTGATAAACATTTTGGAATGAACGCTTTGGCTGATTTTCTTTCTGATCAAATTGAAAATATTTCCAAAAATAATTTTTCATAAAAAGAAGAAGTGGGGAAATTTAAATCCGAATTAAATAAAGAGAAAGGTCTTGAGTCTGCGTTAAATTCAGTTACCTCCGAAAGAATTACATCTCAAATTGTAAAATTAACCGGACAATTTATTGCCAAGTTAGATAAAGAATATTTTTATCCGATCATAACTGCTGAACAAAAATGGGGGGCACTTTCTCTTTTGCAAAAAATATGGGAAGGCAAAAGCGACAGAAATGTTCCAATTACCATTGTTACAACAAACTATGATAATATTATTGAATACGCTTTGGATTCTGTTAGTATTCCATACACCTTAGGCCTTAGTGAAGGCTTGATAAGAACTATAAAATGGCAACATATAGAGAAGCCATCAGATAATATTAATCAAAGAAGTGAAAAAGTTAATCACTAAACAACCGAAAGGTAACCCTTTTTTTCGATTATTAAGGTCCATGGTTCAATTAATCTGTTTTCTTTTAACAACCAAATAGTAAATATTGATGCCTTAAGATGGGATATTAATCCCAAATTTGAGCGAATAATGATAACTCCCGGGATTAGTAAGTATCAGAAGATTCTGAATTATCGGGATTCACTTTTAGCTGAATTAGACAGGCGACTTTGATAATCATGAGGGAAATTTTATTTTCCTCGGTTATGGTTTCAATGATCAGCATTTTGATAAAAAAATTAAAGATAAACTTATGAACGGTGCTAAAGGGCTGATTATTACCAAAGGTTACAATTCCAGTGTTGAAAATTTATTAGAACAATCTGAGAATCTAATTTTGATTTGCGAAAAAAATGACCCCCAATATACCGGAACTAAGATTATAAAGGGAGGTAAAGATGAACAAAGGAGGCATTTTCCACCTCAAATTATTAAAGATATAAATCTAACAAAAATAGATAAATTTACTGAACAATTTTTATAAATAATAAAATGACAACAAACGAAAAGAGACTTTTCGAGTTAAAACAAAATTTTCTCGGTACTGTAAACCAAGTTGACACACGAACAGTGTCCATTTTTGTTAACTCTAATGAGGATTTATTAAAAGCTAAAATCGGGCATTTAATATCTATCAAACTTTCAAGCACAATTGCGAAATACTCAATTGCGATTATTGAAAGTATCCGTAAAGCTACAAAGTCAAATTCAGGAACAAACTCCGAAGAGAGTGAAGAAGGTGGTGAACCGGATATTAATAGTGTTAAAGCGGTTCTTGTGGGTGAACTTACAATTCCGGAAAAAACCAAATCATTTACTCGATCATTATCCACTATTCCGGAAATTGATTCTCGCTGTTATGTTATAGTTGATAATACCCTGACTAAATTTATGAGTTTATTAGTTGATCAAACAGACTCAAATGTTAGTTTCGAAATAGGTAAGTTTTCACTTAGCCCGACCGCCACTGCAAGTATTGAGGGCAATAAATTCTTTCAACGACATGCTGCGCTGGTCGGTAGCACAGGAACCGGTAAATCGTGGACTGTTGCTTCAATACTTGAAAAAGCGGATAAATTAAAGTCTTCAAATCTTATAGTCTTTGATTTACACGGTGAATATCAAAGTTTAAGTTATGCGAAGCATATTCGAATACCGGGGCCAGATGAGTTAGAAAAAAATGATCCGCATTTATTGTTCCTGCCTTATTGGGTGATGAATGCTGAAGAATTGCAGACTATGTTTATAGATCGTAGCGAGTTTACTGCTCACAACCAAGTGATGGCTTTTCAGGATGCCGTAATCTTAAAAAAGAGGGAGTTGTTAGAGAAGCTTAAGAAAACAGAAATTCTTGATAATTTTACGATTGATAGTCCGATTCCATTTAATTTAACGGATGTAATGGATCTACTTAGAGACTTAAACGAAGAAATGATTGAGGGTAGCCGAGGACTAAAGCAGGGTACCTTTTTCGGGCAATTCAGCAGATTATTGGTAAGAATGAGAAGCAAGATCAGTGACAGAAGATATGGGTTCCTGTTTCAAGCTCCTGCTGAATCAAAAAAATACACATATATGGGTAAAATAGTTCAAAAATTAATGGATTTTACCGATGAGCATTCTCAAATAAAAATAATTGATTTTTCAGAGGTGCCTGAGGATATTCTCCCCATAATTGTCGGTCTTGTCGCAAGAATTATTTATCAAATTCAGTTTTGGACTTCAGCAGATGAAAGACATCCTATTGTATTTGTTTGCGACGAAGCTCATTTGTATATTTCAAAAAAAGAAGGGTTAAACCCCATTGAGAAACGGGCAGTTGAAATTTTCGAAAAAATTGCCAAAGAAGGCAGGAAATATGGGGTAGCACTCTTTATTATCAGTCAACGACCCTCAGATGTTTCGGAATCAATCTTGAGCCAATGTAATAATATAATCTCTTTACGATTAGCAAATAATACAGACCAATTAGCGGTTAAAAGATTTATGCCTGAAAGTTTAGAAGGATTAATGGACAGTCTCCCAATTCTTGATATTGGCGAAGCAATTGTGGTTGGCGATTCTATTCTTTTACCAAGCAAAATAAGAATCGATAAACCCACTCAGGAACCACTAAGTTCTACAATTGATATTTGGACAGAGTGGTCAAAAGATCAGAGTAGACCGGATTATCAAAAAATTGTTGAAAACCTAAGAAAGCAAAGTAGAAAATAATGATAGTTAACAGTTTTGGAATAAATACCGATCAAGGCATACCATTTTCGACAAAAGATGAATTTGAAAAATTTTTTGTTCCGGCACATCCGGTTCTTTCGGACAAGCTACAGGAATGGTTTCAAAATGGAGTTAAACCTATTTTAGTTTCCGGACAAATAGGTTCCGGAAAAACGACACTGATTAATAAAGCAGTTATTGAAAATCAGGATTTGGGTATAATTCAATTTCATTTAGACTATGAAGTTACTGATAAATCTACCGGTGGGTTTTTATGGTACATTTTGAAAAAAATTGCATCCTATGCTATGGAAAAGTCTTTTCCACTGAGTTCTTATATATTTTTAAATGACTTAGAGGAAATAACCGATTTTTCTTGGGAGAAGCTAATAGAAATAGATAATTTAAAATTTCAAACGCTAAGTTATAATAATCAATTTGAATATTTTATTAACCTTTTTCAAGAAAAAGAGTTTTATATTGTGAAAAATATTCAAATAATTCTTAACGATTTGAATCTTCATCAGAAAAACAAATTAATATTAATCTTCTTCGGAATTGATAAATATGATATTTTATCTTCAGAATATTACAATCTGAAAAGATTGATAGAAGCTTTTCAGAATTTTAAATTACTGATCGAGTTAAATGCAGCCCATTTTTTTGATAATAGATGGAATACATGGGAAAAACTATTTATTGGGTCTTTTTCAGATGAATTTATACAAAGGATTTTATTAAAACGATTAGGGGTTTATTCAAACTGGTTAGAGCCGAAAATCCATGATTTTACAAAGTATTCCGGTGGGAATCCACGACAAGCATTACATCTGCTTGACAATTTTATCAGGCTTTACAAAACTAAATCTTCACACTCAGAAATAATTAAAAATGCCGCCTTACAGACACTAAATGATTATTTCGCATTTGCTGAAACACCTGACCCGGGTCTTATTCGGTATATTCAAAAACACAAAAAAATTAGAGCCAGCTCATTGAATCCAATCAATGATATGATAGGAACAATACCTGCGTTATTTGAAAATTGGATTTTTCTTACTGGAAAGCAAATTGGAATTTACTGGGAAGTGCTAATGAATCCGTTAGTGGATCATTTTTATAAACTTTCAGTTATACCAGTTATTGAATCGCATACAGAAATCCGCCAGGATATAGAATCAGAGGAGGATTTTCCAAATGAATCAGAACTTCATTTTAAAAGTGGAAATGAATTCTCTGAGCTTCCGAAACCACGGCCATTTAAAAAACTAAATTTCAACCGAATTTGGGGGCATTTCTTAAAATCTATAATTTCAGAGCGGCCTGAAGATAAAACAATTATTATTTTCAACGATCCGATTTTAAAAGATATAACTGTAAACGCTATTAAATCGAAATTTGAACTGAATTTTGATTTTGTTATTAAATTTAAGCAATTTAAGAAATCACATTACCGCCAATTAAGTGCGGTTATAGCTTCAAATAATCCCCGGCAGAAATTGTTCTTATTTGAATATCTAAATGAGATTTCCGAGAATGATTTGGTAAAAATAGATAAATTTAGAGATGCGCTGATTCCATTTAAAATGGTGTGGTGGATTGAAGCAAAATATATTACAAAATATTTGCAAAGGTGGACCCATTTAAGGCAACTTTTTTCAATCATTGAGTTAGAAACAAATATCCGTAATTTAATTAATATTGAAGAAATTGAACGAGACTTGGAATTACTTACCAAAGTTAGAAGTACAAAGAATTCAGTTAAAAAATCTTTAGAGTTACTTAAAGAAAAACTTCAAGAATCTTAAGTCAAATGAAGAAAAACTTCAAAAACCCTATTTCAGTTGAAGAAAAAATCTCTATTCTTAGATTCATAATTCTTAAATCAATATTTGCACCTCAGGGTAAAGATTCAGATTCCTGGCTCAGGAATTACTCTAATACTATTGACAAATTTTTGCAAACCGGCGGTTTAACATTCTGTTCAGTTTTCGAAAAAGAAAAAATGGTTAAATTTTGCTCGGTTCCACTAGGTTTCGATTTTGACCTTACTTTTAAAAACACCGATTCCGAATTTGATGCTACTCTTTATATTAAGAGCAATATAAAGTGGAGGCATCATGTGGATAAAAATTACAGAACACTCTTTTCTCATCTTTTCATTCCGCAAAATTTAAAGCCGGTGATTTCTGAGTGTACGGACAAAGAGGTTGAGAAAGTATTGGATGATTTAATTTTCCATCCTGAAGTTCATCAACACTGTGATGATATTGAAGGTTTCCCCCATAATTTTCGAATCGGAGGTGGAATTAATAACGGATACCAATTTTTGATGCATCTTCGTTTTCAGTTGTTACCTGACGAGAATGCCAGACAAAACGAGAAAGCAAGACTTTGTAAAGTTGTGCTTAAGCATATTAAAAAAAAATCAATAATAAAGAAAATTCCACTTAACGAACTTTTTTAACATCAATTATTGAGTTAAATAATCTGTAGGATTGCTCTATACCAAATGTTATGAAAAATTTCAAAGAAGAGATAGGATCTTCTCTTAAAAACAAACTAACGAAAAATTTGAATTTTAATTTTGAACACGAATTGTAAGGAAACGAAACCGATGCAAACACCTGAACTGTTAATGCCTGCGGGCGATTTGGAGAAATTGAAATTTGCTTTTGCATACGGCGCTGATGCCGTGTATGCGGGAGTGCCGATGTTCTCGCTAAGAGCAAGGGAGAACCGCTTTAAAACACACGGGATTAAGGAGGCAATAGATTATACCCACTCGCTGGGAAAAAAGATATACCTCACCGTGAATATCTTTCCGCATAACAGCAAACTTGACCCGATGATTAACGCTATTGAACAAATGGCGGAACTTAAACCTGACGCTTTCATTATGGCTGACCCCGGCGTTATCTATTTCGCACGAAAAATTGCGCCACAAATACCAATTCATCTTTCCACACAGGCAAACAACATCAACTGGGCTTCGGCAATGTTTTGGCGCGACCTTGGCGTTACGCGAATCATCCTTTCACGCGAGCTTTCACTGAAAGAGGTAAGAACAATTCACGAGAAAGTGCCCGATATCGAGCTTGAATTTTTCGTTCACGGCTCAATTTGCATGGCATACTCGGGGCGCTGCCTCCTTTCGAACTACATGTCGTACCGCGACGCAAATCAGGGCACATGCTCGCACAGTTGCCGCTGGCAGTACAAAGTTTACAAAGGCTACGAAGAGAATCCAGGGTATGAAGTGGCGGCAACCGAAGATGAAATGACCGAAGACGGCGTTTACGACCCCGTTTACAGGCCCTTGGAAGGGAATTTTTACTTGGAAGAACAGCAGCGCCCCGGCGAATTTCTTGAAACTGACGAAGATGAATTCGGAACCTACATTATGAACTCACGCGACCTGTGTGCAATCGAATATCTTCAGGAGTTAAAAGATGCCGGCGTTGTAAGTTTCAAGGTTGAGGGGCGCTCGAAATCTATTTATTATGCCGCATCGGTGGCGCGTACATACCGCAAAGCGATCGACGAAATGGAGCTGGGCATAAAACCTACATTTGATTATGTAACTGAGCTTGCAAAAACTGCAAATCGCGGTTTTATTCCGGGCTTTTTGGTTGCAAATCCGAAAGAAAAAGCGCAATGGTACGAGAAAAATGTACAGTTGCAAACACATGAGTTTTCGGGTGTCGTGCGTGAAATAATGCCCGATGGCTTAGCTCGCTTAGAAGTAAGAAACCGCATAGATGTGGGGCAGGAAGTGGAGGTTTTCTTCCCTGATTTCCGGGATGATTTCACTCAGCGAATCGGTTTAATGAAAAACACGGATGGCGAAATTCTTGATGCTGCACACGGCGGTGCGGGGGATATTTTCTTTAAGTTCGAGAGACCCGTTCAGCCGGGAGTGTTAGTAAGGCGGGAAAGAGTTTAATTTTGCATCACGCTCCTTGATTTTTATTGAAGCGGCAAAACTTCGGCGAACTATTAACAACTGATAACCGCTTTTTGAAAAATGGGGAAAAAATTGTAAAACCACTCTCTAAAAAGTGAACAAAAACTAAAAACTGAGCAAAAAATGTCGCTTCGAAAACAATATGCAGAAGAAGTGGAGCGGGAGTTTTCCCGTCAAACCCGGTCGGAACCACCAATTCTGACTGAAAAAATGCTAAACAGCCTGCCCAAACCGGTGCAGAGACACTTGAGAGTTTGCGGTTATCCCGGCAAACCCCTCTTTAACCACGCTGAAATGATCTGGGGAAATGTAGATTTTTTAAGAGCTCCCAAAACCCCACCGTTAAAACTTAAATGTGTGCAGCAAAATTTTGCCGCTGAGCCATGCAGAATTGTTCTTATGACCACCCGTTTAGCCGGAATTATCCCGTTCGAAGGACGCGATAAGTATCAGGATGACCATGGAAACATGCTGATTAAGATCGGAAAACTGCTGACGCTTCAGGAAGCAAAAGGTGAGGCAATGGACAGGTCAGGGTTAGTTACAATTCTGGCTGAAGCTTTTGTGCTGCCGGCATATCTGTTCCAACCGTATATTAGCTGGGGTGAATTTGATGAGTTCTCCGCTGCGGCTACAATAACCCGGAACGGAATTGAAGTCGGTGGTGTTTTTTGCTTTAATGAGCGGGGAGAATATGTTCGTTTTGAATCAAATGACCGGTATTTGTCAACCCCAAAGGGAGATGAAAACCACCCATGGGCGGCAACACTCGGGAATTATTTTGAGAAAAACGGCTACAGAATACCCGGTTACATGAATGCAGAGTGGCTTCTGCCCGAAGGAAAGCACGAATATTTCCTTGGCGAAATTTTGGAGTTCAGGTATTCCTGAGTTCCCGGGTTAATTACGTTTCTTGGTTAGATTTTGGCTTAACACTGCCCGGTTTGGTGAAGTTCACCGGTTGCCGTACTGCAAACTTCTACTTCAAAAGCACCAATTTAGTGGTTGCATTAAATCCATCGGCTTCCATTCTGCAGAAATAAATACCCCCGGGCAGATTGGTGGCGTCGAACGAAACAACATGTTCGCCCGGAGCGCGTTCGTCGTTAACCAGCACGGCAATTTCGTTTCCAATCACATCATAAACCGCAAGTTTCACAAAGGATGAGTTCCCGTTTCTGTTCGGCACGCTGAAACCAATTTTTGTTTCAGGGTTGAACGGGTTAGGGTAATTTTGTTTCAGCGCAAAGCTGTTGTTAAGCACAGCGGGGGTCTCTTCAACATTTATTCCGGTGCTAATATCGCTTACGCCTTTCACCACGCCGTTAAAAGTTCCGCCGTCGCTGTTAATTTCTATCATCCCCTGAAAAGAGCCTGTCGTAGTCGGTTTGAAAGAAAGGATCACTTCCACCATCGAGCCGCCGGCGATCTGCACGGGTATATTTTCAAAACTGAACACGGGGTTACTAATCGATTTGTTCGAAATGGTTAAAACTTTATCGCCCGTATTAATCAGCCATAGCGAGGCATAGCCGGTTCCGTTCACTAATACGGTATCGAACGAAAGCCCCGGCGGAAATACATTCAGATTAGCCGTAGGAAGTGGTGAAGTGTTGTTCAGGAAACTGTAAATTCTGTCAACAAACTCGAGGTGGTCGATAAAAGGGTTCCTTTTATTCTGATACAAAGCAATTCCGGCATTTCTTTGCAACTCACGCGAATCCACGGGGTCAAATTTATTCCAAATTCTAAACGCGGACTCCTGTGCGGCACTAAAAAACGAGCCATAGTTCGAGGGGTATCTTGTAATAAAATAAAGCATTGAGCGGGCAACATTTCCTTTGTGCACATCTCTTGGTTCAAACACCGTTGCGCCTGTAGAACCCGGTCCAAGTTTACTGCCGCCCGAGGTCCAGGTTGGTGTTCCGGTAACGGCGCCGAAAGGGTAGTTGCTTCTTTTATTGTTTGCTGTGCTGCTTGTTGGGTAGAGGTGATAGATATCCGACCTCATCGGTTCATTTTGGCTGAAAGTGCCTTGTGGCCAGGTATGTTCGGTATCGAATCCTTGATTTTGCGCAGCAGTACGCGTTGCGGCTTTAATTTTCGTACCGGTGTAAACACACTCAATCGTGTCGCCGGGCTGCTTATCAATCACTTCAAACATTCTGTCGCGCGCAGTGTTATACCCAAGTGAAGTGTGGTTAATCACCAAGCTGTTCAGAGCATTTTTCAGGTCAGCGTCGAACTTATCGAAAGTTGAAGTTTGGTAAGAATCACCCGTTGAACCCATCCCCGAAACCAAAAGAGTAACCGACGCAGTGCTGTCAACAGAATAAAAAACGATGAAGGAGCGGTCGGTAATATTCTGCACGGGTTTATAATTAACCGTAATAAGAAGACTATCGTGCGCGCCCACTGTAACTAAACTGTCCGTTGGTTTAAATACATCGGAAAGTGAAGTTACTTTCAATGTTTTATCGCGGTCAAAATTATTTTTCAGATAGATCGATCCCGTTGCGGTAATATTCCGAACCGTCATCGGAAAAGAAAGCTCCATTTCTGAAAAGCGAAGTTGTGCGAAACTAAGCGAGGCAGTAAAAACAAAAACAAATGCGGTAGTGATAAGTCTTTTCAATTGAGTGTCTTGTTAAATTATAAAAGGTAACCTTAAATATAAGGGTATGGCGGGATATTTTAAGCTACTCTCTTTCCCCCTTACCCTGTAACTTCGTTAAATTTAACCACAGATAACCTGGTTACGATTTCTTTTTACAGACACCCGGGAAAATTCTGCCGGTTCTTTTTTGATATTCAGTGTAAAGAGCGCCAAATTTTTCGGTGAGTTTTCGCTCTTCATAAATTGATCCGATGAAAAAATAAGCAGTAAAAAAAATCACCATGAAAAGATAATCCAACTGCATCTGCGGGCGGAAAACAAGAAAGATAATAGCAAACAGGTAGATCGGATGGCGGCTGAATTTATAGGGTCCATCCAACCGGAGAGGAATAACCTCGTCGAGGTCTTTAAGTGCGTCGTAATTTCCTTTTCGGGCGCGCAACGGTTGAGCAATGCCGATAAATTCTTTCCCGGAAATATACTTAAACACCCAAAGCATCCCGAGAAAAGCAAGAAACTGCACCCCCGCAAAAATCAGATCAACAGGGGTAGGCAGATCGTAAATTGGGGTGCCGTTTTTGGGCGAAAGCTCGTAAACTATATAAAGTGTTACAAAAGAGAGGAAATTAAAAATCAGTCTGTACCACGGCATAACTTTCGGAAAGCGAAGTGCAACCCACCTCTTAACCCCCGTTGAAGCCGTGAAAGTGTGAAGAACCGCAAACCCGGCAAAAAGAAGCCCCATAATCAGAAAATCATAAACTATATTCATCTTTTCTCATCATATTTTATATCGTACATTAGATTCCCGCCATCGGTAAAACCCGCTAAGTTCATAAAACACCACTCAAACACAAAACCAACCCCATTTAACCGGTAAAGCAAACTAAACCGGCTACACTTCTTTCCGATAGCGGGCAACGGGAATCCTCATCGATTCACGATATTTGGTAACCGTTCTCCTGGCAATCTGTACTCCTTCGGCTTTCAGGGTATCAGCAATTTTGTCGTCGCTAAGTGGTGCAGATTTATTCTCAGCCTCTATAAGAAGTTTAATTCTTTCTTTAATTTCTTTGTTTGAAACCTCTTCCCCTTCGTCGGTCATTAAACCCTCGGAGAAGAAATATTTCAATTCGTGGATGCCCTGCCTGCTTTGAACAAATTTTCCGTTTACCACACGGCTGATGGTTGAAATATCCATGTTGATGTTCCCGGCAACATCTTTGTAGCGAAGCGGTTTGAGCACCCCCTTCATAAAAAACTCCTGCTGAAACTCAACGATAGACTGCATAACCTTCATCATTGTATCCCGCCGTTGCTCTATGCAGGCAATGAACCACTTAGCAGATTCAAACTTTTCGCGCAGAAATTTATATGTCTGTTTCTCCCTTTCTGACTGGTTTTTTGTTGCTTTATTTGCAGCAACCATCTCCAAATAAGTTTTGCTCAAAGTAACCGACGGGATCGATCTGTCGTTAGGTTCAATCTTGAACTCGCCGTCAACCTCATCAATTATAAAATCAGGGGTAATTTGGTTAAGTTCATAATTATCAATGTCCCCGGCGCCGGGTTTCGGGTTCAGTTTAGTAATCAGCCTGATAACCGATGCAAAAGTTTCCTCGCTAAGCGCCATCTCTTCCCTGATTTTATTATAGTGTTTTTTCAGGAAAGCGTCGTAATGTTCGTTCAGCAGTTTTTCAGCCAGAAACGAGTAATATGGGTCGTAAGAAAGGGTCTGAAGTTGAACCAGCAGGCACTCGCGCAGGTCACGAGTTGCTATTCCGGGCGGGTCGAACGCTTGAATAGTTCTCAGCAGTTCTTCAGCATCCGCATGGTTAATCACAATGTTTTGAAATGTAGCAAGGTCAACTACTAAATCTTCCAAACTGCGGGCAAGGTAGCCGTCGTCATCAAGATTGCCAATAATCTCCTCACCAAGCGTGGTTAAATCTTCGGAGATATCGAGCATATAAAGTTGCTGCAACAATTTTTCGGAGAACGACTCTCGTGAGCGGGCAATCGGGCGGAAGGTCTCCTCCCTTTGGTCCATACTCGAGGGGTCGTTGTAGTAGTCCTCATCATTCATATAATCTTCAACGGTGAACTCATTATCCTCGTTGAAGTTCTCGTCTTCATCGAACCTTTCGTCATCATCCTGCTCAGTTTTCAGGTCGAGTTCTTCTTCGAGCATCGGGTTAAGTTCCAGTTCTTCCTTAATCCTTTGTTCGAGGGCTAAATTGTTAAGCTGCAGCAGTTTTTGATATTGAATCTGTTGCGGCGTAAGCTTTTGGGTTTGCGATAGTTTTTGTTGAATCGAAAGCATCAGTCTTCTAATCCTTCCAAAGCGCTGTACCATTCCTCCCCGTAGTTACGGGTAAGAGGTTCGCGCAAAAAAGTAATCATTCTGGTTTTTTCTTTATTCCCTTTTTCAATTGCGGGTTCGCAGAACGGAAAGCGTTCGTATCTCAAAATATCCCCGCCGAACGGGGAAATTCGAATTGGGAAGAGGTGGCAAGAGATCGGCTTTTTCCAATTTGTCTTCCCTTCATAATAAACTTTTTCAAGCGAGCACTTAGCGATATCGCCGTCGTAATAGACGAACACGCACGCTTTACGGTCATAACTTTTGGTAAACAGTTCTTCCTGAAACTCGTCGTAAAACCCCTCGGACTCAATCACTTTTCGGTGTTCCGGCGGGATTATATCCAAAATCAGAGGGAGTATCTCTTTCATAACCGGAATTTCCGAGTGGCGCAGCGGCGCTCCGAAATCCCCCTCAAAAGTGCAGCATGCTCCTTTGCATTTTTCGAGGTCGCAGGCAAAATTCACCGAAGTGATCTCTTTATTAATCAGTACATTATCAATTTGATAGAACATAGAACATTAACAGAAACTTTCACAAGACTTTCAGCAAAAATATAACAAAATTCGTACCAAAACAAAAAACAGCAGATTGGAATAAAATTAACCCCCTTATACTTTATTGTTTTCATTATATTTGCAGTTTGAACAATTTTTAACTGCTTATGTCGCTGCTTCGTGAACAAAGGAAACTCTTAGAACAACTCGGCAAACAGAGAAGGAAACTTGACCCCCGTGAGTTGGAAGAACTTAAAATGTTTGAAAAAAGGCACAAGGATGAAGAGGAGTTCGATTCACTCTCGATGAAGCGCCTCAGAGAACTTGTTGCAAAATATGAAGTTAAGCGGGATAAAAGCGCCTTCGATGCGCTGTTTAAACCAAAGCAAGATGAAACAAATTAAAATGAATCAATTGAGGAATTAATGGATTTCAAGCTAATGAACCGCATTGCTGCGGCAATAGTATTTTTTATCTCATTTTTTGTGTTATGGTCAACCGTCCAGCCGTCCGTTTCATTTTGGGACTGTGGTGAGTTCATAGCCGCTTCCTACTCTTTGCAGGTGCCTCACCCGCCGGGTGCACCCTTCTTCCTGCTGGTAGGCAGGGTTTTCTCCATGATACC
Organism: Ignavibacteriaceae bacterium; assembly: GCA_008933765.1. Classification (GTDB taxonomy): domain Bacteria; phylum Bacteroidota; class Ignavibacteria; order Ignavibacteriales; family Ignavibacteriaceae; genus UTCHB3. The sequence continues at coordinate 36,340 of WBUK01000011.1, read as the reverse complement.
GTTTGTTGATAACCTTGGTTTGCGCGTAAACATGGTATCGGTGCTTTCAAGTGCACTCTCGATCTTCTTTTTATACCTGATAATCGTTAAAATAATTGAGAATTACCGCGGAAAGGTAGCCAACAACACCTTCGAAGCTGTCACAACCATAGTTGCCGCTGCGTGTGGTGCGCTTTCATTCTCTTTCAGCGATACCTTCTGGTTCAACGCAGTAGAGGCTGAAGTTTATGCTGCCAGCACTGTGCTCTATGCTGCAATTATGTATCTGATAATGTTATGGAATGAAAAAGCTGATGAGCCCGGAAGTGAAAGATATTTAGTATTCCTCGCCTATCTCATTGGTCTTTCCATCGGTGTTCACTTAATGAGCGTGCTTGCAATGGTGCCCGTGGTTATGATAATTACTTTCAGAAAATATTTAAATAATCAGGAAGAATACGACGCTTCCGTGAGGGTATTCCTTCTGCATTCTCTGATTATTTTAGGTTTTGCAGCATTCATGTGGGGCCGTGCAACTCAGGCGGTGCCTCCTACTGCTGACGAATATTCAAGTTTTGATAAAAATTTCAAAATATGGCTCTTTATCATTTCTCTGATTGTAGTGATTGTTTTCTACAAAAAGGTGTTCACGCGAAACTCGATTTACTTCCCTTTCTTTATTGGCGGGGCAGCACTTTTTCTTACCTACCCGGGCGTTGTAAAATATCTGCCCAAGCTCATGTCGCTCATTGGCGGGCGGACATTAAGTGGCGAGTTAACATTCATCACCGTTTTTCTGGGAGTGTTGAGTTTGATAGCTTACTTAGCACATAAATACAAGCGGGCTACACTTCATTTAGTAGCACTTTCTGCAATTTTCATTTTGCTGGGGTTTGCCACCTACACTCAGGTAATAATAAGATCCAACGCTAACCCGCCAATGAACGAAAATGAACCGGATGATTTTCCTGAATTGGTTAAATATCTCAACCGTGAACAATATGGTGATTTCCCCACTTTTAAAAGGAGATTTACGCAGGAAGAGCATCAGCAGGGTGTGTACTTAAATTATTCGTCGGACCTGCACTTCCTTTACTCTTATCAGATGAACCACATGATGACCCGCTATCTGCTTTGGAACTACGCCGGGCGCGAGTCGTGGAATCAGGATGCCGGAAGCAATATCGCACCTTTTAACCAAATTGGGAATACGCTCGGTAAACCTTTTAACCTGGAATTTAGCGGAGATACAAAAGATTCACTCTTCGGCATCCCCTTTCTTCTCGGTATTATCGGCGTAATTTTCCACTTCAGAAAAGACAGAAAAATGGCTATGGCCTGGTTAGTGCTTTTCATCTTTATGGGGTACCTTACGGCATACTACCAGAACCAACAGCAGCCGCAACCGAGGGAGAGAGACTATTTCTATGTCGGGGCGTTCTTTGTCTTTTCACTTTGGATAGGCATTGCAATTAAAGAAGTTGCAATGTGGCTCTATGAAAAACTGAAAAAAGAAAGTGCCGGCGTTGCCCTCGGATATGCCGTCTTGCTTCTGGGGATTTTCTTTGTACCCGTCAGAATGTATTCGGCTAATGTTTACACTCACGACAGGTCTGCTAACTGGATACCGTGGGACTATGCCTATAACCTTCTGCAAAGCTGTGCTCCGAATGCGATACTGTTCACTAACGGCGATAACGATACCTTCCCGCTCTGGTATCTGCAGGATGTTGAAGGTGTCAGAAGAGATATCAGGGTGGTGAACCTTTCGCTGGCTAACACAGAGTGGTATATAAGGCAAATGAAGAACCTTGCGCCTTACGGAACACCTAAAATCAAACTCTCGATGAGCGATATTGAAATTAAAAATTTGCGACCCGAACTGTTTGATAGTCAAACTATTACTTTGAATGTATCCAAAGAAGAGTTTGAAAGACTGACTAAAGAGTACCCCGATTCGGTTACATACAAGCCGCAAATCGTCTGGGAGACCGACTTGCCAAAGATTCAGGATGGCAGAACTTATGCAAGAGTGCAGGATAGAGTGGTGATCGACCTGATTAAAAATGCAGGGTGGGGCAGACCGGTTTACTACTCAACCACATGCAGCGAAGATACTAAAATCGGTTTGGGCAGGTTCTTAGTTCTCGAGGGTATGGCTTACAGATTGATGCCCTTCGAAGTAAGAGATGACAATTCCGCCGTTAATGAAAAGATTCTTTCTGAACAGTTAATGACCGATGTTAAGCCCGATTTTTACAGCAAAGAATATAAGCGCGGGCTTAAATTCAGAAGCATTGCTGACCCCAATGTCTTCTTAGATGAAAATCAAAAAAGAATGACCCTTAACTACAGAAATTCGTTTTACAGGCTTATTGTTTATTACCAGACGGTGAAAAAAGACACTGCGAAAGCGATTCAGGTGCTCAACAAATTGGAAGAGTTGTTGCCGATGAAGCGCACAATTGATGATTTCAGATACCGTGCCGATTATGCAAACATGTTTCGTAAAGTAGGCAACGAAAGCAAGTATGAAGAAATAATGAAAGATGTTGAACCTGTTGCGTGGAAATTGATAAACGATAACCCGCAGTCTGTTCTTACGGATCAATCTACACCCTCTATTTTGCTGGATTACTATGAAGCCACAAAACAAGTGGCAAAAGGGCTGAAGTTAATCGATATCTTCGATCAATATTATCCGAATCAGCCGTTTACTAAAACACTGCGCGATAAATTCAACGCTATTATGCACGGTAAAGACCCCTCAGCGCCCGACACTTCCGGTGATACAACCAAACAGCAGCAGGGCGAGCAGTTGAAACAGTAGTATTTAAGCCAAAGGGAGCCTCGCCGCTCCCTTTGTTTTTTCCGCCCCGCTTTTTAAAAACACCGGCGGTACAGAAAGGCGGTACGGAAAATTAACTTAAAACAAACGAAGGCAAGTTAACCGGAAAACCAAACCGTTGGAACTGACTGAACCTTTGAAAGCGATGAGCGTTCAGCAGAACAGACGGAAACAAATTAACAGCAAAAACGACTAAACAGTAAGTGAAAAAGAAAATTCTTATTCTCGCTCTCTCCGGCATAGGTGATGCTCTTATGTTCACACCTGCTGCAAAACTGCTGAGGGAAAAGTTTCCTGATGCGGTTATTGATGCACTCGTTATGTTCCCCGGTACTAAAAACATATACGATCGAACGGGATTTTTTGATAAAGTAATACTTTTTGACTTTTTGGCTGAAGGCGCTTTTCGTTCGTTGAAGTTTGTTCTCTCACTCAGGGGTAAATATACACATTCAATCAGTGTTTATCCCTCAAACCGGCGCGAGTATAACGGCATTCAGTGGTTAATTGGCGCAAAAAAGAGGGGGCAGGTAAAATATTTAAGAATGGACGGGAGCTGTTTCGGTTGGCTGAACAATGTGCGGATAACCGAAGATGATTCGCTTCATAATGTAGAAGAAAATGTTAACCTTGTGAAGAAAATGTTCGGTTTTGAAGAAGTTGCATTATACCCGCTGCAATTCCCTCTAAACGAGGATGATACACAATTCGCAGAAGAATACCTAAAAAATGAAGTTAAAGAAGGGGCAAAATTAGTCGGATTTCACCCCGGCTGCGCTACTTTCAAAAACCACATACACCGCAGGTGGGAACCCGAAAAATTTGCCGCTTTGGGGAAGTTGCTGAAAGAAAAGCACGGCTGCGAAGTGTTGCTTTTCGGGGGACCGGAAGAAAAAGAACTCAGAGCCAATATAATGGAATTAGCCGGTGAAGGTGTATTCAAAGAGCCGAAAACGCGCTCTTTAAGCCAGTCGGCTGCGCTGATTAAGAAATGCGATTTGTTCATCACAAACGATTCCAGCCTGATGCATGTTTCCTCTGCAATGGGGGTAAAGGTGCTTGCAATAATAGGCCCCACAAACATAAATTACATTCATCCGTGGATGACCGAGTATGAAATTGCATCATTATACTTAGACTGTTCACCCTGCTTTTTCTATTCGCCAAAGCCGTTAACATGCACACGAACAGATGTTAAATATAAATGTATAAAGGAGTTAAGTGTGGAAATGGTGTATAAAACTGCGCAACGGCAACTTAATTTGGCTGCGAACTAATTTATTCCCGAACCAAGCGCTTCTTCCACCAATGAAAGAAACTCTTTTTTAGTGAAGGGTTTTGATATATAATGCGAGCAGCCGTTTTTCATAAAGGTTTCCCTGTCCCCCGCCATAGCATAAGCGGTAACTGCCACAATAGGAACTGAGTTATAGCCGGGCAGTTGCCTTATTCTTTTAGTAGCTTCAATTCCGTTCATACCCAGCCCAAGGTTAATATCCATAAGAATAATATCAAATTTATTTTCATTGCATTTCTGCACGGATGAAGGCCCATCTTCTGCGGTTTGCACATTTCCGACTTTGCGCAGAAAATGCGCCATCACATCTCTGTTCTCTTTATTATCTTCAACTAATAAAATTTCAGGCATTTGCGATTACTTTCGTACAATAGAAATATATTCAAAAACAAAGTTAATAAATTTTCAAATATTGAAAAAAAAGAAAACAGTGAGTTGTTGCGGTCTGAAATGCTTCAAAGTTGTAAGAAACTCACCTGTTCAAATATAATGATTAAAAAAAACTTATCGTTCAAAATTCATCCGGTTTGGCAAAAAATTATTTTAAAAGTATCATTTTTTTAATATTTTGGCTGCCATTTCCTGATAATTTATAGAAATAAACCCCTGAGGGCAACCCATGCGCATCGAAGGAAACGAAGTGGTGCCCGGGTTGCAGCTCGTCATCCAACAACACTTCCGCTTCTTTTCCCAGAATATCAAATATGGAAAGTTTGTATCTTCCGGCGGCGGGAAGATCAAACGAAATTACAGTAACCGGGTTGAAAGGATTCGGATAATTTTGATGGAGTTCAAACTCTTTTGGAATATTCGCCGCCACATCTTCAGCGTCTTTAACCCCCGTCGGGGAAGAAGAACCGCCTCCGTTAACGGTTTTCATCAGCAACCCGTAGGTACCCACCAACCACCCTTCATCTTTATTGAAGAAGAATGATTTTTTGAATGTGTTTGTAACACCCGTGTGGATTTTACTCCAGTTATGCCCGCCGTCATTACTTTTAAATAGGGAACCATAAGAGCCTGCAGTATAACCGTTCAGGGTATCGTAGAAATAAACGGTGTTAAGCCAGGTAACGGGGAGAGTATCCAAAATTGTCCATTTTCCGCCTTGATTCGAGGAATATAAAACAATTCCATATTTACCGACGATCCATCCCTTTTTTTCAGGCGTAAAGTATATATCTCTAAGATCAAATTTGCTGTCGATTGAAAGGTCTTTAATCCCCGAACCGCCCGGTACAGAGGTCATCTGAATTATAGTACCCCCATCACCAATCAGCGTGGCAGATTTTGAGGAGAGAGTGTAAATACCGCGGTAAGATTTAAGAGGGGCTGAACCCCTCCCCCATACTGCACCGGAAGGTGAGTTTGAAGAAACCAAATAAGTACCCCCTGCACCGACGGCTTTATTGGCGAATGCAGTTCCTTCAATTGAATAAATATCTTCGGATGTAACCATGGAAAGGTTTTGTTTTTCCCAGTGTTCACCTTTGTCAAGAGTTTGGAAAATGGTGCCGTGGTCCCCCACGATCCACCCTTGATATTGATTCAAAAAGAAGAGGTCGTTAAGATTATAGTTGTAGCCTGTGTATTGTCTAACCCAGGTATCGCCGCCGTCTTCTGTTCTCAGGATAATTCCGCTGTCGCCAACCGCAGTTCCGATATATTCATCCAAAAACCTGACGGAATTAATAGTATTTTCGGAGCCTTGCGATTGAAACTCCCACGAATTTCCGGCGTCGGAAGTGGCAATAGTCAGCCCGTTGTTACCGAAAACCCAGCCGCGACCATCCGCAAAAGCGGAAGTATTGATGCTGAATTTTGAACTGTCGCCCGATCTCACCCACGAGTTGCCGTCGTCATCGCTTTTAATCAGCAGACCGGGTGCACCAGCGGCAAACAGCCTTCCTGAAGGCAGAACAGAAACTGTTTTAATCCATTTAGTTGTTTCGGTGTTAATTTGCTGCCAGCTTGTTCCGCCGTCAGTAGATTTTAACCCGAGCCCATTTCTTCCGAGCGCCCACCCGTTTTGGTTGTCTTTAAATTTTACAGCGGAAAGAGTTTGCGAGTCGTCTCGTCTGACTAAGTTCCAGTTCGCGCCACCGTTATTCGAGCGATAAATCACCCCGGACTCGCCGACCACAACTATAGCCCCACCCTGAATCAGCTCCAAAGCAGCGAAAGAGAGGGTGTCGAAAGCGGTTCTGCTCCAGCTGATACCTCCGTCATCCGATTTGATAAAAAGCCCCTTATCGCCTGCGCCGTATACTTTTCCGTCAGAGGTTAGCAAAACAGATTTCACATCTCTGATCGAATCGGTAATTGCAGCGGTGAAAGTAGCCCCACCGTCTGTTGTTCTTAGCACCACACCACGAGCGCAGCCTGCAATTCCGGTCTGTGTATTTATAAAAGAAAGTGAAAGAATGTCATATTGGTCAGGTGCGTTAAGCAGCACCCAGTTTTTGCCTCCGTCAGTGGTTTTAATGAAAGCCCCTGCATCTCCTGCGGCGTAACAGGTAAGTGAATCGAAAGCGACAGAAGCATTAAGGTTTTTGCCGACGGGCATAGGATTTTGCCAAATCCAGTTGCTTTGTGCAACTAAAGAGAGGCAGAAGATAGTGTTGAAGAAAAGTATCCGTTGCAGCATTTGTCAGAATTTCAATCTGAAACCCGATTGAAGGGCGATATAGGCTCGTGAAACATATTTAGTGCGAATCCGGTTGTATCTGGCGTTAACATCAACATCCAGTCCGGGGGCAATGTAGATGCGAAACCCCGCTTCGGGTGAAATTCCGGGGGTTACTTCCTTGGTTATTTCAACCGGTTTGCCGTTAAGTCCGTAGTCAACCTCAAGAAAATATTCGGTGAAAAATGCCCCTCCTTCAACACCGATGTAAGGGGTGATTTCGTTCCCCTCGCCGAAAACATAACGCAAACCCATCGTCAGCGGGATCGATTTGAAATTGAACTCATAACCCGGCAGGTTATCTTTCAAACCGCAATAATAATATCCTGTGGTTAACGAGACTTCCAACCCGGGGATAAGGATCGGGTAATTAAAACTTATGTTGCCGCCTAAGCCGGCATCAACATGGTTTTCAAGCTGCCCGGCGGGAATTGCAGCCGATCCCTGAAGCCGAATGCCTAACTGTGGGGAGGCGCTGAATGAAATTAAAATTAAAAGGGATACAAATAATTTGAGCAATGTTTTCAAAACTTTATATTTTTACAGTAGATTTTTAGCATAATTTGTAAATTGCCCCGCCGGCAAAGCGAATTTTTTTTATTTTATGACCACAATTTAAGTCAATCTACTTTAAATGCGAACAATTTTTACGCTTTATTTCCTGTTATTGTTCACTTCGGCACTCTTCTCTCAAGGTCGCAGCTATGTTGTTTCAGGCGTTATTTCCGATGCGGGGAGCCGTGAAGCGCTTATCAGCGCTTATGTTGTAGTCTATAAAGACTCACTTAAGAAGGGGAACCCAATCCGCTCGATAACATCCAACAAATTTGGTTTTTACTCACTTCCCTCGCTTCCCGAAGGCGATTATTTTATCTTCTCAGGGTCTCTGGGCTACGAAACTTTTAGGACAGAGATAAAACTTTCGGGGACGAACACAAACATAAAACTTGATATCGATCTCGTAAAATCCTCAATACAGTTGGATGAAGTGAAAGTTTATGCCAACAAATATGAAGATTTCAGCAACACATCCGGAACTGTTGAGCTTGACCCCGAGTTAATCCAGACACTTCCCTCGTTCGGTGGTGAAACCGATATTTTCCGTGCGCTGCAACTTCTGCCCGGGGTATCAAATGCAAACGAATTATCGTCGGGCATTTATGTGCGCGGCTCTTCAGCCGACGAAACGCTGACACTTATCGATGGGGTGCAGGTTTATAACCCTTCGCACTTAGGCGGGTTTGCAAGCACTTTTAACTCCGACGCGATACAAAATATCAAACTTATTAAAGGTGCATTTCCGGCGCAGTATGGCGGGCGCCTTTCAAGCGTATTAGATGTAACAACCAGGGATGGGTCTTCGGAAAAATTCATCGGAACCGTTAACCTCTCCAATCTTAGCAGCAGGTTCACGGTTGAGGGCCCCCTTTCCGAAAAAGCAACATACATTCTTTCAGCACGAATGATGTACTTAGATAAGGTGCTCGATCTGTTGCCACAGGCTGATAAATTCCCCAAATATGGTTTTTACGACGCCAACGGCAAAATCCATTTTAAGGTTTCTGAAACCGATAAACTGATACTTTCCGGGTTTTTCAGCAGCGACGAACTTACCGAGCCGCCCGCAAGCAAGGATATTGGCTTTGATATCGGGTGGAAGAACTCGACACTTAACCTGACCTGGGCGAAAATTTATTCATCGCAGATTTTTACCAGCACTTCGTTGGTTTACACTTATTACAGTTTTAAAACTGCAATTCAGGATAAGAACCCGATAAAATCCGATGCGCTCGATTTTTTTACCTCCTCGCAGGTGAACGATTTTCAGCTCAGAACCGATGTTCAGGTGTTTTTAAATCAGGCGAATCTTCTGCAGTTGGGTGCAGAGGCTACATATCACAATTTTGACCTGCTTACAAGCGATTTTTACAGCAAAGAACTTAAATACTCGGTTAATCCGGGCAGAACATACAAGGCACTTGAAGCAGCTCTGTTTGCACAGGATGAAATAACATGGTTCGACGCCCTGAAAACCAATATCGGCTTTCGATTCTATTATTTCAACGAGGGTAAAATGCTCGGTTGGGAGCCAAGGGTTTCGCTCACATGGTATATTTTCGACCGGTTGATCTTCAGAAGCGCTTTTTCGATGGCTAATCAGCCGATTCACCTCCTTTCAAGGAATGATATTTATCTGCCGACAGATGTCTGGTTCCCGGCAACACCGGTTATTAAACCTTCAAAATCGATGCAGGGTGCCGTTGGGTTTGAAGGAACAAGTGCCGATAAAACTTTCCTTTTTACCGCAGAGGTATATTATAAAGACCTGACGGACCTTTATGAGTACAGAACCGACGCAAATTTTGCATACACAAGCGATTATGAAAAACAACTGACCGTGGGCAGAGGTGAAGCTTACGGGCTTGAAATGTTCTTTAATAAGCGAATCGGAAATATTACCGGGTGGTTTGGTTATACACTTTCATGGACTAAAAGATATTTTGACGAACTTAACAAAGGGGAACCTTTCTATCCGCAATTTGACAGAAGGCACGATATTTCTATTGTTATCGGATGGAAACCTTCCGAAGCGCTTGAGTTTTCTGCAACCTGGAACTATTCAACGGGCAAGGCTTTTCCGCTCCCTATTATGCAATATTCTTTTCAAAACTTAAGTAACCCGCGGGTGAACTCTCAGGAAGTTTTCTATGAGTACTCGCCGAGAGACGCTTTCAGAATGCCTGCATTTCATAAACTTGATTTGGGGGTTACCTGGGCTTTCGACTGGGGAAGCAACAGGGCGGAACTTTCGCTTAATATATATAATGTATATAACAGGTACAACGCATTTTCCAAATATGTGGGCTATAAAGTTGATGAAGAAACAGGCGAGCGCATACCCGTGCTTAAACAGTTTACTCTGTATCCGTTTCTGCCTTCTGTTGGCTTGAAGGTGAGGTTTTAAGATGATTTTTAGAGTATTTGTCGCTTATTTTATCGAATTCTTCCCCTCGACGATATATCGGGTTGGGTTAAAAGAAGCTTACAGAACCTCTTCCCGGTTGCTTCCACGGTTAGGAATTGCCGCTGTTTTATTGACTGTTGTTTTGTTCACTTTCCCGGGTTGCGAGCAGGTGGTTGACGAAGAACAGTTCCCTTATGAAATGAAGTTGGTTATCAGGGGGCTGTTGGAAGACGGTTCGCAAATTAAAGATATTTATGTCGGAAGAACGCTGCCGGTTGCCGTGCCGTTTCGTCCTGATTTTTCGAATTTACCCGATGCCGTTGTTTCAATTAAAGTTGATTCGCTTCGCTATATTTTGCGGCATACAAAAGACGGGCTTTACAGCGCACCGGCAACGGTTAAGGCTAAAGCAGGTAAAACTTATGAGTTAACTGTTTCCTGGGAGAACCTGACTGCAGGTGCAGTTACAACGATCCCTGAACCGGGTGAAATCGGCGCTGTGTATATGATTAATTCCGTTAATGATACGGGTAAAACCATCAAAGTTATAAGTGTTGAAGTGTTTCCGAGAGGAACGGAAACTTATGCGGTCACCTGGCTGTCATTTACCCAAACAGGACAAATTTATACAGAAGACGATAAGTATAACACCGTTGCCCGGGTGCTTCCGAACAGCAACACATCTTCTTTGATCTTGTTTTCAAACGAAATTGCTCCCTCTTACACCACAAATCCCAATGTTCTTGGTGCCGGTATTTATTGCTACGACCCCACATTTTACGATTACTACAAGACCAAAGGCTCGGGCAAACTCTCCGACGCTGTGTTCGGGCAGCCCTCAACCTCTGTTAAGTGGAATATTCAGGGCAACGGTATCGGAATGTTCATCGGCAGATCGAAAACTACTAAGAAGATCACCTCGCAGTAGCAAAATATCAGAGTTTTCTGAATTTGTTTTGCCTTATCTAAATTTGCTGCTGAAGAAACCGGCATAAAACCCGTTTCTCAGTTGTAACACGATATACTTTGGTTTATTTCCCTGAAAATTCTGTGGTTAAGGCTTCTGTGATGTTTGTGTCGCTACAGAAATTCAATATACTTCGCATTTATTTCCCTGAATATTCTGCGGTTGAAACTTTAGAGAAACCCGTTTTGCAACAGAAATTCGATGTACTTTGATTTGTTTTCTCTAAATTAAGATTATGTTTCTCTCTTTTTTTTGAATCAGTTTATTTGGTGAAGTAATTTCTCCCGGTTTAAAGAAAAAAGAGGGAGTTTGTTCGAATATTGGCTTTTTAAGCGGGCGTTGCAGCAAAGAAAGTAAACGGATCTATTGGTGATCTTCGTTCGGTTATGAGCTTTTTAACCCGTTTTTTGAATTTAATGACTTCCTTTCACTTGAATTAGAAAAATAAGTTCAAATCATTGAAGGTTTTAGCTATTTTTCGGAATAATTATTCCTGGATTGGCTTTGAAAGATTAAGATATGTCTAAGAGCAAATTAATAAGTATTGAGATAAAAGGATTTAAATCCTTCGATTCGGTTGGTCAAAAAATCTTTTTAGAAGACTTAACCGTTATGATCGGAGCTAACGGCTCCGGGAAATCTAATTTTATTTCTCTAATAAAAATGATTTCATTCATGTTAGCAAATCGTTTGCAATACTACATCCAACGAAATGGAGGTGCGGAAAGCATTCTGCATTTTGGTTCAAAAAAAACTAATCAAATCGAATGTGAATTAGTTTTCAGTATTGAAAGTTCTGTTGATAAGTATTCATTTGTATTATCCTACGCTCCTACTGATATTTTGTTTTTTGAGAACGAAAAACTTAGTTGGCAAGGTAACTTTACAAGGGAAGAATTTGAATTAAACTCCGACCGAGGAAAAAAGGAGACATATTTAAACTCAAATGAAAACATATTTCACAAGAACAAATATATAAGTAAAACTGTATCAGTTCTTCGGGATTTACTCAAAAATATCCAAATATATCAATTCCATGATACAAGCCTTGAAGCAAGAATTAGAGGACTTAACCGAATTGATGACACACTTTTTCTAAGAAACGATGGCGGGAATCTTGCAGCCATATTATACGGTCTTGCAAATTCAAAATTGTATAGAGCATATTACGACCGTATTGTTGAACATATTCAGTTTGTTTTTCCTGAATTTCAAGATTTTGTTTTAGTACCGGAAAAAATTGCAGAAAATTCCATTGCTTTAAGATGGATTAGCAAAAACAGTGAGTATGTTTTAGGACCTCATCAGTTGTCTGATGGCTCACTCAGATTTATAGCATTAACTACATTATTACTTCTACCGAAAGATCTCCACCCTGCTGTGATTATTTTGGATGAACCGGAACTTGGTTTACACCCTCGTGCGATTTCAGTTCTGGCGGGAATGGTGAATTCATTGAAAAGCGATACTCAGCTTATAATTGCTACACAATCAGTTAATTTGTTGGATGAAATTGAAATTTCAGATGTAGTTGTTGTTGAAAAGAATGCTAAAACTAATTCAACTGAATTCAAAAAACCTGATATAAATTCTCTAAAGGAATGGTTAGATGAATATAGCGTTGGTGAACTCTGGTTGAAAAATGTTCTGGGTGGAAGACCGTAATGGAATGGATTAGACTATATTTCATTGTAGAGGGGGCAACAGAAGAAAAATTTGTAAAAAATATATTACATCCTCATCTTGTAACTAAACAAATTGAGGTAAAAGTCAGCATGGTTTCAACTAAAGCTACCGGTTCCCGAATCAATAAAGGCGGATTGGTCAACTACGAAAGAGCCAAAAAAGATATCATCAAATGGCTAAAAAGTGATCCAAATCCCGATGCTTATTTCACGACAATGTTCGATCTTTATGCGCTGCCTAATAACTTCCCAGAGAAAAATAAAGTAATTAAATTTAAAGACCCCTATAAAAAAGTTGAATTTTTGGAACAAAATTTTTATGATAATATTTATCTTGAAACTAATGATCGAAGGTTTATTCCATATATCCAATTACACGAGTTTGAAACTTTCTTATTTGTTCAACCTGAGCTATTAGCGGATACCTTTTTTGAAGAAAAAAACAAAACCGATAAGTTCAAACTTATTCTGAAAAACAACCAAGATAATCCCGAACTTATTGATGAAGGTCGCACTACAGCGCCTTCAAAAAGAATAATCGCCCTTTACCCAAAGTATCAATATAAAAAAGCAGATATAGCTCCATTGATAACCCAAAAGATTGGAATTGAGGCACTCAGAAAAAACTGCCGGCACTTCAATGACTGGATAACGAAGTTGGAAAACCTTTGCCCAAACGCATAAATTTTTCCGTAAACCACACACGGAGGGAGAGAGGAAAAAATACCTCCTCTTTTGTACTCTGCTCGTAAAATGATATTTTGCAGGTTTAGTTCTTAATATTTTTTAACAAAAATTTACAGATATATGGCAGATACCTCAGACCTCCGTAATGGTTTGATCATTAGATTCAAGCACGATCTTTACTCAGTAACCGATTTTCTTCATGTTAAACCCGGCAAAGGCGGCGCTTTTGTGCGCACTACATTGAAAAGCCTCACCACCGGCAGGGTGCTTGAAAACACTTTCAGATCGGGCGAAAGCTTGGATGTGGTGAAAGTGGAAAGAAGAAAATTTCAATACCTCTATGCCGATGGCGAAAGCCTCGTCTGCATGGATAATGAAACATACGATCAAATTAATGTGCCCCTTACTGCATTCGGCGATAGTGTTAAGTTCCTGAAAGAAGGCACCGATGTTGATATGCTGATGGATGGCGAAAAGATCGTAAGCGTTGAAACACCGGTTCACGCTGTTCTAAAAGTTTTAGAGACAGAACCCGGGTTCAAGGGGGATACCGCAACCAACGCCGTGAAACCTGCGAAGCTGGAAACGGGAGCCACTGTTATGGTTCCGCTTTTCATCAACGAGGGTGACCTCCTGAAAATAGACACCCGATCGGGTGACTATATGGAAAGAGTTAAATCGTAATTTATCACATCAAAACAGGATTAAAATGGATATCAATCTCATCCGTCGTCTTGTAAAATTGGTTGAAACGAGCGGTATCTCTGAATTAGAGATCGACGAAAAAGAAAGCCGCATCTATATCTCCAAATACGGAAGTGCTGCCCCCGGGCAGGTAACATACACAGCAACCCCTGCACCTCAGCAGGCTGCCGCCGCACCGGTAACGGCTGCTTCGGCACCGGCAACCACTGCAGCTCCGACACCGCCGTCACCGAGTGATACAGGCACTAAACTGCATGAGATCAAATCGCCAATTGTCGGTACTTTTTATCGTTCACCGGCTCCGGACGCTGATGCCTATGTTAAAGTTGGCGACCGGGTGAATGTGGGCTCCGTTCTCTGCATCGTTGAAGCAATGAAACTTATGAACGAAATAGAGAGCGACATATCCGGGACGATCGAGAAGATACTGGCAGATAATGCTAAGCCTGTTGAATACGGGCAGGTTCTTTTCCTTGTAAAACCTGATTAAGCTGCGGGGTTAGCTTGTTTAAAAAAATATTGATTGCCAACCGCGGCGAGATTGCGCTTAGAATAATAAGAGCATGTAAAGAAATGGGCATCCCGACGGTTGCGGTTTACTCGGAAGCTGACAGAAACTCGCTTCATGTAACTTTTGCCGACGAAGCCGTCTGCATAGGGCCCGCAGAAAGCCGGAACAGCTACCTGAAAGTGCCCGTGATAATGTCGGCGGCAGCTGTTACGGGTGCGGACGCAATTCACCCCGGATACGGTTTCCTGGCAGAAAACGCTAACTTTTCGGAAATATGTGAAGAATCGGGCATTAAATTTATCGGGCCCTCTGCTGAAATGATTCGCACTATGGGCGATAAAGCAATGGCTAAAGATACGATGAAACGGAACAATGTGCCCGTGATACCCGGAAGCGACGGAATTATAGACGATGTAAACGAAGCAAAAGAATTAGCCGTTGCAATGGGGTTCCCTGTTATAATTAAAGCCTCCGCCGGTGGTGGCGGCAAAGGTATGCGCGTGGTTAAGAGTGAGCAGGAGTTTGAACTTGCATTCAAAACCGCAAGAGCTGAGGCAGACGCTGCTTTCGGCAACGGCGATGTTTACATCGAAAAATTAGTGCTGAACCCGCGGCATGTTGAAATTCAGGTGATTGGCGACCAACACGGCAATCATTATCATTTTGGTGAGAGGGACTGCTCGGTGCAGAGGCGACACCAAAAATTGATTGAAGAATCACCTTCTCCGGCACTGGATCAGGAACTTCGTGATAAAATGGGGGCAGCGGCAGTTCTTGCTGCAAAGGCAATCAACTACGAAAGTGTCGGAACGATTGAGTTCTTGCTCGATAAGGATAAAAATTTCTATTTCATGGAGATGAACACCCGTATTCAGGTGGAACATCCGGTTACTGAAATGGTTTATGAAACCGATCTTATAAAAGAGCAGATTAAAGCAGCAATGGGGGAAGTGATTCAACCGCCTAATAACAGACCTAAAGGGCATGCTTTCGAGTTTAGAATTAACGCTGAAGACCCTGATAATAACTTCAGACCCTCGCCCGGAAGGATCGAATCGCTGAATTTCCCCGGCGGGCTGGGTGTCAGGATCGATTCCCACATCTACGAGTCGTATATGATACCACCGTACTACGATTCGATGGTGGCTAAATTAATAGTGTGGGATAAAGACCGCCCCTCAGCCATAGCTAAGGCGAAAAGAGCGCTCGGCGAGTTTATTATTGAAGGAATAAAAACAACCATTCCCTTCCACCTTAGTGTTCTGGAAGACGAGCAGTTCATTTCAGGGGATTTCGACACTTCATTCTTAGATAATTTCAAACCAAAAGAAACAAAATAATTTTCGGAGAAAATATGAACATACCGGCAGAACTTAAATATTCAAAAGACCACGAGTGGGTGCGCACCGAAGGCAACTTCGCTTTTTTTGGCATTACTGACTATGCCCAGGGCGAACTTGGTGATGTGGTTTATGTCGATATTACCAAAAGCGTCGGCGATTCACTTCAGGCAGGTGAAAATTTCGGCACCATTGAAGCCGTGAAAACCGTCAGCGAACTGTATGCACCGTGCAGCTGCAAAATTATCGAAATAAGCAGCGACCTCGCCGACTCACCCGAGTTCATTAACCAAGACCCATACGGCAAGGGATGGATGGTAAAAGTTGAACTGACTAACCCTGCGGAATTAGACAGCCTGCTTGATGCTGCCGCATACGGCGATATGGTTGGTGCCTGATAAAACAAGGTTAAAATTTCAGAAGGCTGTTTCACTCCGGTTAGAAACAGCCTCTTTTTTCATATTAATTTACCTGTAAGGCTTTGTAAACGATGACGGGATCTACAGTTCTGATCATTGATTTTGGTTCCCAGTACACTCAACTGATCGCCCGGAAAGTACGCGAGCTTTCTGTCTTTTCAGTGATTTATCCGCACACTATAACCGTAGAGCAGATTAAAGAAATCGCTCCGAAAGGGATTATTCTCTCCGGAGGCCCAATGTCTGTTAAAGACGACGGCGCCCCTGCCGCAGCGGACGGATTATTTTCGACTGATATCCCAATTTTGGGGATTTGCTACGGTTTACAGTTGATTTCTTACTCGCTCGGTGGCATTGTTGAACCTGCACAACAAAGAGAATACGGCAAAACCTCTTTCAGAATAACCGAACGGGAAAACCCGCTTTTCGCCGGAATACCTGAAGAAATAACCGTTTGGATGAGCCATGGTGATGTTGTTAAAACTCTGCCGTACGGTTTTCGGGCGCTTGGTTCCTCGCCAAGTACGCTAAACTGCGCCGCACAATCGGATGAAAAACCAATTTACGGGCTGCAGTTTCATCCCGAAGTGTATCACAGCGAATACGGGGTGGAGATGATCTCAAATTTCCTTTTCCGGATATGCGGATGTGTAGCCGGCTGGAACCCGGGTGCTTTTATCGAAGGGAGTATCCGCTCAATTAAAGAACAAGCAGGTGATTCTGTCGCTATTTGTGCTTTAAGCGGCGGGGTTGACTCCACTGTAGCCGCTGTGCTCGTACGAGAAGCCCTGGGTGATAACCTCGTATGTGTGCACATCGATAACGGGCTGATGAGAAAAAACGAGTCGGAAACAGTGGTCAAAAGACTTCGTGAAAAAACCGGGCTGAAAATTACCGCCGTTGACGCTTCGGAAACCTTTCTGAAAGAGTTGGAAGGTGTTACAGACCCTGAAGAAAAAAGAAAAATTATCGGCTCTTCGTTTATTAAGGTTTTTGAAGAAGAAGCCCGCAAAATTGAAGGAGTTTCGTTTTTGGTTCAGGGCACTCTCTATCCCGATGTGATTGAATCGGTGCCTGTTAACGGAGTATCCGTAACGATAAAAACGCACCACAATGTGGGCGGGCTGCCTGAAAAAATGAATTTTAAACTGATTGAACCGTTCCGTGAACTTTTTAAAGACGAGGTTCGGGAAATAGGGCTTGCACTTGGCATCCCCCCGGAAATTGTGAACAGGCACCCCTTCCCCGGTCCCGGGTTGGCAGTTCGTGTGCTTGGGGAAGTAACGGCTGAACGATTGGAGTTACTCAGGGAAGCCGACGATATCTTCATCACGCTGGTTAAAAAGCACAATTTATACGATAAAGTCTGGCAGGCTTTCACCGTTCTGTTGCCCGTGCAGACAGTAGGCGTGATGGGGGATAAAAGAACTTATGAGAATGTGCTGGCGCTAAGGGCGGTTACTTCTGTTGACGGGATGACTGCCGATTGGTTCCGGTTTCCCGACAATTTCCTGGCAGAGGTTTCCAACACAATTATCAACAATTTGGAAGGCATCAACCGGGTGGTTTACGATATCAGCTCAAAACCACCGGCTACAATTGAATGGGAATGAAAAACGACAAAAGCTTTGAACTTGCTCACAGGCTAAAACGGGCTGAAGAGTTTAACGGCGGAGGGAAAACCCTCCACGCTATTCAGATGTATCAGGCTATTATTAACGATTTTACAGACGACCCTACGGCGTGGTATAAACTGATTGACATCTACGATAAAATGGGAAGGAGAGACTCGGCAATCACCCTTCTGGAAGAGATGAATGAAGCCTTTACGAATGAGAATGAAGTGCGGCTTTTTACCGGGCATTTTTACTTCAAACACCAAATGTGGGAAGATTCGCTGCGTACCCTCAAAGGTTTTGATATGTCGTTTGATAATATTGCCCTTTTTATTTGCGGAATTGCTTTTTTCAACATCGGCGAGTATGCTGAAGCAGCTGAAAATCTGCGTAAATTCATCGATAACGAGCCGGATTCGGCTTTCATAGGCGAAGCGCATCTTTATATCGGTAGAAGCCGGCTGGCACTCGGGGAATTGAACTTAGCCGTTTCGTATCTGACCCGCGGTGCGGTTTTAATGCCGACAAATCCCGATATTTATCAATATCTTGCGGTTTATTACTATAAAGTCAAAATGTATGCGCATGCTGCTGAAAACATTGAAACGGCTCTGAAAATGGGAGCTGACAGCAAAGAAGCATTTGAACTGGCGCTCGAGATTTTTCTTGCTGCAGGTGCCGAGGCGAAAGCTGAGAAACTCTGCAGAAGTTACATCGCTGAGCGGGAGCCTTCATCCAAAATTTACACCGGGTTGGCTCAAATTTTACTTAAAAAAAATTTGTACAAAGAATCTGAAGGTTACCTTCAGACTGCAATAAAATTAGACCCCCTAAACCTGGGGGCACAAAAACTGCTGAAAGAACTTACTGAAAGAAGGGACAACGATCTTGTTAAAAATCTTTAATTTTTTGTTTTTATCCCTTTTGTTCTCTTTACCTGTAAGGTCACAGGAGCTTTTCGACCTTTCTGACGACTCTTATAATATTGCCGTTTTGCTCCCTCTTACAGATAAAGGGCAGCCGACCCCGGATAGAAGATCATTCCAGGTACTCGAAGGGATTAAATACGCGGTTCATCTGCACAATAAGAACGGCGGAGAAAAAATCGGGCTTTTCATCCGTGATACACGAGGTGATGAGGCGTTCCTCAATGTAATTAAAGATGAACTGATGACGCTTAAAAACCTGAAAGGTATTATTGGCTCTACCTTAAGTAAAGATACGAAAGACCTGATTAAGGTTTTCTCAGATATGGGATTGCCGATAGTATCGCCTACGGCAACCGATGAGTTACTTTCTCAACTTTCGCCGGTTGTTATACAGGCTAATCCTACATTCTCGACCCGCGGAAGGTTAGCCGCCGGTTTTGCCAAAAATTTCCACGGCATTTCATCCGTTGGAATACTGTACTGCAGCGACGGCTACTCGGCAACCCTGGCGGAAAGCTTCAAAAAGGAATTTGAAAATCTTGGCGGAAAAGTTACTTATTATACCTCATATACAAACGCTTCGCTTAGAAATGAACAATTAAAAACAATGATAAAGGGGCTGGAGCAGGCGGCTGAAAAATTTGAAGGGCTTTATCTTCCTGTCAGTAATTTAATGCAGGCAACATTTTTGAGCGAACAACTGAAAACTTTTAAATATTCAAAATATGTTTACGGTAACCAGGATTGGTTGCTGAGTGATGCGTTCAGAGACCCTGCACCTTTTCTTGAGGGTTTGTTTGTAACCACCGATTATTATGTTGACTTTAACGACCCGGTTTTTCTGCAAAAGAACAAAGAGTTCTATTCTTTTTCCGGATACCTTTTCGACAGAACGGCTATGTATGGATTCGACGCAACAAACATGCTGATTGCACTTTTGGAAAAAGCCGACTTCGACCCCACCGCTGCCGTTCAAGCAGCCGAAACCGGCTTCGAGTTTGAAGGCGTAAAAAGTAAAATCGTGCTGGATGAAAGAAGGACAAATCTCTCACTGAGTGTTCTGCAGAACATCAATAATGTTTTTGGGCTAATTCTTAAATTTAAAATTTAACAAATTAAATGCCCGCTAAAGACCTTTTAAAAGATGAAATGCCCAGAGAGAAGGCGCAAAGGTTAGGAATTGGCGCTCTTACAGACTCCGAACTGCTCGCCATTATTTTGCGCACCGGAACTAAAGGCAAGGGGGTGATTGAACTCTCGAAGGAGATGATTGAAAAAGCCGGGGGCTTAAATGAACTTGCTTCTAAATCTCACGGTTATTTTAAAAACGAGTTCAACGGAATAGGAAGGGATAAAGCCATTACCATCGCAGCTCTTTTTGAAATTGCAAAAAGAGTACAAACTTCCGACCGGGAGTACCTGAGCAACAGATTATCTTCTGCTGTGGCTATTGCCGACTATTTCGTCAGGTACCTGAAAAACGAGTCCGTTGAGAAATTTATGGTGGCTTTTTTCACCTCAAACAATAAAATTATACGAATTGATGAACTTTTTAGCGGTACAATTGATTATAGTTTGGTACATGTAAGAGAACTTATTAAAAGTTGCTTGGATCATAACGCAAAGTCGATTGTGCTGTGTCATAATCATCCAAGTGGGAGCCCGGAAATAAGCACCGAAGATAAAAAGATTACGAAAAAGGTGAGAGACGCATGTAACCTTTTTAATATTGTTCTGCTCGATCATATTGTTGTTGCCGGAAAGAAACATGTCAGTTTTTCTGAATTAGGGTTATTAAATTCCGATAAATGAAAGTTTTTGTTTAATATATTCACTTTTTTTTATTATCTTAATATGCTTAATTTTCTAATAATTTTGAATCAACTAATAACAAAAGGAGAGAAGCCTATGAAGCCGGGTAAAGTGCTGGCTATTATCGGTCTGTCGACATTATTCTTTGCGGGTTGCTGCAGTGTCAGTAACGAAGAATACGCCGCTTTAGACGCTCTTCAGAACTCTGTTAATCAAAAGCAGACAACCGTATCCCAACTTAACGGAAAGAAAGCAGACATTAACAAACAGATTGCAGATAAGCAAAAAAAACTTGAAGAATGCAATCAGCTGAAGAACACAGTTAACGCAAATTTAGCTAAAATCAACAAGAAGTAACAGGAGGCACAAAGATGAAGTTTTCAATGAAAATGGTCGCTTTGGCTATCGTAGTGCTCTCCGCTTCTATGTTTGCTCAAAGAAACCTTAGCTGTGATGAATATAAAACAAAAATGGATTCATTAAGAGCCGTCGAGATGAATCTTAGTTCACAAGTTGACCAACTCAATAAAGATGTTGCTAACTTGCAAAAACAAGCCGACGGAATTCAAAGCTATGAAGATTGTTTGGATGACCTCTACAAATCTTTAGACGCTAATGCGAGCGATGTTTCAGTTTTCGCTATGAAAGTTAATGAGCTTAAAGGTAAAATTGAAAGAAGAGAAGAACCCTTTTCCGCCAGAGAAGCTGAATTAGCTGAACTGCAGAGAAACAAGCTTTCTGCTCTGCCTGAATTTTACAACACTCTTCATGTTTATCTGCCTGACCTGATGAACAAATGGCGTGCTGATATGAATGTTGCCCCTCCTAAAAACGACAAAGAATATACAGTTGTTAAGGGTGACTGCCTGTGGTGCATCGCCGCCAGAGACGAATGGTATGGCAAAGGTGCCGCTTGGCCCGCAATCTGGAGAGCTAACCAGGAAGTTATCGGGAACAACCCTGACCTTATCTTCCCCAACCAGGTTTATACTATCCCTGACTTGACTGCTGATGAGATCAATCAAGTATCCAAAATGGGAAGGAACTACAAACCGGCTCCGTAGTCGCTGTTTTGTTCCTTTTTTATAATCCTTTCAGGATGGTTTTCTTTAAGCCCTTGACGCTTGAGCGTCGGGGGCTTTTTATATTTTAAAATCGTAATCAAACGGAATTTATGGCTGAATTTGAGAAGAAAATTTCTCTTACGGATGTTGACCTTCAGAAACTGCTGGGGCCCAACGATATCCATCTGAGCATTATCGAAGAGTATTTTGAAGCCGCTATTGTTATCCGCGGCGACCAACTTATTCTCAAAGGTACCGTATCGGAAGTTGACAGAATTGAGAAGATTATCAAAGAAATGATCTATTCCCTGAATACCTCCGGTAGGTTGAAGGAACAGGATGTGAAACTGATCCTTGAACTTACCGGGAACGGTAAACAGAGTAAATCAACTGACGACTACGATAAGGTGATACTTTATACTAAAGACGATGCCATTAAAGCAAGAACACCGGGGCAGTTAGCATACCTTAAAACAGCCTTAGTTAACGATATCTGCTTTGCGATCGGACCGGCGGGAACGGGTAAAACCTATATCGCTGTTGCTCTTGCAGTTGCCGCTTTGAAAAAAAATGTTGTGAAAAAAATTATCTTAACCCGACCCGCAGTTGAAGCCGGTGAGAAATTGGGCTACCTGCCCGGTGATTTACGGGAGAAAATAGACCCATATCTCCGACCTCTTTACGACGCTCTTGAGGATATGCTGCCTACTGAAAGGGTTAAATCGTATTTAGAGAAGGGCGTAATCGAGATTATTCCGCTGGCGTATATGCGCGGCAGAACGCTGAACAGGGCTTTTGTTATCTTAGATGAAGCGCAAAACACAACCGATGTGCAGATGAAGATGTTCTTAACCCGCCTCGGTACCGAATCAAAAGCGATTATTACCGGAGATATTACTCAGATCGACCTTCCCACAAAAACTGTCAGCGGGTTGGTTAAAGCACAGGAGATCCTTAACGGTATTGAAGGCGTCGGTTTCGCTTTCTTCGAAAAAAATGATGTGGTGCGGCACCGGCTTGTGAGGGAAATTATAGACGCCTACGAAAAATATTTTGAATAAAAAGTTTTTTTTCAAGATAACAGCCTGAAAATTACCGGAAAATTACTTAGACGCAATAATTATTTTGTTCCAAAAATTTTAAGAGAACAATTATTTACGGGGTAAAAACAGTTAAAAAATACACCGGGCAGATTATTCTACCCGGCTTATAATTAATAGTTTATTTTTGCGATTAATGGCGATTAAGGTCTTTGATTATTAGCTACTTACATCAAGTCAAAAAGCATCGCAGATGCAGCCTTTTAGTAACTCATCTTATCTAATCTTACTTTCCCTCTGAACACCCGGTAAATTCCAAATGTGTAAGCCAAAACAAACGGAATACCAACCGCTGCCATAGTCAACATTATCCCGAGCGTTCTCTCCGATGAGGCAGCGTTGTAAATATTCAGGCTGTACGCCGGATTGATTGACGAAATTAAAAAATTGGGAAACAAACCGATTGCAAAAAGCGCCATTAAACTTAGAATTGCCGCCGATGACGACAAAAACGCCCGGAACTCCCTGCCGTGGCTTATTTCCCTTGGGATGTTTGCAATTGCAAGCATATTTAATAGTGCAAGCGCGAAAAATTCGGGGTGTGCCCGGAAAGGCTCAACCATGTGCGGGATGTATATAAGCGTTGCCATAGTTGCCGATACATACGAAACCACAAAGAAAATTATCGTGTTGTTCACCCAACTTTTCGCAATTTTTTGCAGCACGCCTTCGGTTTTCATTACTAAGTAAATTGCACCGTGCATCATAAAGATTGCAAGCGCTGTAACCCCTATTAAAAGTGAGTAGGGGTTGAGCATAGAAAGTAAATTACCAAAAAACTGCTTATTCTGATCGATCGGAACGCCAAGGGTTACATTTCCTATTGCGACACCTATCAATATGGCTATAAGAATTGACGAGATGGAAAAGGCTCTGTCCCAATTATTTCGCCAGCGGGTGCTCTCATGTTTGCTTCGTACTTCAATTGAAACAGCCCGGAAAATCAACATAAAAAGAAGCAGCATGAACGGGATGTAAAACCCCGAAAATGCTGTTGCATACACATCCGGAAATGCTGCGAAAAGTGCACCGCCGCCCGTTACTAACCACACTTCGTTGCCGTCCCAGACGGGGCCTATTGAATTAATCTGAAGCCTGCGGTGCTCGTCAGATTTTGTGAGTAAATGCAGTGCACCCACACCGAGATCGAACCCATCGAGCACGCCATAAACTGCAAGAAGTACGCCGATAAGAATAAACCAGATTGTGTTGAGGTCGAAACTAAATTCCATTATTACACCGTTAACCTTTGCTCGCTGTAAACATCTGCGGGCGGGGTTTCATCTTCAGGTCCGTTCTTTATTTTTTTATCAAGCAGATAGATAAACACCAAAAACAGAGAAGCGTAAATTATTGCGAACAATACCAATGAGAAAACAATATGCCCGGAAGTAACTGTTTTAGAAAATGCTTCTGAAGTTTTAAGCATACCGTAAACTATCCAGGGCTGTCTTCCTATTTCTGCTGTGTACCACCCAACCTGGTTGCTGATCTGCGGCAGTAGAACGGCAACTACGAGCAGTTTTAACCACCCCTTTGCGTTGTAAACTCTGCCTCCTCTGAATAAAAACAGCGAGACGAGCGCTATTGCAATTAGAGCAAAGCCTATAGCAACCATTAGGTGATAAGTTTGGAAAGTCAATTGCACGGGTGGGTGAACATCTTTTGGGAAGGCGTCTAAGCCTTTGATCGGCGCTTTTGAGTCGCCATGTACTAAAAAACTTAACAAGCCGGGTATTGGGAGCCCGTGCACCGTTTTGTTCTCTTCATCCACCCAGCCGAAGGCGTATAAATCCGCTGCTGCGGAAGAATCGTAAACCGCTTCCATCGCTGCAAGTTTTGTCGGTTGGTTTTCTGCAACTCCTGTTGCGCTCGAATGACCCGTGAAAAGCTGGAAAAGTGAGGCAAAAAGTGCCATTACCAAGCCGATTTTAAGCCCGGAACCAGCTATTTCTTTGTGCCTGTTTTTCACCAAATAGTAAGCACTGACTGAGATAACCAGAAAAGCGCCCGCAAGGAACGCCCCGCCGAGCACATGGCTTATCCGTTCAACGCTCGATGGGTTAAAAACCATCTCCCGGAAATCAGTTATTTCTGCACGCGTAACTCCGTCGCTTGTAACAAGGTGGTAACCCGCCGGTGTTTGCTGCCACGAGTTGGCAACTACGATCCAGACAGCACTTAACATCGAACCAAACGAGACCATTATCGTCGAGAAAAAGTGCATCCTGGGGCTTACTTTGTTCCATCCAAACAGAAGTATTGCTAAAAAGCCGGACTCTAAGAAGAAAGCGAAAATGCCTTCGGCAGCTAATGCACTGCCGAAAATATCCCCGACAAAACGGGAGTAAACAGCCCAGTTCGTGCCGAATTCAAATTCCATCACGATGCCGGTTGCAACTCCCATTGCAAAAGTGAGTGCGAAGATTTTCACCCAAAACTTCGTCATCACTTCGTACATCTTTTTGCCGGTTTTTATAAAAAGCCCCTCCATAATCACTAAGATTAAACCAAGCCCTATGCTAAGTGGCGGGAAAATGTAGTGAAACGAGACAGTGAAGGCGAACTGCAGCCTTGCCCAAAGTTCAGTTGTCACAGGTTATCCGTTTCGGCTGTGGTGGCGTTAAAACTGATGTTCATGATGGTGGTGGTGATGGTGGTCGTGATGATGCCCTTCGCCGTGATGGTGGTGGCTGTCTGCGCACACTTCATACCCCGAAATTTCACCTTTCAGGTATTTTTCAAGGGCTTCTTTTTCGTTCAGGTCGAACGCAGTTACCACTTCGATACCAAAACGGTGGAAACTGTTGACCGCTTTTTGTCCCATACCACCGGCTATGATCGTATTGATGTTAAATTGCCGTACATATCGGGGGATCTGGCAGGTGCCGCTGTGCTGACCCGCTAAGGGGTTAAAGAAGCTTTCCGATTTTACCTCTTCGTTGTTTTCGTTCAGTTCTACTACTAAAAATTTTGAACATCTTGAGAAATGGGATGCTATCTTGTTGATTTCACCGACTTCTTCAATGGCTAATGCAATTCGTCTGTTCATTATTTATTCCTTTCTTCATAATAATGGGGAGGTCATACTTTTTCATTCGATCTTCGCCAATCGTAAGGAGTTTCTTTTCTTGCTGACCTCCCCCGTCAACGCAGTCAGGGTTTCTTCTTTTCTTAGTGGCACTCAAATACTAAGGCATACGATTTCCCGACAGTTGTAATTTTTTCAAAAACCGTGCCGTTGCAATTTATGTAATATTTGATTACTGTTGCATCGAATAAACGGGTTGTATTGCAATATTGCATTTGTCTGTTGCAATACTATTGCATAAATGCAATCTTCTGCAATTTTATAATTCTTTATAATTTTTTCTGATTCTTTCTAATTCTCCGCAAACAGTTTTTAAGCCCTTGCGGCGATAAGATAGTTTGTGTTTTCACATGCAGTAATTTCCGAACCCGGGATAGAGCGCGTTATATAATCTGTCAGGTTCAAAAACTGCAGCGGGTCGCTGTTCAGCAGCGTTCCGTTTTTCAAAAATTTTGCTGCAACCGAAAAATATGCGTGAGCCGGTTTCAGTTCGGTGATGAACTTACCGAGTTCGGTCATCTCTTCAACCGTATCGTTATAGCCTGAAATCAGCATAGTTTCGGTTACTAACTCACCCGGGAAATCCCGTGCAAACTCCCTGATTGCATCGAGGATTTTCACATGATCTAATCTGATGTGCGGGCGGTTAATTTTCATCCAGGTTTGTGTATCAACTGTATCAATTTTCAGTGAAACATAGTCGGCAAACAACAGATTTTGTTTAACATTATAGTTCCACAACAGTGAAGAATTGCTGAAAACCGCAACTTTAATTCCTAATCTTCTCAACAGCCTGATCTTAGCACCGAGGTTAGAGTCCAGTGTCGATTCGCCATCAGGGATAAAAGCAATCGCCTCAATTTTCGTTCCTTTTGCCGCAAATTCATCAATCTTTTTCTGCACGCACGAGTAAAGGTTCCACGGGTTCAGGCAAGTGTTGCAGCATACAGAGCAGCAGGAAGTGGCGCCGCTTTTACAATAGATACAGTTGTATGTACACGCTTTTGATTTCACATTGTTTATTCCAAGCGCCATCCCAAGCCCCGGTGAGTGGAAGGGCCCGAAAATAACCTTTCCCTCTTTGCATAAATCTTCTTCAATATTCCGCTGTAACTTATCGCTGAGGGCACGGAGTTTGTTTTTTATATATTCTTTAACTCTGCAGCAGGGGCGCAGTTTCTCTTCTTTCATAACATTCCATCCTTCTTTCACTAATTGCAATGCAATAAGCGTGCCGAGCGCTGAGAATATACTTACAGTGTGCCGGGGGAAGATACTTCCCTGAAATAATTCTATGGTGATACCAAGGCAACTAAGTGACGGTTATATTGCAGCTCAGTGGTGAGTTTATGGAAACTTATCGGTGTTTTCAAATCGATTTCAAGGCTGAATCAAAACGAGCCGAAGGAATTTCTGACTTAATTCTGTTCTATGCCAAAATTGCGCAAATCGTTTGGGTATTGCAGAATTGCAAGAACACTTTGCAATTTGTTGCACACTTGCAATCAATTCCTTATATTAACTAATAATAAAAAAAAGTATTTGTAATGAAAGATGTTCAGCAAATAATTAAAAAGAACAAAGAAGCCGTTGTTAACCCCGATGGGATAGCCGTGATTGAAAAAGGGGGCACCATTATTGTGTTTAACGAAGCCGCACAAAGAATTACAGGTTTCGGTGAACGGGATGTGATTAATAAAAGTGTTGAGATGCTTTTCAAAGACTGCCCCGAGGGAATAAAATATTTAGAAACTTCTTTTCTGGAAGGTATCCCTTTAACCAATCTTGCCATTGATATAAACACCAAATCGTTCATTTGTAAAGGCATTCTCTCTTCATTCACCCCGGTGGTTTCCGACGGGCTTGTCTCTTCTGTTGTTTTTGTCTTCAGGGACACTAAAGAAGTCCTGAAAATGAACGATGCTTTAAGCGCAAAAACTGACGAACTGATAAAACAAAAAAACAGGTTAGACGCCATCTTCAATTCCAACATCGAAGGTACTTTTACGATTAACAGCGACTGGGAGATAACTTCTTTCAACCAGTCCGCAAGCAAGATTACGGGATATACCGAAAATGAAGCCCTCGGTATGAAGTGCTGGAGTATATTCAGCTCTGTTAAGTGCCACAACGGGTGCCACATGGAACAGACAATGAACAACGGAAAAGCAACCATCGGAAACGAGTTGGAGATTATCAGAAAAGACGGAAGCAGAATACCGATCAGGGTTAACTCTTCTGTGCTGCGCGATAACAAAAAGAAAAACATCGGCGCTGTGGAAACTTTCCTTGACATTTCTGAAATAAAAAATCTGGAAGATCACCTTTCCGATAAATTCAGCTTTCAAAATATCGTCGGAAGAAATCAAGAATTACGAAGCGCCATTTCGATGCTCGAAAGCGTTTCGCAGAGCGACAGCACAGTGCTCGTTACCGGCGAAAGCGGGACGGGTAAGGAAGTGATGGCGCGGGCAATCCACCTGAACTGCAACAGAAGGCTGCAGCCTTTTGTACCGGTTAATTGCAGCGCTTTTGTGGAAACTTTGATAGAAAGCGAGCTTTTTGGTCATGAAGCCGGCGCTTTTACCGGCGCAATTAAAAGCAAACCCGGCAGGTTTGAAATCGCCGGCGAAGGTACTCTCTTCTTGGATGAAATCGGAGATCTTTCACCAACCGTGCAGGTGAAGCTTCTGCGGGTGTTGGAAACAAGAGAGTATGAACGCGTTGGCAGCAACAAAACGCAAACACTTAACGCAAGGATTATTGCCGCCACCAACAAAGACCTGCTTAAAGAAATAGCAGAGGGAAGGTTCCGTGAAGATCTTTACTACAGGATCAATGTGGTGAGCATTAATCTGCCCCCGCTTAGAGAGAGAATGGACGATCTGCCGATGCTTGTTACTCATTTTGTGGAAAAATTTGGCGAAAAATTCAAAAAGAAAATCAGGCAGTTTTCTTCTTCTGCCTTTGAACTTTTGTTGGAATATGACTGGCCCGGCAACATACGGGAACTTGAAAATGTAGTTGAACACAGCTTTGTGCTCTGCCCCGGTGAAATTATTCAAACAGAGCATCTTCCCGCCCGGTTAAGGGCAGGAAGTGCAGGCAAATTCACCAAAAACCAACAGGATCAGGTTGCAACATTGGAAGATGCCGAAAAAGAGATGATAATCAATACACTAAAAAACCACGGTGGCAGCAGAAAAAAAGCCTCCGAAGCCCTCGGGATTGACCCTTCAACCCTCTGGCGGAAAATGAAAAAATATGAACTGATCAGTTGAAACTATTCAAAGCTTTACTTTGCCTGCAATCTTGGCGAACTGTGGTTGTAACCGGGATTAGTTCTACCCAACAATAACCATGCTTGCAATCAAAATCAACTTTGCCTGGAACCCTTGCAAACTGTGGTGGTAACAACGCAAGCGTTACCGGAAATATTTATCAACTATTTCGTTCACTTTAGCGCTTGTTTCTTCATCCATATTGTTCTCTTCCGGGTAAACAAATATTTTCCTCAAATTTTGTGCTATATTAAACAGAGGGTCATCTTTAGGTATAATATCCAAATAGTTTAACGCTTTCTCAAGATTATTTTCAACTTCGATATATACTATTGCATACGCAATATTTAACTCTGCTGTTATACCGTCTTTCGCATATCCGTCAAGAATGTTTAAATACTTTATGGTTGAATAATTACCTCCGGCTGCCCGGTCACTTAAAATAAAAGGGAGAATCTGATTCGCAAATTCATCAGCCTCAAAATAGCCTACCACGGTTTGAATGAAGTTGCCCTCGGCATCAAAGAACAGAGTCGAAGGGTAGCCGGTTACATGAAATTTTTCGCCAAATTCAGACTGGGTAACTGTCTCTCCATTTATTTGAAAATCACCATCTTTTTCAGGGTTATATTTTATTGCCACAAAATCTTTATCGATGGCATCGATAACCGGTTTTTTAGCATAGGGTGCCGTATCCATAACTTTACACCAGCCGCACCAGTCGGTGTAAGCATCTAAAAGCACAAATTTTCCCTGTTTTTTTGCGAGAGTAAACCCTTCAGTGGCGTTGTGTTCCCAGTTTACTTTCTGTGCTGAAAGTGAACCCGCAAGAATTGTTGCTGTTAGTAAAATAGTTCTGATCAGTTTCATTAGGATTTCCTTTTTAGGCGGTTGTTTAAGAATTTACAATTATCCGGCGCCCAATTGCCGGTGAGTGCAACATTTATCGCTGCCGAAAATAAAAAACAAAGGCTGCCCGATGATTTTAACAGGCAGCCTTAAACAATTAATTTCGAACTTATCCTTCCTAAAGCTTTTCGTACATTTCCTCGATAGTATCGAGCATGTCGTAAAGCTCTTTCGGAACAGTGCCGTTAAATTTATCGTAATACTTTCTGATATCTTCCATTTCGGCAATGCCGGTTTCTTTGTTCAGGTCGAAAAGGCTGTTCATTCTCTCGGGTGAAATATCCAACCCTTCGGTGTTAATCGCACCGGGTTTGGGCAGGTAACCTTTCGGTGTTTTCACCGCATTATCTGCACCGTCAAGCCGGTTGAAAATCCACTCAAGCACACGGATATTATCGCCATAGCCGGGCCAAATAAACTTACCGTTTTCATCCTTACGGAACCAGTTCACATAAAAAATCCCCGGAAGTTTTGAAGCGTCTGCTTTCTTACCTGTTTGAATCCAGTGGTTGAAATAGTCGCCCATGTTATAACCACAGAAAGGCAACATAGCGAAAGGATCGCGTCTAATTTGCCCGACAGCACCGGTAGCAGCAGCGGTTGTTTCGGAAGAAACTGAAGACCCGAGGAAGGTTCCGTGGGTCCAGTCAAAAGCCTGAGCAACAAGCGGCACTTCTTTAGCTCTTCTTCCGCCGAACAGAATAGCGGAAATCGGCACGCCTTTCGGGTCTTCCCATGCGGGGTCAATCACGGGGCATTGCCCTGCCGGAGCCGTAAACCTTGAGTTGGGGTGAGAAGAAGGCTCGGGCGAGTCGGGTGTCCAGGGTCTGTTTTTCCAGTCGGTAAGATGTGCCGGTTTTTCATCGGTCATACCTTCCCACCATACATCGCCCTCGGGCGTAAGCGCCACATTTGTAAAAATTGAGTTAGCCCTCGCTGAAAGAAGGGCATTTTCGTTTGTTTTCATCGAAGTGCCGGGTGCCACGCCAAAGAAACCATACTCTGGGTTAACGGCGTAAAGCCTGCCATCGGCGCCAAATTTCATCCAGGCGATATCGTCGCCAACGGTTTCAACTCTCCATCCCGGAAGAGATGGAGTAAGCATCGCTAAGTTCGTTTTTCCGCAGGCACTTGGGAATGCCGCCGCAATATATTTTTTCTCTCCTTTGGGGTTTGTAATCCCCACTATCAGCATATGCTCAGCGAGCCAGCCGCCATCGCGCGCCATAACAGAGGCAATTCTGAGAGCGAAGCATTTCTTCCCGAGCAGTGCGTTACCACCGTAGCCACTTCCGTAAGACATGATCGATCTTTCTTCAGGGAAGTGTACGATGTACTTAGTCGAGTTGCAGGGCCAGGGCACATCTTTTTCGCCCGGAGCTAACGGTTTTCCGACCGAGTGAAGGCACGGAACGAAATCACCGTCTCCAAGCTGATCGAGTACCTTTTGCCCCATCCTTGTCATAATTCTCATGTTGCAGACAACATAACCTGAGTCGGTAAGTTCCACGCCAATGTGCGCAATGTTCGAACCAAGGGGCCCCATGCTGTAAGGGATAACATACATAGTGCGCCCTTTCATACAGCCATCGAAAAGCCCCGTTCCCTCAGCAGTAAGTATCTTTTTCATTTCAGCCGGCGCCATCCAGTGGTTTGTGGGGCCCGCATCCTCTTCTTTTTCCGAGCAGATGAAAGTTCTGTCTTCAACCCTTGCAACATCACTCGGATCCGACATGCAGATGTAACTGTTTGGGCGGAGTTCATCATTCAGCCTCTGAAAAGTGCCGTTTTCAACCAATTCGGCGGCTATTCGGTCGTATTCTTCCTGCGATCCGTCGCACCAATAAACTTTATCAGGTTTACACAGGGCAGCCATTTCATCAACCCACTGTAATAACTTTTTGTTTGTTGTCATATTAATGCCTCAATTGTTTCATTATTTTGCCGCTTATGTTTATTTTTACAAACGATAAACGGCTGTATTGCTAATATGTTGGATTTCCTCGTATGGTAGTTCAGGATTTTGAACTTTCAAAACTACAAATTTTAGGTCAGTTTTCAAAGGTAACAAACCTAAAAAGGCTTACACTGGCGCAAAAAAGATGAAAAAAATGATCGAAAAACTCGGCAGAGTTACGATTGACTTCGTTGCAGAACTTGGCGAAATTTTTCTGCTTCAGCTGCGGATTCTTCATGCGTTTCCGAAGATGATTAAAAACAGGCGACAGGTGCTTTTTCAGATGGAGCACATTGGAGTCGGCTCACTTCCGTTGGTGATGATTATAGCCGTTTTTACCGGTGCGGTTGCCGCCTGGCAGGCAGCCTATCAACTTAAAGGAATTGCTCCCGTTTCCTTTCTGGGTGCGGCTACAAGCAGGGCGATTATTACTGAATTGGGGCCCGTTTTAACCGGGATTGTTATTGCCGGCAGAGTTGGCGCTTCGATTGCGGCGGAGCTTGGCACCATGAAAGTTACCGAACAAATAGATGCGCTGGAAAGTATGGCGATTAGCCCCGTACGCTTTCTGGCTATGCCGCGGTATCTTGCATCTATTGTGATG
This sequence comes from Ignavibacteriaceae bacterium, assembly GCA_008933765.1. Lineage (GTDB taxonomy): Bacteria > Bacteroidota > Ignavibacteria > Ignavibacteriales > Ignavibacteriaceae > UTCHB3. The sequence goes on along the minus strand of WBUK01000011.1, from coordinate 3,888 downwards.
TTGCCCATTCTGGCGCTTTTCGCTTCGTTTATCGCGGTGTTTGGCGCTTTCTTGGTTTCAAATTATTTTTTGGGGGTTTCTTCGGCGGTTTTTTTTCAGTCGGTAAAGCAATATTTTAAATTGTACGACTTATTCACCGGGCTGGTTAAAACTGTTTTTTTTGGTGCGGTTACTTCTCTGATTGGGGTTCATAATGGGCTGAGAGCCGGCGGAGGTGCCGAAGGTGTGGGAAATGCTACGATTAGATCGTTTGTGCTTTCAGCTGCACTGATACTTATTCTTGATTATGTGCTGTGGATTTTGTTGTTTTAATTAAGTTTATGTGGGTGGTTATGATGATTTTTTGGCAGAGAGTTTTTGAGGGAGGGAAATAATTCCTAAAGGAATTTCTAAAGGAATAGGTTGTAGGGATTGTAGTTTTGGGGATAGTATTTGATTTTAAGGGGATTGTAGTTTTTTGTGGGGCGTTTGAAGATTTTTGCCAACACTTCCTGCGGAACTACCGATACTTCAAACATTCCCAAAACCGGTGAGGAAGAAAGCTGAGCCAACAGCGCAATGAACAATTTAAATGATACTTAAACATGGAGCAAATTTTAGATGAACGAGATAATTCTTCAAAAACAAAAACAAGCAATTGAGATATTAAAAGAGCAAAATATCGATATGTGGCTGACTTTCGTCAGAGAAAGTGCTTCTATTCACGACCCCGTTCTTGACACTATAGCGGGCGTTAATGTTACTTGGCAATCGGCTTTCATCCTTACTGCTTCGGGGGAGCGAAAGGCTATACTCGGTTCCCTTGATATTGCCAACCTGAAAGATGCCGGAACCTTCGATGACATCACCGGCTATGTGCAATCAATAAGAGAACCTTTAAGAGAGTTCGTTCAAAAACATGACCCAAAAACGATTGCCGTCAATTTTTCGAAAAATATGAACTTAGCCGACGGGCTGACCTATGGGCTTTATCAAATCTTGCTCGATCATTTTAACGGCACACCTTACGGTGAAAGATTAGTCTCTTCCGAAAACATTGTTTCGGCTCTTCGGGGAAGAAAATCACCGGATGAACTTAAAATTATGCGCGAAGCTGTGATAATTACCCTCGAAATTTTTGACGAGGTTGGGAAATTTATTACTAAAGGTAAAACGGAGAAAGAAATTGCGCAGTTCATGACGGAAAGAACCCAAGCACGGGGGCTTACTGTTGCATGGGAGGCTGATTCCTGTCCTGCAGTTTTTACCGGACCTGATACTGCGGGCGCTCATGCGGGCCCCACAGACCGTAAGGTGGAAGGCGGGCACCTGATAAATATCGATTTTGGCGTTAATTACAAAGGTTATTGTTCTGATCTGCAAAGAACCTGGTATATTCTAAAAGACGACGAAACCGACGCCCCTGCTGAGGTAAAACGGGGTTTTGAGGTGCTTAAAACTTCAATCACGAAAGCCGCCGAAGCGCTTAAACCCGGCATCAAGGGTGTGTATGTTGATGCTGCTGCAAGGGGGCACATCACTGCAAATGGCTTCGATGAATATCCGCACGGGTTGGGGCACCAGGTCGGAAGAGTGGCGCATGATGCCGGACCGGGGCTTTTCCCTGCCTGGGAAAAATACGGTGACTTACCTTTTATTCCGTTGGAAAAGGATCAGGTCTTCACTATTGAGCCAAGGTTGTTTGTGCCCGGTCATGGTATCGTAACCATCGAAGAGGAAGTGGTGCTTACCGATACCGGTATCGACTGGCTAAGCCAACGCCAGGAAGAGCTTATGCTGCTTAGGTAAATCTGTTTCTTCTGCTTCTTCTTTTTTGAGATTTGCCTTGTTGTCTTGTTTCGTTTGGAAGGCTTGGTTTTTCTGTTGATTGGGCTTTGTGGTGCTTCCCCTTAATGGAATTACCTATGGTATTTGTTGATTGAGCTTTGTGGTGCTTCCGGATATTCGAAAAACTCCGGGGTTCAACCGTGTGGGTTTTATTACCGATTATAAAAAAAACACTCCCTCACAGTCCCCCTGATCTGTGAGGGAGTTCAGTTTTCCCCGAAACAAAAAGGCTAAATTTTTACCAAAAAAAGCTTCTTTGTCCATTCAACCTTTGACGGTCAACTTCAACCGGAAATTACTTTGGGGGATTTTCACCTCAACCCTTGCTGTGTTTTTGATGTTAATCTGTTATCCTCAAAAGTTACCGTTATACTCGAAAAATTTTCCCCTTTCCATACATAAAGAGCTTGTTCAACAGTGTTTGAGCCAACCTCGAGTTCTCCGCTAACTACCCTGCTGCCTCTGTCCCCCATAATATTTACCACTTCCTCGTAAGTCATCCCCTCGCTAAGGCTTTCATATTTGTCCAAGGTTGCCACTTTTTCTTCGCTTGTGTTAACCTCTTCATCGTCAAGCCCAAATTGCGATTTTGCCACTAATTTATTATCACTAAAAAGACAATTAATTAACCCTGTTTCGGTTCTTTTCCAATGATAATAAGTATGCTCGACTACTTCGCCCATCATTTCTGCAGTTTCTGAAGACGATTTAATCCCCTCCTTACCCAATATATCGCATACTTCTTCGTATGACATCCCGACTTGCAATTTGTTAAAATTTTCCACCGAAATATTTGGGTCGATCCCATCACTCGAATAATTACCGGAAGAGCCTGTTCCCTTTTTACAAGAAGTAAATACTAAGCTCAATACTATAACCCCCATCATAACCGAAATACTCAACTGTCCCCGAAAATTTCCTTTCTTTATATACCTTTTCATTTTATACCTCCGAATTCGATTGGTTAAATTGGATTTTCTAAAAATTACCCCCTTTGAAACACACCGGCAAAGGAATAACCCAATTTTTCAGAATTGTCGCCGGAAATTTATGATTGATGAGTTAACAAAGCGATTAATAACAGGGTAAAATGCAACTATGCACCTAAGTACAAAAAAAAGAGGCTCCCTTTAGCAGAAAGCCTCTTTATCAAAGCAGATTGTGTTTATCAAACCCATGCAGCTATGCACCTAAGTATAAAAAAAAGAGGCTCCCTTTAGCAGAAAGCCTCTTTATCAAAAATGTTGAACGGGATCAGAAAACGATCTTTGCGATTAAAAAATTACTTTTTTACCAAATCGTGTTCTTCGCCCGGTTGGAAAAAACAAAAAATTATTCCAAACCTTTTTGTTCTTTGCTCGAGAGTTTACCATCTTCGAAAGTTACATCCATATATTTTGAGGCCTTTTCACCAATCCATTTGTAAACCGCCCTGACTTGAGCAGGGCCTGTTCCCATGTAAAACTCGGCATTCTCAATTAATTGTCCTTCGCCACCCATGATTTTTTCAACTTCATCCAGTGCCATACCGTCTTTAAGTTGATTGAATTTATCCATAGTGGCTAAATTAGGCATACCTTTCTCAAACGAGTTTTGCTTTTTTTCTGTTAACTCATTTTTCGTAAAAGTACACATGATAACTCCGTCTTTAGGTTTCCATGAGTACATTATAACACCGTTGAGATTGGATTGTTCTTTTCCCTCTTCACCGAATACTTTTTTTACATCATCGTAAGACATTTTCAAACTGATGGCTTTAAACGCATCATAAGTTAAGCCCATATTTGCAGCTGCCGCAGCGGACTCACCTGAACTTGCTTCAGTCTCAGGTTTAGCAGCATCGCCACCTTCGGCGTTTTCTTTTTTACCGCAGGATGTGAAAATTAATCCTGCTACTAAAAGCACAAAGAATGCACTGAGGGAAAAATTGTATTTGGGTAATTTAAGCATTACATACCTCTGTAATTAATTAATGATTGTTGAATAAATTGAATATTTTGATTTAAATTTTTGGATTGTATCGACCGGCCCATGAAGATATGACTGTCGGAAATGAATTGT
>WBUK01000010.1 GCA_008933765.1 Ignavibacteriaceae bacterium | reverse complement strand
CGGTTTTTGGTGCAGTAAGAGGTTGCTAATCAGGGGTGGGAGTTTTTGTGAACAGCAAAAAATTGTTCAGCAGGGGTGGGAGTTTTTTGAACAGCAAGAAATTGTTCAGCAGGGGTGGGAGTTTTTGTGAACAGTAAAAAGTTGTTTTACTGCAGAAAATTACGGTAGTAGAATAGTATTATACGAAACAGAGCCAACACATCAACCCGGTAATTGAATCGTTTAGAGAAGTTTAAGCTGAATAATAGTTTTTATGGAAAAAAGAACCAACACTCAGAACAATAAATATATTTATGTGATCTTCACAGCTTTGGCGGTTATTACACTTAGCGCTGCAGTTCTGTTTTATATACTTACCGTAAATGCCGCACAAGAAGACTACATAGAAAAACTTCGTAATATAGCCGAGTTAAAATCGAATGATATTAAAACATGGTTTAAATTTACCGAGAAAGACGGCGCCACTCTCTTAGAAGGATTGAAAAAACAAAAGACGCTGTTCAAAAACTTTGATGAAAACAGTTGGAAAAAACTGGACGATATTTTAGTTGTTCAACACTTTGGAATGGTAGAAGCAGCCGGATATGTTTCAATGTTTTATACGGACCGGAACCTTGAGTCGATAACAGATACCATTTACAACTTCAGTACCCTTCACCCTGATCTTCAACCCGCCCGTGAACTTGCAGGCACTAAAAAGCCCCGGTTCAGCAGATTTTTCCCGGAGAAAACCGATTCAGGTGAAAAAATCTTTTTTTATTTAGTCGTTCCCGATTTGGAAGGGACCGACAGCGTGGTTACACAAAACTTACTGATTAAAATAGACCCAATGGGTGCGCTTGCCCCTAAGATTTTTTCCGCCACTCGTTTAATCGGAACGAGAGAGAATGCCTTGGTTGTGAATGCAAATAGTGACCGGCAATATAACTGGGTTTTAAGAAGCGACTCATTAATAAAGCGGAAAGTTTCGCTGCCGGAGATGAAAGATTATGTTCCTTATATGGCGGCTGTTGGCGATACCGGGTTTGTTAGCGGAATAGATTTCAGGGGAGCATATGTGTTTGCTTACATTTTTGATATTCCCGGATATGACAGTAAGATGATCTCAAAAATTGACAAAGATGAAGTATATGCACCAATTCAAAACTTCATTTTAATTGCTTTGGTTGGGGTATCACTGATTTTTATGCTGTTGTTTATAACCGCAAAATTCATGATTAAAAAATATGAAAACAAAACTCTGCAGGCGTTCTTAGAGATAGAAAAGGAGCAAAGAAAGCAGGAAGAGCTGTTTTCGAACATTTTTGAGTCTTCGCCCGATGCTATTTTTTTGGTCTCTGTGGAAAAAAGATTAGTGGTAAAATACAACCGAAAAGCAGAAGAGATGTTCGCAATGAGCAAAGCAAAAGGTGCTTTGACAATTGACTCGACTGCAATGTATAAAAATCCCCCTTCAAGAGAAGACCTTGAAAAAATGCGCGAGGCAATGATGGGGAACAAACCCCTGCAAACAAAGATAGAGTATAGAGCATTCGACGGGCGGGAATTTTGGGGTAGTTTAACAGGTACATTGATTGAAACAGGCGGTGAAAAATTATATCTGCTGAGGGTTATTGATATTACAGAAGAACAGAAAATGTTGGATGACCTGAACGATTTAACTGCAGAACTTAAAAAAGCGAACGAGGAGAAAATACGCTTTATCTCCGTTTTAGCACACGATCTGCGGTCGCCTTTCCATCCGTTGCTGAATATACTGGAATTGCTTTCGGAAAGTTACGACACTTTGGAACAGGAAGAAAGTTTGAAGATGGTGAGAAGTGCCCGATTTGTTGCAAATAACCACTTCAGGCTTTTAGAATCGCTGTTGACCTGGACACGCACATCTCTCGGAAGGATTGATTTTTCGCCTCAGCCGTTAAATCCATATTCAATTGTTAATGAAGTTGTTCGGTTACAAGAACCGAGCGCGCGAGAAAAAGGGATAAAAATTGTGACAAAGTTTAACGCTTCTGAAGAAATTTATGCAGACCCTGAAATGATGCGCGCAATTCTTCGAAATCTGTTTACAAATGCGATTAAGTTTTCACTTCCAAAACAAGAAGTGGTGGTAACTGTTACCAAAGAAGAGGGGTTTATCCGGTTTGATGTGAAAGATTCAGGCGTGGGAATGACAGAAAAACAGGTTGAAAATCTTTTTGTTTTAGGTGGAAATACCTCAACTTATGGCACACAAGGTGAACCCGGCACCGGTTTAGGGCTTTTGATTTGCAAAGATTTTATCAGCAAACAAGGCGGGAATATTTTCGTGAAATCAACGGTTGGGGAAGGAAGCTGCTTCTCTTTTACAATTCCTGTTTACGAGGGTTGAAGTTATTATCAAAGTAATTCAGTTTCGCTTTTGAGAAAATAAGCAAGTATGGGGGTTAAAGCAAGTATGTGAATTTTTTTTGAGAATTTCTGAATTTACCCAAATAGTTCTACCTCAATTGAGGGGGTAGAGCTTTCGGGGTTGTGTTTTTTGAAGATATTAATCAGGCTTTCTTTCACAGCGTCAAGCCCGCAATCGGGTGTTTTATATGGGATAAAGCCATGTTTTAATCGATAATATCTTGAGAAGATTCTGAAGAAGAGCATAAACTTAAAATTGTTCTTTCTAATGCTGCTTTCTTTCAGGTCTGTATCCTGGTCAACAATTTTCTTATCACTTCCGTAAACATCGGCGAACCACCAGAAAGGTGTATAAGCCTCTTTTTTTGCAATTCTGGTGGTGAGGTCAACATGTTCCCAAGCGTTGTAGTAAATTGGATCGATAAAGCCTGTTTCCTTCAAAATATCGGAAGAGAAATATGAAAAAGCGCCGGGAATATGCTCATTAAGCGTTAGAAGTGGTTCGTCATTGTATTTGGCAACCCCTCTCGGTTTTGGGTTACCGTTTTCATCTTTGTTCAGGGGCCCATGCCACGCAAAATTGAAGTGTTGCAGTCCGGTTTTTTTTGAAGCCGTGATGTAGTCTTCGAAAACAGAGTTATCTTTAATATAAATATCATCTTCGAGCACAAAAATATGTTCACAGCCCATTTGCAGCAGAAACTTCATTGCGTCGTTTTTGGATCTCCCCACGCCTTTGTTTCGCTTGTGCTGGATAAGTTTTAGGTTTCGGTTTTTGAAAATCGTATCCGGATAGGGTTTTCCGTCGTTTACCACCACCAATTCGATATTCTCAGGTAATGAATCAAGAAGCCGGGTAAAGAACTCCTTTCGCTCGTAAGTTACAATTCCAACGCCGATTTTTTTATTTATATCGTCATTAAAGTTTTTGCCGTAAGGTTTGCCGATATTTTCAGCAGCCGGTTCGCTGTTTGATTTATTTATATCATCGTTGAAGTTTTCACTGTTTGCTTTGCCGTTGTTTTTACTGACCGGTTTGCCTGTTTTACCGCTTGCAATTTCGCCAATTTTACTCATATTGCTCCTTTTTCACGGAGGTATTTTTCATAATTGTGAATGTAAACAGCGGCGGGATAATTCTCAAACTTCTTGATTATTTTCATCGTTTTTGCTAAGTTTCCTTCCTTTTCAGCCTGCACAGCAGCGATAAAAAAGACGGTTTCATAGTTGATAACGGCTCGTTTATCCAATTTCCACAAAATAGATGCCGCCCTGACGGATAATGAAGGGTAAAATTTGATATTTCTTAAAGCTTTTCGATTTTCAGGACGATCAACCGACAAAGTATTATGATCCAAATAAAAATTAATAAGTTCGTATTTAATCCGAAAAGCCTCGGCGGTGGTTTTTTCCAAGTTTTGGAACTCTTTGTTCTCATCCGCTTGTGATCTGTAATAAACGCCTAAGTTTTTCGGCAGATATTTAAGTTTTGTAACCTTAGTAATATCAGCAACAAATTTATAATCACCGGTTACTTCGAAAGATTCATCGAACCAAATATTGTTTTCATCGTGAAGAGTTTTTCGCCACAACGATTGTGGGCCACACATATAACCGTGAAGCAGGTGAAGAGGAGAAAACTCTCCGGAAACTCTTACCGGGCGCCCTTTTTGTTTTGCAGTTTCAAAATTTTCATTTTCTTTGGGGGATACGAAGTAGTCACCATATACCAATCCGGCACTCGGGTCATTTTCCAAAGCATTTGCAAGTTCTTCCAAAGCGTTGGGCGCCAGCCGATCATCCACATTTGCATTAGTGATATACTTTCCGTTTGCCATAGCAATGCCGCGGTTCCATGCTGCGTACATACTTTCGGTGAAATCAGTTCGCAGGTATTTAATATTATCGTTTTTGGTGAGATATTCCTCAATAATAGCCTTTTCGTTTTGTGGTGAATTGCTGTCAATTATGATAATTTCCGCCTGTTTACCGAGAGATTGTGCGAGTAAATCATCCAATCTTCCGCGAATAAATTTTTCACCTTTAAATAAGGAGATAACCGCCGAAACGAAATAATAACCCGACATTCCCCGTTACCCTTCCCTTTTAATCAGGTTTGTTAAAAGCACAGTGTAAGATTTAACAGCAGAGCCATAAATAATAAGCCAGGCTAAGAGCAAACCACCGGCAATATAAAAGGGGTTTACAGCAAACAGTTCCAAGACCACGAAAGCGCAAACCAAAACCGTGAACTGCAAAATCAGACGGATTCCTCCGGCGTTTAGGAAAAACCCCGAACGAGAAATGTTCGTAAATTTTCGAATGTAGGTAAGCATTAGATAGTTCACGGTGATCACGGTTAGTGCATAACCCGCCAACCCGGTGTAAGAGTTCGTAAGCCGGATACCAAGTGTTAACAGTGCAGCGACACCCGTCAAATTGATAAACTGAACTAATGCCAGGAAATTAGCCTTGCCGTTACCCATCAGGGTGGAGTAGTATGAATAGCCAAACAGGTTGACCGACTCAACCATCGCAAGCAGCAGAAAGATGTTAAACGAGACAGGCGAGCCGTAAAAAAAGACGAAAATAGCCGCAAATACAGGTGTGAAAGCCATAAAAAACAGCCCTGCGGTTAAAATTCCTTTTTTTGAAAGAGGAAGGCACTCGTTAAGGATGAACTCTTTCTCTTCACCCGGTTGTATTCTTGATGCCTTTGGATAGATTGTTCTGAAGGCTGCAAAGAAAAGCCCTGATGAAGCTTGCGCAAACCTTTTGGCAATATCGTAGAAGCCGACAACCTTCACATCCATGTTGCTGCCGATGATATATTTTATCACCGGGTCGATTGCCGTCCCCAGAACTGTAGCACCCTGCACGCTTATACTGAATGAAAAAAGCTCTTTAAAAACCGTTCTGTTAAACCGGAAAGAGAGGAGTGAAGTGAATTTCTTACGGATCATTCCGAGTGAAAAAAGCATTCCCAGTTGCAGAAGTGCTGCGAGCAACATCAGAAGTGCCAACCCGCTGATATCGAGCCTGAACGCCCAGGATGTTATCGCGGCTGTTAAAGTCAGGGCACTGTAAACTATGGCAATTTTGCTGTAAAAAATGAACAGCCCCAACCCTTCGTAAACCGACCTGAAAAATGTTGAAATGTAGTTCAGATAGAAAAACCCGCCAAGAATCAAATTCGTGTTGAACGACGATTGTTTCAACTCGGGCTGCACTAATGTAGTATCGTTTACATAGAAGTTGTTGCCGATAAACATACCTATTGCCAGAATAACAAGCCCGAACAAAATAAAAAAGACAAAACCGGTTGAGGTAACCTGAGAGAGCGCTTTTCGATCATCCCGGTTTTTTGAGACAGCTCTGATTAAGGCAAGCCCAAAACCAAGGTCTATAACATTGCTAAGCCCCCAGATTGAAGAGAGTAACACCCACACCCCGAAAATATGGCTGCCAAAGTTCATAATATTAAATTTCAGCGCAATTAACGAAGCCACCATGGTGAAGATAAAATGTGCGGCTAACCAGAGGTTATCTTTTCTTTCACTCATTAATTACCGCTTATTTACCGGAGTCAGTTTCATCCGGTACATCTAAATCGTTTTGGAAATTTGGTTCATCCGGCAGATTTGGCAGGTCCGGTTCACTTTCAGCAACAACAAGATTTTGGTCTTTCAGTTGTGAATTGATGGCAGTTAAAACCCCCAGAATAGTTCCGAACATAACAATTCCTCGCCCCCAGAACCACGCATCAGTAAACATCAACGATGTAATAACATAGATTAAGCACCAAAACGCAATAAAAGCCGATTGAAAATGTGGCGTGCCAATCGCTTTTTTATAAATCTTTTTACTCCTTCGAAAAATCATAACAAGGAAGATAATAAACCCTGTGAAACCAAAAATTCCGGTTTCCACTAACATCGAGTAATATCCCTGGTGAAGCGTTAACCCCGAAACATATTTCTTATAGATATTTTTCGGAAGTTGATTGTAAAAAGATGATGTGTATGCGTAGGAATACATACCCATTCCGAAAACAGGGTTTGCTATAAAAGCGTTATACCCGGTGCTCCAGATAAAGAACCTGGTAACAAAGGAGTTATTCACATCTGCCACCTCGAGTTTTTCGGAAGTTAGCTTTTGTTTTTCTTCAAGGCGCAGGAATTTTGTCCCGTAAATCGCAAGGAAAGCGCCACCGGTCAGCCCGAGAAAAAGTGCCAAAACAACACCAAATCTTACCAATTTTTTACGGTTTATATTCAAATTGTTTGATTGGATAGCAGTATGAATAAATGAAAGGAAAAGCACGAGAAGGACATTAATCCAGACATTTCTCGTTTTGTTGAAAATCATCGCAATAACTAAAAACCCAAAAAGCGCAGCATAAAGCACTTTTTTTTCACCTTTATTCATCAAAAGGAGCAGGAAAACGATGAGTATCCCGATTCCGAGGATATCGACAAACATAATACCGGCGAAGCCGTATGCCCTTGTGCCGGAGGTTACCCCCTGAAAAATTGCGTAAAGTGCGTTCAAACTGACAATAGTAACATATACTTTTGCCAGGTACGAAACACCCTCTTTCTGCTTAAGAGCAACCCCCAGAAAAAGAAAAAGCATAATGAAGCCGGGAAGCATAAGCATGTTAAGCCCGGCTAAGGTAACCGCCTTGCTGTTCATAAAAGATGGAAGAACAAAAGCAATCAACAGAAGAGCCGGTGCGGTAAAAGGGGAGCTAAATTCTTTCGGCGAAAAGCCCCCGTTTGTTGTCGAAAACGCTGCAATCAGGTAGGGAATCATTAAAAATGCGAGGCTGATCAACAGGGCGGGGTTTATATCAACAAAGAGTGAAAACAGAAACAGTGCTAATGCTATTCGAAAATTGAGAAAACCAATCATCAGCATCGGTAGCCCCATAACGAGCACCTTTGTTGTGGTTTTTTCTCCAAAATCACCAAGCAACAAAGTGAGCGGCAATATTGTAAGCAGCGCTGCAAAAACCAACAAAAAGCTCTTTTTGGCGTCATCAAAAAGAACCGGAGGTGTTGTTGCGTTAATCTTCTTTCCTCCTCAAAGAGAAGATATTCCGTAGCAGGAACCTTACTTTGGGGTCTTCAGTTTTTTTGGAAACCTCTGCCATCACAAGGATAAGAGAGACAAGACCTACCGAAAAGAAAGAAATAATTATGGTATAAATCAATCTCGGCGGATACACTTTTTTATCCGAGGGTACAGCTTTATCTATACTGAGAATAATAGGTGTATCTTTTTGTTCATCGAATTTTGCCTGCTCGTACAGAGGGAGAAGGAACTCTACCATTTCGTTGTTGATTTTAACATCTCTGTAGAGGCGATAGTATTCGATAGCTTTAGTAGGAAGTGAAGCGATCGGAATAAGAACGGAGCTTCCGTCTTTCCCCGCTTTAATATCTTTCACCTTTTTTTGCAGTGCGTTGAGTGCATCCTTGAGGTTTATAACTGCCGGAGTGTTTTCGCCGAGCATTTTAACTGCGGCTTCGTACTCTACCTGTTTTCTTGCAAGCTCCATTTCAAGTTCAGCGTAAGCAGTTACGGTTGATTTCACTTGTTGCTCGGCTTCAAACACTCCGTTTTTCTTTTGGTAGGCTTCAAATTTATCTTCAGCGGTGCGCAGATCAACCAGCACTTCATTATATCTTTTTTCTAAGAAAGCCCGGTTGTCTTTCGTTTTTCTCGTATTAATTTCAGTTATTTTTGTGTTCAGCACTTCCACGAGGTAGTTAGCCATATCGGCGGCTTTTTTCGGGCTTTTGTTGCGCACGGCAATTGAAACTGAAAGGTCGTCGTTGTTAACGACAGCGATATCTTCCATCACTTTTTTAAGAAGATCGGCGAAATATTTTTTATCATATTCCGGTTTCAGATTAAACTTTTCGATCAGATCAGTCAGCGTAGTTCTGCTGTATAGCACCGTCAGATAAAAATCGAGGTCGGTGGAGCCGCCACCTAAGTTTGAAAGCCCCCCGATCGGTAAGCTACCGATGTTCTTAAGAAGTGAAGACATGCCCCCGGCGCCTTTACCGGTTTCGTAAGGAACAACAACGGCGACAGATTCAAACTTTTCGTCGATAAAATAATAAACTGAAAGGTAGCCGGCTACGGCGGTTAGAATTGCCACCGCCAGAATGAGGAATTTTCTTCTGACTAAAATGACAAGAATATCCAGCATATCAATTTTGCGTTCTTCTGACATATTGGATTCAGGCTCTCCCGGGTGAGTGAAAGAAAATTAAAACAAACTGCAATATAATTATTTTGCGGGGCAAATTGGTTAAAATATAACGCTTTAGACTGAAAAAGTGCCTCCGGTTGCTGATAAATTTGCGCTTATCTCCCTCTCCCGCTTTTAGCTTTACCGTGTTATGATCGATTCCGGAGGGTGGTAAGACCGGTCAAACCCCAATTTTAGACAACTTTAGAATCTACAGGATTTAGAATCTGCAGGATAGATTTAATAAGTGCAATTATCTGATTTTTAATTAGTAAATTGCCGTATAAGAAAGATTTAAACGGGCATTTTAAGTTAGTGCGAAAAGTTAAGTTAGTACAAAAGGCATTGTTAGTAAAAAAAGCATTAAGGTTAAGTTTTCTTTTTTTGTTCCTGTTTTCTTCGTGCAGCGAAACGCCGGTTGAGCCGAAAATTGAAGCAGACACTCCGCAATCACCGACCGAAGTTGTTTCACCGGATATAGAGAATATATACCCGATTCCGACAGATGTTCAACTCAAGTGGCAGGATGCTGAAATGGTGATGTTTATCCATTTTGGGATTCCGACTTTTATCGAAAGCCATTTGGGCACGGGCACCGAGCCTGCTGAGACATTTAACCCTGATAGTGCCAATGTGAATCAGTGGGTTTCGGTTGCAAAGGAAACCGGATTTAAGTATATGATTCTGACGGCAAAACACCATTCCGGATTTTGTTTGTGGCCCTCAGAATATACCGAATATTCCATTAAACATAGCCCATATAAAGGAGGGAAAGGAGATATAGTGAAGGAGTTTGCGGACGAGTGCCACGCTCAGGGTGTTAGCTTTGGTTATTATCTTTCGCTTTGGGACATGAATTCACCTCTTTACGGCACCCCGGCCTACAACGATTATTATGTTAACCAAACGAAAGAGCTTTGCACCAAATATGGTGAAGTGGGTGAAATTTGGTTAGATGGGTTTCTGGGATATAACAGTTCGATAACACACGATATGTTCGACTGGCAAAGATATGTGCGAACAACGAAGCTTTATCAACCCCGCTCGTTAATGGCAATTATGGGGCCTGATATAAGATGGGTGGGGAATGAAGACGGGGAAGGGTCGGAGACCGATTGGTCGTTCCGGATTTCGCACCCGGCATTTCATCCATATTCTGATGTTAATGTTTGGCAGCCTTCTGAGTGTGATGTATCTATAAGACCGGGGTGGTTCTATAAAGCCTGGGATGACCCTTTGGTAAAATCACCCGAAAGGCTTGTTCAACTTTATCTTAATACTGTTGGTAAGAACAGCAATCTACTGTTGAATGTGCCGCCAATGCCCGATGGGAATTTTAATCAGATTGATGTTAATAACCTCTACCGTTTCAGACAAATTTTGGATAATATGTTCAAAACTGATATTCTTCTGGGGAAGAAAGCAACAGCAAGCAACTCCCGCTCGGGTGAAGAACTTTGGCAACCTTCATCAGCGCTTGATGGTAATCCGGGTACTTTTTGGGTTACCGACCCTTCGGTTGTTAATGCAGACTTAGAGGTGGAATTAGATACTTCGCAGCAGGTAAATTATTTTCGTGTTGAAGAGGCTGTTAAATATGGGCAGCGAGTCAGCAGTTTCGAGATTTGGGGCTACAACAACGGAAAATGGGTTATTTTAACCGCCGGAACCACGATTGGGAGATCAAGGATTCTGAAATTAGATTCGCCGGTGGAAGTTGAGAAAGTGCGATTGAGATTGCTAACCGGGAGGGGTGCCCCTGCAATCAGAACTTTCAGTGCTTTTTATTACGGAGGTTAATTTTAAATTATGTGTTGCTCTGTGCGTGGGGCGAAGCGCAATCAGAACTTTCAGTGCGTTTTATTATGCGGATTGATTTCTGAAACTAAATTTTAAAAATATCCTCAAGGGCTTCGATTACATCTTCGACATCCTGATCCGTCAGTTTTGCTGAGAAGGGAATCGAGAGAGTACGCTCAGAAATAAAGTCAGAATTAGGAAAATCACCGACCTTATAGCCAAATTCCTGTTGGTAGAACGGGTGCCAGTTCAAACCGAGATAATGTACCCCTGTGCCTATTTTTCTTTGATGAAGTTCTGTTATCAATTGGTCGCGGGTGATATTCGTTTTTGTGTCATCGACAAGAATAATGAAAAGGTGCAACCCATGCTTTGATTCAGGGTCCATCTCAGTGGGGAGAATTAAGGGTAAATGTTTCAGTCTCTCCTGGTAGATTTTCCAAATTTCTTCACGGCGTTTATGGAATCGTTCAACCTTACGGAGCTGGTGAATCCCGAGCGCAGCCTGAATATCGGTCATGTTATACTTAAAACCGGGGAAGATCACCTGGTAGTGTTTATAACCGTCATCGGAGAATCTTTTCCATGCGTCTTTGCTCATTCCGTGCAGAGCGTAAATTTTTAATCTGTTAGCGAGGGCTTCGTTGTCTGTAACAATCATGCCCCCCTCGGCGGTGGTAATGTTTTTGGTTACATAGAAACTATAGCTTGTTATATCCGCAAAACAACCGATTTTCTTTCCTTTATACTCTGTTTCAATTGCGTGAGCTGC
Organism: Ignavibacteriaceae bacterium; assembly: GCA_008933765.1. Taxonomy (GTDB): domain Bacteria; phylum Bacteroidota; class Ignavibacteria; order Ignavibacteriales; family Ignavibacteriaceae; genus UTCHB3. The sequence goes on along the minus strand of WBUK01000010.1, from coordinate 128,398 downwards.
GTCGTTTATAATATAGATACCATATTCGTTTGAAATTTTGCTTAGTTCATCCATCTTGACGGCTCTGCCGGCGAAATGGACGGGGATGATAGCTTTGGTTCGTGCAGTAATTTTTCGCTGCAGGTCCTCGAAATCAAGCGTCATTGTATCGCGATTAACATCCACGAAGACGGGTTTTGCGCCGGAATGAATAACCGCATTGGCGGTTGCGGCAAAAGTAAGAGCGGGAACAATAACCTCATCCCCTTCTTTGATTCCAAGCGCTATAACTCCGAGGTGTAGCCCTGCCGTGCAACTTGCGATTGCAATTGCGTGGTTAGCACCGATATATTTTCCAAATTCTTCTTCAAAACGGGCGACTTTGGGGCCCGTACCAAGCCAACCTGATCTTAGGGTATCAACCACCTCGTCCACTTCATCCTGTTCAATAACGGGGCTGCCAAAAATCAGATATTTATCTCTCATAGTGTTGATCTGCGAAATTAAAAATAGGTAAAAAATAGGGTGATTTATTAACAAACAAACAGCAAAGATAATAATTTTTTATTTTCACAATTGAACTATTAGTTGGTAACAGGTGGTGTTTTATCAGCAACTACACATTTAGTTTGCGGAAAATTTTTTCGGGGATCATTTTCATCATGCACATAATCAGCCACCAGTAGTGTGGTGTGTGGATAACGGGTTTTCTGCTTTTCCAGCCGTTAAATATCTGTTTTGCAACTTTTTCAGGCTCGGCGGTTAGCAGCCAGGGGGTTTCTTCGTTTTCGATCATTTTAGTGCGGACAAAACCCGGGAGCACGGTCATCACGAAAACGCCTTTTGGGTGCAACCGTTGCCTTAACCCTGAAAGAAATGCAGTGAATCCCGCTTTTGCAGCGCCGTAAAAGTAGTTTTTCTTTCTGCCTCTTTCACCGGCGACGCTTGAAATGCCGATGACAGAGCCTTTCCCGATAGTTTCAAAGTAGTTTCCCGCTTCGTTTAATATGCCGGCAACTCCGGTGAAGTTTGTATCGATTATCAGACGGGCGTACTGAGGGTCGGTTTCTGCGATGGATTGGTCGCCAAGCAGCCCTGCAGCGGCAATTACCACATCAGGTTTGGGTTCTAATTGTTGAAAAAAGGTTTCGTGGGTTTCATACTGCAACACATCGAAAAAGAGTGCTTCTGCCTGAACACCGAACCTGATATTGAGGTCGGATGCAGTTTTTTTCAGTTCCTCCATGTTTCTGCCGGTCAGGCAAAGGTTATATTTGGCTTTCGCGAATTGAGCGGCGAGCGCCTTTGCGATATCAGAATTTGCACCAATAATTAAGCAGTTTTTCATGTCAGCCCAAGCCGTTTAGATTGTGAAGAGGAAAAGGTGTTTTCAGGGTCATATTTGCGTTTAATTTTTAAAAATTGGTCTAATTCCGGGTAGCCCTTACGGAACACATCAGGTTTAAGCCTCGAATCTTTTGTAAAATAGAACCTGCCGTTGTGCTCAAGCACAATTTCATCTAATTTATTCAAAAATTTCATCAGCCCGGATGTAATCGGGAAGTCTAACGCCAGGGTGTAACCTTCCATCGGGAAGGAGATAAGGGGATGATTGATTCCGTTTTGCATGCATTGCTGATTTTTCCCGTCACGGGAAGCCCGCTCCTGTGTGTTTGATTCTGCTTCGATTCTCTCAAATTGTGCGTTATTGGAAACCGTGGTTTCATTTCTGTTTGCGGTTTCTTCCGCTGTTACCGTCACTTCATTTACGGAAGTATCGGGTAGAAAATATGGAATTTGTTTCCCGAAAAGTTTAAGCACCGCCAGAAAAGAACCCCTGCCTTCGTTGTGGAGTGCAGTGAGTATTTCGGTCATTCCCTCACGGCTGTTTTCGAGCGGCAGAACAAACTGGTACTGCAGAAATCCCTTCTTTCCGTAGATTCTGTTCCAGTTGTTTACCGAATCCAAAGGGTAGAAAAATGGGTTAATGTGGATTTTTCCGTCGCTCTTTAATTTGTTCATACCGTAATACAGAGAGTTGAAAAGCCTGATAGAGAGGGAATTCAAAGATCCGGAAGGAAAATTAAAAGGAACGCCAATCGATCCTTTCCCGTGGTAATAAAGGGGCTTATCGGCAAAGATGGTGTCGGCAATTTCATCGGTTTTAGAGTGCTCGCCAAGATAAAGAACAGAGCGCCCGAGTGTTTTCCCCCCCGCTAAACAATCGATCCACGCAACAGAATAAGTGGCAGCTTTGTTCTCATCGAAAAGCCTCATCACCTCATCCAAATTTTTGGCTATGTGCACCTGTTGTGTGATAAAAGCCGTCTCAATTTTTTTAAGTGAAAACACCACCTCCAAAATGATTCCGGTAAGCCCCATTCCGCCGACAGTAGCGAAGAAAAGATCGGCGTTTTCACCCGGTGAGCAATTAATCACCTCGCCGGAAGCGATTAAGATTTTCAGTGAGTGCACCCAATTCCCGAAAGTACCTTCTTTGTGGTGATTTTTGCCGTGTACATCGGAGGCTACGGCACCGCCGACAGTTATAAACTTAGTACCGGGGGTAACGGGGAGGAACCAACCTTTGGGAACAAACACTTCAAGAATATCGGCAAACGAAACCCCGGCCTCGCACCTAAGAACGCCGTTGGTTTCATCAAAAGCGATAAATTTGTTGTAATTGAGCGTAGAAAGGATGTTTTCTGCAAGCGAACTGTCGCCGTAGCATCTGCCTAAGCCGCGGGCAATTACTCCGTGGGCATTTCTGATTTTCTGAACGGCGTGCCTTTCCTCGTTGAAGGAGGATATTGAAGTTTCAATAACCGGATACCTGCCCCAGTTGGCAAGCTTCACTTTGTTCATTTAAATTGAAAAATTAAGAGTAACCAAAGAACAAATATAGGTAAAGTAAAGCATTTTGTGAATCTCCACTTTTTGCGAATGCTGAAGTGCAGGGAAGTTTACAGTTTTCAACTTCGACCTGTGTGGTTGGGGGTGATTGGAAGAAAGCATAATTCTTCCCGAAAGTTTGCAGTATTCCAACTTCGATTTGTGTGGTTAGGGGTGATTAAAAGAAAACCAATTCTCCCGAAGAGTTTACCGGATTTTCATCTCTAACCAGCGGGAAAAGAAGAGGTCGGCGACAAAATATTTGTTGTCTTCTTCATAAATGGCATCCCGGCGAATCAGGGACTGAAGCGCAGTACGGACAGAGCTTGTGCTGCCGAGTTCATATTTGTTTATAAATTCAGTTGAATAAACGCTTTGTGCGCCATCTTCTTTCGCAACGGCAGAAAGAAGTTTCCACTGAAACTGAGTGTAAAAATTAACATAATCGTTGAATACAGGCTCTGCTTCCAGCAACAGTTCGTTTTTTGTCCGTTGAATAACATCTCCGGTGATTTCTTCAACCGGCAGGGAATAGAGGCGGTTGAACAGGCGCTGCACAAAATATGTGTGGTTTCTGCACCATTGAATGCACTCGGTCGCAAGGCTTAATGGTAAATTTGTCCCTTTGCTGTTAAACAGCCTCTTCGCAAAACGGGCATAAACTGCGGTTTCAATTTTTTGAAGTCTCAGCATTTCAGCGCTTTGGTAAAAAGGTCTGTTTGCAGAAGCAAACATAGAAATAAGAAGGTGGTTTACACTTCCTGAGAAAATAAACGAGGCGTTTGTGCACTCAGACATAAAGGATCGAAGAAGCGCCTCTGTAGTATCTTCAGGATAGAGAGAAACCTGCTGAAATTCATCGATTGCTACCACGACCTGCTTTTTTTGCGCTGATATATGTTCGAAGATTTTTCTCAGGGTAGCCTCCGATTCCTGAGGAGTTTTAATATCAAATGTAAGAATTGTTTTTCCGGAAAATGGGTCAAATGATAATGCTACCCTAAGGTTGGAAAGCACTTTCGCCGCTTTTTCGAGGATTGAAGCGGGGTTTGTAGTGAGTGCTGAAAAAACTGCTTCAGCAAACGACTGGGTGAAGCTTTTAAGATCGCGTGTATGATAAATATCTAAATAGACGGTAATGTACTTTTTGTTTTTTCCGAGCGAACTGAAAACATGTTTGATAAGCTGAGTTTTTCCGAGCCTTCTTATTGAATAAAGCACAATATTTCTACCGTTTTCAACCGCAGAAATAATTTTTTTTGTCTCTTCTTCACGATCGCAGAAATATTTAGCGCCGGCATAACCTGTTACTGTAAAAGGGTTTTTCATAGCACCTGCAAAGATTTGGCATACTGCCTGTTTCAATTTGGTTGTGAGGCACACCTGGTAAGCAAATTGCGTAAAGTGTGTTGCGTAATTTCCGCAATTAGAAAGGTTAAATCATTATTAAATATTCGCACTATTCGCACTTTATTTGGCTTGTGCGCTGCATTTAGTTTGTTTGCTTTTTGGGTTGTGAACTTAATTGAGTTTGTAAATTCCAAAGTTGAGTTTTTTTCGACATTTCAGGTGTGTATCTTTTGAATGAGCTTATGAGGGAGAAATTAAGTTTATTGAACATGAAACTTTAAATTATATTCTTGGGATTGTGAAGATAATTTTAACAGAGTGGTCTGCTTTAACTATTCTTAGCGTACAGAGTCACAGTGGTAGCTTAGAACAACCTGAATTTATTAAACGGCATCAAAAAATTACCCCAGTTGCACACAGATACACCACAATGATTTTTCAATATATTTGCGTTAAGTAAAATTAAACGATACTTAAAAACTTTTGATGATAGCAGGCTGTTTTTTCTGATAATAATACAATCAGAAAATCTCTGAGAGCACCAAATATAAATTTGTGCTAAATATCTGCAATCCGTATATTTGTAGTTCGATTTTTTGGACAATTGCGTTGAAAATAAAGATATCCGGTTTTGAGTTCGGCACGAACGAGCTTGAATACTCCGGTAAAGTTGAAGAAATAGGGCTTGGTGAGCCTTTTTTTGGAAAATATCTGCTGCTTTTACAGTTCGATAAAAGCCACCAGCAGTTGCTGATGAACGCAGAGCTTAGAGTTTCTGCAAAGTTTGAGTGCGACAGGTGCACGAACGAGTTCGAGTCAGACAGGGTCATCCGCTTCACCATTGTATATCTTTTTGATGAAAAAAGTGGGGAAACTGACGACCCCGATGTTTATTATCTTTCCCGCGAGGAGGATAAAATCGACATTTCAGCGGAGCTTTATGACTATGCTCATCTTGATATTCCATTCAAGAAATTGTGCAGGGAAGACTGCAAAGGTATCTGCCCGAAATGTGGCAAAGACCTGAACACCGGGCAATGCAATTGTGAACAAGAGGAGTTCAACCCCGTATGGAAAGACCTCGAGAAGCTTAAAGATCAATTCAACGATGATTAAAAACCGGTTGAATGAAAAGCCGGGCGAATGTTCAATTAATGGCTTAACCGTAAAAATTCAAACCGGTTTAATAGAAAAAATATCAGACACAGAGATTTTAACTTAGTAGAAAAATTAACTTAATTTAACGGAATTATCGATGGCACATCCTAAAAGAAAAATGTCCAGCACAAGAAGAGACAAAAGAAGAACGCACTACAAAGCAGTTGCACCTTCTGTAAGTTCATGCCCAAACTGTGGTGAAACAAAATTGAACCACCACGCTTGCCCTGCTTGTGGGTATTACGCAGGGCGCTCAATGTTCCTCCCAAAGAAATAGTTTCCGGGATATTTGATGCCGAACCCCGGCAAGTGTAAAGTAGTACTTGACGCTATGGGGGGTGATTTTGCCCCTGAAAACGAAATTCTCGGAGCTATTCAGGCTGAGAAAGAGGATAGTAACCTCGAAGTGTGGCTTGCCGGCAAAAAAGATGAGATAGAAAAGGTGCTTCGTGAGAAGAACCTGCAATTCGATCTTTCAAGAATAATAGATTCCGAGCAGGTGGTTACAATGAACGACCTTCCTGTTCAGGCGTACAAAGAAAAGCAGGGTTCATCACTCGCAAAAGGGCTGAATTTTGTGAAAAATGGGGATGCTGACGCATTCGTAAGCGCCGGTAACACCGGTGCTGTTATGACATTTTCACTGATGATATACAGAAAAATTAAAGGGATAGACCGCCCGACAATCGGCACGCTTATGCCTTGTATCGGGGGTTTTTGCACTATTTTCGATGCAGGTGCAAGTGTTGACTCGAAAGCGCACCACTTAGCTGAATATGCTGTTCTTGGCTCGATTTACGCAAGAGAGATGCTAAACAAACCCAACCCAAGCGTTGGCGTGCTAAGTGTTGGTGAAGAAGAAAGCAAGGGAAACGAGATATCGAAAAAAGCCGTTCAGCTTATTAAGCCGCTCGGGTTAAATTTTAAGGGGAATGTTGAGGGGAAGGATATACTTAAAGGGAATGTTGATGTTGCCGTTTGTGACGGATTCACGGGTAACATCATCCTGAAATTTGCCGAGGGTGTTACGCACCTTCTGAAACACCTCATCAAGGAATATGCTGAAGAGGGGTTTTTCAAAAAGATCCGTGTGGGTCTTTTTAAAAGTTCTCTTAAGAGCATTTTCTCAAAACTTAATTATGAAAATTACGGCGGGGTACCCCTGCTTGGTGTTAATGGCATTACCATTATCGGGCACGGTTCAAGTTCCCCGTTAGCAATCAAAAATATGATTCACAAAGCCGCTGAAGCGCACAGGAAAGACCTGATCAGCAAGCTTACCGAAGCGGTTGCTTCCCGTAATTTTGACCACAACGAAGGAAACCCTTAATGACTAACGCTACAAAATATAACGCCCGGGTAACCGGCGTAGGAATGTATGTGCCGGATGAGGTGCTTGACAACGATTATTTTGCCAAATACCTTGATACTAATGATGAGTGGATTGTTACCAGAACAGGGATAAAGGAAAGAAGAATTTTAAGAAATGGTGCCACCAGCGATTTGGCAACCGGCGCTCTGAAAGACCTGATGGCAACAACCGGATTGAATCCGGAAGAAATTGATGTGATAATTGTTGCTACTGTAACACCCGATATGCTCTTCCCTGCGACAGCTGCATTAGTTCAGGAGAGAGTTGGCGCAACCAATGCCTGGGGGTTCGATCTTTCAGCGGCATGTTCGGGGTTTTTGTTTGCACTTCAAACCGGGGCTAATTTTATTGCCTCGGGGGCGTATAAAAAAGTTGTGGTTATCGGTGCGGATAAGATGAGTGCAATTGTTGATTATACTGACAGGAACACCTGCATTTTGTTCGGCGATGCTGCCGGTGCTTTTCTTTTGGAACCGACTGAAGATAAAAGCACGGGGATTCTCGATTCCATTTTACACATCGATGGGTCAGGAGCGGATTACCTGAACATGAAGGGTGGCGGAAGCCTTAACCCCCCCACGCACGAAACTGTTGACGCAAAAATGCACTATATTTATCAGGAAGGGAAAGCCGTTTATAAAAGAGCCGTGCTCGGTATGGCGGAAGTTTCTGCTGAAATAATGGAGAAAAACGGGCTTAAGAGTGAAGATGTTGCGTGGTTGGCACCACATCAGGCGAACTTGAGGATAATTGACTCAACTGCTAACAGGATGGGCATAGGCATGGATAAGGTTATGTTGAACATCGAAAGATACGGCAACACCACTTCCGGCACAATCCCCACTGTAATTACGGAATATTACCGTGCAGGTAAGGTTAAAAAAGGCGATAACATTATTCTGGCGGCGTTTGGTGCGGGCTTCACATGGGGTTCGATGTGGCTGAAGTGGAGCATTGATTGATATGAGCAAGCGCGCTTTATTGTTTCCGGGGCAGGGGTCGCAGTATGTTGAAATGGCAAAAGACCTCTTCGAAAATTCCGTTGAAGCTAAAGAAATGATTAAAACGGCGGATAATGCGCTTAATGTTAACCTTTCGCACATTATGTTCTATGGACCCGAAGAAGAGCTTAAACAGACTGAATACACACAACCCGCAATTTTTCTGCACAGTGTTGTGCTTGCTTCCATTCTAAGGAGGTTGCCATTTGATGGTGCAGCCGGTCACTCGCTGGGTGAATACTCAGCACTTGTTGCGTGCGGGGCAGTTCAGTTTTACGATGCGGTTCAGTTGGTAAGATTGCGCGGACTGGCTATGCAGGGAGCAGGCAGAGAGCAGCCCGGAACCATGGCGGCTGTTATAGGTTTGGAACGCAGTGTGGTTTATGATATTTGTAAAGAAGCTTCCGAAGAGGGGGTTGTACAGCCGGCGAACTTCAATTCACCGGGGCAGATAGTAATTTCCGGAAGTATCGATGGTGTTACGAAAGCAATGGAACTTGCAAAAGCTGCAAAAGCAAGATTAGTTACTATGTTGCCTGTTTCGGGCGCTTTTCACTCGCCACTGATGCTTTCAGCTCAGGAAAAATTGTCGGAAGCATTGGATAAAACGCATTTTTACGACATCAAAAAGCCCGTTTATGCGAATGTAACCGCAGCGCCTGAGTTGAAAAAAGAAAAGATAAAAGAAAATTTGTATCGCCAGCTGACGGCACCCGTTTTGTGGGAAGACACAATTAAAAATATGATTTCCGACGGGTTTACCGAATTTGTTGAAGTGGGGCCCGGTAAGGTTCTTCAGGGTTTAGTTAAAAGGATAGACAATTCGGTTGCTATTTCGGGTATTGATAAATATTCCGAAATTGAAAAATATTTGTAACCTTCCATTCATTTTTGAAATTTATTTAATATATTTTAGAACTAAAAATGACAGATTTAATGGATAAAAAAGCACTCGTTACCGGCGGCACCCGCGGGATAGGTAAAGCGATTGTGGAAGAACTTGCCGCGAACGGGTGTTCTGTGGTGTTCACTTACCAGTCATCAGACGATGCAGCAAAGGCTATTCAGGATGAACACGCTGCTGCAGGCAGAAAAGTGCTCGCTTTTAAGGCAGACGCTGCAAGCTTCGAGGATGCGCAAAAGGCGATTGATTTTACACTTCAAAACTTAGGCGGTTGCGATATCTTAGTGAACAACGCCGGGATTAACCGGGATAAGTTTCTGATGATGATGAAAGAGAGTGACTTCACCGAGGTTATCGATGCTAATCTGAAAAGTGTATTTAATTACACAAAAGCCGCTCTGAAACCGATGATGTCTAACCGTTTCGGCAGAATAATCAACATCACTTCAGTTGTAGGGTTAACAGGTAACGCCGGGCAGGCGAACTATGCCGCCAGCAAAGCCGGGATGATTGGATTCACTAAGTCGGTTGCGAAGGAGATGGCGGCAAGAAACATCACTTGCAACGCTATCGCTCCCGGATTTATTAGAACCGACATGACCGATAAGCTTAAAGACGAAATTAAAGACGCAATATTAAGTCATATACCCCTTAAAGTATTCGGAGAACCCGGACACATTGCAAAGACCGTTGTGTTTCTGGCTTCACCGGCTGCTGACTATATAACCGGGCAGGTAATCGCTGTTGACGGCGGAATGACTATGTAATTTTTTTAACCAAATCATTAGGAGATATAATGGATATTGAAGCAAAATACTATCAGATCATTCAGGACAAACTTGGTGTGGAAGAATCTCAGATCACACCTGAAGCAAGTTTCAGGAACGACCTGCAGGCTGATTCACTCGACCTGATGGAGCTTTTCATGGCTTTCGAGAGCGAATTTAACATTTCTGCGCCGGAAGATCAGGTTGAAAAGCTTGATACCGTTGGTGCCGCTTTGGCATTCATCAAAGAAGAAACTGCTAAAAAATAATTTTTTAAGTGCCGGGGCGCTTTACCTTTTTATGAGACGGTTTAATAACCCGGCACTAATTTTTTCCTTCGGTAATTAATATGAACAACAGACGGGTTGTTGTTACCGGTATGGGTGTGGTTACACCTATCGGAAACAACCTAAAGGAATACCGGGATGGGCTTTTCTCCGGCAGGAATGGAGTGGAGCTTATTTCCCATTTTGATACCGCAAACTTTGAAACAAAATTTGCCGCAGAAGTTAAGAATTTTGATCCCGGTCTGTATGTTGATTTTAAGAATCAAAAGAGGGTTGATAAATTTTCGATTTTTGCGATTGCCGCCGCTACACAAGCGTGGGAAGATGCCGCCTTTGAGGAAGGGAGCTATGACCCCTTGCGATTCGGAGTTATATTCGGAAGTGGTATCGGAGGGCTGAAATCGCTTGAAAACGGATTTGTAACTTACTACACAGAAAGCTCGCCGAAGAAAATATCACCGTTCTTAGTAACGATGATGATTGCTGATATTGCGGGCGGGCACATTTCTATTAAGTATGGTTTGAAGGGCCCAAATTACTCGACCACATCAGCGTGCGCCACTTCTTCACACTCTATTGCGGATGGTTTTATGCTGATTCAGCGCGGTTCAGCCGACGCAATTATTTGCGGAGGTGCCGAAGCAGCCATTACTGAGATTGGTGTGGGTGCTTTTGGTGCAATGCGGGCTATTTCAACTCAGAATGAGAGCTACCGGACAGCCAGCCGCCCCTTCGATAAAGACCGCTCCGGTTTTGTGATGGGTGAGGGCGGAGGTGCTTTGATTCTGGAAGAGTATGAACACGCCAAAAGAAGAGGTGCAAAAATTTATGCTGAAATTCTCGGTATCGGTTTAACGGGCGATGCTTTCCACATGACTGCACCTGACCCCGAGGGCGACGGTGCCGTAAGGGCGATGAAAGAAGCGCTGAGAGATGCCGGCATGGACCACAAAAACATCGATTATATTAATGCACACGGTACTTCCACACCTTTGAACGATAAAACGGAAACAAAGGCAATCAAAACCGTTTTTGGCGCACATTCCTACAATTTAGCTGTTTCATCCGTTAAATCGATGACCGGACACTTACTCGGTGCTGCAGGCGCTATTGAAGCCGTAGCGACTATTTTTGCTCTGCAGGATAATTTGCTTCCACCGACAATCAACTATGAAAATCCTGACCCCGAGTGCGACCTTTACTATGTGCCGAACAAAGCCGAGAAGAGGAAGGTTGATTTTGCAATCAGTAACACTTTTGGTTTTGGTGGGCATAATGCCGCTATTCTTTTCAGTAAAGCTGAGGGTTGATCTTGTTCCGTTTCGTTCGTGAATATTTCAGGCGACTCGAGCAGAAAAAACTACTTAAAAAGAAAGATTTCCGAAAACTCGAAGAGCTGATCGGAAAAAAAATTACCAACCCGGACAGGTTCATCGAAGCGCTTACACACAGATCGGCGCTTGACCAGACCAAATTCAAGACTTCCAACGAAAGATTAGAATTTCTCGGCGATGCCGTGCTTGGGATGATTGTAGCTGAAGCGCTTTTTGAAATGTTCCCGCAGACAAACGAAGGGCTGCTGACGAAAATGCGCTCGAATTTAGTGAACAAGAACAACCTGTTTGAAGTTGCCCGGGTGATTAATCTTTATCAGTTCTTATTTATTCAGGAAGATTTGATTTCAGGGCAGTCGCTTGGGATAAAATCAGTTCTTGCCGATGCTACAGAAGCGTTAATTGGTGCAATTTACACCGAATACGGCTACGAGGTTACCAAAGATTTTATATTGAAATATGTGCTTGAGCCGGGTCTGACCAAAGGCGTGCATGTTGCCGATGAGAATTTTAAAAGCCAGCTGCTTGAGCTTATCCAAAAACGACGGGAAGAACTGCCGAAGTATTATGTTGTTGAGGAAACCGGACCTGAGCACGACCGTGTTTTCACCGTCCGGGTGGCGGTGGGACCAAAGGTGCTAGGTGAAGGGCAGGGGCGCAATAAAAAATCTGCAGAGCAGTCAGCCGCCAAAATGGCACTTGAGCGCATTAGTGACGGCTTTCCTACTGAAATTTAACGGCATTTAATCTCAATATTTTAGAATCTTATACCGATTCAATGCCTTAATAGTTTAGAATCCTTATTAGTTCTGAGCTTCACGGAAGCGGCGGAACATCGAGATAATAAAGCCGAAGACAACGACAACAACACCAACCCAAACCAAATTTATCATCGGTTTAATTGAAGCGTGAATTGAAAGCACTTCTTTTGGTGCTGCCGGTGCAACTTTACCTGATTCATCTTTCACAATAATTGTAGCAGACTTATCAGCAGGGTTAATAGTTTTCAGCAATAACTGAACGCCAAACTCGTCGATTTTAACCGTATCCGGTTGCATTTTGCCGTCAACTCTTGAGTAGAGGATATCTTTCTCGAAGGTTTTACCGCCTTTTGAAATATCAGCTTTAACGCCCATTTTGAAATCAGCGTCTGAAGACATGGCGGATTTATCGGGGCTGATAAATTCTTTGTATTTAATGGTAACGCCACTGACGGTAACATCTTTACCTTCCTGAATAACAGTCTCGTTGTTATCGCCGGTGCCCTGGGAGCCGTCGTCGTAGCTGACGGGTGAGATATAGAAGTCGGACATAACACCCGTTTTCATGTCAGGTTCTCTCATCAGCGAGTTGTTAAAGTCGGCTATATACATAATCGGGCGTACTTTAGTTGAGGAGGAGCCTGATTTAACATCAATAACGCAGTGATATTTAGTGTGCCCCTTATCCTGGAAAGCTTCCAAGCCGGTGAAAGTAACATCGTAGCCGAGCACATTAACAGTTTTACCTTTTTCAAGGTCAATTTCTTTTTCGGAACTAAAAGCGGAAGAGCCAATAACACCGAGGACAAAAACAGCCAGCCCGATGTGCGCGATGTATGGTCCCAACTTGATTGTTCCTTTTTTCATACCTCTGAAAAGAAATTCGGCATTAACAACAAATGCAAAGAGTGAAGAAATAAGGAGAATAATCATCATCACCTGATCAACTTTGCCAAAGAAGATTATCAGTGCACTAAGCACGGCAGTTATAGCGCCGGTGCGCAGGAGGTCTTTCTGCAGAGTCTCTTTGGAAGTGTTGCGCCACTTCAAAATTAAACTTAACCCGTTTATCAGCAGGATTAAAATAGTGAGCGGAACATGCATTATATTGTAAAAATCAACTTCAACTTTCACGCCAAGAATAGGAGCGGAAGTGCCGAAAGCGACGATAATTGCGGAAATTCCGATGGAGAAAGCGGCCATAAAAAGCGCCAGTTCCCTTGAAAGAACGGTTTCGTTGCCGGTTTTAGAAATTTCCAACAGGTGTTTCAGTCTGAAAATCACCATTCCGATTCCGAACAGAGTGTATGAAACCACAAAAATAACCAAGAAAATGTAAACAGTTCTGCCCGGTTCGGCGAAAGAGTGAACGGAAGAGTCACCCAGCACGCCGCTTCGTGTGAGGAATGTGCTGTAAACCACCATAACATAGGTTAGAATAGAAAGCAGAATGTTCGTGATTAAATATCGCCCGCTGTTTGGTTCGCGTTTCTGCACTTTGATCTGCACCAGCATAGTATGAATAGCGGCAACACTAATCAGCCATGGTACAAGACTTGAGTTTTCAACGGGGTCCCACGCCCAATAGCCACCCCAACCGAGCACGCCGTAAGCCCAGTAACCGCCGAGCATGATGCCAAGCCCAAGCACGCCGGCAGCGAAAAGAATCCAGGGAAGTGACTGGCGAACCCAGTCTTTATAATCATTTTTAATTAAAGCAGCCATTGCGAAAGCAAAAGGAACTGTTGTAGCAGAAAATCCCGAGAAAAGAATCGGCGGGTGAATCTGCATCCAGAAGTTTTGAAGCAATGGGTTTAAGCCTTTGCCGTGCACCAGAATGTCAGGCAGCTGGTAACCCGCAGCGATCAGCTGCCCCATGAACTCGCGGTCAACTTTAATGTGAGTAGGCAGCCCGTTTTCGTTGCCGTACATAAAGTTACCAATAAAATTAAGGTTAGCTGATTGGATAAGGCTTTGGCTGAAATATTTCCATTCAACGAAGGGGCTGTCGCCCTGCCAGATATATGCGAAAGGGTTTTTCATTGCCGGGGAGACCATAACCAAAAGGAAAGAAGTGGTAAGAGTGAAGATCATCATCACCCTTGGTTCAAGGTCACCTCTTTTTTCAGTATAAGCCTGAAGGCTGATTCCGATTAGTGAGGTTAGGAGAATCCACAGCATAAAACTGCCTTCCTGCCCCGCCCAGAAAGTAGAAATGAGCAAGCCGCCTGAAATATCGCTGTTGCTGTAGTTAAAAACATAAGAATATTGATACTGGTGAGTAAGTATCAGGTATAAAAAGAGGGTTGAAGCAACAATTACCATCACCGCCATAGCGTGGTAACCGATCCGTGCGTATGCTAAAAATTTTGTCTGTGCTTCACCTTTTCTGTATGCAAACCAATACATAATCATAGAAAAGAGTGAAAAAACCAGAGCCAGTGTAAGAATTACACTTCCGGCCATAGTGTGTCTCCTTTGTTAAGGGTTAATTTTCAAAGAGTTCGAAATTCCCTGCGTTTATTCCCGGTTGCAAAATTTATCTGAAGTTTTTTGAAAGCAAGATGGTGCTAACTTACAGGCAAACAATGCTGATTCAAAGTTAAACGGTGCTGATTAATAACCAAATGCTGCCAATTTTTCGCCACACAGTGCCACTTCAAAGCCAAATAATGGTAAAGAAAAGCAAATTAACCGCAGTGTGCACCGTTAAAGGGTGCTTAGTTAGCGCTTTTGGTTATTCCGTCCGGGTGCCCGGCTCCCGGAGGTGCATCACTTCCTTCATATTTCGATGGGCATTTCGTAAGAATATCTTTTGCTTCAAAGACATCGCCGACGAACTTTCCGGTTACTACTACACTGGTAGCGGACTCAAAATTGTTCGGTATTGCGCCTTGGTAAACAACTTTCATTTCGTTGCCGGTTTCGTCCTTCATATAAAAAGAGAACACTTTGTTTTTGTACTCATATTTTTTTTCTTTCACCCACGAGCCGGTAGCGCGCACGGTCTTGCCGGACTCTTTAACCTTGGCTAAGCTTTCTTCGTAGCCGATACTGCTTTGAGTGAAAAAATAACCCATAAAAACGAGGAAAACCACGATAATACCACCGCCGATCACGAATCTTCCGTTCTTTTGCATAAAAGTTTTTTCAGGCATAATTAATTCTCCTTTATTTCCCGTTGCAGGTCTTTTAGTCTTTTATCTAACACAGCCAGGAAGGAAAAAATTCCTCCCCAGGTAAGTAAAACGATTACCATGACAATATATAAAGCATTTTCCGAAAAGAAATCCATTGTCGTATCCTTATCCGTTTAAAATTTCGTTTTTAAGTTCTTTTATTCGTTATAAAATTTTTGTTTTCTAACATTATACAACATTTTCATCGAGCGCGCACCCAACACCCACATCCATGCGTACAGCATGCTGAAAGCAATTAGCGACAAATAGAAGATCAACTGCATATTGCCGTTCATTTTGAAGTTAACCACGGGTCCTGAATTGGTGTCATCAGCACTTCCGGGGTGCAACCCGGCCATGATACGCGGCATAATAAATATAAAGAAGGGTACTGTAACAAAAACAATTATGTTATAAACAGCCGAAAGAGTGGCTTTTTTTTCCTCATTTTCAATAGCAGAACGGAGGGCAAAAAGGGCACCGTAGATAAGCAACAGTGCGAAGATGCTGGTTTCCCGGGGGTCCCAATGCCAAAAAGAGCCCCAGGCGAATTTCGCCCAGATTGAGCCGGTGATTGTTGCAAGAATAACGAAAACCATACCAAGTTGAATTGAGGTGAAAGCTTTCATGTCATCTTCCAAACGCTTTTTCAGTAAATATTTTATACTGTAAATAGTTGCCATCAGGAAAGCTACGGTGGCTAACCAGGAGCTTGGCACATGGAAGAATATTATACGGGCGTTTTCTTCAAGCCCGGGGATGTAGGGAAACTCGTACCATGCGGTTGGCTTTTGTACGATGGGGAAGCCGATCCCTGCGATGATCACTGCGGTCATCAGCAAAAACAGGACTGTCTGGTACCATTTTGAATGGACAATATTTTTCATCAAATCTCGTCAAAAATAAAATAATTCAGCCTAAAAATGTACACATAATCTTAATACGAAAAAAACAAAAAAAGACCGCCAAACGGACGGTCTTTCAAAAATCTCTAAGGTGAGAGTAAACAGATATTATCTGACCTTAATCTTTTTCTCTCTAACGAGCTGTGCAATAACGGCAGTGCCGTTTTTAGCAACAGTTTTAAGCGCCTTAGCAGTAAGTTTCACAGTAACGAACCTGTTGAGTTCCTGAACCCAAATTCTTTTGGTTTGAAGGTTCGGTAAGAATCTTCTTTTAGTGTGGTTGTTAGCGTGTGAAATGTTGCTGCCGTACCTTGGTTTAATTCCGGTAACTTGGCAAGTCCTTGACATAATAAAACTCCTGGGTCTTCCTCAAAAAAAAACGAAAACAGTTTGTTAATATACGGTTTGTAACGGGAAAAACCAAAAAGAAAATAGTAAATATCTTCATTCTTTTTGGAAAATTGCAGGTTAAGTTAAGGTGAAATGTTGCTTTTAGATTTTGAAAAGCGGTGAAGTTAAGCAACTGCGAAATGAAAGAGCAACTGCAAATTATTTCGTGCGGGCTATAAAATCCTGTATTACTTCATCCTCTGAGTTCAGCAATTCTTCCGGTGAGCCTGTGAAGTAGGTTTTTCCTTCGTGCAGCATAGCCACTCTTTCAGCCACGATGTTCACGCTGATCATATCGTGAGTAACAACTATTGCCGTGACATTCAATTTAATGCTCAGGTCTTTAATCAGGTTATCGATTGATTGGCTCATTATTGGGTCTAACCCTGTTGTGGGTTCGTCATAAAGAATATATTCCGGCTGTGTTACCAGAGCACGGGCTAAGCCGACTCTTTTTTTCATACCGCCGGAAAGTTCCGCGGGTTTTAGGTTTTCGATTCCCGGCAAACCCACCAATTCAAGCTTTTCAGCCACGGTACGGTCAATTTCAGTTTGAGAAATTTTTTCATCCCCTTCGATAAGAGGAAGTGCAACATTTTCACCCACTGTCATCGAATCGAAAAGTGCGGCACCCTGGAAGAGGAAACCGAACTTTTTCCGCAGTTGATAAAGTTCCTTTTGTTTAATTTTGCCAATATCGGAACCTTCAACGGTAACGGTTCCGGAATCCGGTTTTAACAGACCGATAATATGTTTCAACAGAACTGACTTCCCGCACCCCGAACGGCCTATAACCGCAAGCGCCTCACCTTTGTTGATGGTCAGGCTAAGCCCGCGCAGAACCTGATTGTGGTTGAAACTTTTATAAATATTATCAATTACGATCATTTTTTGTGACTTAATATTACCTTTAGGTTTAGTGGCTCAATATTGCCATTTTGTTCAATGGCATAATATCGCCGATTGGATTAGTGTTATAAACCTACAACAGAGAAAACCGATCAGAATCGGCGAAAACCGATCAGCGTTTCACAAAGTTTTTGCCGGGTGTCTGGCGGATTATGCCCTTCAGTTCAAGAGAAAGTAGGTTGCTAAGGCACTCTGAAACGCTTAAACCGGTTGCGGCGGAAATTTCATCGATATGAATCGGTTGAAACCCAAGCGCCGAGAAGATTTTTTCCTCGAAGATCGAAAGATCCGGCGGGGTGGGAAGTTCTTCAGGTTCTGCATTTGCCCGATCGATCGGCTTGATGTTTAGCTCTTCAAGAATATCGTCGGTCTCCATCACTAACTTAGCTTCACCGTTTTGAATGAGCCTGTTAGTTCCGCCCGATTTTTTGGAGTTAATGTTGCCGGGGATAGCGAAGACGGCTCTGCCCTGGTCGTTAGCAAAAGCAGCAGTGTGCAAAGCCCCGCCTTTTTC
Organism: Ignavibacteriaceae bacterium; assembly: GCA_008933765.1. Lineage (GTDB taxonomy): Bacteria > Bacteroidota > Ignavibacteria > Ignavibacteriales > Ignavibacteriaceae > UTCHB3. The sequence continues at coordinate 110,696 of WBUK01000010.1, read as the reverse complement.
GGCAGCTTCAACCACAAGCACCCCCAAACCCAGCCCGCTTATTATCCGGTTCCGTGCCGGGAAGTTAATTGCGTCAGGTTTTGCAGCAGGCGGGTATTCAGTAATAATTGCGCCGTTATTTTCTGTAATTTCCTTAGCGAGTTTTCGGTTTTCCGGTGGATAAAGGTTTTTGAACCCGCTCCCCAACACTGCAATGGTTCTGCCACCGGCAGCAAGGGTTGCCTTGTGCGCAGTTGTGTCGATTCCACGGGCAAGCCCGCTGATGATTGTGAAATTTTCGTTGACCAAGCCGGTTGCAATATCAGTGGCGATACGGGTGCCGTATGGGGTAGGTGTTCTGGTGCCGACAATTCCGAGCGATTTTTCGTCTTTTTCTGAAATTTCACCAATGATGTTGAGCAAAACAGGGGGGTCATAAATGTTTGCCAGTTGCGCCGGGTAACTTTCGCTTCCGTAACTGATTACAGCCCCACCTATGGAGAGGATATAATCGTAGTCTTTTCGAAATTCTTCGTCGAAATCGCTGTTATTAACTCCCTCGATAAAGCCTTTGTATGCCGCTTCGTTCAATCGGAGTGATTCGCCGACGACTTTAGCGGGGGTTTCCGCAGTTTTAAGACCTGAGCCGAAAAGATCGAGCATTGCGCGCACGCTGACAATTCCGATTCGAGCGCTGTTAAGTAATCTTCTTAGTGCAATATATTCGTCAATCGGGATCGGTGTCATCACTGCTCCGGTGGTTAGTTTAAATTTATGAAGAGAATTTCAGGTAATCGCTTATATTGCCTCAGGAGGAAACCGATATTTTATCGACCACACCGACGATGATGGTGTGCACGGGTGCTTTTTTGTTTTTGATTATCTGCTGAACGGCGTCTCCCTCCTGAGTAACCAGCACAGTATCGCCGGGGCCTGCTGAGACAAAATCGATGGCGACGATGTCTTTACTATCCAAAAATTTACCATCAAGCCCAATTTTCCGGACGAGCAGTAGTTTCTGGCTCTTAAGTTCTTGATTTTTAACGGAAGAGACAACATTTCCGTGTACTTTAGCCAGAAACATTATTTATTCAACCTTTTCGGAACCCTCTTCAGAATCAGTTGATTTATCTGAATTTGAACCTTTGAAGAATAACAGTGAAACCGGCAGAATGATAACATAAGCAGCCACTAAAAGCAGAGGTGCGAAGTATAGCGCCTTTGGGTTATCCCATGGTTTAGCGGAAAGGAGAACGAACCCGATAATAATCCCGAGGACACCAATTCCGAGAAAGAGATAGTTAATGTTCGAGTAGTAAATATTAAAGGGTGAAGGGCTCCTCCAGAGGTGGATGTTTTTAGCAGAAGAACGGGAAGAAATTCTCGCTGAGCCGGATTTTGCGACTAATTTTTTTGCCATTTAATAACCTATAATTATAAAAAGCCCGGCAAGGGGGTTCGCCGGGCATATGTCAGTTAGGTTCACCGGTCAGGGGAAGAACCAGTGAACAAAATCAATACCAAATAATTTTCAAACACCCCGAAAATATATGTACTAACGGGGAGAAAACCAAATTATTTACTAATTTGATAAACAATTTTTCTGATAGTATCAAACTGCAGGTAAGGATATTCTTCACGAATAGTATCAATCGCATCGCCTGCAGATACTTTACCCGCTCTTAACTGTTTAAATTTCTTTCTTATCTGGTAATCACGAACTGCTTTTTCGTCGATCAAATTATGGCTCGAAAGAAGTTCGTAAATCTCATCTGAGATGAGATCAGATAACGGGTTTTCGATCTTTATAATTCTGTCTGTCATCGCTACTCCAATGAATTAATGAATAAATAAAATAAAACCAAGCGTAACAACCAGTGTCTGTGGTACAGAACTGTAGTCCGGGAAATAAATTGTGTAGCTAAGAAATTATAAATACTCCGATTTTTCTGTTGCAAAATACGATAATTTTTCGTTAAAAGCAAAAATAAGGCAAACAGAACGGTGTGAAAAGCGCAGGATTGTTAGTGAAATCACAAAAATTTCCGTTTGTAAAATATTAGACTGTTTGGGTCAGAAAAAAGTTCCTGACTTTTTGTAGTTATAAGTTTTTAGTTATAAGAAGAACTGCCCCGGTGTGATTCATCAAATTCAATACCCAACCGTAATTTTTTTAGAACTTATTAGAAGAATTGGCAGCAGAGAGGGATATTGAAGTAATGAGATATCTCCGGCAAGAGCACTTTACCCGCCGAAATCTTTTCTGAGAAATTCTTCAAGAGAAAGTTCCTCATTTTTTTTAAAAGCCAGATTTGCGAGTTTATCCGCAAGTTCGTTCCATTTCACCCCGCTATGAGCTTTCACTTTATTCCAGGCGATATCGAGGTTAAGACTGTTAAACTTAGCGAGCTCGTTTCTGAAATAGCGCGAAACCTCAGCTTTCGCCTGATATTTGCCGGTGGCAATTCCGCCGATAAGGGCAAGGTCATAATGGATGGTTGCAGATTTCACACCCATTTCAGTGCATTTTTGCAACCCCATTATAACGGCAGAAAACTCACCCATTATTTGGTATGACGAGCTATGCCGGCTGTCTTCCACAATCCCGAAACTCTCGAAAATTTTTACTCCATCTTTCACCAATACGAAAGCACTTGAGGCAACTTCGCCGTTGTACGAACCATCGGTGAAAATATGATAACCGGTTAAGGGTTTTTCCCGGCTTTTTGGTTCGCTGATATTTTTTCGTTCACCGTTGTCTTTTGGTTCGCTGATATTTTTTCGCAGTCTGTTGTTTTCCGGTTCACCGTTGTCTTTTGGTTCGGCGTTGCTTTTTGGTTCTTCAAGACTTTTTATAGTGGAATCGGATGAGGTTGCTAATTGATCATTAAAAAGCGATTCGGGCTCATTCTTTGATGGTGATTCTAACCCGATTACTGACAGCGATTCCAATCCTGCTGCAGATATCGATTCCGATTGGGTACCACCTTCTCCGTATGAGGAAGAATCACCTCCAGGGGTGTTTTTTCGCTGTTCTCCGCATTTTTTCTCTCTTTAATCATATCATACAGCAAATTCACGCCGTCATCTTTCGATTTATCGGTTGTGATAGTGTAACGCCGTTTTTTCGGACTGAAGAAGACATTAACCCCGCCGGCTTTCTTTCCGTTAAGCATTATTCTTACGAATGCGTGATATTGATTTTTGGGGTTCAGTGCTGTTTCAAGAGTAAAAGGGGGTTCTGCTGCGTCTGCCTCTTCGGAGAGTAACAACGAAATTTCCTCACACTTCCTGATTAATTCAATTTCAAACGGGTGTGAATCCGGCGGATTTGTAGCCGGGTTAAAAAGAGAGTCCGACATCGAGAATAATCTGAGATTTACCTGTTTCGTCAAAAGCAATTTCGGCGCGGGCAACATTATACGGTAAAACTGCCACCGTAATACCAAACCCGTAGCCTCGTTGAATTTTTTTAAGATCGTATCCGCCGCCTGACTGACGGGTGGTGCCCATATCAATAAAAGCCTGTAGCCCGATGCTAACCCTGTATCTGGTAAGTTTTTTTGGAAGTGGCGGTAGGTTGAACTCAACCGCCCAGTCTTCAATCAGGTTCAGGTACGATTCAACCTGTGCAACCATTGCCCCACGCCCCTCGACATAATCTGTGAAATGCCCCCGCACGCGGTTGTTTATCCCAAGGATTGAAATGTCATAATAGGGAATAGAGTTTCCGATGGTTTCCCTGAACGCAGTGCGCCACTTCAGGTGTAACGGACCCATAAGGCGGAAATAGTTTCTAAAATCAAAATTTGCAGTGGCGTAGCTGATATCGCTTGTCCCTATCCCTTTGTAGGTGAAGTCGGCGTTTAAAAAGATACCGGAAGTGGGGGCTAAGTTCAGGTTACGGGTATCCATGTTATAGCTGAGCGTAGCATAGCCATATCTGTCAATTCTGTCTGAAGAGGCGTTAACACCGGGCAGATAGAAAGGTGTTTCGATGTAAAGAAACCCACCGGTTAAAAAGAGCCTGTGGAAAAGCGAAAATCTTTTGCCAACGGAAAAAGAGGCATTGAGCACCTGCTGTTTGAAGGCTTCACCGTGAAGTTTTTCAGCTGTTAAGCTTTTATTTTTCCGTGAAGTGTAGGTAATGTTTGTTTGAAACGAAATTTCCTCTTTCCGGAAAAGATACGGGATGTTGTATAAGAGTGAATACCCGGGATCGTAACCCACCTTGAAACCACCGGCAAGCAGTTCATTTCTGCCGCGGAAGTTTTGAATAGTCAGGTTCAAGCCGTAAGAAAGTTTTTCCCAGTCGCTGTCGTTTCTGTCGATGTATGGAATTGGGTAGATATACCAGCTTTCTTTCACAGCGATAGTCAGGAAGTTTAGTGAATCGACTTTTGAAAGGATAAAATCAACAGAGGTGAAGAGTTGCAGGCTGTACACCCTTTTACGGTTGTATTCCAAAATAAGTGAATCGACAGTTTGCCCCTCGGAGAAACCAAGTTCGCCAAGTATGATATCATCATCAGTGATGTCGTTGCCCGTAATTCTGATTGAGTCAATTTTTACCATAAAAGGCAACAAAGAGTCAGCGGGAGAGGTTTCAGCAGGAGTTTTGTGAACTTCAATATTAAGGGAATCAAAACAAATTGATTTTCCTGCAACCGTTCGAACTTCCAGCATTGAGCCATTGCCGGTGATTGGATGTTCAGTAAAAATTGATTTTTCTGCAACCGTTCGAACTTCCACCGTTGAGCTATTGCCCAATGCACCTGAGGAGAGAACCGGAAAGAAAAGAAAGAAATTAAAAATAAAAAAGCAGTTAGCTTTGATCAAATTAGTCAGACTTATAAATTTATTATTCAAGCGAGGCTTCCGGTTTTTTGGGACCACTACAAAGCCTGTGTTCGACGGCGATACAATGATCCTGAATAACCTGAATTCCGGCTTTGGCAATGGGTTTCACGGCTTCATCGTTTCTAATACCAAGTTGCAGCCAAAAGCAATCAGGTTTAACCTGCAACACATCATCGATTATATCTGGAACTCTTTTTGCGTTCATAAACACATCAACGATATCAATTTTGCCCGGCACATCGGTAAGTGATGGGTAAACTTTTATCCCTTTCAGCTCCCGAAGTGTCGGGTGAACACCCGTTACAAGATAGCCCTCTTCCTTCAAAAGAAGAGCAATAACGCCACTTTCCCGTTCAGGTTTATCGGAAATACCAACAACGCAGATGTGTTTCGATTTTTTTAGCAGTTCACAAATTTCCATTGTTTCACTCGATAGTCATTGTTGTGTTTACTCAATGATTTTAATTAAGTACAGACGGTGCCCCACCTTTCGAGAGGGCACCGCCGGTAAAAACTACACTTGCCGATAAGGCATAGTTACTGCGGAATAAATATAGTTGTTTTGGAATAAATATAACCCACCGGGGTTAACTTAAGTTCACAAACATCGCCTGTTATTACAGTATTACTGCTGCTGAATGTAATCTTCAATTGCATTGCATGAGCAGACCAAATTCCTGTCGCCAAGTGCGGAATTTATTCTTGTTACAGTAGGCCAGAACTTATTTTCTTTCAACGCAGGTATAGGGTATGCGGCTTTCTCACGGGAGTAAGCGTGGTTCCAATCGTCGGCAACCAGCATTTTCATCGTGTGAGGGGCATTTTTCAGCACATTATCTTTTGTGTCGGCTTCACCCTTTTCAATTTGCGCGATTTCTTCTCTGATTGCAATCATAGCGTTCACGAACCTGTCGAGTTCTTCAAGAGATTCAGATTCAGTCGGTTCAACCATCAGTGTTCCTGCGACGGGGAACGAAACCGTGGGAGCGTGGAAGCCATAATCCATCAGCCTTTTGGCAATATCTTCCACTTCAATTTGTGCTGAAGTTTTGAACTCACGCATGTCGATTATCATTTCGTGCGCCACACGCCCATTTTTACCGGTATAAAGCGTGTTGAAGTGTGGGTCTAATTTAGCTTTTAAGTAGTTGGCGTTCAAAATTGCCAATTCAGTAGCTTTTAACAGCCCGGCAGAGCCGAGCATTTTGATGTAACCGAGTGAAATTACCAACACTAAAGCGCTGCCGAAAGGAGCGGATGAAACAGCAGTAACGCCGTTAACACCGCCGGTGTAAACCACGGAGTGTGAGGGCAAATAGGGTTTGAGGTGCTCGGCACAGCAGATGGGACCCACACCGGGACCGCCGCCGCCGTGAGGAATAGCGAAAGTTTTGTGCAGATTGAGGTGGCAAACATCAGCCCCAACAGTTGCGGGTGAAGTTAGCCCTACCTGTGCATTCATATTTGCGCCATCCATATAGACCTGCCCACCGTTTTCGTGTATAATGCTGCAAATTTCAACGATAGATTCTTCAAAAACGCCGTGAGTTGAAGGGTAAGTAACCATCAAGGCGGCTAAGTTTTCTTTGTTGTTTTCAGCTTTAAGTTTAAGGTCTGCAACATCGATGTTGCCGTTTTCGTCGCAGTTGACCACCACGACAGACATACCCGCCATAACGGCACTTGCGGGGTTAGTACCGTGCGCCGACGAAGGAATCAACACCACATTTCTTTGAGGGTTTCCGTGAGTTTCGTGGTATTTTCTGATCAGCATAAGCCCTGCATACTCACCCTGTGCGCCTGAGTTAGGCTGCAGCGAAACACCGGGCAAGCCGGTAATATCCGCAAGGTAGTCGGAAAGGTCCTGAATGATTTGGAGCGAGCCTTGCACCTGGTGGCTTGGCGCAAAAGGATGAATATTTGCGTATTCAGGCATGGTGATACCGAGCATGCCCGAGGTTGGGTTCAGCTTCATTGTGCAGGAGCCGAGCGGAATCATCGAGTGCACCAACGAAAGGTCTTTATTCTCAAGTTTTTTAAGGTAGCGCACAAAATCGGTTTCAGAATGGTATCTGTTGAAGTTCGGGTGCTGCAGATATTTTGATGTTCTTTCAAACGGTTCGGGGTAGGCATCGGCTACACTATCTTTAAGTTCCGAAAGGTTTACCCTGAAATCATCAAGTTTGAAAGCAAGCGTGAAAACCGAGATAATCTCAACCAAGCTTATTAATTTGGAGGTTTGGTGGAGTGAGATACCGACATTTCCGTTTTCGAAATATCTGAAGTTAATATCCAACGCCTCAGCTTCTTTTCTGAGAGCTGCTGCCTGTTCCGGTGTCAGATCGATGTGAAGTGTATCGAAATAAAGCTTGTTTGTCTGTTTAATGCCGAGGTCTTTCAGTGCAAGGTCGAGCAGCGAAGTGAAACTGTGAATTCTTGCGGCAATTTGTCTGATTCCTTCGGGCCCGTGGTAAACAGCGTACATGGCGGAGGTAATCGCCAACAGCACCTGCGCCGTGCAGATGTTGCTTGTGGCTTTTTCCCGGCGGATGTGTTGCTCGCGTGTCTGGAGAGCCATTCTGTAAGCGAGGTCTCCTGCGGCGTCGGTTGAAGCACCGATAATTCTTCCGGGAATTACTCTTTTGAATCTGTCTGAGCAGGCAAAAAAAGCAGCGTGGGGGCCCCCGAAACCCATCGGCACGCCGAAGCGTTGTGTGGAACCAACAGCGATTTCAGCGCCAAACTCACCCGGAGGGGTAAGAAGCGCCAGCGCCATCAGATCGGTTGCAACAACGGTGGGTATATTTTTGCTTTTTGCAGTTTCGGTGAATGAACTGTAGTCTTTAATTTCTCCTTTACCCGAGGGGTATTGCAGAAGTGCGCCGAAGAATGAGTCATCCAATTCAATGGTTTCAAAATTACCGGTAACCAATTCAATGTTTTTTGGGACAGCACGGGTGCGCACCACTTCGAGAGTTTGGGGGAAAATATCTTCGTCAACGAAGAACTTAGCGGCGTTTTTATTTGCTTTATTCGCAAAAAGCATCAGCATTGCCTCTGCGGCGGCGGTTCCCTCATCGAGCAGGGAAGCATTAGCGATCGGCAGCCCGGTGAAGTCGGAAACCATAGTCTGGAAGTTCATCAGCGCCTCGAGCCTGCCCTGCGAAATTTCCGCCTGATATGGGGTATATTGTGTGTACCACCCGGGGTTTTCGAGGATATTTCGCAGAATCACAGCGGGGGTTACCGTTGGGTAATATCCCATTCCGATGTAAGATTTGGCAATCACATTCCGTTTTCCGGTTCTGCGGAGATACTCCACGAAACCGTTTTCAGAGAAAGCATCGAAGTGAGGGAGTGGTTCTTTCAGTCTGATGTGTTGCGGAACAGTTTCATCGATCAGTTGATCGATAGAATTAACACCAACGGCATCGAGCATGGTTTTTATATCCTGCTCGTTTGCGCCTAAGTGCCTTTTTTCATATTTATCAAAAATTTCGAAAGTTTTCATTTTATCCGTTGCCTTGTTAAGTTGTGCCTTGCTAAGTTTACGCCCCGTAGAGCTTGTATCTTATTGAGTTTGTGCCATGTTAAGTTTGTACTTTGTTGAGTTTATGCCCCGTAGAGCTTGTGTCTATTTAGCAATTCTCGAATTAGACAATCCCGGTGTTGATAGTTTGCCTAAATGAGAGATTGCCTTGTTAAGTTTTTGCCCTAAAGAGCAGTTCTCATGTCAGACCATCTCTATCTCGGCTATTCCTCTTATAGAGAGATCGCCTTCTTGGGTCAGAATTAATTTAAAAAGTAATTTTAAAATTACGGAAAAGATTTGTGATTATTTCAATAGGCCTTAGCCATATCGGGTAGTTTCAATTATTGGTTGCGCCGAACACAGAGGAAGTTGAAAAGTAACGGGAAGAATCAAATGGTAACAGAGTATGAATTTTACAGGACGGAATAATTTAATAAATTTACAACCGGTAAAACAATTTGTTAAGAAAAGAACAGATATGAAAAATTTTGTAATAACAATTTTGGTATTAACAGTGGCAATTACAACCCTTTCGGCTCAAAACATGGAAAACAGCGGGGGAAATCCATTCTTTCAGGAGTGGAAAACCCCTTTCGGCACACCGCCGTTCAGTCAGATTAAATTGGAGCACTACATTCCCGCTTATGAAGAGGGAATAAAGGAGCAGAATCAGGCAATCGATAAAATAGTCGCAAACCGCGAGACCCCTAACTTCAAAAACACGATTGAAGCTTTGGAGGTTTCAGGTGCACTAATTGCGAAAGTTTACGGTGTTTTCACCAACTTAGTGGCAACAATTACGAACGACGAAATGCAGGAAATCGCAGAAAAGGTTGCTTTAATGATGGCTCGCCATCAGGATGATATATATTTAAATGAGGGGCTTTTCCGGAAGGTTAAAGCTGTTTACGATGACCAGGCGTCTGAAAACCTGAACACTGAGCAAAAAACACTTCTGAAAAACTACTATTTAGACTTCGTAAGAGGTGGTGCCAACTTAAACGAAGCCCAAAAGAAAGAACTTAGGGGAATAAACGAAGAACTTTCTAAATTAAATGTGCAGTTTGGCGATAATGTCCGGAAAGAGAACTCGAAATTCCGATTAGTGGTTGACGACAGAACGGATTTAGAGGGGCTTTCCGAAGATATGCTGAGCGCAGCCGCTGAAAAAGCTGAAGCAGCCGGCGTAAGGGGAAAATGGCTGTTCACTATAGACAAGCCGACACTTCTGCCTTTTCTGCAGTTTGCAAAAAACCGCAGCCTGCGGGAAAAAATGTACCGTGCGTACATGAATCGCGGCAACAATAACGATGAGCTTGACAACAAAAAAATACTGGCACGGATTGTTTCGCTGCGCGTGCAAAAAGCAAAACTGCTGGGGTATAACACTTATGCGGATTTTGTAATTGAGAAAAAAATGGCGAAAACACCCGAAAATGCGTATAAATTGCTTTATGATGTCTGGAAGCCTACGATAAAAAAAGCCAAATCGGAAGTGGCGGAAATGCAGGCAATTATCGACGCCGAAGGGGGAAACTTCAAACTGCAACCGTGGGATTGGTGGTATTATGCCGAAAAAGTGAAAAAAGCAAAATACGACTTAGACGAAAACATGCTGCGCCCTTATTTCAAATTGGATAATGTAATTAAAGGGGTTTTCAGAGTGGCAACCGAACTTTTTGGGTTGCAGTTTGTGCCCAGACCCGATATAGAAACCTACCACCCCGAGGTCAGGGTGTTTGAAGTTAGAGAAGCAGACGGTAAACATGTCGGCGTGCTTTATACCGATTATTACCCGAGAGACAGCAAAAACAGCGGCGCCTGGTGCGAAAACTTCAGGCTTCAGACGAATATTGGCGGCAATTTTGTAGCCCCTTTGGTTGCTAATGTCGGCAACTTTTCGAGACCAACGGCAGATAAGCCTTCGTTGATAAGTTTGGATGAAACGCTGACGCTTTTCCACGAGTTTGGTCATGCGCTGCACTTCCTTTTACCGAAGGTTACCTATCCGGGTTCTTCTAATGTGCCGGCGGATTTTGTTGAATTTCCCTCGCAAATGATGGAAAAATGGGCTTTACAGCCTGAAGTGTTGAAACTTTATGCTACGCACTACGAAACGGGCGAAGTGATTCCAGATTCGTTGATTGAAAAACTTGAGAGATCGGGTAAATTTAACCAGGGGTTTGAAACAGGTGAATATATTGCCGCTTCAATTTTGGATTTGGATTACCACACACTGACGGATGCTGCCGAGCCTGATGTTCCCTCGTTTGAAGCAAAATCTTTGGCGCACATGGGGATTATTCCTGAGTTTTTGCCGAGATATATGAGCACAAATTTTCTGCACATTGCCACATGGGGTTATGAGGCGGGATATTACAGTTATCTTTGGTCGGCTGTGCTCGATGCGGATGCTTTTGAAGCCTTTGAAGAGAGAGGAATTTTTGATAAAAAAACCGCTTCGGACTACAGGAAATATATCTTAGAGCCCCTCGGAAGTGTTGATCTGATGGAAAACTATAAAATGTTCCGCGGAAGAGAACCGAAAGTCGATGCTCTTCTCCGGGACAGGGGGTTGGAATAGAAAGATATTTTTTGGTGAGGTTGATGATGATGAATGGTTCTCGGCGAGCAGGGTTGGAGTAGAAAGATATTTTTGGTGAGCCGGGAATAAATCCCCGGCTCATGTTTTTTAAAGTTAAAAACCCACTGCAACTTAAGTCAAGTTTCCGAGGCGGGTGGTTATTTCAAAGCTTTTTGTTGGGTTAGTGTTGTTAGCTTAGTTTAATAACCGACTGCAACTTAACACAAATAGCAACATGAACCGGTTGTGTGCAGAGTGCAGTTCAACTTTCTGTGTAAATAAACAGAGTACAGATCAGCTTATTGTGCAAATAAACAAAGTGCAGTTCAACTTTTTTGAAGTGCGTTTAACTTAGTTACCGCTCTTTCAAACTCACTCAGCAGGTTTGAAAAAATAGTTTTAACGGGCAAAATTTCGTTTACCAAGCCGGAAGACTGCCCGGCTTCCAACATTCCTTCTTCAAAATTACCCTCAAAGATGCCGGCCCTTTCTCTTTTTCTGCCGAGCAATTCTAACATTTCTTCTTTAGAGGCGCATTTAGCTTCACTTTCGATCACTTTTTCGGCGAAAGGGTTTTTAATCATTCGAGTGTTTCCGATTTTACGCATACAAAGCACTGTGCCGTTATCACTGGAAGAGATAACCTGATTTTTATAAAGTTCGCTTGCAGAAGATTCCTCCGAGGCGGCGAAACGGGTGCCGATTTGTACTCCTTCAGCACCGAGAGCCAAACACGCAGCTATTTGTCGCCCGTCGGCGATACCACCGGCCGCAATAACCGGGATGTTCAGGCGGTCTGCGAGTTGCGGAATCAGGCAAAGAGTTGTAATTTCATCCGCGCCGTTGTGTCCGCCTGCTTCAACGCCTTCGCCGACGGCTGCGTCGCAACCGACTTCCTGCACCTTAAGCCCCTGTTTAACATTTGCAACAACATGGGCAACCAAAGCATTTTTTGATTTCAGCCGGTCGATATATTTACCGGGGTGCCCGGCGGATGTGAAAATTATTTCAATATTTTCTTCGATCATCACATCTATCAGATCGGGTGCATCCTGCCGCATTAAAGGGAGATTAACGCCGAAGGGTTTGGAAGTGGCGGCTCTGCACTTTTGAATGTGCTCCCGAAGCAGCTCGGGCTTCATCGAACCGGCACCGATTAAGCCAAGCCCGCCATTTTCTGAGACTGCTGAAGCAAGCTTCCAGCCTGAAACCCACACCATCCCACCGGATATAATCGGATATTTAATGTTAAAAAGTTCCGTAATTGCTGTTTTCATAAAATCTCTGTAATAAATTCCCGTATTCAAACTTTCTAATTTAAGGTATTAACGGAATTAACCAACATGTTACTCTTCAATCCGAAAATAATCCCTGCATCTTACTGTGGGTATCGGAAGCATTATTAAATTAACCAAAACAACAATCCTAAGGTTTACCGCGCCTCCGGGCGAATCGAAGAAAGGAAAAAAGAATCAAAAGGAGTACAAAAAATAGAAGAAAGCAATAAAAAATAATCAAAGAGTGCATAAGAAAAAGAATCGAAGAGAGCGAGAAAAATCGGTGGGCGCATGAATTAAAAATCGTTGTGTGCATAAACAATAATACCGCGTGAAACCTTACACTGTGCGAGGGGGCACAGAAATTAAAAAGCAAAATTGTTCATGTTTCCGAAATTAAATATCTTTGTTGTTCACTTTTAAAAATAATTTGTAAATGAGAGCAATAATTCCCGTGGCGGGAATCGGGAGCCGACTGAAGCCCCACACAAACACAATTCCGAAAGTTCTTTTGACTGTAGGCGACAAGCCGATTTTGGGGCATATACTGCAAAAATTGCTCGATTCCGGTGTACATACCGCAACTTTTGTGACAGGTCACTTAGGTGAAATGATCCAAAAATATGTTGAAAAAAACTTCCCGATGATCGATTCAACTTTCGTAAAACAGAAGAATCAGGAAGGGCTGGGGCACGCAATTTACACGGCAGCGGGCACATTTGGGGGAGATGAAATATTCATAATCCTCGGCGATACAATTTTTGATGTAGATCTTCGTAAAGTTTTTGCATTAGGGTCAAGCGCATTGGGGTTGAAACAAGTTGACGACCCCCGCCGTTTCGGTGTTGCGGTTATTGAAGAGGGAAAAATTCAAAAATTAGTTGAAAAGCCGGAAGTACCCCCCTCTAACATGGCTATAGTTGGGCTGTATTACATCAAAAACTCAACAAAATTGGCTGAGAGCTTGGGTTACAACATTCAAAACAACATCCGCACGCGCGGCGAGTTTCAACTTACCGATGCACTTCAAAAAATGTTGGATGACGGGGAAACGATGCTGCCCTTCACCGTTGACGGGTGGTATGATTGCGGGAAGCCGGAAACACTTCTGGAAACGAACAGGTTCCTTCTTTCGCACGATCATAATGGTGATAATGCCGGCGAGTTGGTTATTATTCCGCCCTGCTATATTCATCCGAGTGCGGAACTCAAAAATTCGGTTATTGGTCCCTATGTAACGGTTTCTGAGGGGGTAAAAATTTCAAATTCAGTTGTAAAAAATTCAATTATTGGGCCCAATGCGGAAGTGGAGCAATCGATTTTAGAAGATTCTCTGATAGGCCCCAATTCATTTTTAAGAGGAAAATACACCCGGGTGAACACGGGGGATTCCTCCGAGATAGATTTTAATTAAACAGTTCAAAAAAGGAAAAGAATAGAATGTCATTTTTCTTCACATCGGAATCGGTGTCCGAAGGGCACCCCGATAAATTATGTGACGCCATTTCTGACGCAGTTCTCGACGCAATATACGAGCAGGACCCTGAGTCAAGAGTGGCATGCGAAACTTATGCCACCACAGGTCTTGTGGTTGTTGGCGGTGAAATATCCACAAATGCTTACATCGATCTAAACAAAGTTGTAAGAGAAACGATTAACGAAATCGGTTACACAAAATCAGAGTATAAATTTGCGGGCGAGAGTGTCGGTATTGTTAATGTTATGCACGAACAGTCACGCGACATCGCTATGGGCGTTGATAAAGGCGGCGCCGGTGACCAGGGAATTATGTTCGGTTTTGCCTGCGATCAGACGGAAGAATTAATGCCCCTTCCGATAATGCTTGCGCATAAATTGGTGCAAAAGCTCACCGATATTCGTAAAAACGATAAAACAAAAATGAGGTGGTTACGCCCTGACTCAAAATCTCAGGTTACAATTGAGTACTCAGACGATAAAAAGCCGCTCCGTGTTGAAGCCGTTGTAATATCCACCCAGCATGATGGTGATGTAGATAACGAAACAATCCGTGCGGAAATTATTGAGCATGTAATTAAAGCAGTTATACCTGCAAACCTGTTGGATGAAAACACAAAAATTCACATCAACCCCACCGGCAAATTCGAAATTGGCGGTCCGCACGGTGATACGGGCTTAACGGGCAGAAAAATCATAGTTGACACCTACGGCGGATGGGCACCACATGGTGGCGGCGCTTTTTCCGGCAAAGACCCTTCAAAAGTTGACAGAAGTGCAACTTATGCAGCGCGCCACATCGCAAAGAATGTTGTTGCTGCCGGTCTTGCAAAAGAGTGCTTAGTGCAGGTTGCATACGCAATCGGCGTTGCCGAGCCTGTTTCAATTTTCGTGAATACTTACGGAACGGGCAAAATTTCGGACGAGAAAATTGCCGGAATGATTCAGAAAGAAGTCGATCTTACCCCTGCAGGTATTATTGAAAGACTTCAGTTGAGGCGCCCTGTATATAAAGCCACTGCGGCTTACGGGCATTTTGGAAGAAACGGAAACGGGTTCACTTGGGAAAAACTTGACTTAGTGGATACCTTCAAAAAGTACGCTGAGTAATCAGCTATTATTCGCTAATGTTCGCTGACAGTTCGGTAGAAGTGCACTGAGCCATCAGGCTGTTCTTTTGAAGAAGTGTACTGTTTTACTGAAAAACAAGTGAACTGAATGTTTTTATGAAAATTTTAACTGAAACCAGGAGTTTTATTTAATGGATCACAAAGAAGGTCAATACAAAGTAAGGGATATTAATCTCGCTGACCAGGGACGAATGAAGATCGAGTGGGCAGAATCGAGAATGCCCGTTATGATGCAGATCAGAAAAGAAGTTGAAGTAACCAAACCGCTTGCGGGCTACAGAATTGCCGGCTGCCTTCATGTTACTAAAGAAACCGCTGTTCTTATTGAAACATTAGCAGCTGCGGGCGCAAAAGTTTCATGGTCGGGCTGTAACCCACTTTCGACACAGGATGAGATCGCCGCTGCACTTGCTGCAAACGGAATTGAGATTTACGCATGGCACGGTATGAATGTTGAAGAATTTTACTGGTGCATTGAACGCACACTTGACATGAAACCGAACCTTACCTTAGATGACGGTGCAGACCTTATTTTTACCGTTCACAACAAATTCCCTGAACTGATACCCACTATAATCGGCGGAACGGAAGAGACCACAACGGGTGTCCACAGGCTTAGGGCAATGGCGGATGCGGGCGCTCTGAAGTACCCGGTAATCGCAGTTAACGATGCTGAAACAAAATGGGATTTCGATAATGTTTTCGGCACGGGGCAGTCTTCAATAGACGGAATTTTACGCGCCACTTCTATTTTAATGGCGGGGAAGAATTTCGTTGTAGCCGGCTACGGTCACTGCGGAAGTGGTGTTGCCAAAAGGGCGCAGGGCTTAGGCGCAAGTGTTATAGCAACTGAAGTGAAGCCTACTGCGGCACTTAAAGCTACGCTTGAAGGAATGCGCGTTATGACGATGGATCAGGCTGTTGAGTATGGTGATGTGTTTATTACCGCAACAGGCATTAAAGATATCATCGTTAAGCGTCACTTCGAGAAGATGAAAGACGGCGCTATTATCTGCAATACCGGTCACTACGACTGCGAAATTAACATCGCTGACCTTGAGTCGATCGCTGTTTCTAAGAGAACTATTCGTCCGAATAACGAAGAATATACACTTGCAGACGGCAGAAAAATTTATCTGTTGGCTCAGGGCAGGCTTGTTAACCTTGCGGCAGCAGAGGGGCACCCATCGGAAGTGATGGATATGTCGTTTGCTAACCAGTTTATGTCGCAGGTGCGTCTGGCTAATGAGGACAAAAAAGGAAACAGGCTTGAGAACAAAGTATATGACATTCCTGAGGATCAGGATCAATATATTGCCGGAATCAAGCTTACCACTTTGGGCTACTCGATTGATAAGCTGACTCCGGAACAAATAGCCTATATGGACGACTACGCAGCGGGCACATAAGTCGCCGGTTTTTGTGATTTTTTTAGTGAACGCAGCAGTTTTTAAGTTGTGGTTGCCATAATTAGTTACAGTTGCAATTATTAATATTGGTTGCACTAATTAGTTAAACACTGATAAAATTACACGCTGTTAAGTTTTTCGCTTTTTAGGGCTGCATTTTTATGATTTGCAGCCCTCCTTTGTTTTAAACGATTTTCATAAAACAAAAAACTCCGTTTTACCTCAAATTTGCATCCCTTGTCTGTTTTAAACGATTTTCATAAAGCAAAAAACTCCGTTTTATCTCAAATTTGCAGCCCTTGTCTGTTTTAAACTACCCGGAAAAATCAAGTGGTGCGTAGCTCTAAAATTTGAGAAAGACGGAAAGTTTGGGCTAATTTTTGTAAGAGGGTTTCGGTTCAGTGCCACTTCAAAACCGGGAATCAGCGGAAAGTTTGGACAATATTTTTTGTAGGTGTTTTGATGGTGTGGCACCATGAAACGCGCAAAAGTCGAAAAATCCGCCGAATCGTTGTATTTTCGTAATCGTTTTTATTTTTTTTGATACAAATTGACACTGAGCAACAATGGAAGTTTATGAACTCCACCCGGTAACACCGCAAAAAAGATTTATAACAAAAGCCGTGGAGGCGCTCCGCGACGGGCAAACTGTGATTTTTCCGACGGATACTTTCTACGGAATGGGGTGCAGCATTTACTCGAAAAGCGCAATCGAAAGATTGATTGCGATAAAAGGGAGCGGGTTCGATAAACTTTTCAGTTTCATTGTGCCCGATTTGAAAGACATTTCAACCTACGCCCGGGTTTCTGATTATGCATACAAAAAAATGAAAAGGCTTCTGCCGGGTCCCTACACCTTCATTCTTCCGGCAGCAAGGGAAGTGCCGAAGAGGCTCTGGTCGAAAAGAAAAACGGTTGGAATAAGAGTGCCTGATCACTCGATTGTTATTGAACTGGCGCAGGAACTGGGACACCCGTTGGTGAGCACTTCAACTACAAACAGGAAAGGGGATATCCTTACCCGTCCTGATGAAATAGAAGCGGTTCTTGGCTATGCCGTTGATGTTATGCTCTCGGCGGGGTATGTTTCGAACAAACCTTCCAGCGTTATCGACCTTAGCACCGACGAACCTGTAGTTATCAGAGAGGGTGCCGGCGATGTTTCAATATTTTGTGAGTAAATTCCTACTACGCCAAATTATTCTCATTCAGCCAGTCATCGTTGTAGATAGTGCTCATATATTTATAACCCGAATCGCAAATCACGGTGCAAATAACTGATGGTTTTCTCAGTTTTCTCGCTAATTTAAAAACACCGTAAATATTCGCACCGGACGAGCCACCCGAAAGAATCCCTTCTTGAGCAACCAAAAGAAAAGTGTGTTCAATGGCTTGCTTGTCGGTCACCTGAATCATATCATCAAGCAGATCAAGTTGTGCAGTTTTAATCAGAAATTCATCACCTAACCCTTCGATTAAATAGCGGGAGGGCTTAACCAATTTTTTCGATTTGAAATAGTCGTAAAACACGGAACCGAGAGGATCAACGCCAATCAGGGCAATACCCGGGTCTTGTTCTTTCAGGTATCTGCCTGCGCCGGTGCATGTACCTCCTGTTCCGACACCGGCGACGAAATAATCGATTCTGCCGTTCATTTGTTGCCAGATTTCCGGACCGGTTGACATATAGTGAGCTTCGTTGTTATCGAGGTTGTTATGCTGGTCGATATAGAAGACGCCGGGGTTTTCTTCGGCATATTTAGCGGCGAAGTTGTTATAGGAATCGGGGTTATCCGGCGGCAGAGAAGCGTCCACTTTTATAACATCCACACCCATAATCTCGAGCATTTTAATTTTTTCTTTGGAAGTGGTGTCTCTGATAACAATTTTGAGTTTATACCCTTTTTGCCTGCAAACGATAGCCAACCCCATAGCGGTATTCCCGGAGGAATTTTCAATAATAGTATCGCCGGGTTTAATTTTTCCTTCTCTTTCGGCTTTTTCGATCATATATAGTGCGATGCGGTCTTTAATGCTACCGCCGGGGTTCATAAACTCAAGTTTAGCCCACACTTCGTGCCCTGTTAACTTAGAAATGTTTTCAAGTTTAACGCAAGGGGTTCTGCCGATTGCTTTAAGAAGGTTGAGGTTCGAGTTAAAAGTCATATTCTTATTTCCTGCTAAATTTTTTTTTATTTGCAACAAAGCGTTTTCGCAACAGAGTGTGATTCACAACAAGTCGTTTTTAGGACAAGTTGCTTTTAAGACTTGCCATTTGTAGAACTAACTCTCTTTATAACAAATTGTTTTCACAGCAAGATGTTTTCGCACAGGGATGTTTTTTGCCGGAAACTGTTATTATCGAAAAGCAGTTTACGCCAAAGCAGCGCCAATTCCGTGGGGAAAAAACTGTTAAAAAAAACCGCAAATAAAAAGTTAAATAAATTGTTAATTATTGGTTACACGAAGTTGCCAAATCGAAAGCGGCGATATACCACTTGCCGTCTTCGAACGCAAAATCAATTTCAAATCCGTTTGTATCAATAGTTCTCAGCAGTACTTTGCTTTCCGCCAGACGGAGTTTTTGCACGGAATCATCGTCCCAGTCGTCATATTCCAAAAGGGAATATTCCCATTGGCTTATTCTGCTGAAAGACCTGACCCCCTGCACAAATTTACCATCTTTCGACCATTCACCTGTTTCACAATTAAATACCGGTAAATCGCCGTAAACAAGTTCGCCCGGGCTTAATTTTAAATTATCGCTAAAGTAGATAAAAGCACCTGTAGCGAAAAGTTCATCCACATCAGTCGGGATAGAATCGAGAAAAACCGGCAGGAAAAAAGACCCCGGGTTTATCATAACATAGAACCCGTAGTTGGGATTAATCAGCCTGTTAAGCCCCGCAAAATCTTTATCATTAATCATTCTGATCACATTATTATATAGTTCGGTGAACTCTTCCCTGTTAATATCGGGCATTTTGATCATCAGATTTTCAAGAATTGGCAACACCCAAACTTTTTCGTAGCCCTCTTGTTGGCGCAGTTTATCCCACAAATCGACTGCTGCCTCTAAATTTTCAAAAAAACCTGTGCACACTCTGTACACCACCCCTTTTTTCAGTTTCATATCGATAAATTCGGGATTCAAACCGTCGGATTTTGCTTTTTCAAACACATCCATCAGGGTACTTTGGTTATAACCGGAAGCGATAACAACCACAAAACCCTGAGCCTTAATAATTGCCGGCAGAGTGAAAGTAAAAACCAGAAATAAGAAAAAAGCAGTTCTCAAATCAAAAAAAAGACCTGTAAGAAAAAATTTTAAGAAACGGGTATGTAATTTACGCAAGTTCTCACATAACGGAAATCAGTATATTTAAAATTTATTTTTAATAAAATTCGAAAATCAAATGCCGGAACCCTTAATCGTTATTGTTCTTCTTAATTATAACGGTGCACATGATACGGTGGAATGTATTGAATCATTGAAAAAAATCAGTTATGGCAACTTTAAGATATTGATAGTTGATAACTGTTCAACTGACAATTCAGTTGAGGTTTTTCGCGAAAAATATCCGGGGCTTGATTTATTGGTAACGGAAAGAAATCTGGGCTACACCGGAGGAATAAACAGAGGTTTTCGGGAAGCCGGCAAATATGCGCCAAAATATATTTTGGTGATTAACAACGACACTTTAGTTGAACCCGATTTTTTAACTCACCTTGCCGAAGCATTGGAGAACGACCCAAAAGCCGCCGCCGTGGGTGGGTTGATTTTAGCCGAACACGACCGAAAAACCATCTGGTTTGGCAACGGAAAAATGGTGAAGTGGCGCAGCCTTGCAGTTCACATCGATAAGGGCTTAGCAGTGGAACGCAAAAGTGTGAAAGAGCTTACCGAAACTGACTTTCTTACAGGCTGTCTGATTCTTTTCAGAACAGAGGCGCTTCTAAAAGCCGGCATGGAAGATGAAGATTTTTTCATGTATTTGGATGATATTGAACTTTCGGCACGATTGAAACAAAGTGGTTTTAAGCTTTTATATCAGCCGAAAGCAGTTATTTATCATAAGGTGCTTGGGGAAAAAGAAAGCCTTTTGAAACTTTATTATTCAGTAAGAAACCGGCTTTTGCTGAACAACAAAATGAACAGAGGTTTCACCCGTTTGCTGGCAATGGGGTATTTTTTATCAGTGATTATGCTGAAAATAGTGGTGTGGTCGGTTGTTAATCCGAAGTTTTCAAAGGTTGCACGGGCTGCACTTCGTGACTATTTCCGGAACGAGCTGGGCGTCGGGCGCGGGCACCAACTCAAAGAGATAACCGAAGGATGACAGATATCAGAACGCCTTTGAGTTGCGAGGTGGCGATGGCGAGGTCTAAAAAAATATCAGAAGGTTTACGGGGCTCTCTTGCAGCGTTGTTGCTGAAAGAGATAACGGAAGGAATACACAAAGGGTGAAAAAAGTTTTCGCTGTTATTCTGAATTATAACGGGTATGACGACACTATAAGGTGCCTGAAAAGTATTCAAAATAGCTCGTATAAAGCGGTTTATTCGGTGATTGTTGACAATGCTTCGCCCGACGGAAGCGGCGAGCGGTTAAAAAATGAACTTTCCGCAAGCAAAAACAATGGATACAACAGCCCGGAAATAACGGTTATCTTAAACAGCAAAAACTTAGGTTATGCGGGCGGAATGAACACCGGAGCGCGATATGCTCTTGAGCACGGAGCCGATTTTGTGATGTATGTGAACAACGATACAGAGTTCACCGAGACCACAATTCAAGAGATGGCAGCCGTGGCTGATAAAGATGAAAAAACGGGGATTGTTTCGCCAAAAGTTCTGTATATGGATGAAAGGGAGAAAATTTACTGTGCCGGAAGCCGTTACCTTTTTTACCGGTGTGGCAATGTTTCACTCGGCAGAGGCACCGACGCAAAAAACAACCGAAATACAGAGGAAGAGATAACTCACGCCGAAGGCGCCTGTCTGTTGATTAAAAAAGAAGTGTTTCTGCAAGTTGGGTTTATGAAAGAGTTCTTTTTTATGTATTTTGAAGACTTGGAATATTCTCTTAGGGTAAACAGGAAATTCAAAATTGTGTATGCGCCCAAAGCTGTTTTATATCATTCTTCCGGGGCGGGTAAATCGTTCGGTGATTATTCGGCGCTGTACCATTATTATTTTACAAGGAACCGGTTTTTGATTTTTAAGGATCACAACCTTGCTGCAAAACTGTATGTTATTTTATATTCAGCGGCAATTTCTGCGATAAAATCGGTGTCAGTGATTTTAAGTTCAGACAGGAAAGTGGAATCTCTCATTTCACTTTGGAACGGTTTTTTAACGGGATTGGAATATTTACTAAAATTAAAAAAACTTGATGAAAGTAAACCATTAATCAGATAACCGGAAAATGAAAAATGAAAAATGAAAAATGAAAAATGGTTCTTTTATCGAATTAGTAGTTCTTTTTAATTTGCTAAAACCAGATGAAAGCAAACCGTTACTCAGATAACCGGAAAAGAAGAAAATCACAAAATCAGAAAAGAAAAGTGAAAAATTGAACAAAAAACGCGAAAAATTTCTTTTAATTACCACAGATTTCATCACGATAAATCTGGCATGGGCGTTTTATTATTTCATAAGGAACGAATCCGGTATTTTTGCTCAATTTACCGAGCCGGTGTTTCTGATACCGATGTTGGTAATTTTTTTCTACTGGTTCCTGTTGTTTATTTTCTTTGGGATGTATCGCACATGGTTTGCACTCAGCCGGTTTGATGAAATATTTGCAATACTGAAAACCACTTTTTGGGGCACTTTTATACTTTTTTTCGCAATATTTATTGATGATTACGGCACGGGCGAGAACAAAGGGAACCGTTTTCTGATCTTCATTTATTGGGGGCTTATGGTTTCTTTTGTTGTGATGGGGCGGTTGTTGCTTCGTTCTGTGCAAAGAAAGCTCTTAATTTCGGGGATAGGAAGAAAAAAAGCTATAATTGTTGGGTTTAACGACCGGGCGAAAGAGATTCACGATCAGATAGCGACACATCCCGCTTTAGGGATTGATGTGTGCGCGTATGTGGCGATTAACAAAGAAAATCTTGGGAAAAGACACAAAGATATTGAAGTGGTGGGGAAAGTTAGTGAGATAGAAGAAGTTATCGATAAATATGGGGTAAGCGAGGTGATTCTTTCGGTCAGCCGGCAATACGATGACCTGCTGATCGAGATAATTTCCCGTTGCGAAAACAAGGATGTTACGCTTAAAATCATCCCGGATTTATATGAAATCCTCAGCGGTCAGGCACGCACGGTACAACTTTACGGGTTTCCTTTAATAGATATTAACCCGCAGTTAATGACCGAGTGGGAAAGAGCCGCAAAAAGGCTGATTGATGTGGTTGTTTCATTTTTTATTCTTATTATTGGTTCCCCGATATTTTTAACCACGGCTATTGCCATAAAATTAGACAGTAGGGGGCCCGTTATCTACAAACAGGAGAGAAGCGGGCTGAACGGAAAAATATTCAAAGTTTACAAATTTCGATCGATGACCAAAGATGCCGAAAAAATTACCGGCCCTGTTTGGTCAGCTAAAGATGACCCCAGAATCACCAAGGTAGGAAGGTTCATCAGAAAAGTAAGGATTGATGAATTACCGCAAATCTGGAATGTTTTCAAGGGGGAGATGAGCCTTGTGGGGCCGAGACCCGAGCGCCCATTCTTCGTGGAACAGCTTGCGAAAGAGATTCCGTATTACAAGCGACGCCTTCGGGTCAGACCCGGTATTACCGGCTGGGCGCAAGTTAAGCATAAATACGACGAAAGCATCGAAGATGTGAAAATTAAACTGCAGTACGATCTGTTTTATATCGAAAATATGTCGCTGAAAACAGACATTAAAATTTTATTCCGTACCATATTTGTTGTTTTGTTTGTAAAAGGACATTACGAGTAACCCCCGGGAAAGTGGAAAAGCTATGGAAAAGAAAATCCTTATAATCGTGCCAACATACAACGAACGAGAAAACATAGAAAAGCTTCTTCCGAAACTGTTCAGTTTGGAAATTGAAGGGCTTAATATATTGGTTGTTGACGACAACTCACCGGATAAAACCGGTGATTATGTTGAAGAACAGACGACTCTTGACGAGAGGATACACCTGATACGGCGTGCCGGTAAAATGGGGTTAGGCACTGCCTATTGTGCGGGGTTTAAGTACGCTATTGAGCACGGTTACGATTTTGTTTTTGAGATGGATGCCGATTTTTCACACGACCCGGATAAGGTGCCCGAGTTTTTAAAGAAAATTGAAGATGCTGATTTGGTTATCGGCAGCCGTTATTTAACCGGGGTTAATGTTATTAACTGGCCCATGAAGAGGCTGCTGCTTAGCTATTTTGCCAATTGGTACACAAGGTTTATTACCGGGCTGCCAATTAAAGACGCAACCGGAGGGTACAAATGCTTCAGGATTGAGGTATTAAAAGCGATCAATTTGGATAAAATTAAATCGAACGGCTACGCATTTCAGATCGAAATGAACTTCAAAGCATGGAAAAAAGGCTTTAAGTTGGATGAAATCCCGATTATTTTCTTCGACCGTTTTCAGGGGACCTCTAAAATGTCGAAAAAAATCGTTTACGAGGCGGTATTCATGGTTTGGAAGCTCAGATTTGGCAGCATGTTCGGCAGGCTTTAAGGGATTGGCACCTTGTACCTTTCTATAATAAAAGTTAACTATAATGTTAAAGAATGAGTTTTCAACAGAGGGCGGGGATCAGACGCCTGTTCTTTCAATCATAATAGTTAATTATAATGTTAAAGAGTTCATTCAGAACCTGCTGGAGTCGATTAAAAGTGCATCAAAGGGTATTACAACAGAAGTAATAATAGTTGATAACGCATCGGATGACGGCAGCATTGAACTGATACAACAGAAATATCCGTGGGTAAAGCTTTTGGTAAACAGCAGGAATTTAGGGTTTGGCAAAGCTAATAACATCGGATTGCGTCAGGCGACCGGGCGCTATATTCTTCTGCTTAACCCGGATACACTCGTAAAAGAAGACACATTTGAGAAAATGATAGCCTTTTTTGAGGCAACTCCTGATGCGGGTATGGCGGGGTGTAAACTGCTAAACACGGATGGTTCGTTGCAGTTAGCGTGCCGAAGGGGGTTCCCGGGTCCCTGGGCTTCGTTCACAAAAATAATGGGGCTTTCAGCTCTTTTCCCTAAAAGCCGGTGGTTCGCTAAGTATAATTTAACCTACCTTGACGAGAACCAAACCTACGCTGTTGACGCTATTTCCGGCGCTTTTATGATGATGACCCGCGAAGCGTTCGAAAAAACGGGTGAATTTGACGAAACTTTCTTCATGTATGGTGAAGATCTTGACCTTTGCTACCGGATAAACAAAGCAGGCTACAAAGTTTATTATGTCCACACCACAGAGATAATCCACTATAAGGGTGAGAGTACAAAGCGCAGCGACCTGAACGAAGTGAAAGTATTTTACGAAGCAATGCACATTTTTGTTAAGAAATATTACTCCGGTTCGTGGCTTTTATCTCTGTTTTTGCGCTCGGCGATTTTTTTCAGGGAGCTGATAGCCTTCATGGGGAAGAGAAAATTGGTATTTCTTGCGGTGTTGGTGGATATAATATTTTACAATTTAACGATGTTGTTCGCCGTTGAGATGTATCAACGCTATCGCATGCCAAACTGGGAAATACCGCAGTATGGGTTACCGGTAATTTATACCGTTCCGGTATTGGTGCACATTTTAACTTCGGTTGTGTTGACGGTTTACCGAAAAGACAGGCTTTCGGTGTTGCGAACAATAGGGGCAGTAATAGCGGGTTTTTTCGTAATAACATCGCTCACATTTTTCTTTAAGGACTACGCATTTTCGCGCGGGGTTGTGCTGATACTCTATTTCTCGTTACCCGTTACGCTTGCAGGCTGGCGTGTGGTTGCAAAACTATGGTTTAAGGCGGGGGTAACCGGTGGTGTGTCATTCCGGAAAAAAGCCGCAATTGTGGGTACTGGTGAAGAAGCAGTCAGACTTGCGCAAAAACTACAGAAGAAAAAGGGAGGCTCGCGAATTGCCGGTTTGATTGGGTTGAAGAGATCGCAGACGGGTGAGAGGATCGAAGGGTTTGAAGTGATCGGAAGTGTTGACCACATAATTCGTGTGATAAGAGAAAGGGGAATTGAAGAGGTGATTTTCACAACCGGCGAGCTTAGTTATAACGCAATAATAGGAATTGTAGCCGCATGCAGGAAAGAAAATGTTGAGTTTCAGATCACCGGCGGTGAGAGTGATTTTATGGTCAGCAAGTCGGAAGTTTCGCTTCTGAATGAGATACAACTCTTTGAAGTGAACTACAATATCGGGTTGCCACTTCATAAAGTTATAAAGAAAACTTTTGATTTTCTCTTTGCACTTTTTATCTTAATTTTCCTTTTTCCTTTTCTTTTTGCAGGAAGGGTAATTTCAGGGCGAAAAAGCAGGTTTTACGAATTTATTTCGAAATTTCCGCAGGTACTCAGAGGGAAGGTCAGCATTGTGGGCCCGAAACAGGAGGCTGCACCGGGCGAACCATGGCTTGGGAAAAGGGGGCTTACCGGTTTTTGGTTCACGGATATAGATGAGGATGAAAACTCAAGTAAGCCGGACATTTTCTACGCAAAAAATCAGAACATCTGGTTGGATTTAGAAATTATTGGAAGAACTTTTAACAAATTAATGAACGATAGTTAAATGGCAAAAACAATACTCGACTTTGAAAAGCCGATAATAGAACTGGAAGAAAAATTGGCTGAGATGAAAAGAGCTTCAGATGGCCTTGAAATCGATGGCGAGATAGCCGTAATTGAAACAAAGGTGAGGCAACTTAAAGAGAACATCTACCACAGCCTTACACGGTGGCAAAAGGTACAACTGGCACGACACCCCGACAGACCATATACCCTGGACTATATCTATAATATTACCGATAACTTCGTTGAGATGCATGGAGACAGAAATTTCGGTGACGACAAAGCCGTGGTCTGCGGTTTGGCGAAAATCGGTGATTTTAAGGTGATGATAATCGGGCAGCAAAAAGGGCGGGATACTAAAAGCAACCTTTACCGGAATTTCGGCATGCCGAACCCCGAGGGCTACAGAAAGGCACTCAGGCTGATGAAACTTGCCGAGAAATTTGGTTTGCCCGTTGTTACACTGTTGGATACCCCCGGCGCTTTCCCCGGTTTAGAGGCAGAAGAACGGGGGCAGGCAGAGGCAATTGCGCGCAATCTTCTGGAAATGGCGCGGCTTAAAGTGCCGATCGTAGTGGTTATTATCGGCGAGGGTGCCAGCGGAGGGGCACTCGGGATGGGTGTTGGCGACCGTATCCTGATGCTTGAAAACGCTTGGTACTCGGTGATTAGCCCGGAATCGTGCTCGAGCATTTTATGGCGAAGCTGGGACTTTAAAGAGCAGGCGGCTGAAGCGCTTAAACTTACTGCTGAAGACCTTTTACCGTTAAAAGTTATTGACAGAATAATCCCTGAGCCACTCGGCGGGGCGCACAAAGATCACACAAAAATGGCGGAAATTCTTAAATCAGCACTTCTGGAAGAGCTTGCAAACTTAGTCAAAATAAAACCGGATAAACTTGTTGATGCACGAATTGAAAAATTTGCCGGCATTGGTGAATATCAGGAGTAACATGGTTTCAAGTAAAACTACCATCAGAATCAGATATGCCGATACCGACCAAATGAAATATGTTTATAACGGCAAATATCTTGAGTTTTTTGAAGTCGGCAGAACGGAACTTATTCGTGATTTGGGGATGTCATACAAATCTTTTGAAGAAGCGGGGTACATGCTGCCACTGTATGATGCTTATGTAAAATATCACTCGCCCGCTTTTTACGACGAAGTTATCGAAATTGAATCGACCCTGAACCAAAAGCCGATGGCAAGGCTACGCATCGATTACACCATCCGCGTGGGTGACAGAGTAATTGCCACGGGTTACACGCAACACGCTTTTATTAGTGCAGAAACGGGTAAGCCGACAAGATCCCCCGAGATCTTTAATAAACTGATTGATAAGTATTTTAAGGAATAAATTCTGAAACAGATCGACCGGATAATTGAGTCGGCGCTCGAAGAAGATATAAAGAGCGGCGACATAACCACAGAAGCAATTTTCAAACAAAAGCGGGAAGCAACGGGAAGGTTCAAAGCTTTATCACCGGGGGTTGTCTCCGGGGTATCGGTTGTCAGGCAGGTTTTCGAACTTGTTGATGAAACGATAAAACTGAATGTACTTCACGACGATGGCTCGGTAATAAAAGAGGGTGAAATAATTCTTGAAGCCGAAGGTGATGCGGCATCTCTGTTAATGGCACAACGAACCGCTTTGAATTTTTTGCAAAGGATGTCGGGTATTGCCACACTTTCAGCAGCCTTCACGGAGAAAATAGAGGGTACACAGTGCAAAATACTTGACACGCGAAAAACGGCGCCCGGTTTGCGGCTTACGGATAAGATGGCAGTTAAAACCGGTGGCAGTTTCAACCATCGGATCGGTTTGTACGATATGTATTTAATCACGAGCAACCACATTGCGGCTGCCGGTTCAATTTCTGAAGCTGTGGCGTTGGTGAAAGCCCATCAGTTGGAAAATGAAACTTCCTTCAGGATCGAAGTGGTGGTAAACAACCTTGAAGAGCTGAAAGAAGCGCTTGAGAGTGGGGTTGATTTAGTAATGCTCGAAAGCTTTTCGATTGAAGATATTAAAAAAGCGGTCGAGATAAGCGATAACAGTTGCCGTTTGGAGGCTTCCGGCGGTGTAACTTTGGAGAATGTAAGGGAGATTGCTGAAACAGGGGTGGATTATATTTCAGTGGGGGCGTTGACACAATCCGCTAAGGCTATGGACATTTCGCTCGACCTCATCCTGAAACCTTTGGAATGATCGATAAATTAAAGCAACTTTCTAAAGAAACCGTAATTTACGGCATATCTACGGTAGTAGGGCGGTTTCTGAATTTTGTTTTAGTTCCTTTTTACAGCAATATCTTTGCGCCCGACGAAATGGGAGTTGTTGCCAACCTTTATGCTTACATGGCGATTTTCAATATAGTATTCATCTACGGGATGGATTCCGCACTCCTGAAAGTAAGCACACTTCCCGAGTACCGGGGCACAAAGAAGGTATTCACAACATCATATATAACAGTTTTCACAACGGGGGCGGTCTTTTCGCTGATATTATATCTGCTTATGCCGTATTTGGGGGTTTCTATAAGTGTAAACCCGGAATTTGCTGCAAAATACCAACACTTAATTTCTTACTCGATCAATATTCTGTTTTTGGATGCACTCAGCGTTCTGCCGTTTATTGTTTTGAGGTTAGAAAACAAAGCCTTTACATTTTCGATGATCAGGCTGATAAACATAGTGATAAATATCGGTTTGAATTTCGTGCTGATACTGATATTTAAGATGAAAATAGAGGCGGTTTTCTTCGCTAATTTAATTGCTTCGGCTTTTTCGTTTCTTGCACTTTTGCCAATTACCTACAGCAATCTTTCGTTTGAATTTGATTTTGGGGTATTAAAAAGGCTGATGAAGTTCGGTTTGCCGTTTTTACCCGCAGGGTTGGCGGCAATGGTTATGCAGGTTGTTGATAAACCGATAGTGGAGCGGCTGACGAACATTGAAAAGCTCGGTATTTATAATGCAAACTACAAGTTGGGCGTGTTTATGATGCTGTTTGTAAGCATGTTTCAGTTTGCCTGGCAGCCGTTTTTTCTGCAACATGCCGATGACGACGACGCACGCGATCTTTTCGCAAAGGTGTTTACTTATTTTACGATTGTCGGCAGTTTGATTCTCGTTTTTCTTACAATTTTTATAGAGGATATCACATCATTGGGGGTTGGTCGGATACACTTTCTGGGCGAGGCGTTTTGGTCGGGGAGGAACATCATCCCGGTTATCCTGTTGGGGTATTTGTTCTACGGATTTTATGTGAATTTCAACGCATCGTTTTACATAAAGGAGAAGAGCATTCCTGTGCCGATTTTATTGGGAATTGGCGCCATATCAAACATCGTGCTTAACTATTTGTTGGTTCCGCAGTTTGAACTGATGGGTGCTGCCTTTGCAACCCTAATTTCATATATGTTGATAGCCATCGGGTTCTTTTATTACGGGCGCAGGTTGTTTGAAATAAATTATGAGTACCGGAAAGTGGGGACTTTGTTGCTGCTTATCGGTGTGGTGTTTGTAATTTATTACACGCTGATAGATGGTGCAAATGTTTCGCTGTTTGTTAAGATTTTGTTTGCTGCAGCGTATCCGGCGGCGTTGGTTCTGTTGAGGGTTGTTACCCCGAGGGAAGTTACGGTTATTAAATCAACCATTTTGCGCAAAGTCAGGGGCAGATAAGTTTTTGTGTGAACCGGTTTTGGTTTGGTTTATAAGATAAATTTTCAAGTTTATTGATTTTGTTTTTGGTTCAGGAAAATTGACTTTGCAATCGGAATATTTTGAGAGTGTGCGAAAAACAGGAAAGCAAAAGTTTTGGATGAACCTTTTTTTGGAATAAGAAGATTGACTTAATATGCAAAATATTTTAAGAGTATGGGAATATGCGAATATGCGGATATGAGAAATTGAGAAGAATAACAGTAAGGATAGAATTTTGAGTGAAAAGCCCATTCTGAAATTTAAGAGAATAGACCCTGAAATGGGGGATATACCACTTCCTGCGTACCAAAGCGAAGGTGCCGCAGGGATGGATATTCGCGCAGCGGTGGCGCAGCAGTTTATTATTCCAAAAGGGGGTTTTGCTGCAATTCCAACAAACCTGCAGGTTGAAATCCCTCACGGGTTTGAAATACAGGTACGGGCACGCAGCGGGTTAGCCTTTAAAAACGGAATTGGTGTTCTGAATGCACCGGGCACAATTGACGAAGACTACAGAGGCGAAATTAAAGTGATTCTCTTCAATTTTGGAGAAGAAGATTTTACGATTAACCGAGGGGACAGAATAGCGCAGCTGATTCTTGGAGAAGTGCACAGAGCCTGTATTATCGAAACAGATACACTCAGCGACACATCACGCGGAAGTGGCGGTTTTGGATCTACCGGCGCAGTTTAACTTACCATTTTTTTAACTATATTTACGGTCAGAATTTAAACGAACGGCAGCTTCTTAAGGCTCAGCCGGCAGTGGGGTGTTGCTTAAGTTATAAACTTGAAAAAACGCGGGAGTTTAAGCGTTGACAATGGTTTCCGGGATTTGAATATTATTTTTTGTTTATCTGTCTTTCGGGATTTGAATATTATTTTTTGTTTCTCGATTTTCCGGGATTTATTTAAGATTTTTTGAAGGATTTTTAGTTCCCAATGGGTAATTTCGTACATCTGCACAATCACACACACTTCAGTTTACAGGACGCAGCCTGCACAGTCCAGGCGTTGGTAAATGCTGCCAAAGGCTTCGAAATGCACGCCGTTGCGCTTACCGATCATGGCGTGATGTACGGGATACCCGAGTTCTACAAAAAAGCAAAAAGGGCGAACCTTAAGCCTGTTCTCGGGATGGAAGCCTACATTACGGTAGATCACGGCAACAGAAAAGATAAAACGATGGAAATCGACCCGGAAACGGGCGCACGAAAACGACCCTACCACCATCTGTTGCTTTTGGCGGCAACAAATCAAGGTTTTAAGAACTTAATAAAACTTTCATCTCTTGGCTTTCTCGAAGGGTTTTATTACAGGCCGCGAATCGATCTTGAGTTGCTGAAACAATATTCGGAGGGTTTAATCTGCACTTCAGCCTGCTTAGGAGGTATTGTTTCGTCTTATGTAACTGCCGGTAAATATGTTAAGGCTAAAGAAGTGGCGGCGGAGTATCACGAGATTTTCGGCGATAATTTCTATCTCGAAATACAAGACCACAATATGCCCGGTGATGAGTTAGTGCTTCGTGATGTTCCAAAAATTGCGAAAGAACTGGGGATAAAACTTGTTGCAACGAACGATTGCCACTACATAAAACAAGAAGACGCAATAGCACACAATATTCTGTTGAAGCTCTCCGAAAAAGGGGTAGGAAATGGTGACTACACAAATCTGAGATACGGCACCGATCAGATTTACTTCAAGTCGCAGGAAGAGATGCTCGATATCTTCAAAAAATTCCCCGAATCGATTGCAAGCACATTAGAGATTGCCGATAAATGCGATGTAAATTTAGATCATAAAGAGTATTTCTTCCCAAAATTCCCGATTCCGGAGGGTGAGCCGGGAGAAACCTTAGACGGCTATTTCGACTATCTCTCGCGCAAACGATTCGATGAAGCATTTCCGGGTGAAAAGAGCAAAGAGCTGGTTGAAAGGTTCGAGTACGAACTTAACACGATAAAATCGATGGGGTTTTCCGGTTATTTTCTCGTGGTGCAGGATTTCATAAACGCAGCCAAGGAGATGGGTGTTGCAGTGGGCCCCGGGCGGGGTTCTGCGGCGGGGTCGTTGGTTGCATTTGTTCTGGGAATTACAAAGATAAACCCGTTGGACTATGACCTCCTTTTTGAAAGATTTCTGAACCCGGCAAGGAGATCGATGCCGGATATAGATGTTGATTTCTCCGATGAAAAACGGGGTGAGGTGATCGATTATGTTAAGAAAAAATACGGTGCTGAGTCGGTTTCCCAAATAATTACTTTTTCAACCTTAGCCGCAAAGGCTGCAATTAAAGATGTTGGGCGTGTGCTCGGTGTTGATCTAAAAACCGTAAACGAGATCACAAAATATATCCCATCAATATTCGGTAAAGTTTACAGCATAGAAAAAGCGCTTGATGAAGTTCCGGAACTGGCTAAGTTTAAGAACACAACCGACCCGAAACTGAAAGAGCTTTTTAAGTACGCACGCACCTTAGAGGGGATGAACCGCAATGCTTCCAAACACGCCGCAGGTGTGGTTATTGCCCCCGGCGATGTAAGCGATTATATTCCGCTTGCTATTGTAGATACTTCTACTATGGAAGTGGTTTCGCAGTACAACATGATTGAGCTTGAAGCGGCAGGTCTGTTGAAGATGGATTTCCTTGGGCTGCGAACGCTTTCCATAATTGAAGATACACTAAAGATGGTAAAGCAAATCCGCCCGAAAGAGGAATGGATAGAGGATATCGACGCCATACCTTTTGATGATGAAGCCACTTACCGTCTTTTCACTGATGGAAAAACGACCGGTATATTCCAGTTTGAATCTTTGCCAATGCGGCGGCACCTCAAGCGGCTGATGCCTCAGTCGGTTAAAGATTTAGCGGCGATGAATGCACTTTACCGCCCGGGCCCGATGGAAAACATCGACGATTTTATCGACAGAAAATACGGCAGGCAACAAATCACTTATCTTCATCCGAAATTAGAGCCGATTCTCAAAGAAACCTACGGCGTAATTGTATATCAGGAGCAAGTGATAATGATAGCCAACCGGTTGGCGGGTATGTCGCTTGCAGATGCTGACCTTCTGCGGAGAGCAATGGGGAAAAAAGACCTTGAGGCGATGGCAAAGCAACGGAAGATTTTTATTACTGCAGCGGTTGAAAACGGCGTACCGGAAAAAATTGCGGGTGAGGTGTTTGAGTTGATTGATAAGTTTGCAAACTATGGGTTTAACAAAAGCCACGCAGTTGCATATTCATATCTTGCTTACCAGACGGCATATCTGAAAGCGCACTTCCCTGAAGAGTTTCTCGCTTCAAACATGACGCACGAGTTTGACAGAAGGGAAAGAGTTACTGCCTTTTTAGACGACTGCAGAAAGTTGGGAATTACAGTTCTGCCGCCGGATGTGAACCGCCCGACGAAATTTTTCAATGTGGAAGAGGGGAAAATAAGGTTTGGGCTTTCAGCAATTAAAAATGTGGGGGAATCAGCGGTTGACAGCATTATTCAAGCCAGAGAGAAATTGGGCCGGGATTTTGCCTCAGTGTTTGAATTTGCAAGTATGGTGGATTTGCGCTTAGTTAACAAGCGGGCACTGGAAGGTTTGGTTAAGGCCGGGGCGTTTGACTCGCTGCACAACAACAGGCATGCACTTTTTGAAGCGATACCTGATCTGATTGTTTTCGGGCAGGATGTGCAGGAAATCAACAGTGACCCGGATGAAAGCCTGTTCGGGGAAGATGTGCTGCAGGAAGCAATTATAGAACCGACACTTCCGCAAATTCAGCCGTGGAGCAACACAGACCGGTTTGCCAACGAGCTTGAAGTGATCGGGTTTTACACCACAAAACATCCGATTGAGGATTTTGAGCTGGAAGACAGGGCGTTTTCTTTTACTTCGAATGTGGAGAATTACGAGACAATTAACCGGAAATCAGTCGGGATTTGCGGGGTTGTCAACGAGCTTGAAATAAAAACTTCTAACTCGGGGCAGTTGTTCGCAACATTTATGCTTAACGGGTTAAGCGGTATTTTTGAGTGTGTAATGTGGTCTTCAGCTTACGGAAAACATATTTCGCTGTTGAAAGACGGAGCGGTGATTTATTTAACGGGAACTGCCGAGCTGAACGGCGATTCTGTTAAGCTGATTGCAGAGAGTGCTATACCAATCGAGAAAAGTCTGGAGAAGCTTGCCGGAAGGCTGAAAATAACCATCAATCCGGAAGAGATAAGTTTAGAAGATTTGAAAAAAATTGGTAATATTCTGAAAGAAAATCCGGGTGATGTTGAGGTTTATTTTGAATATCTTGATAATTCGGGGGGGGGAATAAAAGGAAGGATATTCGTTTTAGAAGGGGTTAAAGTGAAACTCTGCCGTGAAGTTGTTAATCTGTTAAGCGAGTTTATTAAAGAAAAATATTTAGAAGCACAAAGATAATTTCGCACGATATAATGGGCTGAATGTTGCGTTTTTAGCACCAAAATCATTATATCCCTTAGTCCGTAATCTTCTGTTTAACAGGAAAGGAAGCTACACTTCCATATTTTAGCAACCTGAAACGGCAAAAATTAAGTTCAAACATAAATGAATAAATATATTGAGGAATTTATACAAATTTCGTATTATTGCACTCTAACTTTAGTTAAAAATCCATAATGAAGGTATCATCTATGAGCACTGGATCCACCGACAAGATTTACGCGCTGATACTGGGGGCTTCTTCCGGTTTTGGAGGGGCAACCGCCGTTAAACTTGCTTCCGACGGATACAATATAATCGGAGTTCACTTAGACCGTGCTGTAAACATGCCGGTTGTGAACGAGATAAAAGGAAAAATTGAAAGTTACGGGGTAGAAGCCCGTTTTTTTAATATGAATGCTGCTGACGAGAAAAAGCGGAAAGAAATAATAAACGAAATCCTTTCCGAAGAAGGCAGCCCAAAAGTGAAGGTTGTGATGCACTCGTTGGCATTCGGCACACTTCTTCCGTTCATTTCAGAGGAAGAGGGGAAAACAATGACCAAGCCACAAATGGAAATGACGCTTGATGTGATGGCACACTCGCTCGTTTATTGGGTTCAGGACCTCTTTTTTGCGGGCTTGTTGAGAGAAGGCGGCAGAATATTCGGAATGACCAGCTCCGGCGGGCACACAATTATTCCTTCTTACGGTGCGGTTTCGGCTGCCAAGGCAGCGCTCGAGTCGCATTTACGGCAGTTAGCCGTTGAATTAGGACCTTACGGAATAACTGCAAATGCAATCATGGCAGGAGTAACGGATACACCGGCACTCAGGAAAATTCCGGGTAACACACCTATGTTAGATGTTGCAAGGAGGAAAAACCCCGGCGGCAGGCTGACAACACCTGAGGATGTTGCCGGTATAATTTCATTATTATGTAAAGACGATGCCCGCTGGGTAAGCGGCGGAATTATAAATGTTGACGGCGGGGAAGATATTGTCAGTTTTGTCGGGCAGAATGGATAGAAGAGGTAAAACCGGCAAAACAGCGAAATTATAGAATAAGGAAAAGACTACTATGAAACCAATTGAAATAAACGATTCGAATTTTGAAGAAGAAGTGATGAAGTCAACGGCGCCGGTGCTTATAGACTTTTGGGCAGTCTGGTGCGGGCCCTGCCGTGCGATTGCTCCGATAGTGGAACAATTAGCGGCAGAATATGACGGCAAGCTGAAGGTTGGTAAACTTGATGTTGACCATTCACCCGATTTGGCGGTGAGGTTTGGCGTGAGAAGCATCCCGACACTTCTATTATTTAAAAACGGGCAGGTTGTTGATACTATAATCGGCGCGGTTCAGAAGAATGTTATAGTACAAAAAATCACCCCGTATGTTTAATTGCCTTTGAGAAATTTCAAAAAAATGCTATTTAGATACCGAAAATAGAGGAAATTGTAGAATTATTCGCTTTTTTAACGAAAAATTGCAGATAATAGTTGCTTAAAACGAAATAATTAAATAATTTCCATATCTCTAAATAAGTTTTTTTGGCAAAAGAAGAAGAACTAAAGTTATTTTAAACAAGCCACGGAACATCGAATTATAGCGGTTGTATGATATTTTTTTTGATATGACCCGAAAATTCTCTTTGTTTTGTGAAGAAAACTGAGTAAACTAAGAATTAAAATTCTGTTTTTTTGCTTGAATTTATTAAATAACAATCCAAAACCAATCAATAAATAGGAGTATCCTATGCTTAAAAGAACACTCTTTTTGCTTGCAAGCGTTACCTTGGTAGTCTCGCTACAGGCACAAAATAAGAGCGAAGTTGCACAAAAAGCTCCGCTTAAAGTTGAGCCGGCGACTGAAACAGTGTCTTCACAGGCTCACTTAACCGGGAGTGTGCCGACTTTTGGTCCATCAGCCCTTAACTGGGTCGTTGTAGATACTATGGGTAACTGCTACGGTCCGGCTATTGGTGCTTTGAACCCATTGGCATTTGACCCATGGACCAATACAGTAATTATTGCACACAGAGGCGGTGGTACAAGCCCTGCAACGCTCGGTGGGAAAATTTACTATAATTATTCCACTGATAAAGGAGCAACCTGGGCAAGAGGCGAGCAGGCTTTTAACGAGTCAAACTCTGCTTATAACGGCAGATATCCATCAATGACCTTTAACAACCCAACCCATGGCAACAATATTGAGAATGTTCTCATTGGTGCTTCATGGCCCGAGTTAGTTAACGGTGCTTTCGGTGGTGTTGGTGCCGGTGCTGATGAATATCCCGGTGCAGGTTTTACTGTTTCTTCAATTTATGTAAATGCAGACTCGTCTATCCTTTATTCATCACAGGTTCCGACTTTTGCAAGTGATACAGAAGCTTTCACTTTCTGGGCTTCTGATAACGGAACTGACGCTGCTATCCATCTCTGGAGAACATCTGACTTCACAGGCGCGGATTTCTATACCCCTGAAACATGGAACAGCGCAAAATTCCAGGATAACGGTAACATCACTCTGGGCGGCGCTGCACAGGGTGGCAATCTCTACTATGCTGTAATCGGTTCATTTGAAATGCAGAATGCACCTCAGTCAGGTTGGATTCCCGGATATTCAAAATCAACCGATAATGGTGTTACATGGTCTGACTGGTCACTCGCTGACTGGAGAAATGTTCCGGCTCTTTCCAAATACGACAGACTTTTTGACTACATAAAAGGTGATACTTACATCTCTTATGTTGGTGATATGAATGTCGATAAAGACGGAAACCCGCACCTTCTTTTCTGTGTTACCGACACAATTGGTGACAATAACAGCGGTACAAACGCTCTTATCGAAATGTATGAAGTAAACGGCACATGGACAGGTAAAGTTGTTTATGAAGGTATCGGCGACAGCTCTTATACACACCTGGATGGCCCCGGTCTTGGTCAGGTTGGTCCTGCTGCATTTCTTTCATTCGATAAAGACAAAAATGTTGTAGCAGCTACCTGGAACATGCCGAGAACACTCACCGATTCACTCGTTGATGTTTACGGTTCTTACAGAGTACTTCCTGATGGTGACTGGTCAACTCCGGTTAACCTGACAGACTCTCCGGGAATGAACGAAAATGCTAACCATGCTGCTCCATATCTGCAGACAAACGGCGACGGTTCATATACTGCTTATGTATTCATCAACTATCCTCTCGGATATGATGGTTACTTCCCGAACGGTGCCGGTTATGAAACTCAGCCGACAGGTGTTTATGTAGGAGCATGGACATTTACTCCGCCGACAGGTATCAACGACCCAGCCGGTACCCCGAGCGAATTTGTTCTTTCGCAGAACTATCCGAACCCATTCAACCCGACAACTGCAATCAAATTCAGTGTTCCTGAAAGATCAGATGTTTCGTTGAAGGTATTCGACATGCTCGGAAGAGAAGTTGCTACATTGGTTAACGAAGTTAAAGAAGCCGGTTCTTATGAACTTAACTTCGACGCTTCCGCTCTTGCTTCCGGTACTTATATCTATAAGCTTACCGCAGGTAACAATGTACAGACCAAGAAAATGGTTCTTCTCAAGTAATTTATCGGAATTTATTCGATAGAAAAACGATTTGGTGAACCCTGCTGAAAAGTAGGGTTCACCGTTTAAAATTAAATAATTAGCTGCATAATTAATTACAGATCACATCATCCAACATCTTTGGAGGATCAGGGATGAAGATTTTGAGAGAACTTCTTATTGGCTTACTTTTTGTTTCACTCTTTTCGGTAACCGGCTTGGCTCAGACCGGTGTCGGTAAACTTACAGGAAAAGTGGTGGATTCAAAAACGAGAGAAGCCATCATAGGAGCAAACATAAAAATTTTAGGCACTAAACTTGGTGCCGCAACAGACATAAATGGTACATATTTTGTACTGAATATCACCCCCGGTACATACAATGTTGAAGTATCGTATGTTGGGTACGGAACAAGGACCTTCCAAGGTATCAGAATTGTTGCCGGCTTAACCGAAGAACTTGATGTTGAGCTTATCGCGGGTGTAACCTTAGACGAGGTTGTGGTAGTTGACAAGAAATTCTTTGAAGAGAAAGCCACCAACACAACCAAAGTTTATGATGCTGAAGAGATTCAGAAACTACCCGTTAAAGGTGTTGAAAACATCGCCGGTCTTAACGCCGGTGTTGTTGTTGCCGAAGGTTCGGGTGGTGCAGCCGGAAACGCCGCACTTAATGTTCGCGGTGGCAGAAGTGGCGAGGTACTTTACATCGTAGATGGTGTTCCTCAGAACGATGTCTATTCCGGTGTTAACTTTTCACAGGTAAGTAATGCTGCGATCGAGCAGATTTCCTTCCAGATTGGTGGTTATGAAGCCAAATATGGTCAGGCACAATCCGGTATCGTAAATGTTACTACCAAATCAGGTAACCCATATTATACTTTCTATGGTGATGTTCTCACTTCATCATTTACTGATAAATATGGATATAACCTCTATACTGCTACCTTAGGTGGCCCATACATCCCCGGTAACGGCGATCATACATTCTTCTTCTCTGCTGAGAGAGGTTGGTTCTTAGATGGTGCTCCAAGTGCCATTACGATCGAAATACCTTCTGCAGGTATAAACAGCGATGTCCGCCCGAACACTACATCCGGCGTATGGAGATTTACCGGCAGATCGACACACAGGCTTGGCGAAGCCTGGACCTTTAGACTTGGTGCAAACATCAACTTCAGGGACTTCCAGTCGTATGTTCACGATTATGCAAAAAGTAACAGCATTCATAACCCGCGGGTAAAGAGAGCGAACTATTCGTTCTCAGCTCGTTTATCGCAGAATGTAAGTAAAAATGCTTTCTGGAATTTGAATGTTGGCTACAAACTGTATCATAATGAACAGGGCGATGGAGTTTGGTTTGATAATCTTTACGCTTATGGCGACAGTGCCGCTAACGCAGCGCTGGGTGTTAAACTTCCGTATAACGGCGGTAGAGTTCTGTATGACAAATACGGTATCTTCTCCGAATACGGCAGAGTTAACAACGGGTATTATCTTACAAATAACTCGAGTTTAACGGCAGATTTCGACTTTACTGCTCAGATGGGTAATCACCTTCTTGAAGCCGGTGGTGGTTTTAACTTCACCACTGTGCGTCTTTTCTCGATTGGACCTATCGGGCTTTCAGCTGACCTGTTAAAGAATCTGACTGAAGTGGAGAGGTTCTCCCGTCTGCAGCCTACAGCAATCGGTTACGACATTACCGGTAAAAACTTCACCAATAAAGGAGATGCAAACGAACCAAAAATGCCGATGCTTGCTTATGCATTCTTACAGGACAGGTTCGAGCTTTCTGATATGGTATTGAATATCGGTGTAAGGTTAGACTACTTTGACACTAAGGCTCAGATATTAAGAGACCCTGAATACCCGTACATTTTTGGTGATCCTAACAAAGTTGATGACCCTGACTTCATAACCAAAGAAGCAGAAATTCACTTTTCACCAAGAATTGGGCTTGGTTTCCCTGTTACTGCTAACACAGTTTTCCACGCACAATATGGAAAATTTATTCAGCAGCCATCATTGGATCTGATTTATACCACAGTACAGGATATCAACTTCTTAGTTACTGATAACAACTGGTTGGTTAATAACGGTCATGTTATGAGCGAGGTCACCACACAGTATGAGATCGGTTTCCGTCATTCAATAGGTGATTTTGCTGCCGTTAACTTAACTGCTTTCTACAAGAACACTGAAGGGCTTGTTAACTCTTCAACAGTATTCTTCAGAAGATCAGAAGGCGGTGAACTTCTAAGGTATATCACCCCAACAAATACTGACTTTGGTACTGTTAAAGGTCTTGCACTTTCACTTGATGTTACAAGGATCAGCTATTTCTCATTCTCACTTAACTACACATATTCTATTGCAGAAGGAACAGGCTCCTCAACAGGTTCTTCGTTCACGGCTGCTTTTAGAAACACAAACGGTGAGATTCCGAAAGTTATTGCTCCTTTGGATTTCGACCAGAGACACACAGGCGTGCTTAATGTTGATTTCTATGTACCACAAGGGCAGTTGGGATTTCTCGAGAATTTGGAAGCTAACCTGTTATTCAGATTCAACAGCGGAAGACCCTATACACCGTTGGAGTCACAGAACCTGCTTGCCGGTTCCACTAACTTCGGTGATACAAAAGGCTACATCAATTCATCTTATGGGCCAGGAAACTTCAGAGTTGACCTGAGGCTTGAAAAAGCTTTCAGAGTAAGCAACTTTATTTTGACCCCGTACCTGTGGATTGAGAACCTTCTTGATGCTGATAACCCGGTTACGGTTTATCAGTCTTCCGGAGATCCTTATACAACCGGATGGATAAATACACTTGAAGGGCAGAGAACTGCTGCTTCAACACCTGACCCGGCTATTTATAAGTCTGATTACAGAGCGATTGAAAGAAACCCGGGACGCTTTGGTATTCCTCGCCTTATTAAGGTTGGGTTCAAAGTTAACTTTACAAGTCAATCCGGTAAATAATATTGGGAACTTGGAATATGAAAAAAAATAACAATATTAAAGAATTTGTCTTACTCTTTATTTTAGCGATCGGTTTAGTTTCGTTTGGATTCAGAGGCAACGACAAAGGAGGCAAAGGCGGAGGAAAAGGAGGGCAAAACACTCCTTCTCT
The DNA here is from genome assembly GCA_008933765.1 of Ignavibacteriaceae bacterium. GTDB lineage: Bacteria > Bacteroidota > Ignavibacteria > Ignavibacteriales > Ignavibacteriaceae > UTCHB3. The sequence goes on along the minus strand of WBUK01000010.1, from coordinate 69,795 downwards.
TAAAGCCGGTGACTCTTACAGAATGTTTATCAATAACCTGAACATACCCTTAAACAGGGCAGGAGTAATTGGTGATGTATCGGTTTTCGACCCTGAAGTTGGCACGAACTCTTCGGGTGGCAGATATGCGGGTATTACCTTCCTGTTCTCGGGCGGCTTTTTCCTCAGTGGTATAACCAACGGAACTCTTTGGTCTAATGCGGTGGCTTCCGCTTCCCGTATTCAGGATTATGTTCCCGGAACCGTTCAAGGAGGGCAAAACGACCCAAGAGCGCAGGTGTATGTTCTCCGTGCCGCAGAGGGTGATTTTGCACCCGCCTGGGATGAATGGAAAGATGCTGTTGCACTCGGCGCTTATTTTTATGACGGCGATGGTGACGGTATTTACGACCCCGTTGATAAAAACGGTAACGGTAAATGGGACCGTGATGAAGACAGACCCGACCTCATCGGTGATGAAACAGCATGGTGCGTTTACAGTGATGGTACTGAACCTGCTAACAGGAGATTCAATGATGTATCTCCACAGGGTATTGAAATCCGTCAGTCAGTTTTCGCTTTCAACACAAAAAGCTTTGTCGGAAACATGATCTTCTTAAGGTATTCAATCCTTAACACCGGAACAGTAGCTGATGTAATGGATTCAGTTTACTTCGGTGTCTGGGCTGACCCTGACCTTGGAGATGCTTACGACGATTTAGTTGGTTGCGATACTCTACTTAACGCAGGTTATGTTTACAATAATGGTCCCGATGCTGAGTACGGTACTGCCGCTCCGACATTTTTGATCGATTTCTTCCAAGGACCAAAAGCCTATATCGAGGGAGAAACCTACATCGATGTTAACGGCAACCATAAATGGGATGATGGAATTGATACCCCTCTTGACACAGCACATTATGTTGGTGGTCAGGTAAGAGGTATTGAAGCCTTCCCCGGCGCAAAGAACTTAGGATTAGCTTCCTTCGTTCACTACATCCAGAGTCACCCAACACACGGTGACCCGAACACCCGGCAGGAAGCAAGGAACTACATGCTTGGCTTGAACAGAACCGGAACCCCACTCGACCCGTGTACATGGGCATTCGGTGAAGTTCGCGGTGGTGTCGATTGTGCAGCGGTTGACCCAAGGTTCTCTTACTCGGGAGACCCTGTAGCGAATGTTGGCTGGATAAACAACAACGCAACAGATCAACGCCAGATGTCTAACACAGGACCTTTCAAACTTGAAAAAGGTGTTCCTGTAGATATCGTTGCCGGTTATGTTCTCGGCAGAGGAACTGATGCCAAAAATTCAGTAAAAGTTGCGAAAGACTATTCGGAGATCGCACAGCTTCTGTTCGATTCGAACTTCCCTTCGCCACCACCTCCACCACCTGTTAAGTCAACAGTACAAACAGGTACCTCTGAGAATGGTCAGGGATATATCGACCTTAACTTCCCGACTGCAGAGCAGCTTCAATATCGTGCGGTTGATACCGTGTTGAATATTGACAGAAGAGTAGAAGGTTTCTACATTACAGCTTATCGCACAAACTCTAAAGAGAGAGTGGTAGCCGGTGTGGAAAACGCTAAGGTAGTAGCCCGCTACAAATTAGACGATCAAATTCAAGCGGTCTATACTCTGTTTGCCAACGGAAACCAGGAAAAAGCTTTCGATGATGTTGATCCTGAGTTTAAGTTAAATTATGGTCTATACTCTGATCCTGAAACCGGGCGGTTAAGAGTGAAAATTAAAGCTAATCCTTTTACCGATGAACCTTTGGTTAAAGGACAAACTTACTATTTAACCATTACTGCCTATGCACTTAATCATCAGTCAATATTTGAAAAAGCCCCCTGGGATTTGAATAAGCAAATCAGATATGGTGCTGTTGGTGATTACATTGCAAGAGCAGGTGCGATTGAAGAGTATGAAACCGCGTTGATTCCTGTTGTTTATGGTGAAAACATGTATGTACCTGCCACTGAAGGTTCAGTTGCTGAAATGGCACAGGGACCCTCGAGTGGTAAAGTTCAATATGTGGTTGCTGACAATAAAAAGTTGACCGGTGACACTTATAATGTAGAGTTCTTTAAGAACGAAGCTGTTAAGTCGCCTTATTCTGTTTACTACAGATTAAGAAACAAGACAACAAACACGGTTCTTAGAGACTCGTTAACAGCATTTGACACAACTCTGTCAGTCGTTGCCGGTAAAGTAACTGATGGGTTCTTACTGAAAGTGTCACCATCGGTTGCTGCTTTAGGTACTGCCACATATTCAGGGACGAGATGGTACAGACCATTCGCCCCGACTACTTCGTTTACCGGTGTATTTTATACCGGAGGTGATATTCCATCTTCAGCGAAGATCACTCTACCGAAGAAGGGCGGTGTGAACTTCTCGACATTCACTTCCGCCGATAAAATGCGTAGGATCGAGCTTCGATTTGGCACAAACAGCGGTAAAGCCTACAGATATATGCAAGGTTTCGTTGGTACAACACCGGCAAGAAGGAATGCAAGTGTTCTGTATGCCGGTGGTGTAACTGCTGCTGATACTGTTGCAACCCGTGGCGGTTGGATGGGTAAATTTGGGCAAGGCTTTGTTGATGTACCGTTTACTGCATGGGCAGTTGATACTAAATATGGTGAACAGAGGCAGTTAGCTGTTGGCTTTATTGAAATGTCAACAACTATTGCCGGTGATGCTTCCACAACTTTCCGTGCTAACCCTGACGGTAACTGGGATCCGGGTGATTCCGTAAGACTTTCGGGCGAATATATTGTAATTTTCGATAAGCTCTATGATCCAAACGGAAACCAGAAAGAGTTGACCGGTGGTGATTTCGGTACCGGAACACCGGTTTGGGCAGACCTTTGCACGCCTAACACCGTTCCCGGTGGTGCTGATCCGGGTCAATACGGCGATGCATTTAAGAGTGTCTTTGGTTCGCCGTGGTTAGCAGGTATGTATGTAGTTGGTTTACAGAAAATGGACTCCACAGTGTTCTACAATAACGGTGATACATTGAAAATACCGCTTGCATCATATCCGTATGTTAACGATATCTTTACATTTACCACTTCGAAAGGTGGTGATCTTTCCGCAGATCAGAAACAAGCTCTTTTCGATAAAGTTAATGTATATCCGAACCCATTGTTCGCATACAACCCACAGTCAAGTTTCTCAGGTAATACCCCTGACAACCCGTATGTAACCTTCACAAACCTTCCTGTGGATGTAACTGTGAAGATCTTCTCGTTGTCCGGTATTCTTGTACGAACCCTAACGACTGCAGATAAACCCTCGCCGACATCTCCATTCCTAAAATGGGATTTGATGAACGAGGATAATCTGAGGGTCGCTTCGGGTATGTACTTAGCTATAGTTAAATCGCCGGAATTTGGCGAAAAAATACTCAAATTTGCAGTCATTATGCCGCAAAAGCAGATACAAAGGTTCTAAAACAAAGTGGGTGGTGGTATAGGTTATACCACTACCTAACTTGGAATCAGAAATTAGGAGTTAACTAAATATGAAAAGATACTTATCATTGCTACTGATACTCGCCTTCGTACTGCCGGGTTATGCAGGAGATGTTTCCCGTAAGGGAACAACCGGTGCTGACCAACTGTTAATCCCGGTTGGTGCCCGCGGCATTGCCACAGGAGGCGCTTTATTATCCGGTGTCACAGGTATGGAATCTATTTTCTATAATCCTGCGGGCTTGGATATAGACAGAAAGACCGAAGCGATGTTCAGTTATATGTCTTACATAGCAGACATTAACATCTCATACTTCGCAGCGGGAACAAGCCTTGGCGACTTTGGCTCGGTTGCCTTGTCGTTCAAATCTATGAATTTTGGAGATATACCAATTACAACGATTACAAATCCGGATGGAGACGGAACAACCTATTCGCCGGGTTTCGTTGTTGCCGGTTTAACATACTCTAAGGTAATTACCGACAGAGTATCAATCGGGTTTAACGCAAAGGTAATCTCTGAAACAATTATGAACACGAGTGCTACCGGGTTCGCCCTTGATTTTGGTGTGCAGTACAGGTTTAACCAAAACCTTTCAATTGGTGCTTCAGTTAAAAACATCGGTACCAACATGCAGTACACCGGTCAGGATCTTCAGTTCAAAACAGTGGTTCCGGGAACTGTACCCGGCTCAACAAAAGGTAATTACGAAGCAGTTACCGAGCCTTTCCAGATCCCGAGTTTCTTTGAGCTGAGCCTTGCATACAAGTTTGATTTTGACAAACAGAACAAGCTTGAGCTTGGCGGCACATTCGTAAACAACAACGCATTTGAAGACCAGTTCAAGTTCGGTGCTGAATACTCGTTCAACAATCTCTTCTTCGTAAGAGCCGGTTACGGGCTTCAGTCAGCAAACAACAACGATAACATCTATGGTGTTACCCTTGGGGCAGGTGTCAACTATAACCTTTCCAATGATATTGGTGTAGTTGTTGATTACGCTTTCCGTCAAATCAAAGAATTCCCGAACCCCAACCATATCGTAACGGTTAAGTTGGCGTTCAAGTGAGATAATCACATTTTCTTGAGGCGCCCGTAGTATGCGGGCGCCTTTTTTTTGCTTGAAAATTTTGGAGAAAAACCGGTGAAAAAAGTTTTCATTCTGGTTATGTTTGTAAGTTTAACCGCATTCTCGCAGAAGAAACAACTGTTCGATCTCGATTTTGCGCGTTTCGCCGGAGATGATACTTCCGGCATCGTCGAAGTTTATTACAGTTTCTTTCAGGACGCTTTTTTGTATGAAGAGCTTGATGAAGGAAAAGTTATTAAAGGGTCAATCGGTATCAAAATTGAAGATTTAAAATCTCCTGAGAAATTGTTCACGCGTGAATATAGTTTTGCCGCACCGATTACAGATACGCTGAAAAACAACCTAACCGGCATACTTCGTTTTGGTTTAAAATTCAGCGATTATCGTTTCACTTTTGCGGTTAAAGATCTGCAGTTCCCTGACCGTGTGGATACCGCAAGGTTTGCGATTCAACTTACAAAAAGCGATGAAGATAAATTTTATCTGAGTGATATTGAAGTTGCAACAAAAATTGAAAAATCGGACAATACATCCTCGCTCTTCTACAAGAACACATTTGAAGTGGAGCCAAATGTTTCCAATGTGTTTGGTGAAAACCTGCCCGTTATTTTTTACTACTTAGAACTCTATAACCTGAATAAGTCGGACAACCCCGAATACTTGATTTTAGAGAGAGTGTTAACCAACAGTAAAAACGAAGAAATCAGCAGAAAGAGAAGATACATCCCGAGGAAAAACCCTTCGATTGTAGAGGCAAACACTGTTAATATCTCAAAATTGCCCACAGGCTCGTATAATCTTACCATAGCATTGCTTGATTCACTTTCGAACGAAATTTCTATCGCTTCAAAAAAGGTATTTATCTATAACTCGCAAATTGTTGATACAACAACTGCTACCTATTCAGACAACGAGTTTCTGGCTTCCGAATTTGCTCTAATGAGTGAAGAGGAGGTTGAAGAGGCATACGAACAGGCACTTTATATTGCCTCAAAAGTTGAAGAAAATCAGTGGAAAGAACTGAAAGATCTTGACGCAAAAAGGAATTTCCTGTTCACTTTCTGGCGGAACAGGGACCCGGACCCGAGCACCGCAGTAAACGAGTTTAAAAGAGAGTTTTACAGGAGAATTGACTACACAAACCAAGCCTATTCTTCTTTTCAGCGAAAAGGTTGGAGGACTGATCGCGGCAGGGTTTACATCGTTTACGGGCGACCGAGTGAAATAAATCGCTTCCCCTCGCAGTTAGATTCCAAACCTTACGAAATCTGGAATTATGACGATCTTGAAGGCGGGGTGGAATTTGTTTTCGGCGATCTTTCCGGGTTTGGTGACTACCGCCTTCTGCACTCTACAAAACGGGGAGAACTGCGTGATGATAACTGGCCGTCGCGTATAAAAACCCTTTAAAAGGTTATATTGCATTAGTAAATTTTTAAACATGTAGTTTTGCAAAACCTTTTAGAATACGCATTATTCTCTTTTTTCAGCAAGGTATTTTGCCTTGTGGGTTTTAAAAGGGCGCATAAATTTGCGCCCTTTCTCACTTTCATATTTCACGATCTTTTAAAACTTCGCCGGGGGGTTGTGATGAAGAACCTATCGCTGGCATTCCCGGAACTCTCAGAGGAAGAAAAAGCCGTTTTGTGCAGGAAATGCTACATTTCTGCAGCAAAAACTTTCATCGAACTTATGGCTTTTCCGGTTGTAAAGTATGATCAGATTGAGGGATATTTCAGCGACGAAGCCGTAAATATGGGCAGAGCAGCGTTTGAAAGGGGCAAGGGGGTGATTTTACTTACTGCACATTTTGGGAACTGGGAGCTTGCTGCGCTTGGATATCCGAAAAAGGTGGGATTCCCGTTATCAACTTTAGTGCAGCCACAGCGCAACGGTTATATAACCAATTGGATGGTTAAAGCCCGTACGATGTGGGGAAACAAAATCTACAGAACGGGGCACGCTGCGATGACCCTTTATAAAGCGCTTAAAAACGGGGAACTAATAGGAATTGCGGGCGACCAGAGGGGGCCCGAAGATGGTCTCCGTGTTCCGTTTTTTGGGATTTCATCAGCCGTTAACGAAGGGACTGCAACTTTAGCCCTAAGAGCCGATGCTCCGATTTTGATGGGTTTCATGGTAAGGCAGCCGGATAACAGTTATGATTTTAAGCTTCACGAAATTTCAACCGAAAATTTGCCCAAAGACAAAAATGAGGCAGTTAAGGAAGTGACGGCAAGGCACACAGCACTTCTGGAGAAATATGTAAGGGAGTACCCCGATCAATATTTCTGGATGCACAACAGGTGGAAATATTGAGTTCACGGATGAGGGTTTTAGTAATACAGACTGCATTCCCGGGTGACTCGGTTCTTGCACTCCCGTTTATTCAGGAGGTGAAGAAAAAATTTCCGGATAGTGAGATTGATGTTTTGTGTGCCATCGGTTCAGCTGAAATTTTTAAAGCGTCGCCCTTTGTGGGGTCAGTTTATCCTTTCCAAAAAAGGGGTGAGCACAGGAAAAAACGCGGAATGCTTAAGCTTGCCACAGAGTTACGGGGTCGAGAATATGATATTCTGTACGCATTACACAGGTCATTCAGAACTGCGATGATGGTGAATCTTATCGGGGCTAAGGAATCGGTGGGGTTTGATACCGCTTCGTTTTCTTTTCTCTACGACAGAACCGTTAAATACCAATATAAAGACCATGAAGTAAAAAGGAATCTAAACATGCTCGTGGATTATGACGGTAGAGGGAAATTGGACGGTGGTGGAGATTATGGCAGTATAGGGGATCAGGAAAGCGGTGGTGGGGATTATGGCAGTAGAGGGGATCAGGAAAGCGGTGGTGGGGATTATGGCAGTAGAGGGGCTAACTGTAACAATGGTGGAAATTATGTAAACGCCGGGGATTATGACGGCGACAAGTGGAAAATAAAACCAATTCTTAACGCAACGGAAGAACAGGTAGCACGAGTGAATGAGTTTTTCCGTGCAAACGGTGAAGCGGGGAAGCCTGTAATAATTTCACCCGGGAGTGTTTGGGCTACAAAACGCTACCCTGTAGTGCAGTATGCAGAGGTTGCCAAAATTTTAAGTAACTCCGGGTACAAAATTTTTGTTACAGGCGCCGAAAATGAAAAATATTTAGGCGAAGAGATTCGTCGTATTGCCGGCGATGGGGTAATAAACACTTGTGGTGAATTTTCTATTGTTGAAACCATTGAATTAATGCGCAAATGTTCTTTAGTAATCACAAACGACAGCGCTCCGACACACTTTGCGATGGCGGCTGATGTACCGGTTCTAACAATATATTGCTCAACAGTTCCGGAGTTTGGTTTTTATGGTTATCTGCCGCACAGCCGGTATATCTCAGAAAAGGTCTATTGCAAGCCGTGCGGGCTGCATGGGCACAGGAAATGCCCCACGGGCACATTCGAGTGTGCGCACACAATAACACCGGAAGAAATTGTTAAGAATGCCTTGGAAGCAATTAATGATGACTAAACCTGATACATTAAAAATAAATGTTGACGAATCGCTAACTGCTGCCGTTCAGGTGGCGGCGAAGCTTTATTTCAATGGTGGTGTTTTCGCTTACCCGACAGACACGATATATGGATTTGGCGCTAATCCTTTCAATGATGACGCATTGGAAAAAATTTCAATTGTTAAAAGGCGCAAAATCGATAAGAAATACATATTGTTGGCGTCGGATATGGAAATGGTGCTTAAACATGTAAGTTTGGTTGAAGAGTCGCACGCTGATTTGCTGCTTGCACTTTGGCCCAACCCAATTTCGGTTGTTTTTAATCTTAATCAATATTACCGGGAGTTAACCGGTGAGGATACGATGGGTTTCAGGGTGCCGAACCACGCTTTTTGCCGGAAATTGGTTACTGAACTTAACATGCCTTTGGTTTCAACGAGTGTTAACAGAAGTGATAAGCAACCGTTAAACGATTATTCACTGATTTCACAAGAGTTTAACGGCGAAATCGACGCAATTTTCTACACTTCCCGTCCTCCGTTGAATGTAGCATCCACGATTATAGACCTTACGAGCAACGAGCCGGTTCTTATCAGGGAAGGGATGATTACTTTCCCGGAAATTGTAAAGAAATTTAAATATCTTTAGAAATGAAAAAAATAAAAAGACTGATACAGAAGTTTAAGTTTCGTCTTCTTTTATTACCGATAGATAATCATTCTGATGTCCCCGTAAAGGTTATTGGTTATCGGAAAGTGGCGATTTATGTTTTTTTAGTGCTATTTTTTGCATGTGGGGCGGCATTTCTGTTGTTCAGGTTCACGCCGATGAACAGATGGGTTAATGTGAACGCTAAACTTTCCAACGAAGATATGGCAATGATAAGCCGTTTGAACCGGAAGGCGGATACTCTGTCGGCGCAATTGGTTAAACTTAGAAATGATAACGACCGGTTGAAATACCTTCTGACCACGGTTGACACCAACAAACCGGCGGGTAAAGATACCGTCTCCGCCAAATTTTCCGTGCCGGTAAAGAAGTCGGGGGTCGGGGTTCCGCCAAAAAAAACCAATCAAAAACAGGGTTATCAGAGAAGAGGGAGCAGAAAGAAAAGACCCTGAGAGTTGGTTCTTTGGCGAAATAATATCTTAAAAACCGGTTTGCAGAGGAATTTAGGGTATGATTAAACAACTTTTCGAGTTGGTGCTTTGGCGAAATAATATCTTAAAAACCGGTTTGCAGAGGAATTTAGGGTATGATTAAACAACTTTTCGAGTTGGTGCTTTTTAGAAAATAGTAAACAAAAGAACTTATCTGTTGAAAAACTTAACCAAAGTTAAAAAACAATGAAAAACAAAAGGAAAAAGATTTATCTGCCAATCTCTGTTATATCATCTGATGTGATTTTAAGAGGAGAATTAGAGGGGAAATGTGATATGCGCTTTGATGGTCAGATTACGGGTGATATTAGTGTTGAAGGGCTGCTTCTTATCGGTAAAACAGGGCGGGTAACCGGAAACTTACTGGCAAAAAACATCTCGATTGCCGGAAAAGTAACCGGGAACGCTTACGCAGCCGAAAAGGTTGAAATTACCTCAACGGGTGAACTGCATGGTGACACAAAAAGTAAATCCTTAGTGATTGAAGACGGGGGTGTTTATCGCGGCACAGTAGAAGAGCCGGCTGAAGAACCCTCAGTACCGATTTTTGAAGAGTTGGCAGAAAACTCTTCAACTGCGCTTGTTGAAGAAGTGCCTGATAAAACTTTAGTTTCAGAAGAACAGACAGAAGCTGCACAGGCTGAGGATACCCAACTTTTAGAACAGACAGAAGCTGCACAGGCTGAGGATACCCAACTTTTAGAACAGACAGAGTCATCACAGGCTGAGGAGACCCAACCTTTAGAACAGACAGAAGTTGCACAGGCTGAGGACACCCAACCCTCAGAAGATATGAGTAAACCGGGTGATGATCTTTTATTCGGGGGGAGAGAGGATGCCGAAGAAAGAGGATAACATCGCCGAAAGCCTTAAAGCAGTTGCGCCTTACTTAGGGTTAGGAATATCGCTTGCAGTTACAATTGTGGGTGCGGTGTTGCTGGGTGACTGGTTGGATAAAAAATATGAAACCAACTATTGGCTTTGGATTTGTGCCTTAGGCGGTATAGCGTTTGGAATGTACAACTTCATAAAAACTGTAACCGATTTGGAGAAAAAAAATAAAAAGCGAAATGGACGCAGCAAATAGAACACTGTTAATAGCGGGGATTGTCATCTCAGTTTTTCTTATCGGGGGTGCTGTGCTATACGCAATTCAGCCGGAAGAAGAGCTACACTTCCGGGAAATATTTTGGAGGCAACTGCCGGGTATTTTAAATTTTGTGTTTGGTGCTGCAACAATTCGGTATGCCCGGAACAAAGATGATAAGAATTTTATGCTAATTGTGCTCGGTGCGATGACGCTTATAATGCTTATTTTAGCGGTTTTTATAATATTTTCCCTTTACCTCTTGAATTTTAACCAAAAATATTATATACTTACAGTCTTTATTTTTTATTTTTTGTACCTTACCTTTGAATTAATCTATTTAGTGCAATCAGAGAAGAAGAAACCTCAAAATAATGTACACTGATAGCCTGAAGGCAATTACAGACACAACGGCAGCAGCGCACGAACAGGCGAGCCAGGGAAGTGGTTGGATACTACACCATGTTACCGACGGCCGGTATTTGGATTTTACTCCATTTGGTAAGATCGATCTTCCTGTATTTAATATAGGCGGTTACGAGTTAGCGATAACCCGTCATACAATATTCATGTGGGTAGCGGCGATTATTTTGCTGATTATGCTGATAAAAACTGCTCAGAGGTATAAGAAAACGAAGATACCCAACAGGTTTACGGGTGCAATAGAAGTTTTAATTTTATTTGTAAGGGACGAAATAGCCAAACCAAGCATCGGTAGCGGATACGAAAAGTTTGTGCCCTACCTGCTTACCACATTTTTCTTCATTTTATTTGCTAATTTTTTAGGGTTGATCCCATTTTCAGCCACGGTTACGAGCAATATTTCGCTTACAGCAACGCTCGCGGCAATTTCTTTTGTTGTAACACAGTGGGGTGGTATGAAGAAAAACGGTGTTTTCGGATATTTTAAAGGTTTGATTCCGCACGGCATACCGGTATTTTTGTTGCCGATAATGATAGTGGTTGAAGTGCTGGGATTGTTCACAAAACCGTTCGCATTGGCGGTTCGTCTTTTTGCAAACATGATCGCCGGTCACATCGTGATTTACGCCCTAATCGGGCTTATATTTGCGATGGGGACTTTGGCGGTAGCCCCCGTTTCGGTGGGTATGGCTTTATTTATTAACCTGCTTGAAATCTTGGTTGCAAGTCTTCAGGCATATATTTTCACTATGTTGTCTGCCGTGTTTATCGGTATGGCAGTACACCAGGAACATTAAGAAACAAAAAATCAATTCTATTACGGAGGAATGAAATGGATTTAGCTCATTTAGCAGCCGGAATCGGAGCAGCATTAACAATTATCGGTGGTGGGTTCGGTATCGGTAAATTAGCAGCAGCCGCTATGGAAGCAACGGGCCGTCAACCGGAAGCCGGTGGTGGTATCAGAACTTCTATGATTATTGCAGCCGCTCTTATCGAGGGTATTTCCCTTTTTGCGCTGGTTATCTGCTTCATCTTGGCGGGAAAATAAGGCTAAATAAAACAAAGGTAATAAAATGATCTTTAATACTTTTGTCATCCTCGCTAAAGCTGAAGAAAGCGGCGGTGGTGGGTTGCTCAGCATTGAAGGCGGTCTTGCTTTTTGGACTGTACTGACCTTTGTGTTACTTTTGCTGCTTTTGGGTAAATTTGCCTGGAAGCCTATCCTGAACGCTCTGGATGAAAGAGAAAAAGGGATAAAAGACGCATTGGAAGCAGCTAAAAAGGCAAACGAAGAAGCTGATCTTCTGAAAGCCGAGAACGAGAAAGCCCGCAAAGAGAATGACGAGGCAGCAAAGCGGCAGATCGAGGAGAGCAAAAAATTCATCGAAGAGCAACGCGTAAAAATGGCGCAGGAACTGAAAGATGAATTTGAGAAAAAGAGAAAAGACTTCGAAGCAGAGCTTGAGAACCGCGAGCGAGAGATGATCGATAATGTAACCGCCGAGGTTGCAGACATCGTAGTTGCAGCTGCTGAAAAAGTGATTAAAGCGAACCTCAATACAGAGAAAAACAAAGAGTTAGTTAACAAATACATCGAAGATATCAGGAACAACTAACTATGTTTTTCAGTAAGGTAGCTCTCAAATATGCCGCAACCTTCTTTGCCGAGTCAGGAACGGGTAAAAATGCCTCTGCGATCTACTCGGATGTGGAAGGTGTATTGAATATCTTTAAGGAGAATGAGAACCTGACTCGTGTGATTGAATCACCGATTTTTAGAGAATCGGATAAACTTGCCATACTGCTTAAGATTTTTAAAGGGCAGGTAGATGATTCAATTACCCATTTCATTGAATTTTTGGGTAAAAGAGAGAGGCTTTCGTTTCTCAGGGAGATATTTCAGGCGTATATTGATGTGGCTGACCGCGAGTCGGGTGTAAAAAATATTGAACTTTCAAGCGCATTTGAACTTGGCGAAAAAGAGATTGACAAACTTAAGGCAGAACTTGAAGAGTTTTTCAAGAGCAAGTTAAAAGTTAAGTTTATGACCGACCCGGCATTGGTGGGTGGTTTTGTTGCTAAGAGTGATGAGCTTGTTGTGGATGCATCAGTGAAGAATCAGTTAGAAAAGTTACGCAAGAGCTTAGTTTCTGCGGGCGTTTCACTAAACTAAATTTAAAAGAGAATTGAAATATGATAAAAATCAGACCGGATGAGATCACCAATCTGCTCAGAGAACAGTTATCCGGCAAAAGAGCTGAAGCTGATATTTATGAAGTAGGCACGGTTCTTTCCGTTGGCGATGGTATTGCGAGGGTCTATGGGCTTTCGAAAGTTATGGCGAGCGAGCTGGTTGAGTTCCCTAATGATGTATTTGGGATGGTTTTGAACCTTGAAGAAGATTCAATAGGGTGTGCTCTGTTTGGAGACTCTTCATTGGTGAAAGAGGGTGATGAAGTAAAACGGACGGGGCGTGTTGCTTCGTTGCCCGTTGGTGACGAGATGCTCGGAAGAGTTATCACGCCGCTTGGTCTTCCGATCGATGGAAAAGGGACGATCAACACTTCACAATATCAGGAGATTGAACGAAAAGCGCTCGGCGTAATGCAGCGCCAACCCGTGAAAGAGCCGCTTCAGACCGGCATAACCGCTATAGATGCAATGATTCCGATCGGAAGAGGGCAGCGAGAATTGATTATCGGAGACCGCCAGACGGGTAAAACAGCGATTGCGGTTGATACGATTATCAATCAGAAATACACACACACCGAAGAGGCAAAAGCCAACGGAATTCAGCCCGTTTATTGTATTTATGTATCGATTGGTCAGAAGCGCTCGACAGTTGCGCAGGTTGTATCGAAGCTGAACGAAACCGGTGCAATGGCTTACACGACTGTTATTACGGCTTCAGCTTCCGACCCTGCACCGCTTCAGTTCCTGGCACCTTATTCCGGTGCTTGCTTAGGCGAATATTTCAGGGATTCAGGCAGGCATGCGCTGGTAATTTATGATGATCTTTCAAAACAGGCAGCGGCTTACCGCGAGCTTTCGCTTCTGTTGAGAAGACCTCCGGGCCGTGAAGCCTATCCCGGTGATGTATTCTATCTTCACTCAAGATTATTAGAGAGAGCTTCAAAGCTTAGTGATGATCTTGGCGGCGGAAGCCTTACGGCACTTCCGATAATTGAAACACAGCAGGGTGATGTCTCGGCATACATCCCTACGAATGTGATTTCAATTACTGACGGTCAGATTTACTTAGAGCCGAACCTGTTTAACGCAGGCGTTCGCCCGGCAATCAATGTGGGTATTTCGGTTTCCCGTGTGGGTGGAAACGCTCAGATAAAAGCTATGAAGAAAGTTGCCGGCAGCTTAAAGCTCGATCTTGCACAGTACAGAGAGCTTGAAGCGTTCGCAAAATTCAGAAGTGATCTTGATGTCTCCACGAAGCGCACACTGGCAAGAGGTGCCCGTTTGGTGGAACTTCTGAAACAAGGTTTATATAACCCAAAACCTGTTGAAAAACAAGTGGTTGCGGTTTATTTAGGAACAAAAGGCTATTTGGATGAAATAGAACTTCACCGCGTGAAAGACTTTGAAAACGAATACCTTGAATATGTTGACAGGTCGTATCCGGATATTTTCAAGAGCATCCGTGAAGCGAAAGAGATTAAAGCTGAAACAGAGGAGCTGATTAAAAAATCGGTTTCTGAGTTTATTTCCGGGTTCAAGAGCTAAAGGCAGAGAAAGCAGATGGCAACACTTCGGGACCTGCGCAGCAGGATAAAAGGAATAGCGAGCACACAACAGATAACCAGGGCTATGAAAATGGTATCGGCGGCAAAATTGCGCCGTGCCACCGAGGCTATTGTAAGTGCGCGCCCGTATGCCAACAAGCTGAGTGGGCTGATTGGAGCTTTGTTCACCGAAGATGACAAGCTCACTAACCCGTTTGTAATGACTCGTGAAGTGAAAAATGAACTTGTAGTGGTAATCACTGCAGACAGAGGACTTTGCGGCGCATTTAATACGAATATTATTAAAGAAGCCACGCACTATGTCGATAATTTGAAAAAAGAGGGTATTAACCCAATTTTGTACTGTGTCGGCAAAAAAGGTTACGATCATTTCCGGAAAAGGGATTATAATCTTTCGGGCAATTTGACGGGATTATTTAATTCGCTGAATTTTTCTTATGTTAGTAAGATACTTCCGGGAATTTTGAAGGACTATCTTGCGGGTCAGTACGACAGGGTAACCCTTATTTACAACGAATTTAAGACCGTTGTATCGCAAAAAGTGGTTTCTGCTCAATTTTTACCTATACCTTTGGAAGTTGAAGAAGGTATGAGTGGTGATCTTTTCATCTTCGAGCCTTCGCAGAAAGAGATATTAAACACACTGCTTCCGCAATATTTGGAAACAAATATATGGAAATCGTTGCTTGACTCGAACGCAGCGGAGTTTGGTGCCCGCATGACCGCTATGGAAAATGCCACAACGAATGCTTCCGAGATGATTTCATCGCTTAAACTTACATACAACAAAGCGAGGCAGGCAGCCATTACGAAAGAACTGTTGGAAGTTGTTTCGGGTGCAAACGCACTTAAGGGTTAGCGTAACCGATGTTAGAAGACCTTAGTCAGAAGCTTGAATTAGCCCTGAAGAAGATCAGAGGGCAGGGGAAACTTACTGAATCGAATGTAAGTGATACGGTAAGGGAAATCCGCCGGATATTGCTGGACGCTGATGTTAACTACAAAGTAACAAAAGACTTTATAGAACGAGTCAGGCAGAAAGCAATGGGGCAGGAAGTGATGGTATCTATCACTCCCGGGCAACTGATAACAAAGATTATTTATGACGAGTTAGTTGAACTTCTGGGGGGTTCTTCCCGCGAGGTTGAAATAAACCCATCGGGTAAGACGATATTTTTAGTAGTGGGGTTGCAGGGTTCCGGAAAGACGACATTTTCCGGCAAATTGGCGAAGCGGTTTAAGGCGATGGGTAAAAACCCGTTGCTTGTTGCGGCGGATATTTACCGCCCTGCCGCTATAGAGCAATTGAAGACTCTCGGGCAACAGACAGGTGTGCCCGTTTTTAGTCTTGAGGTAAAAGACGCCCGGAAGATTGCCACAGATGCGCTTAAATATGCCGATGAGAACCGAAATGATTTGATAATCATTGATACAGCAGGGCGTCTTCATGTGGATGATGAACTGATGACGGAAGTTGCCGATATTAAAGGATTGGTAAAGCCGACAGAAGTACTGTTTGTGGTTGACTCGATGACGGGACAGGATGCTGTTAATTCCGCAAAGGCGTTCAACGACATAGTGAATTTTGACGGAATAGTACTCACGAAGATGGATGGTGACGCCCGCGGTGGCTGTGCGCTTTCGATAAGGGAGGTAGTCGGCAAGCCGATAAAATTCATTTCCACGGGTGAGAAGCTTGATGCGATCGATGTTTTCCATCCCGATCGTTTGGCTTCAAGGATACTTGGTAAGGGTGATGTAGTAAGCTTAGTGGAGAAAGCACAGGAAGCTTACGACGAGCGTGAAGCAGAGGAGATGGAGGAGAAATTACGGAAGAACCGGTTCGATTTGGATGATTTTCTTAAGCAAATCAGGATGATCAAACGGATGGGTTCGCTTTCGTCGTTGATGGCGATGATACCGGGGATACCAAAGCATATAAAGAATCAAAAGGTTGACGACAATGCTTTGGTTAAGGTTGAAGCGATGATAAACTCGATGACGAAGAAAGAGAGGGGAAACCCGAAGATACTAAACGGAAGCCGCCGGCGCAGGATAGCAAGAGGAAGCGGCACTTCGATACAGGATGTGAACAGGTTGATCAAACAATTTACAGAGATGCAAACGATGATCACCCGATTAAATAAACAAAACTTTTTTAGAAAACAAAAATAATTTGAAATTTGGAGGAAACCCAATTTGGTCAAATTAAGACTTAAGAGAATGGGCAAGAAGAGACAGCCCGTTTACAAAATTGTAGCCGTAGATTCCAGAGCTCCGAGAGACGGAAAGTATTTGGAGGCACTTGGGCAGTATAACCCGATGACCAACCCTCACACGATTGTTGTTGACGAACAAAAAGCGTTGAAGTGGCTTGGTGTTGGTGCTCAGCCGACGGATACCGTCAGAAGTTTGCTTCGTCAGAGTGGAATACTCTATAAGAGGCAGATGCTGAAGAAGAACTTCCCGGAAGAGGCAATCGAGGCAAACATGGCTAAGTGGAGGGAGAACCATGCCACAGCAGCTCCTGTAGCTAAAAAAGCGGCTAAGGCAATGGTTACCGAGCCTGAAGTTGAAGCTCCTGCAGAAGTGGCTGAGGTAAAAGCTGAAGTCGAAGCTCCTGCAGAGGTGGCTGAGGTAAAAGCTGAGGCTGAAGCTCCTGCAGAAGTGGCTGAGGTAAAAGCTGAAGCAGCAGCTCCTGCAGAAGTGGCGGAAGTAAAGGTTGAGGAAGTGGCGGAAGTTGAACCGGCTGCAAGCGTTGAAGCGGTTGCAGAGTCGGTTGAAGAAGCCGAAAGCAGTGGAAATAGTGAAATTACGGAAAATACTGCTGAAGTAAAAGCTGAAGATTCTTCTGAAGAAAAATCAGAAGAATAACAGTCTTGTTGATAGTACAGCAGAAGTGAAGGGTGCTGCTTCTGATGAGAGTTTTTAACTCCCAGGCACTGTGCTAAGAACGATCTAAATGCCCCATGCTCGAATGGAGGATTCCGAATGAAGGAGTTTGTCGAATACATCGCCAAATGCCTTGTAGATCTACCTGACAAGGTAGTTGTGGAAGTAAGAGCGGAAGAGGAAAACAAAGTAGTATTTGCTCTTAAAGTTGAACCAAACGATATCGGAAAGATCATCGGAAAGAAGGGCAGGACTGCAGTAGCGATCAGAACTTTGCTTACAGCAGTTGCAGCTAAGGAAGGTAAGCGAGCTTTTCTGGAAATAATCGACTGACCCGGAACCTTTCCGCGGACGGCTACACGCTTATAGCGAAAGTGAACTCAGTTTACGGTAAGGGTGGGTTTGTCAGATTGAGTTCTTTTTCGGATTTTCCGGACCGGTTTTTGAAACTAAAGGCGGTCTATATGGAGTTCTACGCCTCTTTTAAAAAAATCGTTGTGGAAAAGGTAAAATTTGAGGGGTCGGATGTCATTATGAAATTTGAAAAGTTCGACAGCGATAAAGAGGCTGAAGTGTTTGCAGGAAAGGAAGTATATATACCCGACGAAGAGGTGGTTGAACTGCCGGAAGACACTTGGTTCATACACGATTTGATCGGCAGCCGGGTAATTTTTCGGGGAAACGATTTGGGTGTTATCGAAGATGTGTTGATTCTGCCCGCTAACGATGTTTATGTGGTAAGGAAGGATGAAAAAGAGATTTTGATACCTGCAATCCGCAAATTTATCGGAAGTTTTTCTCCGGAAGAAAAACTGATGATACTCAGCGAGAGCTATCCGGGTGATGAGGTTTGACACAATCGATGAGGGTGATTCTGCCCCGCTTACTGACAGCAACTACCACTTTTATCAGGATAATGAGAGTGGGTATTGGGCATGAGAGTTGACATAATAACGGCGGTTCCCGAGTTTTTTGAAGGACCGTTAAACTCCAGTATCATTAAAAGGGGTCAGGGGAAAGGGAAGGTTGAGATTTTTGTACATAATCTTCGGGATTATGCTCACGACAAACACCGGATGATAGACGATAAGCCTTTCGGCGGTGGTGCAGGGATGGTTTTGAAGGTGGAACCTTTTTTCGAGATAATCGAAAAATTAAAATCTGAAAGAGATTATGACTCAGTAGTATTCACTGCACCGCACGGTAAGATCTACGATCAGCGGGAAGCGAACAGATATTCCCTTTATGAAAACATAATGATTATTTGCGGGCATTATAAAGGGATAGACGACAGGGTAAGAGAGGCTTTTGCCACGGATTTAGTATCAATTGGCAACTATGTGCTGACCGGCGGCGAACTCTTGGCTATGGTGATGGTTGATTCGATCGTAAGATTAATTCCGGGGGTTTTGAACGACAGTGAATCAGCTTTGGACGATTCGTTTCAGGATGGTGAGTCAATCGGAGCGCCCTGCTACACGCGCCCTGCGGAATTCAGAGGGATGAAAGTTCCCGAAGTGTTGCTGCAAGGAGACCACGGAAAGGTTAAAGAGTGGCGGGCGGAACAGTCGAAAAATTTAACAGAAATTTGGAAAAAAATAAATAAGAATGGAGCACAGTTATGAAAAGCATTTATGATTTCATTCCTGAGGAAAAAAGAGAAGATTTTGCCGAGTTCAATGTAGGTGACCGAGTTAGAGTACATGTTCGAGTAATTGAAGGCGACAAAGAGAGGCTGCAGCCTTTTGAAGGTGATGTTATCAGCATAAAAGGCGGCAGAGAGAACCGTTCGTTCACAGTTCGTAAAATCTCAGGTGGTGTTGGTGTAGAGAGGATTTTCCCTTTTAACACACCTAAGGTTGCCAAAGTTGAAAGAATCAGAGAAGGAAAAGTCCGCAGGGCAAAATTGTATTATCTGCGTGAACTCTCCGGCAGAGCAGCGAAGATCAAAGATAAAAATCTTCGTTAACAGTTTACCTTATCTTAAAAACAATTGAAGGCTGCCGTGCTAAGAAGTGTGGCAGCTTTTTTTTTGTTTGGTGCGGCGGTTTTTTTTTGCTACGGCTTTTTTTTGGTGTGGCAGCTTTTTTTTTGTTTTTTGCGGTGATTTTTTGGTGTTATGGCTTTTTTTTTAAGAGCCGGAGGGTTGTTTGTGAAAAATTGCGCCTTTTATAAATATCAAAGCAGTGAGAAGCAAAACATTTTGAGACAAATATTTTTTAAACCAAACATCTTAACAGAAGCAATATGAAGTTAGGAATTTCACCGAACCTCCAAACGGGGATGTTCGCAACATTTCTGAAGAGCAAAATTAACTGCGAGATCGTATTTATGCCTGTTTCCAAACTTTCGGAAGCTGTACGGAACAGAGAGCTTGATCTTGCCCTGATTCCGCCGCTTGATTTGCACAACGGTGGCGATTTCTGTGTATCCGGCAATCTGGGGATAGTATCAGACGGTGCATTTTCCAACAATTTTCTCTATTTCAAGCCGGGTGAACAAACGGTGCCAAAAATTACGCTTAAGGGTGATCTCTCATTTCACGATATAACGCTGCTGCGTATAGTTTTTCGGGAGCTTTACGGGATCGATCCTGAAACCGAACAATATGAAGGGGATATTGGCAAGGTAAATAATTTGCTCGTAGCGGGTGATGACAACTATCTAACCGGCAGGTTTGAACTCGGAATGAACATAGTTGAAGAAGCGGTTGAATGTCTGAATTTTCCTTTAATTTCTTACATTTTGGTGTCATCAGTTGAAGAGACGCTGGAAGCAGTGCACAGAAAAGTAAGGGAGTTAAACGACTCGCTTTACGAATTTGGAAGTGATTATATTTCAACAACGGGTGTCTCAGAAAGGACTTTGGAATATCTTTCCGAGAACCTGCATCATCTCTCTTTCGAGCTTAATGATGAAATAATAGAGGCGTTGAAAAGTTTAATTTCAACGCCCTATTACTTTAATTTAACGGAAGATATTCCGGAATTTACTTTGGTGTAGCCGCCTCCGCTAAGCAAAGTTGCCATTGCTTGGTTTAGCCACCCGGCTAAGCAAAGTTGCCATTGCTTGGTTTAGTCGCCTCCGCTAAGCAAAGTTGCCATTGCTTAGTTTAACTCACCACAAATTTTGGTATATCCGCAGAGAGAAAGAAATTCATCTGACGGAATAAGCAATTATACCTGCACGAAAGAGAGATTAATAATCTCTTCGATCTGCCCGATTTCCTGAAGAGTATCTACTTTTAGTGATTGCTTCATTTTGATTGTACATTTCGCAACAAGTCCGCCGGCAAACACTTCATTTTCCATCTCTTCCACATTCACTTCGTCTTTCTTAATCACATTAAGAATTGCTGCAATAACGCCCGGTTTATCATAGTGTTTAACAACCAGCTGGTAGTGTTCGTCGTCCCATTTGGCTTTATTTACCCAGTGAGCAATTACGCCGCTGTTGATAAATTCTTTGATAATGTTGAAAGTTTCTTCCGCCACGGCATCCTGTGCCTGCTCAGTTGAAGCGCCGATGTGGTGGGAGACATAGATATTCTTATTGTTCATTAATTTAGAGGAAACCTCGCCGGTTTTGCCTTCCGGTTCACCCGCAAACACATCAAGCCCGCAGAAGATATTTTTCTCTTCAATAGCTTCGAGCAGCGCATCTTCATCGATAACATCGGCTCTGGAAGTGTTGATTAGGATTGCATTGGGCTTCAGTAACTTGAACATATTCCGGTCGAACAATTTTTTAGTCTGATCGGTAAGTGGCAAGTGAATAGAAATAATATCGAGCATCGGGAGGATATTTTCCATCTCGCCAAAATCTTTCACACCGTATCCTTCGACTCTCGAAATATCTTTAGCATAGACATTCATACCGAAAGCAGCGGCTCTGGCGGCAACTTCTTTACCGATATTACCGAAACCAATAATACCTAAGTTCTTACCATAAAGCCCTTTAGCCTTTGAGTAGGTACCTTTGTTCCAAACACCGTTTCTGAAATCGGCAACATTATCGGGCAGTCTTCTGTCGATCGAGATCATTAATCCCATTGCCAGTTCCGCAACGGCGATCGAGTTTTTACCGGGGCAGTTAGCCACATAAACGCCTTTTCTATTAGCTGCGGGTATGTTGATGTTATTCACGCCCGCACCTGCACGAATAATAAGGTTTAGTTTTTCAGCATTATTAATAGTAGCTTCATTAACTTTTGTAGAGCGAACAACGATAATATCGACATCTTTGGCAGCTTCGGGGAGGTCATTCTCGCCAAGTTTAGGCTGAAAGATAACTTCCAAACCGCTTTCGGTCATTTTATTCATATACTTTTCAGGAAACTGGTCAGCAATTAATACTTTCAGTGACATATATTTCTCCATTATTTATTTTTTAGCATAGGTACATTAACACCCTTCGAGAGGGCATTGTCTATCGCCCGTTGGTATCCGGCGTCTGCGTGTCTGGCAATTCCCATTCCCGGGTCAGAAGTGAGAACTCTTTGCAGCCTTTCAGCGGCTTCTTCTGAACCATCGGCAACAATAACCATCCCTGCGTGAATGGAATTACCGATACCGACGCCCCCGCCGTGGTGTACGGAAACCCATGAGGCACCATTAACGGCGTTAATAAGGGCGTTAAGAATGGGCCAATCGGCGATTGCATCGCTGCCGTCTTTCATTGCTTCAGTTTCCCGATAGGGAGAAGCGACGGAGCCGCAATCGAGGTGATCGCGCCCGATCACGATGGGAGCCTTAACTTTACCATCGGCGACAAGTTTATTAAAAATCAGCCCCATTTCGGCTCTTTCGCCGTAGCTTAGCCAGCAAATTCGCGAAGGTAAACCCTGAAAGTGGACTTTTTGGCGCGCCATATTCAGCCAGTTATGCAGCGATTTGTTCTCGGGGAAGGCATCTTTAACGGCTTGATCCGTAGTGTAAATATCTTCGGGGTCGCCCGAAAGCGCCGCCCACCTGAAGGGTCCGCTGCCGTCGCAGAACAGAGGTCTTATATATTCAGGCACGAACCCGGGAATATCGAATGCGTTATTAACTCCGTTGGCAAAGGCTTCGCCTCTTATGTTGTTACCGTAATCGAAAGTAACGGCACCTCGTTGCATTAACCCGAGCATCGCGCGCACATGGATATTGATAGTATCTTGTGCCTGAATGATATATTGTTCAGGGTTAGATTTTCGCAGTTCAAGGGCTTCTTCAAGCGACATCCCCATAGGCACATAGCCGTTAAGGGTATCGTGTGCCGAAGTTTGGTCGGTAACAATATCGGGAGTAATATTTCTGTTGAATAATTCGGGCAACACATCTGCAGCGTTTCCGACAAGCCCGACTGAAATACTTTCGCCTTTTTCTTTCGCTTCCAGCACAATTTTTAATGCTTCATCCAAATCTTCAGAAAGGATATCGATATAGCCGGTGTCAAGCCTTTTTTGAATGCGGGCTTTATCTACTTCAATCCCTAAGAAAGTTGCGCCGTTCATAGTGGCAGCAAGCGGTTGAGCGCCACCCATGCCTCCAAGCCCGGAGGTAACGAGAAGTTTTCCTTTCAACGAACCTCCGAATTTCTGTCTGGCGCACTCGGCAAAAGTTTCATAAGTACCCTGCAGGATACCCTGCGTGCCGATGTAAATCCAGCTGCCTGCGGTCATTTGCCCGTACATCGTAAGCCCGAGTGCTTCAAGGCGGCGAAATTCATCCCAGTTGCCCCATCTTGGCACCAACATAGCGTTGGAAATTAAGACTCGCGGTGCATTTTTGTGGCTTTTGAAGACAGCAACCGGTTTGCCGGATTGCACGAGCAGCGTTTCGTCGTTTTCTAAGTTTTTTAGGGATTCGATAATTGCGTCGTAGGCTTCCCAGTTGCGGGCAGCCTTCCCTTTTCCGCCGTAAACGATAAGTTCAGCGGGGTTTTCAGCCACTTCAGGGTCGAGGTTGTTCATTAACATCCTCATAGCGGCTTCCTGCACCCATCCTTTGCAATGCAGCTTCGGGCCGTGCGGGGCTTTAATAATTCTGTTTTGAGAACTCATAACTACTTATCCTGAAAATAGTTAGTTACAATGTTTGAATATTGTTTTTCGAGAGATTTCAGAAAGAACCTTTTAATAAACCCTGCACTTTTAATCTGTTTTTTCAGATGTTGAGCGTTGGTAACAATCAGGTTTTTCAGAGCGAAATACTCGTCTTTAGTAAATTTAACTTCGTTTGATTCGTTCATTTTAGCGGTTATCGATTTTAGCAGTTTTGAGTGTTTAATCATCTGCAAATCACTGCTGCCTTCGGTTTGTTTCAGCGCTTGTTTAATGAACTGAAGTATTACTTTTTTATCATTCTTTTGAAATTCTAAGTTATAATTTCTAAGTGCTATTTTCATCGTTTCTTAGAATAGTTATTAAATTTGAAGTGAAGTTAAAGTGTTTCTCATCGCCAGATAGCCCGGTTTAATGACATCGTAGATCAGCCTGATTCTTTCGTTATGATGAATAAAGGCAGATTTCATGGCATTGATGGTTATTTTTTCGACATCGTCTAAGTTAAGGTCAAAAGTCTGCACGGCAGTTAAAAATTCCTTCGTCATCGAAGTGTCGCTCATCAGACAGTTATCCGTGTTGATGGTTACCCTGAACTTATTCTTATACAAAATTTTGAAAGGGTGTTTCTCTAATGATTCAACTGCGCCGGTGTGTACATTGCTTAGCAGGCAGCACTCGATCGGTATTCTTTTATCGAGCACATACTGCGCCAAATCGCCCAAGCCGGTTACAGTTTCGCCGTCTTCAGCGAAAGTCATATCTTCGGTAAGCCTTGTGCCGTGCCCAATTCTGTGTGCGCCACACCACTGAATAGCCTGCCAGATCGATTCTTTACCGAAAGCTTCACCGGCATGGATGGTTATGTTAAAGTTTTCGCGTTGAATAAACTGAAAGGCTTCGATGTGTTTTTTTGGAGGGTAGCCACCCTCTTCCCCTGCGAGATCGAATCCGACAACGCCTTTTTTCCTGAAGTTCACGGCAAGTTCTGCGATCTCAAGCGTGTCTTTCATATTTCTCATGCCGCAGAGTAACAAGCCATACTCTACCTTAAACTTTTCTTTACCTTCTTCCAAGCCCTCGAGCACTGCAGTAACCACATCATCCATATATAGCCCTTTTTGTGTGTGGAAGATGGGTGCAAACCTGATTTCTACATAGCAAACGCCGTCGTTGCGCATATCTTCCATCATTTCAAGCGCCACGCGTTTTAGCGCATCTTTTGTTTGCATAACGGCGCAAGTATGCTCGAAGCCCTGCAGATACTCTACTAAGTTGCCTTTATTAGCACCTCTATGGAACCACTTCTTCAGTTCTACGGGGTCTCTAGTCGGAAGTTTATCATAGCCGGTTTCTTCGGCGAGTTCAATAATTGTTTGCGGTCTCAGGGTACCGTCAAGGTGTTCATGCAATAACACCTTAGGGACAGATCTAATAATTTCTTCAGTTGTCAAGAAAAACCTCTTTTTAAACATCAAATTTATCGATAATATTGGTGAAAATCAATTTTTTCGTAAATTTTAAGGAAAGGAGTAAGTGTTAAAAGGGATTAAGTTTTGTATATGCAACGAAAACTGAGTAATTTTACAAATCAAAAATCTGAAACTTCGGAGAAAACAATGAAAAAAATCAACTTACTTTTTTCGGGTCTGATCCTGTTGAGCCTTATGCTCTCGGGTTATCAATGTTCTTCCGCCGAGATGTCGAGCGCAAAACTTTACATCCAGCAGAAGAATTGGGATAAAGCCACCGAATCGTTGAACAAAGAGATAGCAAAAAACCCCAACAGTGATGAAGCATACTATTGGTTGGGTATTGTATGCCAGGAGAAAGATGATATAAAGGGGATGGCAGAGAACTTCAAGAAGTCGTTGGAGATCAGCCAGCAATTCCGTTCAAATATAGATCAAATTACACAAAGCAAATGGGCAGAGTCTTTCAATGCGGGTGTGGGCTTCTACAACAAGGCGGCTCAGTCAAAATCTAAAGATTCTACTACAATGTATTTAGATAAATCGCTTGAGAAATTTAACGATGCTATCTTTTTAGAGCCGGACTCGATAGAGGCATACAAAATTGTTTCGATGATCTATCTGAACAAAGGTGAAGATGATAATGCAGTGCCGGTTTTGGAGAAAATAATAGATAAGCACGGTTCGGATTTTGCATACATTCAGCTGGCTGATATATATCAGAAAAAAGGCGATGCCTCAGCAAGTGCATATAAGTCTTCAAAAAATGCAGCAGACAGCGTAAATGCGCACAACCTTTACCTGAAAGCGCTTGATATTTCAAAGAAGGGGTTGAATGCACATCCGGGTAATGAGTCGATTCTTCAAAACCTTGCATCAATTTACGCAGCCTTAAACCAGACGGAAGAAGGCGCTGCATTGTTTGAAAGCGAGGTTAAAAAGAACCCGAAAAGCAAAACAGCGCGCCTGTACTTCGGTATTTTCTTAACAAATGTGCAGAACTATACCGGTGCCGTTGCAGAATTTGCCGAGGTGCTCAGTCTTGATCCGCAATTTTCCGATGCTTATTACTATGAGAGTTTCGCTTACTACAACTGGGGTTTAACCATCTTGAAAAGTGCGGAAAAGAACAACAAAGACGGCAGAGAAGAAGCCAAACCTAAATTTGAACTTTGCATTGAAAATGCGAAAAAATACAATGATTCTGAAAAAGGCTCTAAAGAAAAAAGAGGCTACGATCTTTTGTTCAAGGCTTATTCCCGTTTAAGCATGACAAAAGAAGCGGAAGAAGTTCAGAAAATTTTAGAAAACTGGAAATAACATGAGCCAAAATCCGAAAGACCAGGAAGCTCCGCAGCAGCAACAACAGTTAAATGTTGAACTTGGTGAGAAAGAAGCCGAGGGTATCTATTCCAACCTCGCTTTTATTACGCACTCGCCGGCGGAATTTGTAATAGATTTCACGAGGATTTTGCCCGGGTTACCGAAGGCAAAAGTTCTTTCAAGGATAATTACCACACCGCAGCACGCAAAGATGCTTTTGCGGGCGCTTGCGGACAATATAGACAAGTATGAAAACCGCTTTGGTGAAATAAACATTGACTTTCCGCAGGAGCAACAATTCGGATTTCCTACCCCAAGAACTGAAAAGTTCAACTGATCTTACTGCAATGGAAAAAGAGGCTGCCGGCAGAGGCGGCCTCTTTTTTTTTTTACAATTCACACTTTTTTTAATATATTCTCTGTTTTGGAACCGTTTCCGGTTAACTTATGGCAGTGAACCGGAAAATTTATTTGTAAACAATAAAAATTATAAGTAAATTGCCGGGTATATTTTAATCATAAAGACGAGACTTCAGTGAAACTTATTACCAAAGAGATTTTAGTTGCTTCGGTGATTCTCCTGTTGGTTCTCTCAGGATGTGATATAGTCTCAGATCCAAAATTGCCTACATGGGATGTTGAGTTCAATTTACCATTTGTAAACAGAACCTACACCCTTAAAGAGATAATTGAGAGAGATACAACAAACTTGAAACTCCGTGGTGACACGGCGTTAATAGTTTACGAACAACAACAGGATTTAAATCCGATCAGGATAGAAAACCGGATGACGATGGTGGCGCCATCTCAGTCTATTTCCACAA
This sequence comes from Ignavibacteriaceae bacterium, assembly GCA_008933765.1. GTDB lineage: Bacteria > Bacteroidota > Ignavibacteria > Ignavibacteriales > Ignavibacteriaceae > UTCHB3. The sequence goes on along the minus strand of WBUK01000010.1, from coordinate 42,753 downwards.
CTGTTGGGTCAATCACAATAGATGCAATCAATCCAATAGCACAAGATATAAGAATGACCTCATGGGCGCCGGTGACGCCGGGTCAGGCTCAGGTAGTTCCCCCGATAAACAATAAACCGGTTAGTCAACCGTTGGATAGAATTAAGTCTTTTGAAGTAGCTGAGTTAAGTGCGGGTTCCGCTTCTGTGAAATTCAGAAATGAGAACGGGCCTTTTCAGATGATAATTTCTAATATTGTCCTCAAATCAGCGCAAGCACACACCTATTTAAATCGTACAATTCCTCAAAATTCAACGATATTATCGGATAATTCAACTATCACATTAGACCAAAATCAGGAAAGAACGGTAGTATTCCCACTTGCGGGTGTTACTATTGTTGATTCATTAGTGCTTGAGTTTAATGTATCCACTCCGGGAAGTGGTGGTTCGTCCGTTATGATTCCGGCAAACCCGGTAACAAAAGTTAATGCTTCATTTTCAGGGATAGTGCTTAAAGGGATGAAAGGAGTTGTGCCTCGTCAAAACCCAATTACACAATCCAAGACGGTTTCCGTTGACGATTCAACTTATTACTCGCATATAAACTTTGATTCAGGAAGCATGTCTTTTACGGTTAATAACTCAATAGATGTGCCGCTTCTTATAACGCTTAGTATCCCTGAGATGAAAAAGCCCGATGGCAGTAATTTTTTAGAGCATATTTCGGTGCCTGCAAAAGGAAACACAAACCTGAATATTCCTAACCTGAAAAATTACTCTCTTAATTCTACCGGCGGGTTAAAAAACAGCATTACTTACACCGCAAGTGCAGAGAATATAGTTCAACCGGGTGTTAAAAGCACAATTTTAACAACGGACAGCATCGTCTCTAACATCACTATGAGTAATTTAGTGATTGAAAGTATAACCGGTAAAGTTAAACCGGCAATACTTCGGGTTGTTGAAACCGATATTGGCATTAACCTACGGGATTTGCAGGGTAATTTCCGTTATGGGACTTTGGACCTGAAGAACTCGCAGGTGAGTTTCCATGTTGGGAAAGCCACCACATTTGATGTGATTTTTGGCGGCAGACTTAAAGGTACTAACGGAGTTAATAACGCAGAGCTCCCGGTTCCACCTACTGTAATTGGTGCGGGTGTATCTGAAATCAAGCTTAACCCTAATGATGTTGAAAACTTTATACTTGCCTTCCCGAATAATCTTCCGCACACACTGACTGCCGTCGGCGAAAGCAGGCTGAACCCGACCTATAAAGAGGGAACTGCCAAGATGATCGACTCGGTTTACGGCTATGCAACGCTTGAATTTCCCACTTATGTAGGAATATCAAACGGCAGATACTCTGACACTGTGGATGTTGATTTTTCATCTTCAGACTCCAGCGATCTGGAAAATGCAAACTATGCAGAAATTACGATGATTATCGATAACTCAATTGCTTCGAGCCTCCAGTTTTCGGGTACATTTCTCGATAAAAATTATCGCCCGATGATGAACCTCATCCCAAACAACCCGGGAAACGACTCCACCATTTTAGTTCACGGTGGTACCGTCGGCGCTGATGATCGGGTGATTGCTCCGGCGAGGGACAGCATTGTGATTAAATTAGTTAACCAAGATTTTAAGAATTTCCAAAAATCTAAGTACCTTCTCGTTACTTTCAGGTTGAATACTTCGAAACCGGGCGGTGCGCCGGTTAAGTTCTACGCAAACGACAAAGTTAGCATCAGGGTATATGGAAAATTCTCCTACAAAGTTGACTTAAATGAGAAATAGGAGGATTGAGATGAAAAACATTAAATATTTAGCAGTCGTTTTCTTTTCCGCAACTTTTGTGATTTTTGCGCAAAACGGAAATGGCATTTCATCGGTGACTGACCCAGTTTCCACCGGAATGGGAAAAACCAACACAGTTACTTCAAGAGGTGTATATGCGTTGGGAGTTAACCCGTCGTTGTTAACCTGGAGCAAAGATAAGTCGTTTGAATTTGCGCTTATTGCGCCGTTCAATTTCCGGTTTGGGTTTGATTTTATGACTCTTGATGACTATAATTATTTTTTCAAACCTGAAAAGAACCCTGTAACCGGGAAGATGGAAGGGAAGCATTTAACCCCTGAGGACAAGCAACGGTTTCGTGAACTTTTTTCAGACGAAGCCAAAATGGTTCTTAACCTTTCGTATTCGCTCTTTTCTTTCTCATATAATATGGGAAAAAATGCGGGTGCAATAGGTTTCAGCATTTCCGACAATATCTACAGCCGGGTTGTGATTCCTGAAACTTTCGCAAAAGTGGTGCTTGAGGGAGGGCTTCAGAACGAAGTTTACGATTTCAGTTCACTTGATATAAAAGGAGTCTGGGCGAGAAAATATTCACTTTCTTATGCACATGATTTTAAGCTTTTTAACTGGAAGCAAGTATCCGCGGGTATTTCACTTAATCTGTTGCAGGGTTACGCATATTTCGGCACAGATTATGTGAAAACAAATTTCATGTTTGACAACGGAAATGTTATTACCGGAACGGGTGACTACCGTGCGGTTGCTGCATTTTCACCATTGTTCGGTGTAAATTATGACTTCGATTCAACACATAATGAGAAAGGGAGTTTCTCGCTGTTTCCTTCACCGGCAGGCTCGGGTTTTGGTGTTGATCTCGGGTTTGCTGCAAGAATCGATAATAACTGGTCATTCGGTTTTGCGCTTACTGATTTAGGCTCGATGACCTGGAACAAGGGGGTTGCCGAGTACAGTGCTGAAGGTGATATTTATGTAGATGATATCTTAGACCAAACTCAACGGGATTCAGTAGTGAACATGCTGAAAGGTAAGGCACACTCTTTGGCAGATTTTGGCACTTCACTCCCCGGTGCATTTAGAATTGGCGGTGCATATAATGTATCCGGTTCCAGCGGCGATTGGGTATTTGCCTCCGATCTAAACTTTGGTTTCAACAACGAGCCGGGCAACAGCACAAAGCCACGATGGTCGTTGGGTGTTGAATGGAACCCGGCGTCATCATGGGCGCCTTGGTTGCGTACCGGGTTCACAACAGGCGGTGGTGATTTGACAGGCTGGACTTTCGGCGGGGGCTTCCGTTTGGGTAATTTTTACTTTGACGGTGCCATGAGTGATTTCCAGTATTTCTTTACTCCATCAAAGGCTAAAAGAGCCTCTGTTTCGCTTGGTTTAAGAATGCGATTTGATTAAATAGCAGATCGTTTTTTATAAAAGGAATTGCCGGCGTTGACTTCCGTAGATGCAAAGGCAATTCCTTTTTTTAGCCGTATGAAGTTTGGTTGTTCAAACGGATTGAAATTTTGTTTTGACGGCAGCTGAAAAATCTGTATTTTTGAACTCAATTTTTTGTAAAATTGCCCTGTGGTGTAACTGGCAACACGTCTGACTCTGGATCAGAAGAGTCCAGGTTCGACCCCTGGCGGGGCAGCCAAGAACCTTGGGTCTCATCATCCCCAAGGTTTTTTTATTTTAATCGAAAAGAAGCAGTTCGAAAGCAGAAAATGGAAATGAGGTATGTAGAATAATCAATGTGTACTAATCAACCCGTTAATAATTTAACAGATAATAAAAACCGCTAATGGAAACCCCGATACATGTAGGAATGATTCTTAATACAGCGCTGCTGGTATCCCTTGGGCTAATTTATGATTTATTTCGTAGAAGTGAGTGGATAAAAAGCCGGGTCGTGCGTCAGGTATTAATCGGGTTGAGTACCGCCGCAATAGGTTTTTTAGTTATGTCGCTTCCCTGGGAGCAACAGGAGGGTGTGTTTTTTGATACCCGTTCGATACTTATAAGTATATCCGGGTTGTTTTTTGGAGTAGTCCCCACGATTATCGGTATAATTTCAATGCTGACGCATAGGATTTTAAGTGGTGGCGCGGGAGTTTGGATGGGTACAACGGTAATTGTTGTCTGCGGGGTGATCGGCTTGTTATGGCGTCAATTTCGACTAAAACGATTGGAAAGAATCAGCCTTTGGGAAGTTTATCTTTTCGGTTTGGTAGTTCACTTAGCAATGTTTTGTGCACATTTATTCTGCACACAGGTTTGCGGGAACAAACCCAAGCCGGCATAGCCGTTCCGATGTTTGTTATTTATCCGATAGGCACTGTACTGTTGGGTTGGTTGCTTATCGCCGGTGATGAGCGGCGTAATATGTTGCAAAAGATAATTGACAGCGAGCGGAATTTCCGCGGTCTGTTCAACACAGTGAGCGAGGGGATTATAATTCAGAACATGAATCTTGAATTTGTTGAAGTTAACCCCGGAGCGGAAAAAATGTTCGGCTATTCAAGGGATGAACTTATCGGTAAAACACCGGATTTCTTAGGGGTTAAAGGCTGGAACAAAGAAACGAGCCAACAAGATTGGTTTGAAAAAATTTTAAGGGGGGAGGATGTTGAGTTGGAGTTCCCCGGGAAGAAAAAGAACGGGGAAGTTTTCACCGACTATGTGAAACTTTATAAGGGAAGATACAATAATGAAGATGTGCTGATCGGGCTTAATGTTGATATTAGCGAATTTAAGAAGACTCAACAGACACTTCTTGAAGCAAAAGAAAAAGCTGAAGAAGCCAACAGGCTAAAGAGTAATTTTTTGGCAAATATGAGCCACGAACTGCGCACCCCGATGATTGGCATTCTGGGGTATGCGGAATTGCTACGGGAGAGAAAAGATAATGAAGAGTTACGAAAAACCGGTGAAGTTATTTATAAATCTGCCGACCGGCTGCTGAAAACGCTGACGCTTATATTAAATATTTCAAAGATGGAGACCGACTTTAAGGGGATTCAGCTGGTTGAAACTAATGTTGACACGCTGCTTTTTCACATCGCTGAGGAATTTAAAGAGCAGGCAGAGAAAAAGGGCGTGAAGTTAGAATATAAGCCTAATGAAACATTAACCGGTTACACCGAGCCAATGCTTTTAGAGCAAATAATAGCTAACTTAGTGGATAATGCGGTCAAATTCACCTCGCACGGAAAGGTTACAATTTTTGGTGATTTGGAAGAGAATGAAAACGAGGAAAGGCGGCTAAAAATTACTGTTAAGGATACAGGAATAGGGATTGCCCCTGATCACTTGGAGTTGATTTTTGACGAGTTCCGGCAGGCGAGCGAAGGGTGGGAAAGAAGTTTTGAAGGACCCGGATTGGGGTTATCAGTTTCTAAAAAATTTGTTGAAAAAATGGGCGGTAGCATTTCGGTGAAAAGCAAGATTGGCGAAGGCTCCGAGTTCTCCGTTCAAATATTATTTAAAAAAGGTTAGAAATGGATGTTTATTCAAAAATCCGAAAAGAATCGAGGGCAGACGCTATGAATTCAGAAAAACCTGAAATTTTAATGGTGGATGACGACGAGATAACGCTTGATGTGATGAAAGCGTTTCTGAAAAAAGGCTACAATTTGGAGACGGTTACCAAATTGCAGGAGGCAATGACAAAAATACACGCAAAAAGATACGATGTAATTTTGTTGGATATAAACCTTGGGAAAGGAATAACAGGCTTTGCTTTAATCAATGAGTTGAAAAGTATGCCTGAGTATCAAGGAGTTCCGATAATTGCAGTTACAGCATTTGCAATGCCCGGCGATAAAGAATATTTTTTAAAAGCAGGTTGCACTGACTATATTTCGAAACCTTTTGCAAAGCAGGATATTATAACAATAATAGAAAAAGCGCTCAGATAGCGAGCGCATTTTCTTAGTTTTCCGTTTCTCGGTTTTCAGTTCTCCGGCTTCTAACTTTCCGGTTTTTCAGCCAATATCTCTTAAATCTTAAGTTTAGATTTCATACAGAGATATCAAAATTCAGTTGAAAAACAATATAGATCAAAACCTTAGAAGAGATCATCTGAGCAGCAGCATTTTCTTCACTTCGGAATAGTTCCCTGCAGAAATTCTGTAGAAATAAACCCCGCTTGCAAGTTTTGCACCACTAAAGAAAAACTCGTAAGAGCCGGCTGCAAAATCTCCCTTTGCCAGCACTTCAACTTCAGTTCCAAGTGCGTCATAAACCGTAAGTTTCATTTCGCAATTTTCAGGAAGAGTGACTAAAATTTTGGTTTCCGGGTTAAACGGGTTCGGGAAGTTTTGGCTCATGCTGAAGCTTGAGGGAACATCTCCCTTAAGCTCATGAATTTTAGTGTAAACATCATTTCTTGCTGAGGGAGTGCCCAGTTTTTTGCCCGCTTTCCATGAGTCGGCGAGGTTGTTATCTAATTCCGGATTAATTAGCGCAAGTGTAAATCCATCGCCGTTGGCTTTGGGGTCCCAAGGCGCTGTTGAGGAATAAGCAACGCTGTCTAAAATTCTGTCAGCAGGATCTGCAATATAAACGGTTTCACCCGATGAGGAAAGCCCAAAGGCAAAATTGCCGGTATAGTTTTCAGCATGTTCGTGGAAAAATTTGAATTTTGCAGTATCCTGGCAAACCGTGAAATAACCAAGAGGGGGAATTACGCTTCCCTCCGGGAAAACAAACGGAGGATTATCGCTTGAATCGTAGAATTTATAGCCCGATATGTTAACAGAATCGGGTGAAGGATTATAGAACTCGACCCAGTCACCGGTATCATAGAGCGAACTGCTTTTATAGTTAATTTCGTTGATTACTAAGTTTGAGTCAGTTGATTCAGCAGGTTCAAAAATTGCTTTAAGTGCGATATTTTGGTTTGGCAACAATTCCAACTTTTCACCGGTTTGGTTCACAAAGCCCTCCCACCTGACGAATCTGTAGCCGGGGTTAGGCATAGCCCAAAGTTTCAGCGGAATGCTTTTGAAGAAAATCGGCTTTGTGTTCCATGGAATGTTCACAGTGTGTGCTATGAGCCTGCCTGCTGTTGAGTCGTTTGTTGTTAAGGTAACCGAAAATGCGCCGGGGATGCCGTACCAGTCGTAGAAAAAGCTGCGCATCTTGCTTGCTCGCTGTTGCGCAAAATCTCGAATCAGTTGAATTTGTTGAGTCCATGAAGAACCAAAAGAGATAGATTTTGTCCACCTTGCCTTGTGACGGGGAATTTCATCGGCGACTAAATTGCGCACGCTGTCAATAATCGACATAGTTCTGTTATAGTCGAAAGTTGAACTCATGTGAGCAGCCATCCTTTGCGTGAACTCGTTTCTGAATTCCTGATTTGCCATCAGCCTTCTGAAAATCATAGTAGCCCAGGCGGGGCTTGTGGAAATGGTGTTGACCGAGTCGAGCATATATTTAAGGGTGTTAGTGTTATACATCCCTTCAGAGTTTCCGTTGTAGCAGTAGTCGAGGTCATAAAGAAGCCATCTCCATTTCCCGCCTCTTCTGTCTCTGAAAAGTTTAGTATTGTTAGCGGGCCAGTCACCGTTTGCGGCAAAAATTTCGATGATATTATAGTCGATGTATTGATCGATATCAATCATGCTTTTGGCAACCTGATAATTTGTATCAATAGAAATATCGTGATATTTCAAAAAGTTATACATTTGATAGTAGGCGACGGAATCACCGGCTTTAACATCAGGTTTGGAGCCAAATTCAATGAGGTCCAGTTGATCTTCAGGAATATTGTAGTGATAGTAGAGGTAGTGTTCGTTCAGTTTTTCTCTGATGTTGTGAATGCCCCAATACCGCCCGTTAATAAAGAGAATAGAAGGACGGTATTCCTGCTGATCGATCATCATTCTGCCTTTAATCAGTGCGTTAATCATCCCTTCCCGAATCATAGTTCTGTACCAGTCTTGCCCTGCGTTTCTCAGAACCAAGTTATTGAACTCGTAGAGATAAGAATCCTTAAAGATTTTATGATAAATTTTAGAATCGCCGTACCTGTCGCGGAAATATACCCCGAGTGATTTTTCATCATAGAGCCTTGTGCAACCGCCGTAGATTTTCACCCCCGCATTAGCGGCGAACGCCCTTGATTTATCCTCTTCAAAGAACTCTAATGAGATGGGGCGTTCCCAGTCCTGGTTCCAGTTTCTTGGAATTGAAGAGCAGTAGCCGGTTATGCCGTTGGTACCGGTAACATAAATCCCGGCGGAATCGCTGAAGAAATTTGCCGGGTCGGTTGAAAGAGAAAAAACGGGCAAAGAAGAGTTGAAATTGATGAAATAAGTGCCGGTAACAGTTTTCGAGGGGAAACTCTGCAGTTTGAAAGTTTTTGCACGCAGAACAGTAGTAGAATCAATCTGAATTGGCGCCGAGTAAAGGTTCGAGTTTTCTCTTGGCTCGGAGCCATCAGTTGTGTATCTGACTTCTGCGCCCCCCATTGTTGTTGAGAGAGAGACGGTAACAGGCGCCGGGTAGAAGCCGGGCTGCAGGCTGATTTCAGGTTCCGGGCATTTTGAAGTTATATTATCTTCATAGTTAGGCAAGCCCGGAGTTGAAGGGAAAAAGTTGTACCAATCGTTTTCACCATCGGGGAATCTGCCGAATGATATATCCGTTTCCTGTTGCCCGAAAGAGACGGAATCCACAACACTTCCGTTTGGTGCATATAACCCAACTACTTCGCCACTTGCAGAAAGCTTGAAATTTGCGTGTAAACCGGTGTTATGATCGTCGCACCAGATAATAAGGTAGCCTTGTGCGGGGATGATAACGCCGGTAAGTGGTAAGCGCCACTTCTGTGGTTGGCTGAAATTGTCGGTTAGATAATAGCCGGAAATATCGGCCGGTAGTGAATCAGTGTTGAAAAGCTCGACCCAATCGCCGTATTCGCCGAAATCGGGGTCAGCCACTGCTGCGCTGTTTGAAGCCATCAGCTCGTTAATTTTAACCGACGGCGTGCTTTGAGACAGGAGCGGAAGAGAGAAAAAAGTAAAAAATAAAGTTAAGGTGCAAAGTTGTTTCATTTACGATCCCGGAAAAAACAGAATATTGTAACTGTAATATAACTTTTACTTTTTTAACAGTTTGTGAAGTGGCGATAGTTATCCTAATTGGTTATTAAACAGATGTGAAAACCGACACAAAATATTGCGATAATTAGGAAGACTCAGAGGATAAAAGTATATTACATTCAGATTTCATTTAATTAATGGAGGTTGCATGAAATCGTTAAATTCGATAATAATACTTTTATTCTTTATATTAGTAATCGTTCCCGGTTGTAAAAGTGAAGATTCAGGAACGAACCCTACTGTGCCAACAACCAAAACCTTACGATTAACTCACTGGGGTGTTGACTGGTCTGAAGGAGTGGTAGGCGAAGCAAACAATGTAGTGGACCCCGAAAAAAATGACGGCGAAACAATTATCTGGTGCCCGTTGGGTTCCGGTGGTGGTGGTTGGGGTACCGGCATTTGGTTCCGTGCAAGATCAGAAAAAATAATGCGGTTAGGCCCCGGTGATCTCTCTGCGATTACTTCAATAGATACAACGAGATGGGCAACCGATGTTTGCTCAACCCCATTGCGTGCAGGGGATATATGGGCAACAAAAGCGTTGGACGGATATATAATCTTTAAGGTTACGGAAGTGGCAACGGACTCGGCTTCAATCGCAAACGGTTCAGACGACTGGCCCGCAAAAGTAGAGTATAAATACTCAACAACAACTACATTTAACTGATTTATTTGTGGTGAATTGTCGGCTGTTGCTCTCGGCTGCCCTTTGTTGCCCTCTGATTTTGAGGAAAAAACTTATTGAGCAACCGCCCAAAGTTATTTTTCCCGTGTACATTTTATCAGACTATGTACATTAATGAGGAATAACTTATTGATTAAGCGCAAAAAAAAATCAAACAAATGAGTTGATTTATTTAGCAATACACTCAAGACTAAGAAGAAAGAGGCTGCCTGATATAAAATTCAGGCAGCCTCTTTTTTTGATTGGGAGGCGCGATAATTTTTTGTTTTTCTGTGGCCTCGTCTAATTTTTTTGATTTGCTTTCAAAAATCCGGTGTAATTATTTGCCTGCGGTGAGTAGAGAGTAGGGAGGTTGGATTAAAAGTTGGTTTGGCGGTTGAGTGAGAGGCAGATGGAGAGATTGGTTTGAAGGATGAGTGGGAGGCAGATAGAGAGGTTGGTTTGGCGGTTGAGTGAGAGGCAGATGGAGAGATTGGTTTGGCGGTTGAGTGAGAGGCAGATAGAGAGGTTGGTTGAGAGGTGAATAAAGAGGTTAAGTGAGCGGTGCGTACATAATAGTGTACGAATTAAGTCTTTAAAAATCCGTATTTTAGTGGTCAAGAACTGCAAAAAATTGTCGGAATTATTGCGGAAAAACCATTAGTTTTTGATAAAGCAGCAGAATAAAAATCATTGATCATCGGATATTGTTTAGAATGAAAGAACGCCATTCAAAACCTGTGTTCAAGTTCTACGAGCAGAAACAACTTTTGTTATTCCCTCCAATGATAGAAGAGAAAATCTCGAAAGCGCATCCGGTGCGGGTTTTCAATTATATTATTGATGGGATAGACCACAGTGCGCTCTTTGCACGATATCCGGGAGGTGGTGCCTCAAGTTATCACCCGGTGATGCTTCTGAAAATTCTTCTTTTTGCCTATCTGAACAATATTTACACTTTAAAAGAAATTGAAGAGTTGTTGGTAAGTGATGAAAATTTCATCTGGCTAAGCGGCGATCAAGTGCCCAACTACACAACAATAAACCGTTTCAGGCGGAATAAACTGGGTGACTTGTTGAAAAAATATTTTTTCCTTGTAGTTGAAGAGCTTATGACCATCGGTATCTTAGAAATAAAGACGCACAATGCCGTCGGTTCTGCACCCACTTCAACTGTGGATTCTTCGCCCCTTTCAACGATTGGTGCTTTCAGTTTTGAGTGGGGAACGCCGCAAAAGAGGAACAAATCAAAGCGCAAAAGTATGATTAACGATATGTGGGTTTACATTCAGGATCGCACCACTCGTGAAGAAAGGGTAACTTTCTCTCGTAATTATAAAAAACTTGTGCCGGATCTTATACAAAATGATTTAGCAGATGAGGGAAATTAAAAAACAAGTTAAGATAGAGAAAGACTAAACAAGCAATGGAAGAAAATTCCGGAGTTGAAGAATTGAGGCGGTGACAGGTATGGAAGAGAGAGAAGAGAGAAGAGAGAAGAGAGAAGAGAGAAGAGAGAAGAGAGAAGAGAGAAGAGGGTAAAAGAAATTGACAATAGTAGCGAATTTAGCGGAAGAGGATAAATAGCAAACGGAACAAACAGAACAAATTAACCCCGAAAATCTAAATAGCAAACAGAATAAATTTACCGACAATTCAAAATAACATTAAATAACAACGCAAAATTAAAACCAAGATTAGAAGAAAAATGAGATATAAACTACTCGGAAGATCAGGATTAAGAGTTTCAGAACTTTGTCTGGGAGCAATTTCATTCGGTACGGAGTGGAACTCGGGCGCAGACAAAGAAGAAAGCAGAAAAATATTCGATAAATTTGCCGAAGCGGGGGGCAATTTCATCGATACAGCCAACAGATACACAGAGGGGACGAGCGAGAAATTCCTCGGCGAGTTTATGGGAAGTGAACGGGACAAATTCGTTATTTCCACAAAATACAGCCTGCATACCAAGCCCGGTGATATTAACAACGGCGGCAACAGCCGGAAAAATATGTTTCGTTCGGTCGATGGAAGTCTTAAAAGGCTTAATTCGGACTACATTGATGTTCTTTATATCCACATGTGGGATTTTACCACGCCGGTTGATGAAGTGATGCGGGGGCTTGACGACCTGATTCGTATGGGAAAAGTGCATTATATTGCGGTTTCCGACACTCCTGCATGGATTGTTTCGGGTGCGCAGATAATGGCGGAGCTTAGGGGATGGTCGCAATTTGTCGCTTTTCAGGCTGAATACAACTTAATTAAGAGGGAAGCTGAAAGGGACATCCTTCCAATGTGCGAGCACTTCGATATAACCTGTGTGCCGTGGGCGCCAATTGCGGGTGGTGTGCTTTCGGGGAAATACCTGAAAGACGCGAATGCAACGGGAAGAATTAAACCCATAAGCATGCGAAGAAACGAGAGAAGCAACAGGATAACCGCAAAAGTTGTGGAAGTAGCGGATGAGTTGGGCGTTACACCCGCGCAAGTGGCTATGAATTGGATACGGCAGAACAGATACAGGATGATTCCCGTGGTGGGTGCGAGGTCGGTTGCGCAGATAACAGACAGCCTTGGTTGTTTAGATTTTGAGATACCGGCGGAAAAACTTGCAGAACTGGAGGAATTTACAAAAATTGAACTTGGTTTTCCGCACGATATGCTTCAGGGTGAGCAGGCGAGAAGTTTAATCTACGGTGGCTTATTCGAAAAACTCGATAACCACCGTAGAAGATAATTTTTTTTAGTTTTAACTAACCGGAACTTGTTTTTTTGCTGCCTCATTTTGAATGAGGCAACAACAACGGCTTTCAGGAATACCGGCGCTTACAGCAAAAGCACCTGCGCCACCCGGGTAAAACAACAACCTCCTCCCGCATAAGGAATGGTGTACCCCGCAGAAGCACCGTTGCTGCCCGCGTAAAAGCACCTGCGCCTCTTTCAAAACCCTGTTTTAACCGTATGTGGTTGCGTGCAAATGCCCGGTTTGTTAAATCATTTCAAATAAAGCATTTTAAGTTTCTTTGAGAATGTTGGTGCCGTCATCTCGTAGAAATAGATACCTGATACTAATCCCGAAGGCTTGAATGTAACCGAGTGTGAACCGGCTTTAACAAACCCATCAACAGGAGAAGCGACCTTGTTTCCCAAAATATCGTAAACAACAATAGATACATTCCCGTCAACCGGAGTAGTGAACCTTATAACAGTTTCAGGGTTGAACGGATTGGGATAGTTTTGCATCAAATCGTAAGATAAAACGGGTGCCGATTCAATATCAACGGGCCCGTATAACCTGTAGGTGCCGTCGAAATCGATCTGTTTCAGACGATATTGGATAGTTCCTGTAAAGTTTATTTTTTCGCTGAACGAATAGTCAGTCGTGGCGGTTTTAGTACCTGCGCCATCAATGAAGCCGACGGTTGCCCACTCGCTACCGTTAACTGAGCGCTGCACTTCAAACCCTTTGTTATTAACTTCGGAAGCGGTAGCCCACTCCAAATTAACAGTTCCATCAACCAATTTACCGGAAAAAGAAGAAAGTTCAACCGGCACGGCGGAATAGACATAGATGCCGATGTCGTCCACATACCAACCGTCTTTATTAAGGGAGACATCCGATCTGAGTTCAAATTTCAGTTTAATTTGCATACCGGCGTATGGAGTAAGGTCAATCATCTCCTGCTTCCAGGTGTTTGAAGTTCCGTTATAAACAGGCGTACCGGCGGGCACCTGCTTACCTGAACCGGAGCCGGGAGTGGTTAACTTGCCTGCAAGGGGTATCCAAGACGAGCCATTGTTTGTAGAAATCATCACCTGCCCGCAATCCCATCTGGCTTCCATGTCCCATTTAGTCCAAAAAGTAAATTTTGGGTGCGCCATTCCGACGAGTGAAATGTTGTTGGTAGTAACCATGGCAACCGTAGCGTTGTTCGCATAGTTACCAACTTTCGAGTCGGTAAAAGAGACGGGCCCCGTGTAAAAAGTAACATCGGTAGCCTCCCATCTTGGATTAGCGGGTGTTGCGGTTACAGTCCACTTGTTAAGGGGGTCATTGGAATCATCGTGGAACGCAAAATCAGGAGTTCCGGTAACAAAGCCGATTGTGTCGGCGCTGATTAACACACCATTTCTGAAAGTTGAAACCTTCAGTTGGCACATAGAATCAACCGGTGCTGTTGGTGAAACTGATATAGAAAACGGGGTAGGAATCTGATAAACGCCACGAGCCGGAAGTGCAGGCACTGAAGCGCTACCGTTTGCAACTGAAACCAAATTGGTTAAAGATTCAACGGTAACGGTAACATTATCAGCGCCGGAAAGCCCTTTATTTTTGAGTGTCAGTGTCAGTTCTGCCTGATCACCGGGGTTAATATACTCCTTGTTAAACTGATGTGAAGCATATCTTACATAATCACCGGCAACCCAAGCCCAGTATAGGTTTGACTGCAGATTTTCGATAGCCAATGGAAAAATGCGCGATTGCGGGGGCCAGAAATCATCCATATCACTACCAACTTCAACCGTTATGGCAAAAATTTTCCCGTTATTTTCAAGGTCGCCGTCGTACAGAAAATCATCTGAAGAGCCACGCACCGGGTAAAGAAGTTGCCATGCTGTGCCGGGTTCATATCCGTTAGTAGCCACCATATCAGCAGCAAACTCGTTGAAGATTAAAGAGTCAGGTGTTAGTTGCGTTTGATATCCGTAAGGATAAATAAGTAGGTTGCTGTAAGTGTGGTAATTCAGAATATTTTTAAAACTTTTACCTGCGACAAAATTTTTAAGAGCCTGAGTTTCAAGTTCAGAAAACGGAGAAGGACCTCTATAATCATCGGCGCTTGGTGAAGTGCTTGAACCACCTCCGGGAGCATTCCAATAATTTTGTGGTCCGAAGTTTCTGTTTAAGTCAACCCCATAAACTCCACTGTTCAGTGATCTGTTTTTGCGCCACATCCCGCCGCCGTTTGGGTTTGTGCTTCTGTTATACTCATAACCGTCGGGGTTAATCACCGGTATGAACCAAATTTCTCTGTTATCCACTAAATATTTAACCGAAGGATTTGAGTTGTAGTTTTCCATCAGATAGTACATAAAATAAATAACAGCCATCATGGCTGCAGGTTCACGCGCATGAATAAGAGAAGTGAACATAGTGCGGGGTTCGTTCTCTGTAACACCGGGGTTATCGGAAATTTTAACTGCATATATGGGGCGCCCTTGGGAAGTGGTGCCGATTGTAATTTTTTCAGTGATAAGGTTAGGGAAACGCGTCCTCATTGAATCTAATTGGGCATAAATTTCAGCCAAAGTATAATATCCGCCCATGGAGCCGTAAGTTAAGCCCTCAACACCATATCTTTGTTTGCTTTCCCTGATAGTGGCAGCCTTTTCGCTTTCTGTCATTTTGGGAAGTGATTTGTAGTGTGCATACCAATCGTCGATTAAAACCTGATATTTAATTCCGGAAGCCTTCAGTTTGGCAAAATCTTCATCTGAAATAAAAAAGGAGAACGAGTTATCTTTACCCGCAGTTCCTTCTGTGATGTGAAGGTCGTAGTTTTCCAGTAACCTAAAGTCAGACCTTAAATTATCGGAGAAAATTTTTACTTTTTTCCAGTTCTGCTGTGGTAAAATGGTGAAAGAAGCAAGAAAAAAGAGGAAGAGGAAAGAATGAAACGCTTTCATTGTTTTTAACCAATCAGTTAAATGTAAAAGAATGGGAAAATATTTTATGTGAGTTAATTTTTGACATTCAGGATAGTTTTTACTTTATCCACCAAAACTTTAGGTCCTTCAGTTTTAACAATATAATCCGCCACGCCAAGTTCTTTCCCTTCCTGCAGATCGTCGTCGGCAGATTTTGCAGTAAGAAAAACAAAAGGAATAGAGGAGAGCTGAGAATCCGCCAGGAGTTTTCTACGAAGTTCGAAACCATCCATCTCGGGCATCATTACATCGGAAATAATCAGGTCGGGCAACCATTCACTTGCTACATTATATCCAATTGCCCCATTTTCGGCAGTTCTGCACTCAAAGCCGTTTTTTGTTAAACTGTAGTGAAAAAGCTTAGCAAGTGAGCTGTCATCATCAATAAGTAAAATTTTAATCATAATAAATTCATGTTGGGTTGTTACCTTTCATCAAGAGTCATTATATTTTTATATGGTTTACCATTCCCTTAGGGGCTTATATTTTAAGGGTTTATATTTTATTTACTCAGTAAAAACTTTTGACGGCTTCGCCTGTAGTTTTGAATGCTTCAAAAATACGGTACATTCTTGTAAGTTCAAACATCGACTGAACCGCGGGCTGGAAGCCAACTAACTTAATATCCCCATTAGCCTGAGTAATCCTTTTGAAAGAGACAACCAGTGCCCCGAGGAAGGTAGAGTCGATAAACTCACATTCAGAGAGATCGACCACCAGTTTAGTGACGCCGTTATCGATGTGCTGCAGCAGCAAGTTTTTAAATTCTTCGGCATTGCTTAGTGTTGCTCTTACCAAACCAACACCAACAACTGTAACATCGCCATCTTTCTGTACAGAAAAGTTCATTTTAATTCTCCAAATTTTTATTATTATTAAGGATTTTCGGGATCAATATTATATTTAGCCATAAGCCTGTAAATAGTTGCTCTTCCAAGTTCCAACTTTTTAGCAGCTTCAAAAATATTGCCTTTAGTAACTTTAATAGCGTTTCTAATCGCCAGTTCTTTAATTTTTTCAAAGGGAAGAGTATTTTCCGTATTTAGTTGCCCGTCGTTAGAAATGTTAAGCGCCGCATTAGAAAGTGCTCTGATGTGTGGTGGAAGATCTTCAGCCTCAATTTTATCATTTTCTGTTAAGATAAGGCTTCTTTCGATAGTGTTCTCCATTTCTCTGATGTTGCCGGGCCAGTCATAGTCAAACATCAGCCGGGTTGCTTTCGAAGAGAACCCCTGCACATTTTTATTGTGTTTTTTATTGAAATGTTCCACAAAGTGTTTAGCGAGCACGATAATGTCGCTTCTTCTTTCACGAAGTGGCGGTAAAATAATCGGGAATGAATTAAGCCTGTAGAAGAGGTCTTCCCTGAACAGTTTTTCGTCAACCGCTTGCTTAAGGTCTCTGTTTGTAGCCGAAATAATTCTGACATCGCATTTGATAGATTCAGTGCCACCGACTCTTTCAAACTCTTTTTGTTGAATAGCGCGGAGCAGTTTAGACTGCAGCCCGATATCCATTTCGCCGACTTCATCTAAAAACAAGGTACCTTTATCAGCGAGTTCAAATTTCCCAAGTTTTCGTTGGTGTGCCCCTGTAAACGACCCTTTTTCATGCCCGAAAAGTTCACTTTCCATCAAATCTCTTGGGATAGAGGCACAATTAACAACAACAAAAGGGAGTTCTTTCCTTATTCCATTAAAGTGAATAGCTTTTGCAATAAGTTCTTTACCGGTACCGCTTTCGCCGTGAATAAGCACGGTTATATCGTTATCCAGTACTTTGGTCATCAATTTGAACACTTCCTGCATTTTATCATCAGCAGAAATAATGTTGCTGAAACTGTAGGTTTGCGAAACATTTTCCCGAGCGCGCTCTAACTCTTTTTCGAGGTCATAATTTTTCAAAGCGTTACGAATTGCCGGTTCCAACCGTTGTGTATCGATCGGTTTAGGGAAATAGTCATAAGCGCCAAGTTTTAAAGCTTCCAGCGCCACATCCACCCTTCCCTGTGCAGAAAGCATTATGACGGGGAGGCGGTGGTCAAATTTTTTAATTTCTTTCAGAGCTTCAATCCCGCTGATACCGGGCAGCATAATATCGAGCAGAATAAGGTCGGGTTTCAGTTGAAGCGAGGCTAACATTTGCTCGGCTGTGTCAAAAGTTTTCACTTTATAATTCCATTTTTCCCCGACCCAATAAGTTATGAGTCTAAGGATAGGTGCCTGATCGTCAACGATAAAAATTAGTTTATCCATTGCTTACGAACCTTCTGGGTATTAACTGAAGTTTGATAATAACGGTTGTGCCGTTGCCTTCTTCAGACTGGATACTAATGAAACCCCGATGATGATCGATTATTTGTTTGACTAAAGAAAGCCCCAAGCCGGAGCCGGGGGTTGTGTTATCCGCCCTTGCAACTTTGTAGAATTTCTGAAAGATGTGTGGCAAATCGTCTTTTGGGATGCCAATACCGGTGTCGCTGATAATAGTTTCAAGTTCGTTGTTTCTTACCCTTAAGAAGACGGTAATTCTTCCGCCGGGAGGAGTAAATTTTAGTGAGTTTTCAAAAATATTATCGAACGCTTGCTGTATTCTGTTTCTGTCGCCGTTTAGAATCACACTTTCGATGGGATAGTCTTCAGTGATTTGTATCGATTTGCCATCCGCCTGGTTTTTATATTTGCCTACAATATCTTTAATCAGTTCAACGGCGTCGAAATCTGTTTTTTCAAGGTCAATTTTGCCGCCTTCAAGTTTTGAAATATCGAGCACATCGTTGATAAGTTCAGCGAGCCTTTTCGACTCTGTCAGAATAATCTTGTTAAAATCAGCCCTTACAGATTCAGGCATATCTGAATCGGAATCTATAGTTTCAGAAAATCCAATAATAGAGGCAAGCGGTGTTCTAAGTTCGTGGGAAATGTTGGCAACAAACTCGCTTTTCAGCTGGTTAAGTTCTTCAAGCACAGAAATCCTTTGTTTAACGCGGTCTCTCTCGATAGAAATGATTCTGTTAGCCTCGATGAGTTTATTGTTCAGGTCGTTCATCATTTCCTGATCGTTAATACGGGAAGTAACATTTCTGCCGATCCCCACGATACCGTCGAACCTGTTTTTTTGTGAGTAAACGGGTCGGGCGTTAATTTCAAAAGTTAATTTTTTGCCGTATTTAGTCAGAAAGGCAGCTTCAAAAGTAATAGCGCCTGGTGATTTAAGCAGCTGTTTGAAAGAGTTGGTAATAGCCGCCCTTTCATCCTCGTGAATGAAAGAGATGAAATGTTTTCCGGTCATCTCTGCGGGTACAAATTCTAAAGACAACGCCCCGAGTTCGTTTACTGATGAAAAGTTGCCGCTATGGTCGAGTATAAAAATGAGATCATCGGCAGTTTCAAAGAGTACTTTCAGTTTTTCCTCCGACCTCATCAGGCGGTTGACTAATTCTCTGTCGCCTGAAGAATCGATGAGTAGGTTTGCGATAGCCACTAACCTTTCCCCTTCTCTTTTTGCATAAACGAAGTGTCGAAGGTGCTTAATTTGCTGGTCTGCGGTGTAAATTCTGTAGTAAAATTCGTCGCGAACGCCATCGATAGCGGCTCGAAATTTAGTTTTGAACCCTTTGAGGTCAGCCGGGTGAATCATTCTCATCAGTTTAGTAACAGAAAAGCTTTCGGGGTGATCGTTACCCTTGAAGAAAGAGACGAAGTCTCCGTGTATATCAACTACTCTAAGCGGATCGGGAACGACGGTAAAGAACAGAGTTCCGGGGAAATCAACCTCTTTATTCAACAGATTCAGCGGCAGTTCTGCTTCAGATGTCTCAATTTTATCCGATTTAATATTGGTTTTAAGTCTTTTCGGTTCAGTTAGTTCTTTAGGATGAGGGGTAGAAAGGGCAGAAAACTCGACTTCATAAAAAGCTGCACCGGGAGTTCTGAGGTCTTCCACCGTTTTGAAAACAGCGGCAGAGAAATTAAGATTTTCTTTAAGCTCGTCAATCAGCCTTTCAAAAGTGCCCTGATCGACAATATCATGGGCAGAAAGGTTGATTAAAGCCTCAGCTTTAGCAGCGGCTTTTCCTTCACTATAAATTATCTTAACGCCTTTTTCTTCATTAACTTCCAGAAGAAGAGAAAGCGCAGGTTTATTGTTTCGGTTGATCTTTTGACACTCCGCCCGGCTTAGGGCTAAACAGTTATTAAAAACGAGTAGAATTAGTGTCTTAATATAAGACAAATTTCAGAAAAAATGAAAGCATAAAAGGATAAAACGAGTAAAATTTTATTGAACAGAGGGCTTAATGCAAATCAACTCATATTTTAGTATCTGACAATTTATTTTTTTTGGAGATCAAAATGAACTACAGAACAGAAACTGACACGATGGGGGAAGTGCAGGTTCCCTCTGATAAATATTACGGTGCACAAACCGGTCGATCGCTGATTAATTTCAAGATAGGTGAAGAAAAAATGCCGCGTGAGCTGATAAAAGCTTTCGGGATTTTGAAAAAAGCGGCAGCGTTAACAAACAGCGAGCTTGGTTTACTGCCTGCAGAAAAAAGAGATTTAATAGCCCGTGCGGCTCAGGAAGTTATAGACGGCAAATTAGAGGGTAATTTTCCGTTATCTGTTTGGCAAACCGGCAGCGGCACTCAATCGAACATGAATGTGAATGAGGTTATTGCGAACCGTGCTATTGAACTTGCCGGGGGTGTTATCGGAAGCAAGAAGCCGATCCACCCGAATGATGATGTGAATAAAGCGCAATCTTCCAACGATACATTCCCGACTGCAATGCACATTGCAGCAGCAATGGCAGTAAATGAAAAACTAATTCCGATGGTAACCAAACTTCGTGACGCACTTGCTGTAAAATCGGAAGAATTTAAAGATATTATTAAAATCGGAAGAACGCACCTGATGGATGCAACACCGCTGACACTTGGGCAGGAGTTCAGCGGTTATGTACAGCAGTTAACCAACGGTTTAAAAAGAATAGACGACGCACTGCCGTGGGTTTATGAACTGGCACTCGGCGGAACGGCGGTAGGAACGGGTCTGAACACACACCCGGATTTCCCGGAGAAAGCAGCCGCAAAGATTGCTGAATTAGCCGGCTTGCCGTTTGTCAGTGCACCGAACAAGTTTGAGTCGCTTGCCGCACATGACGCTTTGGTGAATCTTCACGGGGTATTAAAAACGCTTGCTGCTTCGCTGATGAAGATAGCAAATGATGTCCGGTGGCTGGGGTCAGGTCCCCGTTCAGGAATTGGGGAATTAAATCTCCCTGAGAACGAGCCGGGCAGTTCGATAATGCCGGGTAAAGTAAACCCCACTCAATCGGAAGCGATGACGATGGTATGTGCTCAGGTATTCGGGAACGATGTAGCCGTTAATTTTGGCGGCGCATCCGGTAATTTCGAGCTTAATGTGTTCAAACCTGTTATGATTTATAATGTGCTTCAATCGGTAAGGCTTTTATCTGATGCCTGTGAGAGCTTCACGGACCATTGTGTCGTGGGGATTGTAGCCAACAGGGTTAACATCGAAAAACATGTTACCAACTCTTTAATGCTTGTAACTTCGCTTAACCCGCACATTGGTTACGATAATGCGGCTAAAATTGCTAAAAAGGCTCATAAAGAGAATAAAACATTGAAAGAGGCTGCTTTGGAACTTGGTTTGCTTACTTCAGAGCAATTCGACCAAATTGTAAGACCTGAAGAGATGATTTCAGCTAAAATGTAATTAAACTTCTTGTTCAGTTTACTTTTTTAGCATGCTTAATCTTTTAGACCGTTTATTCTTATAAGCGGCATAATTTTTTTATTATGTTTAATTTTTTTAATCTTTTTAAGAAAGGCCGGAATAAAAACAGGGAGATATTGGTAACAAAAGTATGATGAGAACAAAAACGGATATAGCCCGTAACTGGCTTCCAAGATATACAGGAACCCCGTTGAGTCAGTTCGGTGACTATATTCTGCTGACGAATTTCAACGACTATGTAGAGCGGTTTGCCGATAAATTCAAGTGCAATTTAAATGGCGAAGGCTACCCGATGCAAGCCGCCACAAACAACGACGGGCTTACGATAATAAACTTTGGAATGGGCTCGGCAAATGCAGCAACTATTATGGACCTGCTGACCGCTGTTGACCCGAAAGGAGTTTTGTTTCTTGGGAAGTGTGGCGGCTTAAAAAGATCTACCGAATTAGGCTATTTCATTCTCCCGATTGCTGCTATCAGGGGGGAGGGAACAAGCAACGACTACGCACTGCCGGAAGTGCCTGCACTTCCTTCTTTTAAGTTGCATAAGTTTGTTTCGCAGAAAATTGTTGACCGCGATTTGGAATACCGAACCGGCGTGATTTACACTACCAACCGGCGGCTCTGGGAGTGGGATGACGATTTTAAGGAATATCTGAAGGAAACTAACGCAATTGGGATTGATATGGAAACTGCAACGCTCTTCACTGTGGGGTTTGTTAACCAGATTCCACGCGGTGCGCTGTTACTGGTTTCAGATGTCCCGATGATTCCCGAGGGGATTAAAACTGAGGAGTCGGATAAAGAAGTGACCAAAAAGTTCGTTTCACTTCACCTTGAAATTGGAGTTGAAGCGATGACCGAAATTGAGAAAAACGGTGAACAAATTAAACATTTCACTTACGAATAAGGTCTTGTTTCAGGATGATCGAAATTGAGAAAAACGGTGAACAAATTAAACATTTCACTTACGAATAAGGTCTTGTTTCAGGATGATCGATCTTTTACGCGATAACCGACTGAAATTTTACGGGCTACTGCAGATAGTCGGCTGGGGAGGCTATGGTGTGCTAAATCTGTTGATTATGGCAACGATGCGTTTTGGGCGTGAAAGAGAGACATTAATCAACTGGACGATGATAAGTTCGGTAGTTTTGATAATAATTGCGGGCATCGCGGTTTCGCACCTTTTTAGAATGTTGATAATAAAACTAAACTGGCTGCACTTGGAGCTTAAGTACTTAGCTCCCAGATTAGTGTTTGGTGCAATGGTTTGCGGAATTGCGATAGTGATAATAATTTCACTTCCTTTCTATTTTGATTCTAATCTCAATTTTGATTTTCAACAGCTTTCGAACTCACTTCCCTTTTTGTTAATGCACTGGATAAATCTTTCCATAATAATGCTGCTTTGGTCGTTGATTTATTTCACGATACATTATTTCGAAAATTTTCAACAGGCAGAAATTGAGCGGTTTGTTTGGGAAGCAGCGGTTAAAGATTTTGAGTTGAAAACGCTTAAATCGCAGCTTAACCCCCACTTCATGTTCAATGCCATGAACGGAATAAGGGCACTGATTGAGGAAGACCCTGAAAAAGCGAAACGCTCGATAACACAACTTTCAAATATTTTCAGGTATTCATTGAATGTAGAGCGGAGTGAAACAGTACCGCTTGAGGATGAAATTAAAACCGTAAACGACTATTTAACGCTTGAACAGGTGAGATACGAAGAGCGGCTTCGTTTTTCCGTGGATATCGAGCCGGCTGTTTATTTTGTTGAAATTCCTCCAATGATGGTTCAGACTTTAGTAGAAAACGGTATAAAGCACGGGATATCAAAGCTTCCAAAAGGGGGGAGCATAAGCGTGAAAGCAGCAAAAAATGGTGACAACTTGATTATTAAGATTTCAAATTCGGGTAACCTTAATGAGGCTGAGATGAACAACTCGAAAGGGTTTGGGTTGGCTAACACGAAGCATCGGCTTTCGTTGTTGTATGGTGAAAAAGCCTCTTTCACGATTAAAAATGCAGAAAAGATGGTTGAGGCAGTTATTAAAATTCCAATCGGAGGCAGAGAAAATGAAAGCTATCATAGTTGATGATGAACGCTTGGCAAGAAATGAACTTAAACGGCTTCTTTCCGAGTACCCGGATATTGAAGTGGTGGATGAGGCGGCGAATGTGGATGAGGGGGTTGAAAAGATTAAGCACCACGAGCCTGATGTTGTTTTTCTTGATATACAGATGCCGGGTAAATCAGGGTTTGATTTGCTCGAGGAGTTGGATCGGTCACCGAGGGTGATTTTCACCACGGCGTATGATGAATACGCAATTAAAGCCTTTGAGTTTAATGCGCTTGACTATTTGCTAAAGCCGATTGAACCGGCACGGCTTTCAGAAGCGATTAAAAAGGTTAAAATTGAAAACCCCGAAGATGAAGAGCTTGACATCAGAAAGATTTCCAAGCAACTGCGAAGTGACGATCAGGTTTTTGTGAAAGACGGTGACAGGTGCTGGTTCGTTAAATTGGAAGAAGTGCGGCTGTTTGAGTCTGAAGGAAATTATGTACGGCTGTTTTTCCGGGAGAACAAACCCCTTATTTTAAAAACGCTGAATTACTTAGATGAGCGCTTAGACAGCAAAACCTTTTTCCGTGCAAACAGAAAGCACATAATCAACCTTAAATATATAGAAAATATAGAGCCTTGGCTGAACGGTGGATTGCTCGTAAAAATGAAAGACGGCAAGAAAATAGAGGTTTCCCGCCGTCAGTCGATAAAATTTAAGGAAATGCTTTCACTTTAGGTTTTTAACCCCCGGGGAAACAAGGCGTTTGTCAACGCAATATTTCCCCGCAAAACAATAAACCGGTTCAGCGGACTATTGTGAAATTCTGAATACTTTCAAGTATTCCAGGAAGTAGTTTTGTCCTCGCATTTAGCGGACTATTGTGAAATCCTGAACAGGGTACGATTCCCATAACCCCGCATTTCGGGGTAGTACATCAGCCCTGCATAGACCGAGGCAACGGTATAATACCCGGGCAGTTGGGCTCTTAGGATATAAGAAAACTCCATCTCTTGTGGTGCGTAAGTAACAAAGAAAGTGATTTTCGAGTCCCGCACTTCCTGATCGGCGTAAAAGCGGTTCCAGTAACCGGGCCAGTAGCCGGTATGGTCTTGTTCTCCTTTAATATTGTACAGGTAATCTTCTTTCACCAATTCGAATCCGGCGGGCAGCATATCTTCAACCATCAGAAACTGGTCGTTAGTCCGGTTCGTTTTCACTCTGATTTTCACGAGCAATAAGTCACCCGTAACCACTTTATCGGGAATAGCCTTGTTGTAAAAAATACTATTGCCCGTTTTTGTTTCGATCAACTTGAAAACTTCTTTAGTAACGGTGAATTTATTTTCTTTAACAAATGAAATGTCGGGGTAATAAAGTGTATTCTCCCCGCCGAGATACATCACACCTTTCCCTTTTTTAACAATTTTAATCGTGTTTTTGCCGTAGATAAATGGTACAGAAGTACCATCAGGAGTTAAAACCACCACAGCGGGGTTCATGTTGGCTGCATCGAACGATACTTTTTTCACCTGCTTTCCGTTGAGGAATATTTCCGCAGAAAAGTCCGGCTCTAATTCATGGGTGAGCAAAAGGTAATCAGTAAGAGCGAAGAGAACATTAGCAGTCTGCTGAGTCGAAAGCCATCCTTTCCCTTTTTGTTCGCGGATGAGGAAATTGGCGGCTTTCAATATTGCGGGTGAGGTTGAGTCAACGGCGATAATAAATCTTAAAGCTGAAGCAGTAGCCTGAATTTTATCGTTCTGCCAGGTATAATAACCGTCATTTCCCCAGGAGATGAAGTTTTGGTCGTCGTTAGCGGTTTGCAACAGTCGTTTATAAATCTCTTTTGCGGTGGCAAAATCATCGATATTTATAAAGGTAAGCCCGAGCAGTGATGTTGAATATGCGTCTAAGGAATCAGCAAGCAGGTCATCCGTAAGTTTCAGGAAAGGTTTAATATTGCGTGCATTGCGATTAATACCTGAATAGACCCAGGCGGCGTATGCGGCGGTAACTTTATCAACATTCTTTTCAGAAAGTGAGTTTTCAAGGGCAGCCAAGCCTTTATCGAAAACGGAAGTGTTGATAGAATAGCCTAAATTCTTCGCCATATTCAGACCGTACATCACATAAGCGGTCATGTAGTAGTTGGTCGGGTCGTTTTTCCACCAGCCCCATCCGCCCCGGCTGTTTTGAGCGTCGTAGAGGCGCTCAAGCCCTTTGCTTATAACATTGGGCATTTTTTCCATCGTTGAAGAAGATAACGGTACGCCAAGTTTTTTGAAAGAATTTGAGACGATAAGCGCCGGTAAAAATCGGCTCATTGTCTGTTCCACGCAGCCGTAAGGGTAGTCCACTAATCCATCCAATGAGCTGAGAAGTGTTGCGGCTATGGTTGGGCTAACAGAAAGGGCGAGACTGACGGTTTTCATATTAACACCGGTTGGGATAGTAAACTCAAGCGTTTTATCCGGTTCTCCCTGCTGCAGTGCATCGTTCAGATAATTTGTAGCCTTAATACCTATTGGGATAACGGGCACTTGTATCTTCAGTGCGTCAGATTCCTTATCAGAAATAGCTTCAATGTAAAGTTCGCTGTTGTAGTTAACAAACGGCACAGCCGTTTTAATTTCAACAGTGGCTATACCTTTGGATGAAATTACGGCTTCGAACGAGTCGGTTGTTTTCTTTGATACAGTTACACCTTTCACATCGAAAGAAACAGGGGTCAGGTTTGTGAAACTGAATTTAACCTTCGTTTCAGCGTCAGTATTAAGATAGTTATGGATGTTAGCCACGACCATTGTTGTATCGCCCTCTTTGAAAAAACGGGGTGTTTCCAAACGGACAAGCAGGTTTTTGGTAGCGATAACATTATTAACAGCTTCACCTGTTTTGGTATCTTTAGTAATAACGCGAACAGTAGAGCGCCATGAAGTCAGGTTATCCGGTAAGTTGAAAGAAACGGTTGCTTCACCACTTCTGTCTGTAATCACCGAAGGTGCCCAGAAAGGTGAATCAACAAAATTTTCCCTCACTTGCACGGTAGCAGAAGAGTTTTCTTCATCGGGCGAGGGGGCATTTTCGTTTCTCGCGCCTTGTTTGGTTAACGCCATATCTTCAGCGTAAGCGCCCCCGCCTGCCATGTAACCGGAGAAGTACATATTTAACTCTTCGATAAGGGGTTCCATGTAAATTTCTTCTGCAATTGATTTGTTTTCACTGACATAAACCCTTTTAATCGGATAGACGATGTTCTGAGTAAGAATACAGATGTCAAATTCCCCGCCCGGAAGGTCTGTAAACTTCGTGAAGTTCATCCCATCGTATGGTTGAGTTTTAATAAGAGAGCCGTTGGTAACGAGAAGTTTTACTTTGTCGCCCACTTCTTCAAAATTATCAAATTTAAGTTTCACTTCAATGGAAGAATTGCCGGAAGTGCGCCCTTTCGGGTTATAATCCAAATCGATAAGAGTTAAAGGGCGGCTCATTGATTGCCCATATTTTCCTTCAAGCGAGCTTGAAGTTTGTGTGCTGTACCATTCAACCGGATAAAAAGAATCGTAAAGGGGTTCGGTGTTATCGGGTTTGACGGAATAGATTGCTTCATCGGCCGTTCCGAAGGCAACTTGCGCTCCTTTGACAGCTTTGCCGTATTTATCGGTAACTTTAACCAGAAACTCGGCTTCTGCACCGGGTTTGAAATTTGGTTCGGAAGGAGTGATCGAAACGGAAAGTTTTGCCTCGTCGTTGATGATCCCCACCCTTTTAATTGTATAGATAAGGTTTGAATTGGCGCCGGCAAGGAAAGAGATATTAACTGCCGGTGCCCACTCTTTGGCGGCAACAGTATTAAATTCGGCTAAGCCGTCGTTCACAGAAACCCTGTGATACGAGATAATCGAGTTTTGCTCGATTACTACAACGCCTTCCTTCGGTTTTTCGGGGAGATAGATTACCGCTTTAATAGTATCTCCGGGAAGATAGGCTTCTTTATCAGTTACAATTTCAGAGTTGTTAAATGAACGCCACCAATAGTACGCATATTTTCTGCTGAAGCACCTGAAAGAAGTTTCGGCGGTTGTTATTTTATCGTTTGAACCGGCACCGGTGAGGGTGACGGAATAGTCACCTTCTTCAGTTGGGGTATATGGGATTTTGGCAACCCCCCTTACATCAGTTTTTACTGTTGTTTCAAAGACAGTTTTTGAGTTGGGGTCGCCGTTATCATAAGTGATTTTTGAAACAGAAACCGCCAGTTCAGTCTCTTTGGGTGACATATCCGCCGTGTAAGAATTGGCGGTGATATAAATTTCTTCGCCGGGTTTCACGAACCACCTGTCGGTTCCGGCGGTTATGATCAGGTCGGTCAGGGTAACATTCACGCTTCCTGTACCTGCAATTTCTCTTTTAGAAGCGTCTGTTACATTCGCCTGGAAGGAATATGAATATCCGGCAGTTGAATCTTCGTCGGTATCGAAATCGAAATCATAATAACCGTCGGCATTAAGTGTTCCGTTCAGTTCGCCTACATATTCATAGTTCCCGCGGGAGTAGTTATCCCAGTAGCGGTAAAACCAGGCGTAGGGCGAGCCAAGCCACCAGGGAGTGAAGTATGGTTTGCGCAACACCCTGACTTTAACTGAAGCCCCTGCGACGGGCTGCCCAAAGAAATAACCTGCTTTAACCGAGCCGGTAATTTTTTCGCCCATAAAATATGAATTTTTCTTAAACTGAACATCAACTTTGAACTCAGGTTTTTTGTATTCTTCAAGAGTGAAAGTTGAACCAAACCAACGGTTTTGATACTCCGCATTAATATAATATGTACCCGGTTTGAAAGAAGTTTTTGTTTGCACGGACGAATAGAACGAACCGTATTCATCGAGTGTAAGCTCTTCTTTGTAGATTTCGGTGCCGGAGGGGTCGGTTACCCTTACTTTTATCTTCTCATTTGAAGGGAAATCCATTTCGCCTCGTATTTTGAAGCGTATAATACCTTTGAAAAAAACATTAGCTCCGGGGCGATAAACCGGCTGATTTGTGAAAATGGAAGAATAGTAAGAAACGGGTTCTTCTTCACTGAAAGAGAAATAGGGGTCTGAATAGACGAGTTCACCCTCGACGACAGAAGTGATAAGCCCCGTTTTAATTTCTGATTTGTTTAAATCCTGAAGCGGAATAAGAGAAAGCCCCTGATTATCCGGTGTAACTTCACGAACGGATTTGCCTTCTGAATAGAGTGAAGTGGTTGTGGAGTTCAAGATTTCGCCGGTTTTTGCGTCAACTGTGAACACCAGGATTGCGTTATCCCCCTTTTTAATAATCATCATTTTTGAAGAAATATACAGAGGCAGCCATGCAACTTTACCTCCGGAAACTGCCCTGATTGCGTAAATGCCGGGTTTGCTGAAAATTCCTGCTGAAATTTTCGAGGGTTCGTGGTAGAGCTCGGCACTCGGAGTGATTTTTTGCCTGAACTCGCGCACTTTTTCCATATACTTGATGTATGCGGTTTCGTCACGCAGAATATCAAATCTTCCGAAAGTTCTGGAGCTGAAATAATCGTTGATAAAATTAATTTCATCGGCAATTCTGAAAATAGTAAAACTAAAATCTTCATTCTCAGTATTGTTCATCATGATGAAAGAGACCGAGTCGCCGGGCATAAATTGCCCATTGGCAGCCATCCGGAAGAGTTTTGGCTGCTCTTTTCCGGTTACGGTTCCGTTCTTACCCAAAAAAGAAGTGAAAGAACCGTGAGTCGTTTGTCCATTGAGGGAAGTACCGGTATTACCCGGTGAGCCGTTTTCTTTCAGACCTGACTGAAGTGATGCAGTGCTGATATTTAAGCCTGCGTAAGCGCCGAAAGCTATTAAAAGCGCAAAAACCATCGGATAATATTTCTTGTGTAGCATATTCTTCTCGAAAATTATATAGAGTTATACTCTGCAACAGAGAATTTAGTGCCCAAAAATAGACAAAAAAAATGAGATGGAATAAACTTTGCAATTTGTGCGGGCAAGGGGGCACGGTTTTTCTTAATGATTCTATCTTGTTATTATTAAATAAGTTAAGTGGTAGCAGGTTGGATAAAACAAAAATACCGACTAAAAAACCGAAAAAGTCGGTTATTCGGTTTTTTTAGAAAGAGTGATAAAAAGTGATTTTTTTCTTTCCGGAGGAGTGTGGCAGCGGTAGATTTGGGTCGTTAAAATTGTTCTTTTACAAAATGAGGTTAATTTGAGCAACGCTCTAAAAACAGTATTGTTTGCACTGTTGTTAATGTTAACCGGTTTTAGTGTTGAAAATCCGAAAGCAAAAACTGATGAATCTTCCCTTAAAACAAAGCCGGCAAAAGATGTAAAAAATGCCGAATTGGTGAGGAAATATTCATCAATTCTTGAATTTACATTATTTAAGGAAGCAAAAGTAACCTGGTATGGTCCCGGTTTTCACGGGAGAAAGTCAGCAAGTGGTGCTATATATGATCAGGAGAAGTTAACCTGTGCCCACCGCAGCCTTCCGTTCGGAACATTGTTAAGGGTTACAAATAAGAGCAACGGCAAGTCGGTAATTGTTAAAGTAACTGACCGTGGCCCCGTTGGGAGAAGTTTAGAACTTGATCTTTCGAAAGCCGCTGCACGCGAGCTTGATATGCTTTATGCAGGGGTTGCACGAGTAACGATAGAGAAAGTTAAAGTAAACGGTTTCAACACGCCGATACTGACGGTATTTTAATTTATTTCGGTTTAATTAATTTACACACTTTAATTAAACAGAGTTAAATTAACTATTACGACAAAACAACAAATTGAGCAAACATACTAAAAAGGCTGCCCCGTGGGCAGCCTCTTTTGTTTTAAACCGTTGTTAACCTTTTGATGTTAAAAGATTATTTTTTGCGTAAGCCGCAATTGGTTCAACCTTTTGTCGGATTAACCTTTTTTTGATCTACTCCGTAATTGGTTTAGCCTTTATTAACCGTTTTTTATTCCTTAAAACTGAAGGTGTTTAACTACCTGCCATCATCCGGGAAATAATATAACGGTCAGTTATCAACAGGGCAATGGATTAATTACCTGCCATCAACAGGGCAATAGCGGAAGTGTTCACAATATCTTCAACGCTGCAGCCGCGGCTGAGGTCGAAGAAAGGCTGCTTCAAGCCCTGCACGACGGGTCCCACGGCTTCGGCACCGCCGAGTCGCTGTGCAATTTTGTAGCCGATGTTGCCTGCCTGGAGATCGGGGAAGATAAGAACATTTGCTCTTCCTGCCACTTCGCTTTCGGGAGCTTTCTTTTTGCCCACTGATTCAACAACAGCGGTATCGAACTGCAGTTCGCCGTCAACTTTGATATCGGGGCGTTTTTCCCTCACTTTTGCGGTTGCTTCAATTACCTTATCGGCAAGTTTGTGTTTTGCGCTTCCTTTAGTTGAAAAAGAGAGCATAGCCACGAAAGGCTCTTCGCCGGTCAGGATTTTGTGGTTATCGGCTGTTGAAATTGCGATATCAGCGAGTTGTTCAGCATCAGGATCGGGCACCACTGCGCAGTCACCGAAAGAATATGTAATTTCGGGATAGACCATCAAAAAGAAGCTGGAAACGGTAGAAATGCCCGGTTTCATCCCAACGCAGAGGATACCCGCCCGCATCACATCAGCGGTTGAGGCTGCGGAGCCGGCTACACATCCCTGTGCCATTCCTTCGCGCAGCATCATTCCGGCAAAGAAAATATCCCGTGAAACGGTTCCGCGCGCTTCTTCGATGGTTATGCCTTTGTGTTTACGCAAATTATAGAAAATGTTAGCAAAATTGCTGAGGAGGTCCGATTTTTCGGGGTCGATAATTCTAACGCCCTGCAGGTTAACCCCGAGAGACTCGGCTTTAGTTCTTACAGTTTCTTCATTTCCGAGGGTTATCACGCTGCCGACACCATCTTTGGTGATTATTTCGGCGGCTTTCAGTACACGGTCGTCGTGTGATTCGGGTAGTATAACAGTTCTTTTTTTATGTGAGGCGTTCGCCCTAATATTAACCAATAATTCAAGTTCGCTCATAAAATTTTCCAAATAATTAAAAATGGTTGATCAAAATTAACAATTTGTAACGGAAAAAAGGGGTAATAAAAGGTAAGAAAAGGGTTTTCAGCATAAAATTCCACCGGCAAAACAGAGCTTTCAGGTATGAAGTTCAGAGGAGTAAAGGGTTTGAAGTGTCAGGAAAATCTGTGAATTGTCTGAAAAGGTAAGAAGATTGTAAAGAAATGTCATACCTATTGCACAGTAAAAATCAATCGCTTAGTTTTTCATCCAGAATTTTTGATTTCTCTGAAAAGGGAAAAGAAAAAGTATCAAATTTATTCAATAACAAAATAAACAAATGGAGTTACCAAATGAAACTCGTTAAATTAGGTCTCGTACTTCTTTTACCTGCAATTTTTGCTTTCAGTGGCTGCAAAAAAGCTGATGCCCCTGCTGAAGAAACCAAAGACACCACAACAGCAGTTCAGGAAACACCGGCAGAACCTACAACAGTAGATACCACTGCAACAGCTGACACAGCAAAAGCAGCAGAAGAAGCTCCTAAAGCAGAAGAGAAAGCTCCTGAAGCAAAATAAGTAGTTTTCGACGAGGCACCCGATAAAGGCGCTTAAATGAAGATTAAAAGGCGGGCATATTTGCCCGCTTTTTTTATTTAAATATCCATTTTTAATGGGGGAGGTGAACAGGATTCATTTTACGGGTGAAACTTATGTCTTGGGGTTAAAACCGGCAAACTGCATAAAATGGGGGAATTGTTGCACATCAACGGTTGAAGTGAATATCGGCTTAAAACGGCGTTGTTGTCGCTGAAAGTCATAAAATTGTAAAAAGTTGTCATAAAGATTGTTTTATGCGGGGCAAAGGGTTAGATTGGCTTCAAAGAAATTCAAGTTTCCTTAGCGGAAACTAACAAAGAATACATCTACTAACTAAACTTGGAGAAAAATAATGAAACTCTTCAAACTTGCTTTCTTACTCATGTTACCATTGATTTTTGCTTTTGCCGGTTGTGGCAACAAAACTGAAGAACCAGCAAAAGACGAAACAACAACAACAGAACAGCCAGCTGAACCGGCTCCTGAAGTTACAACTGACAGCACCAAAGCTGATGAAGGCAAAGCTGACGAAGCTAAACCGGCTGAAGAAGGAAAAACCGGTGACGGAGTAAACACACCTATGGCTAAGTAATCAGAGCTTAACAATAGATTCAACAAAATTTTAATGTTGATTACGCAAAGGCGGGCATTTTGCCCGCTTTTGTTATTTTAAACCACTTCTTTTATTACCCCACCCAAAAAACAATTGATTAATTCACGATAAAATTCTAATTTAGCGGTTCTATTAATTATGATTAACGAAAATTTAAAACAGTTAAACGAAGAAATAATTGCCGGGTGCAGAGAAGCCGGCAGAGATGATGACGCCGTAACCTTAGTTGCAGTGAGCAAACTATTCGGCACTGAAAAAATAGAAGAAGCTTACGCAGCCGGGCAGCGACATTTCGGAGAGAACTACGCCCAGGAGTTCAGGGATAAATACGCACTTTTAAACGGGAAAGAGATAATCTGGCATTATATCGGCACGCTACAGACAAATAAGGTAAAATATGTGGCGGGGAACGCTGATTATATCCATTCAGTTGATTCGGTGAAGATATTAGCGGAAATATCGAAACGGTCGGCAGCAAAACGGTGCGTACAGAATATTTTCTTTGAATTTAAGTCGTCCTTTGAAGAGACAAAATCGGGAAGTGGTGCCCAAGAGGTTTTTACTATGGCTGAAGCCGCCGCAAACCTTCCCGGGGTAAGAGCCGTTGGTTTGATGACAATGGCACCCTTTGTTGAGGATGAAAAGGTGATAAGGGACGCTTTCAGGCGCACACGCTTGCTGAAGGAAGAGTTAAACAGAGCGGGCTACACTTCGGTAACCGAACTTTCGATGGGGATGACAGGTGATTTCAAAATTGCGATCGAAGAAGGATCGACTTATTTAAGGATCGGCACAGCCATTTTTGGTGAAAGAAGTTAACATGAAACTAACACCCGTAAACATTAAGCGGCAGGAATTTTCAAAATCCGTAAGGGGTTTTGATCCCAAAGAAGTTGGCGATTTTTTAGAAAAAGTTGCCGCTGAACTGGAAACTGCAATAAAAGAGAACGAAAGACTGCAAAAAACCATTGAAGTATTGAACTTCGAAATCGAGAGATACAAAAATCTTGAGGACAGTCTGCAAAAAGCACTTATTTCAACACAGGAAGCGACCGAGAGAACGCTTCAGAAAGCCGCTTTGGAAGCTGAAGAGATTATAAAAAATGCCGAAGCGGAAGCCGCAGGGCTTGTTGCAGGCACGGCGGACAAAACTTTGGAACTGCAAAAAGAAATTGCGGAGTTGGAAGAGAGAAAAATTTATTTGATTTCAAGACTGACCGCAATAATTGAAACGCAGGAAGAACTTCTCGGGATGAAACCTGAAACAAAAAAAGTTGAAAGAGAAGCAGGCTTAACCACCCTCCGGGAAGACGAAGAAAAAGCGGAAAAGCCGGGGGAAGGGGAGCAAGCGGAGCAAGTAACACAATCTGGGCACGGGGGGCCTGCGGGGCAATCCGGTCAAGGGAAGTCGGCGGGTGAACCCGGTGAAGGGGGGCAGTCAGAACAGGAAACACACTCAGAGAAAGAGCCGACGGTTACCATTACACTTGGTGAGAAAAAACCTTCGGAGTTATATTTCAGCGGCAGTGAAGAAATTGATATTAACAATATTGTGGAAGATTAAAGATGGAAAATATTTCCGGTAAAATTAAAGAAGCGGTTGATTTTTTAAGAACAACGACAGATAAAAACTACGAATACGGCATAATTCTGGGCACAGGTCTTGGTAAATTAGTTGATGAAATAGAAATTGAGTTAACCATTGACTATGAAGATGTTCCCTATTTTCCGGTTTCTACTGTTGAATCGCATCACGGCAGGTTGATATTCGGCACGATACACGGTAAAAATGTAGTTGCGATGCAGGGGCGGTTCCACTATTACGAGGGGTATTCGATGCAGCAGATCACTTTTCCTGTTAGGGTGATGAAATATTTGGGGGTTCACACGCTTTTTGTTTCTAATGCTTGCGGTGGAATGAACCCGCTTTACCGCCGGGGCGATGTTATGATAATGGTTGACCATATTAATATGCTTGGCGATAACCCGCTGATTGGTGCTAACCTTGATGAATTGGGACCCCGTTTCCCGGATATGAGCGAGCCTTATTCGTTTGATTTAATTGAATTGGCGGAGGAAGTGGCGCTTGAAAACAGAATTAAGGTTCACAAGGGGGTATATGTTGCAGTTTCGGGCCCCAGCCTTGAAACAAGGGGAGAGTACCGTTTTTTACGCGCAATAGGTGCCGATGTGGTGGGGATGTCAACAATTCCCGAAAATATTGTAGCGAACCACATGGGGATGAAAGTGCTGGGTTTAAGCATAATTACTGACGAATGCTTCCCCGAGTCGCTTAAACCGGTTACACTTCCCGAAATGTTGGAGGCTGCAGGGGTAGCCGAACCCAGAATGACTAAAATTTTCACAGAAGTTCTAAGAAAGTTGCCATGACATCAAGAAATTTTATCGGCGTGCTTGGGTTGCTTGGGTCGATTGTAATCGGCGGAAGTACTTCTTACTTTCTTGCAGCGATAACCAAAGCAGACGCTACATTTTACTCCCGGATTTTTGTTCTGTTGATACCGGCATTTTTTGCGGGTTGGCTGATAGGAGAAGGGTTCAGCCGTAGGGTTTCGTTTTGGTTAGCGCTACTTGGCGTTTTATTTGGGGTTTCGGGGAGCCTTGCAAATGAATTGTTTTTTGGAGAAAGCTACACCACCAGTACGGGCGCTTTTATGTATCTTTCCAAAGCGTTGTTTACGGGGCTTATAGTATCTTCGTTCATACTTTTCGGCAGAAACAGCAGCGTTTTAAGATTTGCTTCAGGATTTGGTGAACTTGAAGATGACGCATCTGCTACGGAAAAAGCAGACTTGGCAGTGGATGGCTTTGATCGATCTGCAGAAAAGGATGCAGATTTGGCAGTGGATGGCTTTGATCGATCTGCAGAAAAGGATGCAGATTTGGCAGTGGATGGCTTTGATCGATCTGCAGAAAAGGATGCAGACTTGGCGGATAAGAGTGGAAGGTCGGCTGATAGTGGTGAGGAGCCTTCGCATTCGGATGAGAAGTTAGCCGTTTCCGAAGAGAGGGTTGCTTCTTTTGAAGGAGGTGTAGCCACTTCTGAAAGAAATGTAGCCACTTTTGAAGGAGGTGTAGCCACTTCTGAAAGAAATGTAGCCACTTTTGAAGGAGGTGTAGCCACTTTTGACGAGAGCGCTGCTACTTCTGATGAAAGCGCCGCCACTTCTGATGAAAGAGAGGAGATAATTCCGGAAGAAGATACAATTTCACGGCTGTTTCACCCGTTCGGAGTGCACTACACAAGCGCAGAAGAAGCGGTAAAAACCGACTCTTTTGATGGTACCGATGAAGAAAATAAGGAAATTTCAGAAAAAGACACTATATTTGGTGCTACACTTTTTGAAAAAAATGCAGAATTGATAGTTCAAAAGGCAAGACTTGAGGCGGACAGAATTTTGTTTGCCGCTGAACAAGACCTGCAACGCATTAGAGGAGAAAAGGAAAAAACTGAAAACGAGCTTAAGCTCTTGGTTAAAACTGAGAGAGAATTGATTAAACAGTACAAAGAAAAAGTTTAAATTTTTAACAAAGAAAAGATGTATAAGCAATACCCCGAAAGACTGAATTATCCGGAAATTGAGAGCGAAATCCTTAAATTTTGGCAGGAACGCGGCATTTTTGAGAAATCCGTAAGTTCCCGTTCTGCCGATAAAAGTTTCACCTTTTACGAAGGACCGCCCACTGCAAACGGAAAACCGGGGATTCACCATGTGATGGCTCGTACTCTGAAAGACCTTATCTGTCGTTATAAAACTTTGCAGGGTTATCAAGTTCACAGAAAAGCAGGGTGGGATACGCACGGGCTGCCCGTGGAAATTGAAGTGGAAAAACAGTTAGGGATTAAGAGCAAATCGGACATTCCTGCCTTTGGGGTTGAAAAATATAACAAGGCATGCAGGGATTCTGTTTTTACTTATAAAGACCTGTGGGAAAAGATGACCGATCGGATGGGGTATTGGATCGATCTGGAATCTGCTTATATCACCTGCACGAACGACTATATCGAATCGGTTTGGTGGTCACTTAAAACCTTGTTCGATAAAGGCTTGATCTTTAAAGACTACAAAATTGTTCCGCAGGATCCAAAAGCGGAAACTGTTCTCTCGAGCCACGAGTTGGCGTTGGGCTACAGAATGACCAAAGACCCTTCGGTTTATGTCCTGTTCAAAGCGAAAGACAGGGATTTTTACTTTTTGGTTTGGACTACAACGCCGTGGACTCTGATCTCGAATGTGGCGCTTGCTTTGGGTGCGGATGTGGAATATGTGAAAGTGCTGCACAAGGGTAAAAAGATTGTTCTGGCGAAAGAGAGGCTTTCGGTTATTGGTGAAGATTATGAAATTTTGGAAAGCTTCACCGGTGCTCAGTTAGAGGGAATTGACTACGAACAGCTGATGAACTATTGCACGCCTGATAAAAAAGCATTTTACACAATTAATGCTGATTTTGTGAGCACCGGGGATGGCTCGGGAATTGTGCATATTGCACCGGCGTTCGGGCAGGATGACTATGAAATTTCAAAGAAGTACGGCTTGCCGATGCTTCAGCCCGTTACAAGGGGGGGGAGGTTCACTGAAGAAGTAACCGACTTTGTTGACCAGTTTGTGAAAGACGCCGATGCCGGCATTATCCAAAAACTGAAAGCCGAAGATAAACTTTACAAAAAAGAGACAATTGAGCACAGTTACCCCTTCAGCTGGAGGTTTGACGATGTTCCTATTATTTATTATGCGCGGGAGTCGTGGTTTATCAGAACAACTGAGATAGCCGACCGGATGGTGGAACTGAACAAAACGATTAACTGGGCACCGCCGGAAATTGGCTCGGGCAGGTTCGGTAACTGGTTAGAAGAGAACAAAGACTGGGCGCTTTCCCGCGACAGATACTGGGCAACACCACTTCCTGTCTGGGTGAGCGAAGACGGTAAAGACTCGTTCGCTGTCGGAAGTATCGAAGAGCTGAAAGAGGGAATTTATGAGTTTGAGGGGGAAAGAACACCCGTTTCGGAACTGCCTGAGATTGACCTACACAAGCCGTTTGTGGACAGAATTGTGTTCCACAAAAACGGTAAGAAATTTTACAGGACACCTGAACTGATTGATGTCTGGTACGACTCCGGTGCTATGCCCTTTGCGCAGTACCACTATCCCTTTGAGAACAAGGAGTGGTTTGAAGCCAACTTCCCTGCTGATTTTATTTCTGAGGGGATTGACCAAACGCGCGGCTGGTTCTATACGCTGCACGCTATTGCGACAATGCTTTTTGATTCGCCGGCTTACAAAAATATCCTGGTTAACGACCTGATCTTGGATAAAGAGGGGAAAAAGATGTCGAAGAGTCGCGGTAACACGGTTGACCCTTTCGTTCTGTTTGATAAATATGGAGCGGATGCAACCCGTTGGTACCTGATTGTTACCAATCCGCCTTGGAAGCCGACTCTGTTTAACGAGGATGATCTTGCCGATACGCAGCGGAAATTCTTCGGCACTTTGGCTAACACCTATTCGTTTTTTGCGCTTTATGCAAACATAGATAAGTTTGTGAATGACCAACCGTTGGTGGACTATACGAAAAGACCCGAAACAGACAGGTGGATTATTTCAAAACTTAACAGCGTTGTTAAGGAGTATGAAAGGGCGATGGACGCCTACGATGTTACGCGTGCGGCAAGATCGGTTATGTATTTTACGATTGACGAGCTTTCCAACTGGTATGTAAGAAGAAGCAGAAGAAGGTTCTGGAAATCTGAGATGACAGAGGCGAAGCTTTCGGCTTATCAAACGCTTCACGAGTGTTTGTTGACGGTTGCCAAATTAATTTCGCCTTTTGCGCCCTTTATGGCTGAAGACCTTTATCAGAGGTTGATGTTTACGGTTGGTTCTGCGGGAAATGGTTCAGTTGGTGCGGCTGTTGGTTCTTCAGGAAGTGGTGCCGGTGTTTCAGTTGGTGCGGAGGAATCAGTTCACCTTTGCAGATTCCCGGAAGTTACTTACATTGATGTTGATTTGGAAGAAAAGATGGAAGCAGTTCAGAAAGTTGTTTACATCACCAGATCGATGAGGGCGAAGCACAATCTGAAAGTTCGCCAGCCACTTAAGAGAATAATGGCAGCAGTTCCCGACAGTGTGAAGGAGCCGTTGGAAACGATGAAAGATGTTATTCTGGATGAAGTGAACATTAAAGAGCTTGTGATTCTGACCGATGACGCGGGAATTGTTAAAAAAAGTGCCAAGCCAAATTTCAGATCGCTCGGCGGAAAACATGGGAAAGGTGTTCAGCCGGTGGCGGCTGCAATCCGGGAATTCGGAAAGGATGAAATTTCCAAACTTTCCAAAGGTGAAAATGTTACCATTTCCGTTAACGGCGGCGATGTTGTGGTTGAACCCGCTGATGTTGAGATAATCAGCTCGGATATTCAGGGGTGGTTGGTTGAAACCGAAGGCGCATTCACTGTTGCTTTGGATACTGAAATTACCCCCGAATTGAAAGAGGAAGGAATAGCCCGGGAGTTCATAAACCGTGTCCAAAATATGCGGAAAGACGCCGGTTTTGAGGTTACGGATAAAATTGCGATTAAGTTTACGGGCGAACCGGAAATTGCCCGGGCGGTGCTGAACTTTAGTTCGTATATTCAGGGTGAAACACTTTCGGATGAGATTTTAACCGGAACAAACGGTACCGGGTTCAGGCAAGAGTGGAAAATTAACGAGCTTGCCTGCACTATTGAGATATTCAAAAACTAAGGATGCTACAAGGAGAGTCCTATGGATGAAAAAAGAAAAACACGCTACACGCCTGAAGAACTTGAAGAGTTCCGTAAGGTGATTAATGAGAAGCGGGAGGAGATTATCATCCAGCTTCAAAATTTGCGTGACAGAATGATGGACCCAACGACCGGAGAATACATCAATGAGAACTCGCCTTATTCATTGCACATGGCTGAACAGGGAACAGACGCAATGGAAAGGGAGAAAACCTTCTTATATGCTCAGAGAGAGAGTAAATTTCTCGGGTATCTTGATGAGGCTTTAAAGCGGATAGATAACGGCACATACGGTGTATGTATAGAGTGTATGGATGAACCACAAAACTTGTGCGAGACCTGCCCGTTAATTCCGAAGGAGAGGCTTATGGCAGTACCACACAGCCAGCATTGCCTTCCGATAAAACTAAAACAAGAAAAGAAGAAAAAAACTTATTAAACAATTTATACGCGATCCGTTCGCAAAGAGATTATTATACATCTCTTTATTTCTGATAGTAATTGATCAGGTAACTAAGCTGGCAGTGAAAGGGTTTGCTTTGCCCTTTCTTGGGATCAATTATGAAGGGATGTACCCGCAGCAGTCGATCCCGATTTTTGGTGATTTTTTTAAACTTACCTTCGTAGAAAACAAAGGGATTGCTTTCGGAATTGAGCTTCACCCGGTGGTGAAAGTGTTGGTTTCGCTCGTTTCAGTAGTTGCCGCCGGTATGATAGTGTATTATATCGACCTGATTGCTTCGAAGAACCGCGGCGCAGCAGTAGGGCTTGCTCTTATTCTTGCCGGTGCAATAGGGAACATGATCGACCGGGTGTTTTATGGTGTGTTGTACGGCTATGCACCCATGTTTTACGGGCATGTCGTCGATTTTTTCCATATTGTATTCGATGTAACAATTTTCGGTTACTATATAGAAAGTTTCCCGATATTCAATGTTGCGGATGTTGCCGTTTCTCTGGGGGTTGCTGTTCTTTTTATTTATTACGGTAAAGAGAAAAAAGAGGGCAGCGAAGAAGAAGAGGATGGAGATGGTGGCGCGGAAGAGGAAGTGCGGGGGGAAGAGGAAGTGCCGGGGGGCGTGGAAATGCAGAAGAGTACGGAAATGGTTAGGGATGCGGAAATTCGAGGGGGTGTAGAGATACCGGGGGATACTGAAGCAACCGGTAATACGGAAATTTCCGGGCGTAAAAACAGCGCTGATTCTTCTAACGCACCGAGAGAAACAGCGGATGGTGATTTAGCCGATATTGGTTTTGAAAAGGCTAAAGCCCGCGAAATTAGCATTGAGGGTATTGCCGAAACAGGTGCCGAAACTATAGGCGGCAACAGCAAAGGGTTGGGGGACTCCCTCCCCGGAATTGATAAGGGAGAAAGCACGGGAATTGCAGAAGCGGGTGCCGAAACCGCAGATGGCAACCGCAAGGGGCTGGCGGAATCCCTCTCCGAAACAGCAGGGGGAAAACCGGCAGCAGAAGAGCCTAAGCCCGGAAACACTTCCTATGGCGAAGATAATATCAGAAAAGATATTTAAATATGACATCCCCGAGGGGAAAAAGAAAGAAAGGGTTGATCTTTTCCTCGCAAATTCTGTTGAGAACGCAACCCGCAGCCGAATACAAAAACTAATTGAAGCGGGCTTTGTAACTGCTAATGGAAAGGTTATAAAGTCGAATTATAAAGTCTCACCGGGGGATGTAATCATACTGACACTTCCCATAGCCCCCCGCCCGGAAGTTGCCGAACCCGAAGATATCCCGATTGATGTTGTGTTTGAAGATGAGTTTCTGATGGTGATCAATAAGCCACCGGGGTTGGTTGTTCACCCCTCGATTGGGCACTATACCGGCACCTTAGTGAACGCTTTGCTGTTTCATAAGCAGAAATTGAGCGATATTAACGACCCGGCTATGCGCCCGGGAATTGTGCACAGAATAGATAAAGATACCAGCGGTCTGTTGCTTATTGCCAAAGATAATGTTACTCACCATCGGTTGGCGGCTCAGTTTTCGGCGCACTCGCTTGAAAGGGAGTATCAGGCGGTTGCATGGGGCGTGTTTAAAGAGAGAAAAGGGGAAATTAAGTCGTTTATTGCACGGAGTAAGCGCGACCGGAAGCTTTTTACAATGACGGAGAGCGAAGGGAAATCGGCACATACTTTTTATGAAGTGCTGGAAGAGTTCGAGTTTGCTACACTTCTTAGCCTGCGGCTTAAAACCGGAAGAACCCACCAGATCAGAGTGCACCTGAGCGGAACGGGGCACCCGATTTTTGGCGATGAATTTTACGGCGGAAGGGTAATCAGATACGGCGACGGACTGCCGAAAATGAAAGCACGGGTTGAAAATTTGCTCGCTATTATGCAGCGGCAGGCGCTTCATGCTAAAACGCTGGGGTTTATTCATCCGCACACGAAAGAGTATATACGGTTTGATTCTGAACTGCCGGAGGATATGAAATTGTTGATTGAGAAATTGAGAAATTGAAAACCTGAAAACCTGAAAACCTGTGGACTTTAGAACTTTAGAACTTTAGAACTTTAGAACTTTAGAATCTGAAAACCTTAGAACCTGAAATAGTGAGAACCAGGAAACCTGAAAATTTAGAAAATTAGAATTATGCTGAAAATTTATAACACATTAACGCGCAAAAAAGAAGAATTTATACCGCTCAACCCGCCGGAGGTTACTTTTTATACCTGTGGGCCCACGGTTTACGATTATTTTCACATCGGAAATGCACGCTCGTTTGTGATGTCTGATATTGTGCGTCGCTATCTGATTTATGCCGGGTACAAGGTGAAATTCGTGATGAATGTTACCGACATCGACGATAAAATTATCAACAAAGCGAACACGCTCGGGGTGAAAGCGCAACAGGTGGCTAAAGAGTTCACCGACGCCTTTTTTGAGGATATTGATAAATTAGGGTTGCTCCGGGCGGATGTTAACCCCAGAGCAACGGAACATATTCCGCAAATTATCGATATGATTTCGAACCTGATTGCCAACGGCAAAGCCTACGAAGTGAACGGCGATGTGTTTTATGAAATCAGCAAGTTTTCAGGTTACGGAAAGCTTTCCGGCAAAAAGATTGAGGAATTAGAGTCGGGTGCCCGTGTGGAAGTTAACGATTCGAAGCGTAACCCGCTTGATTTTTCACTTTGGAAAGCGGCAAAGCCGGGTGAACCGTTCTGGGAAAGCCCATGGGGAAAAGGGCGTCCCGGCTGGCATATTGAGTGCTCGGCAATGTCGTGCGCACATTTGGGAGAGACTTTTGATATTCATGCCGGCGGAAGCGATTTGATTTTCCCGCATCACGAGAACGAAATTGCGCAAAGCGAAGGCGCAACGGGGAAACCGTTTGTGAGGTACTGGATACACTTCGGGTTTTTGAACATAGATAATGAGAAGATGTCAAAATCACTCGGAAATGTGTTTAACTTAAGGGATATGATTAAGAAGTATCGCCCGGAAACACTCAGGCTGTTTTATGCACAGACGCATTATGCCTCGTCGTTGAACTTTACGCCCGAGGCAATCGAAAGTGCCAACCGTGGCTTGGAGAAACTGAATAATCTGTTGGAT
>WBUK01000009.1 GCA_008933765.1 Ignavibacteriaceae bacterium | reverse complement strand
GGGAAAGGGAGGAAATAAGGTAATCGGAACCGGGGCGGAATAGGAAAAGGTAAAACGAAAAAATGGCGAAAAAAATACTGTCGTAAAAATTCGACAATTCATTTTCTGATTTTACTATTTGTAACATTTCCCCAATGAATTAAATTTGTAGTATGAGTTTGTGATTTTCCAAAGCCGGAAGATCGAAATGTTAGTGAAAGTATTGGTTATGCAACCCGGCGGCGGTCCTTTGAACAGTACCTAATGAGGCGGAAAATTGTTGTATTTTGTAGATTCCTCCTCTTAGGCTACTGATAAGAGCTTGATGATGATGATGAGAACCTGTTATGGTTTGTATCTCCCCGATACAAAAAAGGCTGTTCGGCCCCTTCGAACAGCCTTTCTCATTCTTAAACCCTTTCTAAACAAACTTCAAATAAAAAGCGTCATTTCAACAGCGTAATCTTCTTGGTTGCAGTAAACTTCCCTGCCTGCATTCTTACTAAGTAAACACCCGAAGCCAAACCCTCACCC
Organism: Ignavibacteriaceae bacterium; assembly: GCA_008933765.1. Classification (GTDB taxonomy): domain Bacteria; phylum Bacteroidota; class Ignavibacteria; order Ignavibacteriales; family Ignavibacteriaceae; genus UTCHB3. The sequence continues at coordinate 142,286 of WBUK01000009.1, read as the reverse complement.
GTTACTGTTACTGAATAATTCCCTTGGTTTTTTCTCTCAGAAACCAAAGTGCGCAGTTTTGTTCCCCGGATATCATAAAGTTCCAGAACTACTTCGCCCGGTTCAGCCACGGTAAATTCAATAACGGTTTCCGGGTTGAATGGGTTGGGATAATTCTGCGAAAGTGAATAAGCAAAAACAGACGATACTTCAACTTCAACCGTACCCAAAACAACAACGGTACCGTCGAAATCCTGTTGTTTCAACCTATAGGTAACAATGTTCGCTCCCGGTCTCCGGTTAAACTTTGTACCATTCTCCTCACCGGGCTGCACACCAATGTAGTCACCGGTAAGCCTGTCAGCTAATGGTTTCTCGTCTGTGAACGAATAATGTTTCGCCTCGGTTGTTGTTCCGTTACCATTAACAAAACCAAGATTTATAAACTCACTCCCGGTTTGTTTTTCAACAATAAAGCCAAAATTGTTGGTTTCTGTAACGGTTTGCCATTGAAGAACAACCTTATTTCCAACGGTTGTTCCAGAAAAAGAGCCAAGTTCAACGGGTATTTCAGAATATTTAAAAATCTCGATATCGTCGATATAAATTCCGTCTTTTTGAACTGAGCCATCCGATTTCAACAAAAAGCGAAGCAAAATATCTTTACCGATATACTCGGAAAGGTCAACCACTTCCTTTTGCCAGGTAGGTTGCGAGCCGTTATAAACGGGCTGCCCGGAAGGCTGGAAAGACCCGGCTCCGTTCACCATTCCCGATGCACGAAGTGGTGCCCAGCTCGATCCTCCGTTGGTTGAAATTAAAAGCTGTGCATAGTCCCAACCTGTTTCCAAATCCCACTGCGCCCGGTAAGAAAGTCCTGCACCCACCGCACCGCTTAAATTTACGGCGCTTGCCTGTGTAAGCGTTATGTTTTGGTTCGGCGAGTAGTTCCCGGTGGGTGAATCTGCAAAAGCACTCGGCGCAGAAACATATTTGGAAGTGGTAAGCCCCCAGGTACCTGTCGGTACCCAGCCGGCTATGCTGCTTCCGTTATCGCTGAAAATCAGGTTAGACTCAGCATTATAAAACCTATAAAAAGTTGTCGGTGGTGTGCTCCCCGGTGGATTAATACCCCCACCGCCGGTTGGAGAAGTAACCACTAAGTTCCCCCCGTTATCCTGTGCGGCAAAGTAGTATTGGACCGTAGCCCCCGAAGGAAGCGCCGGAAAAGCGAAGGAATATGTAAACGATCCTTCTGTTGGTTTTGTGTCACCTTCTCCCGGTATTCCGGTGCCGTTGGTTAAAGTTCCGGTTAGTGCGATAAATTGCCCAAAGCTTCCCCCCGGCTCAGCCACTCTGTAATACATGCGAGGGGCAGCATTTCCTGTCCCCACATCAAGCCCTGTTGAAATAGTGGCTGTTGTTGAAAAACTTCCCGGGCGGTAAGCCGACTGCACTGCCGAGTGGGTTATTACAATATCCATATTCAGCGCAAAACTTGCTATAGAAATTGTTGCTAATTTAGCCATTTTGAAGTAATATGGGGTATTGTAATAGATCATTTTGTCATTTACCGTGTGGTAATAGGCGTTAAAATCGTTGTTGTCATCTTCAATAAAACAAACTGCGCTGTAGCCTTGGGTCCAAAACGATGCGTGATCACTTGCGGTTATGGGTGGGTTGGGGCGGTTGATAACCAACCCGATGCCATACGAACCGTTTAGCTCAATCATTCTGTTATAAAGTTTAATTGAATTAGCAACAGATTCCTTCACATGGATGTTGCACACATTATCGTTATTCGAGTCCCATGCGATCATATCCATGTTAATAACCCCGAGGATTGAGTCCCCGGCTAACCGAGCCTGCCGTGCATAATAATCAGAACCAATAAGCCCCTGCTCTTCCTCATCCCAAAGTGCAAAAATGAGCGTGTAGGGAAAGTTGTATTGTGAAAGCACCCTGGCAGCCTCGAGCACGGCGGCAGTTCCGCTTCCGTTATCATCCGCTCCGGGTGCAACCGAACCGGAGGGCATGCAGTCGTAATGGGCACAAATCATATATTTTTGGTTAGGGAACTCCGTACCTACTTTCACGCCGATCACATTCTTGCCGGATGAAGAGAAAGACTGTTGAGAAGCGGTAAGCCCAAACCTTGCAAGCGTTTCCTGAATAAAATTCCCCGCCATATCGTTCGAAGGGTTAGTTTTATAACGGGAAACAATGGTGTAGGGCTGCCCGCCAATGGTAACCTGTTCCCCTCCTGTTATTTGGCTTGCAAATTTCAGAAGTGAATCCTGGTTCATCTGATTCAAAATATTCGGAAGTGTCGCCTGCGGAAAAAGTGTGAATGGTGCTAGAAGAACCACTACTGCTATCATGGTAATATATCGTCTTAAGGACATGGTATTGCCGTTTTTTATAATTAATAATTTTTGTAAATCTAAATTATGGAAAATCCAAATAAAAGGCTATAGTTCTTATTGAAATTTGGAAATTCGTAAGAATAATTGCTGTTCTTAATTGCAGCCTTTAATAAAACCAATTGCTTGCAAAAAATCCAAAGGGGTGCGCCAAATAAGGAAAAAGTACTCTGCGAAAATCCAAAGGGGTGCGCCAAATAAGATAACAGAAGGCTGCAAATTGAAACCCAAATTTCGTATATTTACAAGTGTGATTTAGCCATTTTGGCGTCACCTCTTTTTTATGCCTCCGTAGCTCAGGTGGATAGAGCAGCAGTTTCCTAAACTGTTTGTCGGGTGTTCGAGTCGCCCCGGGGGCACCCTTCTTATTTACATGGAGAATAATAATGACTGAAATAATAGATATTGTAGCCCGCGAGATACTCGATTCCAGAGGAAACCCTACCCTTGAAGCAGAAGTGCTGTTAGAGTGTGGCGTTATCGGAAGAGCTGCTGTACCAAGTGGCGCCTCTACCGGCTCAAACGAAGCCTGCGAACTTCGGGATGGCGACAATTCCCGCTACCTTGGAAAAGGCGTCGAAAAAGCCGTTGATTTTGTGAATAACGAAATCGCCGATGAACTTATCGGGTGGGACGCCACCGAGCAGGTTGCCATCGATAACTATATGATTGAACTTGACGGCACCGAAAACAAATCCCGTTTTGGTGCAAACGCAATTTTGGGTGTATCCCTTGCTTGCGCAAAAGCATCAGCTGAGGCTTTTGGTCTCCCGCTTTACCGTTACATCGGCGGCACCAACGCAAAAGTGCTCCCGACTCCTATGATGAACATTTTGAACGGCGGCAAACACGCTGACAATAATGTTGATTTTCAGGAGTTTATGGTTATGCCCGTTGGCGCACCTACTTTTAAAGAAGCACTCAGATACGGAACTGAAGTGTTCCACACACTAAAAAGTGTGCTGAAGAAAAAAGGGCACAACACTTCCGTTGGCGACGAGGGCGGTTTCGCACCATCACTTCGCTCTAACGATGAAGCAATTGAAGTGATTCTGGAAGCAATTACAAAAGCCGGATACGCACCGGGAAAAGATATTATGATTGCACTCGACCCCGCTTCGACTGAAATGTGGAACCATGAGAAGAAAACCTACAAATTCTTCAAATCAACTCAAAACGAGATTTCTTCCGACGAAATGATCGCTTTTTGGGAAAACTGGATAAGACAGTACCCGATTCTTTCGATTGAAGACGGTTTGGCGGAAGATGACTGGGAGGGCTGGAAGAAGTTTACTGATAATGTTGGCAGCAAAATTCAGTTGGTTGGCGATGACCTGTTCGTTACCAATACTAAGATTCTTGCAAAAGGAATTGAACTCGGATGCGCTAACTCGATTCTGATTAAAGTGAACCAAATCGGCACTCTTACCGAAACTTTGGACGCAATTGAAATGGCAAGAAGTGCAGGCTACACAGCTGTGGTTTCACACAGAAGCGGCGAAACAGAAGACACAACCATTGCCGACATAGCAGTTGCCACCAATGCGGGTCAGATTAAAACAGGCTCCGCAAGCCGTACCGACAGAATTGCTAAATATAACCAGCTCCTCAGGATTGAGGAAGAATTAGATACTACCGCAATCTTCAAAGGGCTTGGTGCTGTTAACTATAACGGGTAGGGTTGTTCTCCGGTTGACACTTATTTATCAGCTATCGAGTGGCTGTTTAATTAGCAAATCTTACCTTAAAAATTAGTGAGGCTGTTCTGAAATTAAATTCTCAGAGACAGCCTCTTTTTTTGTTTAAAAACCTTTTGACTTTTTATGAACTTTTGAGTTTTTTAAGATATTTTACAAAAACTTACCCGTAACGCTTTTTTTGTTTTTCGCTACGGCTTCCGGTGTGCCTTCCGCGATTATCCTTCCGCCGGCAGCACCTCCTCCGGGGCCCAGATCAATAATCCAGTCTGCGGCTTTTATAACATCCAGATTATGCTCAACAACAACGAAAGTGTTCCCTTTATCAACCAACTTCTCAATAACTTTCAGAAGCACATTCACATCCTCGAAGTGCAGCCCCGTTGTTGGTTCATCCATAAAATAAATCGTTTTGCCCGTTGAAACTTTGCTTAATTCCGTAGCAAGTTTAACGCGCTGCGCTTCACCTCCTGAGAGGGTTGTCGCCTGCTGACCAAGTTTAATATACCCTAAACCTACATCGTAGATCGACTGGATTTTCCTCTTAATGCGGGGCATATCGGCGAAGAACTCAAGCGCCTCGGTTACGGTCATTTCCAGAACATCGTCGATTGATTTTTTCTTATATAGCACCTCAAGGGTCTCCCGGTTATACCGCCGCCCATTGCAGACATCACACTTCACATAAACATCGGGGAGGAAGTTCATTTCAATTTTCTTCAGCCCATCGCCTCCGCAAGCCTCGCACCTTCCGCCGGATACATTGAAACTGAACCTGCCCGGCTGGTAACCCCTGATTTTTGATTCGGGCAACTGCGCAAATAAGTCCCTGATAAATGTGAATAAACCGGTGTAGGTTGCCGGGTTCGAGCGAGGTGTCCGCCCAATTGGTGACTGATCCACTTCAATTACTTTATCAATATGCTCCATACCCTCGATAGAATCAAAAGGAAGCGGAACATCTTTAGTTCGGTAAATTTGGTTCATCAGGCGCTTCACTAAAGTTTCGTTTATCAGCGAAGATTTACCCGAACCACTTACACCGGTTACAACCACAAACTTGCCGAGCGGTATGGAAACATCCACTGATTTCAGGTTGTTCCCCCGTGCTCCGCGAAGTGTCAGCAGCTTCCCGTTGCCTTCGCGTCGTTGTTTTGGGGGCGAAACAAACCTTTTGTTCCTGAGATAATCAAGCGTTAGAGAATGATCTATTTTACTGTTTTTAAGAAGCGACAGTGTTTCACCCATCGCCACCACTTCCCCACCGTGCTCACCCGCAGCGGGGCCTAAGTCAATTAAATAATCAGAGCTTTCAATCGTCTCTTTATCGTGTTCAACCACAATTATCGTGTTGTTCAAATCGCGCAACATTTTCAAAGAGTTGATCAGACGAATATTATCCCGCTGGTGCAAACCGATTGAAGGCTCATCCAAAACATAGAGCACACCTGCTAACTGCGTGCCAATCTGGGTTGCCAACCGAATTCGCTGCGACTCACCACCCGAAAGCGTCCGCGCACCTCGGGAAAGCGTCAGGTAATCCAAACCAACATTAAGTAAAAAATCGAGGCGTGAGTTTATCTCTTTCAAAATCGGCTTTGCAACAATTGCATCCCTGCCGTGAAGCTCCACTTTTTCAAAAAATTCTTTACATTCAACTATTGAAAGCGCAGTAACTTCGCTTATGTTCTTACCGCCAAAAAATACAGAAAGCGACTCTTTCTTCAGCCGCCCTCCCTCGCAGGTGCGGCACTTAGCAATATTCATGTACGACTCGACCCACTCACGCACCTTAACCGAAGATGTGGAGGTGAAATAGTTTTGCATGTAATTTAACACGCCGGAAAAACGGTGCTTGTAAGAAACCTCTTTTTTGCCGCCATACGAGTAGTAAAATTCAAATTTTTCTTCCGAGCCGTTAAGGATAATATCCAAAACTTTTTTCGGAAGGTCTTTTATGGGTGTATCGAAATCAAAACCAAGCACCTTGGAGATGGTTTCAAGCTGATTGAAAAAATACATCGGTCTCGGCTTACCCATCGCGGCTATGCCTCCCTCATTGATCGCTTTGCTTCTGTCGGGGATGATAAGATTAAGATCGAATTCTTTTTTCTCCCCCAGCCCGTCGCAATCGGGGCAGGCACCAAAAGCCGAGTTAAAAGAGAAAGAATTGGGTGCAAGTTCCTGGTATCCTATTCCACAGTTTGGGCAGCTGAGGTGTCTGCTGAAGATGTGGTCTTCTTTTCCGTCGTTCACAATCATCACACCGCTGCCATAGTTTAGCGCCACTTCAACGGATGACTCCAAACGGGCTGCAATTTCCGGTTTAAGTGTAAATTTATCCACCATAATCTCAATATTGTGGATTTTGTAGCGATCGACCTGCATGCCGGTAGTGATATCTCTAACTTCACCGTCGGTTCTGACTTTCAGAAAGCCGTCTTTAGCGATTTCTTCAAAAAGCTCGCGGTAGTGCCCCTTTCTACCCCGAATCACGGGTGCAAAAAGTGAAATTTTCTTCCCTTCAAACTCACGGTTTATTCTTTCGAGAATCTGTCCCATGTTCTGTTTTTGAACCGAAGCACCACAGTTATAACACTTTATAATCCCAAGGCGGGCGTAGAGAAGACGCAGATAATCGTAGATTTCCGTAACCGTGCCGACGGTTGAACGGGGGTTGCCCGAAGTTACTTTCTGCTCAATTGAAATGGCGGGGCTTAATCCTTCGATCTGATCCACATCCGGTTTTTCCAACATATCGAGGAACTGTCGGGCGTAAGCCGAAAGACATTCTATATATCTCCGCTGTCCCTCTGCGTAAATGGTATCGAATGCTAATGAAGATTTACCCGAACCGGAAAGCCCGGTGATAACCGTGAAGGAATTTCTGGGTATCTCTATATCGATATTTTTGAGGTTGTGCTCTCTGGCACCTTTAACAATTATCTTGTCGTGAAACAATTTCTTTCCGTTTTTGAAGTACTTTATTTATCTGTGTCCCCTAAATTGTTCAGAAAAATTTGTGCAATCTTTACTGAATCCTGTTTATTCTCTTTTTAGGTGGTTTGAAGAACCACTCCCGCTTTTTGTGAAGATTTTTTAATTTGCCTTATATAATCAAAAAAAATCAATAAAATATCTATATTAATAACAAATTTTTTGATAATTTAATTTCTTTTTTACAGAATTAACCAAATGGCTTGCACTCAGTTAGTCCCCAAATTTTTTAATAATTTTTATTTATAACACACAAAAGATGTCTGAAAAACCGGAAGTTTTTACCACAATTCGAGATAAAGCGAACACCAAATATAAAGAGAAGGGATCAATCTTTCTCGCTTTTGCACATCCGATAAATTCTGCCCTACAGTTTGATGAACTTCTTGCGGGCTACAGAAAAGAGTATTATGACGCCGTGCACCACTGTTCCGCCTATAAACTGATTGACGGCAATCAAAAATATTCCGATGACGGCGAGCCAACAGGCTCTGCGGGCATAAGGATTATGAATGCAATAGAGCACAAAGGATTTAACAATCTTGCCATAATTGTTGTCAGATATTTTGGCGGTGTCAAGCTTGGTGTTGGTAACCTCGGGAAGGCTTACTACGAAACTTCAATTGAAACCTTAGAAAGAGCCGAAATGGTTACACTTCACAAATTTGAAAAATTTCATTTCAGCGCACCATACGAGCTTTCATCATTCCTTTACCGAGGGCTTGAAGGAAGCGATGTGAAAATTATTTCATCAGATTATGCAACTGGACTGAAAATTGAGGCTTGGATAAAAAGTGAAGTCGCTCATAAAATAGCCTCCGGGCTTTATGCTTCTTCTAATGGTGTTTTGGAAGTGTTGCCACTTAATGAAGAAAATTATTTTGAAGTGTAAATGTAAAATTTGAAAGAACACACAAAAAGAAACAAACAAAGAAAATTATTTTGAAGTGTTATCCAATATTTTGTGTCTTAGCAGTGTAGCTTCAAAAAGGTCATCCAGCAGAACCTCTATATCACGGTACTCTTTCGGTTTTCTTCCGTACGACCAGCGCCTTTCGAACAGATGAAAAGAGAACCTTATCCCCAACTCTTTAACGGAATTATAGTGATATACATTCACCCACCCAAGTTTATCCAACGAAGGAAACCCCACAATAACAGGCTGCACTTCGGATAGAACTGAAAACCTTTCCCGGGCTCCTCTTCTCGCTTTATTTTCCAAAATCCGTCGGATTAACGGGTGAACACTCAATTCGGCAATCTGTTCTGCAATGTGACGGCAGCAAAACCTTATTTCGTGCGTCGCAAGAAACTGAGGGTAGTTATGCCGGTAGTCTTCACACCAACACTTCAGGTGCTCAATCGTTTTTAATTCAACAGGAGAAAGCCGGCCCAAATCGGTAACTTTTGGGTTGTAATAAAACCGCCGGTTGTTTTCATCCATTTGGGCAACAGCTTCACGCAGATCGGTGAAAACACGCAACCCGTTCTTTATTTCTTTGCTGATTTTACCCGGTGAAACACTCGCCCGCTTCATCCGTTGCTCCTTGCGCTAATTAATCGTTGTGCTCATCACAAATTTACCAAAATTTTCTACATAATTATCTTTACATTTGAATCATTATTTTTATTGTTTATTAATTTTCACTTTTTCATACGGTTTTAAACGAATTAATGAATCACTCTCAGGCTTGTGATATTCTCGGAGTTAAAGACGCCACTAATGCTGACTTGATTCGGAAGAATTTTGAGAAACTGGAACAGGATATTAACCGCCAGATTGAAGCCACCGGCTCAAAGTTCCTGCGTGAAAGTTTGCGAAAGAACAAAAAAGCGGTTAAAGAGGCTTACCATCTTTTGTTGAATGATGTGTCGGTTGATGGGGCGCTTTCCTTCGGTGAAGCGTATAAACTATTCCGTGACCGGGGCGACAATTCCCCCGCCTCATTAAAAGCCGCTTTCGAAAAATTGAAAGAAGATTACTCGTTCGGTCTTAGGTCACCGAACAAAACCATCCGAACACTTGCCGAAAACGACCTGAAAATCCTGACCGAGGTTTTCGAACAGTTAACTTCGCAGGTTGAACCGGATAAATCTGATAAGATAGATCAAGCCGATGCGGAAAACCTCACTAACGCAGTGAAAGAAAAAGTCGGGAGAGAGTTTAATGAAAAAATCGAAATGTTGAAACTTAAATACGATAAAACAATCAAAAGTTTTGACGGAAAAATTACCGATTTAACATCTGAAAACAACAGTTTAAGAAAGGATATACTTGAATTACTGACGGCGCTGGCTGACGGATATACCGAATTAACCGTGCAGACTGCGCAAGCACTCGCCGAAAAATACGGCGTTAAAGATTTTAAAAAGCAGCCAACTGCTTTCAGGCAAAAACCGAAAGTAATCAGCGTGATTTCACCAACTAAAATGGTGAAAGAAGAAATTAACGGATTCGGGCTTGAAGAAATTAACATTGAATTAGCCGATGATCAGATCGATAAAATGATGATTAAACAGAGCAGAATTATCGATAATAAAAAAAATCAAGATGCCGACAGGTCATTCAGGTCGGAAGACGGACCACTTAGTTCCCGTTCGGTCGCTGAAAAACTTTTCAGTGATGGTTCATATCAGGAGGCTTTGCTCTATTTTAACGAAGCGAAAAAGGAAAATCCGGGTGACCATTCATTAGATGTTTACATCAGGGAAATTGAGCAACTTGTCAGCAGCGAATCCGTAACTGAAAAAGGGATAACAGAAAACGGTAAAGAGAATTACGAGAAAGAAGCTTACGAAGAGATTCTGAAACAAGCCAACCAACTAAGAAGCGAAAAAAAGTTTGAAGAAGCGCTGGAAATGTACTCCGCACTTTTGATCAGCGACTCTGATAACCCATATCTGCTTTATTGTAAATCTGAGTGTGAAGATGGCGTTAAAAGAAACAGGGTACGCACCGGCCCGGAACCACAGCAGAAACGACCAACTATCACCGAACTTCTTACCCTTAAAAGTGAGGGCGACGCTCACATGAATAACAGAAACTACGCCGCTGCTTTAGAGGCTTACGAGAAAGTTTTAAAAATTAATCCCACCGATATGTACATTCAGATTATGATAGATCAGTGCAAACGGGAGCTGATGAAAGCGGAGAAATAAATAAGGTTTAGTTATTCGTTTTTTATTGGGAGGGTCCTGCAACAAAGAATAAAAATCAAAACTAACTGACTGAAATCAGATAATCGACAATAAAACAAAACGGCATTGAAGAGAACTTACTGCACCGTATCCCGAAGTGTCTGAATCCTTTTCGGATTTTTTTCTCAAACCAAATACTTTAAAAGAAACTTACCGGGAAGTATCCCGAAGTGTTGGTATCCTCTCCTGAATTTCCTTCATAAAATCACGAAAATCTTCCGGGTGGCTCATGTAGTATTGAACTGTCGAGTCATATAACGGGCGGCTTACACCCTGTTTCTTAAGAATGGAATCTAATGCGGGTTCCATCATAATTTTAGCAGTACCGAGTGAATCCTGAGCCCTGAGAAGTTCAATATAAATATCGGAAAATTGATCTTCGGGTATTCTGTGCTTTTCTTTTGAACATGATTGAAGCCCCAAAAAACCAAAAATCAGGAAAAATAAAACAAAGGTTCTTTTAACCAATTTTTTCACCTGTTTCTAAAAGAAACGCTTCAATCTCGAATCGAAAGGCAACCATAATTATTTTAATGAACACCATTACTTTCGATTGTTTCAAACACATTGGTGAAGAATGGAAGAAATACAACCGTAATCTTTTTAATGAACATCTTATCCGCCGTTATCTTTCTTAGCCATTTTTTTGCTCGCTCTGAAGAGGATATCTTTCTCTTTTTGCGAGAGGTTTGTGTAGCCTGATTTGGTAATTTTTTCCAAAATACTGTCAATCACCTCCTGACTGATTTCATCATCATCGGAAATATCTGTAAACTTTGCATCTTCAATTTTGGAGGAATTACTCTTATTTTTGAAATTGAATGAAAAACCTGATTTTCCGGAACTATCCGGACGCTGTTGATGCGAAAAATGACCACCGCCAAAAGAGCCGTAACTTGAACCACCGCCCCCTCTTATACCTCCGCGTAGTTTATCTTTAAACGGAAACCAGGTTTCTTTGTCGAAAAAGAGAAACAAAAATCCGGTTATTGCGCCGCCAATATGAGCTAAATGTGCTACATTGGAAGCGGCGTTGTTGACCATCATTAAATCCATTATCACTAAGAAAGCTATCAGATACTTTGCCTTAACCGGGAAAAGAAAGTAGATATAGATGGATCTGTCAGGATTGAAAAGCGCGAAAGCAATCATCACGCCGTAAATTGCACCCGATGCACCAACGGTGGGGCTGTCACCCATTCCGAGATATGGGGTTAAGAGGTGCAGCAAACCCGCGCCAACTCCCGATGTTAAATAAAAAATCAGAAATTTTTTTGAGCCAAGTGTGTACTCAATCTCCGTTCCGAACATCCAAAGAGAGAATAAATTGAAGAAAATATGACCAAAACTTGCGTGCATGAACTGATAGGTTAGTAACTGCCAGGGCAGAAAACCGGCATCGAGAGGCCATAATGCAAAATTTTGCAGAATCTTCACTTCAAGTGGCATACCGCCGGAGGTGATTCCTGCAAGCATCTGCTCTATAAAAAAGACTGCAAAATTAGCGATTAACAAACTTTTTATCACCGGCGACATGAATGAGAAACCGGCAGGACGGTAATTTCCGTTGGACATTTTTTCCTTCAATTTTGAGCGGGGCACCTTAAAAGGCGCCCCTGAAATTTATTTCTGATTATTTACTGTTTTCTCCGCTTAGCGTTAACCATCACGGATTAGTCTAATTCAATAAGGCTTGTGTTGTTAAGGAATACTGTGCATTATACAATAAAAGTGCGCTATGTTCAACAATGCTGTTCCTTATGCAACATAACTATGCGTTGTTCAACATTACTATGGGTTAATAAACAATGCTAAGCGTCATTCAGCACAGCAACACCGGGCAACACTTTACCTTCAAGAAACTCGAGTGAAGCGCCTCCACCGGTGGAAACATGCGTTACTTTATCTTTCAGACCGGCTTTTGCAATCGCTGCGGCTGAGTCACCACCGCCAACAACGGTTATTGCACCAAGCTCTGTTGCTTCAACCAGCGCTTCAGCTATTGCGTTTGTGCCTCCGGCGTAGTTATCGAACTCGAACACGCCCATGGGACCATTCCACACGACAGTTTTTGAATTTTTAACAGCATTTGAGAACAATTTAACCGTTTCCGGTCCGATATCCAAGCCCATTTTACCGGCGGGCATTTTATCGAAGTGCACGGTTTCTGCTGGTGAATCGTTGCTAAATTCAGATGTAACTAAAACATCAACAGGGAGCAAAAAGTTTAATCCGCTCGCTTTAATTTTGTTTAAAAGCTCTTTAGCGAGATCAATTTTTTCTTCTTCAAGAAGTGAAGTACCAATTTCGTACCCCATCGCTTTGAAGAAGGTGTAAGCCATTCCTCCGCCGATTATTAAAGTATCAACCTTATCCAAAATGTTGTTGATAACATCGATCTTGCCGGAGATTTTTGCTCCGCCAAGAATTGCACAATAAGGGCGAACCGGGTCGGTAAGCGCACCGCCGAGATAATCGAGTTCTTTTTTCATCAGATAACCCGAAACCGCAGTTTTAATAAACCGGGTAACCCCTTCGGTTGAGGCGTGTGCTCTGTGGGCGCTGCCGAAGGCATCGTTCACATAAACATCGCCAATTTGTGCAAGTTTTTCAGCGAAAGAAGCGTCGTTCGCCTCTTCTTCGGCGTGAAAACGAAGGTTTTCCAAAAGCAACACTTCACCATCCTGCAGATTGCTTGCCATAGCGTTTACTTCATCCCCGATGCAATCGGGTGCAAATTTAACGGGCTGCCCAAGCAACTCCGAAAGCCGTTCTGCTACCGGTTTAAGGCTGTATTTGGGATTTACTTTTCCTTTCGGGCGACCCAGATGGCTCATTAAAATCGCTTTTCCCCCCTCAGATATCACTTTCTTTATTGTGGGGAGTGACTCGACGATACGATTGTCGTCGGTGATTTTTAGTTCTTCATCCAGCGGGACATTAAAATCCACGCGAATCAGCACTTTCTTGCCTTTCAGCGAAATGCTGTCTATTGTTTGTTTTTTCATTTTATTACCAACTTAAAGTCGATTTAATTACAAAAATAAGCTACAACAAAAATAAATTACAACAAAAAAAAAGACGCAGCCGTAACTGCGTCACAAAACAAATTTTAATTAAGCAACTTTGAGTAAAAGGTCAACAACTCTGCATGAGTATCCCCACTCGTTATCATACCAGCCGACAACTTTAACCAAATTGCCGTGTACCATGGTCGAAAGTGAGTCAAAAATACAAGAGTGTGGGTTGTGAACTATATCGGAAGAAACCAAAGGTTCATCCGAATACTCAAGAATGCCTTTCATCGTGCCGTCAGCAGCTTTTTTCATAGCGGCGTTCACTTCTTCGATTGTTACCTCTTTTGAAAGAGTAGCAACAAAGTCAGTGATTGAACCGTCAGGTGTCGGAACTCTTAGTGAAAAACCGTCGAGTTTACCGGCAAGTTCAGGAATTACTTTGCCAACGGTCTTTGCTGCACCCGTAGTGGTCGGGATAATGTTGGTAGCTGCAGCTCTGGCTCTTCTGAGGTCTTTGTGGGGAAGATCAAGCAACCTCTGATCGTTTGTATAAGAGTGAACTGTGGTCATAAAACCTGCTTCCAACCCGAAAGAATCGTGAAGAACTTTAACCATCGGTGCTAAGCAGTTAGTGGTGCACGAAGCGTTGGAAACCACCACTTCGTTACCTGTAAGAATTTCATCATTCACACCAAGAACAACAGTAGCGTCTATTTCACCTTTTGCGGGAACGGTTAAAATAACTTTCTTAGCACCGGCGTTGATGTGCGGCATACACTTTTCTTTTGAGGCGAAAACGCCCGTTGATTCTATAACGATCTCGGCGCCCAATTCTTTCCATTTAAGGTTCGAAGGGTCTTTTTCGGCGGTTATTTCAATCTTTTTCCCGTTTACTATGATCGCATTTCCATCAACTGCAACGGTGCCGTTAAACTTACCGTGTACAGAATCATATTTTAACAGGTGCCCCAGCGTAACAGCATCAGTGAGATCGTTGATGGCAACGATTTCGATACCACCGACCTCCAAGGCTCTTCTGAATACTAATCTTCCGATTCTTCCGAATCCGTTTATTCCTATCTTTATTGACATGTTTTCCTCCTTTGGAAAAAAGAATTATTTAGACCATCAAATTTATTATTCTTTTCCCGATTTATCAATGTAATTATTCACATCAGCGGGTTGAACCCTTGTTTGAAAATAAAATTATACAGAATTATTTCTTTTTTTTTAGAAAATTTCCGTTTTAATTTTAATATTGTGAGAAAAGTCACTAAATTTGTTAAGACTAAATAAGGAATATTTAATGGACGATCTCGATTTCCCAAAATTTGTGCCACTTTTTGAGAATCTTGACGATGAAACACTTCAAAAGATTTCTGAACTCGGTAAGAGAAAGACTTTCGGGCGCGACTCTATCATTCTTATGGAACATGAGACGGGGCACGCTCTGTTTGTTATCATTTCCGGCAAAGTTAAAGTAAGCAGAGAAAGTGACGACGGCAGGGAAGTTATTCTGACTTACCTAAGCCCAAACGATTTCTTCGGTGAAATGGCGCTTTTAGACGGGCTTACCCGATCCGCAACCGTTACTGCTATTGAAGAGTCGGAGCTTTTCATTATTGAAAGAGCTGATTTTCTTGATTTGTTGTACGATCGTCCCGAAGTTTCCGTCAGCCTTCTGCAGGAACTGACGCGCAGGTTGCGTGCTGCAGATATGAAGATTAAATCTCTTTCACTTAAAGACGCTGAAGGTAAAGTGGCAACTGTAATTCTTCAAATCGCCGATGAAGTCGGTAAAATTAAGCAAGGTGTAGTTGAAATTGAGAAGCTACCCTACCAGCATGATCTTGCAAACATGGCGGGTACCTCAAGAGAAACAATCTCCAGAACCTTGCACGGCTTCGTGAAAAAAGGTTTGATAGAGTTAGACGGGAATAAACTGAGAATTACCAACTACGAGGAATTCAGGAAGCAGTTTTCTTAAAAAGTGTTTTTTAAAGCTGACCTGCACACCCACACTACTCATTCTGACGGATGGCTTTCTGTCGAAAGTTTGTTGCGCCGTGCCATTCTGAACAAGATTGATGTGCTCGCAATTACCGATCACGATACCGTATCCGGTTTCATTGAAGCATGTGAAAGAAATAAAAAATACGGGTTGAAATTAGTGCCCGGAATTGAACTCAGTTCACAACTTGAGCAGCTTGAAGTGCACATTCTGGGGTATTTTATCGATGTAAACAACCCGGAACTTACTAATTACACCGCCGAACTGAAGCAAAACCGTTATAACCGCTGCCAAAAAATAGTTGCTAACCTGCAACACGAGGGCATCGAAATATCAATTGAGGATGTGGAAAAAGAGTGCAAAGGGGATATGTTCGGAAGACCCCACATCGCAAAAGCGCTTATCAGAAAAAAAATTGCTAAAAATTTTACGCATGCCTTCAGGGATTTTCTGGGGAACAACTCGCCCGCCTACGAAAAAAAATTTTTCATTACCCCCGCCGATGCCATTTCATTGATCCACCGCGCCGGTGGCATTGCCTCGTTGGCGCATCCGGGTAATTTTAGCGATGAAACGGTGGAAATGTTGCTTTCTGAAAAATTCGACGCACTTGAAGCAGTGCACCCCTCGCACTCTTCCCCAAGACGGCAGCAACTGGTCGAGATTGCCCGAAAGCACGGGCTACCCTATTCCGGCGGTTCTGATTTTCACGGCGGCTCAGCAACCGACCGAGGGTATATCGGTTCTTTTTACCTTTCAAAGCCGGAATTTGCTGCAATTCAGGCGTTGGTGGAAAAATAAAGTTTCACGATTTTGGCTAATCGGTAGCCTGAGAATCATTCTAACAGCAGCTACTTAGGCTTTGGTGGTGGAATAAAAGTGAGTGACATGGAGGATACGGAATCAGTTTTTAAGAATGTGGTGCCCCTTTAGTGTTAAGTCCCAAATTATTCGGTTTTTTAATAGTTCTTCTATATTTAAGTTTCAAGTTATTGTTTTTTGAAGTTGAGGTTTGAAATGAAAGAAATAAACGGTGTTCTGCAGGCAAAAGGATTAAAATTTGCCGTAGTAGTCAGCAGATTCAATGATTTTATAACAAACAAACTTTTAGACGGTTCGATCGATTGCTTAGTCAGACATGGCGGAAGCAAAGACGACATCACAATAATCCGTGTACCCGGCGCTTTTGAAATCCCACTTATTGCAAAAGCCGCAGCCGAAAGGAAAGAGTATGACGCGGTTATCTGCTTAGGAGCGGTCATTCGCGGTGCAACGCCCCACTTCGATTTTGTAGCAGCGGAATCTGCAAAGGGGGTTGCGATGGCGTCAATGTCAACCGGTGTACCGGTGATCTACGGAATTGTAACCACCGACACAATTGAACAGGCTGTGGAAAGAGCCGGCTCAAAAGCCGGAAATAAAGGCTGGGATGCCGCACTTACGGCAATCGAAACCGCCAATCTGATGAAAGAACTTTCTAAATAACCAATGAATAAAACTTTCATTTCGTTTTCCTGTTTGGGGCGCCCTTGTAATATATCCCGATTGTATCTGAGCTTTCGGTTCTTGCTAAATTCACAGTTATTGCGATTTTTCTGCTTATCGCTGATTTTCCTCCTGTTTTCGCCTTACAAGATGCAGGCACAGGAGGCTTTTAACTGGCATATTTATTCGAACAAATCAGAACTTTCCGCTTCTTATTTCAGTGATAGTTTAATCTGGACCGGCTCATCCGGCGGCGTTTATTCGTACAATATTGAAGATTCAACTTTTGTTTCTTTCACGAAGGCTGAGGGTTTGAACGGTTCACCGATCACATCAATTGTTGCGGATAATAAAAATAAAGTCTGGTTCGGCAGTGAAAACGGAATGATAGATGTTTATGACAAAGAGACCGGTTCATTCAGGCGAATTGTTGCTATTGCAAACTCAGGAAAAACTCAAAAGAGAATTAACTCTCTTTTGGTCTCCGGCGATACAGTTATTGTCTCAACCGATTTTGGCGTCTCGCTAATCAACAGCGAAACCCTCGATTTTTACGATACTTATGTGAAATTTGGTCCACTTGCAACCAACACAAAAGTTAACTCAGTTTTCAGAGCAGGTTTATTCTACATTGCTACTGAAGCAGGATTAGCAGTTCAAAAACCGGGGGCAACAAGTCTGAATGATCCGAACTCCTGGGAAGTTTATTCAGCAATTCCGGGGTTTGTAAATCCCGCTTTTTTATTCGTGAAAATTTACAAAAGTGAAATTGTTACAGGCACTTCTACCGGATTTTTCAAGTTCGGTAACGGTACTTTTACACCATTTATTACTGAAACTGCCAATAAAAAAGTTAAAAATGCCTCGATTATTGAAGACGATTGCTTCATTACTCTTGAGTACTCAATCCCCGGTGGAGTACGCTATGCTATATTTAAAATTGCGAATGATCAGCTTGCCTCTTCAATCATTGACCTGCCGGAGATATTTGGCGTTTACCCGTCACCGGGGGGATTGTATTTTGCGCCCTCGAAGTCGGGTTTACTTCTTCTTGACCAAAGTCATGTACTTAATGCTATTGCGCCGAATGGGCCCGGTGCTAATGTTTTCAGCGGGCTTACTGTGGATTCTCAGGGCAATTTATTTTCCGGTAGTGGCAGAGATGTTACCGGAAGGGGGTTTTACAAATTTGACGGCACAGAATGGACTAATTTCAATCGTACAAACACACGAATTTTGCCAACCGACGCTTACTACAACGCATTTAGTTCATCAGATGGAAATGTTTACCTCGGCAGTTACGGTAAAGGTTTTCTCAGAATTAAACCCTCAGGTGAACTTACACCTTTCACACCGACAAATACACCCTTGGTAGGAATTGCTGCCGATCCCAATTTTCTGGTAGTCTCTTCTCTGAAATCTGACTCGAAGGGAAACCTTTGGATCCTAAACTTCGACGCCGGTAACCGCAAAACTTTGAATGTGTTAACCACAGACAGCGTTTGGCATGGATATCAAAACCCCCTCGGCGGTAACCTTACCAACTACTCAACATTGGAAATTGACCAAAACGATACAAAATGGTACGCAAGCCCCTTGAGAAACCAACTTTTCTACTACAACGAAAAGGGAACTTTTGAAAACACTGCAGACGATATTTCCGGGGCATTAACTGAATCAAGCGGCCTGAACGGGCAGAAGATCAACTCATTAACTCTCGATAAAAGAGGTGATCTTTGGGTTGGGACTGATCTTGGGGTGCTTATTATTTCTTCGTTAAGTGCGGTACTTCAAAACACTTCAACAGTTAAACCGAGGGTAACAACTGTTTTTTCACTCAGGCAGCAAAAAATTAATTCGGTTGTGGTCGATCCTGTCAACAGGAAATGGGTCGGAACTGATGCTGGTATCTTCTTGGTAAATGCCGACGGCACCGAGTTAATCGCATTCTACGATGCTTCTAACAGCCCACTGTTAACAAATGAAGTGTCAGTAATGGGCAGCGATCAAAAGAACGGCAAAATTTTTATCGGGCAGACCGGCGGGTTAGTCACCTTTTCAACCCGTGCTCCGGCGCCAAATCAAGATTACTCCGGTCTTTTCGCCTATCCAATGCCCTATCAACCTGCTAAAGGGGGGTTGCTGACCATCGACGGGCTGATTAAAGATTCAGAAATTATGATTTTGGATATTTCAGGAGATAAAATTCGTACTCTCTCTTCTCCGGGCGGAAGAACTGCAAGCTGGGACGGCAGGGATCAGTACGGCAATTTTGTTGCAACAGGGGTTTATTTTATTATTGCTTCGGATAAAGACGGCAACACCGTCTCCAAACTTAAAATTGCTGTTATCAGGTAGTACTTTTTAACCGCCGCTGCCCGGAAGAACCAATTCTTTCACAAAAACTGCAAATTCTGCCATATCTAACGGCTTCGTAAAGAAGAAATCGAACCCCTCAGACATAATCTTCTCGCGGTCGCTGTTCAGCGCATATCCGGTTACTGCAACAAACGGGATATCCTTATAGCCTTCAATCATCTTCATTTCTTTCATTGTTTCGATGCCCGAAAGCCCCTCACCAAGATTGATATCCATAATCACTGCAGAATACCTTTTCGTCTGAGCCTTCTGCAACCCTTGTTCACCCGATCTTGCAATTTCAACCCGACAGACTTTACGCAGATACAAGGCGATAACTTCTGCGTTCACTTTACTGTCTTCAACCAGCAAAATTTCATGTTGTAACGATGACTGTGTCATTTTTCTGAAATGCCTCAGTTTTTCAAGTTCCTGATCCGTCTGCAAATCAGGTCCCCCTTCCGAAAGTACAATAGTAAAAGAAGTTCTTTTCCCGGGAACACTCTCAATCCGGATAGTTCCGCCTAATTTTTTAAGAATCTCCCTGGTCAAACGAAGCCCAAACCCACTGTTATCACTTCGCGGCATTTCGCTGGTTTCGCTGAATATTGCCTCTATTTCTTCTTTTTTAATTCCCGGTCCGGTATCGGTAACTCTGATATTAATCTCATTTTCATCAGTTGATGGTTTCAGCACTTCAATCCTTACTGAACCCTCACGGGTGAATTTAATAGCATTATCCAGCAAATTACCCGTTGCTTTGGCAATCAGTTCAGAGTCTGTAACGAGCGAGGTTCCCTCCTGGATATATGACTCGAACCTCAACCCTTTCTCTTCAGCAATCAGTTGGTAGTAGTGTAAAGTTTCCTCTAAAGCAGCTGCAATTGAAGTTCGTTTAAGCCGCACAAACCACGAATCGCTCTCCATGTTAAGAATATCGGCTACTGAATTTAAACGGTTTATTACCCTTTCGGTACTTTGTTTTACGGAACGAATCAGCTTTCTGTGGTCGGTGTCGGTAATTTCATCCGCTAACAAATCGAGATACCCCATAACCCCGTTGAGAGGGTCACGCACCTCTAAATTTAAATCTTGCAACAAACCAACTTTTTCTTTATGCAGCCTTTCGAACAACTCTCTCTGTTTTTTAAGGTCACCCTCATACTTTTTCCGCTGTGTAATATCCCGTTTAAAGGCAACTAAGCGTTCTATCTCCCCTGTTTCTCCTTTAATTCCGGTTATTGCTTCAGAATCCCAGTAGTGCGAGCCGTCTTTTCTTTTATTTATAATATCGCCCTGCCAAATTTGACCTGAAAGAACGGTATTCCAGAGATTTTCGTAGAATTGTGGCGGAAGAACACCCGATTTGAAAACAGAAGGCTTTAACCCTGCTAATTCCTGTGGTTCATAACCGGTCATTTCTGTTATTTTCTTATTCGTGTATTGAATAATTCCCGCAGGGTCGGTTACTAAAATCCCAACAGGCGCATTTTCAATTATTTTTCCGTAAAACGAACCGGTTGTAAGGTAGTTATAATACCAGGTAAGGTCGATCGCAACGCCTGAAATAAGAACCGGGTGCCCCGATGTATTTGAATGTACTTCAACAATTGACTTTAAGTACCTGGTTGAGCCGGTTTCTGTGTCTTTTATCCTGTAGTCAACCGAATATCCTTTGTAGTTGGCAATCAAATCATTGGCTGCTCTTTCCACTTTTGGCAAGTCTTCAGAAACTATCAGTTCATTAATTTTTTTCTGTAAGAGGTTAAACTCATTTGGGTCGCCCAACGAAGTTCTTTTAATCTTATAGAGACCAAAAATTTCATCGCTGATCCATACTTTCCCCTGAATTAAATCGTTTTCCCAATAACCGGCTTGAATCGATTTGCTCAACCTTTTAAGCCTTTCCATATTCCCGGTATCTTCAATCAGTTCTTTGCGAACCGGTGCGGGATAGCGCAGTAACAAAATCCAGCCGACATGCTGGCCATCATCCCGTGCAACACTAGAAATAACGCCTGTAATTTCGTTCTCTTTAACGCCGTATTTTATTTTAGCTCCTTCACTTAACCTGAAAGGTAAGCCCGTAGTCCTCACTTGATCTAAAATTTGTTTCAGAACTAATTGTGCTTCAGGATCGGCAATTTGAATAACATCAGTAATTCGTTTGTTAACCACACGGTCGTAAGAGAGGTCAAGAGTAATTTCTGCGGCGTAGTTCAAATATGTAATCACCCCTGCAGAATCTGCCATTATCAGCGGGTCGCCTATCGAGGCGATCGAAAGCCCCAAATCCCCGCTTGTTTTGCTCATGGCTTCTGTTTCAGTATGTTGCAGGGTAATATCTCTTTGAGTACAGAAACACCCGAGCAGGCGCCCGTCGTTTTCATATAAATTCGCAAAAGACGCTTCAATCCAAATAGCTTTCCCCGGTTCTATTTCTTCGGAGTATTCCATGCTAAGCCAGCCGGTATTCAGCAGTTTAAGCCATGCCGCTCTTCCGTTTTCATCGTCGTAATTGAAATAAATTTGAGGTGTAACTCCCATTAAATTTCCGCCAAACCCGGGGTTTAACTCAATAGCACGAGGGTTATAAATGGTAATTTTTTGAGAGGTATAGATTTGTTCAAAAAGCTCAGGGTCTTCGCCGATAACATCCCATTCAACCGGTTCGGGCAACATCATAACAAAAAAACCATCGGGGGCTGCCTGGAAAAGAAGGCGCAGAATGTAGTTTGAGTAAATTTCGTTATGCGTCGAATTAATTCGCGGTAACACTCCATCCGAACGCTTTGCCGGATTAATATTTACGGGTCTTTTAATTCTGCCGTCTTCCATATTTCCCGGTTATTTCTTTGTGTAAATTGATGTAAAACCGATGCCGCCTGAAGCCTCGTTGAATGACCAGGAGCGGCTGTCGCTCGTCTTAACGGTATATCTGCCCGGTTTAAGGGTTATATCAGGTTCAACTTCCCAGAGAGCAGATTCAACGCCCTCTCTTCCGGGTTTGGGTTCTGCTTTCCATTTACCGATCTGTTTACCGCCCTCGGTACTGAGGATTATTTCGCCCGGTTCGGCACCTTTTCCGTCGTTCCAATGAAAAGTACGGATTTTTACCACTTCCAAATCACTATAAACCTCAAAACTGAAAGGCTGTGCCTCCCCCTGCTTAACCGGCAGGTTGTTTTCGTTCGAATAAACAGTCTTCAACTCTTTTGAGCAGCCGATAAAAAATAAAAGAAGGAACAACGCCGGCAGAAATCTTTTCATTTTACAAGTTTATTTGGAAATAGAATAATCAACAGATTTAATTTAATTGTTTTTTATGAAATATCTAAATTATTAATGCTTTCCTGTTCTTGAAATGGGAAAAATAAGACCTAATCAACCATTTCCGATGGAATCCGGCAGCATATCACACCTGAATCTGCCGTCAATTCAGAGATAAAACGATATTCCCAACGCACCATGCAAGGGGTTTTTCTGCCGTAACCACCAACAGTGCACCGGAAGAATTACTGCTGATTTTGAATTTCCCTCAAAATAAAAGAATCGAAAAAAAAGCCATTAGTGAACTGAAGCTTTCTTCATCAGTTTTTCCTTTTTCTCTTTTGCTTCGTCACCAACTCCGTGGCAGGCGCTACACTTCTGTGTTTTGAATGAAACCTCGATACCACCGGGATGAATGAAATCTAACCCTTCGATTGCTATTTGTCGCCCTTTCTGCGGTGAAATTTCTTCGAGCAGAATGTGGCAGCTGTTGCAATCGTTTGAAATCACCTTTCCATCGGAACTGAAATGTTCGCCGTCATGACAACGGAAACAACCGTCGTAGTTCATGTGCCCCAGGTTGTTCGGATATTTCCGCCAGCTTACTTTCATTTCAGGGAAGAAATTTTTTGAGTAAATAACCCTAATCTCTTTAACAGCATTAGCAATATCCTTTGCCCGTGTTCTGTAGATTTCAGGGTAGTTGTTGCGGTAAAAATCGGTTATTTTCTTCTCAATTCCCGCTCTTGCTTCTTCTTTTGTAGCATACTCATCATCAAGTGCCTGAGTGGTTATGCTTTTAATGTAGGGTAAATCGGCAGCAATTTTACCGTTGGAAATAGTAATGTTTATAATTCTGCTCGGTTCGTTGTATCGGTGTGCAGGTCGGTTGTGGCAATCCATACAATCCATTTTTCTGATATTTTCACCATTTTCATCCACTTTGGTGTTGAAGCCTTTCGTTCTGTATTCGGTAACTTTACCGGTTTCTTTGCTTACAACCTTC
Source organism: Ignavibacteriaceae bacterium (assembly GCA_008933765.1). Lineage (GTDB taxonomy): Bacteria > Bacteroidota > Ignavibacteria > Ignavibacteriales > Ignavibacteriaceae > UTCHB3. The sequence continues at coordinate 118,845 of WBUK01000009.1, read as the reverse complement.
ACCCATGGGATCACCTGCCTGCTTCTGTCGCTCGGCAGATAATAAATATCGTTTGCAAGGTTCATGTGCCAGTGAATCCCCTCGGTGTTACCAATTTCACTGTTTCCGCCGCCTACTTTCATCAGTAAGATCAACGAGGCTTTTGTGTTTTCTTCATCGGAAAGGTAATAGTCGAGGTCAACTTTCTTTTCACTGAAGAAGTTTTTGGGCCAGTGGCATTGTTCGCAGGTTTCCTGTGCAGGGCGCAAGTTATCGATCGGAGTAGCTATTGGTCGGGAATATTTATTGAATGTAACCGAGTACAACTGATACGAACCGGAAATTTTTGATTTTACAAACCAGTCTGCTCCAGAGCCGATGTGGCAACTTACGCAACCAACCTTAGAGTGTGGCGAGTTTTGGTAAGCAACATATTCAGGCTCCATTACCGAGTGGCAAACCGTGCCACAAAATGCGTCGGACTCTGTATATTCATACGCTTTGAAACTCCCAAATGCAGAAAAGAAAAGGAGAATAACCGTTCCGATCGAAAAAAACAACACTGCACGCAATTGTTTGGGGTCGTTAAGATCGAGAACAGGGAATTTCCGCGCTTTGAAATCTATTCTCTTTGAAAGTTTGTGCTCGCGATACCAACCGTAAGCAATTACTAATAAACCAATTATCAGGAAAACCGGAAGAATTATGAAGGCTACAATTCCCATGTATGGTGAGTGTTCACCGCTCATAAATTCAAGAATAATCAGAAAGAGAATCATGCTGAAACTCAATCCTGCCAAGAGCGCACCGACAAGTGAGATTGGGTTGTAAAGCGAATGCGGGAAAATTTTCTTCATCTTTTTCTCTCTCTCATTTTAGTTTTCGTTTTTTGTGCGTTTTCTTCTGCGAAGGAATATCCCCAACAGCCAGACAGCAACTCCAACAGCCACAATTATCAATAAAATTGTAACGAACGAGCTGCCGCCACTGTTATCGGCGGTATCTTTTTTTGCGCTTGCAACCTTAAGTGGTTTGTTCGGATTTTTGTGAATGTCACCCGAAACAAAATCTTCTCCGGCACCGGGGTGGCACTCACCGCAAGTTTTCTGCAGGTTCTTTTTGTTCACCTGCGAGGCAGCGTCATCAGATTTGAGTATTCTATGAGGCCCATGGCAACTAACGCAGTTAGCCATCGTAACTTTATCTTTTTCAACCTTAATGCCGTGGTAAGTTATCCTGGCAACTTTTGTTTTAGAAGTGGACTGTGCGAAATCAGGGGAAATTTCAACGGGGTCGTGGCACGAGCCGCAGAGGTTCACCGCTACACCGGTTTCAGGCTGATGTTCGTTGTGGCAACCGGAGCAAACGGGTGCATCTTTAACATTCTTTTGAAATGCAGCGAAATGAACGCTTGCCGAGTAGTCTTCTTTAATATCTTTATGACAAACTCCGCATATTTCTGGCACTCTTGCACCCGCCACCGATGACCCGGGACCCGAAGCCTTCATAATCTTGTGGCTTTGGTGGCAATCAACACACGAAGCAGCGTTCCCGTTCCCTGCACGCAAAAGCTGACCGTGCATGTTCGAGTCTGCACCGGCAACAAAACTTTTATTGTAAGTAAACCTGCTGGTTACTAACGGTGTATTTGCATGGCACGAGAGGCAAAGTTCCTGCTGCGAAATCCGTAAACGAAAATAATCGTTACCGTAACTTCCTTTTGTTATCTGTGATTTATGGCAGGTGATGCAACCGGGTTTTTCCCCTTCACCCGCGCCGAAACCGTGAATACTGTTGCGGAACTCGTTGTAATTCGTGTTATGGCATTTGGCGCAGACATTAATTGAGGCGGTTCTTCCGATATTTTTATACTTTTTGGCGTCGTGCGTTCCGTGACACGATTTGCAACTTACATCTTTACCCTCTGCATTAACCGCCGAGCGCATCATCTGCGGATGAAACAGGTGACGAATTTTTGCGTCTTTGTGGCAGGTCATGCAATTAATCGGTTGAATATTTTCTTTGTGCGGCAATTCTTCAGGGTCAAATCCGTCGTGGCACGAAATACATTCAAGCTTTCTGTGAGGTGATGACCCAAGCACTTTTTCATCAACAAAGAGTGATATCTCTTTCCCGTTTCTATCCATGGAAAGGTCTTTATCAGAGTGACACTCAAGGCAATCTTCGCTTGAGGGAGGGTTCTGTTGATACAAAGCATTTTTCCCGTTTGCTGCGAAGTTGAGTGAACCCGTTGAAAAAACTATAACAAGCAACAACGCAGGGAAACCGTTGTATCTGATAATTCTCATTTCTGTTTACCGATTTATTTTTGAGATGTTCGTTGTTTTCAGCTTAATTTGCATCAAGCATACTTTAACAACCGCAATAATTATGCCAAAGAGTTGCTTTTTTTGAATGTTAATTTTCTTTATGTTTTTATTTTAACTCATTAGTCTGTTTTTATTGGAAATCACATTTGAAAATTTGAAAAAACATATCAAAAAATGAAACGACTGCAAAAATAGATACTTCGAAACACCTTTTCCATACTTTTCCAAGAAGAATTTCGTGAATCGCTCGATTCAACAACTTTTTTCATTTTTGAGAAACAAAGTGTTGAAAATCTTAATAATGAGATTTTTGAACTGTTGAATATTTCAACATATTTAAATTTCCTCATTTTTTCTGTTGTTTTTGACGAAATAATGAAGTAATATGCGGTTCATTTTTTATCGCTAAGTGGCATAATTTTTGCTTCTAAAACCCAATATTTCTTTTTCGGGATCAGAATTTACAGAATTTACAGAATTATGAAGAAAACCATACTGCTTTTACTACTGCTGTTAATACCTTTTTCCAACATTTCTGCTCAAAGCAATGATGACTGTATGGCGTGCCATGAGGATAACTCGTTAACGATGGAGCGCAACGGAAAAACCCTTTCTCTTTTCGTTGAACCCGCCCGTTACGCTACCTCTGTACATGCTGATGTTGAGTGCGTTGACTGCCACTCAGGCTTTAACGCCGATGATATTCCGCATAAAGCAGGCAAAAATATTGCAAAGGTTGACTGCAGCAACTGCCACGAAGTGAACTCCTTTAAAAACAGCGTGCATGGCTTAAAAAATGTTGAGTGTTACGCTTGCCACACAAAACATGCCGTTCAACCGGCAAAAATTCTGGCTAACAGCACTGTTGAAACCTGCATTGTATGCCACAACACCGGAAGTGTGCGACAATTCACACAAGGCGGGCACTACAAGGCATACAGAAATGGAAATAAAGTAAACTGCGAAACTTGCCATGGAGGTTCTTCACACGAAATTCAGAAACCGGCTTTTAATAAATTCACTGAAGCACAACTTTGCAATAAATGCCACAGTAATCATCCCTCGCCCTTCTCGCGTGAACTTCACTCCCGGGTTAATGATCCAACTTTCCCTCGCTGTTCAAATTGCCACGGCGAGCACCTTGCGGCGGTGAATCGTTTCTCGAGAAATTCTCAGGAATGTTTGAAGTGTCACCTCAATTCTTCCCTTTTCCACCCGAAGGATCAGGAAAAATTAGTGAATTTCATTAAAACATATCAAACAAGCGTTCACGCACACATACAAATTAATGGGGTTGAAGCTGCTTCCTGTGCCGACTGCCACGGCAACCACCTCGCCGAAGGGCTTCCTGCTTCACAAACAAGGGTAAAAAGGGAAAATATTAATAACACCTGCGGCAGATGTCACCAGGAAGAGTTGAAAGAGTTTAAGGCTTCTTCACACGGATTGGCAGCTCAAAAATATCCCGATGTTGCACCGGTTTGCACAGATTGCCATGGCGAACACGAAATTTCAAGCGTTAAATCTCCGGAATTTGCCAAAATCAAAATTAAAGAAATGTGCATGGAATGTCATGCTAAAAATGAAAAAGTTCTGAAGATCACCAAAACAAACAAAGAACAGATTCTTCACTACGAAAATTCTGCACACTGGAAAGCCCTGAAAGCCGGAAATGAAAAAGCTGCTGTTTGCTCTGATTGCCATACCGGACATGCTATGTTGCCTTCTTCCGATCTTAAGTCATCGATTAATAAAAATAATGTTGCACAAACTTGCGGCAAATCCGGCTGTCATTCAAAAGAGAAGCATGACTATACAGTGTCAGTTCACTTCAAAGCAGTGAAAGATGGGAAAACAGACGCACCGGCTTGTATCGACTGTCATGGCGACCACCAAATCGAAAAAATTGATCGTTTTAAAGACGGAAGTGAAAAAAATATTTTCATTGCTAAACTTTGTTCAGACTGCCATTCCAGTGTGGTGCTGACCGAAAAATACGGTTTTTCAGCGGTAAACGCACAAACTTATTATTCAAGCTACCACGGTTTGGCAGTCCGTGGTGGTTCAAAAACTGCGGCTAACTGCGCAAGCTGCCACAACTATCACGATGTTCGCCCGAGCAGCGATCCTCTTTCATCGATCAACCGTGCCAATCTATCGCAGACCTGCGGCAAGTGCCATCCTGACGCAAAGTTGGAAAGCAGATTCGTTAAGGTGCATGTTACCAATGAAGAAGACGAATCGATAATCCTTTGGTTAGTTAAGAACGGCTACATTTTCCTGATTATTGTAACTATCGGAATGATGTTCATCCACAATGTTCTCGATCTTGCAAGAAAAATTCAGGAAAAACGGAAACACAAGGAAGAGATTAAAAAATTGCACCAAGAGGGTAAATATTATGTAAGGATGGATAAGAACCAGAGGATTCAGCACTTCTTCCTGCTCACATCATTTATTGGTTTGGTGATTTCGGGGTTTGGTTTGGTTTATCCCGAAGCATTTTGGGTTGAGTGGATTCGGGCGATTATGGGCGAAAATGCTTTTGAGTTGCGCGGTTTGGCTCACAGGGTGTTTGGTATTGTGTTGATTGCTGTTTCACTTTATCATACTTATTATTTATTTTTTACCAAACCGGGTAAACAACTATTAAAAGACTTCCTGCCGGCATGGCACGATTGGGATGACTTGAAAGTGAATATTAAATATATCACTTTCAGAAGTGAAGAAAAACCAAAGTTCCGGCGCTTCAGTTACGCAGAAAAGGCCGAGTATTGGGCTCTCGTTTGGGGCACCATAGTGATGTCGGCAACCGGCTTGCTGTTAATGTTCAACGATTTCTTCCTTGCACGCGTCCCAAAAATTTGGTTTGATGTATCAACATTAATTCATTTCTACGAAGCATGGCTTGCAACGCTTGCAATAGTTGTTTGGCACTTCTATTATGTTATTTTTAATCCGGAAGTCTATCCGCTGAACACTGCCTTCCTGAACGGCTTGATGAGTGAAGAGATGATGGAAGCCGAACACCCACTGGAACTGGAAAGACTTAAAGAGATGGAAGCAGAAGGTGCAACAGCAAATGACGGGGAAAAAGTTGATCCAAAAAATGCAGATAATGATTCAAAAGATGGGAGTAATGATTCAAAAGATGAGGAAATTAAATCCTGAAAAAGCTTCTAAATAGTTGATAGATGAGTGAATGAATAACTTAAGAGGATCGGTGCCAAAGCGCCGATCCTCTTATCGTTAATTCAACTGTTTCTATTATAGAACGATTATTGTTGCTTTTTCATCAAACAATCGTTAGTCAGTCATTAATCAGTTGATAATCAGAAAAAGCATATCTACCGGCCATCAACTACCGGCGAAAATGTAAAACAGTTAACACACCCGGCAATCAACGCAACCGACGGTAACCGTTACAATCTCACCAAAAGTAACTATTAATTCCTTTCGAAAATAGTTATTTCTTTTCCGAAAATAGTTGTTACTTGCTTTCGAAAAAAACCGTTGCATCAATCCAATGTAATGTTACGGCATTCCAAAAATAACTATAATATCTACTTCGACAAAATCATTTTGCCGGTTAAAAATGCCTCACCCGCAATTATCCTGTAAAAATACACTCCGCTGGGTAACGAACCCGCATTGAAACTGAATGAGTTCTCACCCGCCGGTAAATAAGTAGGAGATACCCGCGAAACAAGATCACCCGCAACATTGTAAACCAACATTTCAACTTCCGTTGCTGAAGGCAAAGAAAACTTAACGGTGGTAGATGGGTTAAACGGATTTGGATAATTTCCAATCAACTTGAAGTCGGTTGCAATTTGCTGCGTTTCATCCACACTCGTTGGCGAGTGCCTAATATCCACGACAAATTTCGGACCGTAAGACCAAAGATCGTAGGCATTCGGTTTCAGATCGTGATTTGTGCTAAGCCCGCAAGAATAGATAGTATCCTGTCTTTTATCCGTTGGGGCTGTGTAAGAGAACTCCCAGTAAATAGAAGTGGCGCCCTGAGGGAAAGGTCTCGGATACATTTGAGTCAGTTCATGGTCAAGGTATTTAACGGTTGAATCAACCGCCGCCAATTCACCATATCTTGCCGCGACATTGAAGCCACCGCCAAGAGCCGGTCCTCCTGAAACATAAACTTTATACAAAGCGGTTTCACCGGCAAGAAGATCATGCGGACCTTCAACCCAAGTGAGAACCAAAGGGCTTTCATCGATCGTGTGGCAAACACATCCGTCGCCGTTCAACTGTGTACACTGAATTAGCTCGGTATTCTCCGTTGAATGCTTCGGAGGGTCGATTATTCTAAAACCAATGAAACCAAACGATAAAATAATTACCGCTATTTGTAGCTTTTTCATTTTACTTCGAAAGAATCATTTTTTTCGTTAGAGAAATATTTCCCGCCTCCAAACGGTAGAAATATACTCCGCTTGGAAGTGCTGCTGCACTAAATTTAACGGTGTGCGCTCCGGCAGGAAGTTCACTGTTAACCAATTCAGCAACTTTTTCACCACTTAGCGAGAAAACCGTAAGCTTTGCGTTTGCTGCCTCCGGTAAAGAAAACGAAATAACAGTTTCCGGGTTGAAAGGATTAGGGTAGTTCTGCGCCAAAGAGTATTCGTTTGGTGCGGAAACATCAGCTTTAACCACAGCGGAATATTCAAACGCACCCGAATAATCTATCTGCTTTAAACGATATTGCTGTACCCCGGCGGTTGCATTTTTATCCGTAAAACTATAATGTGATGTTTTTGTTGTTGTGCCGTTACCTTTAACTGTACCGATTGTTTTCCAGCTATTACTTACCATTTTTTCAATTTCAAAGCGGGAGTTGTTGGTTTCGGTAGCGGTTGACCATTCGAGCACGACACTTCCTGAAATCGCACTGGCTGTGAAAGATACAAATTCCACCGGCACCACCTGGCTGATGTGCACGGCAAAATTTGGCGCAAAGTTCCAGGCATCGCCCGCCGGATTGCCGTTTCCGTTTACACTGTTACCGACTGCGTAAATCGTGTCGTACCCTTCACTTCCCGGGGCTGTGTACGAAAATGCCCAGGATACTGAATCCCCCGCCCCAAACGAACGCGCACTGTTGTGGGTTAGCTCGTCGGCTATCTTTTGTACTCCGGCGTCGGTTACTGATAAAGAACCAAACCGGACTGCGGTGTTGAACCCACCTTTAACAGCAGGCCCACCTTTTATGCTGACAATATAATTGTTGGTGCTGCCCGGAGTAACTTCCGCGGGTCCCCAAATCTTCACATTAACTGAAGGATCCATATCGGGTCCATGGCAGACGCAGCCGTCGCCATTAAGAGTTGTCGCTCCGGTTTCACCGGTGCTGTAAAGAACCCCTCCGGTAACCATCGCAGTAACCGTAAAGAAAACCGAGAGATAATAAATGGCTTTTTTCATCTTTGTGCCTTATTTTAAGTGCTTTACTTTTAATGCCTTAATTCAAGCATTTAAATTTAAGTACCTTGTTTCGAGTGCTTAACTTTAAGTGCCTTAATCAATCGTTATTTAATCCTTACTTAAGAAGCGTAAATTTCTTAGTTATCGATTTGCCGCCGGCTGATAATCTGTAAAGATACACGCCGGAGTTTAAGTTGCTCGCATTGAACTCAAGCGAATGGTTTCCGGCAGGAAGCACTTTACTATCGATAACTTTTGCCACTTCTTCACCCGTAATGTTGAAGACCGAAAGTGTAACCTCACTCTGTTCGGGCAGCGTGAACGCAAAGTTTGTGGATGGATTAAACGGATTAGGATAGTTCTGCGAAAGTGAGAATACTTTCGGCAGCTCTGTGGTTACTTCAATTTCGTTCGAATATTCAAAAGAGCCATCATAGTCAACTTGTTTTAACCGATAAAGATAGGTGCCTGTAATTTCAGGTCGGTCGGTGTACAAATATCTTTTTGGTGAAGTGGTGGTTCCGTGTCCTTCAATTTCTCCGATTTTAATCCAGCCATCAGAATCACCTTTTTGTGTTCTTTCAATTTCGAACCGTGCGTTGTTTAGCTCCGTTGCGGTTGACCACCCGAGGCTAACCTCCTGATCAATAACCGTTGCATAGAAAGAAGAAAGCTCAACGGGCACATAAGGCACATTCGCTTTGAAAATTCCGGGCGATTGTGCGGCAAAAATTGTTAAAGAATCGAAAATTGCAATGCAATAGTTGCTTGCACTAAGGGTAGTTACAATCCAGTTTTGCCCTCCGTCTTTGCTGATATAAATTCTGCTGCCTGAATACTCACCAGCCATAATAAAGTCGGAATTTTCAGGTGCCACAGAAACACCCCACATGTTTTTCCCTTGGAAGTAGGTGTAGAGAGTCCATGTTTGCCCGAAATCTGTTGATTTTAACAAACCGCCGCCACCTCCCCATTTGGTTGCCCAGGCAGTGTGGGTTCTTTTATCGATAAAGATGGTTGGTATTTCACCGGAAGTGTAATACGATAAAGTCCAGGTAACCCCGTAATCAGTTGATCTGAAAATTCCGCTAGTGTTATCACCTACCAAAATTATGTGTGAGCTATCCGGAAAAACTTCAATATCACAGGGAGCATCAAACTGAGTGGGGTTGCTCACAACACTCCAGGTACTTCCAAAATCAGTTGATTTATAAAAAGTGTGGTTGCTCATTGTGTAGATGGTATCGGGGTGGTTGTGGTCGGGGGTCATCGGTATCCCAAAATATGAGAATGTTAAACCACCCAGGGTAGTAGTCCAGGTTTGCCCGGCATCCGTAGTTTTCACGATTTTATCGTTTGTGGTACCTGAACCTTCCACTGCAACAATCATAACATCGCGGTCTTTGGCAGTAGTAAGCATAGTCTTTACACTGTAAGAGCCGGGAATTGCAGTACCCCAAGTTGAAAAAGATTCACCACGGTCGTAACTTTTATAAATAGTTGCATTGCTGCCGTAGTAAATATGGTCTGAGTTGTATTTATCAGCCGCTATTGGAAAGCCAAGGCTGCTGCCGGTTTGTTTTCTCACCCATGAATAGGATTGAGAGAATGCAGTTGTGGAAAAAGCAACCACCAACATGAGAAGTAAGAATTTTTTCAATTTATCACTCAACTTTTTAATGAATAGATAACAGTAGGTAGGAGAATAATAACAGAACAGTATTAAAATTACGGATAGTTCCGTTAACACACAAATTTTATTAAAAAAATTTTAGTAATTTTTTAAAATAGTGACAATTTTTTACATTATTACCGGAAATTAGAACCATTCTTTAATATAATTATACCTTTAGACCGTAGTTTTTTCAAATCTATATTTGAAGTGAGAATTAAAAAGAATTGGTAACGGAATTAAACTTTTCGTGTATGTGGCGAAGTTGGGCGTGGGGGAAGTTGGAATTAAAAAAGCCTGTTAACGGAATTAAACTTTTCGTGTATGTGGCGAAGTTGGGCGTGGGGGAAGTTGAAATTAAAAAAGCCTGTTAACGGAATTAAACTTTTCAACCATTGTTCGAACTTTTACTTTAAGCTCTTCAGGTGAAATTATCTCGATATTATCTTCCCAGCGAAGGCACCAACTCGCCAGCCTTTTCGTTATTTCACTTTCGGTTTTCAGTGTGATATATCCATCCGCTTCCTCAATAAGTTGAAAATTTTGAAACCAAATTTTTGAATAAATGCTGTTTCTGCTCATCGGTGAGAACCGGAGGACAATCGGAAAAATTGGTTGTCTTACCAAATCTTCTTCCGGCGCTTGTGTTGGTTTTAACAGTTCTATTTCCTTAATTCTGCTCAAATAGAACAATTTCTCGATGTTTTCCCCTTCTTTCACGGCAATTAACGACCAATTATATTCGTTAAGTTTCAGTTCAAGTGGTTTTACGATGTACTCATTTTCAATATCGTCTGTTATTCTTTCATATCTGAAGTGTATCCTGCGGTTTTCATCAACTGCTTTTGCACAAAGGGTGAGAATCTGGAACAAATCACTCATCCCCGCTGCGTGAACTGCCTGAAGTTGCGTGAACAACAATCTCCGGTTTAATTTGAATGCAAGGTACTCAGCGAGGTAACCCGTCAGCAATTCAGTCTCAGGTGCATGGTCTAATATTAAAATTTTCTTTCTGCTGTAGATTTGTAGCCCGGCAAATCTCAAGTATTTGAGATCACGGTTAATCGTTACTTCACTCACTTCATATTCAAGTGCCAAATCAAGTATAGAAAGTTTTTCACCGTTCATTAAACGGGCAAGTAACTCGGTGCGACGTAGGTTATCGGATAAAAAATCTTTCATAAAATTTTCTTGTAATTTTTATCATTCAATGATTGAAAATTCAGGCTGCTTCAAAGTTAAATTTGAACCGGTAAATAAAACAATTAAGGGTTTTAGGGTTTAGGTTCGCACTTAACCTTATAAAGTATAACATCAAAGTCCGGGTATCGGGGTTTTCACTTTATCTTGTAAAGTATAACACGAATGTCCGGGGTTTTGTGTACTCACTTCATCTTATAAAGTATAACAAATAAATTCGGGGTTAAACCCTCTCAGGGGAATGTGGGGAAAATATGAAGGCTGCCTTCCTGGCAGCCTTCGCTTTATTTCACCAAAAGTTCCATATTTACAAATCCTTTTCTGCCCCCCTTTTACATGCCCCACAGCCCCTTATTGTTTTCACGGGCATACTTAAACGCAGCCAAAAACTTCTGCTGATATTTAACATCCGGCGGATAGGTCATAACATAGGCATACCCTTCTTTCACCATCACTTCGTTCAGCATTCTGCCGTCTTTCAGATAGACATAGCAAAGTAAACGCCCGTATTTATCCCTTTCGGAAACATCGAACTCAAGTTTAACCTTATCACCTGCTCTGAGAAGTTTACGGGCAAATTTAGTGGCTTCTTTCCCCATAGCAATAATCTCATCCAATTTCTGCCTCGATTTTTGGGCATCTTTCTTAGCTTTCGGGTTGCGGGACGATTCAGGGGTATCGATTCCTATCAGTCTGATTTTTTCCTTTTTCCCTTTGAACATCGCCTTAAAAGTATCGCCGTCTGTTACACTGACAACAATAGCTTCATCGGTCATCGGCTTCTGTGTATCGCAACCGTTTATAAGCAGCAAACTTAATAAAAGGATTAAGAAATTAGAACTATGTTTCAACATTATCATACTTCCGTTATTTCTCTGTCTTTCTGTGAGTTTATATGTGTTCCTGTTGTTCCTGTTGCTACTGTCGATTTATGATGTAATTTCAAATTGCTGAAAATTAAAAAAATATCAACATACCTTTAATAGATACTCATTTAACTCTGAAAGAATCCCAACGCAACACAATTAAATTACAGGATGATTTCAGCACCGTTTTTCCCGGAGGAATAAATTTCCCAAAACTGAGCAGCAATGTTTGTGGGGTTATGCACAGGGTTCGATGCGTTCACAATACCGCAAATGGTAACCGTACCGGTAATAATTCCTGTTCCTTCAACTGCTCTTGAGAGAAGCAGGTTAAGGTGCCTGATTCCTGCCTTCCCGAGCGCCAAAGAGCCAAAGTTAGGATCGGGGTAGAGTGCAAATCCGCCACCGGTAAGTAAAATGCAACCGTGTCCGCGTACTTTCATTCCGGGAATAACTTCTTTTGCGGAAATAATCGCTCCCAAGACATTCATTTTATAATCATGAATCATTTCTTCGGTGTTAACTTCCAAAAGGGGTTGCTTTGCCTGATGTGAAACATTATAAAGCAAAACATCGGGCGTGCCTAATTCATCCTCTATTCGGCGAAGCGCATCTATGAGTGAATATTCATCTGCTGCATTTCCGATATAAAACTCAGACCTGATACCTTCAGCTTCGAGCATATCTTTGTATTCACGCAGTTTTTTACCCGTTCTGCCGATCATTGCAATGGTAAAGTTCTGTCTTCCAAATTTCAAGGCAACGCCGTAAGAAATCCCACCACCCATACCTACGATTGCTATAACTTTTTCAGTCATCTGTCTGTCCTAATTTCAATTTTGTTGTTTTTAATCTCAATTTGTGCTTATTTGATTATCAGTCTTGTCATTGTTTAATTGTTTATCTGATAATTTTTTATTAACCCAAAAACTAAATGCACAGTTATTCAACTTACGCAAAGCTGAACTGTGCTACAAAGGTCTGCTCGCTCATGATTCCCCGTACTCTGTAGTGTTATTTACCTTAGGCAAAGTTGAACTGCGTTACAAACCGAGAACAATAAAAAAACTGTTAATTCTTTGCCATTTCATCGCTTTGGAGGCTCCCAGGTTGTTCCCGTTTTTGTAAAAATAAAAGAAAAAGTGCCCGACATTAATGCGATGATTGTACCGTAAAAATAGTAAAAAAGGAGTAGTGCACGAATTTTTTTCTTACCCCTGCTGGAGAACCACCCTAAGAATGCTAAAAGAAATGTCAGTAAAATCACCAAATCAATCACAAGGAAATAATTCATCACTTCCAAAAGAAAAAATGATGAAACCAGCATAATCAAAAGCAACAATGGCGTCATCCAGCGAATTATCTTGTGAGACCAGAATGCGAACGAAATATACGGTTTGAACGGCAGGAAAAATTCACCCAATAATTTCAGACTCCCAAGGTTATACATCAAAATTCGTTTCTTTCTTCTAAACTCATCTTCATTTGTGGGGGTTGGGTCTTCATGCGCTGTTGCAGCCGGATCGTAAACAAATTCTTTACCTTTACCCAAAATTTTCATTGCTGTTACAAAATCGTCGTTAAGGGGTTGACCTTCAGGGTAGCGGAAATAATGCTCTTTTCGAATAGCGTAAATACCACCGTTTGCGCCGATCAGCCTCCCAATTCGCCCTTCCTGATATTTAAGCCATGACTCAAAACTCCAGTAACTGGTTTCCTGGTTTGCGGCAATGGTTTCCCGAAGCAAAATTTCACCGGAAACACCGCCAATTCTTTTATCTGCAAAATTTGCAACCAGATTTTTCACTGCGCCTTTGTCGAAAACCATATTCGAATCACAAAGAACAAAGATTTCTCCGCTTGCCATTTCGGAAATTCTGTTCATAATTCCCGATTTCCCTTTTCTGCCTTCGGAAGTAAACAGCTTAACATTAGGGTGCTCAGAAGCAACCTGTTGTACTATTTCGCCCGTATTATCTTTCGATTTATCATCCCCGACAATTATTTCCAATTTTTCCATTGGATAATCTGAAGCAAGAAGTGCCTGAAGCGTTGTTCCGATAACTTTTTCTTCGTTGTATGCCGCTGTTAATACCGAAACTGTCGGCTGATAAGTAAAATCTTTCCGGTATTTTTTACCAAAAAGAACACCCACAACCCACGATATAACCGGGTAAAAAATGTAGGAATGTAACAACAAGAACAGAGCGGTAAAAAAAATAATTTCAGGCATTTCTTTCCGTAGAAAATTTGGAAAAGTTTATCTTTAAATTTAGTGAACTTTTTCCATTCACGGCTTATTACTCACATTTTTCTTAATGCAGTGGTTATATTTGTAGGTTATGTTTTATCAAAAAGGAAAGAAATGAATATTGCCGTTATTGGCACAGGCTATGTCGGGCTTGTGACGGGAACCTGCTTAGCGGAAGTGGGTAATAATGTTATTTGTATTGATAATGACCAAAATAAACTCAAAAAACTTAACAGTAAACAGGTAACAATCTACGAGCCGGGGTTAGAAACTATTTACTTACGAAATTTTACAAACGGAAGGTTATCATTCACTGATGATCTTGAGGCTTCAATTCTTGGATCGGATGTTATTTTCCTTTGCCTTCCTACTCCGCAGGATGAAGATGGCTCGGCTGACCTTTCTCACATCATGAAAATAACCGAAAAGATTGCCGATATTCTTCAGGATGTTACTGATTACAAACTCATTATTAATAAAAGTACTGCTCCGGTTGGAACGGGGGAGAAAATTAAACAAATCTTAAGTGACCGTAAAGTACCGAATTTTGATGTTGCTTCCAACCCGGAGTTTCTGCGTGAAGGCTTCGCAGTGGAAGATTTTATGAAACCTTACAGAGTAGTTATAGGCTCTGATTCTCAAAAAGCGCTTGAAATTTTAAGGGAGCTGTATGAACCTTTCATTAACGGCACTAACTTACTGATCGAAATGGATATTCGAAGCGCCGAGGTTACAAAATACGCTTCCAACGGCTTCTTAGCTACAAAGATCACCTATATGAACGATTTAGCACGCTTTTGCGATAAGGTTGGGGCAGATATTGACCTCATTAGAATTGGGATGGGAACCGATGAAAGGATCGGCCAGAGATTTCTTATGGCAGGAATCGGATACGGTGGGTCTTGTTTCCCGAAGGATGTAAACGCACTGATTAAAACCGCAAACGATAACGGCGTTCCTCTTTCTATTCTCACTGCAGTCGACAGTATCAACAAATCACAAAGGACTTGGTTCTTCAGCAAGATTAAAGATCACTTCAAAGGAAATTTAAAAGGAAAGATTTTTGCAGTTTGGGGGCTTGCTTTCAAACCGGATACCGATGATATGCGTGAAGCGCCTTCGGTTACTGTGATTGAAATGATTCTTAAAGAAGGCGGCTTGGTTAAAGCCTACGATCCGGTTGCTTCCGAAAATGCGAAGTTCTATCTGCAAAACAGAATCAGATATTGCGGGGATAAATACGAAACTCTGGATGAAGCGGACGCTCTTATAATTTTCACCGAGTGGGGTGAGTTCAAAAAGCCTGCGTTCGATATTTTGGAGCAAAGGCTTGCGGGGCGTACTATTTTCGACGGAAGAAACCTCTATTCGCTGCAGGAAATGGAAAAGTTAGATTTCAATTATCACTCAATCGGTAGAAAAACTATTGTACGGGGAAATTAGATGAAAAAAAGAGCCGTAATTACCGGTGGTGCCGGATTTATTGGGTCATGGCTTTGTGACAGATTAATAAAAGAAGGCATGCAGGTGGTTTGTCTGGATAATTTAATTACCGGCAGATTGCAGAATATTGAACACCTTTTTGGTAACAAAGATTTTACATTTTTTCATCACGATGTAACCAATTTTATTCATATACCGGGTAAGGTTGACTATATCCTACATTTTGCTTCTCCGGCAAGCCCGTTAGATTACCTGCAATTCCCCATCCAAACAATGAAGGTTGGGTCGTTGGGAACTCACAAGGCACTTGGCTTGGCGAAAGAAAAGAAAGCTGTGTTTCTGCTTGCTTCCACATCAGAAGTTTACGGCGATCCGCTTATCCATCCGCAGACTGAAGACTACTGGGGAAATGTAAACCCGTTGGGGCCACGCGGTGTTTATGATGAAGCCAAGAGATTCAGTGAATCGATAACAATGGCATACAACCGTTTTCACAATGTTTCAACAAGAATTGCACGAATTTTTAACACTTACGGTCCCAGAATGAGGATAAACGACGGACGGGCACTGCCGGCGTTTATTTCCCAGGCGCTTCTCGGCGAACCGGTTACAATTTTTGGCGACGGCTCGCAAACACGCAGTTTTTGCTTTGTGGATGATTTGGTTGAAGGGTTGCTTTCGCTTCTTCTTTCTGATGAAATTTACCCCGTTAATCTGGGTAACCCGGACGAAATAACCATCAGGCAGTTTGCAGAAGAAGTAATTGAGTGGACAGGTTCCAATTCCAAAATTACTTATTTGGATTTGCCGGAAGATGACCCCAAAGTGCGGCAACCGGATATCACCCGGGCAAAAAACATTCTCGGATGGCAACCTAAAATTGATAGAAAAACAGGTGTTTTAAGCACAATTGATTATTTTAAGAAAGAACTCGCTAAAAACAGCTAATTTTTAATTTTAATTTTCCAAATGACGATGACTCTACTTCCGATTAACCAATACGGCGATAAAATTCTAAGAAAAAAGGCACAACCTGTAAAAAAAGGTGATCCGGAACTTGTTGCTTTCGTAAAAAACATGTTCGAGACAATGCACAATGCTATGGGTGTAGGGCTTGCGGCAAATCAGGTCGGTTCCAACAAAGCTGTTTTTATTGTTGATATTTCGGTGATGAAAGAATACCCCAACGAAAAACCGCGCGTGTTTGTGAACCCGAAAATTATTGAGCGCTCCGAAGAAAAAATTTCGTACGAAGAAGGCTGCCTTTCTATTCCTGATGTAAGGGCTGATGTGGTTAGACCTAAAAAAATAAAAATTGCGTTTCAGGATTTGGAGCAAAATGAAATGGTACTGGAATTTGATGATTTTTTGGCGCGCGTTATCCAGCATGAGTACGATCACCTTCAGGGTGTCTTTTTTACCGACAGAATCAGCGAATGGGAACAAAAAAAGATAAAAAAAGACCTGATTAAAATTAAAAACAGAAAAATTGAGGTTGATTATCCCGTAACAGAACGCGAGAAAGATTAATTTGAAAATAGTTTTTTTCGGAACACCAGCCATGTGGGTTTAATTTGAAAATAGTTTTTTTCGGAACGCCGGCAATGTGGGTTTAATTTGAAAATAGTTTTTTTCGGAACGCCGGCAATGTGGGTTTAATTTGAAAATAGTTTTTTTCGGAACGCCGGCAATAGCAGTTACTGTTCTTGAAGCGCTGATTGGTGCCGGTGAAACTATATCTGCGGTGGTTACCGTACCCGACAAAGAACAAGGTCGCGGGAAGAAGATCCTCCCTTCACCGGTAAAAGAATTTGCAGTTAAAGCAAACATCCCCGTTTTTCAACCGGAAAAACTACGATCGGAAGAGTTCGCAGAGCAACTACGAGCTATTCAGGCAGATTTGTTCATCGTTGTTGCATTCAAGATTCTGCCGCCTCACATTTTTGACCTTCCGCGCTATGGGAGTTTTAATCTTCACGGTTCCCTTTTGCCAAAATATCGGGGCGCTGCGCCAATTCAATGGGCATTAATTAACGGCGAAAAAACCACCGGTTTAACTACTTTCAGGCTTGCTGAAAAAGTGGATACAGGCAACATCTACCTGAGAACTGAAGTGGCAATACAAGATGAAGATAACTTTGGCTCGCTCTACGAAAAAATGGCTAAAGCGGGAGCTAAACTTGTTCTGGATACCGTTAATTTGATAAAATCCGGCAATTTTAGGCTGCAACCGCAGGATAATTCATTAGCAACTCCTGCGCCGAAAATAACACGAGAGACCTGCGAAATTGATTTTTACAACACTGCTCTCAGCATTCATAACCTTGTCAGAGGGCTTTCACCTTATCCGGGGGCGTTTTTTATTAAAGACGGAAAGCAATTCAAAATTTTTAAAACAAGGGTTGTTGAAAAATCGTTGAAACCGGGAGAATTTGAAACCACAAAACATAAAATTTTTGCCGGAACGGGTGAAAACTCATTGGAAATTCTGGAAATTCAGCCGGAAGGGAAAAGAAAAATGACCGCTGATGAATTTTTAAGAGGCTATATATTATAATGGAAGATTGTTCACACTCTGTTTTTGAATTTACAATAACTATTCAACCTGAACACATCGATCAATTAGATCATGTAAATAACTTAGTTTATGTAAAATGGGTTCAGGATGCAGCGGTAAACCATTGGAATAAATGCGCACGAAAAGAACTGCACGATTCGATAATTTTTGTGATTGCCCGACATGAGATAGATTACATCTATTCAGCTAAACTCGGCGATACTGTGAGGGTAAGAACCCGGATAGGTGCGGCAAGAAAAAATCTTTTTGAACGCTTTACGGAAATTACCAGGGAATCAGACGGAAAACTTTTGCTGAAAGCTCTTTCACTTTGGTGCCCATTAGATGCAAAAACTCACAGGCTTATCCGCCCGCCGGAAAATCTGATTAATGAATGGTCGGTGGGCAATAAAAATAATTAAAACTTAGCTACCCATTCGAAAACCTGATTAATGAATGGTCGGTGGGCAATAAAAATAATTAAAAGCTCGCTCACCACATCAGATATATCGCCAATTCCAAACCTAAGCAACTTTGAACCGGTGTTTGTGAAATGCCTTAACTTCATAACTCCATACCAATCGACTCGCATAAATCGCCAATTTTAAACCTGAATAACCCCCACCTTAAAATCTTCAATATTGGGATTATTGTTTGCTGATTCAATAGCCCGGGATATATATTCTCGTGTTTTTGCCGGGTCTATTATCTCATCAACCCATAAGCGCGCAGCCGCATAATAGGGAGAAGATTTGCTTTCGTAAGAATCTTTTATTTCATCGTACATTTGCTTAATTTCTTCTTCCGTCAGCTCTTTTCCCGCTTTTTTATGCTGATTCATCTTAATATCCATCAGAACATTTGCAGCCTGGCTTCCCCCCATCACACTAATCTTTGCAGCGGGGTAAACATAAATAAACCTTGGGTCATAAGCCTTTCCGCACATTGCGTAGTTCCCTGCTCCGTAGCTGTTGCCTACAATAATGGTAATTTTCGGCACTACACTGTTTGCAACCGCATTCACCATTTTTGCCCCGTCTTTAATTATTCCGCCGTGCTCTGCTTTCGTGCCCACCATAAATCCGGTAACATCCTGAAGAAACAGAAGTGGTATTTTCCTTTGGTTACAATTCAAAATAAAGCGGGTTGCTTTATCGGCACTATCCGAGTAAATCACTCCGCCAATTTGCATTTCACCTTGTTCTGATTTCACTACCGAGCGCTGGTTGGCAATAATTCCCACAGCCCAACCGTCTATTCTTGCATAAGCGGTGATTAAAGATTTTCCGTAACCGGCTTTATACTCGTCAATTTCCGAGTTATCAACAATTCTGGCGATAAGTTCGTATGTGTCATATTGTTTCAGGGGGTCTTCCGGGAGCAGCCCGTAAATCTCTCTTGGCGAAAAACGAGGCTCTTTCGGTTCTGCTCTTGAAAACCCCGCCTTGCCGGTTTCACCAAATTTTTCAACCAATGATCTGATTTTAAGCAGACACTCTTCATCATTTTCCATAATGTGATCTGTTACTCCGGAAATGTTGCTTTGCACCACAGCACCACCCAACGATTCGTTATCGGTAACTTCACCAATAGCGGCTTTAACCAGGTGTGCACCGGCAAGAAAAACCGAACCTTCCCCTTTTACTATCAAGGCTTCGTCGCTCATTATCGGCAAATAGGCGCCACCGGCAACGCAGGGACCCATAATCGCGGCAATCTGCGGAATACCCATCGCCGACATTTTGGCATTATTCCTGAAAATCCTCCCAAAATGCTCTTTATCGGGGAATATCTCATCCTGAAGTGGTAAAAACACACCGGCACTATCCACCAAATAAATTATAGGCAGCCGGTTTTCAATCGCAATTTCCTGCGCCCGAAGGTTCTTTTTAGCAGTTATCGGAAACCATGCGCCCGCTTTTACGGTTGAATCGTTCGCAACTATTACACAATCCCTGCCGTGTATTTTCCCAATTCCAAAGATCGTACCCGATCCGGGTGCACCGCCAAATTCGGTGTACATTCCGTGTGCAGCAAAGGTATTAAGCTCCATAAATTGCGAACCTGGATCAATCAAAAGATCGATTCTTTCCCGGGCGGGCATTTTCCCTTTTTCTTTCAGTTTTTGCAGCGCTTTTTCGCCACCCCCTTTTTCGGTTTTCCTTCTCTCATAATCTAATTTTCTTACAAATTCTTTGTAAGAATCTTCTCTGATATTAAACCCATTATCAAGTGTAATGTCACTGCCAATTTTTTTCATTATATCATCCGCACAGTTTAAGTTCTATTATTCCTGCCCTATCAGTCGTTTAACAAGCTTCTCGAAATTACAATTCTCTGCACTTCGCTTGTTCCCTCGCCGATTGTGGTAAGTTTCACATCACGGTAGAATTTTTCGACGGGGAAATCTTTAATGAACCCATAACCACCCAGGATTTGCACTGCCTGGCTCGAGCACCTTTCAGCCGTTTCACTTGCGAAAAGTTTTGCCATTGCAGCCGAGTTACCCAGAGGTTTGCCGGCGTCTTTAAGCGAAGCGGCTTTGTAAGTCATAAGCCGTGCGGCTTCAATTTCGGTTGCCATATCTGCAAATTTGAATTGTATCCCCTGAAAGTCGCTTATCGGTTTGCCGAACTGCACCCTTTCTTTCGAATACTTAAGCGCTTCTCTAAATGCACCTTCAGCCAATCCCACACTTAAAGCTGCAATCGATATTCTTCCCCCCTCAAGAATCTTCATCGCCTGTTTGAAACCTTCACCTTCAACACCAATCAGGTTTTCATCCGGTACCCGCAAATTATCGAACATAAGCTGACATGTATCACTTGAGCGCATTCCAAGCTTGTTTTCTTTCTTGTTCACTATGAAACCGGGGGTGTTCGTTTCAACAATAAATGCAGAAATGCCTTTGGAGTGCTTGCTTTTATCGCTAACGGCAGTAATTACCGCAACTTTCCCGACACCTCCGTGCGTAATGAAGGCTTTGCTTCCGTTTAAAACCCACTCGTTTCCTTCTTTAACTGCGGTTGTTATCATCGAGGCGGCGTCACTTCCGGAAACCGGTTCGGTAAGCCCCCAGGCACCCACCCACTCACCTGAGGCAAGTTTCGGAAGATATTTGCGCTTCTGTTCCTCGTTTGCGTGCATTAAAATGTGGTTTGTACACAAACCGTTGTGTGCGGCAACAGTAAGTGCAACAGAGGGATCAACTTTTGCAAGTTCTTCAATTATTATTGCATATTCAGTGTAACCTAAACCGGAACCGCCGTACTCTTCGGGCACTAAGATACCCATGCAGCCCATTCCCGCAAGTTCTTTCACAATTTCGTGCGGAAATTCCTGCGACTCGTCAAATTTCATTACTTGTGGTTTAATAACGGAAGTGGCGTAATCCCGCACCATTTCCTGAATTGACCTCTGTTCAGGTGTGAAATCCAAAACAAAACTTGCACCCGTTGTATCCATTTAATCTCCTGTTGTTAAGTTTGTGAACCTATTGATATTAGGTTAACATATTGTTAAGTATTTAATCTGTTAAACCTGATAGGGTGTTACCCCCCGTTTCTTAAATGCTCTTTGTATCGACTAACAATTTGCTCGGCTAATCTGTGAGGTGCTAACGATTTGCCAACTACTTCAGAAAGGTTCTTCATCAAAAGTTCTGAACCGCCCGAGTTCCATAATTCGTTCAGAATCTCGGTTTCCACAATTTCTCTGAGGCGATTGTGCGCCCGGATTTCCCGTTTTTTCTGCAGTTCACCGGTTGTTTCTAAAAATTCTTTGTGCTTGAAAATTTCTTTGCAGGTTTCGTCTATCCCTTTGTTTTCATGTGCAATCGTTTTAATAACTGCCGGCACACGGTCAGTTGCTTTATGCTCACGAAACTTCAGCATAGTTTTAATTGCTGCCACTGCCTGCTCGGCACCGGGACGGTCACTTTTGTTCAGAACATAAAAATCAGCTATTTCCATCAAACCCGCTTTCATCGCCTGGATTGAATCACCCGATTCCGGAACAAGCACCACAATTGTGGTATCCGCTGCTTTCGCGATATCAAGCTCCGACTGCCCCACCCCCACAGTTTCGTAAATTATTATATCGTAGCCGGCAGCATCCAAAACATCTGAAGCATCAACAGCCTTTCTGCTAAGCCCGCCAAGGCTTCCCCTGGTTGCCATGCTTCTAATGAAAACACCATCAAGGTTGCCGACTTCAGTCATTCGCACCCTGTCGCCAAGTAAAGCCCCTCCTGTGAAAGGGCTGGTTGGGTCAACTGCTATTACGGCAACTGTTTTGTCGTTTTCTCTCAACCATTTGATCAGTTGAAGTGTCAGTGTGCTTTTACCCGCACCGGGGGGACCCGTTATACCAACTTTATAGGCTTTGCCGGTATGCTTGAACAGTTCATCCAACAGTTCTGTAGAACCGGGCAGACCTGCTTCAATCCCCGTTATTGCACGGGCAACACTTCTTTTTTCTTTTTTTAATATTTTTTCGGTGTCTGAAATTAACATCACAGGTAAATTTTGTTCTCTTTTATAAAATCAACTACCAAACGGGGCGCGAGAAAATCAATGGAAAGTCCTGCACGAACTCTTTCGCGGATTTCGGTTGAGCTGATTTCAATCGTTGGCGATTCTACAAATGTTGCAAGTTCAAAGAATCTGTTCCGTTTGTCCGGCAGGTCCGTTTTTCTCGTTAAAACGATCAATTTCGCCTCTTTAATGATGTCGTCGGCTCTGTACCATTTGTGAAACTCGTAGATATTATCGAACCCAATAATCAGCTCAACATCTTTATAAATTTCTTTAAGGTGCATTATCGTGTCGTAAGTGTATGATACGCCGCCTTTTTTCAACTCAAAATCGCTTACTTCATAGCACGGAAGGTTTTCCACCGCCAGTTCTAACATCCTTACCCTAATTTCTCCGTCGATCAAATCGGAAGAATTTACCTTAAACGGGGAAATGTAGCAAGGCATAAGGATAATTTTCTCTAATTTCCTCATTTCCCTCACCCTGCGCGAAGTGATTAAATGCCCAAGATGTACCGGGTTGAATGTGCCGCCTAAAAGTCCTACTGCCATTACAAAATTTCTTTATATTCCACAAAAAGTTCCGTAAAACGGTCGTGCATCTGAAAACTACAGGCGGAAATGCTCCCTTTCCCTGAAAGGAAATCGTATAACCTTCTGAAATCTCCCGGCTCGCTGACAACCATCCCTGACGAGGTTATGATCGGTCGTGAGTTTAACGCCGTGGCGGTTTTAAGATACTCGTCCCATGGTTTTGTTATTTCCGTTGCTAAAAGTTCCGAATTTGCTTCGTAATTATTAACAACAACCAAAGAGATATGGTTGTTTTCAGAACGATTTAAAACGATTACCTCATCCTCCTGGTCCGAGAGATTTGAGAGAAACTCGTAGTCACTTGCAACTAATCCCATAACAAATGGGTTAACAATCGCCAAAATTTGCCCATTGTTTACAAATTCTTCTTCTAATTCTTTAACCGTATTCGCCTCTTCCCCTTTTTCGTAGTAAATTACTTCCAGTCCCTCGAAGTGTTGCAACTCATCGGCGCCCTCAACACCCACATCAAACTGATGCAACATGAGAATGACCCTTGAACCGGTTCCACGGGAAAAAACAATCTGCAACTGATTGATTAGCAAACCGCTTAGAAGTATCGATACATCCTGCTGTTTTAACCCTCCAAAATCTTTCACTTCATATCGGTTGAAGATCGGTTCAGGAACGAAAAAAAGAACACCTGCCGGTTCTGCCATTTTTTACAGTCAAGTTGAATTAAAATTTCAAAACGGAAAGTTACGGAATTTTAGCGAAATGTTAAGGCAATTACTTTTGGGATAATTATTTGTCGAAGAAATTCTGCAGCCCGTTTTTTTCACTTTTAACAAAACGGGTGAGGTGTAATTTTTCGAAAATGAAAGAATATATCCATTCGGAAGAAGCTCTGTTTAATTCTTTTAGTTCTGTTGGTTCTTTATTATCTGCGGTCGGGTATGCGGGTTCTGTTGCCGGTTCGCCATCGTTTTTTTTCCCTTTAGTATCCAAACGGTTTTCTTCGTATTCAGCTTCCAAAAGGTTTATGATGTAGTCTTCTTTCTCAACCCGGATAGCAAAAACGATTGCTCGGCTTACCAAAATCATAACTGTAAGATTAACTAAGTTTGCCCCCGTTTCAAGTGCTATATAATTCCAGACCGCGTGCGAAATCCCCGGGAAAGGCAAAGCCAGTAAGAAAAGCAAAAATTTGTTTTTAACCATTCTGCCCAACAAAAGCCAAATCAAAATAAAAAGAAAATTCTGAATGGCATGCATTGGTGTTATTACCAAACTCCGTTCGATCATCCTGGCGACTGCACTTGCCGGTACCCCCGTTATTGAAGCAAACAGAAGATTTTCAAAGAAAGAAAACCCAATTCCAACGGCTATTGCTAAGAAAAGAGAATCCAGAATTTCTTCACTTTTCAGCAATTTAATTGCTGCAACCGTAACCAAGCCCTTTGCAACCTCTTCCACAAAAGGCGAAATGTAAATAGATCTGTTGTGCCCTGAATACATAATTGAAGCAATCTCTTCAATTTGCGACATCCCCCACTGCAGACCGAGTGTAATAAGAACTGCAGCCAACCCACCAAGCAAGGCAGGGATAACAAATCTTATCTCTTTCCTGAACCGGAATCTGTCGAAAATGGTGTAAAACTTAAAAAAGAAGGCGGAAATTAATCCGCCTGTCAAAACACTTAAGCCGATATCAATCAATTAATCACCGGTTGTTTTTATCTGTTTGGGTTATCAGTTGCTTCTTAGCCAATTCATAAGTTCTTTCATCGAAGGGATTTTGCCGTACGACAGTATTCCTATTCTGAATATTTTTACCGAAAGTTTTATCACAAGAATTATGCTAAGCAACAAAATTCCCATGGCAATTAAGTGCTCGTAGAACGGAACGCTAACCACATTCATGCGCGCAATCATCACCAATGGTGAGGTGAACGGTATGTACGCGAAAATTTTCACCAATTCCTGATCAGGGTTTTGAATTATTGGCATCAAAAGCACCACAGGGAAGATCACCAACAGCGTCAGGTAACCCGTTATCTGCTGCGCCTCCTGCTCAGTGTTCACTATTGAGCCAACACCGACAAAAATTGAGACATAGAAAAGGAACGCCAATAGAAAATATGGAATTACAATGTGCAGGTTTTGGAACGCTGAAGTGGTGGCTAACATTGGGCCCGCATATCCCACCGCAAGAAGTGCCCAAATCCCCATTTGCGTAAGAACCAGGAGTGTCAACCCCATCACTTTGCCCAAAAGCAGGTCCTCAGCTTTGCAACTTGAAAGAATTATTTCAATCAGTCTGTTAGATTTTTCTTCAACTAAACTTCGCACTAACGAGCCACCCGTGAACATCAGAATGAAAAACAGCGCCATTATTATTATAAATGTTGAAAAGAACTGTTTTTCAAAATCGATTTCCTCAACTCCTTCCGTGGTTATTTTTACCGACTGAAGCCCGACATTTTTTGTAAGCGAGTCTAACAAACTTTGCTTAATATTCTCGTGCTCCAGCATTTTTTCTCTTCTGATGTTATTGAAAGTGTTTTCAATAATACCTAAGTCTCTGAAACTGCCGATAGATTTGCTTCTGAATTCAAGTTGAACGCCCGAATCGGGTTTGTCGTAAATATAGATGTATCCTTCTAAAACAGTACGGTTTACAACTGAATCATCCAACCTTTTTTTGGTTTCGACAATCTGATTTGGTGCAACATCAGTTCTTGGAATAACAAACCTTGGCTGCCCATTATCCAATTTTTGCTTTTCAAGTTTTGTTGCTAATTCAGGCGCATAAAGACCGGTTGAGTCAAGAATTGTTATTGCTTTTGGTGCGTCTGAATCTTTATCGGCAAGAAGTGTCGGCAACAGTGAAAAAACGAGGAAAATAACCGGTGTAATCACCACCGAAATGATGAACTCTTTGGAGGTTACTTTCTGCAGGTATTCCCATTTTGCAACTTCAAATGCTTTTTTCATCTTGTAGCCCCCTGATTATTTTGTTTGGAGCTTGTTCCGTTTTCATTCTGTTTGATAGTATCGATAAAGATTCGATTGAGTGTTGGGGCTTCAATCGAAAAACTGCGCAAAGCAACTCCGTTGAAGATTGCAGGTAACACGCTGTTGGGGTCTATGCCATCTTCGGTTTCAATTTCACCAAAGTTGCCGTAGAGGTCTGCGGTTTTAACGCCCGGTAAGCCTTTGATGAAATCGCCGTTTCCTTCGTATTCTATTTTTATTATTTCTTTACCAAACCTTCGTTTTACTTCTTTGATTGGTCCCCCGGTTACTTCTTTTCCGTTTGCGATCAGGAAAATTGTTTCACACATTTTTTCAGCCATATCCATTTGATGTGTTGAGAGTATTATGGTTCTACCCTCTTCTTTCAGGCGAAGGATTTCATCACGGACAATTTCCTGGTTTATTGGGTCAAAACCGCTGAAAGGTTCATCGAGCACTAAAATTCTTGGATTATGAACAACCGCAATAATGAACTGAATCTTTTGCTGATTTCCTTTTGAAAGCTCCTGAACTTTTCGCTTTTTGTAGTCAGTTATTTCGAGTCTTTTTAGCCATTGAATACCTTCGTTTTCTGCATCTTTGGGTGTCATTCCTTTCAAGCAGCCAAAATATTTGATGATATCCAGAACCTTACTTTTTTTGTAAAGCCCTCTCTCTTCAGGCAGATAGCCGGTGTATTTTTGGAACTCTTTGCCGGGTTGCTTACCATCGATTAGTATCTCACCCGCTGTAGGCTTGATGATGTCGAGTATCATTCTGATTGTTGTTGTTTTGCCCGCTCCGTTTGGCCCCAACAGACCGAAGATTTTACCGGGCTCCACTTTGAACGAAACATCATCAACAGCAACCACATTTTTGTACTCTTTTCTAATGTTTTTTACTTCTAACATTCAGGTTCCGTTTTGTTGTTTCCAAAGTATTGTTTTGTTAATACTTAATTTTTTTGTTTTAATAGTAGTTGAGCTTTAGCTCAAGTATAGATTATTAACTCGTTTTAATCTCGAAGGCTTTTCATCAGTTATTTTTAAGTATATAATTTTAGCGCTTTTCAATTTCACAGGCTTTTCACCATTTGGTTCTCTCACCGCGTATGAATTTCTAAAATCTCGCTAAAAAATATTCGAAAGATTATTCATTCACTAAGAAATCCCATCAAATTTTTGAAGAAAGGTAATTTCCAATGATTAAAGGGTATTTTCTCAACCATTTAACAGAACTTTTCCCTGCTCCCAATACAAAAAGCCTCGCCTGTTAAATAGGAACGACTGCCTTGTGGACAATAGAAAAAAAGCTTTCACATCAATACAAATGATGGCAGAAAAATAACTTTGACATCAATGCAAACAACGGCTTAATTATCAAGACAAAAGGCTTCCTCAGTTAGTGAAAGCTTACACCCCCAAAAAAACTGAATTAATCTAAAGATTTCTCTTTTTTTTCAATACCAATCCAAAAAGTAATTATTTTATCCAACTTCAGCAAATGGTATCTGAGTTCGGACTAAATGTTTTTCAAAAATCTTTGAAACGAAAAAGAGTATTTTTCCGATTGATCACTGTTTTGTCTTTTCAATTCGTGAAAAAAAGTTATTTTGCTTGTACCCTTTATCTTTTTTTTCGAATCAGTAAAAAATAGCATAAATCACTCTTGTGCTTTAAGTTACGACCAGGTGGTGTAGTTATTAAGTACTTAAAACCAGGAAAGTGCGTGTGAATCTTTTCAGGTATGCTGCTTTTTATAGATCTGATATCTTAAGATTGAATGTTACAATAATTATAAATTATAGATTGAACCTGAATGAAAATTGCGAAAAGTTAGGAGAACACATTGAAACCCTCAGTAAAAATTAAAATCAAAACCTTTAACTTGGTTCTTTCGTTTATCGAATCGATTCTGGCAAGATTAAAAAGGAAAAATATAGTAAATCCTGCAAATTTTCTTACTGAAGAACTTGGGACATCAAAAGCCTATATATCAAAAATATTTAACTGTGAAGGTAATTTCACAGTTAAAACCCCGGTTTCGCTCGCTAATGCTGCTGATCTTGATGTTGAAATTGTACTCAGAGATAAAAAGAGTTCAAAACGATTTAAACATACTACAATTTCTACCGCAGAAGATTTGTGGGAACCATTAAATATCAGCCCTCCTCCTCTAACACAATCCGAACCCAAAAGAGATTTGTTGATTTAAAACAAAAATATCATCCACAAGGGATGATACTTTTATGTTAAGTTGTAGCGCGTACGGGATTCGAACCCGTGATCTCTGCCTTGAGAGGGCAGCGTCCTGAACCGCTAGACGAACGCGCCATATTCAGACTACAAAAATAACGATTCAGTCCCTCATTTCCAAAGTTGAGGAAATCTAAAACAACAGCTCACACCAACCCGTTCACTAAAACTGCTTTTGAAAAAAAGATAAGAAATGCCGGAATACGAAAAACTACTTTCAAAAAAATATGATTAAAAATGCCGGAGTTCAATAAACACCATCGAAAATTTACGACAAAAAAAATCAAAAAATACGACACCGAAAAACAACGCCTTCAGCACCGTAGTCAAAAGTTTTTGTGGCAATATAAGGGGTTCTTTTTATTATATTAAACTTTACTTTAAAAAAAAGTATTGTTTATATTAAAAGATATATTTATTTATAAACGGACGCATCCAGCGCCAATTTTCGGTTAATTTTCATGTCAAAACGCACAAAAACAATTATCTACTCTTTAATCGCATTGATAATAGTTGCACTCGTTTTGTGGCCTATTGTGTCCCACTCGTCCGGCTCAAAAGAAAATAAGGGTAAAAAAGGCTCCGGAAGACCTACCGGTCCTGTCGAAGTAAGAGGTAAAGTACTTGATTACGACTCATTCTCCTCTGAAATAAAGGTAATGGGGAATGTCCTCGCCGACGATTGGGTTGACCTTTCACCCGAAGTGTCGGGGAAAATAATCCAAATCAATTTCAAAGAGGGTTCTGCAGTCTCTAAGGGGCAACTTTTAGTTAAAATTAACGATGCCGATCTTAAAGCTCAACTGAAAAAAAGTGAAGCTAAACTACATCTTTCCAAATTAAATTTGGACCGGCAGGAAAAACTTTTAGCAGCGCAAAGCACAACGAAAGAAGAATATGATGCAGCCGTTTATGATCACTCATCAATTCTTGCGGATATCGATCTTCTAAAAGCTCAAATTCAAAAAACAGAAATCCGGGCACCATTCTCCGGAAAAATCGGCTTAAGGTACCTCTCACAAGGCGCTTATGTATCACCCGGAACTAAAATTGCGACACTTCAAAATACTTCTAAGTTGAAAATCGATTTTGCCGTCCCGCAGAATTATTCAATATATATTAAAAACGGAAATTTTGTTACATTCACTTCCGGCAACGCAGACGACACCGCCCGTGCGCAAATTTACGCCGTCGAACCCGGAGTTGACGCCACTTCTGCAACTCTAAGAGTGAGAGCTTACATCACCACCAAAACTACTCACTTCGTACCCGGTAAAATGATCGAGGTTCTTGTCCCCCTTTCTGCACCGGTACGGACTATCCTGATCCCGAGTGAAACGCTCGTTCCTGAAATTTCAGGATATTCAGTTTTTCTTTATAAATCGGGAATTGCAACCTCTGTGAAAGTTGAGGTTGGTGACCGCACCGAAAAGGTGGTTCAAATTATTTCCGGAATTAACAGAGGTGACACTCTGATCGTCTCCGGGCTTATCCAACTCGGCAAAAACACCCCCGTTAAACTTTCGGGGTTTGCACAATGAGTTTATCTTCCATCAGTATCCGGCGTCCGGTGCTGGCGATCGTAATGTCGTTCGTCATTGTGCTTTTTGGCGCTATTGGCTACACTTCACTTGGTGTGCGGGAATACCCAAGTATCGACCCACCGATTATAACAGTCCAAACAAACTACACAGGTGCGAATGCAACTGTTATTGAATCTCAAATCACCGAACCTCTTGAGGAATCAATAAATGGAATTGCAGGCATCAGAAGCCTAACCTCAACTTCAAGAGACGGAAGCAGTATCATAACCGTTGAATTTAATGTTGATATCGACCTTGAAGCCGCTGCAAATGATGTGCGTGACCGCGTTTCAAGAGCACAACGGCTTATTCCACAAGATGCCGACCCACCTGTTGTAACAAAAGCGGATGCCGACGCCATTCCAATCGTAATGATCAATGTAAGCGGAAAGGAAAGGGATATTCTTCAGCTTTCAGATTATGCGAAAAATGTGCTGAAAGAAAGAATCCAAACCATACCCGGAGTAAGCGCTGTACAAATTTGGGGCGAGAAAAAATATTCGATGAGGCTGTGGCTTGATCCCATTAAGATGAATTCTTTCAATATCACACCCGTTGAAGTACGAAAAGTACTGCAGGCGGAAAATATTGAACTTCCCTCCGGAAGGCTTGAGGGGGATAACACGGAGTTGACAGTACGAACCCTTGGGTTGCTCCAAACGCCAAAGGATTTCAATAACCTCATAATTCGTGATCAAACCGGGCAAACTGTGAGGCTTTCCGACATCGGGCATGCTGAGTATTTCCCTGAAAACGAAAGAACCATTCTCCGGCGCGACGGCAAACCGATGATCGGTATGGTGCTGATTCCCCTGCCCGGCAGCAACCACATCCAAATAGCCGATGAATTTTACAAGAGATTGGAACAAATCAAAAAAGACCTCCCTTCTGATATCGAGATTCAATTAGGATTTGACAGAACAACCTTCATCCGGAAATCGATCAGTGAGGTGATGGAAACAATTTTCATTGCCTTTGGGTTGGTTATCGTGATAATTTTCGCATTTCTCAGGAACTGGCGCTCAACTATAATCCCGATCCTGGCTATTCCAATTTCATTGATCGGTGCTTTTTTCATCATGTATGCCGCCGGTTTCTCGATAAATGTGCTGACCTTGCTTGGAATTGTGCTTGCCATTGGTATCGTGGTTGACGATGCCATCGTTGTGCTGGAGAACATCTATCGAAAAATCGAAGAGGGTTTAAGCCCAATTGAAGCTGCGGTTAAAGGTTCATCTGAAATTTTCTTTGCTATCATTTCAACTACCGCTTCATTAGCTTCGGTGTTTCTGCCCATCGTTTTCCTTCAAGGTTTAACGGGCAAACTGTTCAAAGAGTTTGGATATGTTATTGCCGGTTCGGTTATAATTTCCGCTTTTGTTGCCCTTACCCTTACACCAATGATGAGTTCAAGGCTGCTAAAATCACAGGAAAACCGATCGTGGTTATACAATAA
Organism: Ignavibacteriaceae bacterium; assembly: GCA_008933765.1. Classification (GTDB taxonomy): domain Bacteria; phylum Bacteroidota; class Ignavibacteria; order Ignavibacteriales; family Ignavibacteriaceae; genus UTCHB3. The sequence continues at coordinate 87,725 of WBUK01000009.1, read as the reverse complement.
AACCGAGCCTTTCTTCGTCGGGATGTCTTCACTTTACCGAAAATCGCTCGAAGCATTTATGCGGGCAAGATGGCTGGCAATTCCGATTATGGCCATTTCTGCTTTTATTATTTTTTGGTTTGGCAGCAACTTACCAACTGAGCTTGCGCCACAGGAAGACAGAGGACAGTTTAGGATTAGTTCTACTGCGCCTGAAGGCTCATCTTTCGATTTTATGGATCACTATATGTTAAAATTGAACGACAGAGTTGCAAAAGAAGTGCCGGAAAAAGATAATATTACCAGCGTTACTTCGCCCGGTTTTGGCGCAAGTTCAACTAACTCCGGTTTTATGATGGTTTTGTTAAAAGATCGCGAAGAACGGACACGCTCGCAACAGGAAATTGCGCAAACAGTTACAGGCTCGGTGCGGGAGCTTAACGACGCAAGAACAATCGTAATTCAGGATCAGTCGATCGGTGGCGGCTCTCGGGGAGGTTTACCGGTTCAGTATGTTATCCAGGCACCTAATTATGAGGCAATAAGAGATATTTTGCCAAAATTTATGGAAGAGGCGAAAAAAAGCCCCATCTTTTCAGTTGTGGATGTTAACTTAAAATTTAACAAGCCGGAAGTGGTGGTTGAAATTGACCGCTCAAAAGCCAGAAATCTTGGTATCTCTGTCTCTGATGTGGCTACAACTCTGCAATTCTCTTTGAGCGGGCAGAGATTCGGGTATTTTATTAAAGACGGTAAACAATATCAAATTATCGGGCAATTGGCAAGAACAGACCGGAATAAACCGCTTGACCTTCGCTCGATGTTCGTGAAAAACGGGAAAGGCGATATGGTGCAACTGGATAACATTGTACAGTTGAATGAACGGAGTTCACCTCCGCAACTTTACCGGTTCAACAGGTTTACCTCCGCTACTGTTTCCGCAGGATTAGCTGAAGGGAAAACCATTGGTGATGGTATCAAGGAAATGGATATAATAGCCGACCGCGTCCTGGATGATAAGTTCTCAACGGCTTTGCAGGGTGCTTCACAGGATTTTGTTGACAGTTCTTCGTCTCTTTTTTTCACTTTTCTTCTCGCTATTGTTTTAATTTATTTGGTTTTAGCGGCACAATTTGAAAGTTTTCGCGATCCATTTATAATTATGTTCACAGTGCCGTTAGCCATTGCAGGTGCGGTGTTGTCACTCTCGCTATTTGGACAAACATTAAATATCTTCAGTGAGATTGGGCAAATTATGCTGATTGGTTTGGTAACCAAAAACGGAATTTTGATTGTAGAATTTGCCAATCAAAGGAGAGAAGCAGGTTCTGAACTTATGGTTGCAGTTACAGAAGCAGCAGAACTTCGGTTCCGCCCCATCCTGATGACCAGTCTTTCAACAATTCTGGGTGCTACACCAATAGCTTTGGCGCTCGGTGCAGGCTCTGAAAGCAGGGTTTCGATGGGTATTGCAATTATCGGTGGGTTAATTTTCTCCACTATTCTTACACTTTATATTATTCCGGCTATGTATTCATATTTATCGCCCAAAAAATTGAATATTCTTCCGGACCTTGACGAGTTGGAGAAAAAATAAAGGCTGAAAAAGTTGATTCTTCGCGAGGTTGCCGGGGAGAGTCTTTTTTCAAAAACCAACCAACAGAATTGGAGAAACAGAAAGGGTTGAAAAAGTTGATTTTTAGGTGAAGCTTCATTGTGAGGCTTCTCTCCCATAACCAACTTAACGAATTGGAGAAAAAGAAAGAGTAAAAAAGGGCAAGTGAATGTTTAAGAAATCATTTACTTGCCCTTTTTAATTTTTCTCTTTTGTTGTAGTAGTATAGAAAGTTATCTAAGCCGGTTTATGGAACGAGATATGATAACAGATTTTTATGCAGGTTATCTCTGCAGGTTTATTCAACTAATTATGCCCGAAAGCTTTTCTGTGAAACATTCAAACAAACTATTTCAACCAATTACTTCAGCAGAAGCATTTTGTGTGTAATTGTTCGTCCGTTCTGTTCCAACCTTGCTAAATAAACACCACTCGGCAGTTGCGAGGCATTCCAGTTGATTTCATATTTGCCAACAGGTTGCCAATAGTTCACCAAAGTGAATACTTTTGCACCGGTAATGTCGTAGATTTCTAAATTTGTAACTCCCGGTTTATCCAAAGAATACAAAAGTTTTGTAACCGGATTGAAAGGATTGGGATAATTACCCGTTATCATAAATTGGTCGGGTAAGCTAAATTCTTCATTCTTGATTGAAACAGGTGTTCCTCCCGGGTATGAAACCTGCAAATTATCCAAATAAATAGTTCCTGAATACACCTGCCCCGGCACCTTGGTATTCCCCAGTTTAATTTGAATTTCTTTCATGCGAATCGGAAAATAAAATGTTCCGGTTGTTGCCGCAGGAACTGCTCTGCTGATTGCCGTTTTGGTTTCTTCAAAGTCCAAAGAAGTAACATATTGCGCCATTGTTATTCTGTACGGCTCATCATTCTCATCGGTAACATAATAAGTGATGTGGTGCTGTTGGCCATCAGATTTAACATCTAAATGAATGGAATCGGGCACCCCAAAGACAGGGATATCATTTTTCAAATAGATATAATAAAATTGCCCCGGTTCGTAGGTGTATTTATAATCAATTTTGAAAGAGCCGGGCGCGGTTGTGTATGTATCGTTTGAAACGGATACATTTGTTCCGGTTGAATCGGTCATAATATATTGAAAGCTCCAGCCGGCAAGGTTATCCAGTCCACTCAGAATTCTATTATTGGTGCCAATTTCAATTTCCACCGTTGCGGTATCACGGTTGCCTCTGTGGTCAGCTACAATTTTCGCCGTTCCGGCAGCCTTCCCTTTGAACCTCCCGGTTGAGTCCACGGTACCGAGAGCAGGGTCCAAAACACTCCACGAATATTGATTTGCAGCTATGTTGCGCGGTGTGCCGTCCAGATCCCATGCCTGAGTTTTGATTACAATGGTCTGTGAAGTATCAGAAACCGAAAATTTGGGCGACACTTCTATCTTTGTTATTCCTTTAACAACAATCAGTGCAGAATCACGAAAACCATTGTAGTTCACATAGACATAACCGGTATCGGGATCGTTACCTGCTGTTAATTTATTTCCGTTAAGAACCCCAATCCCGGGGTCAACGCTGAACTGAGCCTCCGCCTGGTTCACTGCAACAGGGTTGAACCACTCGTCAAAGCCATGAATTGTGAAAGACACCGACTCGCCGTGAAACAAACGGAACGAACCCGGTGAAATCCTAACCTTGTTTAACGACCCTTGTGGCGCGGAAGTAAACACGGCAAGCGAATTTGATACGGCTCTTTCCAAACCATCTGATACCACATTCATTATTGAATCCCGAACTACAAAAGTAGTTGAACCACCTCCGTCCAAATTAACAGCGTGATATACCCCGATTCGCTGCATAAAATCTGCTAATTCGTGAAGCGTCATCCCAATACTTTGCGCAGAGCGCCCATCGACTGCCACAAAATAAATTTTTGAAGAATCCTGAGAAAAGCCGACTGCAGTACGGGGGTGTCTTTCGTAAGTGTGGCTGGGTCCTCCTTCTTCCAAATAACCCTGATCCACATAGTCAGCACCAAAATGAACTATTTTGGGAAGCCCGCCTATTACTTCTTTAATCCGCCCCAATCCGGGGCTTAATCCCTGATACACTTTAACAGTATCTCCGACTGAAAGGTTGTTATTCAACCATGTTCCGGCTGTTCCGTTTCCTGAAAGAATTGTTACCGAATCCCCGATAGCCATGTTCCCCACGCCTGACAACTTATTAACTACAACACAAACAACGGTATCATTTGCATACCATGGCGTTATATTCTGAAGGGCTACTTCGGTACCATAGCTGTTGGTACCTGTAGTTGCTCCGAGAAATTTATTAAAAAGTATCAGTTGGTCGGTTCCGCGCGTCTCATTCACTCCGTTAATGGTTCTTGTAGCCGAACCTTTTTTCACCAACCCGGAAAAGTTGAATCTTGCAATCGTTGGGCTTTGCTGATCAGTGAAACCTATTGCGGAAGAAATGCCCGGGCGCCGTAGAATCTTACCGTCCCGAACTTGAATATTGATCGGGATGCCGGTCCCGCCGTAAAAGTCACCGTTTATTGCACCAACCGCAATATGACCGGGATAACTCCGACGGCGTGCCATCGAACTTGTTTTTTCGTAGCCGGCTAAACGATCGTTCGCTTTAATAGTTTCGATTGAGTTGTAGGGTACACTCATATCAATTTCTAACACATAAATATTCCAAGGCTTGCTGTATTCGGCATATCTTGTGTAAAAAATACCCATTCCCATCTGAAGATTTGTAACTGTGTCAAAATGAGGTTGAGAATAAACGGAGGTTATCGGTAAAAATAACAGGGAAAATAATATAAGTTTTTTCATTTTTCAGTCGGTTTTTAATTTAAAAGAAATTAAGCACCCGCAGTTCAAACAGATTAGTGCCATACACTCGGGAGAAAATCAGTAATAAAATAAACAACAAACTCCTACACCAAAGCCCAATATCATTAAATCGTTGGGAATTGGTTCTGCAAATCTGCAAATATTTGCAATTCCCTGCAATTCCCTGCAATTATTGGATTTTTTTTTGCAATTCACTTTAATTAATTACAAATAATAAACCGGCAAACTCCCTCCCCAAATTTATAAAAAATTATAGTCAGACTGAAATGCTGCTTATTGTAAAAACGGGTTGTGCTCCCGTTCAACTCTTATCCTCGTAAGGTTACCGTGTCCGGGCAGGACTATTGTTTCATCCGGAAGAATCAATAGTTCAGAGTGAATTGAATCCAGCAGTGTCTGATGGTTACCACCCCAAAGATCGGTTCTGCCGATACTTCCTTCAAAGAGAACATCACCGGCAATAAGTATCCCACTCTTTTCTTCATAAAGGCAGTATTCACCCGGAGTGTGCCCCGGTGTGAAAAGTGGTTTTAGCGTAAACTCACCCAAAGAAATTTTTGTGCTTTCATCGTAAAATCCGGTTGGCGGATCTACATTTTCGATGTAAACTCCGAATGAAATGCCCATTTTCTGTGCGTTTTCGAGCAGAAAAAGGTCTTTTTCCGGTATTAAATATTCCGGGTTATACTTTCGGTTAACAAAATTATTGCCGTAAATATGATCGATATGACAATGAGTGTTAATCAAATACTTGATATTCAGCCGCTCACCCTTGATGTAACTTTCTATTTCTTTCTCCTCTTCAGCCGAAAAGCAACCGGGGTCTATCACCGCTGCTTCAAGTGTAACGGGGTCATGAATGATGTAGGTGTTCTCATCAAACGGGTTAAATGTAAAAGACATGAATAAAATTTTATTGCCCAAAGTTTTCTCTCAGACGCTTATGAATATTCTCTTTGTAATGTGTGAAGTTAGTAACCGATTCACTCACTGAATCGCCCCCAAATTTATCCAAATAGAACTTAGCCAGACTCCACGCTAAAACTGCTTCGCCTATTACTGAACATGCAGGAACCGCTGTAAAATCACTTCTTTCCCGCCTTGCTTGCAACTCTTGAAAATTGGAAAGGTCAACGCTTCTCAACGGCATCATTAAAGTGGCTATAGGTTTCATTGCCACTCTAACCAAAATATTTTCACCGTTTGTGGTGCCACCCTCAATTCCACCGGCGCGGTTTGTTTTCCGAACGATTTTTTCATTTTCCAAAATTATTTCGTCGTGAAGTTCCGAACCGGGGGTAGCAGCAACATCAAACCCGGCACCAATTCCAACCGCTTTCACTGCGTTAATTGAAACCATCGCCTGCGCAATTTCCGAGTCAAGTTTTCTATCGTAATGAACGAAACTGCCCACACCCGGCACCAAACCCTCAGCCACAACAGCAAACAGCCCCCCGAGCGTATCCCCTTCTTTCTTCGCCTGTTTTATCCGGTCTTTTATCTCTTTTTCCATCTCCGGAAGTGTTACGCGCAGCTCACTTTTTTCAGCTGTTTTAATTTGGCTATCAAAATCTCCAGCTTCTTTTAACATTAGTCTATCGTATAGATCGCCCGAACCTGAAATTCCACCAATATTTTCAACGAAACTTGAAATTTTAACACCATAATTTCGAAGTAATTGCTTCGCAAATGAGCCGGCAACCACTCTAACCGCCGTCTCCCGGGCGCTCGACCGTTCGATTGAATTACGAATATCATCAAGGTCGTATTTAGTTACACCTACCAAATCAGCGTGACCCGGGCGCGGTATCGTTATCTTTTCAATCTTTGTTATTTTTTCATCAACCGGAAAAACCGACATTTTTGCACCCCAGTTTTCCCAGTCTTTGTTCCTTACTAAAACTGAAATTGGTGCTCCCGTTGTTTTACCAAACCGGACGCCTGCAACAATTTCAGCCGTGTCTTTTTCTATTTTCATTCTGCCGCCACGCCCGTAACCGCTTTGGCGTCTTTTCAACTCTCTGTTTATCTCTTCCGTATCTATTTCTAAATTTGCGGGAAAACCCTCTATTATCAACACTAATGTTTTACCGTGCGACTCTCCCGCCGTCAAATATCTGATTTGTGACATAATTTCCAAATTTGTTTTGCTAAAAATAAAAAAATGCCGGTTAAGACCGGCATTTTTGATTTACCAAATGATTTCCAACTAAGAAAAACTGTTTTTCAAAAGGCTAAAGCTTATTCGCGATTAATAAGGTAACCTCCGAGCAGATAAAATTATTTTGGAATTTCAATCCCAACAAATCTTGAGTTGCCGTTCGCATCGGCAACTTCTAAGAGAAGGGCTTTTCCTTTGCTGTTGTTTATGATCTTTTGCAGATCGTTCACATTGTTAATTTCTTTTCTGTCAGCTTTAGTGATCACAATTCCTCTTCCGAGTCCTTGGTCGTAGCCAATGCTGTAGGGTTTAACATCAGAAATCAAAACACCATTATCAAGGTTGTATTTTTTCAATTCTGCTGCATTAAGATTTCTTACGGTTAAGCCAATTTCATCAAATTTTAAAGATTCCGAGGGAAGGCCTTCGTCTTGCTGTTGGCTGCTTTTGTCAGTTTTTGCCACTTCAGTTGATTCATCCCTTGGTTTCAGAACGACTGTTCTGGTTATCTCTTTACCGTCTCTCCAAATAGTAAGGTTAACTTTTGTTCCGGCAGACTTTCCGGCAATATAGCTTTGAAGTGTGTTCGGAGCATTAACCACTTTATCGTCCACTTTCAGGATAACATCACCTTTTTTCACATCAGCGGAAGCGGCTGCCCCACCTTCAACAATTTTCTCAACAATAACACCGGTTGGTTTATCAAGCCCCAGAGATTTTGCAAGTGCCGCGTCAATTTCTCTAATCTGAACACCAATATACCCGCGATTTACTTTGCCGTTGGCAATCAGGTCTTTTGCTACATTCTGTGCGAGATTAATCGGAATAGCAAATCCGTAGCCGATATATGTCCCCGTTCTTGACGCAATTGCAGTGTTAATTCCAATTACAGCACCATTCAGATCAACAAGTGCACCACCGCTGTTCCCCGGATTAATAACAGCGTCTGTTTGGATGAAGTTCTCCACCCCGTAACTGTCGTTGATTAAACGAAGTGACCCTCTGTTAAGCGCACTGATTATGCCCGCAGTAACGGTGGAAGAAAGGGAAAGGGGGTTACCAATAGCCATTACCCACTGCCCAACCTTTAATTCATCACTGTTTCCTAAATATGCGGCAGGAAGATTTGTAGCGTTAATTTTTATTACTCCAAGGTCTGTTAACGGGTCTGTTCCAACCACCTTTGCATCAAATTTCCTTCGGTCATTCAGTATAACTTCAACCTTTTTTGCGCTCTCAACCACATGGTTGTTTGTCAGAATATAACCGTCGTTGCTGATTATAATACCACTTCCTGAACCTTCAGTTTCCTGTGAGCCACCACCCAGATCGAACGGAAAGAAATCGAACCCACCACTTCCACCTTTTGATTCGGCTACCACATTAATTTGCACGATCGATGGGGTTACTTTTTCTGAAACATCTATGAACGCTTGGCTAAAATTGTTTAAATCAGCATTTGCCATCACAGGCGATTTGTCTGCACCCAATTTTACATCCGCTAAACCGGGTTTAACCCAGCCAAAACCGGAAACGAGAACCGCACCGAACAAAATGCCAAGAACTATCAGGGCTAACGCCCCAAGAATACTCTTTCCTCTCATGTTACAATCCTATTTGATTATGTTGATAGATAAAAAGTGTAAAAATGTTTATCTATAAGTCTCCTAATATCTTTAATGCTTTCAAGCCTTTAAAAGTTTCAAAATGGGTTCTGGTGTATGTTTCCAAAATATGAACTAAATCATTAAGCAGTTTTTGTTCAACTTTGCCTAACTTTTTACCCGTAATTAGACAAACAATAGCACCATAAAGTTCCATCGAAATTAAAATTCCTCTTCTTTTTTCAGAAGCGCATTTCTCGCATAAAATTCCATAACCGGAATCAAATCGGATTGCTCCACCGTAAGTGTTATCCACTTTAGTGTCGGTTGTGGGTTCTTTGCTTCCCACCCCTTCCTTGCCGGAGGCGGGTTCATTACTTCCGCTATTTCCCTTGCCGGTGGCGGGTTCATCCTTTTCCACCACCGACACTTCGTCACCAATTTTGCATCCACATGCTGCACACGATTCGCAATGTATCCCTACACCCGATTCATCCAAAAGAAAGAAAAAATAGCGCAGAAATAACAGTTGTGGGTCTTCTTCCTTAAATTCAATCAACCGCAAAATTCTATCAGTTCCCCTGTAAAGGCGTTCATTTTCTTCATGCGGCACAGTGAGTTCTTTCACCAATTCTAAGATTGCTGAGGAATATGCCAGCATCCTCAAATCTGAAAGGGTTTCTTTTGGGTGAAAAACTAATTCAGCCGAGTTAATTGTGTAAAGTTCCCGACCTTCTTTTTCATAATAAAACAGCTGAACTATATTCATAACATCTGTTGCAAGCCCTGTCTTCGATTTCATGCTTCGAGCGCCTTTAACCAACCCGTTAATTTTTCCCCGTTCTTTCGTGTAAAAGGAAATTATGTTGCTTGAATCAGAATATTTTATTTTGGAGAGTACAATTGCCTCCGTTTGCACTAACCCGCTGCGCATCACTTAAAGGAAAAAGGATAACGAAAAACACCCTTTTCAGTTATGATTCCGTCTATATTTTCTGCCGGTGTAACATCAAAGGATGGGTTGTATGCTTCGAAGTGTTGGTTGCTGTAAGTTTTATCCAGATACCGGAGAAGTTCATCCCCTTTTCTTTCTTCAATTGGAATATCTGAAAAAGCTTTTGCTTCTAAATCAATTGTTGTTGAAGGTGCAGCGATAAAAAACGGAATACCATGGTGTTTGCATAAAACGGATAAGGTAAAAGTGCCCAATTTGTTCGCTGCGTCGCCATTGCGGGCTATTCTGTCCGCACCGGTTATTACAGCATTTATCTTTTTATCCCGAATTAAAACCCCGGCAGTTGATTCAGTAATAATAGTGTAAGGAATACCTGTCTTGTGAAGCTCAAACGAAGTGAGACGCAACCCCTGAAAAAGCGGGCGGGTTTCATCGGCATAAACCTTTTTTATTTTTCCCTGCTCAAAAGCACGCCTGATTACCCCGAAAGCTGTGCCTATTCCACCGGTCGCTAATTTACCTGTGTTACAATGCGTCAGGATTGTGCAATCATCAGGAAGTATATCAGCTCCGTTTTGTGCAATAGCTTCACACATTAGCTCATCCTCCCGGTGGATTGACATTGCTTCCCTACAAAAATTACCAAAATTTCTATCTTTTTCCGGCAATCTATCGTGCAAACTTTTCATTCTGTTCAAAGCAACAAAAAGATTAACGGCAGTAGGGCGTGTGCTTGCCAAAACAGAAAAAGCTTCGTTGAAAACATCTTCGCAATAAGCTTCTTTTTGAGAAAGAGCGAGCGCATACGCAGCTGCAATTCCAATTAATGGCGCTCCCCTGATTTCAAGGCATTTTATCGATTCTGCAACTCTTTTGTAATCGTCAGTTGTAATGTAGGATTCAATGGATGGCAACCTTGTCTGGTCAAGGTAAACTAAATAGCCGCTTTCAAATTTCAATGAAAAATAATTATCAGATGTCATCAAAACGAGAGATTGTCATAAATTCTCTGTAACGATCTTGAATTCTAAGAAATGAAAGGTTGACCAACGCTTCGGTGCTAAACTGCTCAACGCAGAACGACGCCATAGTGCTGCCGTAAACAACCGCTCTTTTTATATTTTCCGGAGAAAGGTCTTGTGTTTTATGCAAATACCCGATAAAGCCACCGGCAAATGTATCCCCCGCACCTGTTGGGTCGTTTATCATCTCCAAAGGATATGCCGGTGCAGAAAACACAGTATCTTCCATGAAGAGAAGAGCGCCATGCTCACCTTTTTTAATGATCAAAATCTTTGCACCCATTTCGCGGATCACTTTTGCTGATTTAATCAAATTTGGCTCATTTGAAAGCAGCCGAGCCTCTGAATCATTAATTATGAGAACATCACTTCTTTTAAGCACTTTCAACAATTCTTCTTTTTTACCTTCTATCCAATAGTTCATCGTGTCGCAAACAACAAATTGTGCGTTTTCAAGACGATCAAGAACTTTCAACTGAAGTGTTGGATCGATGTTTCCGAGACAAATATAAGTGGATTTTCTCAGCTTTTCGGGAATTTCGGGGTTGAAGGTTTCGAAAACATTAAGTTCTGTCAGAAGTGTATCCCGAGTGTTAAGATCGTAATGATACTTACCTGCCCAGCGGAATGTTTTACCTCCTTCTACTATTTGTACTCCTGATAAATTTACATTGTGCGACTCTAAAAGATCGATATATTTTTTGGGGAAATCGTCACCTACAACACCAACTATGTATGCAGGCCCCGTAAAATATGTTGCCGAAAGTGATATGTAGGTAGCGGATCCGCCAAGGGCGTTCTCAACTGATTTAAATGGTGTGGAAACTGAATCAAACGCAAGGGAACCGACAATTAACAGGCTCAACAACGCCTCCTTAAACAATGATTTTTTGCAAAAATAAAAAAATTACAACCTTGTAACTTAATAAATTATTTCTGCTTACAGCAAATTTATTATTTTTTTTTATGTGTGAAGAAACACAATGTTTTTTAACTTAATTCAGCCTGATGAATATCAAATAAAAATGATTAATACAGGTTCAGGAGTTACGATGCGCCACTTTTTCTAAATCAATCTCACTAATTCAAAGAAAAACTTCTCATCAAACACATATTGTTGAATAATGGCTGCAGAGTTTCTCTGTCCGGGCCATGCAAACAACGGCAGCGTTTCTTCAAGCGTTGCCCAACGATAATCATCATGCTCACTTGAAATTTTCACTGTCGAGCTCTCGGCTACTCTCCCGGCAAAAACCGGGATTATGCTGGCAGTATCTTTCACCGGATTATAATATGAGTTAACATTTGGCACAACCCAAAATGCTTCGGGTATAATCCCTGTTTCCTCTTTAATTTCACGAATTGCAGCCTCCCAAGCCTTTTCACCGGGATTCATTCTTCCGGTAATTGGTTGCCACAACCCCGGATATAAACTTTCTGAAGCCGCCCGTTTTAACAAAAGGAATTCAAGTTTTCCCTCTTTAATCCTGAATAAATGCGCCTCAATAATATCATCAATAATATCCATTTTGCGACCTAATAAACTTAGAAAAAAGCTCGGACTTCTGCCCGCGCCGTGTGAATAGCCCGCCCGCCACCTTGCGATCTGCCATCGTACCCGAGCGTACTTTGCAAATTTGCCGAAACCCGATAATCAAAATTAAGTCTCCAATAGTAATTTTTACCAACCATATTGCCGTTAGTTAATTCAAACGGAAGAAAATTTTCAGCATCGTTGACAATCAGTTCCGTTCTTTCCACTTCGAACCTTAAACGCCCCGTGCCGGCAAACGAAAGGTTAACACGCAATATTTGGCTGTTGGTTTTAACTTCCGATGGATTTAGCGGAAATTCATCAGTTGAGTTACAGGTCTTAAAAACAACTCCCGTTTCTATGTAATATTCAGGTCGATAAGAAAAATCAAAAATTAAGTCGGTTGATTTAATTTTTCTGTTCCTTAATGAAGCCGGAGGTGCAGCCATATTATTTGTTCCGAAGACCACATCAGCCTGAATGCTAAATTCTTTCACCAATTTCATTCGCGCTCTTATACTTTTTTCGCCATATAGCCCTTTTTCCGTACCACCGCTAAATTCAGTTAATGAGTTTCGTTCGTTAAAGCGTAATCTAAAGTTTAAATCCGAGCTGTTTTCAAAAATAAAAATATCCTGGAGAATTGATTGTGCTCCTCTGATAGTATTCTTTTCATCTAAAAAGTGAGATAATTTTAGAAGATAAATGTTTTCTATATTTTTGTCTTTGCTGTTCTCTTCAACCCTCACGGTTGTTTCAGTTGAGATGAATTTAAGCGGCTTCAGAAAACTAATTCCGGCAGAAGCTAAGTCTGCAAACTGAAGTTTGAATCTGAACCCGGTTTTAAGATCAATTATCGGATAAAGCTCTTCGCTTGGAAGTGTTACTGCAATAAAATCGGCGTCGTAAATAGCAGGCTGAAATTCATTTTCATCATATAAGCCGTTACCGTTAAGATCGCCCAAATAGATGTAATTTCCCGTTCCTTTTTCAACTTTAATAAATACTCGCTCCAACACGGAAGCACGACGGGTTGAAGCTTCGTAAAAGAGATCACCGTTAAAACCGTTGTTCAAAACAGAAATCCTGCTTCTCATCCTCAACAACACAGTTTGATTATCAGTAAAACCCAGTTGTTTGAATTCAGAATTGAATCTTTTATCTCTGATCGCAACCGATATTTCAGTGTTGAACGCTCTGCCTGTCGAATATTTAAGACCTAACTCCTGCCCCGAAGTTCTTGATTCTTTCAGAAAAATGCCGGAAAGAGCGGTTTCGTCTTCTCTAAAAGTCATTTTTGCGGTAAGGTTTAACCCCCATAATGAAGGAATTTCAAGCAAAGGACCCGCTTCATAAAAATAAAAACTTCCCGCAAGCAATGAGTCGGAGTTGCCTATTTTTTCTCTTTTAATTTCACTTTCAAAAAAAGCACCCAGATTTATAAATCCCGCTTTCCAGTTGCCTGCCCCGTTTTGTTTCAGCCATACACTATTAAGCAGTGAGTTTTCACTTGTTACCAAATCCGCTGTGTAAGATATATCCCTGTTTTCATCATCGTACGATTTAATCGTACCGTTAAGTCTTTCTGACTTAAAGTTATCGCCCCGCTTTAAGTAACCGTATGAAAGATCGACACCATTTCCCGCAATCGGATAAAAAGAAAATCCCGCTTCTCTCAAAGTTTCATCTGCTTTTGTGGTGACACTGCCGGTGTTGTAGTCCCTGTCAAATTCAACAGTGTTGAAACGATCCGGTGAACTGAAATCAGCCTGAACAAAGCGTTCACGATATTTTAGCGAAAAAGAGTTCAACTTCATATCAAAAACCGAAAATTGTGTCGGGTTGAAAAGCAGCTCAATATTTCGTGCATAACCGGTTGAAGCGGTTCCTGCGAGTTCGGAAAACCGGTTTTTATTCAGGTCACTGAACGCTATCTCTGCTTTGACGCCAAAAAATTTAACCGGGCGGTATTCGACCAAAAAATTTCCGCCTTGTCGTTTCTCCGGCAACGGAATGAAGATTAGTGGCAAGTAAGACCCCTGCCCTTTACCGACAAACCTAAACTTGCCGATTGTTTCGCGAGTGTAGTCACCATTTCCCGGACCGGCATAACTGAACGAGACATTGTATATTGCTGAATCCGCGCCGGGTTCATAGAGATAATACGAGGTCAGTTCACCGCCAATAACGGTGTCTCTGATTGAATATAAGCCGTTTCGTCTGCCGGTAGAATCGGGGTCAGCCAGCCTTTCCCCCGGCTTCACGGCTTTTGTTCTGTCACCGCCGGCACTTCTTAAAATTTCTTTATCAGAGTCAGAAAGTGAGAAATCGATCGGGTTATCTTTATCATCACTTTCCTGAACGAATTGCAGGCTGTATTTTAATTTTGAGCCGAAAAATGCACCATCAGTACCGGCTGAAAAGAAATTTCTGCTGTATTTTCTGTCTGAATATTCAAAATCGATGTTAATTCGGGATGATGAGGTGATCACCCGTTTTGTGGTGAACACCAACTCACCAGCTGAATAATCGATTGTGTAATCGTTGTTTTCGCCGCGCTTCATTTCTTCGCCGTTCAGAAACACCCTCTCAGAACCGGCAATAATTATTATGTCGCGTTCTCCATTTATGCCTGTTAACCTGTATGGTCCCTGCACTCCTTCTATTCCTGCAAAACTGTTCGTGTTAAACCTGCCTCGGGAACTTGCCACTGAAAAATAGCCGGTAAACTCCCCAACTTTTGCTTCACCGTAAAGCCCCTGCAGTTTCCTGCTTAGTTTGCCAAATTCGCCACGGTACGAATTTAAATCATAGTCACCAAACACAGCTTTTGCGTTAGGATGAGTTATTTGAATGAAAACTTTATCAATTTCATCTAAGCGCTCTGTGTTCCCTTCCGGTTGAATTGGTGTGCTTTCATCCGAAAGTGCTGCAACTATTTCAATATCATCGGAAAGTTTGCCGCTTAACTGCAATTTCAACCCGCTTTGCAGTGAGAGATCTTTGTTCGTCCCGAAAGTAAACCCTCTTACCAAAGTTCCACTTTTTTGTATATTAGGCCCGAAAATGTTATCAGGTGATAAAATGCTCTCAAACCCTTTGAAAACCTTAATTGTATCCTCACCAGCGACGGTTGTAAAGGAAATTAATTCTCTTTTTTTGTAAACTTTCGAAAGTGAGGTGTTCAGCGTTAGATATTCAACTTTTATTGTGTCAAAAATTGAATAGGCAAGTTCTTCAGAAAGTGAAAATGTGGAAAGAAGATAATCAATCTTGTAGTCTGATTTTAGCAGTATTTTATCGCGAATAGTTAGTATCTCACTGCCGGGTTTAATACCAACAGCATTTATTTCATAATTATTACTAACTTTAACGGGTATTAGCTCAACCCGCCGCTCCCATGATGATGATTGCGCAAAGTACGCAGAGTTTAATGCGCAAAAGATTAAAACTACCCTGCACCACCGAAAACGCTTCATTTTCCACAACCCACTAACCGTATTTACTCAGATGGTCAAGGGCGGCCTTTTCAACCTCCTCCACCGTTATCCGGGTGAGGCATTCACGATGAGGACAGCTTCTCCCCGCATCAAGATAACAATAGTTAAACCTTGTGGGCGAACAATCTAATTTTTTCATTATTGCGATGTGATGGTCGCCCGGTTGTTTGCAGAAAAGGGGGTTTGTAGGTCCAAAAATAGCCACTGTAGGAAGCCCAAACCACGCTGCGAGATGGATGGGTCCCGTGTCGTTTGCAATCATCATCGCTGCTTTTTCAAGTTGTGGCAGATACTGACCGATCGATTCCAATTCGGTTGTTCTAAGGTTTTTACCGGAAATCATCGCCAGCACATCATCGGTTAGGCGCCCTTTCTCTACAACAAAATTAACGGGATGTTTCTCCGAAAGCCTGAAAGCAAGTTCGATTGTTTTCTTCAAACCCCACATTTTTTCATCCCAGCCGGCAAAAGGGGTTATTATTATCTCTTTACCTCTGTTTTTTCGCAAGGGCAAAACGCGGTCAGTTTTGGTGCGATCAATTGAGATAAAGCTTTCAAGTGCATCAAAATAGATGTCGATAAGATGGGGCGTATCTCTTTTTAATCGGTATGAGGTGTAGCCGGTTTTATAAGCTTCCCGCGAAACTCCGTAAAATTTCTTTCCGCCTGAAAACAACATAGTAAACACAGAAGCAGGGTTTTCAGAAAAATTTAACACTACCCCACATTTTAGCTTTCTTACTTTTTTTATCAATTCCCACGAAGGAAATCTTAACCCCGCTCGAAAATCACTTTTTTGAACCCCGATAATCTCAAATTCGATGTTTACGGGCGAATTTGATCGGTTTATGGTTTCGGTAGGACCGCTATCCTTAATCTCATTTGGGCTACTGTTCTTTTCAACCCCTGTTGAGTTACCACTGTAATCCTTACTATTTCCGGAATATCCCGGTTCTCTCTCAAAAAGAAAGCGCAAATCGTTGTAAGTTAAAACTTTTATTTTCCGGTTCGGTAAATTTTTGCGAAGTGCTCTAAAAGCATGAAGTGAAAGTATTGTATCACCGATATTGTTCAAAGAGATCAACAGAATATCTTCAGACCGGTTTGAAAAAACACGGGATAATAATTTCAGTTTCCAAACGACGATCTTCGTAAGGGTTTGAAGAATCTTGCTGTTATCGAGGTCCAATGAATTTAGATGTGATCTCGCCATAAACTCTGTTTTTTGTCAGATGTAAAATTATCGGATACAGTAAGATAAAACCAAAAGGCAGAACCAATGAGGTCAATTTGAACTGACTGATTAAAAATAGACTAACCCCCAATACAACCCCGGACCATAAAGAAACCAAAGTAAAATTTTTGGCTAAATCTTTGTTCACTCTAAAATTTGCACTTTTGTAGATGTAAAAAACACAAAGCAACGATTGAGTTATATAAGTTAGCGATGTAGCAAGCGCCAACCCGTTTTGCTTCATTTCGTGTGAAAGCAGAAAGGAGAAAAGATATTTTGCAATTAAACCCACAATGGAAATAATGACCAAAACACCACTTCCTTTTAGACTGTAAGCGTATTTAATGCCTATGGCGAAAATTGCGTAGAATATTAAGCTCAAAGAATAGAACAGAAGTGTCTCCGCAGTCATAATAGTTGAATTAACATCGAATTTCCCCCGCTGAAAAATCAGGCTGATTATATCCTGACCTGAAAAAATGAAAACAACTGTTGCCGGTATGAACAACAGAAAGATAACCTCAATCGCCTTTGTAAATTTTGCGTTTGCTTCCCGCACATCCCCCTTTGCAACATTCTCTGAAAAATCCGGCAAAAGCGCACTCCCCAATGCGGCTGTAAAGGTTGAAAGCGGAAGAAGATAGATAATCGTAGAATAATTCAAAGCAGCAATTCCACCCGGATCGGTGTTTGAGTAAAACAGACGATCGATAAAAATAAACAGCTGCCCGGCAATTTCCACAAAAAGGGTGTTGAGAAAAACAAACCAAACCATTTTTCCGGTGAAAGCAAATTTTAATCTGAAACCACTGTTCAATAAAGGTTTACCGCCCCAAAATAAATTAAGGAGTTGCAGGAAATTTCCGGCTACAAATCCAACAACTATTGCCATCGTTCCAAGTTGCTCACCAAAAAAGAAAACAACGGCGATAATTGAAATATTTGTCCAAATTTGAGAAAAATAGGTAACGGTAAACTTTAACTCTGCAACCAACCAAGCGGAAAGGACGCTTATCATCCCACTGAGTGGCAGCGTTATCAATGCAAATTGAAAGAGTATGGATACTTTTGCAAAATCGGCAAAAGAAAGGTTTGATAAAAATAGCCCAACTATCGGTTTTGTTAAAAAGTAAAGAGCCGCTGCAAGTATTGTTACAAATATGGTGAAAAAAAAGAAAGAAGATGTCAGAAAACTTGAGGCTTCTTCGGATTTTTTTTGTTTTAACTCGTTGTAAATCGGGATAAAATAATTCTGCGCCTGATAAAACAGAACACTGTTGATTATTCCGGGGATAGTATAAGCAATAAGGTAAAATTCAAAATCTTTCCCGACACCAAATTCACCTGCAAAAAGCGCCTCCCTGAAAAACCCCGTTCCTTTTGATAACAGCTGGGCAAGAACAACTATCAGAGCCGCCCCGCTGACTCCGGTAAAAATCTTTTTTAGTCTGGTGTTCATAACTCGACCGTAGAGGGGTTATTGTCAGCCAAGATATTTCTTTACTTCATCTTCCTTTTTGAAGTAATATAGAAATGTTAACAGAAAGAAGAGTAGCCCGGCAGTAACCATTGAAAATAACATGTTAGGCGAAGAAGCTTTTATGGGAGGGATAGCTTCATCCAATACTTCGAGAGTTGGAATATCCTTTTGTTCCTGGATCATTTCTTTGAAATATTGCTGTTGTAAAAGAAGATAAACCTCTGAAAGTACTTTAACTTCACGATATTTATCAGAAAGTTGCACCCCCAGAAGTGGTGCATCTTTAAAACCGACAAAAATTTCATCGGAGTTTGTCTGGAATTTATTGTACTCTTTCTGAAGTGACGCCAATTTAGATTTTGCAGCAACCACCTCGGGTGCGTCTTCGCTTACAGTTTTTAAAAGATACTCTAACTCAATTTGAGCAGTTATTATTTCACTTTTCACTTTTGCGGCGGCATCTATCGCGGCTTTTAGCTGATCGGGCAATGAGATTGTTTTATGTTCAGCTTGAAATTTTGCGAGTGCGTGCTCTGCGCTGTCAAGTTCTTGCTTTGTGCTGTTAAGGCGTGTTTCAATAAATTCGCGTGTGAGCTTCGCTTTGTTGTGCATCGTATGACGATTTATAGAATCAAGCGCCAGCACACAGGTGTTTGAAATTAAAGTTGCAAATTCAGCGGCTGCTTTTTTATCTTTTGGGTCTCTGCCAAAATACCCCGTTTTTGCGGTGAAACCAATCTTTATTATACCTTCTTTTGTAACTTCTACTTCAAGATCACGAGTGAATTTTTCGTATAATTCCACTTTAGGGATATTTCCGTAGTAGTTTGTAAGATTAATTTTGGAGGCTACATATTCCGCAGTTGACCTGCTTTTTAATATCTCACCATACAATTGTGATGATGCAGAACCGGCACCACCCAGAATTGCACCAAAATCTTGCGCTCCAAGCAAACCGGCTAATCCCTGATTTTTTTGAACATCGGGTGGGAGAACCGAGGTCCAAGCCGTGAAAGAAACAGGATAAATAAAATAAAGCCCAACAGTGTAAACGATAAGTGCAACGCCACTTATCGCAATTATTTTTATTAAATTCCGGAACAAAGTCGAAACAATCGCTTTGATCATCTTAAACTCACAATAACAGCCACTGTTGCAGCGATTACTGTTGCTAATTGGCTGAAGATAAGAAGAGAATCTTTAAACACATCCCAAAATTTTGGCGCCTGAGGCTTTTCCGGAATCCAGATAGTATCTCCAGGTTCAAGTTCCACCTCGTCATTGGCTTCGATCCACTCGCCGGTTTTACTTTTAATAACTCTAATGTCGTCTTCTTCCGCGCGCCAACCAAAACCTCCGGCTCGTTCGATGTAATCCATTATTGAGTTCCCTTTGTGGTACTCAATATTACCCGGTGAAACCGCCTGACCTATTATCGTAATGTATTGTTTTTTTTCAGGCACAATTATTTGGTCGTTTTTTTTCAGCAACAGATCGTCAGTTTTTTTATCGAACACTTTGATAAAATCAATAGTGATTCTTCCCTTTCTTTGACGAGAGCGCGACTTAAGATAGTCATATTCATCGTCCGTCATGTCTTTTCTTGGGATAAGTTTGATTCGTTCATATTCCGGATCGTAATCTGAAGTGCCGGTATTACGAATAACATAAGAATCTTCCAATGATGCGTTTTCTAAAAATCCACCGGCTTCAGGGATAATTTCCGAAAGCTTTGTTTCACCCTCTTTAATTTTGTAAGGACCGGGGAATTTAACATAACCTGAAATTGTAACTATTTTCTCTTCCAAGTATTCAGGTTTTGATCGAACAATAACCCTGTCACTGTTTTGAAGAGTAAAGTTTTGGGAGAAAAGTGCCGTTTTGCTGTTTCTGACACTCAACTGTGATTTACCGTTAGAGTCAAACCGTATTATTTCAAGCGTATCTGTAAACGCCGCATCCAAAAAACCACCTGCAATATTTATAAGGTTTTCTAACGATTCATTCTCACGATATTCATAAACACCCGGATATTTCACCATGCCAAGCAAGGTAACAACTTTATCAAGTTTATCAACCATCACATAATCACCATCCTGCAGAACAGGGTTTTGGCTTCTGTCGGCTAAACGAACAAAAGAAAGGAGATCAATTGTACTTGCCTCCCCATTCTTGGAAATAATTCTGATGTTGCGAATATTTGCACTTGGTGTGAAACCGCCATCCATTAAAATATCGTTTAATCTTGAGTTAGCAAAGATTATTTTGCTCCCCTTCTTTAGCACCTCACCGTAAATGGAAATCTTTATTTTCCGTATCCCTGAAAGGGTTACTAATACCTCCCTCCCTTTGAATCTTTTTGAGACCTCACGACTAATCTGCGTTTTAGCATCTTTCAAAGTGGTGCCCGTTAGTTGCAAAGTTCCAACTTTTGGAATTAACAGAAAACCGTCAGGGCTGATAGCAGATTCAAGAACTATAGGTTGGATGTCGTCGATTGAAATTCGGAACTGATCACCTGCGCCAAGAATGTAGCTTTCTTCATCAACACTTCCTTCTATCACCGGAAGTTCATCGTGCTTCTGAATTGATGAATCAGTTATTATAAATGCCCGATCCGCATAGGTGGGCATTTGTTGTGCAAAGGGTTGGGCTGAAAAAACGGAAAGGAATAACAACAATGTTATTCCTTTTACCGATAGTAATTGTCGCAAGAGCATGTGTCCTGTTACTCTTTTAAACACTCTCTCCTGATTTACTGGATCTGGAGTAATAATAGTAATATTTGTAGTATGAACCGTAAGAGGCTTTGTAAACAAAATTATTGAGAACAACACCCACAAAATGGTGTGTTCCTTGGTTCATAATTTCGCCCGCTCTCTTGAGAAGTTCCAGTTCAGTTGTATCTGCAGAAACTACCAGTAACGACCCGTCAACTTGCTTTGCGAGGACTTCCGAGTCTGTAACTGCAATAATCGGCGGCGAATCTAAGATTACAAAGTCATATTTACTTTTTACCGTATCCAAAAATGCCAACATTGCATCCGACTCCATCAATTCAGCCGGGTTTGGCGGTATTGTACCACACGGGATGAAATCGAGGTTCGGCATTTGTGTTGAACGGATAATTTCGTCTAAACTGTTGTGATCAAACAGATAGTCAACCAAGCCGGGGTGTCTGTTCATGTCAAACACATTATGAACCCTTGGTTTTCTTAAGTCGCAGTCAACCAAAAGCACTCTTTTGTTAATCTGTGAGAAAGAACCTGCAAGGTTTATTGCAACAATAGTTTTACCTTCAGTAGGTGCTGAAGAAGTAATTAACAGCGTTTTTAATTTTGCAGCATCAGGTGATGAAAACTGAAGCCTGGTTCTTAACGCTCTGAATGCTTCAGCAGGAATTGAGTCCGGTTTTGAATAAACAATAAACTCGTTCGACCCACCTTTTGACTCATCAACGCCTTCAATTCTTGGTATCCACGAAAGAACATTGAAACCGAGTTTACTGAGTTCATCCGGAGTCTTAATTGTTTTATCAAAGTAGTCTCTGATAAATACATAAGAAATTGAAACAACCAGCCCCAAAACAAGCCCGATAATCACGATAAGTGTTCTGTTTGGTTTCGCCGGTTTGTCCATAACCCTGGCAGCTTCAATCACCACCACATTACCCGGCTGCGCCTGTTCGTTGATGACAGATTCCTGATACCTTTGTTCAATCAAAGAATATAGTTTCTCGAGCGCTTCTCTTGTTCTTGTAAGTTTCGCAAGTTCAATGGCATTTCGCGGGAGGGTTCCGAACTTATTTTCATAAAGTGCAAGCTGGTTCGAAAGCTGCTTAACGGCAAGATCAAACCCTTTTTCCTGCACTTCAAGATCAAGAATTTTCATTGCAAGAGTACGGTACTCTTCCGGCGTGTTAGCCACCGCACTGCTCTGAAATTCAACAATCTTTTTATCCAATTCCTTTTTAAGAACTTTTATCTTATTATCTAATTCTGTAAAGGCAGCTTTAGTTTTAGGGTCCTTATCATTGCCGGAGACTAACATTTTTTGGATTTCAAGTTTGGCAATTTCATTCTGAAGTTCGTCAAAATAACCTTTAATTTCAAACTGTTTCAGATATTCTTTTGCGTTCGGGTCTAATGAGTCGAGCTTTTCACGATATGATGCAATAGCATTTTGAGTTGACTGAAGCTCAATTTCATTCATTCCCTTATTTGCTTCCAAAGTGGAAATTTGTGAAATGAGGTTTGAGGCTTGGTTATCTAACGCAATAATTCCACCCTGTTCCTGGAACGACTGCAGAGCATCTTCTGCATTGTTTAATTCGCCTAATTTTTCGTTCCGTTGCTGGTCCAAATAATTTTTTACAACAACTAATTGGTCACGGTTCAGTGCAAGGTTTAGGTTTTTATATTCAGCTGCGTAAGTATTTGCAATCATCGCTGCTTCTAACGGTGAAGGTGAATTTGCAGAAAGAATTACAAAATCCAAACCTCTTTTTTGCTCAATTGTTGTTAACCCGGAAAGTTGTTCGGCAAGTTTATCCGGCGTCATCAGCACCTTTTTCGTTGGGTCCACTTTGTCTGCAGTTAAAATCACAGAAAAGGTGTCTTTTTTCTGGTAGTTGTTAAACGAATCGATTAAAGCAGTAGCAACTCTTTCACGAAGTGTAAAGCTTTTTATAACTTCAATTTCATTAGAGATGAACCTGTCTTCCTGCCCAAAAGTCTGAAGAAGAGGATTCGACTCTAAAATGCTACCGGAGTTTTTATTAACTTTAACTAAAGCTGACGAATTATAAATATCTACAGCGTTAATCGCATAAATTAGTGCAAAAACGAAAGAAACAGCCGTTATAATCAGGATTGGTAAGAGATTACCTCGTATTAATTGAAGGTAATCGACAATTGATTTTGTATCCTGGAATTGTGAATTGTTAAAATCTGTATCCAAGTATTCCTCTAATTTCGTGTTATATTAAGGATTAAGATAGTAAGCGAGATAGCAGCAGAAAGTATTTGCAACCCTATCGAAATGTAATCTCTAAAGAAAAATCTGGGTTCCCCTTTTAACAACAACACATCTCCCGGTTGAAGAACGGGGATTGTATCAACAGGAGCGCTGATTTCATCCCAAAGCAGAGAATTATAATTTAGTTCCAGCACTTTATTTCCCGTTTGAGAAATTTGAAGACTATCTTTTGCATTTTTAGGCGGCGGAAATGCCGAAGTGTCGCTTGTTGAATACCGGAAAAGAGCTATCTGCTCTAAAAGAGCATCTGTGGTAGGTCCCCCTGCATAAGCCAGGAGATCCATCACATTTGTTCCTTCAGGCACAAGGTATTTACCGGGAAATTTAGCGTAACCGAGCACAGAAACAGGGATATTTATCTTGTCAGCCTCTGAATAATCATAGAAACCACCGGTAGTTGATCTTATTTGTGGGTCTCTCCCTAATTTTACATCCTGCGCTTCGATTATAAAAGTGATATTAAACATCAAAAGAAGGAACAGTAACTTGTGTAACCTCATTATCTCTACTTTTTATTTATGATCTGCAAATATATTAATAATCTTAAACTTTTGAAAGGATTATCGTCCTTTAAGTTGAATTTTCATCGAAAAAGAGGCGAAAAAAGTGCCTAACAATGCAATAAAAGGAGCAGCCCCTAAAACCAAAATCGTGCCCCATGTGCCCGTAATTTTGTTGATTTGAATTTCTAAAAATTCAATCTTCAAATTTACAACTATTGAGTAAATTAAAAATGTGATTATCGCACATAAAATTCCTAAAATGAACGAACTTAAATATGCGGGTGCTTTGATTTTTAGTAAAGTACCTCCAACTAAACGCATCGTATTGAGGTCTTCTCTGCGAGCTTCGAAAGCAAAACGGATGGAAGTGTAGGCTAAGTAAAGCGATAAAAACAGGAATAAAGCAGTAATAATAATCGTGGTTGTGCGAACCTTCCCCGCAAAATTTATAACATCTTCCAGCATTTTCGAACGAAATTCATATTCAGAAATACCGCTTAATTCCGAAATTTTTTTAACCACTTTTTCAAGTTGCTGCAATTCCATTTTATTCGGGTCTAGTGTAACCAAAAGTGAAGCGGGTAACGGGTTAGCAGCCAGGATTTTCCTGAAATCTTCCCCTGTTTGCGAAATAAATTCCATTTCTGCTGTTTCCTTGCTGATGTATTTTATATTCTTAACAGCGTCTTCCTTTTGAATCTCTGAGATTAAGTAATCTTTTACACTGCTGCTCAAAGAATCTTCTAAATAAAATGTGGCTGTAACATTTTTTTGCAATTCAATGGAAACTTCATCCGTAAAATTGGAAATCAGATAAGAAGAAACCGTGAAACCGGAAGCTAACAGAAGTGAAAAAAATGTAATAATGGATGTTATTCCGGCAAACTTTAAGTTTCGCCAGGCTTCTTTTATATAAAACATTACGGGTTATAAATTAGATTCATCAATCCAACGGGCAATTTGCCACCGCTTCGTTGTTGCGTTCTTCTGCAGGTCCAAGTTAACTCTGCCGTTAATTCTGATTATATCGTTCGGGTTGAAAGTAATAGTCAGGTTAAAACTTCTGACAATGTTCATTTTGGTTGAATCACCACTTGATAAAACGATATTGTTCCAAACTAAATCGAGTCTTTCCGAGTTGGAAAACAAGCCATAAGTTGTTCTAAGTTCCTCTTCCCTGCCCCAGGTCACATCAGCACCAAGATCATAATCCCTGAAAGTAAAAATAAAATCATCTTTAATTAAAGCTGAATAAATACTGGTGTCTTTAAATGTGTAAGCATATTTCAAATTGATGAAAACACCGTCGGGAGTCGTCAGATCGCTCAAAACACCACTACCTCCCTCAGGATCGGTGTAATGTCCCGGAGCAAACGGATTCTCACAACCAACGATCAGAAATAAAAATAGCAAGAATGCTGACAAGCGCACCCTTTTTATTTTCTCGGTTTTCATTTACTTACATCCATCCATCCGGATAATTATACAAAAAGTACTTTACACGACAAAACAGCACCTCATGTTGCAAACAAGAAAGCATTTTAAAACTGTTTTTTATCCTCTCCCTTAGCTCCCTCCCTTTTAGTTACCCTCCCCCTTTAGTTAAATTTCCCTCAGTTAAAATATCGCTCTTTAATTAAAATATAACTCAGGTTAGGCACAGAGTAATCAGTCAATTCTGCCCTTCAACTAAAATATCGCCATTTATTTAAAATAGGTCTGCCCATCAGTTAAAATACCCCTTCAATTCACTCCAGGTTGGTAAATCGCCTGATTTTATATCCAACCACTGGTAAATCGTCCAAAGTTGTTGTGCGTCTCTCACTAATTTGAACTGTAGCTTCCCCCCAAAAACATTCTGTAAACCTTGAATGTTATGCGGTACGGTTAAGGTATATGACGCCGAAAGATATGCACTATCACCATAAGAAACTAAATCTTGGTTATCCAAATTGATATTAATTGAAGATTCATTTGGTATTTTATTGATGATGTTATTAAGATACTGCTCTTCATCTTTAACGGACCACCCAAAAGCCAACGAAGCATATTTTGAAACGGCTTCAGCGTTAGCGATAAAAGTGTATCTTTTGCCATTTTTCAATGAATCACTGAAAGACTTAAGATAGTATTGTGTGCTTTTTGTCTGCACCGAATTTGAAAAATTACTGAGCAAACTCGTAACATCCACCGGTTGCAGATAATCAAACCTTGGCACATCCGGCTTTTCAGGATATCTTGTTGAGAACAGGTCGCAGCCTGAAACCAGTAACACAACCGACAAAACAAAAAAAACACCCGTAATGCTTAAGAAGCGATACATATTATCCTCGGTGAACTTTCTTCACGAAAATCACCCCCCGAATAATCACCAAACCAGAGTAATTTTTTAACGCCTGAATTTACAATAAAAGATTCAATATCTTTCCTGTTATATAACCTGACCGATTCCAAAAAGTGATATTCTTCACCCGAATCATTAAAAGTAATCCTCTTGATTACCCTGTTATCGGCTATTTCTTTGCTTATCCGGTATTCAACCCCATTTTTTACGATGTTCTCGAAAGGTTTCAGGTTTTTCTGAACAAACCGGGGATTCATTGTATCAAGCACAAAATATCCGTTTTCTTTTTTCAGGGAAATGGCGCTACGCAACACTTCAGCATTTTGTTCATCATTGCTAAAATAGCCCCAACTGGTAAAAATGTTCAGCACCAAGTCGTACCCTTTGTGGAAAGGAAAGGCTCGGATATCCCCCCTGACCAAGTCAAGTTTAACATTTTTGCTTACAGCCGCATTTTTGCCAATTTCTAACAAAGTCGAACTTAAATCGTATCCCGTAACCTTGTATCCTTTTCCTGCAAAGATCAGAGCATGTCGTGCGGCACCACAAGCCAAATCAAGCACACGAGCATTTTTAGGTAACTTCAGGTTGTTTTGAAGTAAGGCAACCAACTTATGTGCATCAGCATCATCACGATGTGAATAAAGTTTAAGGTAGTGTTCCGATTCAAACCATCCTGTAAACCATTCAGTTTGTCTTCCCCTGCTCTCAGAAGCCCTCAAAACTTACCCCTGCCCGAAACAGCTCTGCCAATCGTTGCATCGTCAGCAAATTCAATATTGCCGCCAATCGGCAGACCTCTGGCAATCCTACTGACGGGAATATCCATCGGTTCTATCAGGCGGTTCAGATAAAGAGATGTAGCCTCTCCTTCAGTATCAGGGTTCAGCGCCAAAATCACTTCTTTAATTTCACCTTTCAGGCGGACTAACAGTTCTTTCACTTTAAGATCTTCGGGCCCCACTCCGTTCAAAGGAGAAAGCACGCCTCCCAACACATGATAAGCACCGTTATATTCGTGTGATCTTTCAATTGCGATAACATCGTTTATATCCTCAACAACGCAAATAGTGTTTTGGTCCCGCTTTTCGGAGGCGCAAATTTCGCAAATCTCTTCTTCACCAATGTTGAAACAAATTTTGCAAAATTTGATTTTTGTTTTTAACCCTGTTAAAGCTTCAATCAACAAATCCACCTGTTCGGGTGGCTGTCTTAAAAGAAACAGAGCTAACCGGCGGGCGCTTTTTGCACCAACACCGGGGAATTTGGAAAGTTCATCCACCACAGCTTGAAGTGGTGCTGCAAGATTCATGACCGGAACCCCATTCGCCCGTTAGTATTGAACAAGATGTGAAACAGTCTGAAGTGATGCGGTGACGCAAAATTCATTTTTAGAAGCCCGGAAGGTTCATTCCCGGTGGCACCATCCCTTTAGTCAATTTCCCCATCTCTTCTTCGTGCATTTTTTTAGATGAAGCAAGCGCTTTGTTCACTGCGGCAACTATCAGGTCTTCCAACACTTCTTTATCTTCCGGTACAATTACAGTCGGGTCTAATACAATAGACACCAATTCGTTGTTACCATTCACCGTTGCCTTAATCATTCCGCCGCCTGCTTCCTCCACAACAGTTTTTGCGGCAAGTTCATTCTGAAGCCGTGCCATATCTTCCTGTAACTTTTGAACTTGCTTCATCATCTGCTGCATATTGGGTTTGTTAAACATCTATCCTCCGGGATATTTATTTAAATTTAAGAAATTGTTTATTTATGTAATTACTAAACTATATATTTGGCATTCACAAATTTTCAAATTGAAAAAATACGAAAAATGTTGACAGAATTGGAGCGTAAATCCGCTCTCGGCAGAAATACAAAAAAGCCCTCTGCTAATTTACAAGGAAATTCTCTAATTATTTCTCCGCAACTTTTTGACTATATCAGAGAGTTCAATCTGCCAATCGTTTTACAAGATGAAACAGATGAAAACATCGAAAATTACGAAAAGTGCGCATTCTCTGTCAAAATGGTTAATTTCGTCGATAACTATCTGAATAAAGCAACAGGGGCAGAGTTGTTACAAGCCTTAACTACACCGGGGCATTATGTTTTCGCTGACAGCGTCAGGAAATTGCCGGTTAGTGAAACAATCCTCTACGCTCTTAATATAATAACGCCTGAGGAGTATAGAGTTGCAACTAAAGCAACTTACAAATTAAATGCAGTGTTAAGAACCTTCTTTGAACGAAGAAATTGTGAATTAATATCGCTACTGGTTAAATTTCTGAAAAAGGAAAATAAACTTTTTATCGACGGAAGATTTCATTTTTCTGATATCCGTGTTCTCTCAGCTGCGACAAGTGCCACTGTTAAAAAATTTATCTCTGAGGAATCAGGGTTACAATCAATCGAGTATAACGAATTTTTGAATAAAGTATTGGAATAAATGTTTACAAAATACGGCTACTTCACTATTGGAATAGTTTTACTAATCGCTTTTTTACTGATTGCTCTTGGTATTTGGTTAACCGATAAACCTTACTTGAAATACCCATTATTTGTTATCGCAATCCTAATTTCTGTTTTTACACTTAATTTTTTCCGGGACCCGGACCGTACAACTCCAAAAGGAGATGATTTAATCGTTTCTCCGGCTGACGGAAAAGTCCTGTTTGTAAAAGAAGTGGTGGATGATGAGTACTTAAAAGGCAAAGCTCTTCAGGTTTCTATTTTTATGTCACCATTGAATGTGCATGTAAACCGGATACCGATAAGCGGAAAAGTGGAATATTTGAAGTACCACGAAGGGGAGTTTTTTGCAGCTTTTGAAGACAAAGCCTCTTCGCAAAACGAAAGATTTTTAACGGGCATAAATTACGGTTCAGGTAAGGTGCTTTTCTCGCAGGTTGCCGGGTACATTGCCCGCAGAATCATAAATGAACTGAAGCAGGGAGATTCTGTTACTGTTGGTGAAAGGTTTGGAATGATAAAATTCGGAAGCCGTGTGGATGTGTTGGTTGACCCCACTTCGGTGCCTCAGGTAAAAGCCGGAGACAATGTTACAGCCGGTGAAACCGTTTTGTTCAAGTTAGTTAGTGGGGACAAAAATGATTCTGAGTAAAAGCTTGTTTCTAATTCCAATAAGAAATATTAACTTGCAAAGTGCTGACAAGGGGCAAAAATGATGTTGAGTAAAAACTTGTATTTAATTTCGGAAAGAAATTTTAACTTACAAAGAGTCTACAGGGGACTAAAATGATACAAAACAGAAGAGCAATTATTCCGGGTTTGCTTACATTAAGCAACCTTACTTGTGGCTATCTTTCAATTGTTTATGCTGCAAAAGAAGATTACCTGACCGCAGGGTACCTTATTCTTGCTTCGGCTTTCTTTGATCTAATAGATGGCTTGGCAGCGCGTTTGTTAAAAGCGGCATCAAATTTCGGGGTACAGCTCGATTCTCTTGCCGATATTATTGGATTTGGCGCACCCACTGCGTTTTTAATCTATAGATATAAACTTGAAAACCTGGGAACCTGGGGCATAATTTTCAGCCTGTTGTTCTTAGTTGCCGGCGCACTAAGGCTGGCAAGATTTAACATCGAAGTTGATCCTGACCTAAAAAAGGGGGATTTTAAGGGAATACCCATTCCGGTGGCGGCACTTTCTGTTACTTTTTTGGTTCTTGCGCAATTGGAAAGTGACCTGATTCCTTGGAACTGGAACAGTTGGTTCTATCCCATTGTTACTCTTGTTGTGGCTGCAGGGATGGTTTCAAAACTTAAATTTGCCGCATTTCCAAAAACTAATGCAGCCTACTTTAGAAAAAACCCCTTTTCAGTACTCTTTCTGATTGCAGTTCCGTTTGTTATTTGGTTTTACGGTGTCACCGGATTGTTTTTCATGTTTATTTTTAGTATTTTATATAATATTGCACTGAGTTATGTTTCTAAACCGAAAAAAAGAAAATCGCATTAATCAAAATGATTTTGTTGCGAAAATTTAATTACCATTTTTCGGGAAAAATTTAAATAATTGAGGTAAAAAAATGTTTTCAAATCTTGGACCATTAGAGATATTTCTTATCGTCTTAGTTGTTCTGTTACTCTTTGGCGCAAAAAAAATTCCCGAACTTGCTCAGGGAGTAGGTAAAGGCATGAGAGAATTTAAAAGAGCGCTTAAAGATGTTGAGCAGGATATAAAGATCGACGAATCAAAAGATCAAAAGAAAGATACCCAATAGCTACCGGCAGTTCTTTTCCGTATCGTTCCCTTTCCGAAAAGAGAGACCTGATCCTATCGGGTCAGCTCGATCTTCTGCAGAATGTCCGTGATTTTCTCTTAAAAATTGAAAAATCACAGGATATTAACGCCTATATTTATGTAGATCACTCTATTATGCAAAAAGCGGAAGTATTGCTTAGCAGTCTTAAAGGCGGCAAGGCGCCCGGCAGACTTTTCGGTGCCGTTATTGCAGTTAAAGATGTTATCTCTGTCGTCGGGATGCCACTGACCTGTGCCTCGAAAATGCTTGAGGGGTTTCAACCCGTTTTTAATGCAACCATAATCGATAAATTACTCTCGGATGATGCACTTATTATAGGTAAACTTAATTGTGACGAGTTTGCGATGGGCGCAACAAACACAAACTCTGCTTTTGGTGCTGTTCTTAATCCTGTTGATAAATCAAGAGTTCCCGGTGGCTCCTCCGGAGGATCAGCAGCTGCAGTTGCAGCCGGGTTGTGTGATGTTGCTATTGGCAGTGATACAGGCGGTTCTATCAGACAACCGGCGGCCTTTTGCGGTGTTTACGGCATTAAACCGACTTATTCCCGCGTTTCACGATACGGTTTAACTGCTTTTGCTTCATCTTTTGATTCAATTGGTCCACTGGCAAATTCGGTGGATGATTGTGCGTTGGTGTTGGATGTAATTTCGGGTTACGATCCGTTGGATTCCACATCTTACGGTGGAAAATTGCCTTCACTTTCCCCAATTTCGCCGTTTGTGCAAAATGAATTTACTTACTCTTTCAACCCGGATGAACATCCAAATTTGGCTCAGGATACAAATACTCCTGTTTCTGATGAACAGCCAAACTCGGCTCAGGATACAAATACTCCTGTTTCTGATGAACAGCCAATAACTATTCAATCACCGGCAGATACTAAGGATATTTCAAAAAAATTAAAAATCGCCCTCCCAAAAGAATATTTCGGTGAAGGGCTTAATCCTGAAATTAAATCTGCTGTTGAGGAAATTGCTTCAAAGCTTGTTGAAGCGGGGCATATTGTAGAAGAAGTTTCGCTACCAAACACCAAATATGCCATTGCAGCATATTATGTTTTAACAACCGCTGAGGCTGCTTCCAATCTTTCCCGTTACGACGGTGTTAGATATGGTAAAAGATCAAAAATTAACGGGACGCTCTCAGAAGAAAAAAACAGGGCAGTTTCAGAAGAAAAAAGCGGCACTCTTGCTGAAATGTATATCAATACCAGATCTGAAAACTTGGGTAAAGAGGTTAAAAGAAGGATAATGTTGGGTAATTATGTCCTCTCCGGCGGTTATTACGAAGCATATTTTGGGAAAGCGCAAAAAGTAAGAAGACTGATAAAAAACGACTTTACAAAAATTTTTAAGGATTATGATTTAATCCTGACACCGGTTACACCTGAATTTCCTGCAAAATTTGGCGAAATGCCAACCGATCCTCTTGCTGTTTATCTTGGGGATATTTACACAACTTCTGTAAACTTAGCGGGCCTGCCTGCTGTTTCAGTGCCAATTGGCTGCTCATCACAGAATTTACCGTTAGCAGCGCAATTCATCGGGAAGGAATTTGAAGAAAACACTCTTCTAAGTGTTGCAAAAATGCTTGAAAGTTTACTACAATAATTCCGAAATAGAGCCCATAATCATGTGCCCCATTTTATCCCTTTTGGTCTGAAGATACTTCACATTATTAGGGTTAGGTGCAATTTCCAGAGGCACTCTGCTGGTAACTTGAATTCCGTAATCCAACAAATCATCAATCTTTTTTGGGTTGTTTGTTATCAAGCGAACACTCTTCAAGCCAAGTTCTTTAATAATTTGGGCGCCAATTCCGTAATCTCTCGGATCAACCTCAAAGCCCAGTTTCTGGTTGGCTTCAACTGTATCAAAACCCATATCCTGCAGTTTATAGGCGCGCAGTTTGTTATCCAAACCAATTCCGCGCCCTTCCTGTCGAAGATAAATCACAACCCCCTTGCCGTATTCGTTAATTAAATCCAATGAGTGGTTTAACTGGTCGTGGCAATCGCACCGTAAAGAGTGGAAAATGTCACCCGTTAAGCACTCAGAATGAATCCTAACCATCACATTTGATTCCCCCTCTACTTTCCCTTTAACCACTGCAATATGATCCTTCGAATCTAACTCAGACTTAAAGAGATACAAACTGAAATCACCGTGTGAGGTCGGAAAGTTAATGGTGGTAATTTTACCGACAAATTTCTCATGTACCATCCTGTACTTTAAAATTTGCCTGACCGAAAGCATCTTCAGATTGAATCGTTGGGCAAGCTCCTGAAGTTCTTTCATTCGTGCCATCTCGCCGTTTTCTTTCAAGATTTCGCAAAGCGTACCGTTGGTTCGCAAGCCGGCAATTCGGCATAAATCAACCACTGCTTCGGTGTGCCCGGCTCTAATAACGACACCGCCTTCGGTGTATCGTAGCGGAAAAATATGCCCCGGGATCGCGAAATCCTCCGTTTTAGCGTCGTCCGAGGCAAGTTTTTCGATAGTTTTTGCACGGTCGCCTGCAGAAATACCTGTAGTGGTTCCTTCAATAGCGTCAACGGAAACGGTGAAATTTGTGCCGTGAAGAGCAGTGTTCGAACCACTCATAAGAGGTATGCCAAGGTTATCAAGCTTTCTGCCTTCCATAGCTACACACAACAAACCTCTGCCGTGCGTAACCATAAAATTCACAATTTCCGGTGTAATAAACTCAGAGGCGCAAACAAAATCGCCTTCGTTCTCCCTGTTCTCATCATCCGTAACAATAATTACTTTACCTTGCCTAAGCTCTTCAGCCGCTTCTTCAACCGTGCAAAACATCTTGAAATCCGTTATTTTTTATCCAACTGAGTTGCAGTCCCGTCAGAATTTAAAATAGCAGTAATAGCACCTTTGTCAAATTTAATTTTGGTGTTATCGCCCACTTTAATCCAGACGATTTTATCTTCAACTCCTGTTACCTCACCGTGCATACCACCTGAAGTGATAACTTTATCACCTTTTTGTACGCCGGAAAGTAGTTTTTCCCTTTCTTTCGCCCTTTTTTGCTGCGGTCTGATAATCATAAAATAAAAAATGAGGAAAATCGCCCCAAACATTATCAAAGTGCCCATCATACTGCCGCCGCCTTCGGCTCCCTGAGGTGCCATGGCAAACAATTTTTCCATTAGTTCTCCGTTTCTTTTGTTTCTTTATCTAAAATTTTTGTTAAAACTTCTTCTTTCCACTCTTTATAATCACCCTGAATGATGTGTTGCCTTGCCGTGCGGGTTAATTCTAAATAGAAATGAACATTGTGCACAGACACAAGTTCGTATCCCAAAAACTCACTTGCAATAAGAAGGTGCCGCAAGTACGCCCTCGAGTGATTTCTGCAGGTATAACAGCTGCAATTTTCGTCTATAGGTGAAAAATCGTTCTTATATGCAGAATTTTTAATTCGAACGGGCCCGTTCCACGAAAAGAGAAACCCGCGCCGTGCGTTTCTTGTCGGCATAACACAATCGAACATGTCAATTCCCCGTTCAATCGCCTCTAAAATATTCTCCGGTTTTCCAACTCCCATCAGATATCTTGGTTTGTTCACCGGCATGAAATCAGTGGTAAAATCCACAATATCGTACATAGTTTCAGCGGGTTCACCAACAGCTAATCCACCGATTGCGTATCCTTCAAAATCCAAATCAATCAAAGAAAGAACAGATTTTTCTCTCTGATCTTTATAAGTGCTTCCCTGAATAATTCCAAACTGATTTTGTTCAAATCCGTAAAGCCCCTTTGAAGCTAAAAATGCTTCTCTGTTCAAAATCGCCCATTTTGATGTCATCTCCGTCGAGTGAACTGCATATTCATAAGGACAAGGGTAAGGTGTGCATTCATCCAATACCATCATAATATCAGAGCCAATTGATCGCTGAATTTGAACAACTTTTTCGGGTGTGAAGAAGTGTTTCGAACCATCGATGTGCGACTTGAACTCAACCCCGTCATGCTTAATTTTTCTTAAATCAGAAAGCGAAAATACCTGGAAACCTCCACTATCCGTTAGAATCGGGCGGTTCCAGTTTATAAACTTATGTAAACCGCCGGCAAGTTCTAATGTTTCTGTACCCGGTCGCAAATACAGATGATAAGTATTCCCCAGAATTATATCAGCATTTATATCATCCCGAAGGTATTCAAAATTGACCGCTTTAACGGTGCCTTGCGTGCCAACAGGCATAAAGATTGGTGTTTTCACCACACCATGTGCTGTTGTAAACTCGCCTGCCCGTGCCTTCGTTGCGGTGTCGCCGGCTTCTAATCGAAAATTTAAACTCACCGAAATAAAAAAATTATGACTTTAAATTTACTGCTTTTAATTGGTAAGCCAAAAATAAAATAATGCCCCTTTTCTTGATATGCTTTTTGGAATAAATATGGTTAGATTATTTTCCGGGAAATGCGGTGTGGATACACATACTTTCAGTTTGTGCCGAATGAAAGAGGAGTCCAAACTAAAGGAAGATTATTCAACCACCATAACACAATAATCAGTTTGCAGCAACAATGTGATGGTTTTGGGTTCAAACTAATTCGTGATTATTCAGTCACCAAATGCAAGCCTGACAGTAAAAGTATGCCCCATGCCCAACTGTTGAGAAAAGGGAGAAAGCGCATAGTCAAAGGCTAAACGGTTCCAGTATATTCCTAAGCCTGCTGTAAAGCCTTTTGATTCATAAAAAGACTGATACCCAAGGCGTAAAGCAATTAGTTTATCATAAACCCCTTCAACGCCAACATTCAGGTGAATATCATCGGTTGAAAGAAACTTTTGTACCTCTAACCCGGCGGAAAAATTCATTTTCTGTGTCGGCATTGCGAAAGCGTAGCCGCCACCAATTCGAAGATCAACAGGTAGTTTTGTTGATTCGGAACGCAACTCATTCATTGAGCCTAAATTACGAAGTGAAGCAACTGCAAAAAAATCATCAGAAACTTTATATTTTGCGGATAGGTCAACCGCAAACCCTGTCGCATCTTCGTAAAACATTCCTTCGTAAATATATTTAACTGCAACTCCGGCATCAAATTTTTTACTTAGTGCAAAACCGGTTCCCAACGAAACGGCGAAAAAATCAGCTGTAAAAGTTGAGAGAGGTGCTCCGGGGCGCTCCCGCACCTCGATATCCCCTACTCGGGTTGAGTTAATTCCCAGCCCAAACTTCATCCCAAAGAGTGAAAACCGCGTTGCCAGCATTTCAGTTCTGATTCCCTGAATCCACTCATTGTGTGTAAACGAAATTTCGGAGCCGGTTAGGTTGGCAATGCTCGAAGAATTATAAAAAACGGCTGTTGCGTCGTCTGCAAACACGGCACCGTTATCACCCAGAGCAATGTTTCTGGCGCCGGAGCCAATCTTCAAAAACGAGAGACCACTGCTGCCCGCAGATTGAGCGAAAAGGTCACCTGTTACTAAAAGAAGTAAAAAAAACGAAAGAAATACTATTTTCTTCATCTATTCTCTGATCTAAAAAATTATGTTCAATCCAATTATGTGTCGGTGCCCGGTGGAATATTGCTCCACCTGAAAGGCATAATCAACACCGACTGTAAGGCTGCCTACAATTCGTGAATAAGAAAACCCAAGCGAAGGCTTTATCGGTTCATCACCATTATTCAGGAAAATATTATCGATGCCACCACGCACAAAAAGCCCTTCGTATAAACCATATTCGGCTCCAAAACGGAAAATGCTGCTCCCGTAATTATCAAACGCCACTTCCCCCGCCAACTGTAGATTATAGGGCTTCAAATAATAGCTTACACCCAATTTTTTGAAAAGCGGGAAATTATTGGTTGTGGCGCCACCCTCTTGCCCATAAATCGGCGCAGAATCCCAGTCGTATTTTGAGTTTATATCACTCAACACTAACGAAACCGCCAAATCGGGTGTAATCGTGTAAATAGCCCCCAAATCGAACCCTAACCCGGTAGTGGTAACATCTTCGTAAAGTTTATAATAGTAAAATCGTGCAGTAACACCAAGTGATATTTTTTCGGAGAATTTATTTGCAAACGAAAGATAAAACATATTTTCCGATGTGGAAATGGTGCCCTTCTTGAACCCCTGATTATCCCTTTGGTCGATGTTCGAAACACCGGCATTAATCAAGCCAAAGGAAACCCCCGCCGTTGATCTGGGCTTTCTCTCACTGAGTATGGTATCTTTATCTGAGTAGAAATCGAACCTTCTTGTAAAACTAATGAAATTCAACGAGCGATCCAACCCAAGAAAAGTATATTGCGCGTTAAAAGCGTTATCATTCTGAAAAACTGCCAGTGCCGGGTTGTAATAAGTATATATGTTACCGGATTTAACGGCTGAAATCGCGTTGCCCATTCCAATACCCCGGGCACCAAAACCCATTCTGCTAAACGCACCCGGCGCAGAAGACAAATTATTCATTTTCCGCTGTGCTTCTGTGTTCACGGTAAAAAGAAAAAGAGCGACAACAAATAAAAAAATGGTTCTTTTCATCTTATTGCAACACCATTATCTTTCCGAACATCGGCTTTTTACCGCCGGCATCTATTCTGTAAAAATATACACCATTTGGCACAACATTTCCGTTCTCATCTTTTCCGTCCCAAAAATCAATTACCCCACCGTTTGCGCCGGAATTTATCACATGTGTCGGGTTGCCTCTCCTGGCATTTTGAATAACCGTTCTCACAAAATTCATCCCAAAATCAAAAATTCTGATTGTAACATCAACTTCTTCACCACCTGTTGAATATTTAATTTTAACCTGTTCTGTTTTAGGTGAAAATGGGTTGGGGAAGGCATAGGAGTCTTCCATACTTTCCAATTCCTGTGAGGCAAAATAAAGCTTCCAGCTATCGGGCCATACACCGGTGAACCCTGAATTTTTCAACAAGCCATCTGCACTGCCAACATAGAGAACAGTTCCGGCTTCTGCCCAAGCAGCTGAATAAAAAGTGGAAGTTTTCAGTGAAAGTTTTGTTTGGGTGTCAACAATATTGCCGGGTGAAAACCAGTTTTTACCAAAATCGTTTGATTTATAAAGCCCACCTGAAGCAGCTGCAACAACCTTATCGGTGAAAACCGCAAAATTGTTCACTTTTTCGCCATCCAAACTTGTTATCCAATTTTCACCACCATCGGGTGAAAAACTTACGCCATAGAACTCATTTTGATCTTCAGCGCGCCAGGTTGCCGCCCAAATCTGATCAGTTCCCGGTTTATATCCCATACCAACGACAAAATTACCCGACATGTTGTTCACCTGATTTTGGTGATTATACTTA
This sequence comes from Ignavibacteriaceae bacterium, assembly GCA_008933765.1. Lineage (GTDB taxonomy): Bacteria > Bacteroidota > Ignavibacteria > Ignavibacteriales > Ignavibacteriaceae > UTCHB3. The sequence continues at coordinate 50,316 of WBUK01000009.1, read as the reverse complement.
ACCCAGCTAATACCACCGTCGGTTGACTTGTTAATTCCGTTGGCTGTTCCCGCATAAATTACAGAATCATTTACTGAAATCACACTAAAAGCGCGGTAGTTCAAATATCCTTCACTGCAAAATTTCCCCGGAACAGGCGAAACACAGAAATCAAGATTATCGGAGGGTTTAACTGAATTTAAATTATCAGGCGGCAGAACAACTCTCTGCCAGGTTGATCCCATATCGGTTGATTTTCTCAGCCCGCCTGCAAATGAACTAATCCAAACCGTACCCGGGGTTATTGCGATATCATAAGTAATGTTTTGTACCGCAACAGTAACCGGAAGCGCCCTAAGTCTGTTTGCTCCATACACCACTATTGTATCTGTCTCTTTATCAATGGGTTGCGGAACCTTTTTCCATGTTTCACCGCCGTCAGAAGAAAACCTTAAACCGCTCCCCTCGGGAAGAGTCTGCCCGGTTCTAACGACAGAATGTGCGGTTGCCACCCAGATAACACCTGTGTAGGGGTCGTATGCAATAGCGGAAATATTTTCAGTTCCAAAATCGGGGTCATTGTAATAATTTCTCCAGGTAGTTCCTTTATCAGTGGAACGGCTAAGCCCCCTTGAAGTACCGAGCCAAACGGTATCTCCCTGAACTAACATTGCACTTATACTGTTTGAAGCCGGGTTTTCTGAAGTGCCGGCGGTTACCGATTCGGGAGATTCATCAAATCCGAATGAGTAAGGGCGCACCTGAGAAAACAGAAGCGGTGTGAAAAATAAAACTGTAAAAATCGCTGCTTTTATTCCGTTCATACTATCTGATCACAATCTTTTTAGTTACGGGAATACTTTTTGTTTTAGCTCTGTCCTCCGCAGTGAAAGTAAATGTGTATTCCCCCTTTTGATTGGAGGAGTAGACTGAAACAATAATCGAATAAATATCATCATTTGCAACTTCATCACCGTGTAGAGCGAAGTTTCCGTCGTCATACATCAGAAGTGCAGCATTGTTTGAAGTTCCGTCAGGTCTTGTTACAACGAAATAGACGCGGGAAAGGTCTTGCTTACCGTTGGGGTCAATTGCTTTAACAGTCATTCTGAAAATTGAAGTGTCGGTAACAACAACCGTATCAGGTGCAACGAGGTCGGAAAGAACCGGCGGTTGATTAGCTGAACCGTTGTCATATACGAACCGGTTAACCGCCAGTTTATAAACATTCCCCTCAGCGTCAGAAACAAAATATTCGGTGCGATATTCACCCGAAACATATTGCGAACTCATCGGAACTAATGCCGAGAAAATTTTATCCCCTGCCCTGTCGTCTCCGGAACCCGGGCTTCCATTATCGGTCAAATAAATGGGGGAAGAATTAACCTTTTTATCACCCGGTGCGTATAGATTCATAAACACGCTTTGTGGAAGTGTGTTATACTCAATGTGAATGTAAAATTTTGCTGCCGAATCCGCAGGGGAAAACCTCAAGGTATCATATCGGACAACACTTTGCACCGAAAATTTTACCGGCAGTGAGTCCACCGGGTTGTTGAACTCTTTCTCACAACCGACAATCAACAACGCTAAGATTGACACGATTATTGTTCTTTTCATTTTCTCCAAATATTACTGAACAATGTTCATAAATTTCTTATAAAAATTCGTTTGTTTACAACTAAAACGAATCAGGGATAACTATTTGCATTCTGAGCGGTTTTAAAAAATCTTTTCCGATTGCTAAAGCCGGAAAGTTATATTTCCGGCTAACCTGTTATGAAAAAAGGTGTAGGAATAAATGACAGAATAAAAATCAGAATCCCAAAATAACCGACTACCATTCGTGTAAAACCAATCGGTTCATTATCCATCACTGGGGGATGTTTAACTTTTACTACAAAATAAAGCAACAGCGCCCAAAGAAACCACCCTGTCCACCCGTAGCTTATCCCGGTATCATAAAACTGATTAATAACACCTGTTCCACCTGCAACCAACAGAAGAAACATTATTATCCAAGCGACAATTTCCTGCACTTTTTCCCCAAACATTCCGTAAAAAATATGCCCACCGTCAAGTTGACCCACGGGTAAAAGATTTAAAGCAGTAACAAAAAGCCCGAACCACCCCGCACAAAGGTAAGGGTAATGGTAAATTTCACTCATCGGAGGGATGAATCCATCAGGTGAAACCGCAAAAAAATGCCTCAGGATAACGAACAGCAAGTTTTCGCCAAACTCCAAAGAAAGACCACCACTTGAAGATACAGAATTAAAATAATCAGGATGTATCGCCAGAATAAACTCTTTACCGGGAAGGGTCTGAAAGCCGTAAATCAGCACAACAAGCGATACAACAAAACCGGCAATGGGGCCCGCAATTCCAATATCAAAAAGAGCTTTTCTGTTATAAATCGGGCTCCGAGTTCTGATCACCGCACCCATCGTTCCGAAATTTAACATTCCTGCCAAAGTTGGAAAGGGTATAAAATAAGGAAGTGTAGCTTTTACACGATGAAACTTTGCCGCAAAAAAATGTCCGAACTCGTGAAAACCTAAGATTGCCAAAATTGAAACTGAATACGGTATCCCCTCAGGTATCTGCGACACTTCCAACCCACCTACAACCGGCACAATCCACAAGGCGCCGGCTATTGTGGTGGTTATTGCCGTAAGCAAAAAAAGCAGTAAAGGTATTAAGTACCTTTTATTAAAAACAACATTTATTGCCGGAGATGCCATTTGTTAATTTTTCTTTAAAAATCTACTGAAAATCCCGCCGAGAAATTGCGCTCATCTATATCGTAATATTCACCGTGTGGGTTCTTCCCTTGGAAGAGGGTGAAAACAAGCCGCAAACCTGAACCGGCGGGGTGCCCGTATTTTATCCCAAACTGAAGGGTATGATTTGGAGTGTAGGCTGTAGTATATGCAAGTTTATAATCATAAGCAATGAACGGATAAAAATTGCCCGAAGAAAGACCTTCCGGAAAAGCATCTGCCCCCGCCTGAAATATCCAAGGCTCAATTTCTGAAGGTGAGGTGTGAAAAAGGTATGATACCCCACCATACACTCTTACCCCCTTTACACGATAATAGTACATAAATTCAAAAAATTCACGGCTGTAAACCATCGGTTCCCGCCCATCTCGCCAGTCGTGTTTTGTTCCTTCATAGTGCCCGTCAACAAAATGAGCAGAAATGTGGCTTAACCTTAGCCGTGCCCCCCATTCTCTATTGCCCGGTAGCTCCCTTTTTATCCCCCAATTTACACCGAACAGATAGTCAACAGCATCCACCGGAAAGTGAAAATCTTCTTCCCCTCTTAATCTGGTAAAAGTGAAAAAATCTGCGCCCATGGAAATTTTCGTATCTTCATTAACCTGAACCTGCCAAATATCTTTAGAAGCGCCAATATCAAGTCTGAGATCGTTCTTCCCCATCTGAAAAAAGACACCCATTCTTGGTTCTAAAAAATTAGCCGTAAAAGGCTGAATATTCAATTCACCGGGGAAAACCCCTACAGTTTGCGAATTAGTTGTGCCCGCAACAATCAGAAAAAGCAAAATTATTTTATTAAAACGCAAATACAGATATGATTTGTTAAAAAAATACAGCCTTGAAATATAATAAATTACGATAATTTATTCGGGGTTAGAACTTCCGACCTTTCCACTCTACCGAACGAGAAAAGAGAAGTATAAACGGCATAACAGTTACATAGAGATAATAATATAGCTCAAAAAACGGAAAGTAAATGATTGAAGAGAGCAACTTCATCCGTGAAAGCATTGAGAGTTGAAATAACAGGTCGGATACTATTATTACCCCCAAAAGAAGAAGCGAATAAAACGGAGCAATCCAAAAGAGAACTAATGGCGCCAAATGCGCAACAACCGTGCTTGCAAGCACTAAAAGTCCGTGAAACGGCACCTGAATTCCTCCGAGGGACCACCTTTTTTTCTGCCGGAACAATGTTTTAAGCGTGGCAACAGGCATCGATTCTACTGTTCCAAAACGGTCAACAGGGTATATTATTTTATATTTTCCCAGTTCAGAAATTGCGGCAAGCAGTTGTGAGTCCTCGGTTACACTGAAAGGCATCGCTTCATAGCCTCCTGTTTCGTCGTATGCCTTGCGAAGATAAGCCATATTATTCCCGATAACACTTAACGGCAGCCCAACATTTACAGTACCGGCTCCGACACCCAGCAGATAAATAAAATCGAGATGTTGCATTCCGTTCCAAATACTGCCTCTTGACTGGCTGGTTATACCGCCACACAAACCTACATTTTCCGTGAAATATGAAGATAAAGTTTTTGCCCATAAGGGGTTTACGGCACAATCAGCATCCGTTGTTAAAATCACTTCACCGGTTGACTGCCTTAAACCCTGCACTAAGGCGTTTGTTTTACCCCGTAGGTGGTTGCTTGGCTCTTCGCCTGAAATTTTCAGAAACCGCTCTTTCCCGCGGATAAAATCGTCAATAATTTCACCCGTTTTATCGGTTGACCTGTCGTCCACAACTATAATCTGCAGTTTCCCTGCAGGATACTCCAATTTATCAAGCGATTCTAAGCAACGCAGAATTATCTCCTCCTCATTGCGAACCGCTACGATAACCGAGGCTGAAGGAAGTTTATCTTCGCTAAGTTTGGGAAATCTTTTGTACGAAGCTACCATGTAAACTATACTTTGTACAAAGTAAATTATAATCAGAACAATAATCAGTTCAGACATTCTGCCGGCTCCCCAACCCGATACCCCAAATAAAAGATTTGCCCCATTAAAAAACTGATACTTTCTTCAAAAATATTTCTGCTTTTTTTGTTGTCGTGAAATACCGTTACAGAATCTGATTGTAAGTACCTGCTGATATTTTTTTTTACGATTTTAAGATCGGAAGTGTAATCCCCGCTTAAAACATCCCACATCACGCATTTTTGCCCCGACAGTTTAATTTCTTTGAGTACCGCCCGGTTAAACGACCCATACGGTGGACGGAAAAATTTTACTCCGCTGCCCAATATATCTTCAAGTCTCTCTTTTGATGATGAAATTTCAATTTTTAGTTCATCATGGTTCAATGTGCTCAACCTTCTGTGAGTAATTGAATGATTGCCAATTTTATGCCCCCGGCTTAAAATTTCACGAAGTACTGAAGCGTGCTTTACACTCTCTTCAACTTTAACAAAAAACATTGCGTGTATTTTGTGTAAATCCAGAATATCTAAGAGTTTCGATGAAAAATCGGAAGGGCTGTCATCAATGGTTACCACCACTTCTTTTTTTGCAGATTTCCAAATGATCTCGGGGTAAAATTTTCTCAGCAAGCCGGGTGGTGAAAACCAAAACTTCGGGTAAATCATCGGCGGTATTCTCTTTCTTTCCACTTGAAACCGCCAATTAAACCCTTAAAAGCCGAGAAGACAATATAAGGCACCTGGAAAACCTCCATAACCGGAAATAAAAAAGGGTTCAATTTGCCATAGAGCAAACCGTTGCCTTTTCGCAAAACCAGATACTCAATGGCTGTTTTCAAAAACATAGCGATTAAAAACCAGAGTAAAACGGGCATACCGAAGTAGTAAATAAACACAGGTGATAAGATTAATGATAAGTAAAACAGAAATATAAGGAAAAGAAACGCAATTAATGCTTTATTTTCATAATGTAAACCTTTGCTCGCCCACCTTCCTCGCTGGTTCGCAAAACTTTTGAGGTCTCTGTTTGGTGAAGTGGTTACAATTGCCTCTTCGTTCAGAATAAATTTAACTTTGTAACCTAACCGGTGAATTGCTCTCATTAAAAATTCGTCATCGCCCGAGGCAAGTTGAATGGAAGAAGTGTAGCCTTCAGCCTCATAAAAAAGCCCTTTTCTGAATGCCATCGAGGCGGCACTGCAAACAACCGGCATCCCTGCCGCTGCAAGCCCTGCGTCACACAGCATAAGTCCTCCAAATTCGTAAGCCTGAAATTTTTCAAAAAACCGGCTGCTTTCTGCATATTTAACACCACCGGCAACAAAACCGGTTTCTTCATCAAATGCTTTAAGTAAAGAAGTAATCCATTTTTCAGGTAACCTGCAGTCAGCATCTGTAAGAAAAATAATTTCTCCTCTTGCGTTGGCAACTCCAAGTTCTATTGCTCTTTTTTTACCACTAACCCCTTCTTTTTGCTCTAAAAATCTAATTTGAGGACTATCCTCCATTCTCTCCCTGAATTTGTGCCAATCGTCAGTTGAGTGGTCGTTAACAAAAATCACTTCTACCGGTGTACCCGGGTTTTCAAGTTTTTTAATATCATCAAGAATTTTCGGCAGGTTATGCGCTTCATTCCTAAAAGCAATAATAACGGAGACTTCAAACCCTGTGCTCGAGGTTGAGTTTTCCTGCGAACGGTCCAATTTCTCTTTTCTCAGTCCGATCCAAACAACAACGAAAAAGAGTAGATAATGAAGAAGAAGTGCTGTTAAAATTATGAGGAGAATAACCAAACCGGCTATCCTTCTTTTTTGAAAATGAAAACTGCCCCCGGTATGGATGGAAGAAGTATATTCAAAAGATAAAGCAGAACCGAGGCCTTAAACGCTGCTCCTGCATTTACTCCAATAAACCCAAGAAAAAATATAGCGGCACTTTCACGAACACCGATCTCACCAATCGTTATTCCCGGAATCATACTTTTTGTAAAAAATACTAACGAAGAAGCCATCAGTGCACCGGGGAGATCAAAATCTCCGTTGTATGAAAATACTAACAGTAGAAACTGTGCAGAAAAAACCAAGTAATTAAGTACCGATAAAGCAAAGTTTTTCCCAAAAACGCTGCGGTTAAAAAGCCCAATCGAGTGGAAATTAATAAAATGCTTTTCGATGAATTTGAACTTCGCTATCTGGTTCCCTAAGAATCCGCGCCAAAATTCGGGAGTCAACATCAGATAAAGAAGTAATAAATATACCCCTGTTAGCAAAAACATCAGTGAGAGTATTAGGTTTGTATCGACGAGATAGTATTGATGGAGAAAAATAACCGCCGAAAATGAACCCACAATCAAAATCACCAAAAGCGAATTTAGTTTGTCAATTGCAGCACCGGCAGTAACTTCTGAGAGTTTAACTCCTTTTATCGTGAAAGCTCGCCCCGGGTACTCGCCCAACCTTCCGGGTGTTAACAAGCCGGTTGCAATACCGGTTAAAACCGAAGCGAAAACAGCGAAGGGTTTTTGTGCCGGGTAAGAATAATCGCAAATTAGCTTCCATTTATGGTACTGAAGAAAAAAATTTAACGGCAATAAAACAACAGCACCTAAAAATGGAAGGAAATATTTGAAGTCGAACAGAGTAGCAAACGAGATATCCGAGAATCTTTTCGTAAGGTAGAAGATCAATCCGGCACTAATCAGAACTTTCACCGCTAAAAGTAACACCACTTTGCGAGAACCAAATTCTTTACGCGTAATTTGTTGGGTTTGTTGCCTGATTTCTTCGTTCATATAACTAACAGTAATTAGAAGTTATGAATCTTAGATTGGGTTAATTGCCCAATTTCTTCTTTCATTTTTACAAAGGAATTGAGAGATTAAACTGAACTCCGTAAAAAAGCCCTCCTTTAGAAACAATTTTATCGGGCACCACACTGCTGTTTTCAGCAATGGTTAATATGTTTCCATCTTCATCATGCATTTTTCCTATGCTGAACTGTGAGTACCCCATTTTGCCCTCAAGACTGATATTATTATCGATTAAAAAGAAAATGAATCCGGAGGCTAAGTTAAATCCCGCAGAGTAGTTATCCACAGTGTATTTAACCCGTGTAGCGGGGTTGTTGATATCTTCACTTTTACGAAAAAATTGAGCGGTGCCGTATGAAAATTCCACCTCTAAAATTTTCCAGCTGATAATAGAAGAAAGAGGGGTTCCTAACTCAAGACCGGCGCCAAAAACATTTTGTTTTAACTCAAGGCTGTTAGTGTAGATTCCGGATTGCCCTTTAATTTGTGCTTCTTTTACTTCATTTAGGGTTTCGTAAAACACTTTAAGAGTGTATTCCAACCCCGAAATTCTGTTTCTCACTAAATTCATTCCCAACCGGAAGCCCTTTAGACTCCCAAAATCGTTCATGCTGCTTAACAGAGAGTCTTTCCTAATATCATTGAACGCCGATACATATTGATTCAGAACTGAAGCATCATAATTTTTCACTTCATATCCGGCAAAACCACCCACTAAGCCCAAGCAACCAAACCCAAATTTAGTTGCCTGCGCCTGTGTGGTGATAACCAAAATAAGTGAAAATAGTATGATTTTTAACGAAATTCGCAACATTTAACTTTCTATTTCTTGTGCATCATACCATATTCAAGCCCGTGCCCGCCGGGGCGACTTTCTGCCCATCTGAGAAGAAACGCAAACGCCAAGCCGAAAAACCCAAGAGTTGAAAAGAAGTACATCCCAAGTTGATATCCCCCGCTTGTGTCGTTCGCCCAACCGATCAGGAAATTGAACCCCGCAAGCCCGATGTTTTGGATCATAGTCATCAACCCGTAAGCAGTTCCCAGTTTTTCAGGCGGAGCAATCAAAGCAACCGAAGGCCACATTACCGCCGGTATCAACGAAAACGCCAAACCCATCATCGCCATTGGTATCCATGAAGGTATATCTGTTGAAAGCAGCATCATATACACAGGAATTAGAATTATGGAACCAAACATCATCAACAGCGATCGTTTCCCTATATAATCCGAAAGCAAACCAAACAGTGGCGTTAAAATCATCGAGGCAAGAATCAGAATACTGTTGTACATGCCCCCCACTTCCCTTGCCAGCCCGTGATACTCCTGGAAAAACTTGATTGCAAAAGTCCGGAACGGAAATATTCCGGAATAAAAAGTTACACAAAGAAGCACAATAAACCAATATGATTTGCTAAAAGAGATTACTTCACGGAAAACAATTTTATCCTGTTTTGCTTCAGGTTCCATGTGGTAATTTCTTTTTGCGTAACTGTCTAAATACCAATAAGCTAAAGCGGTTACCACCGAGATACCTGCCATCACTACGGCGATATAGAGTGGCAGGTTCCAGGTATCAAAGAATGATTTAGCCCATGTAGGTGAGTTGTCGGCTGCAAACGAGCCTAAGCGGGCTATTGTCAGATTTATTCCAAACGCAAATGAAAGCTCTTTCCCGATAAACCATTTACCCAACGCAGTGGTAACAGCCACAATTAATGACTCGGCACCCAAGCCAAATATCAGCCTTCCGAGTGACATCACCACCAATTCGTTGCTTATGTGAGTTCCAAAAATCGAGCGAAAAACTTCGCCAATGAAACCAAGGGTATCAGTTGCTACCGTAACAGTGGCGCCGATGAAACAGAGAAGTGCGAAAAGAGTAATCGATTTTACCGTGCCAATCCGATCTATAATTAACCCGCCGATTAACACCATTAAGATGTTTGGTACACTGTAAATCCCCTGAAGTAAGCCGATATCAGAGTCAGTGAATTTAAGCTGTTTGGCTAACAGGTCTGCTACAGGGGCAATCGAGTCGTAAACATAGTAGTTTCCGAACATCGAAAGAGATACAAGAATCAGTACTAACCACCTGATAGCAACAGGAATTGGTTTCGTGCTCAGTTCATTTGCGTATTTCGCCATTGTTATCTTTCGGGGATCGTTTCCAGTATTTTTAAGAGGTGATGCCAGAATTTTTCAACCGACGGAATGAAAAGTTGCTCGTCGGGCGAGTGAACACCGGTCATCGTCGGTCCGAATGAGATCATATCGATGTGTGGGTATTTTTCTTTGATAATACCACACTCTAAACCGGCATGAATTGCTTTAACCTCGGGTTCTTTACCAAAAAGTGAGATATATGCTTCTTTCCCGATTTTAAGCAACACTGAATCAACATCCGGTTTCCAGCCCGGGTAACCGTCTTCAGTTTCAACCACCGCTCCTGCAAGTTGGAAAACAGATTTGACCATCATAACGGCCTCTTCAATCTCACTTTCAACGGAACTGCGTTGGCTTGTTCCAATCACTATTTCACCATCACTGCAACTTACGGTTGCAAGATTTGTTGAGGTTTCAACCAGCCCGGGAATATCTGCCGACATTTTCAACACACCATGCGGCAGTGCGCAAAGTGTAAGCACTAACATATCTTCGGCAGTTTCATCAAGAACGGGGCGGCGTTCATCCATTTTTTTAATCTGAACTTGAACCGATGGCTCAACTGAACTAAGTTCAGCTGAAATAATATTGTTAAATTCCGCCACTTCTTCAAGAACTTCGGCTTCATCCTCAGGATCTACAGCAATAACGGCAAATGCCTCGCGCGGAATTGCATTTCGCTTGCTTCCGCCGTTAACCTCTCCTACACTTAACACATAATATTCTGTGAGGATATTAAGAAGCCTTCCAATAATTTTTATTGCGTTTCCTCTGCCCTGGTGAATTTCCATTCCCGAATGACCACCTCGAAGCCCTGTAACCGAAATTTCATAAAAATTGTAGTTCGGGGGGGCTTCTTCAGGCGCATAAGAAAGAGTTGCTTTGGTATCTCTTCCGCCGGAGCAGCCGATATATATTTCACCGATCTCTTCAGAATCCAAATTTAAGAGATAGTCGCCTTCCAGCACATCAGTTCCAAGGTTTGTAGCACCGGTTAAACCGGTTTCTTCATCAAGTGTAAGCAAAATTTCAAGGGGCCCATGCTCTGCAGTTTCATCTACTGCCACAGCAAGAGCGGCTGAGGCGCCAATTCCATTATCTGCCCCCAATGTAGTTCCTTCGGCTTTTACCCAGTCGCCGTCTATGTAGGGTCTTATACCTTCTGTTTCAAAGTCAAACTCAACATTGGCGTTTTTCTCACACACCATGTCAAGGTGCCCCTGCAGAATAACGGTTTTCTTGTTTTCAAAGCCCGGGGTTGCCGGCACTCTTATTATAACATTACCGGCGTCGTCTCTTAAATATTCTAAACCATGTTTATCGCAAAACTCTAAAACATACTCGATTACGGCATCTTCTTTTTTAGAAGGGCGCGGATATGCGCACATTTCTTCGAAAATATCCCATACCACTTTAGGTTTTAGGTTTCCTAATTTATCTCCCATAACAACCTCAATTTTCCAGTTCTTTAAAAGTAATTAACTTATTATTAAACATCATCGAAATAAATTTCACCAACGACTGGTCGTTCGAAACCCGTTCGATGATCGTATCGTTATCTTTGAATTTTTCCTTTAAAATTTTGCCGATCTCACTCACCTTTTTTTCACCATCAATTGTGTTCCAAACTTCGGTCCCTATTTCATCAAGGTCTAAATGAAAATCGGGGTCGCGCCCGTTTTTCACCATCAGGTTGTGCATTGGTTGCCAATTGAAACGAGGGATAAGAACGGTGATCAAGTTGCCATCTCTCGTGATGTGTCGCTGCATTTTAACAGGGGTAAGCTCAAGGGCGTCTATTCCCTTGAGCTTCTTCCTGTTTTTTGCATCTTTGAATACTTGCAGCAAATTAACTCTTGCTCTTTTGCATAGCAAACGAATAAAGCATACCGCCCAAGCCTAAGAAAACAATGAGCGAAATAAGGTCACCTAAACCTCCTAATCCGTTTAAAAGACCAAGATTCAGGTATTGTATCACATTCACGCCGGGTTCAACTTCAGTAGCAACTAATATTGCCAGCAAAATACCGGTTAACGAACCGCCGGCAATTAAGCCTGAACTGAATAATGCGCCGGGCCCAATTTCACTGTCTTCTTCACCTGATTTATTTTTTCTTTCAACCATCCATTTAACCAAACCGCCTATGAATATTGGTGCGGTGGTCGAAAGTGGCAGATAAGCACCTACAGCGAAAGTTAAAGACCTTACACCCGCAAGCTCTAACACTCCCGAGAGCGCCATACCGGCGATAACAAGACCCCAGGGGAGATCCTGACTTAACAATCCTTTTATCACTGTCGCCATCAATGTTGCCTGCGGTGCAGGAAGTGGGTTTGCTGAAGCTTTTGAATCAACTCCTATACCTATTGAATTATTAAGGATCAGCATCGTGCCGCCAATAACAAACGCAGAGGCAACAACTCCGATGATAAGCCCCCATTGCTGTTTAACCGGGGTCGCACCGACCAAATAACCCGTTTTTAAGTCTTGCGAAGTGGCGCCCGCATTTGCTGCTGCAATACATACAATAGAGCCAACCACCAAAGCAATCGGCTGATGTGCATGGCTCGTCCAACCCAACCCTACAAAGATTAAGCTTGTTGCCATTAATGTGGCAATCGTCATACCTGATATGGGGTTTGATGAAGAGCCAAGAATACCGACAATTCTTGATGAGACCGTAACAAAGAAAAAGCCGAAAATCACGATCATAATCGCAGAAAGGAAGTTCGTTGGAATTGAGGGTATAATTGCCATGAATACCACCAAAACAACAGCGCCAATCAGCACGAATGAGATTGGGAGGTCTTTTTCGGTTCTGCTTACCGTGCCGGCGCCTGACCCATTTTTCAAATCGCCAAGCGAGTCTTTGAAAGCACTGATGATTGTCGGAATGGTTTTTATAAGAGTCATAATACCCGCAAAAGTTACAGCACCTGCGCCAATGTATCGGATGTAGTTTTTCCAGATATCCATTGCGCTCATATCCCTTATCAGAGTATCTTTCACAGGTGGAAACGCAGTTTCTAACCCCGAACCAAAGATGGTGATCAACGGTATTAAAACTAACCATGAAACAACACCACCGGCAACCATCACACCCGAAATTTTGGGTCCGATTATGTAGCCTACACCGAGCAATTCTGGGGATATTTCAGCCATTATTGTTCCATTGGGTAGTGCCGAATCTTTATCAAATGATTGTGTAGGGGTGTCTTTCCAAAGGCCGAAAATTGACATAAGCACTTTATAGATAAACGCAACACCAAGCCCGTAATAAACTTTTTGTGCAAGGTTTCCGCCCCGTTCGCCGGCTATAAGTACATCCGCACATGCCGTGCCTTCCGGATAGGGCAACACTCCATGTTCTTTTACAATCAGCGCTCTGCGCAAGGGCACCATGAAAAGAACACCGAGAATACCGCCCGCCAATGCAAGAACAAGTACCTGGAAGTATTCGAAATATTCTATCCCGCCGTCTAAAAAAAGAAGTGCAGGGATAGTGAATACAACACCCGCTGCAACAGATTCACCCGCTGAACCGATCGTTTGCACCATGTTATTTTCTAATATGGTGGAGTTACCGATCTTCTTGAAAACCGCAATTGCCAACACTGCAATCGGGATCGACGCACTTACCGTCAGACCTACTTTTAAGCCTAAATATACTGTAGCCGCACCAAAAATGATACCGAATATCGCACCGAGTATTATCGCTTTGGGAGTGAACTCTGGTATGAAATCCGTCGCTGATATGTACGGCTTGAACGCCTTCACATTTTGTCCGTTTTGTGCCATTTTTATCCTTGGTTGTTGATTACCGGATTCTTTGCTTATTTAGAAAGTAATTATTCACAATAATTATTGCTAAAACCTTTGGTTGTTGATTACAAAAAAAAACAAGTTACAATTTACCGATAAAAGAGGAAATAACAAGAGTGAATTTCAATGGTTTTTTAGAAGTTTTTAGAAGTTTTTAGAATTTTTTGTGGATTTTTTACTTGCATTTTTGGATTTTTAGCGGAGTTTTTCTAAAGTCAATCATCAGATTTCTGCCAAGCCGGGAGATAGGTTCCATAAAATATTTGAAGACTATTTGAGAGTCATAACCTCTGAACCATGCTCGCTGCATTTTTGGCACAGAAATTTTTTCAAGATTGCATCATTTGCGATCTTTGCTGTCAAGTTTTGCGTTGCGCTTTTCATGCAATCTTATTCTTTCCCGATATAACTCTTCAGTAGTTTTTAAAAAATTTTGATCTCTTATACCATCTTCTTGCGGTTGCATTTTATCTGATGAAACACTTCCTTCTTTCGAAAACACCATAAGAATCGAACCAACATCGTTGCTCTTTATTTTTTCTGATAAAATTTGGTTGCTCAAAGTATTTAGCATAAAATCACTATGCGTAGTCATTATGACTTGCACTCCGGCTTTTGACAATTCAATCAACAATTTCATCAGTTTGATTTGAGTTTTCGGATGAAGATGTGCTTCGGGTTCTTCAATAAAAAGGAGCGGTTGTGAATGTAAAGAATTAACATTGCCTTTTTCAACCTCCGTTTGTCGCCCTCTGAAACCATTAACCTTTTCTTCATAAAGTATAAATTTTATAAATGCGGTTAAAATACTTATTTCACTGACCATTGAAGAAGTATTCGACAGTTCGAACACCTTCCCAATTTCGTCCGAAAAGTATCTGATTTTGCCTGTTTCTTTTTCAAGTTCTACAGTTCCTTTAAGAATCTGAGTTTCGATTTTTCCCGCAATGGTCGAAAATTTATTTTTAACGAAATCAATTTTCGCTTCACTAAACTTCAAAATAAAGTCTGATATCGGAACAGTAGTGTGAGGGATTGTAAATGAAAGCTGCTCTTTTCCACGCTGACAAAGATTGATTTTTGCGATAAATGTGCCAAAATTGCTAAAGCCAAAATAGATCCCCGATCGAGCTGCAGGCAAATAGTTAAGATTAAAACTATTTTCTCTAACTTGATTGAAAAGCTCAATAAAGAACTTTCGATAAATTTTATCATAAAAATTTGGAGAAAAATTCTCTGTCCGACTTAAATCCTCGCAAATTTCTGTAAAAAAATCATTTGCAAAATCAACTCTTATTACATTAGAATTACTCCCCTCGTCATTAATCTTTAGTGAGATATTAAACGATTTAGTTAATATTTCAATTTCCGGAGAAATACTCTTGCGAGCGAATTGATTTCTAATCCAATCGTAATTGCCGTAAGAAGAAGATAGATACTCTCGAAACGATCTGACAAAGGTTTCAGATAAAATACTCTCAATAAAATGAGATAGATGATTTCGAAATAAGTCTAAGTTCCGGTCGGATATGCTTTCGGAAACGAAATCTTTCCCAATCACTTCCATAGCTTCTTCAAAATCCGCTTTTTCTCTTGAACTAAAAAGTGAGCCAAATTCATTAATCCTTTCTCTTTTAACTTCAACATTGGAAAGAGCTTTCAACAGCATATATACAATGCTCATAGCATAACTCTTTCCGATGTTATTTTCACCGTAAATCAGAGTGATTTTTTTTGAAAGATCGATCTCAAATTTTTTGATGGGGCCAAAATTTGATATACAAATTTTCATTTTTATTCTCAGAGAATTGGAATTTTTTCTAATCTAAAATTGCTTGATTAACCGAATGGTTGTATCAAACCTTTTAACAACTAACAAGTCAAATAAAACAGTGTACTTTCACACCTTCAGATACTTAACGGCATCTGAGGTATTGACCTCGTTCATGCCGAGCATATTACCAAGGTTGGCGCCTTCGGCAAGAGCTACAATAATGGCGGTTAACCGGGCGGCGTCAATGGGTTCTTTGCAAAACGGAAGCAATGCCTCGTATATGTTTTTTTTCATTTCCTGGTAAATTTTCAGCACTTTCATCCCTAATTTTCGGTTGCCGTGCAAAATCTCGAGAAATATGAGGTGCACAATTTTTGCATTCTTTCGTTCAACCGTTAAAGCCTCCAACACAATTGAAACTGCGTCTCTCCCCTTTTTAACCGTGTGTTTGCTCAATTCTTCTTTAATCCGGGCGGAAATCTGCTCAAAATTTGCGCGGGCAATTTCTTCAATTAAGTTCTCTTTCGAGCGAAAATGATAATAAAGAGTCCCTTTGCTGATTTTTATCGCTTTCGCAATCTCGGCAAGGCTCGTGTTTTTAATGCCTTTCAGCAAAATTTGAGCGGAAGCCGTCTTGATGATCCTCTCCCGGGTCGGTTCCGATGGTGGTTCAGGCTTTCGGATATAGGGCATCAGTCCACACCAAGTTCTTTCAGAAGATGTGTCGCGCCGCCAACTTTTTCAAGATTCCAAAGCACATATCTGATATCTACACCGATCGAGCGGCTGTAGTCTTCACTCCATGCGTAGTCATTGATTGTGGCACCGAAAGCCCGGTCAAAGTTCAGACCAATCAATCTGCCCATAGCGTCCAAAACAGGGCTGCCCGAGTTTCCCCCGGTCGTGTCTAAATTATACAAAATACCAACCGGCAGATCACCAAGGTCTTTATCCAAATACCTGCCAAAATCTTTTTTCTGCCACAATTCTTTCAAAATAGGGAGCAATTTATAATCTGCACTTCCGGAAAGCCCTTTCTCAATTACACCGGTGAGTGTTGAAACAGGTTTGTAATAAGTGGCATCCGCGGGCACATAACCCTTTATATATCCATAAGTTAAGCGGAGCGTGCTGTTTGCATCCGGTATGAACGACCGGTGCAGGTAAAGTTTTTTAAGGTCAACATAATCTGCAAGCAGTGGGTTAAGGTTCCCCTCAACCTCTTTTGAAAGAGAGCTGAACTCCGAAAACTCCTCGTCCAATTCCGTAAATAATGCGAGCAATGGGTCATCACCGGTTGCAAATTCAGCCGCAGGGGTCTCCATCATTTTAAGAAAGCCCTCTTTTGTGGTAATTTGCGACTTATCCAAAACATTCCTGAAAAACGCCTCAACCTCCGATGGAGAATGTTTTCCCTTAGAAAACCTTTGCAGAAATTTAACATCTGAAAATTCGTTTCTCTTTAACGCATCGGCAACAGCTACTTTGAACAATACCAAATCTGCTTCCGGAATATAGCTGCTGAAAATATCGTCAATCTGTTTAAGTAACAACCCCCGGTTCTTCTCTTTAAACAGATCACTTCTTTTCTCATCAGGTTGGGTTTTCGAATACATATAGTTCGACATCAAATCAGCCAACCGAAATGATGTTAAAAACCTGGATAAAACTATATCGAACAATGTCAACGACGAAGTTTTATATAAAGGTTTATATAATTGCGTAATTTTATCGAGCAAACCGGAATATTTCGCCTTCAATTTGGGATCGGAATCAGCCAGTTTTTGCATCTCGACCTCTTCCCTCTGTTTTTGACCGACAATATCAATTTTATTAAACCCTATAATTTTTCCGCGGAAGTTCTTTTCAGTGTTGGCAAGTGTCTTTATCACGGGGTCCAACTTCAGTTGCCATTCAGGGTTTTGTGCGCTCAGATTCTCAAATTCGGCAATTATTGCGGCAAAAAGTTGTTGAGTGTACGGCAATCGGGCGTCCCTGTGTAATTTCACAAACTCACTTGGCAAATTCCGATATGTAATTCCGGGATAACCCAGTACAAAAACGAAATCATTTTCTTTAACTCCATCGGGGTTCACCTCAAGGTATTTTTTAGGGGTGTAAGGAACATTGCTCTTATCATACGAACGGGAAGAACCATCAGGCGCAACATACGCACGCAAAAATGAGAAATCGCCGGTATGGCGGGGCCAGACCCAGTTATCGGCTTCGCCGCCAAACTCGCCAATCGCCCGTGCAGGCACATAAACAAGCCGCACATCTTTCAATTCGGTATATTTGAATAAAACATAGGTTTTGCCGATAAACATCTCGGAGACTTCAGCTTTTATTCCGGCTTCTTTTTGGGCTTCTTCAACCAATGCACGGCGTGCTTTGTTTATTGCATTTATCCGTTCGGCGCCTTCTTTCCCTTCAGCGGCAGAGAGCACTTCATCGGAGACATCCCTGTAGCCAACAGTAATTCTGCAGGTAAGCCCTTTTGCCGGAATTTCAGCCTCTTTCCCATCTGCGATAAATCCGTTCTCAAGGTAATTATTCTCGACGGTGCTTGCTGCAGCAACATAATCGAAAGAACAATGATGGTTGGTTAAAATCAAACCATCTTCGGAAACGAATGAACCCGTGCAACCGCCAACTTTAACAAGAGCGTCAACTAAGCTTACCCCATCGGGGTTGTAGATTTCTTTAACACTTATTTTTAGTCCGGCTTCTTTCAGGTTCAAACCGGGGATTTCACTCAAGGGGAACATCCCCTCATCTTGAATTTTTGAGCCTGAAAGGACCAAAAGCAAAGTAAACAGGAAAATTTTAGAAGTGTATCTCTTGATAATGTTGTTCATATTGTTCATATTGTTCATATTGTTCATGTTGTTCATCCGTTTAATTAAAGAACTTTTTTCCGTCATGCAAATTAGCAATTTTTAAGGTACGGGTGGAAAACAAAAAAGCTGCCCCACAAACGCAGAGCAGCTTTATAATTTGTTTATTAAAGGCTTTAAGCATTCACGGCAAGAGGTTCAACCTTAGTAATCCAGCCGTAGCGGTCCTCGACTTTGCCTTTTTGTATGCCGGTTAACTCGTTAAACAGCCTTTCAGCAAGCGGACCAACATTCCCGTTGTTTAGAACGAAATCGTGCCCGCCATATCTGACAGCACCTACTGAAGAAATTATTGCCGCAGTACCCGTGCCGAAAATCTCCAGCACTTCTCCTTTCTCATAACGATCGAGCACTTCCTTAAGTGGTATTTGCCTTTCAGATACATTGTAACCCCAGTCGCGCAGGATACGCATAGATGATTTCCTGGTAATTCCCGGAAGAATTCCACCGGAGAGCATAGGTGTGGCAACCTGATCGTTGAACTGAATGAAAATATTCATTGTCCCAACTTCTTCGATGTACTTCAGTTCAACTGCGTCTAACCACAGCACCTGAGTGCAGCCTTCTCTGCGTGCAATTTCCTGCCCTGCCATACTTGCAGCGTAGTTTCCGGCAGTTTTGCACTCGCCAAGACCCTTGCGAACAGTTCGGACATATTCATCCTGAATCAGAATTTTTATTGCCTGGAAACCCTCCGGGTAGTATGCGCCAACCGGCGAGAGCAAAAAGATCAGTTTATATGTATCCGATGGCTTAACGCCGAGCATTGCTTCTTCACCAAACATAAACGGTCTGATGTAAAGTGATTCTTTATCTCCGCGAGGCACCCATTCTCTGTCGATCCACACTAATTCTTTCAATGCTTCGACACAGAAATCAACATCCACCTCGGGCATGCAAAGCCTCCTGGCGGAATTATTGAGCCTTTTAAAATTCTCTTCCGGTCTGAATAGTTGATATTCGCCGTCAGGTGTGTAGTATGCTTTCAATCCTTCAAATATGGTCTGACCGTAATGCAAAACCGATGCAGCGGGGTGCATATGCAGGTTTCCGAGCGCAGTGATTTGTGGGTTATGCCACCCTTTTTGCGGGTTGTAATCCATCACAAAAACATTATCGGAAAAATACCTGCCGAACCCCAATGTCTCAGGTAAGACCACAGGATCTTTTCTTTCGTACAAGTTATATTTTATATTTTCCAAGTCTCCCGTCCTTTCATTTTTTGGGTGAAAGTTATAATGAAAGGTACAAAAAAAGCCTGATTATTCCAAGTCAAAAATCCGTTAAACCTTCATTAACATCAGCACTTCCCGTGCAGCTTTAAGGTTATAATCAGTCGTCATCTTCTGATAGTTAACCAAATCAATAATTGTGCCTATTAAACATAATCCACCGGTCAATAAATAGAGTATCCCCATCCCAATATCATTGAGCATAAATCTTTGAATACCGGCAACGACGAAAAACCCTAAAAGCGTCAGCAAGAGTATCGTTGTTGCGTCTTTTCTTTTTGACATATAGAGCATTGAAAATTCTCTTGCTTGATCGTCGGTGAATTCTTCGAAATATTTTTCGAGAAACGCGAGCTCTTCAATTGAAGCACCCGGAATGTAGGTATGTATTTTAGCCATGGCTTTAACCTCATTAGATTTGGTATATGTTGTTTTTTAGCAATGTTATCCATTTATCGGTAACCTGCTTTTCTGTTTCTGATTATTGATGTGTTGGTAGATTAACTGACCACTTCTGAACAGAAGCACGATCAGCGCAAAAATTCCTAATTTATGTGCTTCCCAGGAAGCTTGGAAGTCACCGTGTAAAAGAAAAGAAACGGATCTCCCCAAACCGCAGCCCGGGCAGTGCTCAAAACCTAAATTGTCCAATACACAGAAACTGAACGACGCTTCTTGTACCGGATTATAAAGCGCTAAATATATTAAAGCACCGATCCAAATAAGGGCTTCGAACAATGATGAACGGAAGAATCTGAGTAATTGCTTGATGATCATATTTTTTTAAGTTTCTGTGCTAAAATTACAAAAAAAATAAACAACTACTTTTAATATTTGATGACCATAAAAATAAAATTATTAAACGGTAAATTACAGATTCGGATGGTTAAAATTGATTGTCTGCAGTTTGGCGGTTTATAGTTGATATTTTCTTATTTTTTGGGTAATCATTACAAATATTTCGGACTTTCAGAATAAAAATGAAACATACCTTGTGGAGTTCATTAACACTTTTTACATTTTTTCTTTCTCCGCTTCTTTTAGCAGCGAGGCTCAACCCCTGTGAATATTCGAGTTTTGGATTTAACCGTGTTGATAATATAAATAATGAACCGGGAAGTGCAGCAACTTATGGTGTAGTGCTTCTTTCGGGTCCCAACCTTGAAGGCGCACAAAACGCGGCTAAAAAATATGCCGAACTTGGCTTAACCGTCAGAGTTGTGCGTGATGATAAAGTTAAAAAAAATAAATTTAAGGCAGTTGCCGGGCAATTCAAAACCAGAGCGGAAGCAGCAGCTCATAAAATTGAGATTCAGGAAGCGTTAAATCTTAAAAACTTATGGATTATCGAGTTTACTAAAAACTTAAAAATAGTAGCTACTTATAAAGCAAAAACTAAACTAAAAAAAGACCCCAATGCTTCCGGCAAAAAAGAGCCCAAGAATAAGAATCCGGAGAAAAAACCGACTAATAATAAAAAAACTGATGATAAACAGACCGATAACAAGCAGTCTGATACAAATTTGGTTGAAAAACAAAATTCAACAAATGAAAAAAGTACAAAAGACTCAACCGGCGAAAAAATTTCGTCATTAATGAACACCTGGAACACTATAATGATTGTTTACAACATCGGTGATCTGCGCGGTCTGAACGAATTTATTCATCCGAAACTTGGCGTAACTGTTTTCTATAATCCGGGGGCTTTCACAATTTTTAACTGGTATTCGAAAATTGAATCTGTAATTGATGATCATCGGGAACTTAAAATTCCCCCGCGTTCGTGCCGCCCACTTTTTGAAGATATTCCCAAGTTCAGCTGCGAACTTTCAAGTTGGAACAAAACCGGTTGTTTTATCTCCGCTGTTTCGCCGGATAGTTTCGCCGGAATGATGACGGAACAGATGTTTATCGATTTGGGGGGTGATGTTGCGGTTTACAACAAGTCAAAAAAATGTATTAACGCAACATCTTATTCAATTATGCAGGTGGAAAATGAACCTTACGGTTTTAAATACCACATATATCTCGGCTTTATGGATGGGAAATGGTATATCACAGCAATCGATTTGGTTACACCTTGTTCTGCTTGATGAGTAAAGGAAGTAAGGCTGTGAAGTATTCTGTAAGTGTTCGATTCATAAAACCGGTTTACTGCTCATACCGTAACGCTTCGATTGGGTCAAGGTTAGCGGCTTTGTAGGCGGGGTAAGTGCCAAAGAGCACCCCGACCAAAACGCAAAGCCCGATACCGATCATAATCCAATCATAAGGTACAGCGGCAGAAGCATTTAGAAAAGACCCGGCAAAGTTGCCGATTCCTACTCCCAGAACGATGCCAACCAAACCGCCGAGCAAACATAACAGAATTGCTTCGGTCATAAACTGCATCAAAATCTGGTAGCTTTTCGCCCCTATTGCTTTGCGCACACCAACCTCTCGAGTCCGTTCCGTTACCGAAACCAGCATAATATTCATAATACCCACCCCGGCAGCAATAAGCGCAATAAAAGAAACCACAATAGCGCCAATTTTCGCATAAATCGTTACGCTGTTTATCTCCGATAATACAGATTCGTTGCTGAAAATTTCAAAATCATTTTCACTCCCCGGCGGGTTTTTCCTTATTGCCCGCATCACACCAATTGCGGTCTCAATTACTTTGTTGTAGTCATCTTTCGAGTAAGAAGTAACGGTTATGCTAATGCTTCGGTTGTATTTACCGTAAAACGCCTGCTGAGTAGTTATTGGCATGGTAACAAAATTATCGCGGCTTTGCCCAAACATTTGCCCCTGAGCTTCATACACACCGATAACACGCAACGGGTGCCCATCAACCCGCACTTCTTTACCAATCGGGTCAATAAACTCAAAAAGTTTATCAGCCACATCTTTGCCAAGAATCACAACATTCGCACTTGTTTGAACATCAGTTTCCCTGATTTCTCTGCCGTTTTCAACTTTCCAGTCGTTTGTTTTAATTGCGCTTGGTGTTATTCCGACAACATTCACATTCGGGTTGGTTTCTTTGTTTCTAAATTTAATCACCTTGCCAAATTGCCCCTGCTCAGCGCCGATATACTTTGCAGAAGGAAGGTTGTTGCGTAAACGCTCATACTCCTGAAGGGTGAGGTCTTTTCGGTTGCGATATTTAGACCACATGCCGGGGCCGCCTGTTCGAATTGCAGGAAATTTCTGTATCTGAAATGTGTTCTTAGCCAACATTGAAACACCCTCTTCAATACTCGATTGAAGCATGGTTATCACAGTCATTATAACAATAATCGAAAAAATCCCCACTACAATACCAAGCATCGTTAAAGAAGCCCGCAGCTTGTTTGCACGCAAATCCATCAACGCTAATTTCAGGGATTCAAACAAACTTGTCATTCGTACCTCATCACTTTAACGAGGTTAAGTTGCAGCGATTTAATCAAGCCGGTCATTCATACCTCAGTGCTTCAACGGGGTCAAGTTTGGAAGCCTGCCAAGCCGGAGCAAACCCTGCCAACAACCCTACAATAAGCGAAATAAAAATCGAAATAACAACTGCATCGTACTGAACGGAAGTAGGCAGCCATTGATTAACCAACAAGCTAAGCAACACAGCATTAATCAAACCAATTAAGCCACCAAGCAGGCAAATAGCAGCAGATTCCAACAGAAACTGTGTAAGTATTGTCCGCCGCTTTGCCCCAATCGCTTTTCGTACACCAATCTCTCTTGTTCTTTCCTTCACCGAAACAAACATGATATTCATAATACCAATAGCGCCGACAAAAAGTGCCAGTCCGGTGATAAACAGCCCACCTAATGAAATTACACCAACAGTTGAGTTATAACTTTCCATCAATCCCTCCTGCTGATTAACCGAAAAGTTATCCTCATCACCGAGACGAAGCCCGCGCACCTTCCTCATCACTCCAATAGCCTCATCAGCCACCTCAGCAACCTTATCGTTACTTGGCGCTTTAACATCGATTGTAATGCTTCTGAAATTCGAATTAACAAAATGCTTAAAGAGAACACCTATCGGTACAAACACTTCCTTGTCAGGGTTCATATTGCCGAGCATGAAACTTCCCTGCTGGTTAAGCACACCCACCACCTTAAAATCGAACCCGCCTATTTTTACACTTTTCCCGAGAGCATTCCCCTGAGGGAAGAGGTTTTCAGCCACCTCCGAGCCAAGCACTGCCACATAGCGGGAACCTTTACTTTCAATTTCTGTGTAAAATCTCCCGGAACTGAATGTAAAATTGGTGGTAGCAAGATATTCAGCAGTTGAACCGAAAATCATAATGTTTTCCATCGAGAGCTCGCCGTTTTTAATCGTTTCATTCGACCAGATTGTTGGGGCAACAGCAACCGGAAGTTTCGCCATCCGACGGAACTTTTCATACTCCTCATAAGAAATGTTGGGCCTTTTCCTGATTTTCCACCAGTCAACATTACTAAACCATGCCCACTTATCGATGTGCAACACATCCGAACCCAATGAACTGATCCCGCGCTGGAAAGCCCCGTCAATCCCGTTGATTGCGGTTGACATTAACACCACGGAAGTAACACCGATTACAATCCCGAGTGTTGCTAACATCGACCTTACCTTGTTAGCCTTAACTGCGGTGAACGCAATCACTAAGCCTTCTTTCAGTTCATAAAGGAATGCTTTCATGCGCCAAATATTTCCTTAGTGCTTTCGGCATCTTTCTGAGTCTCAGCAAGCCCGCCGGGGATAATTCTGTCAGTAACGGGGACATCACTTTCAATTAAGCCATCCCGCAACCTGATAATACGCAGCGCATGCCGGGCAATATCATCTTCGTGTGTAACCAAGATAATCGTGTTGCCCTGTTGATGAATTTCATGGAACAGCACCATAATTTCCTCTCCGGTTTTAGAGTCAAGGTTTCCGGTAGGTTCATCGGCAAGAATAATGGAAGGGTTGGTAGCCAAAGCCCTTGCAATCGCCACCCTTTGCCTTTGCCCGCCGGAAAGCTCGTTCGGTTTATGGTGGATTCTGTCTCCCAAGCCAACGCTTGTCAGTGCCGCGGTTGCCCGCTCGCGGCGTTCATTTTTTGACATCCCGGCATAAATCAACGGCAGTTCAACATTATGAAGTGAATTACTCCGGGAAAGCAAATTGAAAGTCTGAAACACAAACCCAATTTCTTTATTTCTGATTTCTGCAAGCTCGTTATCGCTCATTTCGCTGACATTCTGCCCCTTGAACTCATATTTCCCCGATGTCGGAGTATCCAAACAGCCGAGCATGTTCATCAGAGTGGATTTACCAGAGCCTGAGGGTCCCATAATCGCCACATACTCGTTAGCGTCTATCTTCAGCGAAACATCCGCAAGAGCGCGAACTTCCTGAGTTCCGATCTTGTAAATTTTCTTAATGTGCTCAATAGTTATAATGTTCATCGTCTTCTCGGGGTCACAATTTTCTTATCACCGGGTTTATCTAATTTTGCTGTCGGGTTTATTTTCTGTCACCGGGTTTATTTCTTATCAGCAGATTCATTTCTCATCTCCGGGTTCATTTCTTATCGCCACCCGGGAAGCCCTTTCCGCCTCCGCCGTTATCAACCTTCACAGGCATATCCTGTTTCAGTTCCCGGGAAATAGCCTTGTAAGGTCCACTAACGATCTCCTGCCCAGCTTTCAGCCCTGATTTAACCACAATATAGTTATCGTCACTAATCCCCGTGGTAACAGTTGCTTCTTTTACCTTGCCTCCCTCAACCACAAACACCATTTCTTCCGGTTTCTTTTTTCTCGTCTCGTGCTTTTTGGTTGTTGCACCGCCTTGCTCGTCGGAGGTCCCTTCAAATTTCATCTCGTCAACTTTTGCGGTTACGGATTGAATCGGCACTGTAAGCACATTCTCAACTGTTTGAGTTTCTATTACAGCATTGCACGACATTCCCGGTCGGAGATTCGATTCCGAGTCCTGAATTTTAATCTTCACTTCAAAATTCACAACCTGTTCCTGTGTACCCACGCCGGAAGTTTTTGCACTGTTAGAAATTTCCGAAACCAGCCCGATGAACTCTTCGTCGCCAAAAGCATCAACTTTAATCCTTGCGGTATCTCCCAATTTCACATTAACAATGTCGTTTTCGTCAACATCCACAATAGCGAGCATATTCTTCAGGTCCGAAATGGTCATCACATTCGTCCCCTGGCTGAACCCGCTTCCGAGCACCCGTTCACCTTTTTCAACATTCAGCACAGTAACCGTTCCGCTAAGAGGTGATGAAATGGTGGTTTTAGCCAGTTGTTCCCTTGCCTCTCTGACTGAAGCAACATTCTGCTGAATAGCGGCGTTTGCAGCGTCCAAGCCGGCTTTTGCCTGCAGCCATTGTGCTTTAATCAGATCAAAATCCGCCTGGGAAGCCATCCCTTTCTTAAAAAGTTCTTCAGTTCGGTTCATGTCAAGAAGCAGTCTGTTAAGGTTGGCTTCACTCTGCCCCTTACCGGCTTTTGCAGATTCCAGCGCCGCCTCAGCTCTCTCCAACTGAGAGGCATAAATATCCGATTTAATCTTAAACAGAAGCTGCCCGGCTTTAACATTATCACCATCTTTAACGGCTAATTGAGTAATTTCACCTGTAACTTCCGGTGTAATCACAACTTTAAACTCAGCTTCAACCTTACCGGTAGCGGTAACAGTTTGAGTAACGGATCTCGTCACAACTTTTTCAGTCTGAACGGTGATAACCTCTTCTTTTTGCCCTTTCACAATCGCAATCACAACGATAGTGGCAATAAGAAGAAAAAGAATGCTAAAAACTATTATTTTTTTTGATCTCTTTTTTTGAGCCATCGGTTACTCCGGGGTGTTGTTTTTTTTCAAAACTTTTCAATGTTGTTGAATACTATAAAGGCGAATACTATAAAATCCTATGCTATAAAGCCTGAATCCAATAAATTACTCGGCTTGCTCCATTTTACCGTAAAGGATAAAATCACTTAAACCTGAAACTATGTAAATGAATACTTTCCGGGTAAATGTCCGTGAGTTTAAAGCAATTCATTTAATCATTGTTCATAAATCTCAGTTGAAACAGAACCGAGATCATATTTCAGCTGTGCTTCTAACCTAAGAATATCAAAAAGTGAGTTAACATAATCAACCTGCACTTTCATTAAGTCTGTGTTAGCTAACTGCAGATTAATCAGTGTACTGGTGCCGACTTTATATCTCGCCTCTTCTAAATCTCTGTTAGCTTCTGCGCTTGAAATGCTTTTCCGCCCCACTTCAATCTTTTTTTCAGCGGTTTTAATTTCCAGATATGACTGTAGTAAATCTCTTTTAATCGCTTTTTGCAAATCGGTCAGTTCGATCTGCTTATTTTTCACCTGAATCTTAGCCAGTTCTTCGTTGGCGGTAACTGAATAGCCGGTGAAAATAGGGATGCTAAGGTTAAACCCAAACCTGATCGTTCTGCTGTCCAAAATATTCCAGGGGGTGGCCCCACCGATTGAATAAGAAGCAGTGTTGGAAATGGTGGGCATATTGGCGCTTCCCGCTATTTCAACGCCGTCTTCGGCGCTTTTAAGGCTAAGTTCCGCAACTTTAACATCAGCGCGCTTGTTCAGAGCTTCCGCCATCAGGTCATCAAGCGGTATGTCGTACCACTTCCCGCCTCTCAAGGTATCCTGTTTAAGGTCGGTTATCATTTTTTCGCCGTCTTCAAACTCAAAATCTTCGGTAACATCAAGCCCTAAATAGTAATAAAGCTGCTGTTTAGCGTCATCTAAGTTTTGAATCGTCTGCAAAAGGTCAAATTCAGCCTGCCCTACATTAACTTCCTGCTTTTTCACATCGGTAAGTATTCCGGCTCCCACATCCACTTTCGCCTGAATAACTTTAAGGTTCTCCCTGTTCCAGTCTAAGTTTTCCTGTCTTACTTTAACAAGCTCCTTAAGATTCAGCACTTTGTAGTACAAAGTAATTGTTTGATAGACAATATCCTGCTGCAGACGCCTGAGGTTCAGTTTCGCACTTTCAATATCCCGGGTTTTCAACCCAATATTCACATATTTCGAGTACCCGTCGAACAACACATAGGAAGAACTTACGCCCAGCCCCCAGTTTCTGTTTTCGTCTGCTGCGCTTTTATCACCCACTTTAAAATCATTTCTTGACCAATCCCACGAAGCATTCCCCGTAATGGTTGGGTACAGACTACTTCTTGCAGAAAGCAGCCCGGTTTTCGAACTTTCTATCTGGTTCTTAGTCTTCTGAATGTTAGGATTATTAATAAAGCCGAGCCGGATCGCCTCGTCGATGGTTAATATTTTCTTCTCTTGTGCATTTATATTAAATAAGAGAACTGCTGCAAAAAATAGAGCAAGATATTTGGTCATTAAAGTCTCCGATGTGATTTCATTAATTTATAATAATCACTGTTGTAAGTTATCGAAAGAGCGTGAAATCAAAAAAATTAGTTTATAAACGGCTAAAATAATGTATAAACGGTGGAACTTCACAGATATAATAAACAGAGTATTATTCACCTTTGTTTATCAGTTTTGCCGCCACCTCGTTCATATACTTAAAAGCAGCGTCGTGCTCGTTAGGAATTACCCCCTCGAGGATGGCTTCTTCAATTGCTTTTTTAACGATGCCCACTTCCCTGCCGGGCTTTATTCCGAGCACTGCCATTATTTCTTCACCTCGCACAGGTGACTGAAAAGCACGAAGTGCATCTTTTTCCCTTACCTCGAGCACCCTTGCGGCAACTTTTTCGTAGTTTTTCAGAATATTTTTAACTTTATTTTCGTTTTTGCTCGTTATGTCAGCTCTGCAAAGTGTAAGCAGGTCGTCAAGGTCTTCCCCTGCCTCAACAATCAATCTCCTGATTGCAGAATCAGTAACATCATCTTTTGAAACCGCAACGGGCCGGAGGTGCAGCCGGACGAGCCTTTTTACATACGGCAGTTTACTGAAAGGGAACTTCATTCGCTTAAAAATTTCCCTCATCATTTTAGCGCCAAGTTCTTCGTGCCCGTGGAAAGTCCACCCTACCCCCTCAACTAACCGTTTTGTCTGTGGTTTTGCAATATCGTGCACCAATGCCGCAAACCGAAGCCACACATCGTCAGTTACTTTTGCTATGTTATCAACCACTTCACAGGTATGGTAAAAAACATCTTTATGGTGGTACTCGTTAACCTGCTCAACACCGCCAAGATTGTGAATTTCAGGGAAAACAACGCGCATAACCCCCGTTTCGAACATCAGCTTAAGCCCCAATCCGGGGTTCGCCGAAGCCAGAATTTTAAGAAATTCATCGGTTATTCTCTCTTGCGAAATGATCGAAAGACGGTCAGCCTTGCGTTTTATTGCGGAAAGTATTTCAGGAAGAATTGTAAACCCTAACTTAGCAGCAAACCGGAAAGCCCGCATTATTCTTAGTGGGTCATCATCAAAGGTGGTATCGGGGTCTAAGGGGGTTCTTATCAGTTTGTCCTTAATATCCTGCAACCCGTTGAATAAATCGAACAACTTTCCAAAATTTTCACTGTTAACCGAAGCAGCGATAGCGTTAATGGTGAAATCGCGTCGCGAAATGTCCTCTTCAAATGTTGCAGGTGTAACTTCCGGATTTCTGCTTTCTTTGCTGTAGCTTTCTTTTCTGGCGGCAACAAATTCAATTGAGTAGTCACCAAACTTAAAATTGGCAGTACCGAAGTTACCGTAAACCCTTACATCTTCAGCATTAAGGCGTTTGCCCAGTTCTTCTGCGTAGGCTGTGCCATCCCCCACTACAAGTATGTCAATTTCTTTTTTGCAATCTTCAAGAATCAGGTCGCGCAGGTAGCCGCCGACAATAAACACTTTCTCTTTTCGTTGATCAGCAAGGCGGGTAGCCTCGGAAATGAAAGAAAGATTTTTAATGTTTTCTTTAACTTTCTTTTCTGCTTCAACAACTTCTTCGGGCAACATTATAATCCGGTTTAAATATTTAATACAGCCCTAAATATACGATATTTTTGTCTTTCCTGCGCAAAGTTCAGTCTTTTAGTATCTATTAACATCATAAGACTCTTTGCCTCTTCGGTTTTATCTTCCCTGATTAAAATTGTTGCTAACTTCAACAAGCCGGAGTGGCTAAGCCTGTGCAGGTAGCGCCTGTAGTATTTATAATCGGCAAACGGCAGCCGGTTGTAGTAGCATAAGTTCACAACTTCAGATATTGCGGTTGAGTCATTCCCCTTATCTGTATAATTTAAAATTACTTTCAGCTTTTCTTCGGGTGCAGAGGTGAAATACTTAAATGTATCCTCTTTTTTGCCAAGCAGTAACTTCAGCAATTTAAGTTCAGAAGTAACAAAAAGTGGGGTTTCCGGCTCACTCAGCAACACCGCAATCGAATCTGCTTCTTTTTTGTCGCCCAGAAGGGACTCTACCTGATACTTCAACAGCCTGTATCTTGTAAGTATTGCATAGCTGTGCTCTTCCTTTCCAAACTCTGCAAGCACTTTGCGGGCTTCTTCCCCTTTATTAAGCAGCATCAACAAAACAACCCTCGCTTCAAATGCCGCCGGCGAAAAGTTAAGATTATAAACCTCCGTAAAAGCGTTATAAGCCTCTGCATACTCTTTGTTTTGGAAGTGTTGCTTGGCTTTTTCCGTCAGCTCAGCTATGTATCTTGGTGCAATTTTGTTAATGAAAGGCTCGGTTTGCAGATAAAAATCGAGTGTTTTTTCGGTAAGCGTGCTGTCCGCCGTTTCTATATTTTTCTCCCATTTTTCCAAAATCTGGGCAATATCCACACCGAAAGCATTCTCCGCTGAACCGCTCGAATAAAATCTTTTAAATTTAGAACTGGAGTATTGATCGATTATAAACCTGCAAACTGAACCGCTAAGCGCGTATGCAAGTGTGGGGTTAACTGAAAAAAAACTCATCCCCGGGAACACATCATTCGGGTTCACCTTGTATTTTGAGCGTTGCACTGCACTCATAAAATCATCAACGAAATACCCGGCAATAAACCCGTCAGCGGCAGTTGCGGCACCTTCGGTTAGCCCGGGGTCAAACCCTGCGGCAATATCAAAAAGCCCGGTACCAAACTCAGCGGCAAAAAGGTGCGCCATTTCGTGCGTAAGTGTTCTTTCAAGGTTATCAATAGTGGTGAACATAGTCCGTTTCCACGGCTTGGTAATGTCGGCATTTTCAACACCCAGCCTCGCTTTTTTGCTCGGGTTATCCTTAAAAATCACTGAAACAAGTTTCTGCCGGGGTTTAGTGCCAAAAAACCGGGCAAGATTTTTATAACTGAGTTCGTGCATACGGGCAACAAGGGTTTGCTCGCTGTTTGAAAGCGGCACTTCAGAATGTATAACGAAATGTTGCGTTGTTATGCTTTTTTGAAATCCTTCGTACAACGCAGATTCGTTAGTAACCAAACCCAATGGTGCCGAAAGGAGCAATGAAACCACCGGCAAAACAAAAACGAACAGCCAGCCGATTTTCTTTCTGTTTTCTTCTTTAACCCTGTAGCGTTGGTAAAACTCAACAGCTATTGCCACACCCGACAATAGTAAAATAACGAAACGGTAAAGGATGATACTCCCGGTCAGGGGTACATATTCATCGTATATTACGCCGGGGTACCATGTAAAAATTGCATTGTAAAGGAAAAATTGATGGTAGTAGTAAAAATCGATAAACCAACTGAACAATAAAATGAGAAAAAATATCGTAAAAAATATTCTTTTCGCTTCAACTTTGGTTAAAAGAACAACCGCAGCAATTGCGCTGCCTACTATTGGTGCAGTTGCTGAAAACAACAGATAGTACTTAAGCCCTGAAGCAAAGCCAAACCCTCCCCGCAGCAGGTAAAACAGAAAATATACAATAACGGGAATAAGGATCAGAAGCCCGGTGTTTATCGCAAAATTTTTCAACCTGCTTTGGTCGGTGCTGCTTTCTGCAAAACTGTTTAAATAAACCAACCCTGAAAGATAAGTTAACAAAATTGCGTTTAATACAGCCGCTTCGTAACTGAAATACCTTGAGATCGGTAAAAAAACAAAAATTAAGTTTCCTAATAAGGCAAAAATGCTTGCCGGGTAAGGTATCTTTTGAAGTACTCCGCTAATACTCCGAACCGGGGACTCGTTCAATTTCGGCTCCCAGCTGTTTTAGTTTTTCTTCAAGCCGCTGGTACCCGCGGTCAAGGTGATAAATACGCAACACTTCTGTTCTTCCGTGTGCTGCAAGCCCCCCAAGCACAAGGCTTGCGCTTGCCCTGAGGTCAGTTGACATAACTTTTGCTCCACTTAATTTATTTCCTCCTTTAATTACAGCAGAATTATCTTTCACTTCAATCATTGCGCCCAAACGGGCGAGTTCGGGCACATGGGTGAACCGGTCGCGATAAATTGTATCGGTAACCGTTGAAACTCCTTCGGCAACCGACATATAGGCAATCCACTGTGCCTGCATATCGGTGGGGTAACCGGGGAAGGGACCCGTAGTAACATTAATCGCCTCAGGTGTAACGCCCGCTGCGTTTACAGTGGCTGAATCGCCGTTATAGGTAACGCTAACGCCGCTTTCTTCCAATTTTGCAATAACGGAATAGAGGTGCAGTGGGTTAATGCCTTCAACCGTAACCGTTCCGCCGGTAATTGCTCCGGCAACCAGCAGTGTGCCCGCTTCTATTCTGTCAGGTATTGTGTGAACATCGGCAGGTTTAAGCATATCAACCCCCTGAATGTGCAAAATAGGAGTTTCAATCCCCTCAATTTTAGCACCCATCTCGTTGAGCATCATGGCAAGGTTCGTTATTTCCGGCTCCATTGCTGCGTTGTTCAGAATAGTTTCACCTTTCGCCAGCACGGCCGCCATCAGTAGGTTACCTGTCGCCCCAACTGAAGGGATATCAAAGTTTATTCTGTTCCCTTGCAGGCGTTTTGCGGTTGCGATTATGTAGCCGTCAACCAGATCGATGTTAGCGCCTAATTTTTTAAGCCCTTCAATGTGCAGGTTAATCGGTCTCGGTCCCCATGCGCATCCACCGGGCAGTGAAACCTTAGCGTAACCGTGCCGAGCCAGCAGGGGCCCCAAAACATAAACCGAGGCGCGCATTTTTTTCACATGCTCGTAGGGCGCCTCAAGCACCGAAACGCCCGCGGTATCTAATTCAATTGTTCCGTCGTTAAAATCTGCCTGAACTCCAAGATGCCTCACCAACTTAAGCATAGTGTAAACATCGTTAAGTTCCGGTGTGTTAAAGAGTTTTGAAGTTCCCGAGGCAAGAAGTGTAGCCGGAATCAGCGCTAAAGTAGCATTCTTTGCACCTCCGGCTTTTACCTTTCCGTTTAATTTCTTTCCGCCGTTAATTATAAATTTGTCCAATTCTCACCGAATTAATAGTTAATGTATAAAAGTGCTCCGCCGGAAGCAGCCATATATAGCCTTGCTTTACCGGGCGTAACTGAATTAATGAGGCTGTTTGCAATCGCCTGCTGATATTTCCAGGTGGCACCGCCATCTTCGCTCCTGAAAATATCTCCACTGTTCGAAAGAATCACCCCGTTCATAGGAGTGTTAAAAGTAACGGAAATCAACGGAGCGGTTATGTTTACATCAATCTTCCGCCACGACTCACCGTTGTCCGTCGATCTGAAAATTTGACCTCCGCCCCCCACAATCATAAAAGCCCCGTCGCCTACAAATTTCACATCTTTCAGATATGTATCGGTTATCGAGCCGCTAAGGCTCCATTTTTTCCCGCCGTCTTCGGTTCTTAACAAAGTACCGTTATCACCCACGGCAATCCCAACATCTTTGTTTGCGAAATCAACCGAATAAATCACCGTTTCAACGCCGGTTTCCCCTTTTGTCCATGTTTTGCCGTTATCATCGGAAACTAAAATCATCCCCTTAGTGCCTGTTATCGTCAGTTTACCTGTTTGAGATGATTCAATCCTGACAATATCATCAGTGCCGGGGCTTGTCAGCTTCTTCATAATCGAGTCTTGTGGTACAAAAGCGAATAAATTACCGCGGTCACCGCCGAGCATGAAGCCGAGGTCTTGCACATACTTAACGGCATTGAAGTTACCTCCTCCGGGCGGTTCCTGTTCGCTCCAGGTTGTCCCGTTATCTAAAGTGTAGATAATCTTTCCCGAGTCACCAACCGCCACACCGGCACCCGCTTCGTTAAAATCGACACTTTGCAAATTAAAAGAAACCCCGGTGTTAATCGTTTCAAAAGGATTATTTGCCTGATAATTCGGATTTGTCCTTGAGGAAAATGTGGTGTCTGACTTTGTTTTATCGTTAACTTTTATATCCCTTAAACCTGAAATTAAGTAATAAAAAAGATAAACGATGCCAATTATTGCAATAAAGGCTAAGAAAGTATAGATTCCAAATTTAACCGATCTTTTCTTCCTTATAACATCCATTTCTTCCATTGGCGAACGACTGCCGGCTGCAACCGGACCCTGCCGCACGATGTTCAGCGCATAACCAATTTCTTCGTTGAACTCTTCGCAGCTTGCAAATCGGCGCGAGGGTTCTTTTTCAAGCGCCCGTGCTATTATTTTATCTATAAACGGCGGAATGCCGGGAAGTGATGCCGAAAGTTTTGGGGCGGGCTTCTTCAAATGACCCTGCATTATTTCATATTCCGTACCCGACTCAAACGGAGTGATACCAAGCAACATTTCATACAGTGTTATACCAATTGCGTAAATATCGCTTTGCCGTGTTGGCTCTTCTGCGTTAATCTGCTCGGGGCTCATGTAAAGAAGTGTTCCGATCTTTGTGCCGGTTTTGGTGATCCCCTTCTCATAAATTGATTTAGAGATACCAAAATCCATAATTTTTGCCACGCCGTTGGCGCCAATCATCACATTGGAGGGTTTAATATCACGGTGAATAAATCCCTGCTGGTGCGCATAGCCGACGCCTCTTAGAATCTGTTGAAGAATATCCAACGACTCAGCCACCGGCAGCGAACCTCGACGGTCAATCACATGTTCCAGCGTTTCGCCTTCAACAAATTCCATCGCAATTCCCAGATAGCCCTGTTCATCCACGAACCCGTAAACGGGTATAATATTCGGGTGGTTCAGCTTTGCCTGGTTCCGGGCTTCCCTTTTGAATCTTTCGATGAATTGTGCGCTCTGCGCAGTTTGAGCGTTCAGAATTTTAAGTGCGCAAAATCTTTCAAGCTTAAGGTCCAAGGCTTTGTAAACAACGCCCATGCCGCCTTCACCCAACTTAGAAATGATCTTGTAATTACCGATTATTGCGCCTACCATAGTACTTCTTCTATTTGTTACTGATTATGATGTAAGTGAAATTGTCCGTTGCACCTTTTTCTTCAACCAACCGGGTAAGTTCTGCGTCGATAACCGAAAGGTCTTCCATCCCGAGCAGCCATTCAATTTCATCCCCGGAAAGCAACCCGCTGACTCCGTCGGTACAAAGAAAAAATTTGGAGCCGTCTGTAAATTCAAGGTTTAACCTCCCCACATCAATTTCCAACTGATCTTTTTCGCCCAGCGCCTTGGTAATAATGTTTTTCAGAGGGAAGTTATGGGTTTCCTCCGGAGTGATCAGCCCCCGATCCAGCATTTCCTGCAGCAGCGAGTGGTCTTTCGTCAATTGTGTTAGTAAGCCCGGCTGATAAAGATATAGCCTTGAGTCACCGGCATAAGCCCAGGTTGCGGTTGTTCCGTCGTAAAACAAAACAACAACAGTTGTTGCCATTCCTTTTAAAAACGGCGTTTTAAGGGCTTCTTCTTTAATTTTTCGGTTTGCGTATGTTATCGCCATAGTCAGGCGATCTTCAATTTCAAATTCGCTGCTCTGCTTAAAGGATTCAATAATCGAGTTTACTGCCAGCTTAGAGGCGGTTTCCCCACCATTATTACCGCCGACACCATCGCATATTACCGCTAAAAATCCATCTTTTGTAGCAAGAGTATCTGCGTGATCCTGGTTTGACTCTCGAATAAAACCCTGCTTCGATTCTAAAATGTATTTAATATTCATGCGCTATTTCTGCAAGCTATTTTTCTGCAAACGGACGGATTTTCGCCACCCGTAAAAAAGTTCCAAACTAATAAAAAATCAACAGTAAATTAAGTTAAATAATTTTATTAATCAAACTTAAAAATCACTAAACGGCTTTGGTCACATCCAAAAATCACTTTATCGTTCAAAATTTTGCCGGGGGTTTTAACCCTCCCCTCTGTTTCTATTATCTGAAGTGGGGCGAATGTATTAAAATCCAGCAGAATCAACCTGCCGTCTGTAACCGGAACAATTACTTTATCCCCTAATGCAGTTGCCGGGAGATTGATTATGCCGCCGGTTTCGTATCTCTTTTTAATTTCGCCTGACCGCAAGTCTATTTTGTTAAATGTTCCCCCGCCATCTCCAACCAAACAGAAGTTTTTAAATACTACGGGCGGTGCGCTTATTCTTTTTGTTTCCGTTTCCCAAATTTTTTCACCTTTTTGGCTCAGCAGGCTAAGCCCGCCCTCGAATCTTGCAACGATGAAACCCCCGTTATAAGCCGCAAAGGCGGTTATTGCCCCGTTTAATGAAATTTCAGCCGACTGCTCTGAATCTGCCCGGTTTGTTGCCCGTGTGCTTTCATCCTCATTCAACGGTGAAAATAAATATTTTATCTCTTTAGTATCAGGGTCAATCTGGCAAAGTGAACCATCCGCCAACCCGGCTGTTATTTTGCCTTCAACCCAAAGCGGGGCTGCGGAAACCGGCGCTCTAAATTCTTCCCCCTTGATAACACTTCCGGCAGTATCAATGAAAACCACATGCCTAAGTGAAACAACTGCAAAGCCCGTTTCGGTTTTAAACAGGCTACCATCACCCAGATTGCCAATTTCGCTGATTAAAATCTCTTTCCCTTCTGTTATGTCATATTTTACAAGGTTAAGTGCAGGAACCAATTTTTTCCTCATCAGGAAGTACATCATGTTTCCGTTGAAAACGGGCGCTGCGGAAATGGTGCTGTTTCTTATTGAGGCGTAGCCCGCTTCTTTGAAGTTGCTTTCGTCGAAAGCATAAATCCTTCCGCTTCCCTCAGCCGCAAACAACCACCCGCCGTAACTCACTAAAGATTCACTGAAAAAACTGCCGTTTGTTTCGACTTCACCAATTTTTACCAAACTGTCAAAAGGCGCAATTTCCGGTTTGAAAGTAATATTTTCGCCCTTCGCGGTGCTGTCGGAAGGGTAACTTCCTGTGTTTGGTTTTGCATTGTCATTCTTTGAAATACTGTCGGTTGAGGCTTGGTTCTGCTCGATATAAGGGGGTGTATTTGCTGCATAGTTCAACTTAACAGCAATGGAGGAATAACATCCTGAAAAAAACAAAAGCAGTAAAACTATACTAAACGAACAAACAGGCAGAAACCCTGTTTTCATTTCAGAAATTATGTAGGGTGAGGTCAGCCTCTTCAAACCACACCATTTCTTCTTACCACATCGACTCTTCAGTTTACCCCACATCTTCATACCACACCACTTCTTAAAACTACACCGCCATTTCACTGCAAAAAGCATGCGCTTGTAGCCCCAAATATCGGGATGCCACAATCCAAAACCCCGGCGCTTCATCAAAAATCCCACCCGAAGAAAAACTGATAAAACCAACCATCCTGAAACTTCGTGAAATTTTGCTCTATCTTCTTTCCAATATCGTAACGAAAAACAATCAGGTTAAACAGGTTGAACCGAAACCCAAACCCAACACTTCCCAGCGTCTCTTTATACTCCTTGTCCCAAAGCGAACCGGCATCAAAAAAGAGCGCACCCCGCAATCCGGAAAAACTAAGCCCCAAAAACGGCAGCTGAACAGCAATTCTATCGGCGAGCGGAATCCTCAGCTCCGCTGATGTAATCCAGAATTTCTGCCCGCGCAAACCAAATCTCGGGTAGCCCCGTAAATCCCAGCTTCCGCCCGCAATGTAGCGCCGGCTTGTCGTCCCCTCATTCCAGTAAATCGAACCCCGAAACGCCAGACTTGTTGTGTAAAGCAGCCTCAGATAGTGGCGGTAATCAAAAATAAAGCTGTAATAATTTTCGTTCCCATACCGTATATCGTGCGTCATCCCAAGTTGTGCCCGCAGGCGTATTCCATCAAGGGGGCCCGTCGGTCCCCAAAGCGAATTATCAAAAACATAAGCAACACTGTTTGTAACCAGCAACGACCTCTGATCGCTCCCGAAACCGATTATATCTTTGTTCACATTAGCCAGTGAAATGGTGGTTTCTATCCTGTCAAACGACGAAAACGGGTACTGCAGCAAAAAATAGGTGCCGTAACTCTTTTCAAAATAATACTCATCAGCCTCCCGAAGGTCATACCGCCGTCCGCGGTAGTTAAAAACCCCGTAACCAAAATTTGTACGATTCTTCGTGTTAAGTCGCGAAATATCGATGTTAAAACTTTCCAAAAAGTCCGATTGCGTTTCCGCCGTATTAAACAGGAGTATAAAATATTTATCGTCGCCCAGCAGGTCACTCAGCGAAAGTACCGCTCCACCCCTCGTTCCGAACACAGGGTCGGTTGCAATTTGGCTCTGCGCATAGTCTAAGGTATAGTCCTCTTTATACTGCACGATCGTTTTCTTAGCGTCACCTCCCAACTGCGGAAATGGTTTCGGCGGCTGCAGCCTTGTTCGGTCGCTTACTACAGTGGGTAGTTTGGTAACCCGTTTCCTGTCCAGTTTATAAATATCGAACGACATCCTGTCCACCGAGGTGAAGAAAGCAAAGGTGCTGTCAACGGAATAAGAGGTCTGCACTCCGGTATAGAGGTCGGAAATGTTGCGTGCTGTGTCTGAGAACTTATCCCCCGAAACTTCAATCTCGTATAGGTTATTTACCCCGTCTGCATCGTTAAGTACAATAAGTTTTTTGTTCACGACATTTTGGGTCGTCGGGGTTGTTCCGCTGCCCTGCGACTCTCTCTCAGAAACCTCTGCCTCTCTGCCCTGCACTGCCCCTTTACTGTCTGCAACCAAAACAGGTTTTCCGAAATTGGATTTCGTAGCCGTAACCGGGGTTATCTCGCCGGTTGAAATCTTAATATTAAAAATATTATACACCCCCGAGTACTCACCACCCAGCCTGTCGGAAGAGAAAATTACATCGTCCGGTGTAAGCCCCTCTGTCGGCGCTCCGTCATCAAAGTTATCATCAGTCAGCTGCTTCAGCCTCTTTTCAGCCGAATAATAAATGTAAATATCGGTTGAAGCAGCACGGTTAATACCCCGAAACAACAAATCACCGCCGGAAGTAAAAGCCGGCTCGGAAATCGATAATACATTCTCAAACCGCAAGGCTTCCGTTTCTTTCCCGCCAAAAAGATCATAAATGTGCACCACATCGCTTTGCCCCGAACGCGTAATAAACGCTGCAACCCCATCGGATGAAACTGCCAGAGATGCCTCAAAAAGGTGCACCGCCTCGTGGTCTTTCCCCCGCTCACCCGTTATTATCCGTTTCGTCGAGAGAATGTTGGTAAAAGTCGAGTCAGTCTCACTCAGGTAAAGTGAAGAATAGCCGTCTTTGTTAGCCGTGTAAACTATGTAGTGCTTTCCGGTGGCTTTGTCAGTAAGCGGTTTGGGATCAAAGTTATAGCCGCCCCCGATTATTTTTTTTGTCGCTAATGCGTGCGAGGAATGCGTGGTAACCAACGGATAATATTTGCTTCTTTCAAAAGCAAACCACTCTGCATCTATTTCCTCAATGCTTTTACCGAGTGTGTAACTTATCACCTCTTCAAACTCAGAGGAATAAGAGATATTTTCCAAAATTTTAAGAACGAACCACCCCCCGTACTTTGCCTTCACGAACTCTAAAAAAGCCTGCCCAAACTTGTACATAATAAACGACCCATACACCGCATCGATGTTCTTCAAACCTGTAAAATAGTTGTTAAGCACGGCATCCCTCATCACCATAGTTGCCTGTGCGTCGGGGCGGGTTGAGTAAAACTCTGCCATCCCCTCAACAAACCACAGCGGGGGGAAGTAGGTGTCTGTCCACTTCCTGTCTTTGGATATCCGGGCAAGTTTCGAAGTCATAAACACATGCGTTAACTCGTGATAAATAACATGGTTAAACTGATTAACCGAGCCCAAAAAAGGTATAACCACCCGCCCTTTCATAAACTCGAAAAAGCCGCCAACCCCCTCGGGCACAAACCCGGGCGTTACATTTGTCTGCTGAAAATGGATGTGTGTGTTGTAAAAAATCAGCGGGATTCTGTAGGTGATAGTGTGTTGCAGCTCTTCTTTCAGTTTGGCGAAGGCTTCCTCGGCAATTCCGGCGCCAATTTCCGCCATTGGTGCCATATCGGCGTTGTAGTAAATATCGAAGTGCTCCGTCTGCATAACGCGCCAGTCGAAATCTTCATACTGCACCTTGTTTCTGCCGAAATAATAGTATTGTGCACACACTGTTGGGGCTGCAATCAGAAAAATTAAAAACAGCAGGAAGTGGTGCTTAGTTTTCACAACA
The DNA here is from genome assembly GCA_008933765.1 of Ignavibacteriaceae bacterium. Classification (GTDB taxonomy): domain Bacteria; phylum Bacteroidota; class Ignavibacteria; order Ignavibacteriales; family Ignavibacteriaceae; genus UTCHB3. The sequence continues at coordinate 10,387 of WBUK01000009.1, read as the reverse complement.
CACGCCTGATCGATAAGCATATTGCCCGGCACTACAGGCAGGAAGTGGTGCTTTGTTTTCACAACGCACGCCTGATCGATAAGCATATTGCCCGGCACTACAGGTTGAAAGTGGTGCTTATTTGTCATCACACCCGTGTTCTCAGATGAGGTAGCGAGTGCGCTGAATATTAAATTCTTCAAAGAATGCGGCAATTTTTTCCAGCACTTCCTCCTCCGAGGCGCACGCAATGCACTCGTCAGCCAGCTGCTCGGCTCTCTCGTAAGTGAACGAGCGGATCGTCCTCTTGATCGGCGGAGCAACCGTCGGCGATACTGAAAAAGACTTCAGCCCCAAGCCAACCAAAACCGGGATCGCAAGCGTATCGGTCGCCATTTCACCGCATATACTTATGCTTATGTTGAACTGTTTGCTGTCCTCTATTATATATTTCAGCGTGCGCAACACCGCCGGGTGGAACTCCTGATAAAGGTCGGCAACCAAGTCGTTCCCGCGGTCAACCGCCATAAGATATTGTATTAAGTCGTTAGTCCCGATGCTGAAAAAATCGCACTCAGGCGCCAACTTCGATGCCAAAACCGCCGCCGAAGGTATTTCGATCATTATCCCAAACGGAATTTTACCGGAATATTTCACCCCGGTTGCTTTCAACTCATCAGCGCACTCTTTCATCAGCTTTTTGGTTTCCCTTATCTCTTTAACTGTTGAAACCATCGGCAGCATAAACCTTACATTTCTGTTGGTTGCCGAGCGCATTATCGCCTTTATCTGCCCCTTGAAAATATCTTTGTTATCCAACAAAAACCTTATCCCGCGCAAACCCAAAAAGGGGTTCTTTTCAACCGGGTGGAAAAGGCGTGTTTTATCACCGCCAAGATCAAACGCACGGATGGTTACCACATCCGGGTAAGCCCGTGCCGAAAGGTCGGTGTAAATCCGGGTTTGTGTTTCTTCATCGGGGAACTCTCCAAGCTCTTCTATTAACTGCTCTGTTCTGTAAAGCCCGATTCCTTTTGTTCCGGAAGTGGTAATTCTTTCAAACTCGCCGGTTACATCCACATTTGCCTGCAGTTCAATCTCCACGCCGTCTTTTGTTACAGAAGGAAGGTTAATCAGCTCTTTTAATGCTGTATTTACCTTGTTTAACTGGCTGATCTTCTCCCTGAAAAACTCTTTCTGGCTTTCGGTGGGATTCACAAAAATATAACCGTAAAAGCCGTCAACTATCAGCTCAGTTTCTGCAGTAACGGTTTCTAAAAGTTTGGAAACACCCAAAACTGCCGGAATATTCAAAGAGCGCGCAATAATTGCAGCGTGCGAGGTTAAACCACCGTGCTCGGTTACAAATGCCTTAACATCGTTTCGTGAAAAAAGAATTGTATCGGCCGGAGTAAGCATTTCACTCACCACTATCATCCCCGGTACAATGGTTGAGGTCCACCTCTCCTTTTTTAAATTTCTTATTATGCGGTTTCTGATATCCTGCACATCCATCGCTCTTTCCGACATGTAGGGGTCTTCCGCATCAAACATCATCCCTAAATATTTGTTGAACTCATCTTTAACAATGCTTTCAGGCTCCGCCTTTTCATCCCTGATTCTTTGTTCAATCACATCCAACAGTTCGGGGTCTTCCATAATCATCAGCTGTGCTTCAAAAATCGAAGCGCGCTGCTCCCCCATCTTCTCTTTCGCCAGATTAAAGATTTTATCCATCTCTTTCTTGGAGCGTGCAATTGCTTCACGATAGGCTACAACGGCTTCTTCCACATCTTTTATTTTCCCCTCTTTAACGACGATCGTCTCTTTCGAGTAAACATACGCATTCCCGATGTAAAGCCCCGCCGCCGCAGGGATACCCTTCATCCAGTTGTCAGACGCGTGAAGAAACTCTCTGTACTCTTTCATGTTTCTTCAAAACCTCTCTCGAAAAAAACACAGATTTCATCCGCCATTGTGTGCTCGTCGGCACCGTCAAAATCGAGGTCAAGCTCCGTTCCCTGAGCAGCGGCTAAGGTCATAACTCCTATTATGCTCTTTCCGTTTATCCTGTAGTCATCTTTCGAAATGAAGAATTGCGACTTATACTTAGAGGCAATCTTCACCAACATGGCTGCGGGTCGTGTGTGCAACCCCGCCCGGTTAACGATCTTCACTTTTCTTTTTACCATTCAACTGCCTATTTAGTCCTGTTAAGCAAAGCATTTGCAAGCGAAGTGAAAAGTTCTCTATCTTCTTCGTTTTTCAGAACATTCAACTTTTCGAGCGCTTGCAAAGTAAGTTTTTCAACCTCATTTTCTGCATCGGCAATTACGCCGAGCCTTTGGTACATAGCCTTAAAAGCGGGTATCTCCCAGGCGTCGGCGCCTTTGTTTGCAATAAGCCGTCTGAGCATGTTTCGGTCTTCCGCAGCCTGTGGCGAGGCACCCGCCCCTGCTTTCTGCAATGCTTTCAACAGCAGAAACGACTTCTTCCCCTCCAGAATATCGCCACCGACGGGCTTACCCAACTGAACGGCATCCGCCGTAATATCAAGAAGGTCGTCCCTAACCTGAAAAGCCAACCCCATCAGCCTGCCGTATCCGCCTAAGGCTTCAATTTCCCGGTCACTTCCCCCTCCGAGAGTAGCTCCAACAGTGCAACACATCTGAAGCAGAGCGGCGGTTTTCTTACCGATCATCACCAAATATTCCGCTAAGGTAACCTCTTCCCGGTTTTCAAAATCTTTATCAAGGCTTTGCCCCTCGCACACTTCAATCAACCCGCGGGTAAAATACTCAACCGCGCGTGCGTTGCCGTTGAGGTCTTTCTGCAGGTGCTCGTAAGCCGCAGCAAGCAGCACATCGCCTGTGAGGATAGCCGTGCTTAGGTCATATTTAACATGAAGTGTCGCCCGCCCGCGTCTTTTTTCCGAGTTATCCATTATGTCGTCGTGCACCAAAGTGAAGTTGTGCAGCATTTCCACGGCAACCGCAGCGTTCATCACCCGGTCGTAATTTCCTCCCACCGCTTTTGCCGAAAATAGCACCAAAAGAGGCCTTATCCGCTTGCCGGGCGATTCCATTATGTAGGCGCCTGGCTCGTAAAGCGAGGCGGGCTGCCTCCCCTGCATCACGCGTGCAAGCAGACCGTCTATCTCGGTTTTTAATTCGTTGTATATTTTATTGTAGTTTTCCGTTGCTGAAATTGTTGTTGTCAAAGTTTTTTGTGTTGTTTAAGTGATTTTCTTGTGTTTCTTGTGTTTCTTGTGTTTCTTGTGTTTCTTGTGTTTCTTGTGTTTCTTGTGTTTCTTGTGTTTCTTGTGTTTCTTGTGTTTCTTGTGTTTCTTGTGTTTCTTGTGTTTCTTGTGTTTCTTCTTTGTTTTCAGGCTGTTTGGTTTCAAATGCCTGTTTTTAATTTTGTATTGTTGCCCATGCGCTTGCTGTTTGGTTGTTTTGTTGTTTAAGCAACCCGCCTGCAATTTTTCTGCCCCTTAAGTCGCGGGCGACTTCAAATCCTGAACCGTCAGATATTAGGTTGCTAAAGTTCCGCCGATGATTTTACCGTTGCAAAAGTGACATGCAGTGTATTTTCAAATAAACTCTTCTCTTATCTTACAATTTATCCGGCGCTTCAGGCGTTTCCGGTATTCATATAAGTTCTTCTTTTCTTACAATTTTGCCCATTCTGAACTCATCAAGCGTTGGCGAACCGGTAAGGAACATCACCTTTCTAACCGTATCGAACCAGTCCTCAGCCATCTCCACCACACCGGCTTCACCTTTTTCATTCAGCGCCCTCAGCACCCGCCGGGCGGATGAAGTGAAATCTGCACCCAAAGCCAAAGCCTTTGCCACTTCCATACCCGAATTAATACCGCCCGAGGCAGTAAGAGCAAAATCGTAACGATGACGCAGCTCGTTAATCGTCCTTACGCAGTAAGCAGTCGGCAAGCCCCAGTCCCAAAAATCGTGTGAATTGTCGCCGCCGTTTCGCAGAATCTCAACACCACTCCACGAGGTTCCCCCGGCGCCCGCCACATCAATCATGTCAACGCCAACCCAAAGAAGCTCGTCGGCGCATTGTGCACTTATCCCCGCACCGGTTTCCTTAACAATCAACGGAATTTTAACCGACTTTTTTATCCGGGCTATTGCCGTAAGCAACCCCGAAAAGTTGGTCTCCCCCTCTTTCTGAAAAAGCTCCTGTGCCGGGTTCAGGTGAATCGCAAACGCCTGAATATGCGAAGTTTCAATCAATTTCTCCAAATTTTCGATGAAATCCGGCTCAACAACCTGCGCCGCCCCGATGTTTCCGATCAAAGGAATATCCCCCGCCACTTCCCTGATCCGGTTGAAATGATCGTTAAAATTATTGTTCCCGAGCGCATAACGCTGGCTGCCCAAACCGAGCGGAATATTAAGCCGACGCGCCGCTCCCGCAAGTTTCAGATTGATGTTCACCGAGTCCGCCGTGCCGCCCGTCATGCACGAAATGAAGAAAGGATAGTTTACCTCTGTGCCGAAAAAATCACTTTTCAGCTCAATCGAATCAATATCAACTTCCGTAAGAGCATAGTGAATAAATGAATAGTGCTCAAACCCTGATGATAAATTTTTAAATGCCACCGCCTCAGAAGAGCATAAACGCAGGTGTTCTTCCTTCCGTTTTGTAAGTTCGTTCTGTGTGGGCATTCGGTGAAATTATATTTATGATAAAACTTAGCCTTTAAAATAAGCATTTTTTTGTAAAATTTGAAGCCATTTTATGACAGATGTCCCAGTGCGGGCGAGTGAGGTGTGAATTTTGAAGAGGAAAGTTTTACTTTGTGCAATTTTTTTTACGGTTGGTCCCGATAGGTCGGGAAAGTTACAACGAGGTGGGTCTATCCCGAGAAATCGCGAAAGAGGAGGAATTATCCCCATTAATCGGGAACGAGTCGGAATTGTCCCGATTAATCGGGATTATCTCCACAACCCTAAAACTTGAATGTGTTCAACCATTTCACAATTATTAAACTTTCTGAATTATATCGATACCCATCAAAAAGTGAAACAATTAAAACATCCCTTTCAATGATTTTTCCATCCATTCGCCTCAAAAATATACTTAGAGAAAATAGCTCACTTCTCAGAATAAATTTCGTTCCCGTTCCCGCCAAATCCCGGAACCAAACGCTTCAACTCAAAGTAAAACAACTGAAGGGCAAAAAACTCTGCCATCAACCGGAGGAACCCTTCACATAATTAACCAATCAGGTTAGACTTTCGCGTCAGCAAGGCTGTCTTCCGCAACGGACAGCCTTCTTTTTTCATCCCGAATAACACCAAAATTCAATTCGATTAAATATACATCAGTTAAGAATTAAAAAGTATTGTGATTTTTCGATACAAAATAACAAGAATAGTTAAGCCTCTACATTCCTTAATTCATATTTTTAAATTCGGTTGCTAAATCAATCCTGTTTGGTTTTAACTTAATAATTTTATTGGCCAATTCATCTATTTCATCTGAAGCAAATATTTGAGACTTAGTATATTTTTCCACAATTAAATCATAAAGTTGAAAATTCTCACCATTTTTCTTTCTCGGTTCATCTAAAATAATAAAACTCTGACCGCCCATTTTTGCTTCTATTGAGCTCCAGACTATCTCATACCGAGTAAATTTCTCACGAGCACTTTTGGGCTGTAATTCTAAATCGAACGAATTGACCGCCAGTAGTTGACCATTTTTACCTAAAGCATCAAATTTAAACGGTTCTTCTAAAAATTCAAGGTGTTCTTTTGTTAAACTTACTTCTGTACACATATAAGCATCTATTTTGGGGAAAAACTCAGTTCGAATAATAGAGTTTAATTGTCTTTTCTTTGATACTTTTTTCTTTGTTGAATCATCAATTTCTTCAACAAAAATACTATACATTTGCTCACATTCATTTAAATTATTTATTTCAATAGGTTTTGGCTCTGAGAACTGCAAATAATTAACTGAGCTAATGTGTAGTTTTTTAAAATAATTTTGATATTCTATTACAACAGAAAATGGTATTTCGTTTTTAACATATTTGAAAGTTCTCTCAAAATCGTCAATTATTTCGCTTAAATAACTGAAAGTTCCTGTTGATAATTGATTAATTAATTTTATCTTCCTTTTGGAAAAACGGGCGTATTTAATAGAAGATTCAATTATGATTCCAATAGTTAAACTGTCGCCGGCAGTTACATTAGGGGAAAGTTTAACTAAAACATAATAACCGTTCTTCATCGTATGAATTCTCCAAGTTTTTTTAACACTCCTGAATTTCTCTTTTTATCGAAAAGAAACGAACCTACTTTTTTGCAATAGTCGAGATCTACATACTCGGCTATGTCGGTTATAAATTTTTCAAATCCCTCTTGGCACTTTTCAACCGATAAATTAAAATAATTTATAAATTCCTTTTCAATAAAAGCGCGTATTGCTGGATTACGAAGAGACATTTCTACAGATTTAACTGCAAAAATAGTCCCCTCGATAGTATTATAAAGTTCAAAGTATTGATAACGGGTTATTTCAGTATTAAAAATAACCGGTGCAAAAGTCAATTCATGGTCAAAAGGGTGTATGTTCCTTTTTTTATTACTCTCAGTTACCAATAGATTGAAATTTTTTCCTCTACGATCAATATTCTCAACCCAAATATCAAATAATCCAATTTTTAATAGGTCCAGAAAAAAATCAACATTGGAATCGATTTCTTTGTTAGTAATAATACTGCTTGGTGGAAGAATATAATCGTATGCACCGGAAATTTGCCTCGAACCAAATCCAAATTGATTATGAATTTTCAAATTATATTCAATCCCATTCTTTTTAAAATTGTAATCCTCTTTAAGCGACATGATCGCATACTCCGGACATTTCAACCCCCACTTACCCAAAAGAAACGATGCTATTAATTCGTTTTCAACGAGATAGGTACCTTCGCCTTTACTCATTTTACAGATAAAAACGCGCATATCCTTTGTTCTGACAAGAAAAGGTTTATTCCCCGTATCATATTGCGTAATGATTTCAGCAACCTCAATTACTTCGACCATAACCAACTATTAATTTTTACGGCGTTTTTAAGCAGTTTAAACCAATTGCCTATTATCATCTAAACAAATTAAATTATAAAATCGTTTTATCTTAACAAATATTTGGATTTTATCATTTGAAAGAAACCATAAATCGAAGGGAAAAACCCCATGATCTATAAAAACTCAAATTCATAACCAATCAGGTTAGACTTTCGCGTCAGCAAGGCTGTCTTCCGCAACAGACAGCCTTCTTTTTTTTTCCGCTTCAAACATTTTCACATAAAAAACGAGGTCTTTTCAATATCAACGGTGGGATAACCTAATCTCCCTGCTTCAAACATTTTCACAAAAAGAACTCTAAATATTTTTCATTCAACTCTTCTAACAGAGCCTCGTTTTCCCTGCCGGAAATCACAGACAAACGATAATCGTGGTATAAATTCAGAATATCATCTATCCTTTCCTCCGGCAACAATTCCAAATCCAACACCTGTGCTTTGTTCAAATCATTCGGTTCGTATTTCTGCAGCCCGTTGCCATACTGCCTCGAATTATCCTTGAAAATCTCCCGGGCAGTTTCAGTTATCAAATAGGAAAAAAAGAGATCGATACCAATTTTTTGAAATAAATTATCTTCCTGAAAATAAACACAGTGAAATGTTGTCAGATTGGAGGCACCTGCTTCATTTTTCACAAATTTCAGCCCCGTTCTGTTGAAAACCGAAACCCAGATTGGTGATGCAACCCGGGCTTCCTGAGCGTACCAAGGGTTCCTTCTGGAAGTCAGATATTTCTTATTTATCCCTAATGCAACACCATGCTCCAGATACTTTTTCGTGTTAATCTCGTGTGCATCTTTCACATCTAAAAGATAAACCGGTCTGTTCTTAGCCGAAAGCTCCGAAAAATATTTATCAGTGAAAAAATTCGTTTTAATATCTGCCGACTTACTAACACACCGCAACAAATTCGATTTTGGGATCTGATATTTTTCCGCTTTTTGTTCGTTGAAAACAAAGTAGCCGTTCGAACCCGTGGCGATTCCCCTCATCACCTTACCATATTTTGCAAAAGGCACAAGCCCTTTGAACCTTGCACCGTTTCTTTTATGGTAATAGGTTTTCCACTTAATTTTCGGATCAATTTCGTTGCTACTCAGAGAATTAAAGCCCGAATCTTTCAGAGAGCCGTGCAACTCATCAATACTTCTGATTTTGTTAATGTTAATTTTTTTCTCTTCACCGTCGTTTGCAAAAAGCAAAATTGACGAAGTTGTAAGAGCGTCATCAAACAAGTTTTCTTCAAAATCGAAAACAATTATGTGCCTGAGGGTTTTGGAAAGCAGCAGTTGCTCTTTGATAAAGATACCGTAATCCGCATTCATAAATTCCGACGGAATTATATAGGCAGCTCTTCCGTTTTCAGCAAGCTGACTGATTGATTTTAGCAAAAACAGCGAATACAAATTTGTGAATCCGGTTAATTTGAGACCAAGATTTTTTTCAATCTCCGTTAAACTTTCTTTGTTTTCGTAGTCGTGAAACTTAAAATAAGGGGGGTTGCAGATAATTCCGTCATATTTCTTCTTCCAGTCCGTGAACAAATAATCGTGCAGCTGCACATCAACAGATTTAATCGAACTGAAATATTTTTTCGCAAATTCATAAATAACAGGGTCTTTTTCAATGCCGGTTATTTTCAGTTCTTTCTTTTTTCTCAACAAAGAACGGGCGAAAATCCCCAAACCAAACGCAGGCTCCAGAACCGTTTTCAGATTTGGTGCACCCAAAACCCAGTCACACATGAAATCTGCAATCTCCTGAGGCGTAAAAAACTGAGCATACCTCTTCCGGTGCGCCAATGACGCCGTTTGAAGATATTCAACTTCCAAATTTTGGTTAATAGTTGTGTAGGTTAAGCTCATTTTTTGTTCTTATAAATTTGGGATATCCAAAATCTTACAAAAATTATTCACATCTAAATAAGCAGTTCCGCCGGAAAAAGTAACATAAAAAAGTAACCTGCCTCTGTCCATTTCTTTTCTTACACTTTTATGATTAGGCTCATCAATTTTATATGCAACTTGCAACCCACTCTTTGATTTTATTTTAATCGTGGTTTTATTTTGATTCTTTGTGTCTCGTTCAACTGAAAAAATTTCTCCTTCATTATCATGGTTAGAAATTATTGACAAAATTTGTTCAAATGACATCCCATATATTTTATCAAAAAACACCTGAAAATAGAAATGAGGGACATTAAATTTTTCTATCCATTTATAAACAACCTTGATATCTTCAACTTTGGGTGTGATAGAAAGATAATCTCTTTTTTGAATCTCTTTAATACATCTTTTTAATTCTTTAAAAAGGCTGTTTAGCTCTTGTAATTCTGCAGTAGAACTCCAACCCGGAACCTTAAAATTTGCCACGCTGATTGAATCGGGGGTTAGAGCATTTAATATCGGAATATATTTCTTACGGGAGGGGTGATCTAATAAATGATGAAAATTTTTTAAAATTTTATCCCGAACCTCAAGTCCCTTTTTCACAAATTTTTCAGTTCGAACTTGCATTGATTTTTCATACTTTTCAATCAAAAACGAACTTGATCTTACTTCAATGCCTGCAATCGCTAACTTAACATACTCTATCGTATCTTCAATTGGGAGGCTACTAATATCATTGCCCAATTCCTTTTTGAAGTTCTTTTTTGAAAAAACTAATAAATCCGGTCTCTTACCGAAAGTGTCCAACTCATTTTGAAAGTCTTCAAAAAATTTATCAAACCCGTCTTCTCCCGCGACAATATCGTCAGATTTCCCATATTTAACAGCTACATAATTGGTTGAATTACCATTAATAGCCCGTAGGATTAACTCTTCAGCCCAATCGCCCTGTTCTTTATTAGTAATAAAATTTGAAGAGGCTTGTGTCGGGGCTCTGACAGGTTCGCGCGGAACTGAAAAATCGATTAGTTCGACAGGAACATATTTTGTAAGTTCTCTGATTTTTTCGGAATAGGTCATAAATTATTTGAAGTAATAGTTTATTTCAAAAAACAAGAAAAAGTTAGCAACAAAATACAGATTAATTTTTGAAATCCAGCTTTCGGGTTATTTAACTGAAAAATAAAAGAGACTGTTCAGAGTTTTGTGTAATTGAAAAATGGGAGTTAATCGAAGTACTGCGATTAACGCAGATATTTTTCAAATCTTTCTCCATAAATTATTGTTAATTGAGTTACCATTACCCTCCAATTTCTTACACTTGCCCATTTTTTATGAAAATCCTTATAAGCAAGATAAAGCATTTTTAACAGAGCATCATCATGGGGGAAGATAC
>WBUK01000025.1 GCA_008933765.1 Ignavibacteriaceae bacterium | reverse complement strand
GAATATTCAAACGAAGTGGAAGCTGTAATAGATATTCCGACAGAATATGCACTTGCACAGAACTTCCCGAACCCGTTCAACCCATCGACAACTATTGAGTTCTCGCTTAAAGCAGACGCAAGAGTTACCCTGAAACTGTACAACGCACTTGGTCAGGAAGTGAAAACGATACTTGGTGATAATTACGCAATGGGTAATTACAAGATCGATTTCAACGCTTCAGGTTTGAACAGTGGCGTATATTTCTACACAATTGAAGCTTCAGGTGTTGACGGCAGCAAGTTCACCGCAACAAAGAAGATGATTCTGATGAAATAAAAACTCATCTGAAACAAAATTAAAAGCGAGATGCCGAAAAACAGGCATCCCGCTTTTTTTTTATTGGACTATTTATTTGAGGTTGAGCAATTCCCGGGGGTTTATTTTACGGCTAACGAATAAACATCGCTCTGAGGAACACCATCTACGATATAGGGGGTGTGCAATTCCCGGTGGATTTATTGTACGGTTAACAGGAAGAGGTAATTTAATTAATCGATAGTAAATTGATCTTGCAATTTATTGGGGGATATTTATTCAGAGGATAGCCCTCTCATTTGAAACAGGGTTATCTTGGACGAGTGTCCGTATTCTTTTTTTCGTAAAAGAACGCACACTTACAGGTTTGCAGCCGGTGTTATAGCGGTTTAATCATCCCTATAATTGTGGAGATTTTGCTTCACAAATTTGCTTTTGGGGTAAAATTCCTTCCTTTCTCAATTCTTTCAATCTGTAGTTATAAGAAAAATTTCGACAAATAGAAGGGTAAATAAAAAATAGTACTTGCAAATTGTTAAATTATTTCTTAATTTGCCACTCATTTAATATCGATATTATCAATTTATTTTTGCAGAGATTTATAAGATAAATTTCTAATTTTTATCCGGTTTCTGTTTTTCCTCCCCGGATATAAAATAATTAACTACTTAATTCATCATCTACTCAAAACTGAGGTAACAAATGAGAAAATTGTTCCTTGTCATTTTCACGCTGCTTTTAAGTGCTAATTTAGTCTGGGCACAGAACAGTGCTGAAAAATACAACAATCGGGTTAGACTATCCCAAACTGAAAAACAGCTGAAGGAGTTTACCGATCCTGTTCTTACTGACTGGTCACAGGTGCCCCCTATGTCCGTTACAGGAATAGTAAAATGGTCAGAAGGCTTTGAAGGCGCTACTTTCCCACCTACCGGATGGGCTGTTCATAACCTTGATGGTGGTGCAAAACCATGGATTCGCAGCACAGCAGCCCCAATTTTTGGCGCTGCATCTGCTTATATTGCATGGGAATCCTCATCATTGGCAAATGACGACTGGCTTATCACCCCGTCATTTACTGTTGATGCTGCCGATAAGTTCTACTTCTGGGCTAATGGATCAGGCACATACGCAGACTCTTTGGCAATCTGGGTTTCCACTACCGGTGGTGTACCTCCTACAGGCTACACAAAACTTGCAACTTTCAGAACCGGTACACCTGCTGCGAGATATGAAGTAAGCCTTGCCGCTTATGCCGGGCAAACCGTGTATATCGGTATCCAATACAAGGAATTGGACGAGTTCTATGTTTACTTAGACAGTGTTTATGTAGAGACCGGTGTTCCCAACGATGTAGGTACGGTATCCCATAATATTTCCGGTGCAGTAGCTGCAAATGTAGCGATGACCCCCACTGCAACAGTTAAGAATTTCGGCGGCGCCTCGCAATCGTTCCCTGTAACGATGACGATTAACCCGGGTGGCTACACTTCAACTAAACAGGTTACAAATTTAGGGCCTGATCAATCTACACAGGTAACATTTGACACATGGACACCGGTATCAGGTTCCTACACAGCAAAAGCATATACCCAGCTTGCCGGCGATGCAAACCCTGCTAATGATACTATCACCAGAACTGCTTTTGTGGAGAATTTCCTCTACAACAACGGACCGTTTGTTACCAACCCGGGTGGGGGCGCCGGTGGTGCTGATCTTTCGGCGCTTCAAACTTCTAACCTCACCGTTTGGGGTTTTGGTGCTCAAAGCTCCGCCAGCAACTGGGTAGCGGATGATTTTGAAGTACCTTCTAACCAGACTTGGTCGCTTCAGGGATTTAAGTTCTATTCGTATCAAACAGGTTCAACAACAACCCCGACTCATAACAGCGCTAAAGTTGTAGTTTACAACGGCAGACCTGACCTCCCAAGCAGCACCATTGTTTGGGGTAATGAGACCACCGAAAGGTTCCTTGCTGCTGAGTGGACCGGTGCTTACCGTGCTAGCGATAACACACCAACAAATGCTGACAGACCAATTATGGCAGTTAGTGCAAGTGCTGACCCCGTTTTGGGGCCCGGAAATTACTGGGTGATGTACACCCTTGGTGGCACACTTGCTTCAGGTCCTTGGGTTATTCCGATTTCAATTCTTGGCACCTATCAAACCGGTGATGCATACCAGAGGACAACTGCAGGTTGGGCACCTCTGAGAGATTCAGCAGGTGGTCCCGGTTACGGACAGGGATTACCGTTCCAGGTTCTCGGTACTTCCGGCGTTATCCCGGTTGAGTTTTCTTCCTTCATGGCGAATGTGTTCAAAAATGATGTAACGCTTGATTGGTCAACTGCTACTGAAACCAATAACATGGGCTTCGAGGTTGAAAGGAAACTTAACGACGGCGCTTTTGCACCTGTAGCCTTTGTTAAAGGTAGTGGTACAACCACCCAAACAAAAGAATACTCTTTCATCGACAGAGGTTTGGCGAATGGTAATTATACCTACAGACTCCGTCAGATTGATATGGATGGTGTATCCAAATATTCGAATGAAGTCGAAGTAAATATCGCTGCACCGAACGAATATTCGTTGGGTCAGAACTTCCCGAATCCGTTCAACCCTTCGACGACAATTGATTTCTCGTTGATGAGCGATGCACGGGTTACATTAAAGCTCTACAATGCACTCGGTCAGGAAGTAAAAACATTGCTTAGCGATAATTACGCAATGGGAACTTACAAGATCGATTTCAACGCTTCAGGTTTGAACAGTGGTGTTTATTTCTACACCATCGAAGCTTCGGGTGTTGACGGCAGCAAGTTCACCGCAACCAAGAAGATGATTCTGATGAAGTAAAAGTTCGATGGATTTTAATTCTTTTGCATAGGAATTAAATCAAGGCTGCCGAGATATCAATTATCCGGCAGCCTTTTTTTTTGTGTGCTTGCTCTTAAAGTGGGGGGGGTATTCGGAGCCTGCATATTTTCTCAATCTTTCTCCCTCTTGCGTCCTCTTTTTTCACAACCTATCCACTCCCTGCATCCTTCTTCCTAACCCTTTTTATAATTTTGGTGCTTTTCGATAAAGTATGGTGCCTATTCGGAGCCTGCGTTTTTTCACAACCTATCTCCCCCTGCTTCTCTACTCTTTTTCGTTTCTCCCTCATTTCACAACTTTTCTCTTTTTCCTGAAAGCTGGGTGCTTAGTTTGAACCTGCGTTTTTTCACAACCTATCTCCCCCCTGCGTCCCCCCTCTTTCCTTGCCTAAGGCAAGAGGGGGGAGCCGGCTGAAGGGAAAGTGCGGATTTTTCAGGCTCTCCGCTAAAAGGGAAATAACTCGCTTCGCTCAGACAGATTTCCCTTTTTACGCTCCGAACCTTCAAAATCTTTTTCACACTTTCCCTTATGCCGATCCCATCCCGAACCTCCTTCCCTTAATTTGAATTTTTTCGGGACCCCGTCCCGAGCTTTCTACTTTCTCCGGTAATTACTACTTCGAGACCTCCATTCGGAAGTTTGTGCTTTCTCACAAACTTTTTTGTCTTTATTGATTTTTAAACTTATGTTTTTCTACATACTTTTATGTTGTCGGTTTGGTTATAAGGTAGTTGGTAACACTTCCTTTCGCTTACAAAAGCATAAAATTTCTTAACCAATTGTGATTGCTTTAAGGGTTTCTATGGAAATCAACCTTTACAGAAACATAAAATTCTTTAATCATTTCGCGTAAAAATGTAATCCACGTTACAAAACTCACAAAAAATGAAAAAAAATTTTCATTTTTTTGCTTTAACCTATATGATATTTAGAAAATAATTAGTAATTTGCAATCACGGACAAAAAAGATACGAAAACTAACAATTCTGTTTAATCTATCTTAACAGAGCATAAACAGGAAGTGATCATCAATCAAATCTCACGAGGTAAATATGAAACAACTGTTTCTTTTCTTGTTTGTTGCATTGTTCATTTTTGCAACGAACGAAGCACAGGCTCAAAAGGGGCCCGTTAAAACACAAAAAACCAACCCGACCACCTCGCTTAAGAGTGCAGGTACCCCATCACAGGTTGCGGTTAGTTACATCCAGGAAGGATTTGAAGATACTCTTTTCCCTCCTCCGGGATGGACAACGGTCGTTCAATCAGGTCTTGAAAACTGGGTAAGAGACTTATACCCAATGACCGGTGTAGCGTCAACTTTGGCGGAATATGATGAAGATAACATCAAGTGGCTGATTACGCCGCAGCTTTCGGTTACTGCCGGTGATTCATTATCATTTTGGGTCAGAAGGCAATTCACAGTTGCATATCCGCCGGACTCACTCTACATTATGGTTTCAACTACTGACGCAAATGTAGCCAGCTTTACACAGACTTTAGTTGCTTATGATGTAGCTAATAACTGGATCAGAGAGTGGGTCAGATATGCGGTTTCGCTGAATGCTTATGCCGGGCAGAACATTTACATCGGATTCAAGCATTATAACGATGACGGTAACGGTTTTAACATGGATGATGTTGCAGCCGGAACTCCGGTTGTTCCGGTTGAACTTCTTTCTTTTGCTGCAAATACAGCCGGTAACACAGTGAACCTTACCTGGGCTACCGCTACTGAAACCAACAACTATGGTTTCGAAGTGGAGAGAAAAACCGGTAATGGTGAATTTACCAAAATAGCTTTTGTTAACGGGCACGGTACAACAACTTCCGGCAATTCTTATTCTTTCGCCGATGCCGGGCTGGCTGTTGGCACTTATTCGTACAGGTTGAAGCAAGTAGATTTCGACGGTAAATATGTTTACACCGATGCCGTTGAAGTTGATGTTACTTCACCGGCGGATTACTCGCTGCAGCAGAACTTCCCGAATCCTTTCAACCCGACAACTTCGATTACTTTCGGTTTGAAAGTTGATTCGAAAGTTACATTGAGGTTGTACGATGCACTTGGCAAAGAAGTTAAAACTTTAGTCAGTGGCGACCTTGCCGGTGGGCAGCACAAAGTGGATGTTACCACCGAAAATCTTGCCAGCGGTATGTATATCTACACTCTTGAAGCTATCGGAGTTGACGGAAGCAAGTTTGTCTCCTCCAAGAAGATGACTTTACTGAAGTAAAAAAAGGCTTCAGCTGAAAGAAAGTGATTTATCTGAAGTAACAAGGTTTTAACTGAAAAAAACTTTGTTGAAATAGTTGGATAGGGTGTAACTTACGAACAGTACACGGAAGTGCAGCAAAGGCTTCACTTTCCATAAATTTCTGAACTGCCTTCTGAAAAGGGGGCAGTTTTTTTTGTCGGTTTCAAAAAACTTATACTGACGGGCTTTTTTGTTATAACCCATAATTCAAAAGAGCAGATGTTTTTACTTCCCAAAAGAGAAGAAATAGATTTATTTTTACCGGAGAGAAATAAAAGTTTTGAAACATTTGGAAGAATTTGAAGTAAAAAAGAGATAATGCGGTTATTAAGAATAGAAGACTCCGTTTTTCCGAAATCACTGCTAATCTCGGTGATAATTCACGCAATCATCCTTGTTGGTGCGGTTGCTTTATCCCGCTATATACCCGCCCCGCAGTATGGGTCGAATGGTATTCTGGAAATGTCGTTTGATAATTCAAATTCCCCGAGTAATACGGAAGAAACTGAAACCCCCACAGAGCCTTCTGACGAAACCCCGCAACCGGCAGAGAAACAACAGGAGACACAAAACCCCGTTGTTCAGCCCGCAAAAAACTCACCCGTTCCGGTTAGTAATCAGACGCAGAAGCCTACACCAGCGGAAACCGCGGGGAAAAAGGGAGTTATCGCCGGTGCTTTTGATGCAGTTGACAGCACACTCTTGACTTTAGAATATAAAGAAAACACACTTAATGTCAGGATAAGGTACTCGGCCGGGTGGTCGTTCTTAGATAACAATGAAAAATCAAAACTTGACGCCGTGACATTTTGGAACCCCAGTCTGCCAAACTCGCCTTGGGTGCAGCTAAAAGTTACCGACAAGTACCTCTTTCGCGAATCAAGGTACAAACACAAAGAAGAATTTAAAGACTACACCGCCTACTACAACGACGAAGAGGAAACCGAAGGAGAAGTTAAGTTCGAAATTTACCTCCGCACCAATTCCTCCGAAGACTACGAAATCACATTTCGTGTAAAAGGGGCTGAGACATTCCGCCAATACCGACCTGTTTTCATGGCTATGTTAAAGAGTTTCAAATTTGGACTCTTTTAGAACCCGATAAAATCCCTAAATTTAAGTTTTCATTTTTAAATATTTTGAAATATGAGCATTAATCTTAAGAATGTTACCAAGTTCTATGGCTTGCAGAAAGCCGTGGATGAAATTTCTTTTAAGGTGAAAACCGGGGAAATCGTCGGGTTTTTGGGTCCTAACGGTGCGGGAAAAACAACCACGATGAAAATGATTACCGGGTTGTTGGCGCCTAACTCGGGTGAAATTTCAATAAACAATAAAAATGTGTGGGAAGACCCCGAGTCAGTAAAAAAAATTACCGGGTATTTGCCCGAAAACAACCCTCTTTATTTAGACATGTATGTAACCGATTACCTTCAATATGTGGCGGCACTGCAAAAAGTTGAACCGCCGCACATCGGTGAAAAAGTGAAAGAAATGGTGGGAGTCTGTGGGTTAGATCGGGAAAAACACAAAAAAATCGGCGAACTTTCCAAAGGATACAGGCAGCGGGTTGGCTTGGCGCAGGCGTTAATTCACGATCCGAAAATTTTAGTGCTGGATGAGCCTACCACTGGGCTTGACCCAAACCAGATTGTGGAGATAAGAAACCTGATTAAAGAAGCAGGGCAGGAGAAAACGGTTATCCTTTCGACCCATATCCTTTCTGAAGTTGAAGCAATCAGCGACAGAATACTGATAATAAACGAGGGTAAAATTGTTGCCGATGGTTCGCCCGAAAGCCTTAAAAGAGCTTCAACTGAAGGCAATAACATCAAATTGAAACTGGAAACCGAGACGGAACCGGAAAAAGTTGCCGAAGTTCTTTCAACAATCGAGGGGGTTACAAGTGTTGATTTGCGGGATGAAAAAGGGGTTTTTATACTGCAGGGGATGGGAGAAAACATAAACAGGGAGGTTTTTTCACTTGCTGTTAAAAATAAATGGGTGTTGCTTGAAATGACAACTCAGGAAACAAAACTTGAAGATATATTTAAAAAATTAACCACTAACTGAACATGAAAATAATCTATGAAATAGCAAAGAGGGAAACCGCCCTCTTTTTCGATTCACTTATCGCCTATGTTTTATTGGTTGTGTTTTTGGGGTTCTGTGGCTTTTTCACCTGGCTTTTTGGTTCCGATGTTTTCTTTTCGGGGCAGGCTACATTAAAGCCTTTCTTTACAGCCTCTTACTGGATTCTTTTTCTGTTCATCCCGGCGCTTACGATGCGCACCATTTCTGAAGAGAAAAACACCGGAACAATTGATCTGCTGCTGACAAAACCAATTACTGACTGGCAGATCATCGCCGGGAAGTATCTTTCCGTTATGTTTTTGGTTGGTATTGCTTTGTTGCTTACACTTCCTTATTATTTTACGGTTGCTTCTTTGGGTAACATCGACCATGGCGCCACGATAATGGGGTACCTTGGGTTGATGCTGATGAGTTCGGCGCTTGCTGCCGTGGGGATTTTTATGAGCAGCCTTACCGGCAATCAGATAATTGCTTTTATTTCGTCGCTGCTTGTCGGGGTGTTCCTTATCTTGATTTTCGACGCACTTTCGCAGCAGATGTTCAGTTCTTACGGAGTTATTCTGGACTATATCAGCATGACGGGGCACTTTGACTCGGTCACCCGAGGGGTATTAGACAGCCGGGATTTGGTTTACTTCCTTTCCCTCACATTCACCGGTCTGTTTTTAGCGAGCAGTATTCTTTCAAAACGAAATATTATCGACTGAGGGGCGCATGTTAACTAAAAAAACTTTTTTTACTGTTATTGGTACGGTGATTACGGTTGTAATACTGCTGAACATCCTTTTCTGGTTTTTCAAGGTACGGTTTGATTTCACTGCCGACAAAGCCTACACGCTCAGTGAGCCTACAATAAATATTCTCAACGAACTGAAACAGCCGGTTACGGTAACCGCATGGATTTCTGAAGATTTACCCCCTGATCTTAACAAAACTAAAGATGATTTTGAGGACCTTCTTGCAGAATATGAAAGCGCTGCCGGCGCTAACTTCATTTATAAAACAGAAAACCCGAAAGACGGCGCTAAGGCGGAGCAGGAGGGGATTAGCCCGCTTCTGTTGGATATAAGGGAGAAAGACCAGGTTAAGCAGCAAAAAATATATTTCGGTGCCGTGGTGAAATTCGGAACTCAGAGTGAAGTGATACCGGTGGTTCAGCCCGGAACTTCAATGGAGTTTTCGCTGACTACTAAAATTAAAAAGATGGCCGCATTGAAGAAATCAACCGTTGGCTATTTGCAGGGGCACGGAGAACCCTCGATGCAGGAAGTGGCGCAACTGATGCAGGAGTTAAGCATTACGATGGAGGTGGTGCCCGTTGATTTGCACGACACGCTTAACATACCCGAAGAAGTGAAAACTATTCTGATAGTGGCACCTAAAGACACGATACCGGATGAACACCTGCAGTTACTCGATAAATTTCTGAAAAACGGTGGCAGAATTTTTGCCGCCGTGAACAGAATCGATATTAACATGCAGACGCAAGAGGTTGAAGAAGTTAAAACCGGGCTTGAAGATTTTCTGAAAACAAAGGGAATTAGCATAATACCGGATGTTGTACACGATAAAAGCTGCGCAACTATTACGGTGCAACAACAGCAAGGTGGGATGATTTTTCAGACACCGATTAAGTTGCCGGATATACCGATTATTACTTCATTTGCGGCTATCCCACCGCTTGCCGGGTTGGATGGGGTTACTCTTATGTTTCCTTCGAGTATTGATACAATTCCGGGTAGTGGCTTCAAATTTACGGTTTTAGCCGCCACTTCTTCAGGTTCGGGGTTAAATATACTTCCGTACAGAATTGATTTACAGAGAGAATGGAGTGAAGCCGACTTCCCCGTGGCACACATACCGGTTTCAGTTTTGGCTGAAGCGAACAGAGACAATAATGGAGCGAAAATCGCCGTTATTTCCGACGGAGATTTTATCGTGAACGGACAGGGGCAGAATGCTCAGCAAATTCAGGAGGATAACATCAGTTTTGTCGTTAATATGGTCGATTTTTTCACCGATAATTCGGGGCTTGCTGCACTTAGAAACAAGAAAGTAACCACAAGACCGATTGACCCTAATCTTGGTGATGACTCAAAATTTATAATTAAATATTTAAACTTCTTCGCTCCCATTATTTTGGCTGTTCTATTCGGTTTTTGGCGGTACAGCAGGAGAAAATCGGTAATTGCCGAATTGGAAAAGGAAGATTGGAGCGGCAAAAGCCAACCCGGCGGCAAAATAATAGAGAGACCCTCAAGCCGGGGATCCGGCAGCCGGGGACCCACGAACCGGGGGTTGGATAAAGAAGAAGGGGATGAGAATAGTGATACAGAAAACCTGAGTGGCAAAAATGAAAAGGAAAACGAATAATGCTTTTTGAACGCTCGAAAAAAACTCTTTACATTGTGGCGGGGGCAGTATTTTTAATTGCAATTTTAACCGTAGTTTTGAAATTAACGGGAAAAAAGGGGTCATCGGGTGAAAACGGTATTCCGCAATTTGATACCGCTTCGGTTACTGAAATTAAAATGACTCCAAAAGGGGGCGGCGGTGAAGTGGTGTTTTCGAAAAAAGAGGGTGGCTGGCAACTCAAATTTCCCGGTGAGAAAGGGAAAACCGTACAAGCCGGTACACAAAAAGTTGAAAATATGATTTATCTTCTTTCTGACCCTGATGTGAAAAACATTGTTTCAAGAAATGCAGCAGATCGCAAAGAGTACGGGCTGGATACGGGCTACACTTCCGTTAAGCTTTTTGCCGGGGATGAACTTCAGTTGCATGCTTACATTGGTAAAGGTGAAATGCTTTCGCAACAAGAGATGGGTTCGTATGTTCGCTTTGAAGGCTCGGATGATGTTTTTTTAGTCTCGGGGTTTTTGGATATGGTGTTTAACTCCGACCTTTCACTCTATCGAGACAGGGAGTTGGGCTTTGGCGGAGTTGAATCGTGGCAGGAAGTTAAATTTTCGGGAGATGAAAATTTCTCGCTTAAGCGCAACGGCAGCAGCTGGCTGTTAGAAGGTGAAAAGCCCGATTCGGTTAAAACCGAAGAGTATCTGCAGGCGTTTGGGGCATTGCAGGGGAACGAGTTTGAAGATAACATTACACTGCCACAAGGGAAAAAGCCAATTTCGCAGGTTGAGGTTACAACTGTTTCGGGCAGAAATTTCACGGTTTCGGCGTTTGTTGTAGAGAACGACACGCTGATTGCAACTTCAATGAGCAAAGGATCGTTATTTAAAGGGGGTGGCGAGGGTGCGCTTTACAGCAAGGTTTTCCCGGGGTTAAAGAACTTCAAATCGAAATAACCGGGGAGTGAAACAGTTTCAGATTGGCACAGTCAAAAATTGCCATAATTGGAGATCAAGTGAATATAACAGGAGAAGTGTGTGGTAACACTAAGACCCGCAATATTTGAACAGTTTGACGAGATTATTTGCGGTGTAAGCACCATTATTGATAAGAACGCAAAACCCCCTTTTTGGTTCAATCAGTCGCTTTCCGTTGGTGATGACGAAAAGAAAGTTCTTTCAAACAGAAAAAGGTGGTTAGAAAGCCTTGGCATCCCGCCGGAAAATTGTGCAACTCAGAAGCAAGTACACGGCGATACTATCAGATTTATTACTGAGGGCGGTATGAAAGGGGAAAGCGACGCCATGATAACCGATAAACCGGGTATTGCAGTATTAATAAGCACCGCAGATTGCCCCGCAATTTTTGTGTATGACAGAAAAGAAAAATTGGTTGCTGGCATCCATTCCGGTTGGCGCGGAACCTCGATCCGAATTGTTGAAAAAACGATTAACACGATGAAAAACGGGCTTGGTTGCAAACCGGGCAACCTTTTTTGTTACATGGCACCGGCAATTTCTCAGGCTAATTATGAAGTTGGTCCTGAAGTTGCAGAACTTTTCGACGGAAGATACCTGAAAAAAGTTGGGGGTAAATTTCTGCTGGATGTTCCTTTGGCTAACTATCACATGCTGTTGGAAGCGGGAATTTCGAAGAAGCATATACAAATTTCGAAGTTGTGCACTTATAATTTCAGTAATCTTTTACACAGCTACCGGAGGGATGGTGCCCGCTCAGGCAGAGCCTCGGGTATTATTGCTATGAAAAAGATTTGATTACAGTGCGAAAGAATCAACTGCTGTGAAAAAGATTTGATTGCAGCGTGAAAGAATCCACCACTATGAAAAAGATTTGATTACAGCGTGAAAGATTCGACGGAGCGTAAATAACAAAAATCAAACAACAAAACGCAATTAACCGCTCAGAATTTAAGAACTCAAAAGCATAAAATGACCACTATCATAAGAATTAAGAAAGCGTCTTTCTACGGTTATCACGGTGTGATGAAAGAGGAGCAGCGCGTTGGAGGCAAATTTGAAGCTGATATCGATCTCTACTTCGATTTTGCAGAAGCGGGGGTTTCAGATAATTTGAATAAAACGATTGACTACGAGTCGGTTTACAACCACATACTTTCGATTGCGCTGATGAAGAAAAACTATTTGATAGAAACGGTAGCCTACAGAATTTCTGAATTGCTGTTTGATAAATATTTGAGCCTGGAGAGACTTACAGTTAAAGTGCGAAAAAACAACCCGCCGATTGGTGGGGTGGTTGATTGCGTCGAAGTGGAAATTGACACCTCACGGCAGGATTTTTACGACTCGGTCGAGCGCTTCAAAAACCACACTTCGAAAAATTCAACAAACGGTGAAAAGAAGGGCAAACTTTCCGAGAAAAGCGCCGGCAAAGCGGAAAGTTCCAAAAACCACACTTCGAAAAATTCAACAAACGGTGAAAAGAAGGGCAAACTCGCCGAAAAAGGCGCCGGCACTTCAAAAACAATTAAAAATAACCGGGTTAAGGGGGCGTAAATTTGGCGAATGTTTTTCTTGCTCTCGGAAGTAACCGGGGTGACTCGTGGGGTTACCTCACCGAGGCGCTTAAAAGAATAAACAGGTTGCCCGGAACTGAGATAGTCGCTTTTTCTCCCGTTTATTTCACTTTTCCTTATGGTGTAACCGAACAAGCCGAGTTCCTTAATATGGTTGTAAGGGTGGAAACCATACTTAAACCGCTTGAACTTCTGGATGAGGTGAAAAATATTGAGAAAGAAACAGGCAGGCAACAACGAGCCCGTTGGCACGAAAGAGAGATTGATATTGATATACTTCTTTACGACGATTTAGAGTTTCATCACCCCAGATTGAACATACCGCACGCTGAACTGCTGAAAAGAGATTTTTTCATACTTCCACTTTTGGACATAGAATCCGGCATAAAAGACCCTGTTTCAGGAATTTTTCTCAGATACCTCGAAATAACAAAAAGGAAACCGTATATTAAAGGTTTAAGTAAGAAATTTTTTGAACTTAAAAATGGTCTGATCTGCCTAAATGAACCGTGAAATTAACTATATTGCAGTCGAAGGAGTTATTGGCGTTGGAAAAACCTCTTTAGTCAGAAGGCTGCAGGCAAAACTAAACGCCCGAATGATACTCGAGAACCATGCCGAAAACCCTTTTCTGGCAAAATTTTACAAAAATAAAAAGAGATACGCTTTTCAGACGCAGATGTTTTTTCTGATAAGCAGATACAAACAGCTTGAAGACCTGGGGCAAGAGTCTCTTTTTACCGATCATATAGTAGCTGATTATATTTTCGATAAAGACCTTCTGTTCGCATGGCTGAACTTAGATAAAGAAGAACTGCAGCTGTACAACCAAATTTTCCCGAAACTTGCACGAAACCTTAGGAAACCGGATCTGGTTGTTTTCCTGAAGTCGGAAGTTCCGCGTTTATTGGAAAATATTAGGCGGAGAAACAGAAGTTACGAGTTAGATATGGATGAGGAATATATTGCCAACCTTGACTATATGTACAACGAATATTTTATGCAATACACCGAGACCCCCCTTTTAATTGTTAACACAACTGACCTTGATTTTGTATATAACGACCATGATTTCGAAGAAATTTACAACCAAATTTTCAGAGAAGACAGAGCAAGGGTGGAATATTTTCAGCCGGAAAGCAGGGAATTGCTGTGAAAAAAATTCTGCTTGTTATCTTGGGTTTATTGATGTTTTATACCATTAAGGCTTTTTTCAGAAGAGTAAGAAACGCACAAACTGCCAATAGTTATACCCGAATGGAAAGACCGGAGGGGCTGTTTACTAATAAAGTAAAAAATAAGCCAATCACTTCCGGAAGAGTTGTTGAAGAAGCAATTTACACGGAAATTAAAGCCGACCCGGGCGAACAGCGATGAACAGATTCAGCCGGTTGTTTTTGAAATTCCTCTTTTCTCCTCCGGTGCTAAAACCTGAATATGAACAAAACCCCGGTAAAATTCTTATAATCAGGCAGCATAACCAATTAGGGGATATGCTGGCGAGCAACTCGTTGTTCCGGGCTTTAAAATCAAAGTTCCCCGAATCAAAAATTACACTCATCGTAAGCCCGGCAAATAAAGATGCGGTTGCAAAGAACAAACTGATCGACAGATTAGTGGTTTACGACAAAACAAGAAGCTTCCTTCCGGCAGAATTTACCCGTTTTTTGAAGATTTTAAGAGAAGGTTACGACTGGGTTCTTGTACCCGTTACGGTATCGATATCTTTTACCAGCAACCTGATGGCGGGTATTGCAAAGGGAAAACTGAAAGCCGGGGCACTTTCTTTGGACGGTGTGAAGAATACCTCGCACATCTTTTTTAATAAGAAAATAGAAATAGACGAACGAGGGCATCCCGACCTTCACATATCCGAGAAAATACTCGATCTCGTTCGTCCGCTTGGAATAGAATCGGCGGGTTACTCGCCCGAGATAAGTTTTGATGAAGCTGACAAAGCCTTTGCAACTTCATTTTTTAACCGGTTCGAGTCGCCGGATGGGCGCCCGGTTATCGGTGTTCATCCCGGAGCAGGTAAGATACCAAACAGGTGGTACTACAGAAATTTTGCGGATGTTATTAAGAAATTACGGCAAAAGCACAATGCCTGTATTTATATAACGGGTTCTTCAGCCGACAATTTCGTTATCGATAAAATAGTGGAAGAGGTGGATTTTTCCGTCCAGACGCTAATAGACAGAAGCATCCCGGAAGTGGCGGCGGTAATAGCCCGAAGCAGCCTTTTCATAACAAATGACACCGGGATAATGCATGTTGCCGGTGCAACAGATACTCCGCAAATCTCTCTTTTTGGTCCCACAAACCCATTTGTCTGGGCGCCAACCGGTACTAATAAAGTTTTTCTGCAACGCTCGGATATTATAGATAACATCACGGTGAATGAGGTGTGCGAGGTAGCAGAAAGACTGTTGGCAGTGCCGAGAGGTGAGTAACCGCCGTGAATAAGCAAAACTTCGCTGTTCTTGATATCGGTTCAAACTCTTTTCATATTATGACCGCAAACTCGCCGGATGGCAGAGTGTTTAATGTAATCGACCGCGAAAAAGCTGTTTTGCGCCTTGCCTCGAAAGATCGGTTTGGAAGACCGATAATAAAAGAAAAAGATATAAAAGCTGCCGTCAGGCTGATCAGGCTGTTTAAATCAAAAGCTGAAGAGAATAACGCTTCGATTAAAGCGGTTGCCACAAGTGCCGTTCGTGAAGCAATAAACAGGGAAGAGTTCATCGGGCGGGTAGCTTCAGATACCGGGGTTGAAATAGATGTTATAACCTGGCAGAAAGAAGCGGGTTATATATACAGGGCAATCAGGCATTTCTTGCATTTTAAAGATCATAGAATACTTTGTGTGGATGTTGGGGGCGGCAGCAGTGAGTTCATAACAGGGTCGGGTGATACCCCCGATTATGCGGTAAGCCTTCGTATGGGTGCCGTAAGGTTTACCCGCGAATTTATGCCCGATTTGGTTACGCGAAAGGGGTCGGTTGCAAAAGCTTATTATTACAGCTTAGGAATGATAGAGGCTATCCGTGATAATATTTTAGCAAACAAGTATGAGACGGCAATTTTCTCATCCGGAAGCGCAAAATCAGTGCTGACGATGGCAAAAGGGATGGGTATAGTGGCAGCCGGCAGTTATTCTTTTTCGTATGAAAACTTGTTGAAAGTTTATGATCTTGTAATAAATACAGAGGATTTGAAGAAGAGAGCCACAATTCCGGGTTTGGAACCCCGAAGAGCCGATGTTGTAGCTGCGGGTGTAATAATATTAAGGGCAATTTTTGAAAAATTGGAAGTGCGCAGGGCTTTTTTTTCGGAGTATGCGCTGCGTGAGGGTGTTTTGCTCGAGCTTATTCAGCCAACTGGTATTAAATTGTAATAGAATTGTAACAGAAAAGCTTAAAAATTGTGATAAAATTGTTAAAAAATCGGTAAATTGGACAAAAAAGACAACTTTTTTGTGAATCATTTTGTTGTTAATATTATCAAACACTGAAAAAAGGAAAATTTATGAAATATTACTTCGAAAAGATTGTAAACAAAGGATACGATGAAGCGGTTCAGGCTGTTACTGCAGCTTTGAAAACCGAAGGTTTTGGCGTGCTTAGTGATATAGATGTTCAGGCAACTTTGAAAGAAAAAATTGGCGCTGATGTACGGAAATACAGAATACTTGGCGCATGCAATCCCCCTTTTGCACACAAAGCGATAAACACCGAAGAAAATATCGGGCTGATGATGCCCTGTAATGTTGTGGTTCAAGAGACGAACGAAGGCAAAATAAAGGTTTCTGCAATCGATCCTGTTGCCGCAATGGGTATTACAGGTAACAATAACCTCAGTGAAATTGCTGCTGAAGTATCCGCCAGACTCGGGCGGGTGATTAACGGACTTAATTAATCTTTTTCGCAAAAAAGAGACTGAAAGAGGCTGCTTCTAAGAAGTGAGCCTCTTTTTTTTTCCTTATTTAGTTGTTTTTCGTTTACCGGGAAAAATTAAATCGGGAATGCTAAGGGCGTACTAAAAAATATTTTAGGAATAAACAAATAATTTTTATTAAGAGAATCAGTCAAATCACTTTTTTATTTCAGCAAATATTCCGAAATTTACAAATCAAACGGGCAGAATTTTGTTTAAAGGTTTTTCTTATGCCGGAAACAATTTTACTCACCATCAAACCAAGAGAAGAAATTCGTATCAGTGAAAAAGTCTGCTAACGAAACCCCCTCATCAATCCTAAAACTTCATGGAGATTCTGTCTCCGGGTATAGTAAAGCTTTCAAAAATTTTAACCTAAGAAGAAATTTAACCAAAAGCGGCAGGGCTTTCGAAAATTTTAACTTTAAAATATCTTTCAGTAAAACAAACAAGGCTTTCCAAAACTTCAACCGACAATCACATTTAGATAACACAATAAATTTCTTTTTCTCCAATCAATCAATAATAAGGAGCATTGTATGAGATCCTTTTACAGGCTTACCCTGGCGGGTCTGTTCATCTTCCTTTTCGCTTTCAGTGCCGAGGCTCAGGTTACTACCTCGACCATATTCGGAAGCGCAACGGATGACCAGAACAGCGCTTTGCCCGGAGTAGTGATCCGTGCAAAACATTTACCTACAGGTACAGTGTACGGAACTACCTCAAGAGAGAACGGTAACTATAACATCTATGGTCTAAAACCCGGAGGCCCCTATGATGTAGTGGCATCTTTCGCCGGCAAGAAGACGGTTGAACTCAAAGGGATTACCCTGGAGCTTGGTCAAAACCTGAGGTTAGATTTTACCATGGTTGAAGCTGCAATGGTTACTGATGAAGTGTTGGTTACAGCAATCAGCGACCCAATCTTCACGGAAACCAAAACAGGTTCTGCACAGACAGTTGACGCTGAATCTATTGAAAACCTCCCCACAATCAGCAGAAGATTCTCTGATTTCTCGAAGCTTTCGCCTCTGTTCTCAGGGGTTGACCTTTCAGCTGCAGGTAAGACAGGCAGATATAATAATATCCAGATCGACGGAACCCAGTATAACGACCTTTTCGGTCTTGGTTCTTCCGGTACTCCCGGTGGGACTGCTGGCACCAACCCAATCAGTTTAGATGCCATTCAGGAGTTTCAGGTT
Source organism: Ignavibacteriaceae bacterium (assembly GCA_008933765.1). GTDB lineage: Bacteria > Bacteroidota > Ignavibacteria > Ignavibacteriales > Ignavibacteriaceae > UTCHB3. Next base: position 11,567 of record WBUK01000025.1, on the reverse strand, counting down.
GTTGTTGCGCCGTATGACATTAAGCTCTCCGGTTTCACCGGCGGTGGTATTAATGCAATTACAAGATCAGGAACCAACACCTTCTCAGGTTCCATTTTTGGTTTTGGAAGAAATCAATCCTTAGTTGGCAAAAGCCCTAACGCTTTAAGAACCCCGTACCCTGATTTTACTGAGTATCAGGTCGGCGGCAGAATCGGCGGTCCCATAATCAAGGATAAACTTTTCTTCTTCGCAAGTGCAGAATACACAAGATACACCAGACCTTATGCGAATGTGTCGCTTACAGCAGGTTCTGCAGGTATCGCTGCAACGGCTGATCGTATTCAGAATGCTATTAAGGGTTTTGGATACGACCCCGGTTCTTATGCCTCGGTTGACCTGTTAAGACCTTCAACTAAGTTTTTTGCAAGGTTAGACTATAACATCAACGAAAACAACAGAATCACTATAAGGCACAATTTTGTTGACGCTTCAGACGATATTCTTGCTGCAAGAAATCTTAACAATGCTCTATCGTGGAGTTCCTACACTTATCAGATGGCTTCTGTAACCAATTCAACCGTTCTTCAATGGAACACAACAATCGGCAATAATATGTCGAACGAGCTTATCGTTGGCTACACTACCATCAGGGATAAAAGAGCGCTCCCTTATGCTGAAGGACCTGAAATTGAAATCCGGGAAGCCGGTAATACTTATCGGTTAGGACCTGACAGATTCTCACCTGCGAACAAATTGGATCAGGATATCATCGAATTTACTAATAATTTCACCTATTCGGTTGGTAACCACATCCTTACTTTTGGTACACATAACGAGTTCTATTCCTTCGGTAACCTTTTCATCCGTTCTTTCTACGGATATTATGTATTTAATTCAGTTGCTGATTTTGAAGCAAAGAATGTTGGTTCGTATCAAAGAGCTTTTGCAAGAAGTGGTGACTCTTACACCAACAGACCTATGGCTGAATTTAGTGCAAATCAGTTTGGTTTCTATGTGCAGGATGAGTGGGAAGTTAATTCAGCTTTCAGATTAACCCTTGGTGTGAGAGTTGATATACCTACTTTCCCAAAAACTCCAACAGATAACCCATTGGTTTCTCAGTATTTCCCCGGCTACAGCACAAGTGGTGTTCCTGACGGCGCACTTCTTTTCTCACCAAGATTCGGTTTTAACTTAGCTTTAACCGATGACAGAGCAGCTCAGCTGCGTGGTGGTGCCGGCGTGTTCACGGGTAAAATACCCTATGTTTGGATTTCGAACAACTTCGCAAACACCGGTTTGCTGACTGCGGAAATCGGCGGTGGCGCGGGTACAGTCTTCTCGCTGGATCCAAAAAACCAGCCTAAAGTTGGTGACCCGGGAACAGGCGCTCCGAACCTTATATCTGAAATCAACATGGTTGATCCTAACTTCAAATTCCCGCAACTCTTCAGAGTGAATGTAGCTTATGATCAGAAATTACCGTGGGATTTCGTCGGTAGTTTCGAAGCTATCTATTCAAAAACCTTGAACGAAGTTATATACGAAAAACTTAATGTTAAAAACCTTAATGCACCTACCTACATTGCTTCTGAGTTGAACCGACCGGTTTATGGCGGAACAGACAACAAAAGCAACAATTTCCGCGATGTTCTTTCACTTAAGAACACCTCAGAAGGATATCAGATGAACTTTGCAGTTCAGTTCCAGAGATATGTTACCAGAGGAGTATCAATCAATTTTGGTTATGCGCATGGTATCTCCAAAGATATGAACAGCACCACTTCATCACAGGCTGTTTCTCAGATGAGATACAACCCTGTTAAAGGTAGCCCGAACAGCCCCGATCTTACCACTTCACTTTATGAAGTTAAACACAGAATTTTCGCTTCTGTTTCTTACACAAGCGAATTTTTCAAGAATGCTCCGACTACTTTCTCCGTTTTCTACAACGGGCAGAGTGGCGCTCCTTTCTCTTTCATAGTGAATGGCGATCTTAACAATGATGGTTTTGACCAGAATGATCTGTTCTACATTCCGACTAAGGACGAACTTGCTAACCAGACATACCAGCTTGGTGCCGTTACCGGCGGAGCGTTTGTAGCTAACCAAGGTATGTATGCCGCTTTGGAATCTTTCATTCAGAATAACGATTACCTCCGCAATAACAGAGGGACTATCGCCGAAAGAAACGGCGCACGCAACCCGTGGAGAGATATTTTTGACCTCAGAATTGCACAGGATATTCCTATTCATCAGAACCACAGATTCACCATTACTCTCGATGTTCTTAATGTGCTCAACCTTCTGAACAGCGAATGGGGTTACGACGAATCGATTTTCTCAACATCAAATGTTGTAAGAATGGTTAACAGAAATGTTGGCGGTAAACCTGTTTATTCGTTTACTGCACCTTCATCCAATGTGCCGTGGGCTCCGAACGATCTCACAAGCCGTTGGGCTATGCAACTTGGTGTGAGGTATTCTTTCTAAGTTAATAGATAGAATTTCATTTCGGCAGCGGGCGTTATAACCCGCTGCCTTTTTTGTTTTAAAGTGCGATGTTGGTTTCTGAGCCATCGATTTATCGTAACTTATCTACCTATAGTTTCCCTCTTCTTTTTCATACCCTTTTTATATTTTTTCTTTTCCATGAAGTGGGGTGCTTTGTTATAATCATCGTTTTTTCGGCTTTTCTCTTTTTCCTTGAAGCGGGGTGCATAGTTTGAACCGGCGTTTTTCACAATCTATCTCTTTAGCATTATCCTTTTTCCCTGCCTCTTTTTTTTATATTTTGTGCTTTTCTATGAAGTGAGGTGCGTAGTCGGAACCTGCGTTATTCACAACCTATCTCCCCCCTGCGTCCCCCCTCTTTCCTTGCCTAAGGAAAGAGAGGGGGAGCCGGCTGAAGGGAAAGTGTGGATTTATCAGTCTCTCCGCTAAAAGGGAAATAACTCGCTCCGCTCAAACAGATTTCCCTTTTTACGCTCCGAGCCTTCAAAATCTTTTTCACACTTTCCCTTAGGCCGCCCTTCATTTGGAAGTTTGTGCACTGCCGTAAATTGTAGTTTACAAATTCGGTTTTGGTGTTTCGTCAATAAGGTATAATCGACAAAAAAGATGTAAATCATCACTGCCGATTTGTAATTAACAGGGGAGTTTCGTTAGCCGGGAATAGCTTGTAAAGCCGGTTGGTGATTCCTTTTATTAAAACCCAAAATCTAAGCGAACCGGATTAATCGGGTATAACTTGTAGAGAGGGGTGAACATCTCTTTTTAACAGGCTTTCGATGGCGGCAAGTGTTCCGCGAGTGGCGCTTGGGCAGCTTCCGCAGGCACCCTGGTATTTTACCCTAAGAGAGTAACCCTCAAGCCCCAAAATTTCCAAGCCTCCGCCGTCGAAGGCAAGTGCCGGAACAACTTTTAGGTTTAAAACTTCAGATATTTTTTTCAGAAGTTCACTCGTATTTTCATCAATTCCTTCGGGGGTTTCTTCTTCGGGGATCAGTTTTTCATCAAATTTGCTCAGATAAACTAAGAAGGGGCGCTGTATTTTTCCCCACTCATAGCCCGGTTTTTTCTCGATGGTAATGAAACGATCCGTATAAAAAACAGAGGCAATACCTTCGAGGTCAAAAATTCCTTTTGCGAGTGGGTCATCTGCTGCTTCTTCGGGTGAACTGAATTGCCGTGAGGAAAAATGGAGCAGTTTTTGGCTCAATACAAACTTAATTGCATGTGGGTTGGGGGTAAGCTCAACATCAACTACATGTAACATTTAACACCTCGGTGTAAATAATTGTACGAATCTGCCCATAAAAGGCGACATTTTACATAAATTCTGCACATAAAAATGCTTATTTTCCATTTGTAATATAGATAATTTTCGGCGCAATAGATATGAAAAAAATAATGATCGTTTTTACCGGCGGCACCATTTCCATGAAAGTGGATAAAGTTACCGGCGGTGCAGTACCGGTAATGACCGGCGGAGACATAATCGCTAAAATCCCGGAATTAGAGGAACTGGCGCAGGTTGATTTTTACGACTTTGGCAAGTACCCCGGTCCTCACATGACCCCCGAACTGATGTTTGAACTGGCGGCGATTGTCCAGTCTCTGATTGACAAAAATGAGTTTGACGGGATTGTTATCACACACGGAACTGATACCTTGGAGGAGACAGCCTATTTTCTCGATCTTTATTTAGATTCCCACATACCTGTTGTGCTAACCGGCTCGATGAGAAACAGTTCGGAGCCTGACTGGGACGGACCCCAAAACCTTATAGACTGTATTTACACCTGCCTTAACCCTAACTGCCGGGATATCGGTGTGTTAGTCTGTCTGAATGGTGAAATTAATGCCGCAAGTGAGGTTACAAAAACGCACACGGAAGATAAAGAAACCTTTGCTTCGCTTGATTTTGGCGCGCTCGGGTTTGTTGACCGGGGGAAAGTGATTTTAAACAGGGCACCACATCGGTTGGAAAAAATCAGAACCGAAAGAATCAATCCGAATGTAGATCTGCTTAAATGTTATGCAGGGATGGATGAGAAATTCTTTAAGTACTCTGCAGACAACGGAGCAGATGGGTTGGTTGTTGAGGCTTTGGGTGTGGGGAATGTGCCACCGGCTGTTTTTAAGGGGATTGAATATGTTCTGGAGAAGGGCATTCCCGTTATTCTTGTTTCCCGCTGCCCTGCCGGTGAAACCGATGATGTTTACAGCTACCCCGGCGCCGGGAAATGGCTGCGAAATGCAGGCGTTATTTTCGCAGAATACCTTAATGGGCAGAAGGCAAGGATCAAACTGATCCTCGCCCTCGGCAAAACCTCTGATCGTGATGAGTTAGAGGAGATTTTTTATTAATTATTTGCGATTATCTGCGATTCATAACGATTATTTTCGTTTCAACCCCCTATATTATTTTGGTTAATGGGAGTTGAGCAGCCGTTTGTTCCCTAATTATTATCGATTATTTTATCGATGACGCTGAATTTACCCCTTTTCATTATTGAAACTCGGTTAGGAAGTTCGGCTTCCACATCGCCGTTATGCGAAACGACAAAAACCTGCTTGAAGTGCTCGGATAACTGCTGAAGCGCCTGAAGAAGTAGCTCGCGCCGCTCTTCATCCTGTGCGCCGAACACTTCATCAAACGCCAGGAACCCGATTTTTCCGCCACTAAGCGAATTAACAATTTCGCGGCTTATGGCAACGCGCAGACAAATTGCGGCGAGATCTTTTTCACCGCCTGAAAGGGTTGAAAGTGGAACAGTGCGCCCTTCGCGGTTGATGTTAATCTCCAAATCATTAGTGATTTCCAGCCCGGCGTATCTTCCGCCGGTAAGTTCGGCAAAAAGCTTATCGGCTTCGATTGCTACATGCGGAATAGCATTAGTGATCATCTTTGTTCTGTAGTCGGCAATCACTTCTTTGAACACTTTGAAATCATTAATATCTTTCAGTTTCGCTTTGTGTTCTACCCGCTTTTTAGCGTCCTGTTCGAGGCTTTCGTTCAGTTGCTTCATGTTCGAGTTAGTCTCGGAAATCTCAAGTTCAATCTTATGGATACTGTCGGTTAAATCCTCAACAATGTCGGAAATCTTTACCAGAGCTTCTTTTTCCGCTTTAAGAGATTCTTCACTGAAAGAAAGGGAGTTTTGCTCTTTCTGCAGGTTTTTCAGCTCGGTTTCGTATTCTTTCAGTTTATTCTCTTCATCTGATTTAGAAGATTTGGTTTTATCGAGAGCTTTAACTTCGCCGAGCATTTTCTGGTATTTATCGTACCTTAATTTAATTTCAGCGAGCCGTTCCTGTGCTTTATCCAACATTTTTTGGTCGAATTTTATTTCACCAAGCGCAGCAATATCCAGCTCAGCAGTTTGAATTTGAGCGTCAAACTCTGCAATTTTCTTTTGTTTCTCTTCGATCAGTAAGCTTTTTTGCTCTTTTAGGGCTAACTTTTGGCGCAGCTCTTTGAGGTTGTTTTCTACATCCTCTATTTCACTTTCTTTAGTTTTTCTTTGAGCAGAAGCGTCCTGATATTTTTCATCAAGCACCCTTTTTTTCGTTAAAAGAGCTTTAATTTCCGATTCATATTTTTCCACTAACTTTGGTTGGTGTTCACGGAGCGGTCTTTCGCACTCGGGGCAGTTACCATCTGCCCCCAGTTTCACAACTTTTTCCAACCGCTTTTGTTTTGTTTTCAACTCATCAGAAATTGATTGTATGCTCGCCTGAAGCTCGTTTTCCCGCTCTCTTTGAGTTGATATGTGCTCTTTTTTCTCAGAAAGCAGATTCTCTTTCGTGTTAATTTTTGAAGCATAATCAGGCAGTTTTTCAAGTTCTTTAGATTCAACTTCAAACTCACTATTGGTTTTATTTCGTGAACTACGGGCTTTCTCTAAGCCTTTATTAATCTCATCGAATTGAATTTTTTTATTCTTTTCGTGATTCAACCCTTCAATCTCGGTGTTGATTTTTTTATACTCATCAACTACCTTGCTTTTCAGGTTAATATCAGCCGCAATTTGCTCTAAGCGGGCTATTTCCTGAATTAGTTTTTCGATATGCTCTTTTGAGTTTGCAATCGAAGTCTCATTTTTAGTTATTTTTTTGCCTAACTCAGTGAACTTAATCCTGATTTCTTCCAATTTATTAACTTTTTCAGCCTGGAGATCCTTTTCTTTTCTTTTCACTTCAGCCTGTTTTGTTAAATCTTCTAATGAAACCTTTATAGCAGCTAAGCTTATCTCCAAAGCGGCAATTTTCTCTTTGTTTTCTGCCACCACTTCATCGCCAATCAGATATTTCTTTATGGCTTCCGCCTCCGCTTCGTATGATTTTATGTAAATGGTGATTTTATTCACTAAGTCGTCATACTTATCGAAACCGAGCATTTTTTTGAAAGATTCTTCCCGTTTTGCCGGAGTTCCGCTGATAATACCGGCAGTTTCTTTCTGTTGTGCGAAGAAAGAGTTTTTGAAACTGTTGGCGTCGATCCGCAAAATTTTGTAAATTTCACGATTTACAGGGGTTGAAGTTTCAGCCAAGAGTTCGAAGTGGTGCGCGCCCAACTCCGGTTTGTTGATATGAAGTGAAGCATCCGGTGCATTTGATTTACCTCTCATGCCTCTGATAACACGATAGAGTTCACCCTTTTCCTCAAATTCCATTATCACGCTTACGGGTTCGTTCTCGGAGTGATCGTTTCGCAGATGACCTATTGCACCTGATAACGGCTTGCCAAAAAGTGAATAGTAAATAGCTTCAAAAATTGTGGATTTTCCGGCGCCGTTTTTACCGACTAAGCCGATTAACCCGTGAGGGAATGAATCCACGGTCATTTCTTTGAACTGTTTGAAATTTTTGAGTGTAAGTTTTTTAATCAACATTTTGCGCCCTTTCTGTTTCAATTTCTTCCAATAATTTATTTGTAAGGTCGAAGAACCTCAGATAGAGTTCATCGTCGGAGAAGGCTCTTCTAAGATCTTCAAAGAGAGAATCAATAGGCTTCACTTCACCATCGTCATCGAAGAACTCATCGGCTCGTGTTGCCCTTGTCAGTCGGAGGTCAAGACACCCGGCCGTAATTTTTTCAATCTCCTCGACGCGCGTTGCGTAGTAAGAAGCCTTTGAAAGGTCTTTCAGATTAATCACAATTACAGAATCTTTAATTTCGTGCTCTTTTAAGGCGTCCGAAATTTCTTTAAGGATATATCCTTCGTTCTTTTTATCGCAGTCTGTGATGGTTATTTCAATAATTTCCCTTGTATTAAGAGGGACAAACTGTGCATTAACTTTTCCGGAATCTTCGATTTCCACCGAAATGAAGCCTTTGGTATGGTTTATTTCCGAAAGGTTCATTTTATCGGGTGCACCCGAATAGAAGACATTTCCGTATTGTTTCAAGTGGAGGAATTTGTGCCAGTGCCCAAGGGCGACATAATCGAATTTGCCCAGCAATTCAAGTTTTTCCGCCGGAAAAACACCCCCGCCCAGCTCGATTTCTTCACTTGCGGCTATCGGCATTGAAAGGTGCATCATCAAAATGTTGGGTGATTTTCGTCCCTCAGTCGTAATTTTTTCAAGCTCCTTATTGAATGTTTCTTTCGAATTAATGTGAGGAAGTGCATGTAATGTGCAATTTCCAAGATCGACCACAGAATAAGCCTCATCGAAGAAAATTTTAATGTTTTTTAAGTGCTTGAAAATTTGATGAATAGGCTGCTGCGTTGTTACCTTTGGGAAATCGTGATTGCCCGCAATCATATATAACGGAATTTTTGCGGTGTTTAATCTGCCCAGCTGTTCAATTGCAGAGACTAAGGGTGCGTTCCCCGGTGAGGCGCGGTGGAAAAAATCCCCGGTGTGGATAACGAAGTCAGGCTTTTCTTTGATAATCCTGTCCACGATTAATTTAAGGGCGGTGTATTTATCTTTCTCCCTTTGTTCCCTTGCGGAGTGTGTTATTGTTATCGAGTCCGAAGCGCCTAAATGCGAATCGGAAAAATGAATGAATTTAACAGACATTTGATATTACTCCTTCAGTTTAATTATGAAATTATGCAATTATAAATTTTCAATTTTCGAACCGGTTCTCTTTTCAAATATTTTAAGATACTGTTCGCTTACATTCTAAAACTGTTCGCTTACATTCTAAATAAATAGAGAAAGAAGTTTCTCAATTTTCCGGTTTTTTATAAAAAAGACCCCAAAATTTTTTGCAATAAAAACGCTAAAGCGAAAAAATAGTTTAAATTTAGGGTTTAATTTTGCCAAAATCTATGAAATAAAGAAATCATTCAATGATATAAATGGCAAATGAGTGGGAAAATTTAGAGTAAAATAGAATTTCTGAGATTTGGATATATAAAATTTTCCAAAAAACCCAGGGGGGGTGAGGTAGTTTTGTTTTTTTATTTTTAGGTTAGGAACCATCGAAATGTTGTCATCAATTTCGCAGCGTGTGATGCGATATTTGTTTAATTTAAGCTTAGTGCTCCTTATATTTTTATTTAGTCATGTTGCTTTCGGGCAGAGTGCGCCTGCAGCAAACCCGCCGATTTACATCGCCTTTCTGTGGCACATGCACCAGCCGATTTACTGGCCCTACGAAAGCGTTGTACAAACCGACGCCAACGGGCGTTTTCCGTTTTCCGTTACTGATATTCATAATCAAAGGTTGGGTCCCTACAATTCCTGGCCCAAAAATGCAGTGCAAAAGGGAATAAATGCAAACATGCCCCACTTCGGCGCTCAGGTCAGTTTTTCCGGTTCGTTAGTTGAAAATCTGAACGCTTTGGAAGCGAACGGGAACGGCAATTTTTCCAATTGGAAGTCGCACTGGAACTCAATTAAAAATCAGAACACCTCGCTTGGGCATCCGAGGATGGATATGGTGGGCTTCGGTTATTTTCACCCACTGATGGGGCTGATTAACTATACCGACATCAGAAAACAGATCCAACGGCACAAACAGATTTTTTCAACTAACTTCCCCGGTGCATACTCTAAAGGGATTTTTCCTCCTGAAAACGCCTTTGCTGAGAGGATGATCCCCGCTCTGGTGGATGAAGGGCTTAACTGGGTGCTGATTGATAATGTGCATTTCGATCGGGCGGCAAAAGGGTACCCGTTTAACACCGGCGGCAATATATACGAACCAAACAAAGCCGATGTTCTTAACAGCGACCCGAACGACTGGATTCAGTTGCAAAACATTTGGGCGCCCACTAAAATTTCCGCTGCATGGGGGCACCGACCTCATTTTGTCGAGTATGTTGACCCCAATACGGGGCAAAAATACAGGATGATTGCAGTGCCTGCTTCCCGTTATTTAGGAAATGAAGACGGGCGCGGCGGGTTCGGCGCACTAAGCTACGAAGCGGTGATGAGCCAATTTGAGCCTTATAACACCGACCCCCGGCACCCGATTCTGATCGTTCTCCACCACGATGGTGATAACTACGGTGGCGGAACAGACTCTTACTACGGTTCAAATTTCCAGAATTTTGTGAACTGGTTAGCCGCCAACCCAAGCCGTTTTGTCTGCACCACGATTGAGGATTATCTGCAGATGTTTCCACCCGACGCCAATTCCGTTATTCATGTCGAGCCGGGTTCATGGTCGGGTGCCGATAATGGTGACCCGGAATTTAAGAAGTGGCTCGGCGACCCGGGCGGTGATGGCTATTCGCCCGATATTAACAGTTGGGGTGTGCTTACTGCTGCACAGAACTTCGTACATACTGCGGAACAGGTTGACCCGAACTCGCAAAACACTCAAAGTGCATGGAAGTATCTGTTGGTAAGTGAGTCTTCAGATTATTGGTATTGGGATGGTTCACTGGGCGGGATATGGGATTCCAACCCAACCCGCGGTGCGAATCAGGCGGTGAGCTTTGCAAGTCAGGTTATTGCAAACGCAACTGACAACACACCACCAACCATTTTTATTCCGCAAAGGGAACCTTACAACCCCGGCGGAACAGAGTGGAATCAACAAATGCCTTCCGATTTTAAGGTGTGGACTTATGCCTACGATGTCAGTGGTCTTTCATCGGTGAAACTTTATTATCGGAAAGACCTTGACGGGGTAAATTCAACGGCTTCAACCGATAACGAAATTTATGCAGGGGGGCCCGAAGTGGGGGAATGGGTTTCAGTTGAGATGACCGGCACTTCAAAAATTTCGATGACAAACCCTGCACCGACAGTGAAAGCCAAAGAGTACAGTGCAACGGTGGCAGGCTTTTCAAACAAATTGATTGACTATTATGTTGAAGCCACGGACTCAAGGGGAAATGTAGCCAGAACACCAATTCAGCATGTGTGGGTTGGTGCGCACTCCGGTGGTGGTGGCGGAAATAACGGTTTTGTTATAGATGGAAACTTGGATGAAGGAGCCGTTAGCGTGGCACAAAACAACGGAACAAATCTTTATTTGGGATGGAAAGAGGGGAAGCTGTACCTTGCAACAGAGTCGGCGCAAAACAAAGGAAAGGATGTTTTTATAGTTATTTCTGATTCGCTTCGTCCGCCGAAAGCGGCAATGTGGGCAAAAAGCGGTATGGTTTCTGAATGGTCGCTGTTTTTGGGGAACGAGAGCACGAATAATTGGTCGGGTTGGTTCGATGCCTCTTCTTCTCCTGCCAACGCTGCCGGTTCGGTGGTTGAGGGTTTACTTGATGTGCAGGCGGAGTTTGGGCGGGTGCCCGGTAAGCTTTACATAGCCGTTTTGCACTATTCAACTCCGGATGGCGGTGTTTTGGAAAATCAGGTGCCCGCCGGAAACGGCAACGGTAACCTTGAACCGGATGAATTTTATGAGTTTGACTTTTCTTTAACCGGTGTTAAAGATTTGCCGTTGAGTTCAGAGTTGCCGGGCAGCTATGGTTTAGCACAAAACTTCCCGAACCCTTTTAATCCTTCCACTAAAATTCAATACAGTGTGCAGGAAGAGGGGAAAGTCTCTTTGGTGGTTTATGATCTTCTTGGCAGGGTCGCGGCAACACTTGTTGATGGGTACAAGCCCGCCGGCACTTATGAGGTTAATTTTGATGCCTCTGCGCTTTCGG
>WBUK01000008.1 GCA_008933765.1 Ignavibacteriaceae bacterium | reverse complement strand
GCGCAGAGGTATCAGAGGTAAGATGAAAAGGGGGAGTGGGCGCCACACCTCAGGAGCGGGATCAACAGCGATGGCGCAGAGGTATCAGAGGTAAGATGAAAAGGGGGAGTGGGCGCCACACCTCAGGAGCGGGATCAACAATGAAAGCGCAAAAGTGCAAGAGGTTTGGTGAAGTAAGATGAGATATAATTTTTTGAAAAATTTTCCCGAAAGTGGAATTAAATTTTGCAACTTGGTTTAAGCAAACTGAATTTAGATATTGAAATAAAATGAGATATTACAGCACAAGAAACCCTAAAAAGTTTTACACATTCACCGAAGCGGTTAAATTAGGTTTAGCGCCCGACGGAGGGCTGTTTTTACCGGAAAGGATTCCTTCGATTTTGCAAAAACCGGAAGAGTTGAAAGAAAAATCACTTCCTGAACTGGCGCATTATTTTTTGGAACCGTTTGTCTCAGAAATCGAGAAAGAAGTTTTTGCCACAGGGATCGAAAAAGAAACCTTTGCTTCAGAAATTGAAAAAGAGCCCTCCGCCCCGGAAATTGAGAAAAAACTCTTTTCCTCAGGAATCAAAAAAGAAGTTTTTGCCGAAATAATAGAAAAAACCTTTAATTTCCCCGTTGAGGTAACAACCCTTAGCGATAACCTTTCCGTTGCCGAGCTTTACCACGGAAGAACGCTTGCGTTCAAAGATTTTGGTGCGCGCTTTCTGGCAAACACGATGGAGCACCTTTTGCGTCAGGAGGGAAAAAAATGCAAAATTCTCGTTGCCACTTCGGGCGATACAGGAAGTGCAGTCGCCAACGGCTTTCTGGGTATGGAAAATGTTGAAGTGGTGCTTCTTTATCCTTCGGGGATGGTCAGCAAAATACAGGAGCAACAACTGACCACGATGGGGGAAAACATAACTGCGCTTGAGGTAAAAGGTAACTTCGATGACTGCCAAAGGCTTGTTAAGCAAGCTTTTGAAGATAGCGAGTTGCGTAAAAAAGTTTACTTATCTTCCGCAAATTCTATAAGTATTGCGCGGCTTCTTCCGCAGACGGTATATTACATTTATGCGTTTCTGCAACTGTTTGAAAAATATGAACGGATAAATTTTGTTGTACCAAGCGGAAATCTCGGAAACATTACGGCAGGGTTGTTAACCAAATTAGCCGGTTTGCCTGTCGGCAGGTTTTTTGCCGCTCTGAACAGTAACAAGGCGCTGGCTGACTATTTGCATTCGGGTGTTTTTGAGGCAAGGGCAACAATTCCCACTATCTCGAACGCTATGGATGTGGGAAACCCCAGCAATATTGAAAGAATTGTTGCGCTGTTCAATGGTGATATTGAAAGAATCCGCACAGAAGTGATTGCAAAAAGCTACGGCGATCCCGAAACTTTGGCAAAAATTGGTGATATTTATAACAGGTACGGATATTTAATCGATCCCCACACGGCTGTTGGCGTCCTCTTTGCGGAAGAACTAACAGGTGGCACGGCAAATTTTGGCTCGGTAGCCGTCGGCTCAAAAGGGAGTTTTTCCGTCGGTTCAAAAGGGAGTTTTTCCGTCGGTTCAAAAGGGAGTTTTTCCGTCGGTTCAAAAGAGGGTGCACATTACATCGTAATTTCAACGGCGCACCCGGCAAAATTTTATGAAGATGTTAAAAAAGCCATCGGTGCGGAGTTCCAAATTCCCCCCCGCCTTGCCGAATGTTTAGATAAACAGAAGCAAAGCCAATTAGTTGACCCGGATTATGCAGTTTTCCGAGAGATTATTGCAAAATCCGTTTAAGTTTTAGCGGAAATTGAGGGAATAAAACTGCGATATTCTAAAAAGTTAATATTGCGTAAAAAGCCAAAAATTCTAAAGGCTGAAATATTCAAAAAGACTACTGTGGCTTTAAAATAGCCGTTTAGACTAAAACATTTCGCAACTTAAAATAGCCGCATAAACTAAAATAGTTTGCAACTTAAGAGAACTTAATACCTCTTGCTTCAAGATGTGAGAGGACATGCTGATAGCACTCTTCCCGCATGCCGATGAGTTCCGGTGTGAAGCAGCCCGGCTCGTTGAACAAACCGTTAATAATTAAACTAACGCCGGCAGTGCAGGTATAACCGGTTGTGCGGGACATGGAAGAAAGCCCCGAAACAGGGTCGTACCTGTCCAGAAGGGTTTGAGTAAACTCAACTTCTTCACCGTTAATTTCACGCACGGAGCGAAGTCGCATAATGGTGAACTCTTCATCACCGGGTTTCAACTCCCACTCTTTAAAAAGAAGTTTTGTTGTAACATCAATCGGGCGGACTTTTTCGCTGCGCCCCGATAAACCCGATAATGATTTGGATTTGTTTTTACCATCAACCGGAGGCACTTTTTGACCTTTAATCTCCAAAGCCTCTTCGGAGAAAAAGCCGGCAGACATCAACATTTTTATCAGGTCGATGTGTCCGGGGTACCGAAGTGTAAGTTCCCTCATATCGCCAATTGGAATGGTATCCAAAAGAGAGCGCAGCCCGTCGGTGTAAAAAGCTTCAAGCGTACCGATGCCCGGAAAGTGCACGAGTTCACTTCCAGACATTGCTTCGCGAACGACGATGTTGCCCCCTTCTTTCACCCTTGCGGGTCGGGTATATTCCTCAATAACATCGATGGGTGAAAAGGGCGCTTTATACTGAAATGGGAGTTTGCGCTCAACGGGCAGCCCACCGACCATGCACTCAAGAAATTTAACGCCACCCTTTGAATATTGATTCCCGAACCAAAGATTACTCAAGCCCGGTGCAACTCCAAAATCAATAAAAGCGGTAACCCCATATTCCATCGCCATTTCGTGCAAGTAAGCAGAATCTTCGGGGAAAAAAGAGATATCAACAACATTTTTAGAGTTCTCAAGCACCACTTCAATTGTGTTTTTACCCATAAAACCGGGGACAGCACTTACCACAAGATCGGCTTTGCCGATTGCGTTTTCAATTTCAGGGGGGTTGGTTAAATTGGCAACCTCCGTTTGTATCCCAAAAGGTTTCAGAAGTGCAAGATTTTCTTCGTTAATATCAACAGAAGTAACCGAAAACTGGTTTGCGAGGTCGCGCGCGATAGCCCTACCGACCATGCCGGCGCCGAGAACAACAATCTTTTTCATGGCAAAATATCTTTTTATTTAAAAATAGTTACCGTAAAATAGATATTTTATGCGATATTTATGAATAAATAGTTAATTTAAATATGAGAAGTTTACAAAGTTTGTTGATCTGTTCTTCCCCTGACAGATCAACCTTAATGACGATCCCCGGCAACCCCTATTGCCGGGGTTTTTTATGATACAGGTCACACATAACTCAACCAAATTTTACCCTGTTTTTCGTTATTTTACGCGCGTAAATAAATTTTTTAAATCAAGGAAAGACACTGTGATATTTAAGAAGATGTTGTTATTCAGCCTAATATTTACGGCTTTCAGTTTTGCGCAGGCGCCTGAATTAGTCGTAAGGCAGGAGGGAACCATGTTCATAAATCCCAAAGTATCGCCCGACGGGAAGCTGCTTGCTTTCACACAGGAGGGCTACCGTGGGCTTTTTATTATGAACGATAAGAATGAAATTACTAAAATTACTGACGACCCCGCTGCAGGATTTGGGTTTTCATGGCTCCATGATAATTCCGGAATTGTCGCAAGACCCGCAAAATATGACGGAATGAAAAGGAGCAACGGAGCCGCAATCTATTATCTGAACGGCAACGCACCTGTTGAAATAAGCGAATTTTCAACCAAAACTACAACTTTGCCGGGCGTTTCAACCGGCGGTGAGGTGTTTTTTCTTCAAAACGGAGTAGTGCATGCTTACAGCAACACTTCCCGCAGCAGCGAAGAGCGTTCGCCTGCAGGTGTTGCAGCATTCATCGAAAACGATAAAATAAGCGTTACAACCACTGCCGGTGAGAAAAGAGTGATCGAACCGGTAAAAGGAGAAAGGTGCATTAACGCCGCACTTTCACCCGACGGCAATAAAGTGGTTTTTGAAGTGATGGGGGGCGACCTTTACATCATTAACAGCGACGGCACAGGCTTGATTGACCTTGGAACCGGCTACAGAGGTGCCTGGTCACCTGACTCGAAAAAGGTAACTTATATGTTAACAACCGATGATGGGCATCAGCTAACTTCATCCCAAATTTATACCGTTAACGCTGACGGAACGAACAAAACAAAAATTACGAATTTTAGCCATTTCCTTCCGATTGATCCTTCATTCAGTGCTGACGGAAAATTCATCTATTTTGCAAATATAACAGATGGTTCAATTATGAAAATTAGTGCGGAGGCTGCAAAATGAAAAAGATTTTATTACTCGCCGCATTATTTTTAACCGTTCAGCTGCAAGCTCAGATTACCGGGCTTTCCGGCTGGAATATAGTTATTGACCCCGGGCACAGTGCTGACGAAAATATGGGCATTTACAACTACCCGGAAGCACAAAAATCGCTTTATGTCGGAAGACATCTCAGGGCGTTTTTGCAGGACTCTACAGATATTGACACGGTTTACATGACAAGAACCGATTCAATTCAGATTGTTTCGTTGAGCCAGCGGACAGATTATGCAAACTCACTCGGAGCGGCATGGTTTCACTCGCTTCACAGCGATGCCGGCGGCGCAAGCGCAAACACTACACTTCTTCTTTGGGGGCAGTACGCAAGTGGAGCGGAAAAAATCCCTAATGGCGGAAAAGCAATGAGCGATATTATGATAGGCAACCTTACAAAAGGGATGAGAACAACCACCGTCCGGGGTTCAATCGGCGACTGTTCTTTCTATGGCTGCACTTCGGGGGGACCATATCTGTGGGTGAACAGAATGTCGAACATGCCGTCGGAACTCAGCGAAGCCGGTTTCCACACAAACCCAAAACAAAACCAGCTGAACATGAACTACGAGTGGAAACGCTTGGAAGCGAAAACTTTCTGGTGGTCGATTATTAAATTTAAAGGTCAGCAGAGGCCCTATCCGGGCATAATGGCGGGGATTGTTACAGACTCTGAAAGCGGTTTACCGATTAACGGTGCCGTTGTAACTGTTAACGGAAGAACTTACACAACGGATACCTATCAGTCATTGTTTCATAAATATTCAACCGATTCCACACTTTTACGCAACGGATTTTACTATTTCGAGCGCGTTCCGGGCGGAATTCAGTCGATTTCTGTAAGTGCACCGGGATATGATACCTACAACTCAACTGTTGCGATGTCGGATACATTTTTCACATTTAAGGATGTGGCAATGGTTAACTCGATGCCGCCTTATGTAGCGACTGTTCTGCCGGCAGTGGGTGACTCGCTTTATCCGGGAATCAACAACTTACAGATAACTTTCAGCCGGCCGATGGATACGGCTTCGGTGAACAATGCTTTGGTTTTTGCACCTACGGTTGGCAACCCGCAGAAATCGTGGAGCGCTAACGAGAGGACATTAGTAATCAACACTTCCGGGTTCCAGTTTGCCACAAATTACACGCTGACAATTTTAGCCACGGCTAAGGATAAGTCGAACCATCCGCTTGACGGAAATGGTGACGGCGTCGGCGGCGACCCGTATGTGATGAATTTTTCAACCAGGGTACCCGACCAGGTTCCGCCGGCACTTGTCGCAAGATATCCGCAGGCGAATGAACAGGTGATTGAAAAACGCCCCGTTATCAACTTAACTTTCAACGAACCGTTAAAAACTTCGACACTTGGCGGGAAGATTTTCTTCACAAACACTTCGACCGGTGCGAATGTTCAGACTTTAACAAAATATTACCCCGGAACGGATTTTGCTTCCGTTAACCTCTTCACTCGTGAAGATTTGGTGCCGGGCACGCAATATTTAATTAAAATTGAGCCGGGCATTGAAGATATGAGCGGCAACGCTATTCAGGAAGCTATTGAAATTCCGTTTACAATGGGTAGCATCGGACAAGGAACAACCTACACAATCGACAATTTCGACGGCGGAATCGGCAACTGGTGGGTGCCACAGCAGTCAGGCTCAACCGTTGGTATCCTGACAGACACCACAAACATCTATCTTGACGGAGTTATCCTGAACCACGGAACAGGTTCCGCAAAATCGATGAAGCTGACCTACGGATGGGATTTACTGGCAACGCAGTGGCTTATCAGGGAATATTACCCGGCGACCACGCCTACTTTCCCGATTCAAAACACTTACCTTGAAACGATGCTTTTCGGGGACGGAAGTGGCAATAAATTCCGCTTCTGTGTTAATGACGGAGGTCCCGGCGGGCACGAAGTCAGCGAATGGAAAACGATCGACTGGTACGGTTGGAAACTCGTCCGGTGGGATTTGGCAAACGACCCGGTTGGCTCGTGGATTGGAAACGGTGTTCTTGAGTCACCTCTTAGTATCGACAGTTATCAGTTGACGCTGACACCGGGTAAAAAGAACATCGGTACGCTTTATTTTGATGACCTGCAATACACAGTTTACGGGCCCGTTGATGTTCAGGATGAGCTTTCAGGCGTGCCGGGCGCTTACGGGCTTTCGCAAAACTTCCCGAACCCATTCAACCCGAGCACGGTGATTAAATATGCTATTCCTGTTTCAGGAAATGTTGAAATCAGCGTTTATAATGCGTTGGGTCAGAAAGTTAAAACGCTTGTTGATGGTTTCAAAGAAGCGGGTAACTATCAGATAACATTTGAAGCGGGTGATCTGCCGAGTGGATTATACCTGTATGAACTCCGTTCCGGTGTTCATTATGAAGTAAAGAAAATGCTTCTGATGAAGTAGCACCGGGCATTCAAACTGCAACACCAGGCATTCAAACTGCGGGCGAAGTACGGCTAACCTGCCGGCAGTGGGTAAAATCCCGGGAAGGGATGTTAAGCACCCTTTTATGAGTACGATTTAAAACAAAAAGAGCGCGAAAGATAAAACTCTCGCGCTCTTTTTTTTATGAGTCGGACACTATTTATTTAATTTCAATAGTTTTCGGCTTAATTCTCTCGTGTTTAGCGAGTTTAAGAATCAATTCACCATCCTTGAAAGAAGCCTCAACATTTTGAGTGTCGATTGAATCGGCAACTTTGAATTTGCGGTAGAAATTCCCCGTATTGATCTCTTTCAATAATATCTTTTTCCCCTCGAATTTCGATCTGTCAATTCTACCCATGAGGACCAAGTTGCCGTCTTCAATTTTAATTCTCACATCATCTTTGCTCACACCGGGCATTGAAGCGATAACGAAGAAAGCCTCATCATCTTCCATCAGGTTAACTTCGGGCAGCACCCAGTTTTCTCTGTCAAAAGCCTCTTTCCAGCTATCTTCACTAACTTTAACGATAGCGTCTTCATTTGCGGTTTTATTAATATCCTTAGCCATTTTTAATCTCCTTTCCTCACTTATTTTACTTCGATTTGTTTGTTAGCTTCAGGTTCTTTTTCAGCTTTTTTCACGGTTACAGTTAAGATACCGTCGTTAAAAGAAGCCTCTACGCCGTTTCTGTCAACCTCGAATGGCATTTTGAACGAGCGTTTGAAGTTGCCTGAAATTCTCTCATTCACGAAGTAACGGATGTTGTCATCGTTTGCAAGTTTCTTTTCACCCTCAACGGAAATGGTGTTTTCAACCACAGTCAGTTTAATGTCCTCTTTTTTAATTCCGGGCAGTTCCGTCAGGATATTAACCACGCCGTCAATCTCAACGATGTCAGTCCGCGGGCTAAAGCAGGCGGGTTTGCTGAAAGCGGGGTTAAACTCTTTTTCAAGTGAATCAGCAATAGCATTGCTCATTCTTAACATTTCCTTCACAGGATTATAAATAAGTGTTCTCATTTTGTGTCTCCTTTTCTAAAATTCTTTTTTTAAGTGATTTGTTGAACTCTTTGCCTTATATGTAGCAAAGAGCGTGCCAAAACGAAAAAGGGGTTAAATCAGCCTTTTTGAAGTGGTGGGAATTGCCGGGAAGTGCAGCCTCGCCAAAATGACAGACAAAATGACATATTGTTTTGCAATTTTGTCAAAACATCGTCAAAATGACAGACAAATTGACAAACACCACTTCACACGGCGATTCAAAAAAGAAAGAAAAATTTTAAATTCTCGTAATAAATCTGCAAATTTGTTATAGAGACTCATTCATTTTCTTCAGGAACTGTAAATTTGCATTTAAGAAGCCGTTATTCCGTTAAAACCCTGATTTTAGTCGGGTTTATTGTTTTGGTATCTTTAATTTTAATCGAAGCATTGTTTAATTTAGCCGGTAATTCGTTGGATGATAAAGCGAATGATCTGATTTATAAATATGCGTTTGAGAACAACCAAGCCCCGAAACCCTCGAAACAGGTTGTTTTCTTAAGTATTAACGACAACACCTACGATTACTTAAAATCAAATCAGTTAGATCGGAAATTTTTGGCTAAAAGTTTGAATTTGCTCTCTGAATTTGAACCTAACGCTATTATGTACGACCTTATATTTGCAAAACCCTCAAACCGCGCGGCAGATTCGATGTTCGCTGAAGCGATCGAAGCTGCCGGCAATGTTTGCCTGCCGGCGGGTTTTTCGGTATCTACGGATAAGGTTACCGGAATTGAACGGGATGGTGAATATTTTAAAAGATTAGAGAGTGAATTCAGGTTTTTTCCTAAAGAAATTGGTGAAGGGAAACCTTATTATGCCGGCAGGGGTTTGGTTCAGGATGACCAATTTGCCGCCGCAACCGCCACTTCGGGACACATAACCGCCGTTGCTGAAGGTGACGGGGTTTACAGAACATACCCGATGTTGCTAAAACTTGACAGTGGATATATACCCACTTCTACACTCGCAATGTTTTGTAAAATGAATGATGTGGAACCGGACAGCATAATTGTGGAGTGGGGGAAACAGATCCTTATCCGGGCAAATGAGGATAATAAGCTATTGGAGGATGTTATAATCCCAATTGATATTCATGGGCTTACATACATTCCTTATGCAGTTAAATGGCAGAAAGATGACCGGAAGCAGGAGATGGAGATGCGAAATTTCAATCTTCGTGCTGAAAATCCTGAACTGACCGCCCAGATGCAAAACTATTATGAGGGTAGCGTGGTTTTTATCGGTGATGTTTCCACGGGAATATCGGATTCAGGTCCCAATACACTTGAAGATGCGGTACCTCTTGTGGTAATTCATGCTGCAATAATGAACGCACTGGTTACCAACTCGTTTTACAGTCAATTTGGGTCACTTTCTCTGATTCTGATGATAGCAGCGGTTGTTTTGATACTGACTATTCTTTCCTTGTACAAAAAAAGCCTATATTTTTACATTTTTTACGGTTTGGTGATGGTTCTTGCGTTGCCGTTCACCTATTATTTAGTTGTTGATCGTGTGATATTCCCTATGGTGACATTTCAGTTGAATGTATCCGTTTCGTTTTTGCTGCTGTTGGTTACGGTTCAATATACGGGCGCAAAAGAGCAGTCGTTTATTAAATCGGCTTTTTCGCGTTATCTTTCACCTTCGGTTGTTGATCGGTTGATAGATAACCCTGAGAACTTAACACTCGGTGGTGAGGAGAGGGAATTGACGGTGCTTTTTTCTGATATTGAGGGTTTTACCACAATTTCCGAAAGAATGAAACCTGCGGACCTTGTAAAACTTTTAAACGAATATTTCACAAAAATGACGGGTGTTATTACGGCGAACGGGGGGATTATCGATAAGTTTATTGGCGACGCAATAATGGCGGAGTTCGGTGCCCCTCTCCCTATGGAAAGGCACGCGGTTGCGGCCGTTCGATCGGCACTTCAGATGCAAAATAACTGCGACGAACTGAATAAAATCTGGAAAGAGCGCGGCTATCCTAAGATCGGTACCCGGGTGGGAATTAATACCGGGCCCGTTATTCTTGGTAATATGGGGTCTGACCAGGTGTTTGACTATACCGTTCTTGGTGATACGGTTAATCTTGCTTCGCGCTTAGAAGGGGCGGGTAAGCTTTACGGTATTAATATTATGATTTCTGAGTCGGTGTTGAAACAAATTGATGATCCTGCTATCGTAACCCGCCAACTGGATATTCTGAAAGTAAAAGGGAAAGACTTCTCGGTAGGGGTTTACGAGGTGATTTCGGAGAAGAATCAGAACCTTTACGCCGGTTATTACGATGAATATTCAGCAGCTTTGCACAAATATTTGGAAAGAGATTTTGAAACTGCCGGAAAGCTGTTTGCCAAATGTTTGGAATTGAAACCGGGTGACCCGGCTTCCGTTGAATTTATCGAACGGGTTAACCACTACATTAAAAATCCACCTTCGGAAGATTGGGATGGCTCTTTCAAGATGACAACAAAGTAAGGGTTGCAGCAATTTGATCTTTGTAATTAGGATGGTTGTTTCAGTATAGTTGGATGGCTGGAAGTGGCTGCAATTCATTCTCTGTGGTTGGGGTGGCTGATTAAATGTGACCACAAAACAAACAGAGTGAACGAATGATTGCCTCCCTCTAACGATGAATAAGCCCGCAAAAGACAGGGTGAACCGAAACGATGTAACTACTAAATAAGGGACAACCGAAAGAGCGGTGATATGTTAAATTACGGTTTAACATTTTTCAATTTATCAATCTTAAACGAAACAAAACGAATGAAATTTCCGGTTTTACTGATTCTTTTCCTCCTTCCGCTCTCGTTTATAAATGCACAGGGTTACGAAGAGCTTAACAAAAAAGTACAAAATTCTTTCGGGCAGGGGCAGTATGGCTTAGCCTTGGTCTTTGCCGAACAAGCCGCAGAGGCGGCTAAGAAAGAGTTCGGTGAAACTGACTCGATGTACGCAAAAGCATTGAACAACCTTGCTATGATATATCAAAGAAGGCTACGCTTCTTTGATGCGGAAAGAACCTTCCTTAAAACGCTCCAAATAAAAGAAAAAAGTGCCGGAAAACATACCTATTCCTACTCAACCACTTTGGTGAACCTTGCCGACCTTTATAAACTGAGGAAGAATTTTCCAAAAGCTTTGGAGTATTATAAAGCAGCTGAGGAAATTGACAGGCAAATCCTGGGGAGGAACCACCCTGAATATGCAACCGATCTTGCAAACATCGGCAGAAACTATTATTTTGTTGAGGAATATGACAGTTCAGTGGAATTTTTAACAAAGGCTATCGATCTGAGGAAAAACATAGCCGGAGAAGATGATGCAAACTATTCACTTTTCCTCGTTTTTCTGGCTGATACATACAACCGAAAAAACGATTTTGAGAAAGCAGATTCGCTTTATAAACTCGGGCTAAAGATACTTTCTTATAAAGTAGGTACGCCGAGCCCTCTGTTTTTAAATGGTTTAAGGCAGCTTTCATCCCTTTACAAAAAACATGGCGATATTAAAACTGCAGATTCACTGATTGTGAGCGGACTATCTATTGCTGAAGCAAGATACACCAGAAAAAGCCAGCAATTCATCGATCTTCTTGCCGATTGCGCCGAGTTGAAATTAGAGGAAGGCGACCTTGTTAAAGCCGAAGAGTACGCATTAGAGGTATATACCGAGAGGAAATTGTTCTTTGATGAAGTTAACCCCACGCTAAACAACGCAGCACTTTTTCTGGCTAAAGTATATTTTAAACAGGGCAGGTTTGAAGACGCTGCAGGGATGATAGCCGAATATTTTGGCAGGTGTCTGGATATCAAGCAGTTAATTTACCCGGGGCTTTCAATCACTGATATTAAGGCTATTGAGGAAGAGGCAGAATTGGCTTTCGGGCTTTTCAACTCAATCTATTTGGCTGAAATGGAATCAAACAGAGATGTAAGGCACTTGGCTTTCAACAATTTTTTGATACTCTCGTCGTTGAATGCAGGGAAATATTGGTTTAATAAATCTAAACTGGATGAAAAATTGTTGACAGATGGGGAAAACGACTACTCATTCTGGTTCAGACACGCCGAGTATTACTCAGGGCTGCGCCTGTTGACGAAGCAAGACCTCGTTAAATGGAATGAAAATGTTGATACAATCTACAAAGCGGTTACCACTACAACCGAAAAGCTTGCAAAAGACTCACTATTTTCAGCAACTTTCTACAAACTTTCGTACGAGTGGCAGGATTATCAAAAAACCTTACAAAACAATGAAGCGACCGTGGTTTTTCTTAGAGGAGATATTAACACCGAAAAATATCCGGGTGAAGTCGGATATGGCGCTTTGGTTTTAAAAGGCGGTGAGGATGACGACCCACAATTCATTCGACTGAAAAATGGCAACGACCTTGAGCAAAAAATATACGACGAGTATAAAAAAGCTTCAAAATCGGAGCGAAGTAAGCTCTACTCTGATATGTGGGCTGAAATTTCACCGGAGATTAAGGGTAAAACAAAACTTCTTATTAAGAAAACGGGTGTTTTCAGTAATATCGATGTTGAAAACATTTTCGATAAAGAAAAAGGGGCTACCTTAGATAAATCCTACAGCGTAGTATCGTGGTAGGAAGTATCGTAAAGATGGTCTGCCATTCCTAAACCGAGCCGGGTTTTCTCGTCGAAGCCTTAGATAAATCCTACAGCGTAGTATCGTGGTAGGAAGTATCGTAAAGATGGTCTGCCATTCCTAAACCGAGCCAGGTTTTCTCACCGAAGCCTGCGATAAAGCCCGTGCGGATCAGGTTTGGGTCACCGATAATGGTGCAGGGTGAAAGTATCCCGATCACATCCACAGGTTTAGCCTTAGGTTTCTCGATACAAAGTTTCTTTGTTATTCTCGGGTGCCGGCTTTGGTAGTCCTTATCCCAAACAATATGAATAGGCCCCGGCTGATATCTCTCATTCTGCGATATAATTTTATACTTATCCGCAAGATTATCCCTCAGGAATGTATCCATTTCATAATTATCTTCCGGTCTCAGGAAATACACTCTTTCTTTCTGGTTGATGAATCTGAAAGTAGAAAGCACCATTGGGCTCATAAAAATGAACCTCATCTCAGAAGTAAAAGAAGTTTCAGGTACAAAATCAAGTTTTAATCCTTTTATTTTTATTTCCTGCCCTTCAATTTTCAGTTTATGGTCTTTTTTTACTGTAGCAGCAAGCTGGTCAAAATCGAGATAATCCTGAAGTATTGGGAAAGAGATATGGATATACGCCTTCGGCGAGACAAGCTGGATGAGAGGGCCCGACATTTTCATTTTCTCAAACTTCAGAGAGAAAGTGAAAAGTTCGAACTTCTTCGGATCGAGGTTGTATCCGCTATTTTCGATAAATTCGGCAAATTGAGGGGTGCCCAATTTAAGCCATCTTTTAATTGCGGTAGAAATACCGTAATTATAATTAACCGAGATTGTTTTAGGTTCAAACTGAACCGCTATTCTGATTCGCATAGATCCCGCGACGAATTTATTTAAAGATGATTAAACTAATATTATCAAACGACAAATTAGTAAAAAGAAATACGATTAATAATAACTTTACAAAAATAAAAAAAATTTTGAATTAGTACTCAACCAAAAAGCGGAAATTAACCCAGGTTACCCCTTCTGTTGCTCCGGTAGCCACTTGTTTTGAAAGGTTATGTTTTAACGAGAGGATAAAAGTAAGATCTCTGACCGCTTCGATAGAAACACCTGCTTCAAAATTTGTGTAGTGGTAAACATCTCCGGAGAGGAAAGAGACATGTTCGGGGTCAACATTTCCGATGTGAGGTTCGAACAAATTACCTCCGGCATTAAAAATGAGATTGCCGTCTTCGTCGTGAATATTTTGTCCTTTTCGGGTAAAGCTGTAAGTGGCAAACAAGTTTGTTTTCCGGTTTAGCGCATACTCAGCTTTCAGCCAAATTTGGTCGGCATTGGGTCCAATCGAGTGCCCGAGTGGGTTATCCCAGGTGGTGTATGTGTTTTTAGGGTTTGTATGAGTGTAAACATAGGGTCTGATTCGTGTGTACTCAGCAATCAGAACTAAGTCATTTATCGGAGTGTACCAGTAAGCCCCGATTTGGTAAGCTGTTTTGTTCGAAAATCGTTCAAGGTCCGCCATGTTGCTCAGGATATTTTCATCAAGAAAGAACGAAGCCTGAATTTCAAGATTAGGGATAAAATCGCTTTGGAAGTCGAAGAAAACAGTTCCGTTATCGCGATCCTGCAGCGACATTTCGGCAAATTTGTAAAAAATCAGAGGGTTAAGGTAGGCAAGGTCAACGCCTCTGTCCGAGTAAACAATCACCTCACCGATTGAAAGATCGAACAAATTTGGGAGATGCAGCTGGAATTTGTTTGCGGCAAGATATTTTGTGTAGTTGTCGTCTCTTATTTGCTGAAACCTTCCGACGGTTGAAGCCTGGTAAGAAGTGTAGCGCACGGGCCCATATTTGAACTGAAATTTGATAAAATCGGGGCTTGCGTGCTCACCCGACCAAACCAAGTTGGCGTTATACCCCTGGGCGAAACGGGTTTTTTCCCGCCCAACCTCAAAAAGGAACTCCATACCATTTTTTGGGCGTGCGCTCCATTTTAGGTAACCTTCGGTGTAGTCATAGCTGGGAGTTGATTCAATGTTTTCCACAAATTTGAAGTTGTAAAGAAGCCGTGGGTCAACCACGGTGGCAAAATCCTGATTTCCTGTGGCTAATCCTTTCACCACATGAAGCATGTATCCGAAATTTTCAGTTATCGAGCCTTGCACGCGGAACCCGATGTCGTAGATTGCGGCGTTGTTCACATCCGGTTTCAACCGGTGCCCGTATTGCAGCGACCCAATTCCTTCAGCATACATCGAAAGGACAGAATCGTTGTAGGCATACAGATATTTAATTTTGTCGGAGGCAATATCTTCTATGTTTTGCAAAATATCGGAACCGCCGAAAAGGTTTGTAACACCACTTCCGGCCGTTATCCCTGAAAATTTTTCGGTGTACCACTGCAGGCGCTCTTTTTCCGTGTTAGTCAGAAGGTGTTGTTTTGTGCGGATTGTGTCGAGAAATTCGTTAATTTCCCGGCGTGACATGTTCGGCACATCGTCGTGGATGCTTTCGATTACGCCCTTAACTTTCATTCTTTTCAGGAAGGAATAGACGGAATTGTCGATACTTACATTTTCAACCTGCGGAAAAACGGAAGCGAGAGAAAAGAGAAAAATTAAAGGTAAAAAGAATTTTTTCATGTTAGAAAACGCCCAAAAGATTTAATGCAATCAGTAAACTTGAGACCACCAAAACGGCTTTAACAACTTTTTCGCCGAGTTTTGATACAACTTTGGCAGAAACCCAGGCACCGAGAATTGAACCCAACCCGAGAACGAAGCCCGCCCCCCAGTCTATCTGACCGTGATAAATAAAAATAAAAAAAGCCGGGATTGTGAATATAAAAGCTATAAAAACTTTGTAAACATTCACTTTCACTAAGTCAAATTTAAGGATACTTCGCAGCACGAACATGATGAAAATACCAATTCCTGCCTGAATAAACCCGCCGTAAAACCCAATTGCAAACAGAAGTGGGTAAAGGATAAATTTCGGGTGGTTTTCATCCGCTACGCCCGGTTTATGTTTGATCGGAGCTAACATAAGCAGCGAGAGGATAATAGTAACCACACCCAAAATTTTAACGAACAGTTCGCCTTCAATTTTTACCGCAAGAAACGCCCCGATTATAGCACCCGGGATCGTGAAAATAGCGAGCCGGAACGATTGTTTGAAGTAACTCATTTTCTCGTTCGAGAAAGCAACCACTGCGGTCAGGTTTTGCATCAGAATGAATATTCTGTTGGTACCGTTCGCAATGTTGGGGTCAAGCCCGATGTAAATTAACGCGGGGAGCGTAAGCACCGAACCGCCACCCGCCATAATGTTTAGGACTCCCGTAAAAAATCCGGTAACGAGCAGCAATGAGTACCTTAGTAGATCGTCCACTTATTTTTCTGAAATGATCGTAAAATAACTTTCAAAATTAACCAAAATAATTGAATGAAGCGCCCGGTTGTCCGGTGCTTTGGTTTACAAACCCCTATTTTTGGTGTTTATGCTTCCCGCTCACGGTAGTTGTGCATTTTTGAAATTCAATGAAATTCAGTTTACAAACCCCTATTTTTGGTGTTTATGCTTCCCGCTCACAGTAGTAGCGTACTTCTGAGATTCAATGAGGCTCAGTTTATGAACCTGTATTTCTCCCTTTTACGATAATAAATACCGTGGATCGATTCCGGTGAGAGGCAAAACTCATCGGCAAGTATCTCCTTGATAATTGTTGTTTTAATTCCTTGCTCTTTCAGTTCATCGAACCGTGCGCGAATAACAAAATTGCGGTATTCTGATTCGTTGATTAAGCCAAGTTCTCTGAGTTCTTCGAATGAAAGCTTAGGCACAGGATACATTTTTTCCTCCTTTTTAACGATGTTTTTTGTTTTAATGCAAAAATTTCTTGTATTTATGCACAAGTTTTTTGTTTTTAAGTAAAAATTCTTTACATTTAAGATGTTAATCTTATGAAAATGTAAAACTATTAACTTATCGTTTTGCGAAACTAATACAAAAGACTTATACAAGTCAAGAGAAAATTTAAAAAATGAGAGATAAATCTGCAATTGGAGCACGATTAAGAGAATTTGCTTACAGCCGTGGCTTCAAACTAACCGAATTTGCAAAGGCGCTCGGTATGATACCCCAGACACTCAACTCATATTTGTCAGGAAGAATAGCCCCCGGCTCGGAAGTGCTGATGAAACTTTCTGATCTTGGTTGCAACATCGAGTGGCTGTTGACGGGTAAAGCCGGTGGAACTACAGATTCAACTGATTCAGGCGAAGTTGATTCCCGCGCTGAATTGAAAGAAATTAGCAAAAAAGATATCACCACCACTTCCGGAAGCCGAAACGAAACGGACAAAAAAAGAGAATTAAATTTCCGGGTGATGGGGACTGTACCCGCAGGGGTTTCCGATATTCAGGATTGGAGCGAACTTTACGAGTTTAAGGAACTGAAATACGACCCGGATACTCATTTTTATCTGAAAGTGGATGAAGAGTTCGGTTACAGCATGATGCCTATGGTTTCGCCGGGTGACTATGTTTTAGTAAGCTTTTACGGCAAAGTTAAACCGGGTGATCTTGTTGTTGCTCTTTATGACAAAACAAAAGGCGCACTGAAAATTTACACCGAAAATGCCTCGCTGCCCGGGATAGCAATGCTTACCTCTTACAATCAATCGATTCCCCCGATGCTTTTCAAAAAAGATGAAATTAAGATGTATAAGGTGGTTTTAATAGAAAAAAGCGGCAAGGCTTAGTAAGAAATTGGAGCCTAAAAGCGCTTCCCAAAAGGGAATGAAGACAACACTTCTCGGAATTTTGATCTCTTTTTTCATGGTGATCATAAAGGGAAGTGCAGGGATTTTGGGCAACTCGTACGCACTTACCGCCGACGCAATTGAGTCGCTTTCTGATATCTTCACTTCCACAATCGTGCTGATTGGGATTAGATACGCAGCGCGTCCAAAGGATGAAGATCACCCGTACGGACACGGAAAAGCGGAGCCACTTGCGGGGATGTTTGTTGCCTTAATGCTGATTGCGGCGGCAGTGGTAATAATCGTTCAAAGCCTGCACAATATTATTATTCCACACAAAGCGCCTGAGTGGTTCACATTGATAGTTTTGGTTTTTGTGGTGGTGGTTAAAGAAACACTTTTCAGAAAGGTGTTGAAAATTGGCGAGGGGATAGAAAGCACAGCAGTGAAAAATGACGCATGGCACCACAGAAGTGACGCAATTACCTCAGTGGCTGCTTTTATCGGCATTTCCATCGCTTTGATTGGCGGCGAAGGGTACGAAAAAGCCGATGATTACGCAGCGTTATTTGCCTCGTTTATTATCATTTACAACGCAGTTGTCCTTTTTATGCCGGCACTGAAAGAAATTTTGGATACCGCACCACCTGAGGCGTTCAGGGAAAAAATTAAAACCTCAGCGAAAGAAGTGCGGGGCGTAAGGGACATTGAAAAATGCTACATCCGGAAGATGGGGTTTGAGTATTACATCGATATGCATGTTATTGTGAACGGAAACCTCTCGGTTTATGAGGGGCATCTGATTGCGCACTCTGTTAAAAATAAACTAATGGAATTGTATCCGAATGTTTCCGATGTGCTCTGCCATATTGAACCTTGGGATCCGACTGCCTATAAAATGAAAAATGAAGATGGGAATTTGTTTTTGTAGTTTTTTGGCAAGATGTTTCTTTGGAGTTTAACAGAGCTATTTTTTAAAAGTTTTTTCAGGAAGCCACTGCCCCCGTCCGGCAGAGGCAGTTTAAGTTGTGCCGATCTGAATCAAATTAAGCCGGTGCCGGGGAAGCCACTGCCCCCGTCCGGCAGAGGCAGTATTAGAGCGTAAAAATTATTGCTGCGAAAAAGCGAGAAAGTTAAAAACTTTAATCGAAAGTTGATAAGGGGCATCGGAAGTGAGAGAACGAAGTTTTTCACTATATAATCGGAGAAAAAGCCATGAAATATTTTTTCGTTTTGTTGACGATTCTTGTAATTTCTGTTCCGGCGCAGGTGAATTTTTCGCCCGTTGTTAATCTTTCAAACACAATGAACGCCACTTCTGATTATGAATCAATTTATGCCGACGGATCGAATTTCTATGTAGTCTGGGGAGATAACGGCGCAATTATGTTCAAAAAATCGATGAATTGCGGTGTCAGCTGGGGTCCGAACATTAAAATCTTTGAAGAAGAGTCAATCGCCGGGTGGCCTGTATTGTGCGCAAGCGGTCAGAACCTTGTGGTGCTTTATCACAACAATGGTAATGCGGGTTATGTTATACAGTGCCAGAGGTCAACCAACGGCGGCAGCTCGTGGAGCTTACCTGCGGTAATTTCCACGCAGGGAGGCAACACTTCAATTACTCCGAAAATAACTTTCGACGGCTCCGTTTTGTATGCAGTATGGGAGCAAAGGCCGCAAAAATATCAGATTTATTTCTCGAAATCGACCGATATGGGGGTAAACTGGAGCACGCCGGTGAATATTTCCAACACTTCAGTTGACAGCCGATGGGCGCAGATTAAGTGGGAGGGCGGCAGGCTGCATTGTGTGTGGTTGGACTCACCTACTTATCCCGACCATGATATAGCGTACATTTACTCTGATGATGGTGGTGCCTCGTGGAGCCCCTACAGAAAACTGACAGACGACCCGCTGCCGCAAACGAGAGTGTGCCTGCAAACTTTCGGAAACAGCGTGTATATTGCCTCGCAGGATATGTATCAGATTAATTTTTCCGATATTGGATTTATGAAATCAACTGACAGGGGGGCGACATGGTCGGCGCCGGTGAATATTACAAACAACAGCGGTAACTCGTCGTTTGCCGATCTTGCAGTTGCCGAAGAGCCAAACGGCGCCCACAGAATCTATATGGCGTGGTTCGATAACACACACTCTGCACCAAACTATGACAACTCTGATATTTACTTTTCAATGTCAACAAATTCAGGCGATACCTGGAGCCAATTTGTTAATCTTTCAAACAACCCGGATAACTCATATCAGGGGCGTATCGCGCTGCGACGATTTCCCGGTTCCGATTCGCTTTTCGTGGTGTGGTATGATTATTCCACCGGAAATGCGGAGATTTTGGGCAGACAGGGGGTTTACGGCTACACAGTGCCGGTTGAGTTGATTTCGTTTACGGTTTTGGGTTCGGAAAATGGTGCGGACTTGGGTTCCGGTGCGGGTTCGGGGCGTTGGATTGATAGTTCACCAATTTTGAGCTGGCGCACTGCTACAGAGACCAACAACAGCCGGTTCGAAATATTCAGAATTGTTGGGGATAAGAAAGAGATGATCGGTACTGTTGCAGGTGCCGGAACGAGCACCGCACCTTCAGACTATCTGTTTGAGGATAAATCAGGCGGTTTCGGTAAGATACTGTATCACCTTTGGAGCGTAGATTATGACGGAACACGACACTTCCTGGGTGAAGCTGCGTTTGATCAGGAGGCAATACCGGATTTTGAACTTTACCAAAACTACCCGAATCCTTTTAATCCTGAAACCGTTATTCGTTACACTCTGCCCACCACAGGATTTGTGAAGGGAGTGGTTTACGACATACTCGGCAAAGAAACGGCGGTTCTTCTGGAAGGAGTACAAACTGCGGGGCGACACGAACTTAAATTTTCAGCAGCTGATTTACCCTCGGGTGTTTATTTTTTCCGTCTGCAGGCCGGTGATTTCAGTTCTGCCGTTAAAATGGTTGTTAGTAAATAGCCGGTGATTTCAGTTCTGCCGTTAAAATGACAGTGAGTAAACAGCCGGTGATTTCAGTTCTGCCGTTAAAATGACAGTGAGTAAACAGCCGGTGCTATTTAACTACAAAACCCTCACAAGTGCCGGAACGAAAACCACAATAAGCAGGGCAACAACCTGTATTATGATATAAGGGACAACACCCTTATAAATATCCGTAGTTTTTATTTCCGGCGGTGAAACGCCCTTAAGATAGAAAAGGCTGAACCCAAACGGCGGCGTGAGAAACGATGTCTGTAAATTCATAGCGATAAGTATTGCGATCCAGAGCATATCCATGCCGAAATGGCGAAAAATGGGATCTACGATCGGCACAACAATAAAAATTATCTCTATAAAATCGATTAAAAAGCCAAGCATGAAAATTATCAACATCACGATCAGCAGGAAAATCCAGGGGCTGATTTCTGAAGACATAATGAGGTTTGTAAGCACCACATCCCCCTCTAATTCCCTGAAAACGAGGCTGAAAGCTGTTGCACCGATAAGGATCATCAGTGCCATCGTTGTGATTGTTACCGTTTTTTTGGAAACCTCAGAAATCGTCTGAAAATTCAATTTTTTCCGAAGTGCAGCCAACCCCATCGCTCCGAGTGCCCCGACTCCCGCCGCCTCCGTGGGGGAAGCAACCCCCATAAATATCGAGCCAAGTACAAGAATAATCAGAACGCTCGGCAGAAAAAATGCAGTGAACAGCCTTTTCAACCGCTCTTTTTTGAATGCGGCTATCTCTTCGTCGCTCATTGGAGGGAATGCGGAAGGTTTGATGAAATTCAACAGCAATACCCATATCAGATACAACCCGACGAGTATCAGCCCCGGAATTACAGCTGACATAAAAAGATCGCCAACGGGTATGTTCATAACACTCCCCAAGAGAATCAAGATGATGCTCGGTGGAATTATCTGACCCAAAGTGCCCGAGGCTGCGATAACACCGGTGGAATCCTCTTTTGCACAACCTCTTTTTAGCATAACGGGGAGTGAAATTACGCCCATCGTAACCACGGTTGCGCCCACTATTCCGGTTGATGCACCAAGTAATGCACCCACGAGCAGTACGCCGATTGCCAGTCCGCCGCGGATTTTGCCAAAAATAAGCGCCATTGTCTCTAAAAGTTCTTCTGCAATTCCCGATCGCTCGAACATAACCCCCATAAACACAAACATCGGAACGGCAATAAGGACAAAGTTGGACATAACGCCCCAAATACGAAGTGGTAACAGAGACAGAAACTCGGGACCCAACATCAGCGTGCCGAAAAGAACTGCAACTCCTCCCAGCGTGAACGCAACCGGGAAGCCCATAAGCAGCGAGATAACCACCACTGCAAAAAAGATAAAGGGCATTAGATCAATCAGGATGTCGGGCATTTTTTCACGCTTTCTGTTGGGTTTTCAGTTTGCTTAATTTTTTGTGGATTAATTTTCTTGTTTTTCTTTAACCGGCATTTTGTTTGTTAGTTTGTTTGTTTTGCCGGGTTTTTCTTTAGGGTTTTTCAGTTATTTCTATAAAACGCTTTCTATTTGACCTGATACTGTATTTTTATCCGCAGCCCATTATCCATGGTAATTATTCATTGCAATTATCCATTGTCCATATCCTCAGTCCATTGCCCATTATTCATATCCGTTAACCATTGTCGGTTATCTATTATACTTTATCTTTTTCGATTTTTGCGGCATTTTTATAGCGATTAACAGCGTCGTGAAGGAAGGCTACGCCCTGCATCGCAAGCATGATGAAACCAAGTGGAATAAAGGCTTTCAGCAGAAAACGAGCGGGCAAACCGCCCGGATCAGCTGAGGCTTCATTTATAGAAAATGAAGCGGCAACAAAGCCCGCAGAAAACCAAATTACAAAACCACAGAAAGCGAAAAGAAAGACTATTGTTCCCAGAATATCGATAAGTGCACGGTTCTTTTCGCTGAATTTAGCGTAAAAAACATCTACTTTAACATGGTCGCCAAGTTTGAAAGTGTAGCCGGCTGCAAGAAGGAAAATAATGGAAAAAATATGCCACTCAAGTTCCTGTGCGGCAACACTTCCGTAGTGAAAGAGGTATCGTCCAATTACATCCCCCGTAACAAGAAGAACCAGCAGAAATGTGAGGAAAGCGGTTATCTTCCCGGCAAGTTCCTGCACTTTTGAATTAAAATTCAGAAATTTTTCCATTGCTTAATCCGTCTCTCTGATCCAAACTTAAAAATTGAACTCTGCAAATTACAAACTTAGAGTGAAATTTAATTAAATTGACCCCTGTAATTTTGAAAATTATTTCTGTTTTTACAGAAATCGTTTTGTTGGAAAATTTGGGATGTATCTTACAATCATTGGGATTAAAGTATGGAAATGGCGTTTATAATCGGTGCTATCATCATCGGGCTTTTTTTTGTTAAAAGTGCGGCGGGGTTGGTAAAATTTGTTATTAAAATAGCAATTTATGCGCTTATCGGTTATGCAGTGTATAAAGGTTTGATCTATATCGGGCTGTTGAAGTAACACTTACACAACACAACAGCCATTTTGGGGAAGAAAACCGAGGTACAAACTGTAACTTTGCAGGCTGTTGAAGTAACACTTACGCAACACAACAGCCACTTCAGGGAAGAAAACCGACATCTGCAGCGTTACCAATAATTTTTGTGAACTTTCCTTTTATGGGTAACTTTACTTTCAAAGTTTTAAATATTTTGAGGAAAATGAAATGAGAAGAAAAGTTATCGCAGGCAACTGGAAAATGAACAACGATCTTAACGGTGCAATTAACCTGATTTCAGGCATTAAACAGGAGGTGGCGGTTAAGAAATTTGACGCTAAACTTATCATTTGCCCTCCTTTCACTTCTTTGGAGACCGCACACGAACTGCTAAAGGGAAGTAACATCGGCTTGGGAGCGCAAAACATGTATTTTGAAGAGAGTGGTGCTTTCACCGGTGAGATTTCTGCAAGTATGCTCAAATCGGTCGGCTGCGAGTATGTGATTCTCGGTCACTCGGAAAGACGCACAATTTTCGGTGAAACCGATGAGATTATCAACAAGAAAATTAAAAAGGCTCTCTTGGCGGGGTTAAAACCGATATTTTGCGTCGGCGAAACGCTTGATGAAAGAGAAGCAGGAGCAGCGTTCGATGTTGTTAAACGACAGGTTAAAAACGGCTTAGTTGATGTAAGTGCTGATGAGATGGCGTCTGTGATAATTGCTTACGAACCCGTTTGGGCAATAGGTACCGGTAAGGTTGCAACACCCGCTCAGGCGCAGGAAGTTCACGCATTCATTCGTGCTGAGTTAACCTCACTTTTTGGCGAAAAGGTTGCCGAGGAGACTGTTATCCAATATGGCGGAAGTGTTAAGCCGGAAAACGCAGGCGAACTGCTCGGGCAAAAAGATATTGATGGTGCACTGGTTGGCGGTGCCTGCTTGAAGGCTGATTCATTCATCGGTATTGCTGTAAACGCCGGCTGAGCCAAGAAAAGTGCTTTTGAGATAATGGGTTTTGTCTTTGCCCGAACTTTGGTAAACGCCGACTGAACCAAAACAGGTGTTTTTGAGATAATGGGTTTTGCCTTTGCCCGAACTTTGGAAAACGCCGGCTGAACCAAAACAGGTGTTTTTAGATAAAAGCCCATGCCCTAATTGCAATAAACGCCGGTTAAACTATTGTTGAACGCCGGCTAATCCGTTGCCAATGCGGGGTAAACCAACGATGGATGGTGAGTTACAGAATTTGACTCATTCGGTGGAGGAATGAATCCTTAGTTTCCTTTTGTTTTATCGATTCCACAAACTGAATATAATATGTTTTCAGTTTAATGGCGGGAATGCCAAACAGAAAGCTCACACGGGAAATAATTGCCACTTCCTCTGCCGAAACTATTCCGTCTGCAATCATAATAAAGAGCAGATCATAAATTAGCGCAAGCTTCTCACTTTTTGTTTGAGGGATAGTTACATCAAACTCGTTGTTTTCGTTAACGATAATCCGTTCGATTTCCTCGTCGCTAAAACCAAAATTACGACCTATCTTATAAATATAATCGAGTTCCGAAGGGTGTACCTCTCTGTCGCCCCGTGCAAGATATGCCAGAAGTGCCAGTTCGTTAAGATGTCCGGAATTTTTTCGATTACGCCCGTTGTAGGAATTCACCCTTGGTTGCATGTCCCTATTAAAAATTATTGCTGATCTCTTTCCATCGTCCATTGTCTGATTGATTCAGAGAGCCCTGAAATGTCGAGTATCTGTTGAACCTGAGGGGAGACATTTCTGATGGAAACCATGTCCATAAAGTGTAAACCGGTTTCCGGGGCTTTTTCCATTGCGGCTCTAAAAAGTAATAAAAAAGCGCGAATACCGGCAGATGAAACATAATCAACCTTATCAAGGTCAATAACGATTGGTGCGCGAAACTCGTTAATAAAAGGTTCAACCGTGTTTCTGAATTCTGCCACACTTGCAGCGTTTAGAGAACCTTCGCAGATGATGAAATATTGGTTCTCTTCGGCGTTTATTGTAAAATACATCGATTATCCTGATAAAGACTTAAAAACAAAAAATAATATATGTAAAATTTCTTTAAAAAAATGTGATCTGTTTTAACAGCTGATGAAATAATCCCTTGTTTTGTTTTGAATCATATTATTTTTAAGTCATTAAAATAATTTTTTTGTAGTCGGTACTAAACTAATAGTGAAACTTCTTGCTAATAGTGAAACATAATGAATGTCAATTCAGTATAATAATAAGTAATCATTTGAAAAATTTGAGATTGGAAAAATAAAATGAAAACAGGCATAATATATCTCTTTATTTTAACATCTTTTGTGATGTTTGGTTGTTCCGGTGTGAAGGAAGTATCCGGTAACCCCTCTCTATATAACACTGTATGGAAACTGACCGTTTTGAACGGGAAAACAGTAGTTCCGCCTGCACCGGATAGAGATGTAACACTCATTTTCTCGTCAGTTGATAACTCTGTCGGTGGAAGTGCCAGTTGCAACCGGTTCTTCGGCGAAGTCAAAATTGAGGGGAACTCGATGCAATTCGGTAACTTAGGGATGACCAAAATGAATTGTGATAAAATGGAGTTGGAGTATCAGTTCATTCAGGCTATTCATGATATTGACACCTTTTCCGTTGACGATCAGGGGCTTGCTTTATATACAGCAGGGAAAAAAGTGATGGAATTTGTAAGAGAAGAAAAAAAATAAAACAGGTTCAAAAAATACCTTTATTTAGCCCTTTAAAAGCATTAAATTGCGACTTCAATTTTTATAAATTTACGGAATATTCTAACCATGGCAGACCCTTTCATAATTCGCACTGAAAACCTTGATCTGGTAAATTCGAAAGCAAGACATATTCAATTGTTGAGAGAAAATGAAGAGCTTTTTGAGAAAGAATTTGGTTGGAAGGTTTTTGATGGGTATTTAGAAGCTACTGAAGTTTTGGAACTGATTTACAACCTTCTTGCGCACGGTCCGGGCTTTGGTGAATGGGGTTTCTATCTTTTTGTTCACAGAAAAGACAAAGCTTTAGTGGGCGCCGGTGGTTTTAAAGGAAGGCCCAATAATGGTGTAGTTGAAATCAGTTACGGTATAGCAAAAGCTTACCGCCAGCGCGGTTTGGCTACAGAAGCTGCCAAGGCGTTTATGCACTTTGCTTTCAAAGATGAGTCGATAATTAAAGTTATTGCGCACACAAGACCGGAAATCAACCCTTCAAATCAAATTCTGAAGAACATGCAATTTATCAGAACCGATGATTATGTTGACCCGGTTGACGGGTTGGTCTGGCGTTACGAGATGACCCGCAGCATGTATTTCCGTAAAAAAAGGGACGGCGAGTTTTAAGCGTTTAAGCTATTAAGAAGTTTAGCTTTTTAAGAATTAAACAGTTTAAGAACGAAGTGGTTTGCTTATTACAAGAGAACCACACAATCCATAGCCTTTACAAGCCGGTTAATTAGGAAGTTTTATTACCTGCATACTTACGAATATCTTTTACGAGTGCTGTGCACAATCCCGATGATAAATCGTTAAAATAGATGTAAAAGAGAACAACTTCTAAAAAAAACTATAATCAGGGGAAATAAATACCCGCAAATTTATCATCACCACAATGGCAACTCCAAATTACTATGAATTAGAACATCACTATTCGTTTGCGTTAGAGTACTACAACTATAGGGAGTACGAACGAGCCTATAACCTCTCCCAAAAGATTGTATCTGAGATTATGGAAGGGTTGGATAGCGTAAAAGTAACCAGAAACATTGCACGCGTTGGTGGGTGGGTTGCTGCATTTCTTACGGGTGGGTTGGGACTTGAAGACATTATAATTGTTCCGGTGGTTACAAAAATTATCATGTCTTTGTTTGGGGTTGATCTTGATAAGTTGATGGATTTGCTCGAACGGGCTACATATCTTGGTTTAAGTTGCAGCATTGCTCGACCGTCGATTATGGCACAAGTGTCAACTCAATTAATGCTTCGCGATTTTCTGATTCTATACAAACTAAGCAACAACCGCAACGATGATACATGGTTGAAAAGCATTTTGCGGTTAATAAGCCCGTTTGAAGAAGGAAGAATAGAAGGGAATGAGCATTGGCTACATTTATCGAATTTGTTGGAAGAGCTTTATCAGGAGGCTCGCAAGCCGGTTCCGGAAACAGCCGCTTATGGTAATCTTTTGCTCCTGTATTTGCATGCCTTCGGCTTGAAGAATAATCACCTTTATCAATTTTTATTATTCGGCAGAGAAGATATTATAAGAGATTATGACGATGCGAATACTAACACTTCGGGCAGCTACCAAAATTCGGGCAGGAGTAGTGGAAGTGCTGCCTCATCTCATTATTATGACCCGATGGAAAATTACTACGGTGGTGTGCTCGGGTTAAACGGTGATTTTTCAAAAGAAAACATAAAAAAGAAGTACCGCGAAAAGATGAAAGCTAACCATCCGGATGTAAATGCAAGAAATGGCAAGGGTTCGGAAGAAAAAGCAAAAAAAATAAACGAAGCTTACGAATATTTCAAACGAAAATATAGTTTCAGTTGAGATAGTTGTTTCTTTACAGCCGGGTGAACTTTTTTTAAAGGGGATGAAGAGGATGTTCTTGACAGCGGGATGAAGCCGTTGTTTTCTATTTTTAGTTGGGGTGCTTGTTTTCCCCCGGTTGAACCGATTATTTATATTCAGTTAAAAAAATTGTTTCTGTAGTAGTCTTTAGTGTCTTCCGGGTCGTCATCGTCATCATCGATTTCCCAGGAATATTTTTTTGGGGGATCGAGGTGTCGGAACAGGATGGCGGTAATCAGCCCTGCAATTCCACCTGAAAGATGCCCTTCCCACGAGACTCCATTTTCTAACGGTATCAGCCCCATCACCAAAGTTCCGCCGTAGAAAAAAACGAGCAACAAAGACAGCCCAACAGAGCGAATATCGCGCCGGACTATTCCGCTGAAAAAAAGGAAAGAAGCAAGCCCGTAGATTACCAAAGAAGACCCAAGGTGCACCGACTCCCGCCCGATAACCCACAGAATTAAACCCGTAAGCACATACATTATTGGAATAGCTTTCTTAGAAGCGGTTGGGTAAAAGTAAATAACTGCGAAACCAAGGATGAACAGGGGGGGAGTGTTGTATTTCAAGTGTTCGAACGAGCCGTGGACAAGCGAAGCTGTCAATATCATAGAGAGATGACTTGGATCGCGCGGAATAATCCCAAGCCAGCTGAAGGAGATACCTGTCATGGTTTCAACAATTTTGATGACCCAGAGGATCGCAATAAAAGCAGCGGGAATCAGCACGGCGTTGCTTACGCGCTCCCAAAGCACGGGGATATTCAGAAGGTGTTCCTTTAATTGAATTTCGGAAAAATTTCACTCCGTCGTTGCAATATAAAAGAAATTTCGTAATTTTGCGGTGCACCTTTAGCTCAGTTGGTAGAGCATATGACTCTTAATCATCAGGTCGCGGGTTCGAGTCCCGCAAGGTGCACAAAAGATATTTTGGTTGTTCATTTAAGCCCTCGGCTAATCCGGGGGCTTTTTTATTGCCGGTAGTTTACGCTGCGGAAAACACTGTGGGTAATTTTAATTGCATTATTTTGCTGCTATTTTGCATTGGTTGGTGTTTAGTACAATATAGCGGCGGATAATTAACATTGCATTGTGGATCAGATTTCGGAAATTTAACGGATGGATTTTTACAATTATTGGAAGAAAAGAGATGACCGGAAGCGAACCCGTCGATTTCTGCCGTGTTAAGAAGATTAACGAAAAGGGGTTTGGTTTTCTGCGCAGCCAATACTACGAGGGGGATGTGTTTTTCCATTTTACTCAAATTAAGCGTGAAGAGCAGAAGAGCAAACTTGAAAAATTAAAGCGAGGCGAGTTTTTCCTTTTTTTTACCTCGAAACAGAAACCGGATAATAAGCGAAAAGTTGATCAGATTTGGTATGAAGTGTCGGAAATTCCGCCTGATAAAATCCCCGGGTTGATTGTAATCTTACTGCGTGAGTTAGATGAGGGGAAAACCAACCTTTTCGACTTGCTGTATGTTTTCGGTGAGTTGAAAAAAAACGGATATCTGGACGAGTTTACAACTGAAAGAATGTATTTTTCAAGAAAAATTATGGGGTTTCCCACGACGAT
Source organism: Ignavibacteriaceae bacterium (assembly GCA_008933765.1). Lineage (GTDB taxonomy): Bacteria > Bacteroidota > Ignavibacteria > Ignavibacteriales > Ignavibacteriaceae > UTCHB3. Next base: position 116,360 of record WBUK01000008.1, on the reverse strand, counting down.
TATTCCATATCTAACCGTTGAGGAGACCGAAAATTTTTTGAAAGGCTTGCGGTTCCGGGAAATCAGCCAACAGGAAAAAAAGCCTTTCTGGTTTGATGATATGGTGAAACTTCTGAATGAGAAGGGGATTTCGATTTCTGCTAATTAAGTTAATTGATGAGTATATAATAGTCATGGCGTATTTCAGAGTGTATTTCAATTTCAGCGAGGTAAGTTTGTTGGTAGCTGAAAAGTAAACCGGCGGTCTGAAATGTTTGTTTTGATATAATTAAGTAATAGAGAGCGGAAAGCCTCGGACAGGGCAAGCGAGGCACAAGAACACGGTGCGACTACACGAACACAGTGCATGCACATGTTCACAGGGCAGGCACTCAGGTTGATTTGCAAACCGCTTTGAAAACATCACCGGTAAAACAAAACGATACAAAGCACAAAGAAGACGATAAATAACCAAAGAATGACCGACGAAAAACTAAAGAAAATTGCGGAGAAAATAGAAGCCTCAAAGAAATATCGCGTTATTTCAAAAGAGACAATAAGGGATGTTTTAGCGACTGAATTTGAGCGGCACAAAAACATCAAAATAGCCGAAGAGGTTGCCCGCAAGAAACTCCATCGAATAAGGGCTGAATATCTCGGTGAACCGAACTACAAAAAGGTTAAAGAGGCATTATCTGCTGCATTTCAGGCAAAAGATGACAAGGCAATCAGAGGGGTTTGTTGGTCGATTTTCTCAAAACATTCTTCAACTCGGGAGCGGAATCAGCTTCTGGGTGAGTATTACGGAAAGCTTTTTGACTTCACGGGCACACCGGAGAGCATTTCCGATCTTGCGAGCGCACTGAACCCCCTCTCTTTCAGGTGGATGGGGCTGGAGCGTTCGGTTAAATATCATGCTTACGATGTAAATGAGCAGTTTGTTGACCTTATAAATTTCTATTTTTCGTTGGAAGGGTTGGAGCCTCTCGGCGAACAAAGAGATGTTTACACTTCACCTCCGACTGAAAAAGTGGATGTAGCGCTTCTTTTCAAAATGTACTATTGTTTGGAACATCGTGCAACGGGGGCGGGTTTGGAAGTAGTGAAAAATGTTCCGGCAAATAAAGTTTTAATTTCCTTCCCGACTCTTAATTTAGTTGCAAAAAAAACCGATATTCTGGGCAACCACGAGGCAGAACTGAAAAGAGGTGCTAAATTGTATAACTGGGAGCTTGACTATTTAACATTTCAAAACGAAATTGTTGTTTGCGTATCCAAGAGTTAAAAATGGCACTATTAAGAATTTCAACGATAATTTTGCCTGCTACTTTTTGCTTTACAAGCCGGTGTAACGAATGGCTTTGTATATAATTTCCACAAAGATTTTGCGCGCTACCATGATATTCCCCGGCGGGTATAACGAATGACGCTGTATATAATTTCCACGCCGATTGGCAATCTTGAGGATATTACACTTCGTGGGTTGCGGCTTCTCAGGGATTTGGAATATATCGCTTGTGAGGATACCCGGACGACAAGATCGTTACTTCAAAAATTGGAAATTCAGGGGAAGAAGAACCTTTTTTCGTACCATGAGCACAATGAAGAGAAGGCGAGCGGGAAAATTTTATCGCTTCTTGCTTCCGGTACTGAGGTTGGTTTGGTTTCCGATGCGGGTATGCCGGGCATAAGCGATCCCGGTTACCGTGTGGTAGCCAAAGCTGTTGAGGCGGGCTTTAAAATCGAGGTTGTGCCGGGTGCATCGGCAGTTCAGACGGCGTTACTGGCTTCCGGTTTGCCTGTTGCCGGCTACACCTTTAAGGGTTTTCCCCCGCGCAAAGAGGGTAAAAGGCGCAAGTTTTTTGAAGAGGAAAAAGAAAGCCCTCATACTTTGATTTTCTTTGAGTCAAAATTTCGGATTATTAAAGCGGTCAATTCTGCGTTTGCAGCTTTGGGTGATCGGCGTGCCGTTGTGTGCCTTGAGCTGACCAAAAAATTTGAAACAATAGTCCGCGCACCGCTCTCAAAAATGGGCGAAGTGTTGGCTAAAACCGACCTTCGGGGTGAAATAACCGCATTGATTGAAGGCTCTGTCAGGCAAAAATCGAAAGAGGCAGATGAAGGTTCAGATGAAGATTTTTGAAAACACCGGCATAGAAGAAGTACATAGTGAATGAAATCTCAAAAAGGATTCAGATGAAAGCACTTAAAACCCGTGCGGGTGAAATGAAATTCCCAATTTTTCTGCCTGACGGCACCCGGGGAATAGTCCGTAGTGTAGATTCGGATGATCTTACCGATTGCGGCGTTGAATCAATAGTGGTTAACACACTTCACCTGAGCACAAAGCCGGGACTTTCAACCGTTCAGGGTGCCGGAGGTATCCACAAGTTTATGAATTTCAAACGCCCTGTGATTTCAGATTCAGGCGGGTTTCAGGTTTATTCGCTAATAACCGAATCAGGTGCGGGCACAATTCACAAAGACGGCTTCACTTACCGGTTGGAAAATGAGAGAGAAAAAAGCATTTTAACACCCGAAAAGTGCATTAAATATCAGTTTAAGATCGGTTCGGATATAATGTACTGCCTCGACTATTGCACGCACCCTGTAGCAGCGCGAGAAACTCAGAAAGAAAGCGTTGAACTGACAGTAAAGTGGGCGAAAAGGTGCAAAAAAGAGTTCGAAGAACAGTTAAAAATCAGAAAGTTGGGTGAGGAAGGGCGCCCGTTGCTCTTCGCAGTGGTGCAGGGCGGAAACGAGCCGACACTTCGAAAAGCCTGCGCAGAAGCGCTGTTGGAAATCGGTTTTGACGGCTTTGGGTTCGGTGGATGGCCCATCGATGACGACGGAAAATTGTTGGATATGGTGGGATATGTTGCAGATTTAATCGGCGAAAATTTCCCTAAACATGCGCTTGGGATCGGCAAGCCTGAAAATTTGGTGAAAGCGTGGGAAGCCGGATATGAGATTTTTGATTGTGTTATCCCAACCCGCGATGCAAGACACAAGCGGCTTTATGTTTTTAAAAATTTTGCGGGAATTAACACCCGCGATGACCTGAAAGAGGGGTTCTACCGTAACATTTATATGCAGGATGATATACACATCAAAGATTTTGGCGCAATTGAAGAGGGGTGCGATTGCTTCACTTGCCGGAATTATTCGCGCAGTTATTTGCACCATCTCTTTAAGATTGGTGATACACTCGCGGGGCGGTTGGCAACCATACATAACCTTCGTTTTTACACCAGACTTACCGATAAGTTGCGGGCTTGGCGATAATACTTAACATAGTTTTTACATGAGACTAACCAATAAGTTGAAGGAAATCGGTGGTGGAGATGTACTTGAATAAAATGTTGGTCATTGCGTGGTTGACGGGCAATTTTACGGAAAGAGAAAACCGGATTTTAAGTTTAAAACCCATGTTTTGTTATTTCGAAAAGTAGTGATTTTTGACTAATGGATAAAGATTGTGATTTTATCTGATGGACGAAAGTAATGATTTTATCTGATGGACGAAAGCTGTGATTTTATCTGATGGATAAGGAAAAAGCAGAAGAGCGGATTTTAGAAGCAATAAGGCGCTCCGGGAAGTATTCGCGGCTATATGAGGGGACGATCCGTCGCACGATTCGAATGATGTTGCAGCGCTATAACAGAGAAAAAGCGGCTGAAAAAAGCGTTAAAAAGAAACTTCATCAGATTTACGGCGCATATATTTCGGATGAATTCGGCTCAGTTTTGGAATTTGCAGGGAAGGGGACGGATGCTAATTTATCTGCCGAATTACCATATAACAAAAACCGAGGCACGGGGATCAATGGCAACGGTATGGTGCCGATAACAGAATCGAGAAACAATGATTTTTCGAAAAATGGTAAAAACAAAATAGAAGACGAAGATAAAATCGTTGATTCTGTGGGTGGTAGTGGTGAGAGCAGTACTTGGAAATCGGATAGAGTCGAAAAAAAATTGCGCTCGCAGGATAGAATCGAAAAAATTATATACGCGCAGGATAGAATCGAAAAAATTTTGCGTTCACATGTATCAACCGCAGAAAGGATGAGTTTTTACCCTCTGTTTATTGAAACAATTTTTTCGGAGTTAGCCCCAAATGGCGAAAAACTGAAGATTTATGATGCTGCCTGTGGGTGCAACCCTTTTATGTTTGTGGTATATACTGAAAAAATTGAAAAATATCGCTGCTCTGATATAGATGTTTTGCTTAATCAAGCGCTTAATCTCTTTTTTGCCGAGCAATCAAACCAAAAACTTAACTTTAGCCTTTCTGAAAAAAAATCCGCAGTAGATGAGTCAAGCCGTGCAGCAACCCCGTCAGGGAGAGATGAGTCAAGCCGTGCAGCAACCCCGTCAGGGAGAGATGAGTCAAGCCGTGCAGCAACCCCGTCAGGGAAAGATGAGTCAAGCCGTGCAGCAACCCCGTCGGGGAAAGATGAGTCAAGCCGTGCAGTAACACCGTCGGGTAAAGATGAGCCAAGCCGTGTTGAAAAATCATCAGGAAAAACAGCGCCAAAATTCTTAAGCGAAAATGCCGATCTTTTAGATAATAACATAAATTTTTCAGATTACGATGTAGTCTTTTTGTTCAAAACACTCTCGTGTATCGAAAGGCAGGAAAAGGGGAGTGCACAAAGAATTTTAAGCAATGCTCTGGCGGCAAAATCGGTGGCGGTTTCTTTCCCCTCTTTAAGCATAGGCGGCAGAGAAAAAGGGATGTCTGAAAACTACACCGCTTTTCTCGATGAACTTTTAATGGGTATAAGCACTTCAACCGGTATTTTTGTTAAAAAGAAATCTTTTCAGTTTCCGAACGAACTCCTTTTTATTCTTACGAAACAGCAATTCTGACGAAGCCACACCCCTTACGAAGCCACAATCATAAAGAAACAGCACCCCCAAACTAAGGCGCCAATTCTACCTTAAAACTCTTTTGCCGGTTTAAGTTCTTTCCAGTTTGAATCGGTAAGTTTGAAAAGCGATGTATATCTTTTCTGTTCTGTGTTATTTGAAACCGCAAGGCGGATAGCCCGCTCGGTTCCCACCAAAATCAACAAATTAGTTGCACGGGTAATAGCTGTATAAATCAGGTTTCGTTTCAGCATAAAATTATGCTCATTTGTTAAAACTACAATAACGCACGGGTACTCAGAACCCTGGCTTTTGTGAATAGTGCAGGCATAAGCCAGAGTAATATCATCAATCTCGCCGGTTGTAATTTCAACAATATTCTCACCGAACACCACTTCGAGCGCATCATTATTGTCAGTAGTACCTGAAATAAACCCGATATCGCCGTTATAGATATCTTTTTCGTAGTTATTAACCAACTGCATCACCTTGTCGTTCCGTTTATACTCACGGTCGGCTTTCGTTTTTAGCACCTTTTGGTCGTTCAGCCCATTTTGCAAAAAGCGGTTAATTTCATCCACACCTGCCGCGCCCTTGTACATCGGTGCAAGAATCTGGATATCTGTGAACGAATTGTAGCCATACTTAGCCGGAATCCGTTTTTTAACAAGATCAAGCAGCAGCTGCGGAATGTTCTCGCTGTTATTTTCGGGCATGAAGAAAAAGTCGCCCTCACGGTCAATGCTCAAATCGGGCATAATCCCTTTGTTAATCAGGTGCGAATTGGTAATAATCCTGCTTTGCTCTGCCTGCCTGAAAATTTTGGTTAAACGGACAATCGGAACTTTATCGTATTCCAAAATATCGTGCAGAATATTTCCGGGCCCAATTGCCGGCAACTGGTCTTTATCACCGACAAAGATAACCGTTGTTTTATCGCTCACGGCATAAAGTAACGAAGCCATCAGAAAAGTATTAATCATCGAAACCTCGTCAACCACTAACAGATCAACCTTAAGCGGAAAATTCTTTTTATGAAGGAACCCTCCGGTTACGGGGTCATACTCAAGCAGGCGATGTATAGTTTTAGCCTCTTTGCCGATAACTTCCGACATTCTTTTTGCTGCTCTTCCGGTTGGTGCGGTCAGCGCAACTTTTAGCTGACACTTGGTATATAGGTCGATTATCCCTTTGATGGTTGTTGTTTTTCCCGTTCCGGGGCCTCCCGTCAGCACCAGGAAATTATTTTCAGTAGAAAGTTTGACTGCCAGAAGTTGCTCCTCGGCAAGATATTTAAGTTTTTTTGAAAAGGGAGTAAAGAACCCGGTTGTAACATCGTTTTTAGGTTTTGAGAGGGCAAGGATTTTCCCCTCGATGATTCTCTCGGAATCGTAAATTTCGCGCAGATAAACATTTTGGTCAAGAACAACCAGTCTTCTTTCATCGATCAGTTCCTGAAACTGTTTACCGTATTGGTCGAGATTCACGCCGAGGTTTTTTTCCGCCATTTCCGCAAGTTCATCATAAGGCAGAAACACATGCCCGGAACTGTTTGCGACACCTTCGAGAAGATAAAGCACACCGCTTTTTATCCGCGGCGGATAATCGTGGTTCAGCCCAACCTTTTGTGCAATTTTATCGGCAGTTTTGAAGCCAATTCCGCGGATATCAAAAATCATTTTATAGGGGTTGGTCAGAATTATCGTTTCGGAAGCGTCCCCATATCTCTCCAGAATTTTGGAAGCGTGAGTTAGCGGAATGTCATACTTTTGCAGGAAAATCACGAGATTCCGCAGGTTTTTCTGCTCGCTCCAGCTTTTAAGGATAATATCGTATTGAGTTTCAGAGATGCCGGGCACCTTCAGAATTTTTTTCGGTTCCTTCTCCAAAATATCCAATGCGTCTTCGCCGTAGAGATCGACAAAGCGTTTTGCAGTTGTTTTTGTGAAACCTTTAATAACCCCCGAGAGAAGATATTTAAGAATTGCCGCTTTCCCTTTAGGTTCCAGAATGGTTATTTTGGAAACCTTAAGCTGAGCGCCAAATTTAGGGTGAACCATCCATTCACCTTCGGCTTCAATTCTGTCACCTTCATTAAGTTTCGGAAGGGTTCCGGTAATAGTTCTGCCGGAGCGGAGCCTTATAACCCCGAAACCGGAATCTTCACTGTAAAAAGTGATTTTTTCAACTTCACCCTTTAGTCTATCAGGCATCAGTTGCTCCGTTTAACCAAGGTAGTGTTGCCTTGTTCAGTTGGGTAGATAACCATTTCAGTAATGTTGACATGTGGCGGGCGTGTTGCGCAAAATATGATGGTTTCCGCTATATCTTCAGGTTTCAGAGGTGTAAATCCTTTATAAACATTTTTAGCTCTTTGTTCGTCGCCTTTAAATCTAACGAGGCTGAACTCAGTTTCCACCATACCGGGGTCAATCGTTGTTGTTCTTATGTTTTTGTCATAAAGCTCGATCCTGAGGGCTTTGGAAAGCGCAAAAACCGAAAACTTGGTGGCACAGTAAACATTTCCGTTGGGGTAAACTTCTCTGCCGGCAACAGAACCGAGGTTAATTATGTGCCCGCTTCCGTTTTCAATCATAAGAGGCAGCACAGCCTTAGTAACATATAAAAGCCCTTTAATGTTCGTGTCGATCATTTCTTCCCAGTTGTCTATCTCTCCCTGGTGAAGAGGTTCTAACCCTCTGCCCAAGCCGGCGTTGTTTACTAAGATATCCACCGTGCCGAACTTTTCTTTAATAGTATCAACGGCTTTGAAAACGGCTTTTCTATCCCGCACATCCAGCCTAATCGGCAACACTTCTACATTTGAGTTCTTAATAATATCAGAGGCGAGTGATTCAATTTTTTCCAGTCTTCTTGCGGTTAAAATCAAATTACAGCCTTGTTGAGCGAAAGCTTGAGCGGTCGCTTCGCCAATTCCTGCAGAAGCGCCGGTAATAAATACATTTTTACTTTTGATATTCATTGCTAAATCACTATTTTGTGAACTATAGATATATTTAGTTGCAATTTACCAAAAAAAAATGAAGCGTAAATGTTTCTTGGTCTGAGAGAGTCGTGGGATAATGCAAATAGTGTAACCATCAGTTTGCTAAAAGTTATCCCTGAGCATTATTTGAGCGTAAAACCTTCTTACGGCGGAAGAAGTGTCGGTGCACAGTTTGCACACATTAACAATGTTCGTGCTCAGTGGCTTGAGGCGATCGGCGGCGGGCTTGCCGGCGGGTTAATCAGGCTGCAAAAAGATGATTATACATACAAGACAAAGATTTCCGAGGCGCTGTTAATATCCGCCGACCGCATTGGTGAATTAATCGATAAAAGTATCCGGGGGGATATGAAAGTAAAAGGCTACCCAAAAGGGATAAATTCATTTCTTTTCTATCTTGTTTCGCACGAGGCGCATCACAGGGCGCAGATAATAACAACGCTTAAAGCGGCACATTTGGGTTTAGACCCGAAGTTTCTTTTCGGTTTGTGGGATAAGTTTTAAATTAGTCTTCGTCTTGATTAATCCGGGGTGTGTTGGAAGCATTTCATTTCTGACATAACGGCAACATTTCACTTTTTCAGCGGGCAAAATTCCAAATGAACGCTGCAAATCAGATATTTGTTTGATTTCTAAACAAAAAACATTTAAATTTACAAGTTAGGGTTTTCTAATATTTTACATCTTTCGGTTAAGTGTTAACCCGGAGCCAAATAACCCCCGGGTAACCGGCACTTAAACGGGAAATCAGTCGAGTTTTAAACAAAAAAAGAGAGCAAATGCAAGACAGAAGAGTAGTAGTTACCGGAATGGCAGCCCTTACTCCGATCGGATTGAGTGTTGAATCGTTTTGGCAGGGAATGATGGAAGGAAAAAGCGGCGCAGCGTTAATTACCAAGTTTGACGCCAGCCGCGTGGCAACTAAATTTGCGTGCGAACTTAAAGGTTACGATCCGCTTAATTATTTGGACCGTAAATCAGCCCGCCGGATGGATCTGTTTGCACAGTACGCAATGTCTGTTGCAAAAGATGTTATAAAAGACGCGGGGCTTGACCCGGAGACGATGTCATCAGAGGACAAGGATGATACGGGCGTTATGATTGGCTCGGGTATCGGTGGTATGAATATATTTGAAGACCAGGCGTTAACGCTTGCTAACCAGGGACCTAACAGGGTTTCACCTTTCTTCATACCGATGTTAATTCCTGATATTGCTTCAGGTCAGGTATCGATTGAGTTTGGTTTCCGCGGTCCCAACTATTGTGCAGTTTCTGCGTGTGCAACTTCGAACCATAATTTTATTGACTCTTTCATGTTGATTAAAGAGGGTCAGGCGGAAATGATGATCGTCGGCGGCACAGAGGGACCGGTTTGCGAGCTTGGAGTTGCCGGCTTTAACTCGGCGCAGGCGCTCTCGAAACGGAATGACTCGCCCGAGACGGCAAGCCGCCCGTTTGACAAGACCCGGGATGGCTTCGTGATGGGCGAAGGTGCGGGTGTTTTGGTGCTCGAAGAGCTTGGGCACGCAGTGAGGCGCGGCGCAAAAATTTATGCTGAAGTGGTGGGCTATGGGCTTTCGGGCGATGCATACCACATCACTGCGCCAGACCCTGAAGGGCGAGGTGCACGGCTTGCTATGCACCGGGCACTTAAATATGCCGGGATTGAACCCGATATGGTTGATTATATAAACATGCACGGCACTTCAACCGAGTTGGGTGATATTGCTGAAACGCAATCTATTAAAGCGGTTTTTGGCGACCAGGCGTATAAAATGAACTTATCATCCACAAAAAGCATGACGGGTCATCTGCTCGGAGCGGCGGGTGCGGTGGAAGCAATTGCTACAATTCTTGCGATTAAAAACGGCAAAATTCCACCTACTATTAACTTTGAGCACTCTGACCCTGAGTGTGACCTTAACTATACTTTTAATCAACCACAAGAACGGGAAGTGAACTATGCCATGAGCAACGCCTTTGGCTTTGGCGGGCACAACACTTCCATTATTTTCAAAAAATTCGAAGAATAACCACAGAGGTTTAACAATGAAAAGACTACTGACACTAACAACTTTCATCATCATTTTGGCGGTCAGCGGGAGAGCGCAGAACGAGGTTTGGAATTTTACCCAAACTATCAATTTTCCCGAAAGTGATACTGCGTTCGTCAGACCGTACTTAATGACGATTGATTCGGAGGGAGTAGTCTATGTTGCTTCTTCCAAAGCGACATCAGTTAATGCACACAATGCTATATATTATCTGACGCCCGGTGACACGGTTATGCGCAGGTTTATTGATTACAATTACAACGGTGACTCCGATACCTTAACCGGGAATATCGGCGCAATCAGAGGTATTACAGCCTTAGGTAAGGACCTTTACATTAACGCAAATATACCGTTTCAGAGAACTGCTCCCAACACAGTAGCGGCACAATATTACTATAAAAATGCCGATACCAACCTGGTTGAAAAGTTTGGGTTCAACATAAACGGTGCGGGTTATGGTACCTATATTCACGGTGCGGCGATAACGAAGGATTCGGTACTTTTTACCGGTATTTCGTATCAAACATCATTCAGGTTTTATAATTTCAGTTACGATCCAACAGCTGCAGCGCGCGGCTCGTGGATTTCGATGGCTACTTACCCAACCGTACCGGGCGGGCTTGCCACTGCCGGTTTGGATGTGGTTAGAGATGTGGCGGTTCATAGAACGGGTGACTACACCAACCCCGAAACACCCTGGTACACTTCAAGAAACTCGAAATCTGCCAACGAAGTTACCGGTGGTATTGCTATGTGGACAGGCGGCGACCAAACTCACCCTGACTCTTATTCAGGAACCAAAGTTTCCGATTTGGCAAGGGATTTGGATTTCACAAGTACAATTCCTTACGGTATCGATGTTGACTCCGAAGGAAGGCTTTGGGTTGCCGGAACTGACACCACGAGAAGATGGGTGAAGGCTTTTAATGTGATAATTAATTTTGCCGACCCCGTTTACGAACTTCCCTCGCAGTTCAGTTCTTCGAATCCCGACCCTAACGGTGCACCGATGACTTTACCAAGTGATGTGGTGCTTACTGCTGACGGTAAAACTGCTTATGTTGCCGATAACGGAACGAGAAAAGTTTACAAATTTGAATTTTTCGACCCGACAGGCGTTAACGACGGCACAGTTGATAAACCGTACGATTTTGCGTTAATGCAGAATTATCCGAATCCGTTTAACCCCTCAACATTTATTAAGTTCAGTTTGCCGAAAGCGTCGAATGTCCGGTTGTATGTTACCGACATGCTTGGGCAGCAGGTTGCTGAGCTGTTGAACGGTTATCAGTCTGCGGGTTCACACTCTGTCGTGTTTGACGGCGCTAACCTTACGAGTGGTGTATATCTTTACACACTCGAGAGCGACTCCGGCAGACTTACCGGCAAAATGATGCTGATGAAATAGAGTGCGGTAAATTTCGGTAATTTATTGTAATTTAACAATAAACTGTCTGTTTTAACAGAATAGAACAATTATTTATAAAGTAACGGTTTATAAAAGCAGTTTATAAAATTACATGCTGAAAGAATAATAAGGCTAATAGATTAGCAGGTTAAAAGAATAATAAGGCTAATAGATTAGCAGGTTAAAAGAATAATAAGGCGATAAAAAATGGAATTTAGAAGAGCAGCGGGCATTTTACTTCACCCGACATCTTTGCCGGGTAAGTATGGAATTGGTGATTTGGGCCCCGAAGCGTTTGAATTTATAGATTTTCTTACTGCTGCCGGGCAGAGGCTCTGGCAGGTCTTCCCTTTGGGCCCTACCGGGTATGGAGATTCACCTTACCAATGTTTTTCCGCTTTTGCAGGGAACCCGCTGCTCATATCGCCTGATGTTTTGGTTGCTCAAGGTTTTCTTTCCGAAGATGACCTTAAAGGCGCCCCGGATTTTGAAGCTGATAAAATTGACTATGGGCCCTTAATTCAGTGGAAAAAAGGTTTACTGGGTGTTGCTTTTCAAGGTTTTAAGTCGTTTATTAACTCCGGTAGTGCAGAATCTAAATCCGTAAAAACTTCGTTCAATAAATTTTGCAAAGCTAATTCTTCATGGCTCGACGACTACGCCCTCTTCATGGCTGCGAAGGAGCATCATGGTGGCGGGCAATGGACAAGCTGGGAGCCTTCAATTGCTCTTCGCAAACCGAAAGAGCTTGGCAAGTGGAAGAAAAAACTTGCCGAAGGGATTGAGTTTCAAAAATTCCAGCAATTCTGTTTTTTCGACCAGTGGCTGAAAGTTAAAGAGTACGCCAACAGCAAAAACATCCAAATAATCGGCGACCTGCCCATATTTGTAGCTTACGACAGTGCTGATGTGTGGGCGAATAAGGAACTTTTTACCGTTGATGAAGAGGGAAAACTGATCTGGGTGGCGGGAGTTCCGCCTGATTATTTCAGCCCGACGGGACAGTTGTGGGGTAATCCTCTCTACCGTTGGGATGAGATGGAGAAAGATGATTTCGCATGGTGGCGCGGCAGAATAGCAGCACTTCTTAACATTGTTGATATTATCAGGATCGATCATTTCCGCGGGTTTCAGGCGTACTGGCGCATCCCCGGAGGCGCACCAACCGCTGAGAAAGGGAAGTGGATTAAAGCCCCCGGGATGAAGTTTTTCAGAACGGTTAAAGAATACCTTGGTGAAGTGCCGATTATCGCCGAGGATTTGGGCGTTATTACACCGCCGGTTGAAAAGCTGAGGGATGCGTTCAATTTCCCCGGAATTAAAATTATGCAGTTTGCTTTTGGAACAGGGATGGAAGCGAAATTTCTGCCGCATAACTACATCAGAAATTGTGTGGTACACACCGGTTCGCACGATAACGACACCACACGCGGCTATTTTGACTCGGTAAGACTTGACAAAAGCGATATTTACGAGTTTGCACAAAACTATCTGAATTGTTATAAACATGAGGCGATGGTTGCTGCCGCAATAAAAGCCGCTTATGCCTCAGTGGCGAATACCGTGGTGATTCCTATGCAGGATGTGCTGAACCTTGGCAACAGCGCCAGAATGAACTTCCCCGGTAAATTGGGCGGTAACTGGAGCTGGCGTGCAGAAAAAGAGAACTTCACCGACGATCTTGCGGCGTATTTTAATTATATGACTAAAATTTACGAACGCGGGATTAGTTCTGCAGTTTCTGATAAAGAGGCGGGAAAATAAAGTTAGAAATTATATCCACAGACTGAAGACTGAGTCCATCTTTTATTGCTTTTGTTAAAAAGATGGGGAAAGAGAAAGAATAAAAAAAAGGATTCTTTCTTATTTTTATCGTTTTTAAATGCTGTGGTTGATTTGTTTAGTTCCCCTGCAACAGGCAGCTGTTTATTTGATGAAGCCTGCAATCCCCCGAAGCAAATTTAATGAGGTAAATTCACCGGCAATTCTTCATTTCTGAGCGGAAGTTTTTCGTTGCAGACATCGAGAATTTGCGAAACAGTGGTTTGGAAATTATGCTGAGTTGTTGCCCAGTTTCGCGCAGCCTCTCCTTTTTGTTTCATTTCTTCAGGATTTTTAATCATTTCAGCAATGGCGTCAGCGATAGCCTTTGCCGAACCGGGTTCAACCAATAGCCCCCTTTCATTTCTGCCAATTTGCTCGCTGGTGCCACCGGCATTTGTCCCGATTACGGGTAAGCCTGTCATCATAGCGTCAACCACTGCAAGTGAATACATCTCGTTAATAGTGGGTAGAACGAAAATATCCATTGCCTGAAGCCAGGCTATATATTCGGTTTGAAAAGGGATAAGTTTGAAAGAAGTGGGGTGTTTTTTACTTAAAGCCTTTAATTTATCCAGAAGTTTCAGCGCCTGTTCCTCGTATGTGGGTTCCCCCTTGGCATTAACGGATTTAACGGTTGGTTCGCCCATTATCCAAAATTCAATTTTTTGCTGCACTTCCTGTTGCAGGTATTCAAAAGCATCGGCAAAAATGCCGACACCCTTGCCTGTATCGATTCTGCTGAGGAGCCCGATCACCACTTTTTCGGGAGGAGTGTGCATTTTTCCTCTGATCTCTGTTCTCCTTTTTTCAGATAACTCATAAAGGAACGGGTCTCTTCCGTACCTTATTAGTTTAACGGCTCCGGGTGGCACAGGGAGGTAGCGCTCGCACTCATTTTTTGAGAACTCGGCGGATGTTATTAAGGCATCAACTCTTCGGTAAACAAAGCGATGGATAGCGTCTTTTTTCGGGCCTGTACCCATATAGATTGCATTTACATGGCAGATACCGGTGAGGAATTTTAACACAGAACCGGTGAACACATCGTTTCTGGTGTGTGAAAAGACTGTGGTAATTTTCTCTTTTTTTATCAGCTTTACGAGCTTAAAAACCTGAAAGAGCGCAAATTTTCCCGATGCTTTTGTAAAGTAAAGGCGTATTCCGGGGTTATTGCACATTTTGCTGATTAACGAGAACTTCCTGCAAACTACAAAATTTTCAACGCCATATTTCTGAAAATGTAAAATTAACTCAGAAACATAAAGTTCAGCGCCGCCCCGCGCAGCAGAGTTGATCAAATGGAGCATTTTTTTTATATGTGTCGATTATAAATTGATTTTTTGTTATTTATTATTGGGTATCAAAAATTACTAAAAAGTTATAAACTTTCGTATTTCTGAAAGTACAAGTTCAGCTGAAAAAGGTTTATATATTATGCCGGATACACCTGCATTATGTGCCTGCGACTCTAAGTGTTCGTCCGGAGACTCCAAAATTGCAAAAATGGGGATTGATTTGTAAACATTTGAGGCGCGCATTCGCTCAATTATTTCAATTGCAGACATCCCCGGGAGGTTCAGATCGAAAAATGCGAGGTTGTAAGGCTCACTTTTTAACGAATCGAACGCTTTTGTGCCGGAGTCAACGAAATTGAGGTCAATTACACTTCCGGCGAGAATGCCGTTCATCTCATCGAAAGCAGTCTGATCGGGGTCTGCAAAAATTCCTTTTATTCTGCTTGCAGTAGGAACTGCCGGGGGGATATAGCTGTCGGAAACGATTTCATTTTCGTAATCCTCCTGCTCATCAATAATTCGCTTCCTTTCTCTTTGAAGCGATTCCTGCCTTGCTTTCCTGATTTTCAGAATTTCGGTGAATTTTTTCCGAAGTGCTGAAATTGTATCCTGCAGTGACTGAACATTTTCCTGCGAATTGTTGAGGTCGTAGTTAAGTGATTTTTGGAGATCGAGAATTTGCCTGAGGTCGTTTTCATATTCATCCCTAAGGGCTTCTAAAGACGCGAGTTCACGGTCTATATCCTTCAATTTACGGCTTCTTATTTCGATAATACCTTTCAGGTTCACCACCTCAATTTTCCTTTTTTGGAGGTGTTCCAGAAGGTTTTGATACTCCTGATATGTAGCAGAATATGTTTTATTTTTTTCGCTAAGTTGTTCGTTAAGCTTGGAGATAATTTCCACCATCTCTTCTTTGGAGCCAGTTAATCCCAAAATGGAACTTTTTAGCTGCTCAACCAACCCTGAAGCAACAAGCCTTTCCTCGTTCAGGCGTTCAATCTGTCGGTTTAAGCCCTGCACTTCTGCATCCAAAGCAGAGGCTCTGTTTGTAAGAGATTCAACTTTCGCCTGCAGCGAGTTAGCCTGATCGGTGAGGTTATCCTTATCAAACTTGAGCATCTCAATTTTTTTCTCACTTTCGTTTAAGTTTTGAACTACCTGATCAGTTGTTGAAACAAGATTAGAATACCTGATTTTGGCTTCGGAAAACTCACGGTCAAGGTTAGAGAGTTGCTCTTGCCGGTTTCTGATGGAATCATCCAGTTGATTTTTTAACTGAATAAGTTCTTTTTCAACCGCCACTTTTTCGTGAACAACCTGCTGCTCAAACAAAGCCCGTTGAGCCAGCATATCGTTCCTCATTTTGTTGATCTCTTCAATCAGTTTATTTCTGGTGTCGTTCAGCTCCCTAACTTCCAGATCGAGGTGCGCCCTCTGTTTTAATATTTCCTGAACCGAATCGTTCACTTCATCATACTTCACCTTAAGTGCTTCTAAGTTCGAAAACTTTTCTCTTTCATATTTCAGCTGATCAATTTCCTGCTGAAGTTTGATAAGGTTACTTCTTTTAGTTGCCTCTTCTTCTCTTAAACCGGAAAGCCCATTTGAGAATTCGTCATATTTATTTTTCGCCTCTTCAACCTCACCCAACAATGCTGTAAGTTGTCGCGATAGTTTTTCAGCTTCCGGTCTTTTCGAAAGGATTGTGGAGTCTAATTCTCTAATAAGTGAGGATTTTTCTTCTATGTCTGAAGCGGTTTCTTTTGTTGCCTGCTCAATTTTTTCCAACTCGCTTTGTTTGGAAAAAAGGAGGATGCTGATGTCGGTTTCTCTGCTTTTGAGGTTATTCAGTTTCGATTCAAGTTCCTGATGTTCATATTTGAGCATCTCGATCTCGTCATTCAAGCGCAAAATATCGCCGTTGGCAGACTCCAGCGCCTGGTGTTTTTTCTGAAGTTCCTCAAACTTATTGAGGAGTTCCTCGTATTCTTTTCTATAATTACTAAAAAGGCTCAAAATGCAAACAGACTAATGACAAAAAAATAAAACGCTCCGATAAACGGTAGCGCAAAAAAAAGTTCACCGCCGAGTGAAGGTCTTACAGAACCAATACCCTGAAGATGGGCAGCATAAGTTCTTAACAAATTCTTACTGCTTGAACTTTTCTATAAACACCAAAAATTTCTCTTTGGAGTAGCCTTTCCCCTCCTCAAGTTCACCGGTATCCTGCGACTGCAAAAAAGAGCCGTCTGAATTAAGGACAAAGAAGTGGGGGTATCCTCCAATTTTTGGAAACTGCGAGAGAAAATCCTCGTTTTTATTCTCTTTGCTGTAGTTCACTTTCATGGTTACGAAAGCGTCGTTCAGGGCTGATTTAACCTCGGGGGTTTCCTCTATAAATTCATCGAGTCTGTGGCTCCAGGGGCACCATTCACCGCCGACATCCAGCAGTATCTTCTTTCCTTCCGCCGTGGCGATTTTAACGGCTTGTTTCAGGTCTTCCGCCGGGTTTTTAGCCGGGTCAAATTTTTCTCTTTTAACTTCAGCCGTTTGCGCAAAGACGCTAACGCCAAGGAAAGCCGCTAAAAGAATGATATAGCGGAGATAGCATATCCATTTACTTCTGCACATAATTCACCAATTTTTTAATTCATTACCACAATTTAGGAAAAAATAACAAAATCATAAAGCAAATTCGGTTTTTAGAACCGCTTAATGTGTAAATATTTCAGTTTAGCCGCTGTTTATTTGAAATTGCGAGTGGCTGAATTGCAGCTGACCACGCCTTTTTGCTTTAATTTAAATTGGGTTCGGGGATTTGTACCCTTCTTTTTTTGCAATTCTAAGCTGTATGCGCTTTCAGGGCAGGTATGCGCCTCGTGGATTTATATCCCTCTTAATTCGCAATTTCAAGTACCAACATTGGGGGAAATTCAAATTTTCTTTCTTCTTTTTCTGACTTGTTCCCGCAGCAGGTATTCAATCTGAGCATTGAGTGAGCGGAGTTCATCCTTCGCCCACTCGTTAAGTGCGTCCCAAAGTTTAGGGTCTATTCGCAAAATTATCGGTTTCTTTTCAGCCATATCAAACAACCATAAAACACATAACCGGAGTGCTGATGTTTCTTATTGAATTGTATAAAATTTTTTTGGTTAATATTTAATTTTGCTAATACAGCGATCCGGAATTAACGATCGGCTGAGCAGCTCTGTCCGAGCAAAGAACCACCATCAGATTGCTAACCATTGCTGCTTTGCGCTCTTCATCAAGTTCCAGCACTTTTTCTTCGTTAAGCCTCTTCAGCGCCATTTCCACCATCCCGACGGCACCATCCACAATTTTTGTTCTTGCGGCAATAACAGCTTCCGCCTGCTGCCTTTGAAGCATAGCGTGAGCGATTTCGGGTGCGTAAGCCAGGTGGTTAATCCTTGCCTCTTCAATAACAATGCCTGCATTTGAGACACGATCCTGAATCTCTTTACCAAGCGCCTGCGAGATTTCATCGATCGAAGAACGAAGGCTTAGCGGTTCATCTTCGGTTATGTCGTAGGGATAAATTGTTGCAATGTGACGAATTGCGGATTCCGACTGCACCACGGTGTAGGTTTTGTAGTCTTCAACCGCAAAAAGGGCTTCCGCAGTTTCGTTAACCCTCCATACCACAACCGCCGATATTTCAATCGGGTTTCCTTTTTTGTCGTTCACTTTCAGTTTTTGGCTGTCGAAGTTGTTCGTTCTGAGTGAAAGTTTCTTTTTAGTAAAGAATGGGTTAGCCCACCGGAAGCCTTCGGCGCGGTCGGTGCCTTTGTATTCACCAAAAAGAAGCAGTGCGATTGCAGTGTTTGGTTCAATGGTATATAAACCCATCATCATAAAAATTGCAAAAAGGGCTATCAGCACTCCTGGGACGACATAGAAAGCGTCTCGATAATCATCGGATGCGTCAGTGGCACGCAGTATAATAATACCAACACCCACCAATAATACAACTAAATAGAAGAAAAGGTGAGAAAAGCCGCCTGAAGTTTTGATTGATTTTTCTTTGATCATTGGTTACTCCGTTTGTTAAAAGGTGATATCAAAACAATATCAAAATGTTACGGTGCAATAATACAAAACTTCTTTTTGAAAGTCAATGGGAAAATTCAAAAAAGTTGATAAACGGTTGTAATAAATGACAAAGTTTTTTTTGAGGGGGGGCTTTTTGTGCCCGTTATTATTTGTGTGCAGCAGCGCACTATTCAAAACAGTGTGCTGAGTTCAGAAGTGCCTGCCGGGAACCACGCTGTGTGCTGAGTTCAAAAGTGCGTGCCGGGAACCACGCTGTGTGCTGAGTTCAAAAGTGCGTGCTGTTTAAAAACTGCGCTCGATTCGCGTCTTCAAATTATTCATTACTGCGCACTATCCAAGAGAGTACAAAAACCGTACAAGACAGCCCTTACTTCCAATAAATTAGTTCCACTGTTGCAGGGAGCGACCTTATTATAATTTCGCCATTTTCGTTCGGTTCTGTGTGAACATCGTTCAGTTCAATTCTTTCGCGGCGGAATTTTTGCGGCACAACATATCTTATCCCGCCTTCAGGAATTTTCAGATCACCATCAATATAAACCACCGCTTCAATACCTTTCTTTTTTATCTCATAATTAAGTTCGCCATAGAAAGTGGGTAAGCTTTTGAAAGAGAAGCCCTGGTCAAATTCATACCATGCATCGGGGAAGCCGGGTGCAATAAGTAGTGAGTTGTCAGATTCCCTTTCGTGCACAACCATAGCTCTGATGGCGTTAATAAAATCCGATCCACACCAGGTATGTGGCATATCTCCGATGAAACGGGGGTGGCGGTAGTCACGAGTAACCACTTCAGCCCACAGGTTCCACCCGTTCGGTCGTTGGTCGTTCATAAAAAACTGAATCAACTCCCAAACGATGTCAGTTTGCCCGCTGAAGTTAAAAGTACCGATGGTTCTCATTTCGTATGGAGTGTATTCGTTCCATTTGATTTTCCCGTCGCGGCGGTCCCGGAAAAATTGCACATAGTGTTTGAAAGTATTGTCCAATTCCGGTTGCGGGAGGTTGTTAATTTCACCACATGGGTAAACGGCAATAGTTGTGGAAGTGGGGTCGAAATCACCTTTTTCGGCACAACCGGGGATGTAGTCGATGCCTGTTCTTCTAACAGCCAGCCTTATTGAATTGTAGAGGTTCACAGTGAAAGAATCCCGTGTTTCCGCCCAGGAGCGCGCCACATCGTTATATCCAAGCAGCTGAGCCATAGTTACGGCGTTTTTCAGCCCAAGAATTGTGAAAAAATCATCCCAGTAAGAGTGCATTGGCTTATCTGAGTAGCCTTCGTGGCTGATTGATTCGGGCACGAGACCGTATAGCGAGCGGATCGAGTCGTTCGGGTTATCTCTGTAGTGGGATGTACTTCGTTGTGCGATCATTTCGCGGATATAATCCACCGCCAAACTGACTTTCGGGAAAAGCTCCCGCACAAACTCCTGGTCGCCGGTGTAACGGTAATATTGATAAATCAGGTAGATAAACTCGCCGTTGGCGTCGTTTTCCGGCACCGGGTCGGGCCCCCGTTTATCCACTACGCAGGGAACTTTTCCGTTCGGGTAAAGAAATTGTGAGTACCACTTAGCGAACTCTTTCACTTCCTTTTTTAGCCCTAATTTAAGAAGTGCAGCCGAGGTTAAAGCGCCGTCTCTTATCCACGATCTTTCATAAGAGCGGGAACCGGGTTGAATCCCCGAGCCATCCCGGTTAATCAGAATATAGCCGAGATTGCTTTTGACCGAGCTGAAAATGGTTTCTAATTCTTTCGGCACGCTCCAAGGGATACGGGAGAGTTTATCAGCCCAAAATTGTTTGGTTTTGTTATACTCAATTTCATACAACGATTGCGCAACAGAGAAGAGAGAGTCGGGATTAATATTTTGATACTGCGGAATAGCGAACGAGAATCGTGCAGTTTCGCCCGGTTTCAGGTTTAATTCGTATGAAAACGCACCTGAGGCAAGCCCTTTTTCATCTTTTATGCTTCGTGCTTTGGGGATTTTGCTTCCAGAGAGCCAGGAGGTTATATCGCCTTCATCAAAAACGGCAGCGCCGAAAGTTTCTCCGGCAGCACAAAAAGATTCCGGTGTGCTGCCGGCTGATTCCGTTGTGGTGCCAAATGTTTCATTTGAGATGCCGGATGTTTCTGTTGGGGCGCCAATTCCCTCATCCAATTCATTTTTCAGTTTTTCCGGTGATGAAAAGACCAACGGGATAACTGCTGTTTTGTTATTCACAACCGCATATTTGCCGTTAAAAGAAACATCGGAGATTTTAGCAGTTCCGCCGTAAAAGTTGAGGTCTTGCCAGGGCGGATTTACCTGAAATGGGCGAAGTGCGAGGAAGAATTTCCCTTTTAAGGGCGTCTTCCCTTGGTTTGTAATTGCGTATTCAGAAAACAAAACTGATGCCCCCGGCTTGCCGGAGGCAAAAGAGGTTATATCAAAAGAAAAATCATCCGTTCTCCAGTTTACTGATGGAACCGGCAAATAATTTTCGGCAAGCGAGTGTGAAATTTTCACATCGCTCCAGGTGTAAAATTTATCGTTTGCAAATATGAAAGGCTCTACAGAAAACGACTGCTTATCGGTTTCCAAGGCACCATCTTCGCTTAGCAACCCTTCTTTTGTATCTCCTGAAACCCCAACTACGGTGAAATAGCTTTGCTGTTTAAGGGTGTATCTCGGGAAGTATCCTTTTGGGTAATCGGCAGCAACCTCATAGTAAAGGTTGTTGTAGTTATCGGCGAACGGTAACTCCTTAAATGTAATTTCATTAAGGACTGAGTACCCCTCGCGGTGGTCAATAACTGTGATTTTAATGTAGCGGAATTGCGCTTCCGGAGTTATAATGTAGAATTTACCGCCTCTGCCCTGTGCATATCCGGAACAGGTTGCTGAAGTGTTGCCCTTTGAGGCTTCATTCTCAGAATTAGTTTTGAAATCGCCGCCGGGTGGTATTGAGCCATCTGCGGGCTTTGTTGAATTTTCATTTGGCGAAATTGTGCCCGATTCAGGGAAGAGAGAAACCCAGTCAGTTTTTGAATAATCGTTCGAAGCCTCCACTTTGAAATATGCCGGAAAATGATCCTTATTCCAGTCGAGTACCAAACCGCCGAACTCTTTCTGTGCCGTAAGATCGATCAGAAGTTCAGTTTTTTTGCAGGTATCGTTTAGTGAATTGCTGTTGCCGGTTTTGTTTTGAACCTCTCCCATATCGTTCCGGTTTTTTTTACCATCATTGTATTGGGATGTGTCTTCACCACCTTCAATTCTTTCGCAACTGCCGGAGCCGTCTTTTTCGGGGATGTTATTATCGTCATCAGCACCATTAAAATTGCCGCTTCCCCCGTTTCCGTAGAGCCTTTCCGTGCTCCAAAAGGTTTTGAGGTTGTTGTCAAACAAGACCTTTGAGGCAATGGTGTCAGGCGTTCCGTTAACAAATACAACAGGAGGGGAAGTAATTTGCGCAGGAGGGTCAAGTTTTTCAATTTTAAGTTCATCAATCCAAACGGAGCCACTTCCGCCGTTTGCAGAAGCGACGATAAACTCAATTCTTCCTAAATTTTTAATCTCACCGCCACCTTGGGGTCCCCAGGCAAAAGAAAGGTTTCGTTTACGAAGGGTTATTTTCGTCCATTCACTTGGGAAGTCGTAGCCTTTTCTGTTCACCCACCATACATTATCGCCGGAGGGGTCAATTAGTTTAAACTCAAAATTATTCGGCGGCAGGTTTTTCGCTTTTACGAAGAATGAAATAAGGTAATTTTCGGGCAATTCTAAAGAAACGAGATCGAAGATACCGCCATACCCACTTCCGAGTGTGAAATTAACATCGAATCGAATCCCTTTGCCGGAAAAACCATTGTCGGAATGGGTTGAAACCACAACGCCGTCGGAAGAGTTGATCTTCCACTTCTCTGCAGAATCGAAATTTTCGTAAAGAAGTGTTTGAGGGTGCAGCTGTGCAAACGGAATGCAGCACAACGAAAGAAACAGTAAACGCACATTCCGCTTTCGTAAGTGATTCCCGGTTTCTCCAAAGCAGCACAACGAAAGAAAAACTAACAATTCTGTGAGTGTTAAATATGACCTTTTCATAGCGAAAAAACGATGATAATGGTAAAAGAAAGAATGACAAATGAAAATATATGAAATAAAAATGTAAAATTTACATAAAACATTTTCATGGAAATATCAGAAAGTTTAAAAAATATTTCCAAAGAAGGCGTCAAAGGGTAACAATTCCCACTTCTGAAGGAAAAAATTCTCATCAAAAAACCCCGAAAACAGGCTGAAAACGAAGAAATAACGAGCAAGTCGAAAAATTCTTACAGGAAATGTAAAATTAACTTGACAATTAGTAAAAAAGTTCGTAAATTTGAACATTGTAACCGTTTACATTTTTTTAAGCCAACAAACAAACTGGAGACAAAATGAAAAGCAAATTCTACGGTCTTTTTATCGCGCTGTTTGTCGTTTTTATGGTTCAAACGACTTTCTCGCAATTTAAAGATCCAAAAGCTCGCGAAGCATACGCTTCTGCCGGACCGATTACGGTTGACGGAAACCTGAATGAACCCGCATGGGGTGCTGTTCAGGAGTACTTAGTTTTTGGTCCCAACGCACCAACAACAGCCCAAGTACAGGGTATTACTGGGGGCGTGCATGTTACTAACTCGGTTCCTTATGTTGACACCACCTACACCTATATGAAGTTTTTGAAAGTCGGGATGAAACTTTACATCGGTTTTTACAGTGACGACAAGTATGTCTGCCGTTTCGGTGACAGCTGGGAAGGTGACGGATTGTTCATGAAGATAAAAAACGCCGCCGGTGATGATAAAGAGTACAAGCTGTACTTCAATGCCGGAGGACCTAACCCTGACATAGTTTACGAAGCACAGGCACCGGGTATGGGCGCAGGTATGAAAGGCAGCAACACTGTTGTTAACGATACCACTCAGATTGACAACGGATATTCTGCTGAACTTTTGATTTATTTGGATTCACTCGGTTACGGCCCGGATGTTACTTCAGTGCCCGTTGCAATAAATATTTTTGATCCTGATATGTATCATGTAGGTATGATACCCTGGGGCGCACCCGGAACCTATTACAAAACCTGGTGGGGCAGCGAGTGGGGCGGTACCTACAGAAACTTAGTATTCTACCAGGATCCACCATCTTTGGATGTTTATCAGTCAGCAAACCCAATAACTGTTGACGGCTTTCTGAACGAATCTGACTGGAGCTATCCGATGCCTTACCTGATGTTTGGGCCACAGCCACAGCTTTCAGGTCTTGCAAAGTCTGTCACAAGTGATGTTTTAGTTAAAGGTCCATATACAGATACCACAGTCACACCCGTTAAATTCCTGAGAGTCGGCAATAAACTTTATATCGGGTTCCAATCAAACGATAAACAAGTTTGCCGCTTTGGTGACAGCTGGGAAGGTGACGGAATGTTTCTGAAGATTAAAAATGCAGCAGGTGTTGATAAAGAGTTTAAACTTTACTTCAACGCCGGCGGAGTTGACCCCAACATGGTTTATGAATCAACCGATCCGAACACCGGTGCGGGCGCCGGAATTAAAAAACCGGGTACGGTTGTTAATGATACCACGCAAGTTGATAACGGATACTCTGCAGAACTGATGATCGATCTCGGTGCACTTGGTTTCACTACAGTTCCCGATTCAGTTCAGGTGTGCATTAACATATTTGATCCTGATAACTTCCACAACGGTATGCCTGCATGGGGTCCTCTTGGCACATTCCACAAGACTTTCTGGGGCAGCGAGTGGGGCAGCCAGTTCAGAACTTTATATCTCACTTCTCAGACAACCCCTGTTGAGCTGACCTCATTTACCGCAAGAGCGATAAACAACAGTGTTGAACTGAACTGGACAACCGCTTCCGAGCGCAACAACTCAGGCTTCCAGATCGAAAGAAGCACAGATGGAATTTCTTTCGCTTCAGTAGGATTTATCAACGGAAGAGGCACAACCACAGAAACCACCAATTATTCTTACACTGATAATGGTGTTAACGGTAAATTGTTCTACAGACTGAAACAAATTGACTATAACGGCGACTATGGTTACTCTGATGTAATTGAAGTTAGTTCAATAGTTGAAGATTTTGCTTTAGAGCAGAATTATCCTAACCCATTCAATCCAACAACTACCATTTCGTTTGCAGTTCCTTCGAAATCGTTCGTAATCGTTAAAGTTTACAACGCACTCGGTAAAGAAGTCAGAACACTTGCAAATGGTGAGTACGAAGCCGGCAGACACACACTTGATTTCAACGCAGCGGATTTAGCCAGCGGTGTTTACTACTATACAATTTCAGCCGGTAATTTCACAGCCACTAAGAAAATGATTTTAATGAAGTAGCATTGCTTCTTAAATATTTATCTTAATGAGGTAAATTTAAACCGTTGAGAGCGCAAAGTTTGGGAAGAGAAATTTTCTCTCACTTTGCGCTCAGAAACGGCGACAACGAAGCGCTTAAATATTGCATAAAAAGCACTTGAAAACTAAAAAGCGCTCGAAAACTGAAGTGAAAACAACATTCGAAAAGAGTGATTAAAACAGCACAAAATACTTTCTAAAACCGGTTTAAACTGATAAAAAAACAAAAATGGAAGACGCATTGGAACGGTTATTTGAAACCAAATACGGATATTTTACACCCGACGGCAACGAATATGTAATTAAACGGCACGATACGCCAAAACCATGGATAAATGTAATATCCAACGGCGATTACGGTCTTACAATTTCGCAAGCCGGCGGAGGTTTCAGTTGGTTAACCCACTCTGAATTTAATCGCGTTAACAGATGGCATCAGGACCTGATTCAGGATAACTGGGGCAAATATATATACTTTAAGAACAACGAGACGGGTGAAGTGTGGGCGCCTGCATTTCTGCCGGTTAAAACACCTTTAGATTACTACGAGTGCAGGCACGGCTTCGGTTACACCGTGCTGACCTCCGAGTTTAAAGGAATAAGGGTTGAGATGACCCTCTTTGTCCCGATGAACGATACACTTGAAATCTGGGATTTGAAAATAAAAAACAACACAGGGAAACGAGTTTCACTTTCTGTTTTCACATACTTTGAATGGTGTTTGGGTTCTTCTTCCGATTTTCATCGTGAATTTCACAAAACATTTATCGAGACCGGGTTCAACGAAGAGGGGAACTACATGCACGGTACAAAGCGCCTGTGGGAGATACCACTCGGCGACCGCGGGCACTGGAACATTGACTACCAATATCACGGGTTTTTCAGCGTGAACAAAAAAGTAGTTTCGTTTGAATCGGATAAAAGCAATTTTATTGGGCAATATGGTGATTTAATTTCACCGGCGGCACTTAAAGGTGAGCCGTTAAAAAGAAAAACAGGCGCATGGAGCGACCCAATCGGTTGCCTGCAAAACGAAATTACAATTGAAACAGGGGGTGAGGAAACATTAATTTATCAGTTAGGTTTAGTTAAAGAACTTGAAGAAATTGCGCCGAAACTCTCCAATTACAACACTTCAGAAAAAGTTGCGGAAAAACTTGCCGAGGTAAAAGCGATGTGGAGCGAAACCCTTTCGACGCTCGAAGTTCAAACCCCTGATGACGCGATGAACCTGCTTGTGAACAAGTGGCTCAGGTATCAGGCGATTTCCGGAAGACTGTGGGGCAGAACCGCGTATTACCAACAGAGCGGAGCCTTTGGGTTCAGGGATCAACTGCAGGACTCGTTAGTGTGGCTGCCGATCGACCCGAAAGGTACGGAAAAGCAGATAAAACTTCATGCCGAACACCAATTCGTGGAGGGAACCGTTCTTCACTGGTGGCACCCAATTACGGAAACGGGGTTAGTTACAAAAATGACTGACGACCTCCTTTGGTTACCTTACATTTTATCCCTTTATATTAAAGAAACGGGGAACCTCTCGTTTGCGGATGAGGAAGTTGGTTACTACGACAACAAAAATCTGAAAGAATCGCTCTACGAACACTCGTTACGGGCAATTGATGTGGTGTTTTCACGGCTTTCGCCGCGCGGAATACCGTTGATCGGTGCAGGCGACTGGAACGACGGCTTAAGCGCTGTTGGGTTGGAGTTCAAAGGTGAATCAGTTTGGATGGCGGAGTTTTTCTATTTAGTGCTGACCGAATTTGCCGAATTAGCCACACGGAAAAAGGACGATGCCCGGCACGCAAGGCTGCTTTCGGGTGCCGAAAAGATTAAAACTGCATTCAACGCACACGCTTGGGATGGTGAATATTACTACAGAGGGACAAAAGATACGGGTGAAAAATTTGGCTCGTCAGAGAATGAACAGGGCAGTATCTTCCTTAATCCGCAGACATGGTCGGTACTCAGTGATATAGCACCCAAAGAGAAACAAGAGGCGGCACTTCAGGCGGTTAAAAAATATTTACTGAAGAAAAACGGCACGGTTTTACTTACTCCGGCATACAGCACACCTGATAAATATATCGGGTATCTTTCCCGTTATGCACCGGGGAGGCGGGAAAACGGAGGGGTTTACATGCACGCCGCAACCTGGGCGATTTGGGCGTTTGCTAAAGCCGGTGATCCGGAAACCGCTTTTGAAGTTTACAAAGGTATTTCACCCATTTTCAACGGGATGGAACCCGATCTTTGGAGTGCTGAGCCGTTCGTTACGCCCGGAAATATCGACGGACCCGATTCGCCCGATTATGGCAGAGCAGGTTGGAGTTGGTACACCGGTTCGGCATCGTGGTATCAAAAAGTGATTGTTGACTGGATACTTGGCGTTCGTGCTTCCGAAGGCGGGTTGCTGATTGATCCCTCAATCCCGGCAGATTGGGAAGGATTTACGGTTAAAAGGCTTTTCCGCGGTTGCATTTACAACATCACAGTTAAAAATCCGCAGAAGGTAGCCTCCGGTGTTGCCAAAGTTACCGTTGACGGTTCTGAGATTCAGGGGAATTTGATAGCACCTTCTTCGAATAAGGAAGTGCAGGTTGAAGTAATTATGGGAACCGGCTGAGATGATACGGAACACGGGAAATCAAATTAACAGATTTATCTTTCTTTTATTTATTGGTGCTTTTCTTACCATTGGGGCAGAGGCTGCCCCACAAACCATTTTGGATTCCGATCCCCCGGCAACACCGACGGGATTTGTGGGGAAAGGCTACGAAAAGCATTTTTCGCTGAGATGGATGGCAAACAGCGAACCCGACCTAAAGGGGTACAATGTTTATAAAAAAATAAACAACGCATGGGTAAAAACTGCCGTAAAAAATTTCAGAGATAACTACTATCAGCTTTGGACGGGTAACACCGGCGTTACTGCCGTGTTTGCCGTTACTGCGTTTGACTCATCAAACAACGAATCACCAATGACTTCCGAAATAGAAATAACAACCTCGCCTATGGAGGATGAAGATTTCTTAGATATGGTTCAGGAAGCGACATTTCGTTATTTCTGGAACTATGCGCACCCCGTTTCCGGCTTGGCACGGGAGCGCCTGAACAGTGGCGAAACCGTTACAACCGGTGGTTCAGGTTTCGGGTTAATGGGGATTCCTGTTGGGATAGAAAGGGGTTACATAACCCGCGAAGAGGGGGCGGCAAGAACCTTAAAAGTTGTTAATTTTCTGCTGAATAAAGCCGATCGGTTCCACGGGGCTTGGTCGCACTGGCTTAACGGAACTAACGGGAAAGTGCAGCCCTTCAGCACTTATGATGACGGTGGTGACCTGGTTGAAACAGCATTTTTGGTTCAGGGGTTGTTAACGCTTCGGCAATACTTTGACGGTGCAAACCCCACCGAAACAGAAATCCGCCAAAAAATAACGCAAGCGTGGGAAGGGGTGGATTGGAATTTTTACCGCCGCTATCCGAACACATTTAAGCTTTACTGGCACTGGTCGCCTAACTATGGATGGCAAATGAACATGCCCGTTTCCGGGTATATGGAAGCGCTTATTATGTATCTGCTTGCGATTGCTTCGCCGACAAATCCGATTCCGGCTAACTGTTACTGGCTTGGCTGGACGGGTAACAACTACCAGAACACCGGTACATACTACGGCTACAGGCTTTGGGTGGGGCAGGGAACCGGAGGACCACTCTTTTTTGCACATTACTCGTTTTTGGGGTTTGACCCGCGTCATAAAAAGGATCAGTACGCTAACTATTTTGAAAACAACCGTAACCAAACCTTAATTAACCGCGCTTATTGCATTGCGAACCCAAAAGGTTATGCCGGCTACAACGCAAATACCTGGGGTTTAACAGCGTCGGATGACCCGTGGGGTTACTCGGCTCATGCACCAAACACCGGGGCGGATAACGGAACAATAACGCCAAGTGCGGCAATTTCATCGATGCCCTATACGCCGGTTGAATCGATGGAGGCTTTGAAAAATTTTTACAGAACCTACGGTACTTATCTATGGGGTGAGTATGGGTTCAAAGATGCGTTTCATCCGGGGCAAAGTTGGTTCGCACAAAGCTATTTAGCGATTGACCAGGGGCCCATCTTAGTGATGATCGAAAACTACAGAACGGGGCTGTTATGGCAGAAATTCATGTCGAACCCCGAAATTGCTCCGATGCTTACGGCGGTGGGTTTTGTTCCGGATACCACCACTTCGGTTAAAGATGATTTATCCACAGATGGTGCGGGCGTGCCAAAAAGCTTTGAATTGCTGGGGAATTATCCCAATCCGTTTAACCCTTCAACCAGAATAGCGTTTGCACTGCCGGCAGCCGGAGATGTGAAACTACAGATATTCAACTCGCTTGGGGTTTTGGTTCAGCAAAAAGAGGGGTATTTCAGCGCAGGGCGTCACGAGTTTGAGTGGAATGGTGTGGGTCAAGCCGGCAACACAGCAAACTCGGGCGTTTATTTTTACAAAATATCCGATAGCAACAACACCCTGACGGGTAAAATGGTATTGATTAAATGAATAGTTGGAGGGAACAGGGCAACCTACGCTTAAGATTGGTTTTGTTTATAGGATTGTTCCTGTTCCCTTTTTTATTTATTTATTACGGATGTAAGGGGGAAGAAAAGGGGGTTACTGAGATAACATTTTGGGGTATGGGTGCAGAGGGGGAGAAGATTCAGGCGCTGCTTCCTGAGTTTTACAGACGCCACCCGGAAATAAAGGTGAGGGTTCAGATGGTGCCGTGGACTGCAGCACAGGAAAAGCTGATTTCTGCATTTGTTGCTGATAACACACCCGATCTTTGCCAGCTCGGTAACACTTGGGTGCCGCAGTTTGTGCTGCTTGACGCACTCGAACCGCTTGAGGGCTACATTTCAAAAAGTGCGGTTGTTAAACAGAGCAACTACTTCAAAGGTATTTGGAACACAAACGAGGTGGGTGGGAAAATTTACGGAATCCCCTGGTATATCGATACCCGTTTGATGTACTATCGTAAGGATATTTTCAAGAAGGCGGGGTATGAACTGCCGCCGAAAACATGGGACGAACTGCTTGATCTCTCGAGAAAGATCGTAAAATTGCAAAACGATCCCAACAAATATGCGATATATTTACCGACTAACGAGTGGGCGCCTTTCATAATTTTTGGGATACAAAACGGGTCGGATTTACTAAAGAACAACTGGACTTACGGCAATTTCAGCGGGGATAAATTTTTAGAGGCGTTCGATTTTCTGATGAAATTCCACAAAGAGCGCCTTTCGCCACTGGGGGTTTCGCAGGTTACTAATGTGTATCAGGCTTTTGAAGAGGGATATTTTTCGATTTATATTTCGGGACCCTGGAACATACCCGATATGAAGAAAAAGATGAACGACTCAACGGGCGAGAAGTGGGGCACGGCACCACTTCCGGGCAAGAACGGTTATCCGGGGGCATCACTGGCGGGAGGCGCAAGCTTAGTGATGTTCAAACAGTCGAAAAAGAAAGAAGCGGCTTGGAAGTTCATTGAATTTCTATCGGAAAAGGGGACTCAGTTGGCGTTTTTTGGTGAAACGAACAACCTGCCCGCAGTGGTTTCAGCGTGGGATGAACCGGGATTTAAAAAGGATCCTTTCATTCCGGCGTTTTATGAGCAATTTCAGAATGTGGTGGCTACGCCAAAAATTCCTGAATGGGAGCAGATTGTTTCGGCTAAACTGCAACAATATGCAGAATATGCTGCACGCGGCAAAATGACCGCAAAAGAGGCTATGCAAAATTTAGACCGTGAAGTTAACATTATTTTAGAAAAAAGAAGAAGGTTACTCGGGAAGTAAATTGTTAAAAACTTTCGTGTGGTTTTAAACAAATATGAAAAAAGCAGCATATTTATTTCTGACACCGGCGCTTACGGCGATATTTGTATTCTTTTTTATACCTGTAATCGCCGCATTTCTGATCAGTTTCACTGATTTTGATATATATGCTATAGGTAACTACAGCAGGTTTCAGTTTACAGGGTTGGAAAACTACCGTAAACTTTTTGAGAATGACCTGTTTTGGAAAGCTTTGGTGAACACCTTTTATTTTGTTGTAGCTTCCGGTCCCCTTTCCATAGCAATTTCATTGGGTGCAGCGCTGTTGTTGAACTCAAAATTAGTCCGTTTCAAAGGGATATTTCGTCTGGTATATTTTATGCCGGTGGTTACAACGCTGGTTGCTGTTTCGATAGTTTGGCGCTTTATTTACCACCCGGAGTTTGGGCTATTAAACTACGGGTTAAGTTTTCTTGGGGTGGAAAAAATAGACTGGTTGGGCGATCCAAACTGGGCGATGCCCTCTATTATTTTGCTTTCAATCTGGAAAAATTTCGGTTACAACATGATTATTTTTATTGCAGGGCTGCAGAACATCCCTGAAGAACTTTATGAAGCCGCACAGATTGAAGGAGCAAATGCGTTTCAGAGGTTCACCAAAATTACTCTGCCGATGTTGGCGCCGACAACAATTTTTATAACCATCATTACGATGATAGGCTATTTCCAGCTTTTCGCAGAACCTTACATAATGACACAGGGGGGTCCCTTAGACAGCACACTGAGCATAGTTCTTTATATGTATCAGGAAGGGTTCCGGTGGTGGAACATGGGCTATTCGTCGGCAATTGCATTCGTGCTTTTCATCATCATTCTTACGGGTACGCTGTTACAGATGTGGTATCAGAGGAGGAGAACAGCGTAATGTTCGTCTCGGATAGTAATACGGTGCAAATAGCATACCTACAGATGTGGTACCGGAAAAGGAGAGCAGTCTAATGGGTAAGAAAACACTTCTTTACGGATTCCTGATTATTTCGGGTTTTCTTACCCTTGCTCCTTTCATTTGGATGGTTTCAGCATCGTTCATGCTTGATGGGCATGCGTCGGTATTTCCGCCCCGGTTTTTGCCCGACGAGTTCACATTCGACCAGTACAAAACCCTTTTTTCACGGTTAGATGTGTCGCGTAACCTGTTAAACTCGTTCTTTTTATCGGTTGTGGTAACCTTGGTATCTTTAACCTTTAACTCGATGGCGGGTTTTGCATTTGCTAAGTATCGCTTTGCCGGGAAAGATGCAATATTTAAAATGCTTTTAAGTTCGATGGTAATACCGGCACAGGTTACGATGTTGCCTTTGTTTCTGATGCTGAAAGAGTTTGGTTTTCTGAACACATACATGGCGATTATAATCCCGGGGATGGCGAATGTTTTCGGTATCTTTTTAATCCGGCAGTTCGTAATGGCAATCCCCGACAGCCTGATAGAATCGGCGAGGATCGACGGGGCAAACGATTTTCAAATATATTATAAAATCATCATTCCTTTGGCGGCGCCGGTGTTGGTTACACTCGCTATTTTCACTTTTATGGGGACTTGGAATGACTTCCTGTGGCCCCTTATCGTGCTGAACGACAGCGAAATGTACACGCTGCCGGTTGCGCTTGCGAACCTGATGGGCGAGCACACGAAAGACCCCGAACTGATGATGGCGGGAAGTGTTATTACCATTCTGCCGGTTATGGTGATTTTTCTGGCTTTGCAAAAATATTACATAAAGGGGATAATGATGGGAAGCGTTAAAGAGTAGATTGCTGAAATATATAAAAGGGATAATGACGGAAAGCGTTAAAGAGTAGATTTTTCAGATACTTTTTTCTCTCTTCGGGTGGTTCTCATGCTTTTTGGAGAAAATGAATGTTTGGAGCATTTAAAACTGAGAAAGGCTTTGTTTTATGAGAGACAAAATCGAAAATTCAGAGAAAAAGGTTGCAGACGCAATAGCTTAATTTTAAGATAAAAGAGATGACAAAGAAGAACATACACGAAGTTGCAAAATTAGCGGGTGTTTCAATCGCCACCGTTTCACGGGCGTTTAATAACAGCAAGTTCATTAAAGACGATACAAAAACCCGGATTTTAAAAATAGCCGAAGAGATCGATTACAAACCCAGTCCTTTGGCTCGGGGGCTTTCTACAAATATGACCGACACCATCGGCGTGATTATTCCCGACATTTCCGGTGAATTTTTCACCGATATTATACACGGAATTGATGAAGAGGCGCACCGGTGGAACAAGTTCATAATCGTTGCAAGCTCGCACGGGCAGAGAAACGATGTGGAGACCCTGATCGATTTCATGTCTTCCGGAAGGGTGGATGGCGTAGTTATGATGGCGCCGCACATACACAAAGAAGTGCCGGAAATCATTGCAAAAAGCAAGCGACCCGTGGTTTTAATAAACTCACTGAACGAAATTGATGAGGCGGTAAGTATCAGCATCGATAACTTCCAGGGCACAACGGCAAATATTGAGCACCTTTTAGAACACGGCTACAAAAAACTTGGGATGATTAAGGGGCCCGGCGATAACTGCGACGCAGAGGAAAGATACCTCGGGTTCACCAAGACTTTGGAAAAACACGGCATTGAAATTAACCCAAACTGGATTGTAGAGGGTGATTTCAGCACGAAATCGGGCTACTACGGCTTTATGAGATTAATGACTCTGACCGAAAAACCGGAAGCCATTTTTGCCGCAAACGATATGATGGCGCTCGGCGTTTACGAAGGTGCTAAAGTGCTTAAACTTAAGATACCTGATGACATCGCCGTAACCGGGTTTGACGACATCTATTTAAGCCGGCTTTTATCGCCAAGGTTAACCACGGTTCACGCACCAATAGAAGAGCTTGGCAGCAAAGCCGTTAAATACCTGCTAAAACTGATATACGGCGAAGTGAACCCTTATGAAGCGTATCACGAGAAATTATCAACCGGTTTGATTATTGGCGGCTCTTGCGGGTGTAATGTCCCCTCGTCGTCGCCGGTTTTTTAAAAACGATTTTTTAATTAATTCAATCAATCACTAACACACGGGAATAAAAAAATGAAACGATCATTGTCATTTTTATTTGTCCTTTTTTTACTCGCTAACACAGCATTTGCGCAAAATTTCAACCGCACTGATGGTATTTGGGCAAAAGTTGCAGTTGGTGATATTACGCTCGATGGAATAATGAACGAGTCCGACTGGGCAAAGGCAGACTCGATTCAGGTCATCTACGGGCAGCCGGGTATTTTACCCACAAGTGGCTACACCTCAGAGTTCAACGACCCCGCAATCTTTGATCCTGTCAGGGCAACAGTTAAATTCTTGGTGAAAGGTAATTACCTTTATCTTGGTTTTTGGATGCCCGATTCTTCAGTCGGTGGAATTGCTGACTGGGCACGGTGGGACGGAATCCTCTTCAACATAAGAGATAAAGCGAACGGGAACAGACCAATCCCTCCGACCGAGTTTTTCTATACCTGGTGGTATTTAAATGTTCCTCAGTATTTACAACCGGGGACGCCACCCCGCTTCATAGGGCGTTTTGGTAATTTTGACGATACAACCAGAACTCCTGAGCAGCGCGCTGCCTGGGATGCCGCCTACAGAGTGGTTGGCGGGGTTTCCTGTGATGACTCGACCCCCGACGAAGGCTGGATGGTAGAAATGAAGATAGATGTAAGTCAGTTGGGTTATAACATCACCGGCGTAGATGGTGATGTTATTATGTTCAACTTTTCAATCTGGGATTGCGACTGGGTCTGGGGGAATCAGCCTTCGAGAATTTCAACCAACAGAGTTCATTACCAGGCTCCATGGGGTAATGTGAACGGTTCCAATGCTGCCCGTATTTATGCCCGCCCTGATATAACAACAAACACCGCAACAGCACCTGATGTACCTGCGGACTTAGTTCTTTACAACGGTGCAAACAAACCCGCACCGGTAATTGACGGGGTTTTGGACGAGGAAGTTTGGTCGGGTGCTACAACTGTTTCCATTAAATGGGATGATTCCCTCGGAAGGGCAGCCTATCCGGGGATAGGTCCCTATGTAAGCGGGCAATATCAGCCTGAATTAGTACAGGGCAGCCGCCCTCCGATTGTTGATCCGGGTGATGTTACCATCAGATATTTCCACAGGGATGGTTACCTTTATATCGGCGCTGATTTCAACGACCAGCTGATTCAGGGCACAAGTGTATTTGACGCAGTTGACGGATTTGCTACTATAATAATGGATCGTGATTCCTACCAGTCGGATAACTCATTAGAGGCAAGGATGCTCCGTTTAACATTTGACGAGAGCGGAAATATTGTGCCGAAAGACTACATGCCAACACTTCTGGACTCAACAAATTCCGCATTTGCTTTCAGGCTGAAGGGAAGTTCAACCGTTAACAACAACGATGATGTTGACGAAGGCTATGTAATTGAGGCGAAAATACAACTGACGGGTCTGCTTGGCTATCCGCAAAACTTGGGCGACAGAGCGCTTTTCTTGGGAACTGTTCTGTACGACGGCGATTCCTTCCCTGACCCTGCGCTTAACTACGGAACAAGAACCTGGTTCTTCAGAGAGCACGGCGGCGGGCCGGGTCTTGCATGGGTTTACCTCAGCGACGAAGCAATTACAGATGTAAAAGACGAACCGGCTGCTATTCCGACAACACTTCAGTTAATGGGCAACTATCCTAACCCGTTCAACCCGAGCACAAAGATCAAATTTGCAGTTCCCACTGCCGGGGAAGTTGAAGTGGCGGTTTACAATTCACTCGGCGAGCTTGTTTCAAAACAGCTGATAAACGCTATTGCAGGTATCCAGGAAGTGAATTTTGACGCTTCAGGGCTGACTTCGGGCGTCTATCTTTATAAAGTTACCCACATCGCAAGCGGTAAAACCACCTCCGCAAGCGGTAAGATGGTGTTGATGAAATAAGTAATATTCAACTATTTGAGCGGGGCGGTTTTGCTCCGCTCAAATAATATTCAAGGGTTTTAACGAAAAAAATCAGTTTTAACCGGAAAAAACAATTACATACCCATTAGGAACCAAGAAAGCAATGGGTTGGAAGTTAGTTTTAACTGAAAAAAATCAATTACATACTGGTGACAAAATGAAAAATACCGGCTGCAAATATTTACCGGTTATCCTGTTGTTATTTCTCATTTTCAACATTGATGTCACAGCCCAGACCGCCGGCAAACTTGCGGGAAAGGTTACCGATGAAACCGGTCAGCCACTGATAGGCGCAACCGTTCTGGTGGAAGGCACAAACAAAGGAGCCGTTACCGATATCGACGGCTACTACACGGTTTTGAACCTGCGCGCGGGCACATACACTGTTGAATTCAGATACACGGGATACCAGACTAAAAAGGTTTCTGAGGTGGTGATCTCTACGGACCAGACCACCAAAATCGATGCTCAGCTACAAAGTACTGCGTTTACTACCGAAACAGTGGTAGTAACAGCCGACAAGCCGTTGGTTGAGTTCAACCAAACCTCTTCGGTTGTGAATGTATCAAAAGATGAGATAGAACTTCTGCCTGTTCAGGATCTTTCTCAAATTGTTAATTTGCAGGCGGGTGTTGTTGAAGGGCACTTCCGCGGCGGCAGGTTGGGCGAGGTGCAATACCAGGTTGATGGTGTTTCTATAAACAACCCGTTTAACAACGCGGCTACTCTGCTGTTGGATAAATCAGTTTTGCAGGAAGTGCAGGTAATTTCAGGTACTTTTGACGCAAAATATGGGCAGGCGATGTCAGGCGTTGTTAACGCCGTGCTGCGCTCAGGCTCTGACAGGTTTGAGTTTTCGGGCGAATTTTTCGGCGGCAGTTACTTCACAACCGATAACCAACGCTACCCGAATGTGGATAAATTCCGGCCCTTAGGAATACAAAACTATCAGTTAACCCTTTCGGGTCCCACGGGGTTGCCACAAACCACATTCTTAGTTTCAGGCAGAAGATACCATGGCGACGGCTACTTTTACGGTACACGCAGGTTCCAACCAACAGATAAGAACGATTTAGAAAATCAGGTTTACAACCCAACGGGGGATAACGAGCTTGTACCGATGAATACTTCCCGGGAGTGGAGTGGTCAGTTTAAGTTGGCAAACACTTCCTTGAAAAATATTAACATCAGCTATCAGGCGATTATGAATTCGATTGAGGCGTATTATTACAATTATGGGTTGCGCCTGAATCCTGACGGCAACAAACCGAGCAACACACTTTCTCTTTCGCACGGGATCGATTTTACACACACGCTTTCATCAGATATGTTTTACAAAGTAAGTGTGCGGCAAAATTATTTCGACTACACTTCGTATAAATATGAATCGGTTTTCGATCCGGGGTATATTGCTGCGGGTGAGTTCAAAAGCGATGCAAATTATGAGCTTGGCGCTATTATTCAGGGAGTTGATTTGGGGCGTTACCTTCAGAAGACAAACAGCATTATTGCGAAAGCGGATTTTACATGGCAGGTGAACCGTTCAAACTTAGTTGAAGCGGGTTTCGAAGGGCAAATTTCTGATATTTCGTTCGGTTCACCCGGGTTTTTACAGCCCGTGGTGGTGAATGGTGTTTTAACTTTGGTTGCAAAAGATAAACCGACACTTATTACCGACCCGCGGGTTGACCAATATTTCCCGAAACAATATGCGCTTTATGTTCAGGATAGAGTAGAGCTTGGTGATCTTGTGGTTCGTGCCGGTTTGCGGGCGGAATACTACGACGCAAATTCTGTTGTTCCGAGTGATCTTGGTAACCCGGCAAACTCAATTCCGGGTGCGCCAACATCAGTGTTAAACCCGACGAAGGTTAAATTTGCGGTTGCGCCTCGCTTGGGCTTTAGTTTTCCGTTAACGGCAATGTCTTCGGTTTATTTTGCTTACGGGCATTTTTATCAGATGCCGGGATTGTCTGATCTTTATTCCAATTCGAACTACACAATTTTGAAAGACCTTCAGGATGGCGGAATTTCCTACGGGACAATGGGAAACCCAGATCTGAAACCTCAGCTGACAGTTCAATATGAAGGCGGTTTGAAGCAGGCGTTCAACGAGATTTTTGGCGGCGAACTGACAGTTTTCTACAAAGATATTCGTGATTTACTGGGTGCCGAATTTGTTTCGACCTATGCAGCGGCAAGCTACCCGCGGCTGACAAACATCGATTTTGGCTCGGTTTACGGGTTCACTCTTTCCTTTGAAATGAGAAGGATGGGACCATTGACGGCTTCGCTTGACTACACAATGCAGTATGCGCGCGGAAACGCAAGCGACCCCTACGAAACGGCTAACCGTGCAGCTGCAGGGAAAGACCCCCGCCCGAGAGACATCCCCTTTAGTTGGGACCAAAGGCACACCCTTAATTTTTCAACTATCTGGCAAATACCCAACGATTATTCCGTTTCTGTAATACTTCGCTTCGGAAGCGGGATGCCATACACTCCGGCGATCGGAACAGGGTTTAACGCAGATTTGGAGTCGAACTCCGGCAGAAAAGACGGGTATGTGCTTCTCGATTTGCGTGCAGAGAAGTTCTTTGAACTTTCGTTTGTGAATTTGAGCATCTTTGCACGAGTTACAAACCTGCTGAACACCCACTTTGTGAACGGGTTTGTGTTTGCCAATACCGGCAGCCCCGACTATTCAGTGAACATGTTTGCTGACAGGGCTGCTCTGCTTAACCCGGGCAGATTTTATGAACCCCGTAAGATCGAGATCGGTATCTCGTTCAGGAGTAAATAACCATGCTGAAAATTAAATTGCTTCTTTTTGCCGCTCTTCTTTCCATGGTGGCTTTTGCGCAAGTTCCTCCCGAACAAAGGGGAAATATTGCCTGGGAAAGAATGGGGCACCATGATTTTAACAACATTAGAACCCGCTTTTACAATTACGGTATGGTGGGTGACTATCCGCCCGACCCGCTGAAGGTTGACCTTACGGTGTTTCACTCGGTGGAAATTCCGAAAGGTTCGGGAGAGAACTACACCGACGGAATTACCCCGTTTGTACTCGCTAAAATCAGGCAAAACAACGGTAGAGACGCTTACATTATGGAGTCGGGTTACCGTGAAAGGCAGACGCAAAGCCCGCTGACCGGAAAAACGATGCGCTACGAGCCGAGGCCCGGTTACCTGCAGGAAGACCCGACGATTAATGTGGGGCGCTCTGTTGCTATTTCCAACGATCCGAGAACCTGGCCCGACCTGTGGCCCGATAAAATGAACGACGCAACTGACCCCGGCTGGCACGGCTGGTGGAACGGCTATTTCGGAAAAGTGCCCAAATTAGAGATGCAGGAATCTTATGTAGTTATGGACGATAACTACTACGACGCATGGGATTTTTATCCGGACAGCAGAGACCACACTCGCAGGGGGCTTGGCTTAAGGATTGAGCAAAGAGGCTTCCAGTGGAACAATCCGCAGGCGGCTGATGTAATCTTTTTCCACTACGAAATTACAAATGAAAGCACAACCGATTATGATGACAACATTATTTTCGGGTTGTATATGGATTCAGGTGTGGGTGGCTCAGGAAAAGGGATTGACCCTTACCCCGAGTCGGATGATGACAACGCTTACTTCACAAAAGAAGAAGGGTTGAACCTTGTTTACACATGGGACTATTACGGACATGGTGTTAAGGGACCGACAGGCTACTTGGGATATTCTTACTTAGAGACTCCCGGTAACCAATACGACGGTAAAGATAACGATGACGACGGCATAATTGACGAAAAAAGGGACAGTGGGCCCGGAATCCAAATTACAGGGCAGGATAACTTAAGAAATTATGTGAATGCTAATTATAATACGGCAAAATTTACCGCTACTTATGGGCCGCTTGAATCAAGACCCGCTTTCAAAAAAGGTATCTGGTGGACAGGCGATGAAGACCTTGACTGGGTTCAGGAATTTTGCGATACAGGTGCTGACGGGCTTTTCGGGACAAACGACGAGGGTGAGAACGACGGCATACCAACACCGGGTGAACCTAACTTTGACGCTCTTGATCTTGACGAATCTGATCAGGTGGGGCTGACTGGGTTCAAGTACAACAGAATTAACGACCCTGCCGGTGGCGGACCAACCGACAACATTGTCTTTTTCGACGACGGAAGAGGCTGGCCCGAGCGGTTGTGGCGCAATTTCACTAACCCCGATTCTGCTTTTGATGCCGCTATTACCAGAACCAACCTGAATATTGCTTTTCTGTTTGCTTCAGGGCCCTTCAAACTGCCGGCGGGTAAATCGGAAAGATTTTCACTGGCGTTGGCATTCGGGCGCGACCTCCGTGAACTGAAAGAAAACATAAAAGTAGTGAGCAAAATTTACAAAGCGAACTACCAATTTGCGGTTCCGCCTCCAACCCCGACTCTCAAGGCGTTTGCCGGCGATGGTTATGTTACGCTTTCTTGGGATGAAGCCGCTGAAAGAGCTTATGACCCGGTAACGGGGGATAACGATTTTGAAGGGTACAAGATTTACCGGAGTACAGACCCCAACTTTAACGATATAAAAACGATTTACAGCGGGACGGGCACCGAGCCGATGCCCTTCGGAAGAGCGCTTGCGCAATTTGATCTGAAAAATGATATTCAGGGTTACTCGAGCACAACAGTAAAAGGTGTTGCGTATTTTCTGGGTGAAGACTCGGGAATAAAGCACACTTTCACTGACACTTCAGTTGTAAACGGTCAGCAGTATTATTATGCGGTTGTGGCGTACGACCACGGCTCCGATTCGCTCGGGCTTTACCCCTCAGAGAACGCCTACTCTGTAACCAGAACGCTGCGCGGCGGCACGGTTCTTCCGAAAAATGTGGTTGAAGTGGTGCCGAACCCGAATGCGATGGGCTATGTGCCGGCAACAACCGAGAACATTGTTCATTCAACCGGCTACGGCACCGGAACGGTTAATGTGAAAGTAGTTAACCCGGCAGAAGTGCCTGATAACCACCTTTTTAAAGTTACATTTTTTGCGCAGGAAGACAGCATAAAGGCAGAACTTTACAGGCTGATTGACGAAACCGCAGGTGATACTCTCTTCAGGCTTGGGAGTGATTTCCTCGGCGAAGGTACGGGTCCCACAGCGAAAGGGCTGTTGCCTGTTATCTCAACCTTAGATACTTTCGCCATCGATTTGGAGAAAACCGGTTTTATTCCGGGCAGCCCTACTAATTCAAGGTTAATCACCCGTTATAGTGCGGTTAAATCGGTGAATCTGAAGAGAAACGGCTTCCCGAGAGACCTAAAAATCGTCTTTAGTGATCAGGTGATTGATACTTCACGGGCGTTTCCGGGGTTCCAGGCGAAACCCGCAAAGTTCAAAATTTTTGCGGTTGATCCCGACGGAAGCACACAACGGCTTGCTTTCAAGTTTTACGATAAAAACAACTCCGGAACGCTTGACGAAACCGATGATTACATCGAAGTTCAGACTTTCCAAAGCAGAGCGCCGAACACACCTATCCCGACCTGGAATGTGCGGCTTGACCCCGACTATCCAAACGACGGAAGTGCAAGGATACCGCCTTCGAAAAATGATGAATACTACATGAAATTAAACATTCCGTTTGGCAGCGGTGACGAGTTTACTTTCCGCACTGTTGGTCAGAAATTTGATCAGGCGCTGGCTAACCAACAATTCAGTAATAAACCGTATGTTGTGCCGAATCCCTATGTGGCTGCCGCTTCTTTTGAGCCTCAGCGTTACGGTGTTCAGGGAAGGGGCGAAAGGAAAATGGAATTTAGAAATCTGCCGCCTAACTGTACGATCAGGATTTACACCGTTACGGGCGAATTGGTGCAGACACTTCACCACGACGGTAACATCTTACAAGGTGTTGTGCCGTGGGATTTGAGGACAAAAGATAACCTGGAAGTGGCGCCCGGGCTTTATATCTACCATGTTGATGCGGGCGAAGCGGGTACATTCATCGATAAATTTGCAATTGTAAAGTGAGGGTTTCAGGATGAAAAAGAGAATTTTTACCCTCGTAATTTTTATTCTTAGCGCTTCAACGGTGCTGCTTAATGCACAGAGCAAAAGCGGCACAACCGTGGGGCAGTTTCTTAAAATTGAGCCGAGTGCAAGAAACTCCGCGCTCGGCAACGCCGGAACGGCACTTTTCGGCGAAGCGACCTCGCTATTTTACAACCCGGCAAGCTTAGGCAGGTTGCAGAAAGTGGATGCTCAGTTCACCTACAACAAATGGTTAGCAGACATAAACTACAATTATGCGGTTGCAGCGGTGCCACTGCAGGGAATCGGTACTGTTGCACTGCAGATGACCTCGCTGAACTCGGGCGAAATGATTGTCAGAACTGTCGAGCAACCACTCGGAACGGGTGAAAGATTCAGCGTTTCCAATTTTGCGCTCGGCTTGGGATATGGGTTGATGCTCACTGACAGGGTATCCGTCGGGTTGCAGGCTACATATTTTCAGGAGTCCATTTGGCACTCCAATTTAGTTGGCTTTGCCGTTAATATCGGTGTGCAGTATCAGGTGGATGTTGACGGGCTGACTATCGGGGCGACACTTCTGAATTTTGGACCCCGTGCAAAGTATGAAGGAAGAGACGCCTACATCAATTTCGACCTTGATCCGGCAAAATTTGGTGATAACGACCAGTTGCCGGCGCAATTTAGAATGGATGAGTGGGGGCTTCCGACTACTTTCCGGGTGGGTGTTTCCTATCCTTTCAAATTTTCGAAAGACTATAAGCTGACTGTAGCGGTTGATGCATTCCACCCAAATGATAACAATGAGAGTATCAGCCTCGGTGGCGAGTTAGAACTTCTTGACCTTTTCTATCTGCGCGGCGGCTACAGAAATCTCTTTCTGGATGATTTGGAAGGAGGCGCTGTGCTGGGTGCGGGTGTTAAAGCAACAATTTCGGGCGGATATGTTGTGCGGTTCGATTATTCATGGGCTGACTACGGCAGATTGGACCGTGCGCACCGGTTTACCTTTGGAGTTGGGTTCTGACATTTGCAGCTTTGAACCCGGCTCCGACCCCCCGTCTAATTTTGCGACGGAAACTCGGGTTCTGACATTTGCAGCTTTGTACGCAAACAAACTTACGAGAACCTGACTGAAGAAAGTAAAAGGGTTCTGACATTTGTAGCTTTGTATCTCTTGAGACCGCTCATTTTTGTTTTTATTAAATGAGCGGTCTTTCTTTCTAATTAAGATATTTTTTGTTTGGTTTTGTCTTTAATTTGGATATTTTAGTTTTTGTTTGATTTTCTTTTTCCTGAACAGTTCATTTTTTGTTGTTTTGTAACCCAATTCAGGTATTTTAATTTTTCTCAGGTAATCTAATGCGGCGCTTTTCAGTTTTAATCGTCTTTTTTCCGACATTCGGGCAGTTTATACAAAAGATATATGTGTCGATGCTTTTTTTGCTTTTTGTGCTGTTTCTTCCGTTTCAGTTCGTCGGCTGTTCTTCCCTACCGCAAACTTCCGCTTCGGATGAAATTTCCGTTAAAAAATATATTGAAT
Organism: Ignavibacteriaceae bacterium; assembly: GCA_008933765.1. GTDB lineage: Bacteria > Bacteroidota > Ignavibacteria > Ignavibacteriales > Ignavibacteriaceae > UTCHB3. The sequence continues at coordinate 73,013 of WBUK01000008.1, read as the reverse complement.
ATAGTGAATTGCCGGCAGCAGAGAGGCTGTTTCTTGATTCGTTGCAAAAGGCGACATTCAACTATTTTTTAAAAGAAATTGAGCCAAGCAAAGGCTTGGTTAAAGATCGCTCTGCTGATTGGTCACCTGCGAGCATTGCAGCCACCGGGTTTGCGTTGCCTGTTTGGGCGCTTGGTTCCGAAAAGGGCTGGATAACCAAAGAAAAAGCCGAAGAACTTACCCTTAATCTGATAAATTTTTTACTGAACAGCGAGCAAAGTGCCGCACCCGATGCGACAGGATACAAAGGTTTTTATTACCACTTCCTTGATCTGAAAAACGGTAAAAGGGAGTGGAACAGCGAACTTTCGACCGTGGATTCCGGGTTTCTTTTTGCAGGGCTGATTTTTGCCCGGAATTATTACAGCGGGGCTACACCTCGTCAGGTAGCTATACGCAAAGGTGCCGATGAAATTATTGCACGGGCTGATTGGGATTTTTTCACGATTAATAACCCGAAAAGTGAATATTACAACGGGCTTTCGATGGGTTGGCACCCCGAAACCAAAGAGAATAACGGGCTTATCGATCACTGTTGGTGGGGATATAATGAAGCTTTGGTGCTTTTTATTATGGCTGCGGGGGCGGATTCAAAAGATTTCCAAAAACAATATGACCGGTGGCTGCGGGATTATCAATGGGGGGGTGAGTACTTGGGGTTAGAACATTATATGTTTCCCCCGATGTTTGGGCACCAATATTCACACCTTTTCGTAGATTTTAGGGGTATTTACGACATTAAAAACCGAGAAAAGGGAATTGATTATTGGGAAAACAGCCGAAGAGCCACTTATACACAGCAGCTGTTTGGTAAAAATAACCCCCGCAAGTGGGTGGGGATGGATTCCCTCACCTGGGGGCTTTCTGCATGCGATGGCCCCGGTGAAAAATTCAACCGTGATGGCTATAAGTTTATTGACTATTCTGCCCGCGGTTTTTCGAAGTTGAGTATGGATTGGAATGACGACGGCACTATCGCTCCAACTGCGGCGGGGGGTTCTGTTCCTTTTGCGCCGGAAATTACAATTCCAACTTTGATGAATATTAAATATAAGTACGGTGCGGCAGGGCTTTGGGGAGAATATGGGTTTAAGGATTCATTCAACCCTACGGCAGGGTGGTTTGCTGTCGATTACATAGGAATTGATCAGGCGCCAATTATCCTGATGATTGAAAATTATAAAAACGGTTTCGTGTGGAATTATTTTATGAAAGATGCGATGATTCAAAAAGGTTTACAAAAACTTGATTACAGGAAGGGGAATGCGGAATGAAAAATTACAAAAGAAAACGAGTCGGGTTTAATAGTGGCGAAGACTACAGAAAGGGGCGATTTGAAATGAAAGTTTACAAAGAAAGACGCTTAGGTTTAATTGTGGAAAAGACAATGGAAAGGGGAATTTGAAATGAAAACGGTTAACTTAAATGGTCAATGGCAATTTTTACCCGATCCTGATTCAGAGTTTAATATTAAATCAGCCACTGAAGTGCTGATGAAAGGTTTTATAAGTGCTTCGGGAGTCTCGGTGGTTTCGGGTTCTTCGGCTGAGGAGAAAGTTTCTGCGGTTTCCGAAGTTTCAGGGAGAACCGGGAGTGAAGGTTCTTTTGCGGAAATACCCTCGAACTGGGAGCTGCACGGGCTGAAGAATTTTAACGGAACTGTTTGGTACGCCCGCGAGGTGGAAATCCCGCCACTTCAGGATAATGAGGAAGTGTTTTTCATTTTTAACGGTGTAGATTACATATCTGATTTATTTTTGAACGGGGTTAAACTCGGCAGTAACGAGGGGTATTTTGCGCCTTTTATTCATCGTGCAGTTTCGGGGGCTTTGCGGGTTGGTAAAAATTTATTGGTGTTGCGTGTTAATTCACCTTTTGAAGAGCCGGGAACCGTCTGGCCCCTGCGAAAGAAAACTATTAAGGGTGTGCTTAACCATCATGACTGTCGCCCGGGCGGATGGGATTTGGAAAGAGGGCAGGATTGTAACACCGGCGGTATCTGGAACAGCGTTAAGATGGTTATTACTTCGGGAGCGATTGCCGAAAATGTTAAGATCACATACGAATTTCTTTCGGGCGGGGCTGCGAATGTGATCGTTTTTGCAACACTTCTGAAATCGCAAAACAACCTTGGGTTTGAAAATGTACGGGCGGAAATCACTGCGCCCGATAAGAGAAAATTTATCTTTGGGAACACGGTGCGCTCTGAGTCGGGGGTCGTCGAAGTGTCGCTGTGCGCGCTGTTGGAGGGGATTGAGCTTTGGTACCCCTGGGATGTGGGCGAGCAAAAATTGTACGAATTGACGCTGTTTTGGGAGCAGGATGAGATTTATCGCGGCAAGTTTGGTCTGCGAAGCCTTGAACTTGAGAGCGACGGGCGGTTCTTTATTAATGATAAAGAACTTTTTTTGAGGGGTACTAATATCATTCCGGAGCAACTGCTTTCCACTCTTTCGCGTGAGAGAATTGCTAAAATGGTTCAAATGATGAGAGAGGCCCACATCAACAGCGTGAGGGTGCACGCACATGTTACACGCCCTGAGTTTTATGAGGCTTGCGACGAGGCCGGTATTCTTGTCTGGCAGGATTTTCCGCTGCAATGGACGCATGACGACTCGCCTGAGTTCAAAGATAACGCCGTCAGACAGATAAAGAAAATGGTGCGACACCTCTACAATCATCCTTCTGTTGCGGTTTGGTGCTGCCACAACGAGCCGGGTGAGCAAGTGGAAACCCTTGATGTGGCGTTGGAAAAAGCCGTGCGCAGCGAGGATCATTACAGGATTGTGCGTCGGGCTTCGAATTATGAAGAGCATGCCTACGACGGGTGGTACTGGGGTGATTATCGCCACTATGCGGGTGCCCCGATGGGCCCCTTGGTTACTGAGTTTGGTGCGCAGGCACTTCCGGGGGTTGATTCACTTCAGGGGTTTCTGCTTTCCATTGCTCCGCCTTATGATTGGGATGAGTGGCGTTACCACAACTTTCAACCGGACCAAACTTTTAACATAGCACGGGTGGATAAAGGGGCCAATCTGAAAGAATTTTCGGAAAATTCGCAGAAATATCAGGCTGACTTGCTTTCGTTTGCCGTGCACAATTATCGCAGACGGAAGGGGCGCGGAATAACGGGTGTTTTTCAGTTTATGTTTATCGACTGTTGGCAGGCGATTACATGGTCGGTTATTGACTATTTTGGTGTTCCGAAACTTGGTTATCACGCCTTGCAGCAGGCTTATGACCCTTTGTTACTTTCCGTTTTTTACAGACAAAACCGCTATTTCCGCCGTAGCATGTTAAACTTTGAAATTTGGGTAATAAATGACCTGTACGAAAGCTTTTCCGAGTGCAGGATAGAGCTTTTATTAAATGACACTGTGCTTGTTGAAATAAAAGATTTTGATGTGGAAGAGAACTCGAACCTTCATTTCGGGCAGGATTATTTCAACAAAACAGAAATCCCTTTGAATACCCCACTTGGCGCCGCCACTTTTGAAGTGCACCTTTACAGCAAAGATCAGTTGCTCCGCCACCAAACCTTCCCCGCCGAAATTGTTGAGTTGGAGTAGCAAGTTTTTTTATTGAATTGTAAACTTCAAGTTGTAAGACTTTTGTTTTTTAATCGTCTCCCCTTTTAGACCGTTTTTAGGCTCTCCAAATAATTCCATTTTGTACATATTCTATTAGGAATTGCTACGAATAAGGATTTCTTTCTTCTCCGAGTATTAAACATGTCGGTTATTACACTTGATATGCAGAGAAGTAAATTGTAATTTCGGGATTGTGGAAAAAAGTTGCAGTATGAATTAAGAAAGAGAAAGTAATGACAAAATCAGAGGGGAAAGAGCTTTTAGAAGAAGAAGCCATCAGGTCGATTGGGTTTTTGGTGGATGTAAGAGAAGGCTTAATTGAAGGGAGAAATATTAACCACAGAATTGCAGCGGCAAAAATTTTGATGGATAAGGTTTTTGCCTCCGGTGGGGATAAAGCTGATAAAGGGGATAATGTCGTGAGAATTGAGGTGATTGATCTTACAGCACCGGAAAGCAAAACGGCAAATTTGGATAAAATAACAGAAGCGGAACCAGCGGATACAAAATTAAAAAAAGTGAAAACCCTGCCGAGAAAAACATCTCTAAAAATGCCTGAAAACAAAATTTTTCGAGAGAGCATAGTAGAGACAAAGGTGAAAACGGAAAGAACTTCAGCAGAAAAACAATCAGAAAAAATATCAGAAATCAGAACCGCAGAACCAAAACAACAATTAAAAGGGGCTAAATGAACAGGCGGACGGAAAAAATCTCGCTTTTGCCAAAACAACTTCAATTGAAAAAGCTGATTGCAAACGGAAAATATTCCTGGATCGGCTACGGAGGAGCAAGAGGAGGCGCAAAAAGTTATGCTATCAGAGAGATCGCTCTGTTGTTGGGGTTAGAACCAAAATATGGCTTGAAATCGTTAATTTTCAGGAGATACTCGAAAGAGTTGTTGAAAAATCATATACTGCCGTTGTATGAAAACCACGCCGGTTTGATGGAAAATTTCAACAAATCTGAAAAAATTTTGTATTCACCAACGGGTGCGCCACTCATTCAGTTCGGTTACGCAGACAGCGAAAGTGACATTTACACATTTCAAGGGTTTGAGTTTGATCTTATATTTATTGATGAAGCAACCCATTGTACGCCGGGGCAGATACAATTTCTGAAAACCTCAAACAGGAGCGTTAAACCGGGTTTTATACCCAAAATGATACTCACAATGAACCCGGGAGGTGTCTCCCACGCTTGGCTTAAAAGGCTGTTTATCGACCGAAACTTCCTGCCAAACGAAGATCCAAAGCAATATTTTTTTATACAGTCTCACCTGTGGGACAACATTTTTTGGTCGATGAGCAGCCTTAAAAAAGACGGCATTACCCCCTACACCTATTACCACGAGTGGAACGAGGAGCAGCGCCGCACCTATTGTTTGGAAAACTCAACTTACGCAGCGAACCTTTCGTCGTTGCCTGAAGAGCTGCGAAAGGCTTATCTTTTTGGCGACTGGGAAGTGTTCGGCGGAATGTTTTTCAAGAATTTCGACAAAAAACAGCAGGTAATTGAGCCGTTTGAGATTCCCGAATCGTGGTCAATTGTTGGAAGTGTTGATCCCGGTTTCAGATCCCCTTGTTCTTTTGGGGTTACAGCACGGGATCACGACGGCAATTTCTACCGGGTTTTCACATACTACGAAAAAGAGAAAACACCCGAAGAACACGCCCGCGCCATTTCAGCACTTCTTACCGAAGACCCGTTAATAACCGGATTGCTGAACGGCAGAAAACCGTCGTTGGTGGTTTCGGGTACCGATGCCTTTGCCAAAAAAGAGAGGTTTTCCGTTGTTTCACACGATAATACATTTGCGGATGTTTTCGCTTCAACAGGTATCTACTTAACCCCGGGCTACACTTCCAGAAAAGCGGGCTGGTGGGCGTGGAAAAGCCTTTTTCCGACGGAAGGAAAACCGCCGCGCTATTTTATTTTCAAAGGGTTGAACGAACCTCTGCTGAATGAAATGTCGGCAGCAACTTATGACAGTCGCGACCCTGAAGATATTTCCGGAAAAGGAAACGATCCCTCTGTGTCTGACCACGCGTTGGACGAACAAAGATATGGCTTAATGGCACTTTTTAAACCGGGAAATTCGAAAAAGAATGAAATTACTGCCAGAAATGGAACGGTTGATTACGGTGATTTTGTTCTATAATAGATCTAAAAATAATTCATTTATTGGCGGGCTTAGTTGTGATATGGGACAGATAAGTTGGGGTTTTAAGTCAGTTCCGGGAAAGATGAACCTTTAGGATATTTTTTGTTCGACTGAAATAAACTAAGATTACCGTCAGTTCCGAAAAACTCGGGCTATTCATTTGGTTTGTAGTAGTTTCTTCTATTTGTTAAATAGAAACTAAAGCTCGGTCAGTGCACAAAAGAGTGGGCTTTTATGCACATTGAGGGATTGCTAAGCCTGATCTTATGTGAGTTCCCTCACAAATGTGCTACAGGGCACAATTGATGAGTTCTGATCGGTTGTATATTGCAAGTGAAGATGTAGGGATTTTCGGCAATGTTTTTTGTTCAATAAATTGTTATTATTGCGATGTTCATTAATCTTATAACTATCGTTGGTATTTTTGGTGCAGCAATCCTTATCTCCATCCTGCTTCTCAGTTTAAACAGCAAAAGGAAACTCCAAAAAATTATGCGGACAGAAAATCACTCCGCTGAACTTAGGGCAGCAAGACGAACAAACCCAAGACTTGCTTTCTCCGGTGTTCAGGAAGAACCATATGCGAATTATGTTGAAGACGGCTGGATTTTGTACCCAAAAGATGAAGTAGAGCCTCAAGACTTACAACACTCAAAAACCGTTTTTAACGAGAGAATAAAGTTCAGGACAAGTAAACCGGACTTGAGTTTTACCACAACAAACTTCAGAACGATTAAACCAAACCTGGATTTTACCACAACAAACTTCAGATAGTTAGTTTTTTAAAATTCCATTGCTATAAACGGCACAAAAAACGCCGGTTATAAGCAATATAAAAAACGCTACAAACTGCATGAAAAAAGAACTACAGAGTACAGTACTTTCAAAAGAAGTGCTTTGCTCTGTAGTTCACAAGATTTTTCACTTTTCTAAATTTTTATCTTGCTGATTTTCCACCTGATTTTTTCACCGGCTTTTCCTACCCGGTTTTCATCATTATTTTAACAGTTTTCAGCGAAAATTCACGGGACTAAAAACAACGAGTAAACACCGCGCCTATTTCAGTGTTGCTTTTGTTTAATTTTCAGCGAAAATTCACCAGGTTAAAAATAACGAGAGCCAGAATTATAAAAGCTGCTCCTGCAAAGGAAAAATAGGTGAAAAGAATATCATTTTTCAGCCTCAGAACAGAATCCGTAACCATATTAATATTTTCGTGCTGCGGAAATTTTTGTCTAAGGTTCATTGCAGCAAAACTTAAATATTTCAGAATAGCCCACCGCTCACTTCCTTTAAGCACTGTTCTGAATTTCACATAAAAGCGAACCATTTCACTCATAACTGCTGCTGAATCATCCGGAGACGGATATTCTTTAACAAAGTTCAGGGCTTTTCTGATTTCTACTTCTCTTTCTACGCTTCCGCCGTTTACAAGTGCCGTTGCAAGTGCATTTAACGAGCTAAGAAAGGAATCACTTATCCCTGCGGCAAATACCTGATCGGTAGTTTTTTTTGAATTATCAGACAACGGAGGAGCAACAAACTCCTGTTTTAACGGCTCCGGTGTTAATAAGATCGTGTTTTCCACCGGTGGAGATGAGAACGGCGGCAGTGTTTGCTGCTCATTTACAAATGTTTGCTGTGCAGGTTCATCAGGATTTATTAAACGGGTTGAAACTGGTGACTCAGATTTTGACGGAACTGAGGTGGAAACATTTTGCACCTTACCACAATTTGGACAAACGGTTGCATCAGGTGAAAGTTTTGTTTGACAATTTTTGCAGTGTTTAATTATCGGCATTCAATCTCCTTCTGTTTTCTAAAACAACGAAGTTGTTCAATAACTAAAATCAAACGAAATTTTTAACCAGGTCGCTGATTGAAAAATTCCCCTCGATAGTTTTTACGGAAATTTTTCCATTTATAATATTGAAGAAGAAATCAGCAATTTTTTCGATTGTCAATACAATCGGATTATTATTCGAATCCATTCCCAAATCATAAGTTTTCAGCAGTTGGTTTCCAAGCCCTGCAGCAGTAATCAGGAAATGGTTATTCAGTTTATCGGTATCCAAAAGGTCGGCAGCCAGCACTTTTCCGACCACGGAATAACTTCTGACAACTCTGTTATCGTCTTCAGAAGCCAGTACACTTTTCATTTCTTCATTTTTAAAATCCATCGGAATTTTACCTGAAGTTTCAGTTTCCGCTTCACCTTTGTACAGAGCGCCAAGATCGGCAAGTGCCAGGTTAAAAATCTCAGTTCCTGGGATAATCACCGAAGGTTCCACTGAAAAAGCACTCGGAAGCAACAGATACAAAGTTTTCGCCACACGAAGTGATGAAGAATTAAAAGTTCCGAGAATGCAATTTGTAACATCTAAGTTATCGGTAGCAAAAGCTCCTCCGATCACAATGCAATCTTCAAGCTCGATAGTATCAGCGAAAAGATTTCCTGCCACAAAAGCATTACGCAATTTAATCTTTTTTGCATTAATATCACTCTGAAAAATAACTCTGCTGTTAGGTGAATAAGAAACAACAGAATCAGCAGAACCAACGGCTTTCCTGAAAGTGATGTCTCCCTGTGCTTCAGTGTTAATAAAAAGCTCTAAGTTTGTGAAAACCGCACCCTGCACTTCAAGGGGCCCGTTTTGTACTTGAAGGTTTTGCGCAAAAATAGCGCCTTCCACAATTGTGTTACCCTGAACGATAACATCGCGGTGAATTTCAGAAGTAACTTTCGGCAAAATGCTGCTTTTCACCCGGTTGTTGTTCAGTAAAATTCTGTTGTCATTTAGTCTAAATTCTTTTAATTCTTCCATTTTAGTCAACTTAAATTAGTTAAAAAATCGTTGTTATTTTCCCACAGACTGAATATTTTATCGAGAACTCTCTTCGAGTGTTCGTCCTGTTTTTCCATAGAGCGTTCAATTTCTTCATTGAAGAATCTTTCGATTTGTTGCCGCTGAATTTGAGAAACCGGAGCTAAGAGAGGCGGCGCTTTGGTGAAATGTTGCTCGAGAGTTGCTTTGAAGTCTGCAGTTGCATTAGATTTCGGGGTTTCGGCACTGACATAGCTGTTCATCACCGATACTTCCGCATTCATTTGCGCTTCGCGAAAGATTACCGGTAACAGAAGTTGTTTCGGTTCATCAATTTGAACGCTTTGCAAAATTGAATCAAGTGAACGCCCAAGGATTTTGTATGAAGCTAAAATGCCCTGTGCCCTTGTTACGAAATTATAAGTATCGACCTTAAGCTTAGAAGCATAAAGTTTTGATTGAGTTAAAGCTTCCTCCCGGTTTGTTACGGTTGAAGTGGCAAGGGATTTGTTCAGTTTCTGATATTCAACAATTTCCGTAAGCAGTTTTTTCAGTTTTAGGCTGTCGGCTTCCAAGGCATAAATTCTGTTGGAAAGTTCCTTATCCAACTCGCTGAAAATTTTTGTGTAGCGTGAGGTAATTCTTTGAAAATCTTCCCGCATTTGCTCAACTTTGCTTAAGGCGTTTTCTTTTTGCTTCATCATTTCAACGAATTTTGCATCAACACTGCTTTGAAGTTCTGCAATTTGTTGACTGATATCCGATTTAATGTAAGAAAAGAAACCACTAACGACTGTGGTGGCAATCCTGTCAGCATTTTCTATGATTGAAATCTCTTCTGCTTCTGCAGTACCGATTATTGAGTCATTAAGAGTATTCACTTGATTGACTGTTGTGTCGATTTTTTTATCGAATTGTTCGGTATCTACTTCAATATTAATTTCAACCGGAATTTCAAGTTCCAGATTTGCAATTTTTTTATTTTCATCAGTTAAATTCTCAATTTCAACGGCTTTGTAGTCACGCTGGCCTTTAAATTTTGCGTATAACTTTAATTCTCTCCACTCAAATTCAATTATTGCGTTAGCAGTAACGGTATGTTTCTCACTATAACTCATATTAACCTCCAGCTAATGTAGCAAGGTTAGAATCGTTAAGAAGTTTTTTCATCAATAATTTTACTTTTTCGGGTATGTCAGCAGATGAGACAGTCGCTTCAAAAGTTGCCATTACTTCAGATTTTTGTTTCTCATCCATTTCTACCCACTCTAAAAAATTAGTTGAATTATGGAAAGCTTCGGTTACGCGGTTAGTAAGTTCTCCGTCAAATGTGGGGCTATTAGATTGGGGGAAGAAAAGTTTGAACTGTGCTTTATTCGTATCAAGTGAAACAGATTCAGAAGCTGCAAATGGCAACCAAAGCGTTGAACTGTTTCTCGATGCGTAAGAACCAAGTGCATTTTTAATTCGTTTCGTGTGCAAATTAGAATCGGCTACGAAAGTTTTAATTCGGTTGATGAGTCTGTGCCCGTTAGCCCTTAGTTTGGAAGAGACGATGCTCTGCCCACCGGAGACGCTCTCACTTTGGTTCATAGGCACAGTGGCTGCATTTCTTTTAACCCTATTATGGAGCAATTCCGAAATGTTTTTAGAAAACATTATGGGGTATTTGTCAAGCTCAAAAATTCGTATTCTCAACGACTTGTTCAATGAATCGAAAAGTTTCGTGTAGCGGGCGGCGATCATGTTATAGTCCCGTTCCATTTGAAGGCGAAACGCCCTAACGGCATCGGACTGTTGCCGCATTTCAATCATTTTTGATTCAACATCGGCGGCAAGTTTAGCGATCTTTTGCGAGATTTGCGAGCGAATTAGGGAATAGAAACCGCGGTTAACATCGTTACAGATTTTGTCAGCTGCAGCTTCTTCAGCGGAAATAACAGTCGTCTGCATGTGAATAACAGCATCGGTAACTTTCGAAACACGATGCCCAACCTGTTCGATTTTTTCCGCCATCGGTTTTGTGTCAACAAGAAAGTCATAAGAGTTCATAAGTAAAAATTTCCAATTTTAAAATCGTTTAATGAAATTGAGGGTTAACCTTTGTTTAAATTCTGAGGTTTTCAATGATCGAAACAGCCTTATCAACAGACTCTTCAGGAACAGAAATTACAAACAATGCTGTGCCATCTTCATCTTCATAAAAAGTTTTTTCAGCATAAATGTTGTTGCGGCTCAGTTCAGCCAGGATAGAGTCAATTTCATCTTCATCTTCACTTTCATATATTTCTTCCATATTCTCTCTGTTCTCAATCTTTCCGTATTCGTTAAAGTCCACTTCTTCATTATCCTGATAAGCGGAAGCTTCAGATTGACCGACACCTTCCTTATTATCATAAAATGTGCTTTGGTTCTCCGGCATTGAGGATTGATCTTCATCAAGGGATTCCTGACCAGTGTCGAAGGAGTCTTGATCACCATCCACCACAGGGGTTTGATAATCAGGCACCTGGGTTTGGTGTTCCAGTGTACTTTGCGGACTTTGCCCACTTTGCTCAAAACCGGTATCTTCAGCCGGAATGTCCGATTGCTCAGAAAGCGTCCCCTCACTCGTTGAAATGCCGGCTTGCCCGAAGGTGGTGCTTTCTCCTGAAGACATATCCTGTTGGTCTGAAAACTCACTCTCTCCCTGTGCACCGTCGGTTTGACCCGAAGCATAAGATTTTTCATCTGCAGCACTTGATTCAGGCGAAGTAATTCCCGCACTGCCGTTTGGCGGCGCAACATTCGGATAATCAACGCCAAGGTTCACTCCAAAATTTGGAGGCGGCACAGTTAAATTTTCCAGTTCTTCCAAAGAATTTTTAGCAATACTCTTTAAGTTCAGCGCCAAATGTTCTCCGGTTATATCCTCAATTTTTGGTTCGGGTGGAAGGTCGGCAGATTCAGCAAAAAGTGGGTTGAAAGCCACTAAAGATTTACGCCTTTGATCTAAGTTTAAGATATTTTCAGAAGCAATTGACATATTTTTGGTATAACTGTCTCTTAGAGAAGCTTCATAATACTCGATAAACTCAAATTTTTCGGCACGGCGATCGATATCTTCTTTCAACCGGTCCATATAATCGGCAAAATCACTCTGCACCTTCTGGAACTCTTTCGATTTAATATCAAATGAAGCCAGCACTTCGGCACCGTCTGATTGCGATTTAACCACTGTTGCGTCAAGCGACCCGCTGTCAGACATCGAGCCTTCCGTTGCCTGCAGTGCGGTTAAAGTGTTGTGTGCGGCAATAAACTCGCTTAAAGTCCCGCGCATTATATTTATGAGGTTATTTGCTTCTGCCCTGTTCCGCCCGTAAAAATCTTCGGTGTCCTGGTGCCATTTATTCAAATAGCTGACTTTTTGGTCTTTAATGTTGTTGTAAATTTTAAGCCGTTCTACACGATTTTCCTGCATAAGATTACTTACGATGGGCGCAATAATCTCTTCGTGAATTTGGTGAACAGCAAACGGAAACGAAGTTTTGCTTCCGTCTTCGGCAACCCAAATCCCATTAATAGGATCAAACTTCACGCGCGAACTTTGCTTCAGCTGAAACGGGGTATAACTTTCGACAGAATCGGAAAAGTCGAAAGTTTCGCTCTTAATTCGTTCGATTTCTTCCGCTTCCAACAGAGGTGAATAATGGTTATAAGCAGATTTCAGAACCCTAAATAGAAGCCTGTTTGACTGCTCAACCAATTTATTTGTGGAAGCAAGCTTCAAAGTGGTGATAGCCTGAATAGATCCGGCAACATTTCCCATCAGGTTTTTCAGCACATTTTCGAAAGAAACCGATTGCTTTTCCAACGATTTTTTCAGTTCGTTCAACTCTTTGAAGTGATCCACCTCTTCCTTGTGTTTTTCCGTATCAAAAGGTTTCAAACGGTATGAAGTGGCGGGTTCGTCAGTGGCGTAACTCCTCAGGAAGCGGGCATGCTCGCTCTCCGGCATAACAATGGGCAGAGTTACGGTTGTAACATTCAAATCAGACAGGCAGTATGACGCAGTGCGCAGACTTCTATCCAACTTGCCGGAATAGTCGTTGTAATTAATTTTTTGAATAGAGGTTGAGTACTCAGTAGTATCAATTTCTTCACTCTCTTCGGCAGTTTCCACAACAGGGGCTTCTTCAATCAATTGATGGATTTCTTCAATTTTTTCGGAGAAGAGATTAGGATCGTTCAGGATCTGGAGGTTAAATTTTGAGTCTGAGGCGTGATTGGTAAAATCGACAATAAAAGAGTTGTTCTCGTAGGGTATCTGCTCAGCAACGGGTACATAGCCAACGCAAAGCTTTGTTACTTTATAGTCTCGAAAGATATTTTTATGATTTTCTTTCTGTTCAAGAATTTTTTTTTCAATTCTTTGCAGTTGAAGTTGGTTTTCTTTAGCTGCATTATTTTTAAGAAACGCAAAAACCAGCCCTCCGATTAAAATAATAATGCCCAAAACGAGAAGTACGGTTGCAGCGATAATTGCCCCAAGTACACCGAGAACCAACCCCAGAGCGCCGGCACCAATTCCGATCCTGGAAAGAAGCAAATTTTGTTGATGCTGAGGTTTAATGATTTCAAGATCTTTTTCCAAGCTTCTAATATCTGCTTCAATTCTTTCCTCTTCTGAGACTATGGCTTCGGCTGCATTTTTATAATAGTCAAAGAGGATCTTTGCCTGATCCTGAACAATATTTGCTGAATCAGCGAAAATTTTTCCACTCATAATGTTACTTTGTTTAATTTATTGAAAATTGTTTTTTATGTTCCAAAAGGATTACACATTTTTGCAAATTATCGAGGATCGCAGAACGGTTTTCCCTGTCGAAAGAGACAGTTCTTTGAACCTCGGCAATCAATCGCAACAATTCTTCATCGATTCTGAGGGATTCAGCATTATTAACGGGAGAGATGAATCGATTCTGTTCCTTTAATTTTTCGATTAATTTTAGTTCGTCACTCAGCACCGGTGAGCCAACACGGGCTTCCAGCTCTAAGCGTTTAAGTGAATCATCAATTCTGTCTTTTTGTACCTTTAATTCAGCCTGCATTTCAGCAACATTGTTTGCCTTTTCGTAAACTTTACTCAAAAGATTGAAACCAACAGCCATCAGAAATGCCGCTCCGAGTTGAAGCAACAACTGAAATTTAAAGGAGAGTAAACTAGTTGCGCCATAATAAATTATTAAAAGTGCAACAACCGAATAAAAGGTAAGGATAACCCAGTTAAGGCCTAAACCCGCAACAATTTGATCAAAAGATTTGGCGCTTCTGAACAGATCAAAAAAACGAATTGCATAAAGGGTATAGACGACAGAAACTACGATAAAATCGAGATAAAAGACATTTTCGGGCAATTTGTCGTGAAAAAATTCCCAAAAGCCAAAAAAGATTAAAGCTTCACCTACAAAGAATAAAATCTTTGCGGCGATATTGTTTGATGAAGACATGTTTCACTCCCGCTTTGTTCCGCAATTAGGACAAAATTTAGCACCTCCCATATTAGTGCCGCATTTTTTGCAAATACCATCAGGTATAACAGCCGGTTGACCACAGTTAGGGCAGAAAGCGGCGTTACCGGGAATATCCGCACCGCAACTGTTACATTTAGCAGCGGCAGAAGCAAGCGGTACCCCACAGCTGACGCATCTTTTGGCACTTTTGTCGTTATCCGCACCGCAACTTGGGCAGGGGGTGTAAGGGTCGCCACAGTGAGGGCAGAATTTCATATTCGAAGGGTATTTTTTCGCACAGTTTGAGCAAAACACTTCCCTTACACCGGCTGCTCCGGGCACACCGGGAGGATATTGCCCCGCACCGGGAGGCTGAACATTATTGCCTTGTGTTGGTTGCGGTTGCATCAAACCTGCACCTGAAAGGTTTCCCATAAGCCCCGTTGCAAGCACGGCACCCATAAGCCCGCCCTGACCGGAGCCCATCTGATTCACTGCGTCATCAGCAATTTCAAAAGCCTTAGATTGCTGCCAGGTATATCCGCCGATAGCTTGTGCACTTTGGCGTGACATTGCTTCCAGAATCCGTTGCCCCACTTCAGAATTTGCGTCAACCTCAACCGTCGTAAGGTAAAAATCGATGAGTGAGATGCCGTAATCCTCCCAAAAAACGCTGATTGGGTTTTTTAAAGCAGTTGAAAGGGGATCGAGAAACGCGGAAATATTTTTTATGCCGATCCGCTGTGAATTTATGAACTGCAATAAAATAGATTTGGTTTTTGAGGTCAGCAAACCCCAAAAATGATCTGTAAGTTGAAAGGCAGTAAATTCAGTTGCCGTGCCGACTAACTTAATCAGAAACCTTTCGGCGTCGGTTATTTTTAAACCGTATCTTCCTGAAGCAACCAACGGCACCATTGTCTGATAGTCCGGATCGTGGGTCATCATCGAATCGATACTCCAGTCGATGTTCAACGGAAGCAGCTTGTTAACAAACCAGACTTCAGCGGCGAAAGGATTTTTCCCGCCAAAAGGCAGCCCGAACAAACTTCTAAGAACAGGGATGTTTTCGGTATCGAGGGTATGTTTTCCGGGCCCAAATTTTGAAATTAGTTGCCCATTGGAAAAGAGAACCGCTTCCTGCGATTCACTTACAACAAGTTGAGTGTAGGTGCTAAGGTTGGAGTGAGGGAATTTCCAGGCGTACACCGGAGCACTTCCCGGATCCCACTTTACGAAATCAATAACAGCCATTTATGATTCCTATATTTATTTGATATTCTGACTTTTCAATTTGCTTCTTATACTATTACCGGAGATGAAGATTTCAATTAACAGGGCAGTTAAAACGCTACATCTTTTCCGACAGCCAAAAATACAAAAAAGATTTGAATAAAAAAAGGAAAGATTATCGACAATTTTATTTTATTTTTTGATGCAGATAAAAAATGTGGAAGTAAGCCGAAGTGGTTCGAAGATTGGGTGTTGCTGTGTGAAAATCAGCCGGGGATGAGCAGATTGTACCCACCCTCAGCTGAATGTAAGTGTGTTTAAACCGGTTTTAACGGCTTTTGTTTAGAATCTTCGTTTTTGAAGTTGCAGCAGCTTACTTTATTTTCGAATCGTTAGCAGTAACTCCCACTGCAGAAACTCCGGAAACTTCTTAATCAGCTCTTACCTTTGCAATTTCCGCAATTTCCGCCACTTCAACAACTTAAATCCTAACTACTGCCTCAAAAATATCTGCCGGGTGCTTAATTTGCCGCCGACATAAACGGTTGCGGTGTAAATACCGGGTGGGACGGGTTTCCCGTCGGAATCTTTCCCATTCCATTTATAGCGTGTATCTGCAACGATGTCTGAAACAGGTATTATAGCAACAGTTTTGGGGGTTAAAAAGCTGTTGATGAAAATCTGAGCATCTTTTTCACCCGGTTTAGCTTTTACAAAAATTTTCGGGTTAATTCCGGTATATTTGGCAGCTCTTTCCTTGGCAAATTCTTTGAAATCGAACTTATCCGGTGTAACGATATAAACATTTTCATTACCCGGAAGCGTGTAATATTTACGGTTGAAAGAGGGAAAATTAAGACCGTTCTGTGTTTCACCTGCATCAAAGTAAAATTCAAAAGCTTCTTTTTGCGCTTTTTGCGGCAGAATAACGGTGAAATAATTATCGTTCACTTTATCCATTTTCACCCTGTCCGATTTTTTATAACCGGTTTTATAGACTAAAAAGACACTTTTCGCGTTGGATACATCTTTAAATCTTTTGTGGAGTTTAATTTTTCCGTCAGGCAGCATTTCCAGATTCGGATGTGTAGCCGCTTCGAAAGAAGAAACCAGCCCATAGCCGAAAACATTGTCTTTCAGCATCCGCTGGTCGGCTGTATATCTTAAAATAAATCTTGCCTGAGTGTTTTTTAAGTGTGGGAAGAGTGAAAGCAACTGCCCGCCAATTCCGGCGGTAAGCGGAGTTGCGGAAGAGGTGCCGTTTGCGCGGGTATATCTGTCTGTTGTACCCGAGACGGCACCGTAAACACTTACTCCCATTGCGCTAATATCCGGTTTAATTCTTCCGTCAGATGTGGGGCCACCGGATGAAAAACTTGCGATAGTTCTGTCTTTAGTAACAGCACCGATAGCAAGTGCATTTGGGCCATCGCCCGGAGTAGAAACATAGTACCACGGCTCGCGTGCCGAATTACCTGAAGCGGTGAAAGTTAAAATTCCTTTTGAAAAGGCGTAATTAATCGCTTTTGTACAGACTGCGGTTTCGCCGTTCAGGTCTTCGTATCTGTAGGTTGTATCGTCAAAAGCGGTATAACCAAGTGAACTTGTCGTAATATCAACACCGATACTATCCATAAACTGAATAGCAGCAGCGTAGTTATCTTCTTCGATCATTCTTTCATATTCGGTGGCTTCTGTTTTTGCGAGCACAAATTCTGAGTTGTATGAAGGAGCCACCAATTTCCCTTCGAAAAAACCGCCGCAGACTGAGAAGCAGTAGGTGCCATGCCCATCCTGACCCGCCGGGTCATTTTCCTGATTAGCAGTAACATTATCGTGCCTTACAAAATCATATTCTGCGATAACTTTACGCGTGTTCAGAGATTCATGTCTTTTCCAGTCAAAACCTGAATCGAGCACGCCAATTCTGACACCTTTTCCGTTCCCGCCCATTTTGTGCACAGCGGGCACATCGGAGAGTTTTTCCTGAATATAAGAACCGCCGTAGTACTTTTGATCGTCATCGTTACCTCGTGTAGCACGGTTGCCGTGCACATTTTGTGCATCTTGCGAATCTTGAAAGTTCTGCGTAAGATAGGGGGGATTCCATTTGCTGCCCCGAACCAAACCATTATCCGAATTTCCGGCATCTGCATAAATTTCACTGTTTGGAACCGGTAGCGGGTTTTCAAATTCAAGCGGCAGGTGGATTTTGATCACAGGGCGAATGCGTTCCACAAAATCAAGTTTTTTTATTTTCTCAACGGTGGGTTCATCCGCAGTGAGTGAAACACAGTTAAACCATTTTAAAGTCCATCTGATTTTAGCACCGGTCATTTCCAAACGGGCGATATATCCGGGGGAAACCGGAAGGTCTTCGGGCGACACTTCAAAACCGCTGCCGAGGGTTTTAACCCGGCGCTCTATGCTTCTTTCGGAAAGAGATGAAAGTGCAATGTTCCAAAGTGGTGAACCGTATGTAAAAGCGCCACTATAGCCTTTGTTTTTAAGGAAAACCATATAGTTTTTTTGAGCATTAAGTGGTGCGAAAGAGAATAAAATTATGAAAAGAAGAGTGATTAAACCTTTCATATACAAGCCTTAATTTACAGTATTGAAAATTCTGTTGAACCTGATTCCGGAGAAAAAACCGCTCTCGAACGGGTCGCTCGACCAATAAATAAAGGAAGCCGTCCCGATAAGATAATCATAAGGAACATATCCCCAGTACCTGCTGTCCAAGCTGTTATCGCGGTTATCCCCGAGCACAAAATAATAATCGTTCTCTGTAATATAATGATTTAGCGGTTTACCATTCAGGAAGAATTTATCCCCCAGAATGACGAGGGAAGTGTCGCCCTGCTCTTTTCTGATTATCCCTTCCCATTGCAGGAAGTTAGAAATGTTCATCTGAAGAGTGTCCCCTTTTTTGGGAACATAGAGGGGACCATACCAGTCGTCGTTCCACATTTCGGTACCGGGGAAAATTTGCACATTTTTATCATCCCGGTTTTTTACGGAATCTTTGGTTAAACCTTTTGGCGGGGGAAACGGGATATTGTTTACGGAGACCTTACCGCCGGCAATTCTTACCGTGTCGCCGGGCAGCCCGATCAGTCGTTTTACATAAACGGGGTTGTGAGGGTCGTTTTTAAGCCCTTCGGGGAATTTAAAAACGATAACAGAGTTTCTTTCCGGTTGTTTGGTGCCACTCCACTTGGTAAATGGTATTCCTATGTTTGTGAAAGGGATATAAACGGGTTCCTGCCTTGGATATCTGAATTTGTTGACGACTATAAAATCACCCGGAATAAGGGTTGACTCCATAGAGTTTGTCGTGATTCTAAATGTAGAAATGAATATAATACGAAGCAGAATGACGCTAAGTAAAAATATCGAGAGTATTAAGGAAATCCGTAAAAAGAACTTTTTGTTTGTCATTTGTTAATCAGAAAGACATAACTTTCCAATGTTGCGGTTCCGCAGTAATAGATATTTTATGTTTATGCAGAAAGTGCTCAGCATTAATAATTTGCCGAAACAAAGTGCGGTTCTGCATTAATGGATATTTTATGTTGCCATTGAGCGTAAACTGCCCTAAGAGGGTCTGCCCAACAGTTTACAGTGCCAGCCTAAAACGGCAGGTGCAATAGACAGCGGTCAATATAAGTGCCTGCCTGAGAGTTTGCGGTGCCTGCCCCGTCAGGTAAAATTAACCCGTCGGTTCGGGGTTCACCCGGAGGGATTTCGGGAAAAATCACTCTTCGATCTGCAAAACGGCCAAAAAGGCTTCCTGGGGTATTTCCACATTTCCTACCTGTTTCATCCGTTTTTTGCCTTCTTTTTGCTTTTCCAGAAGTTTTCTTTTTCTTGAGATATCGCCCCCATAGCACTTAGCGATAACATTTTTTCGCATTGCTTTCACGGTTGAGCGGGCAATAACCTTTGTTCCGATGGCAGCCTGAACAGAAACCTCAAAAAGTTGCCTTGGGATGAGGTCTTTCAGTTTATCGCAGACTTTTCTGCCCCAATCGTAAGATTTTGACCTGTGAACGATCATCGAGAGTGCATCAACAGGGTCGCCGTTCAGAAGTATATCAAGTTTTATCAGATCAGATTCACGGTTGCCCACCACTTCATAATCGAAAGAAGCGTAGCCTCGGGAGATCGATTTCAGTTTGTCGTAAAAATCGAAGATAATTTCGGAAAGGGGGAAATCAAAACTGAGGTCGGCACGGGTTGTATCTATATAATTTGTGTTGTTGTAAACGCCCCTTTTATCCATTGCCAATTTCATAATTCCGCCGACATATTCGCTGGGAGTAACAATTTGCGCCCGGACAAAAGGTTCTTCAATTCTCTCAATATCGCCTGCGGGGGGCATGTGGTCGGGGTTATCCACCTTCACTTGCTGCCCGTTTCGCTTGTAAACGATGTATTCGACATTGGGAAGAGTTGTTATAATAGCCTGATCGAACTCGCGGAAAAGGCGCTCCTGCACTATTTCCATGTGAAGCAGCCCAAGGAAGCCACACCGGAACCCAAACCCAAGCGCAGCGGAGGTTTCCGGCTCGTAAATAAGTGACGAATCGTTCAGGCGGTATTTATCAAGTGCGTCGCGCAGATCTTCAAAATCTTCGGTGTTCGTGGGATAAAGCCCGCTGTAAACCATCGGTTTAATATCCTGGTAGCCCGGAAGAGGGTCAGGCGAGCCGTTCTTAGCGTGCGTTATTGTGTCGCCAACTTTTGTATCGTGCACATCTTTAATGCCTGCAATAAGGTATCCGACATCGCCGGCGGAAATGCTGCCTGTCCGTTTTTTACCTAATTTTAAGCTGCCGATTTCTTCGGCTAAATATTCGTTATCATGAGCAAAAAAGCGGATTTTATCTTTCTCTTTAATTGTGCCGTTCACCAAGCGGATATATGCAATAGCCCCTCGGTAGGGGTCGAAAACCGAGTCGAAAACGAGCGCCTGAAGCGGTTTTTCAGGGTCACCTTTTGGAGGCGGGATTCTTTGCACAACGGCTTCCAGAATTTCCTGAATGCCAATCTTTGCTTTAGCACTTGCGTAGATTACCTCATCTTTATCGCAGCCGAGCAGGTCGATAACCTGCTGAGCAATTCTTTCGGGTTCTGCACCGGGTAGGTCGATTTTATTAAGAACGGGGATGATTTCCAACCCGGCACCAATTGCAAGATAGAGGTTCGAGATCGTCTGCGCTTCCACACCCTGCGAGGCATCGACAATAAGCAGTGCACCCTCGCACGCAGCGAGTGAGCGCGAGACTTCATAAGTAAAATCAACATGCCCCGGAGTATCAATCAGATTCAGCGTGTATATGTTGCCGTCTTGCGCCGTATATTCCATCTGAATAGCGTGGGACTTGATCGTGATTCCGCGCTCGCGTTCCAAATCCATACTGTCTAAGATTTGGGCTTTGGCTTCACGATCACTGACGGTGCCGGTAAATTCCAGAAGCCTGTCGGCGATGGTGCTTTTACCGTGATCGATATGTGCGATAATGCAGAAATTTCTGATATTGTTCATTTATCTCCGAAGTGCGGATTTTAAAAAAGTTAAACAATAAATTTACGAAAAAAGAAGATGAGAAGTTATAAACTACGGATGGTATGATGGTGATGAGTCAAAACTAAAAAGAATAATGCAGCTGTGCCTGAACCGTGTTCATTTCGGGGATAGTGTTAAAGAACCCGACATTCCACTCAACGCCAAGGTGAACGGAGTATCCGGTTGTTTCAACGGTTTTATCGAAAAAATAGAAAATAGTGTGAAACGAAATTCCACTGCCAAACGACCATACATCCGTTTCGGGGAACGAACGATCGTTAATAACCGCCAGCCCGCCGCCACCTTCGACTGAGATGTGTGTTGTAATCAACTGCTCGCCCATGAACTTCAAAGAAAACCCTTGCAAATAGGGATAATTTCTGCCGTAACGGTCTTCCGGCAGAAGAATGGAGAACTTTCGTGTGTAAAAAGCGGCACTTCTGAAATAATATTTTTCAGAGAACCACAGTTTGAAATCAAAAGAGCCTTGTGCTGAATAGCCAAACTCTTCGGAAGTGTTTCCCTTGAAAACACCAAGCCCAACACCGCCGCCAACATCGGTCAGCTTTGCTATCTGTGGTGCAGCAACGGAACATAAAAAGAGAGACAATATTAATGGGCGTAAAAGTTTTTTCATCTGTTTTTATGTCTTAAAATCGGGCTTTCTTTTCTTTTGCTAAATGAATTATTTGGGCTATTTGGGCTATTTGAGCTTTCCTTGCCACTTGTACTGTTTAATTCTTCCATGCTAATTCAGCGGTTTAACGGTTTTTGGTCTTTGCACCTCTAAACAAGCAGAAGTTATGTTCGCTTCAACTCATTGATAATCAGTTTCATTTCGGCGAAATCGCTTACTAAGCGGAGGAGGTCTTCCATTTCCTCATCCTCTTCATTTTGCTGAAGATATTTGTTTATAAAATAAAGCTGAAACTTCTCTTCTGCAAATGCAAGTATCTCTTTCAAGTTACCGAGAAACTTAAGAATAGTGGAGCTGAGATCATCTTTCATCGTTCCGTAAGAGTTAATATCGGGGCTTTCTTCCGCTTTAGCGATGGAGCTGCCAAGCCCGATCATATATTTGGCATCGAAGCACATCTCTTCAAAGTTCTTTTCGAGTTCGCCTTCGATCGTCAGTTCAAGCAAGGTTCTCATATCTTCGGGTTCTTCCATCCGATTGTTAACAATCAGATCGAAGTTCTTATAGCACATGTGAATATTATTGATGGTATCTTCTCCTTTTTCGGTTAATTTGTAGCCCAAACCCAAACCGTCCCCAATAGGAATAAGTGAAGTTTGAAGTGCCGGTGATTTCAGAAAAATTTGGTTGAACTCCCGTACCATACCCGTTGAGCGGAGGTATTTTTGCGGGATTTCGCCGCTGAAAGCGGTATATCCGTGCCACAGGAGATTATCTACGATGTAAAGCCCACCTTTTTTCAGAAGGGGCAGGGAAAGTTCGAAAAGCCTTTTATAGTCTTCCTTGTCAGCATCCAAAAAAATCAAATCAAACTCGATATCCAAATTTAAAAGGTGATGAAAAGCTTCGCCTTGCAACAATTTAATTTTGTGTTTCACCCCTGAGGCTTCAATGTTTCTTTGAGCGAGGGGTATCATATCGGCTGATTTTTCGATTGTGTAAATCATTCCTTTTTCGGGAAGTGCAGCCGCAATTCGGGTTGTTGTGTAGGCTATTGCGGTTCCAATTTCGAGCACAGTGCCGGCGTTTGAAGATTTAACCAACACTTCGAGAAATGCCGCAGAATTGGGGTCGAGTATGGGTACATGGTTCTCTTCCGCATACTTCTCCATCTCGGCAATCAGAGGAGTTTGCTTGCCTCTGACTGAGTTTAGATACCCGGTTGTTTCGGGAGTGAGAATATCGGGCATGAATAAGCCAATCTAATTGAAAACAAAGATGCGAATAAAGAAAAAAAAATTCACATACCAAAAAAAGGGCGGCGTTAAAAACACCACCCTTTTCTTAGTTTTAATTTGGAGTTGCTGGTTTTAGGTGATTAATTTCCACCAAGTTTTAGTTTTGGCGCTGTTTTGTAGTTGATAAAAGCTTTGTTCTTTGCAACGGTGAAGCGTTGCTCAGTCGCTTACCAAATTGCAGCCATTTAGCGTTTAGCAATCGTTTAGTGTTGTTAAACTACTTACCAAATTGCAGCCATTTAGCGTTTTTAGCAATCGTTTAGTGTTGTTCAGCTACTAAACATTTTTTGATCATTTCTGATCTTTAATCAGTTATCGGTCAACTACGAATTAATTACCAGTTTTTGAACCCAAGATTTTGTTTTCCAATTATTCAAAGGTTTTTACAATCAATGGTCGTTACCATCAAAGTTCTTTGTATTTGAACCACCAGTCGGGACCCTCGAACTGTTGTCTGCTTTCAATAGCTGCTACATCTTTTGGAGGTGGGATGATAACTTTATCCTTAATCAGCTCGTTATTGGGCCAGTTTTCGGGCATGGCAACCTTGTTGGCGTCAGAGATTTGCAGAGCTTTAAGAGCGCGCAACACCTCATCAACTTGTCTTCCGATTTCCTGAGGATAATAAATCATCAGGCGGAGGATACCGTCGGGGTCGATAACATAAACCGCGCGAACTGTATTTGTACCTTTGCCCGGATGGATCATTCCGAGAGATTTTGCAATATTTCCCATATCATCGGCAATAACCGGGAAGGGGATTTTCACATTCAGTTTTTCTTCGATCCACTCAACCCATTTGATGTGAGAGAAGACCTGGTCGATGGAGTGACCGCAAAGTTCCGCGTTTAATTTTTTAAATTCTTCCGCCCTGTTGGCGAAGGCTACAAATTCAGTAGTGCAAACGGGAGTAAAATCGCCCGGGTGGCTGAAAAGAACGAGCCATTTACCTGCAAAATCACCCGGAATTTGTTTAACTCCGTGGGTTGTCTGAACGGTTAGTTCGGGCATTTTATCGCCCAGAAGGGGCATTCTTGGTTGATTATTCTCCATTATATATCCTTTAATTTTTTATTCATGTCGTAAAAAAAAACGAACAACCTTAAAACATAATATAAAGTTAGATGAATTAAAAGCAGTTTTGATTCAATGTGAGTTAATTAACAAAAATTCATGGTAAGTTAGTGAAATGCTCTTTGGCTTTCACTTTATATTTCATCTTACTTTTCTTCTGACATTTTTTTTCATATCCTTGGGCAAAGAGGAAGGACGCTGCTAAGTTTCCAAAATTTGAGTTTCTTCTTATTTTTCTCCTTTCTCTTCGGCACTCCGTTTATACTTCAGAAATTTTATAAATAAAAAGAAAGATAACAAGTGATTTTTTCAGATAATTTGTTAAGTTTAAATTGTTAAAAGTGATAAGAAATGAAACCGGAAAAAGCAACTACAATTTATGATGTGGCAAGAGAAGCAAAAGTATCAATTGCCACTGTTTCCAGGGTATTTAATAAAAGCCCGCGGGTTAAACCGGAAACAGTAGCCCTTGTCCTTAAGACTGCAGCCAAACTGAATTTTTCACCAAATGCTTCTGCCAGAGGGTTAAGTGGAGGGAAACAGAATACTATCGGAGTTGTTTTGCCGGTGCTTTATGGCGGCTTTTTCTCAGAGTTTGTGTTTACGCTCCATTCTTTACTGGAAAATGAAGGTTTTGACATTGTGATTGCCGGCAGAAGAGGCTCTTCAGAAGAGTTATTTGCTACACTTCGAAAATTATCCTCCAAGATCGACGGGTTGATTTTGATGTACCACAAAGCAGGGATAAGAGAAGAGATTAACAGTTTGTTTCCGGGGTTACCGACGGTGATGCTTAGCCGTTTTAATCGCTTTTTGGGAGAAGCAGACCTTGCTTTGAACAACATTACCGGCGCAAAAATGGCAACTGAACACCTGATAGCGCAAGGGCACAAAAAAATTGCCTTAATTGAAGGAGAAAAGGGGAACACTGACGCTATAGAGAGAAAAGAAGCTTTTATTTCCGCAACGGAAAAAGGGGGTATTTCACCTGAGAATATTGAAATTTTAGAGGGTAACTTCAGACAAATTACCGGTTATTACGCTATGGAACGGCTTTTTACTAAAAGAAAAGATATTACCGCCGTTTTCGCTTCAAACGACGCAATGGCTTTGGGTGCATTGAACCACTTTCAAAGTTCAGGTATCCGTGTGCCGGAAGATGTGGCTCTTTGCGGGTTTGATGACATCGAATATGTGCAGATGACACATCCGTCTTTAACTTCCGTTAATTTAAATATTTCAAAATTTGGTACCTTGGCATTTCAAAAAATGACGGAAGCGCTAAATGGTTACGATACTTTATCTGAACCCTCGAAAATTTTAATTGAACCTGAACTGAAAATAAGAAAATCGACAGATTTTAAACGGGAATAGATATTTTGCGAAACGGGATACCCCTTCTGAAAAACCGAAGAGCAAAAACAGCCCGTTGAAAACATTATTAAAAAAGGACCGGGTTTTTAAGCCCGGTCCTTATTTTTTTGATTTTACATACTGTTGTAACCGTTTCTTACATCAGGAGCAAAATTTCATAATTAAACCGCATAATCTCCGCAATAGAAATTGCTCCGCACTAAGAACTTATTTCAACAGCAAAAGTTTTATTGTTGAACTAAAATCGCCCGCTAACACTCTGCACGAATAGATACCTGTGGCAAGGTGAGAAGCGTTAAAGTTCAGCTTATGGTATCCTTGGTTCAGATCGCCCGAAAAAAGCTCCGCTACTTCTTTCCCCGTCATATCGTAAACATTCACCTTCACCGAAAGATTTTTCGGCAGTGAAAAAGAGATCACCGTTTCAGGGTTGAAGGGATTGGGATAGTTCTGAAAGAGTTTGAATCCCATAGGGGATTCAGCCTCCACTTCCGTTATGCCCGAATAAGAAGCTTTTCCGTCATAATCAATTTGTTTCAGCCTGTAGTAAAGGGTTGAGTTTGGGTCGGCATCACCGTCCGTGAAATTATACGACGAAATGGAAGTGGTGGTGCCCGCTCCTTCAATAAACCCGATGGTTTCAAAGTTTACTTTATCAGTGCTTCTTTGGACCTCGTAGCCGTAATTGTTTGTCTCTGTGGCACTTAACCACTGCAGCACGACTTCGGAACCCGAACGGGAAGCAAGGAAGCTGATCAGTTCAACAGGCACTAATTCGGGGAGAATTACCTGAACAGCCCTCTCATATATCAGCCTGTGCCCGGCGTTGTTCAGGTGGATGCCGTCGCCGAAATCATATTCCGGTTTAATGTACCCATTAGGTTGCGCCAAACCGTTCCAAAAATCAACAGCGTATGCAGCGTAACGGGTGAAAACTGAATCCCGCATTGAAGTCAAAAGATTCATCTGTGTGGGGTTGCTCAGGTTACGCGGTTGGGTTGAAGTTATCCAGAATTTAACATTATTCCGGGTAGCCACAGCCACCAGAGTATCGAAATTAGCAATTTGTTCTTCAATTGGGTAGCCGCTTGCAGCATCGTTAGAAGGCAAATTGATGAATATCATCTTTGGGTTATATTCCAGTGCATAAGAGATGTTATTGGTTGGGCGCGGTGCCGGTCTTCCGCCCGGCGGTACGAAGCCTGTGGGCATAACATGATAAGTAGTGAACCCGCCCACTGCAAGATTGAGCACTTTGTAAGTAGTGTCTATGCTTTGGATATGTTTTCTCAGCCTGTTCACATAGGAGCTATCCTGTGGGCTGGCGCCTGTGCCCGCGGAAGTTGATGAACCGATAACAACAATGTAGTTATAATCATAAATTGAGGCACCGCCGGTCATTTTTACATCATCGATGAAGAAAGTTCTTGTAACAGCGTCATCAATACCCTGAGACCAGAAGATCGTCTTAACCCTGGTCAGGTCGCAGCCGCCCGGGTTTTGTTTTAAGGTATCTAACGGTATCCAGAGTTTCACCCATTGCCCTGCAGGCACGCCGGCAGGGTTGTATTTACTTAACGGGATTTTTGTTGAACGCTGGTTGGATAAATCTTCCACGAATAGCATCGGCAGATTTGCTGCCGGTACAGAAACGGGAGAATAGATCATAAAAACGACGGAATCTTTAAGGGTAGCATCTCTTCCGGGCCAGCCGGGGGCAGCCACAGCCGCAACCCAGTTTCCGCCGTTCATCGATTTGTATTGCAGTTTAAGCCCGTTTGTGCCCGAATAGAAAGTATCAGACACAACGGGGAACTTTACTCCGTTCACCATTAACAATTCACTTGGTGCATTAACCTGCAGGTAGCTGGGATCATAGTAGTTGGGAATATCACTATCCGTGAAAAAGAGATAATCCTGCGCCTGCAGAGTGCTGAACGAAATAAGCAAAAAAAGCGAAAAAATAATTTTTTCAAAGAACTTCATGTTGCTGCCTATTTGTTAAGTATCATTTTTCCTGAAACCACTTTGCTGCCCATTTCAATTGTATAGAAATAGACACCTGAATTTACAGTGTGACCTTGTGAATTGGTGCCATTCCACTCAACTTGGTTAATTCCGGGCTGAGCCACACCGTTGAAGATTTCAGCAACTTCGCTGCCGAGGATGTCTCTTACTACGATTTTAAGGTTGGTTCTCTCCGGCAGTGAATAAGATATCACTGTGCTCGGGTTGAAGGGGTTTGGATAGTTACCAAAAAGGTGGAAATCATTCAAAGTTGTGAAGGTCTCAGCCATTATCTCGTTTGAATAGTGTGCGGAACCATCAAAATCAACTTGTTTCAATCTGTAATAAACCGTTCCGGTGAATGGGTTTTTATCTAAGAAAGAATATGAATTTTGGTTTGTAGTTGTGCCATTACCTTTTATGAAACCGATTTCATGGAATTGGCTGTTTTCTTCCCTTCTTTCAACTGCGAAACCGAGGTTGTTGAGTTCGGTTGCGGTAGTCCACTTCAATGTAACCCCATCAAGCGAAACAGAAGCTGAAAACGCAGCGAGTTCAACAGGGACAATGGATGAAATATCATAACGCAACACGCGGTTGTTTGCCCAGTCGGTCACCCAAAGTTTTTTGCCTGTGTTATCAACAGAGGCACATCTGGGTGTTCTGAGCGAGTTTTGAGTCGGTGGGTTTAAGCCCGTACCTGTTGTGAAATCAGGCTGCCCAATAACATAATCCGCATTGGCACCGTTGGGTAGTGTAGCAGCCTGCAGGAAGACGGAGATTCTGTTGTTGTTTTCCTGAACAACATATAAGTTACCGAGGATATCACCGGTTACCCATCTGACATTTCCAGAGCCTGCCTGAGTTGTGTTTGAAGTATTGGTGGTGAAATCGGGCTGCCCGAGCACACCATCAGCTGCCTGACCCGTTGTGAGAGTTGCAGCATTGTTGAATTTCAGCACGCGTCTGTTTGTAAATTCGCTGACCCACAGGTTGCCCAGCACATCGACATAAACGCCGTTTGCGTTGTTCATTTTCGCAGCAGTAGTGCCTGAAGTGCCGGTTGTGAAATCAGGTTGCCCGAGGACGAGGTCAGCGTTTGCACCATTGGGCAAAGTTGCAGCGTTTTGGAAGCGAAGTACCCTGTGTGTGTTGAAATTACTGACCCACAAAGTACCGTTTGCTTCGATGAAAATTCCGGCGGGACCGCTGAATTTATTTTGTGTAGTTGCGGCGGAGTTTGTAGTGAAATCAGGTTGCCCGAGCACCCCGTCAGCGGTATCGCCGTTCACGAGTTGGTCGGCGTTGTCCCATCTTGTAACTCTGTTGTTTCCGTATTCACTGACCCACAAGGTTCCGCTTCCATCAACCAAAGCTATAATAGGGTTGTTCATTTTGGTTGCTGTAAGTCCTGAAGTGTTCGTAGTGAAATCAGGCTGCCCTATAACAAGTTCTGCATCACCACCGTTAATGTAAGCGTTAATGCTTGAGAATCTTAGAACGCGGTGGTTTCCGCGGTCTGCAACCCAGACTTTTCCGTTTCTGTTATCGAAAAATACGCCGTTAGGGCCGTTGAATTTGTTAATTGCGGTTCCGGCGGTTGGTGTTATATAATCCACCTGCCCGAGCACACCTTCAGCAGGAGGCCCGTTCACAAACTGAGCGGAGGTAAAACCCGCACAGAGAGCGAAAAACAGAAGAAAGAAAGTAAAATTTTTCATGATTTCTCCGATATGTTATTTGTTGGTGAATGGTTCGTGTAAGCGCTTACATTTTCGGGTATGTAAGCGCTTACATTTTTGAAATGCGAATATAACAAAATATTTGTAAAAGTCAAGCACAAAATGAAGTGGTGGTGTTTTTGGAGGTGGTTTGGTGGGTTTCTAAGATGTGTTTTTGAGGTGTTTCGTCTAATTATGCAATATGTTGCACAAACGAATCGTTTATGTGTAAACGGGGATTATTTATTTTAATATGTGCAAAATATTGCATGAAAATGTGAAACCTGCGTCGCAATTTTATTTGTTTTATGTAAATATGCAATATATTGCATAAATAAACGATTGTTTTTGTATTTTTAAAAGTGATATTTACAAATATTCATCGTTTCCAAAGAATTGATAAGCGGAAAACCCGACAAATTAAAGAGTAAACGGAAGTAGATTTACATATTTGGGAAAATGCAGTGGGAAATTTTGATGATCAAACTGAATAGTTTTTCCGGTTCATTTAGTGTTTACTGCATTGGAAGTTTTCACCAGTCGGAAAATTTTCTCAGTAATGGAAGTTTTCACCAGTCGGAAAATTTTCTCAGTAATGGAAGTTTCCCATCCCGGCGAATTTTCCCTGTTTTAGGAACTTTTTTAATATTGCTAACTTTTCTTATTCTGATAAAATTACGAGTATGGGTGTTTGCTCAGTTCTGATAAGATTCTCAGTATAGTTATTTTCCCTGTTCAGGTAACTTTCTAAGTATAATTTACTTTTTTTATTTCGGTAAAATTTTTGGTTAAACTAATTTTTCCGTTAGTGCTGAAAGGAAATAATCATTAAGATTTTGAAATGACGAAAGAAGAAATTGGTGCGAAAATCAGACAACTTCGCAAAGCTTACGGATTAACTCAAAAAGAATTGGCTGACCTAAGCGGGATCAGTCTTAGGAATGTGATAGACATTGAAAGAGGGAGCGCAAACCCCTCGCTTGACGGGCTGACCACTCTTTGCCTGTCTCTCGGTTTAGAATTGAAAGTTGAGGTTAAGAAAAATGAGTGAGCAGGTCGAATCATATTATTTTGTTCTGTATTATTCTATCTA
Source organism: Ignavibacteriaceae bacterium (assembly GCA_008933765.1). Classification (GTDB taxonomy): domain Bacteria; phylum Bacteroidota; class Ignavibacteria; order Ignavibacteriales; family Ignavibacteriaceae; genus UTCHB3. The sequence goes on along the minus strand of WBUK01000008.1, from coordinate 42,897 downwards.
AAGTATCTATCTAAAGCAAATGCAACATAAAAATAGGCTCCATAAACATATTAAAGAAAATTTAATTTTATGACTAAAGAAGAACTAATTAAAAAACTTCAAGATATCGAATGGGAAGATTTTGAAGTAAAGAAAGCTTCGTCCGAACTTCCGAAAAATATTTGGGATACTGTTAGTGCTTTTTCAAATACCGCCGGCGGATGGATTGTGTTAGGAGTGAGTCAAATTGGGAAAAAATTTGAAGTCACAGGTGTAAATAATCCTGAAAAAATTGAGCAAAATTTTACTAATACCATTCGAGCTGAAAAATTTAATGTTAAAATTGCATTTACCGTTAAGAAATATAATTTTGGAGATAAATCAGTCATCCTCTTTTATATCCCGTTATCTGACAAAAAGCCAGTTTATTACGGTTCACAAGTTAATACATTCATTCGTAGTGGCAGTGGCGATCAAAGAGCAACAAAAGATGAAATCGATGCAATGTATAGAAATCAATCTTTTGGTACTATTACGGAGGGTATCATTCAAGATTCAAATATTTCTTGGCTTGATGATAATTCTCTTCTTCAATACAGAGAATATATTCAAAGAAATAATCCAGAGCATTCATATAACAAATTCTCCAAAGTCGAATTTCTTAGTAAATTAAGAATTTTAGTTAATGAAAATATAACTTACAGTGGGTTACTTTTTTTTGGGATCGGCGATAGAATTCAATCAATATTTAGTGATTTTCGAATCGATTATTTTGAAATCCCCGGAACGAGTTACTCGGATGCCTCAACTAGATACTTATTTCGGTTGCCTGAACAAGAAAATATTTGGCAATATTATTTTGCTATTTATAACAGATTATCGCGACAGATAGAGCTTCCTTTTAGGTTGAACCCCGACGGTACCTCATCTACAGTTTATCCATATTTAGAAGCTATCAGAGAAGCACTTGTTAATCTTTTACAACATACAGATTATTTTTCAAAGATGCGACCAAGGGTTAGGGTCTTTTTTGACCGAATTGAGTTTTTTAATCCAGGAGCGCTTCCAAAACCTCTTGATAGTTTAATGAGAGAGGACATCTCCCTTCCACGAAATAGTATTATCGCAAAATTATTTAGAGTGGCTAATCTCTCTGAAAATGGTGGATATGGTTTTAACAAAATGAACCAAAACTGGAAAAAGTTTAATGATACTTTTCCAGAATATTACTCGGATATTGATTATTTCAAAGTTGTTTTCAGTACAGTTAAAGAACCTAATATGATGTTACTTGATTCTAATGAAGGGGAGTTCGTTGTAAATGATAAAATAAAAAACAATGCTCCTAAGATTGGTCAGGCAGGTGGTCAGACAGGTAGTCAGACAGGTGGTCAGACAGGTGGTCAGACAGGTGGTCAGGCAGGTGGTCAAACAGGTGGTCAGACAGGTGGTCAGGCAGGTGGTCAGACAGGTGGTCAGGCAGGTGGTCAAACAGGTGGTCAAACAGGTGGTCAGACAGGTGGTCAGGCATCTAAGTATCGACTACCAACTAAGCGGCAATTACAAGTAATGCTCCTTATAAACAATAATGTATTTATTTCACGAAATGAATTGGCAAAGATACTTGGGATAAATGAGTCAGCTGTGCAGAAACATATTGAAATATTAAAGAATAAGAGATTGATTGAACGAGTTGGCGGCACTTTTGGTGGTCAATGGAAAATTCTAGTAAACATTGATAGAATAAATTCAAATTGAGGGTAAAATGATGATTTTTTTTAGGGACTGCAGGAAAGAATAGTAACGGTCATAAAAGTACTGTAAATCGAACAGTTTTACACTACAGAGATATCTTGCTTACGGATTCTAAAAAAGCCTTCACTGAAAAAAGTCAAGCGCTAACCAAATCCTTATTGAGGTAGAAAAATTCGCAGTGTCCACCAAATCCAATTCCCAAAACCATATTGAGGTAGAAAAACCCCAAAAGCCCGCCACTTCTGAAAAATGACAAAGCGCAAAGTGCGTTGGACGATTTTTTAGGAGGGAAATATTTGCTAAGTTTGATAAAACAAAAAGGGATTTTTATGGATGTAAATGAAGCAATTGAGAGAAGAAGAAGTGTCCGTCAATTCAGACCGGACAGGATACCGTTAGAAGATATAAAAGAATTAGTCAGACTTGCCGGGTTAGCTCCAAGTATCAATAATGCGCAGTTATGGAAGTTTGTGGCGATATTGAATCAGGAAGTTATCGATGAAATGTCGAACATCGTGAACAGGAAAATTTCGGGTCTGTTGAACAATGGCGCCGAGAAAAAAGGCGAAAAAATAAAAACAACGGTTGCCCACTTTTCCACCGTTTTTACGGATGCTCCGGCTGTTATTGCGGTTCAGATGAAACCTTATGACGCTGTAGTTGACCCGATACTTGAAAGTTCCGGGCTTTCGCACGATGAAATGAACAAAATGCGCAATTACCCGGATGTGCAGAGCATCGGTGCTGCGATAGAGAATATAATGCTTGCCGCCACAGGAATGGGTTACGGCTGCTGCTGGCTTACCGGTTTGTTAGTTGCCCGCGAAGAACTTGAACCATTGCTTGGCATCAAAGCGCCATATAGACTTGCTGCGTGCATTGCTGTCGGTAAGCCGCTTGAGTCGCTGCCTGCGCGTGAGAAGCTGCCGCTTGAATCAATTTTTGAAGTGATTGAGTAGAATTGGTGTTTTTCCGCACGGGGTTCTTTTTGACTTAAGTGGAAGTGCGAAAAGAAAACCGCGCGCAATTTTGTTTCAAACAGTGTGATGCTCTGAAAACAACTACCTAAACAGGAACGAAAAAATACAGCTGCGCGCATTGATTGTATTGATGATTGGGACAAGATAAGTCATTGAAAAGCTGGTAAATGAAGATACATTAAAAAAAGAACCGGCGAACGAAAAAACAGAGAATGAAGCAACAGCAAATGAAAAGTCAGCGAATGGAGAGACGCCAAATGAGGCAACAGCAAAAATTTAAGGCGCAGGTAACCGATAAAATCAAGAAACAATGAAGCAGTTAGTATGAAGCGCCGCTCAATTTTATCCGTACCGGGTCATGTAGCCCGAATGCACCAAAAGGCAGCAGCCTCAGACGCCGATGTGGTGATGTTAGATTTGGAAGACAGTGTTCCGGTTTCTGAGAAAGAAAAAGCACGGCGAATCGTTTGCGACTCGATTAACTCATTAGATTGGAAAAGAAAACCTGTTTCCGTTCGGATTAATCAGCCGGGGAACAGGTTTTCCTATAAAGATATTATCGAGGTACTTTCAGTATGTGGCGGGAAAATTAACTCGATCGTAATTCCGAAAGTATCGACGCCCGCAGATGTTCATTTTGTTGACCGGTTGATAGATTCGGTGTTTGAAGAGCAGAACATTCGTTCTGAAATTTTTCTTGAACCTTCAATCGAAGACCCTTTAGGGTTAGAAAACGCCTCAAAAATTGCAGAAGCATCACCCCGCAACATTTCACTTGTGTTTGGAATTGCTGATTTTTCTTCAGCGATTGGCGCCAAGTTTTACTCAATTTCGGGGCACGGTGAGAATGAAGATTTCTACCCGGGGCACAGGTGGCATTTTGTGCTTTCCTCGATGGTTATTGCCGCAAAAGCACGGGACTTGATCGTGATTGACGCTCCCTACGGCAATTTTAAGGATTCTGAAGGGCTGAAAAGAAGTGCTGAGCTTGCTGCTGCGCTCGGTGTTGATGGAAAATGGGCGATACACCCCGATCAAATTGGGGTGATTAATGCCATTTTTTCACCATCCACCGAGGAAATTGAGCGCGCCCGGCAGGTAATCGCTGCCCATAACCAGGCGGTTGCACAGGGAAAAGGTGCGACAGAACTGAACGGCAGAATGATCGATTCAGCCACAATCCGCTTAGCGGAAAGAACACTTAAGAAGATTTAATTCTTTTGCAGAAGTTATTGGTGCTGCTGTTTAATCAGCTACAACATCAATCAGCTACAACATCAATCAGCTACAACATCAATCAGCTACAGCATCAAATTCTGTAGTTGTTTATGCAACGGTTGCAACTCTCGAAACAACAGCAGCATCTCCGGCACTTCCCGACGAACCTACTACAAGTTTAACCTTGCTTTCAGCTCGAAAGTGCGCAGTTTATCTTTGTAGAAATTATGAGCGTTCGTTTGCTGAACAGAAAGCGCCGAGTCTGAATTGCCTTCCCACCTGCGGCATAAATAAACAGGGTGATAAATCCTGCCAATTTTATACTGCCGTGAGATTGCCAAACCAACTCCGTAATCTTCCCCGTAGGAAACATTCGGAATTTTAATTTCGCGCAGAACGGGAGTGTAAAACGCACGCGGAGCACCCAAACCGTTTATTCTGAGCGCATTGTTGGGCCCGTTGTCATCAGTCCATTCTTTGTGGTCAATAATTCCGGGTGGAATTTCCTGCAGGTCAAAATTAGTCATTTGGTATGTACCGATCACCATTGCGCACTTCTCTTTTTTGAAGGTATCAACGATAGTTTGAAGTGTGTTTTCGTCGCTGTAAAGGTCGTCGCTGTCAAGCTGCACAGCAAACATGCCGCATTTTTCATGGTGAACACCTAAGTTCCAACAGCCGCCAATTCCGAGGTCATTCCGCTTCGGGACTAAGTGAATAAGCCGTTTATCGCCCGCAAATTCTTTTATTTTTTCAGAAGTGCCGTCGGTCGAATGGTTATCGACCACGATTAAATTGAAAGGGAAGTCGGTTTTTTGTTTTAGCACAGAGGCAACGGCATCGGCAATAGTAGAAACGCGGTTTCTTACGGGAATAATCACCGAAGCAGTGAACTCAAAATCAGAATCTGTAAAATCAATTCCTTTGAATTGATCAGGAGACAGAAAGGCACCGATTTTTTTCAGGTGAGCGGTGCAGGCAGCTTCCATCTCGATTTGCACGGCGCGGTTTCGGGGGTCCACATAATCAAAAATTTTCTCACCCGAGCGTCGTGTATCCGATTCGATAGAAGAATAGAGGTATTCCCCAATGCGCACCAATTCCGCAAATCTTGAAACCGCTAACCTTAGGCTGTAGAACCCGGCGAAGGAAAAATCTTCACCGGCGGTGTTTTCGAGCGCTTTTTTTGCAATCGCCGTATTGAACAACATCAGGTACCCGAAATTAAAATCGTCACGCAGGCTACCCTGTTGATACTCAATCACCGGATGTGGCGCTGAAACCCCCTCTTTAATCTCATAATAGTCGGAATAAACCATCCCCGCCTTCGTTGAGCTGCCCACATAGAGCATTCGTTCAAAGCCGAACTGCCCCGGCTCGATAATTGTATCTTCTTTCACATAGATGAACCACTCACTCTGCGCAGCACCGACAATTCGCTTAATTCCCTGTGAGGAACGAACCGAATCAACGGAAAGAAGTTCGGTGTTTGGAAGTGCAGCTAATCCGGGCTGAGTTACCGTAAGATAGATTTTTTCAACAACTCCGGTGCCGTAAAGTGAGTTTACAGTTCTTTTGGTGTGTTCTTCCCCGTTATACGGCAGAAAGACGGTTATTTTATTGTTCATAGATTGATCTCCGACAAAAAGAATAAGCGTAAAAGATTACGCATAGGTATCAGTTTAAAAATGCGTAATTAAGGGCAACTATTAAGGGTTAAAATCTTAAGAATAAATGTATCGATTCCGGCAGTTACCCGTAACTCTGATGATAAAAAAACTTAACAACAAAGTTACACAATTTTGGATAATTTACCGAATGAATATGATGTGGTGTTTGAAGCGGGTTTTGATTTTTGTTGGGGGTTGCGGTGTTTGTGGTGAGCAATCATAAGAATTTGCTGAAAAAACACAAAAATAAATTACCTTGACTTTTTTGTTAGGAATGCTTAAATTTAAACCACATATATCCCTTATTATTTATAAGTTATGCCAACAATTTCAAAAGAAGATTATCTTAAAGCGATATACAGAATCGCTGATGAGAACGAAAAAGAGAGCACCGTAACCACTTCTGAAGTGGCTGAAATGCTTGATGTGTCAAAAGCCGCAACCAGCGAAATGGTGCAAAGGCTTTCGGAGCTTGGTTATCTGAACCATGAGCGGTACAAAGGTGTGAAACTTACCGATGAAGGAATGCGCACTGCGCTTAATATCATCCGGCGCCACAGAATCTGGGAGCTGTTTCTTACCGATGTGCTGGGGCTTTCGTGGAATGAAGTGCACGCAGAAGCCGAGTTGTTGGAGCATTCAACATCTGATTTTCTGATAGAGAAACTTGATGAGTTTTTGGGGCATCCGAGATTTAATCCGCACGGTGAGCCAATTCCGGACAGAAATGGAAATTTGCCTGAGCAGCCGGCGCTATTGCCCCTTTCTTGTTGCGAAACCGGAAAAGAATATCGATTGGCGAAAGTACTTGATGATAGTTTAGAGTTGATGAACTATTTCACCGGGATTGGGCTGGCGCTTAATGTGAAGGTTTTGGTAAAATCGCGGTTAGATTATGATAATTCGACGGTTTTGTGCATTAATGGCACTAATCATAATCTTAGTGAAAAAGCGGGAAATAACCTTTTCTTTCTGCCGGAAAACGACGAGGGATATTTTTATCATTCGCGGGTGCATCAGGGAGCACGAAAGAAGGCAGAGGTGAAAAATAGTAAAAAATCACCGGGAAGGACGGGGGCATGAAAGAGCTTAAGGGAGCATAAGAGTGCACGCAGATAATAAATGGTTAATTGTAATTGAAAGCAGCTGCGAAAAGAGAAAGTGTAAATTATGAAGTTTCCGGTTGAGCTGTTAACTACGGTTTTTGCCGCTTTCGGGCTGATTGTACCCGGAGTTAAAAACCTTTTCAGGTCGAAAAAACAAAAGGATTTTCTCGAAAGAGAATTATTGGAAAATGCGCTTAAACATCTGTACGATTGCGATTCTAAAGGATTAACGCCATCGAGTGAAAGTCTTGCAGGGGCGTTGCAAATTCGACAAAAAGTTGCCCGCGAACTTCTGGAACATTTAGAGGTTACTAATTTGATAAAGTATGAAGATGAAAGGCTTTCACTTACTCAGGAGGGGCGAGGATATGCCCTTAAGGTTATCAGAATCCACAGGTTATGGGAGAGCTATTTAGCCGACAAAACCGGTGTTTCGGAGAATGACTGGCACCAAATCGCAGAAGAACGGGAGCATCAATTGACCGATGAAGAAGTGGATGACCTTGCTGTTAAATTGGGCAACCCGTTGTACGACCCCCATGGAGACCCAATTCCGGATAAAGAGGGAAACATACCGCCGGCAAAAGGGATATTGCTTCGTGATGTTGAACCCGGTGCAACCGTTAAAATTTTCCATATTGAAGATGAACCTGCTGAGGTATATGAGCAGATCACAGCTGAAAAAATTTACCCGGGTTTAACCCTTAGGATAATTGATAACAAAAACGGAAAAATATATTTTGTTGCCAATGGCGAAGAAAGGGTGTTTACCCGTCTTTTAAGCGGGAATATTTCCGTGGTGCCAATTCCGGCGAGTGAAATGGAGCCTGAAATTTACACAACTTTGGATAAGGTTGGGGAAGGGTTCGAGTGCGAAATTCATAAAGTTTCAAAAATAATCAGGGGGCAGCAAAGAAGGCGATTGATGGATCTCGGGTTTGTTCCGGGCAGCAGGGTTTCTTTTGAAATGTCGAGCGCTTCGGGCGACCCTGTTGCATTCAGGGTAAAAGGTGCTGTTGCTGCACTTCGGTTAGAGCAGGCACGGCAGATATTTGTTACTAATGTTAAGAAGATGAGTTGATTATGAGTTCGGGAGCATGCGAAGTTTGCCCGGCTAATCCAAATGCCACACTTACAAAGTTGGGTGTTGATTACGAGAAGTATGATTTTGTGATTGGGCTTGCCGGTAATCCAAACACCGGGAAAAGTACGGTTTTTAATTCGCTGACGGGTCTGAGGCAGCATACGGGCAACTGGCCCGGAAAAACGGTGGCGCGTGCCGAGGGTGCTTTTGAATATTCCGGCAAAAAGTATAAAATTGTTGATTTGCCGGGAACTTATTCATTGCTTTCAACCAGCCACGATGAGGAAATTGCGCGCGATTTTATTCTATTCGGCAACCCCGATGTTACCGTTATTGTAGCTGACGCAACGAGGATTGAGAGGAATCTCAACTTGGTTCTGCAGGTTTTGGAGATAACCGACAGGGCAGTTTTGTGCGTAAATCTGATGGATGAAGCGAAAAGAAACGGAATTTCCGTAGATATAAGAGCGCTTTCGCGCGACTTGGGGATTCCGGTTGTTCCCGCTTCCGCCAGAAGAGGTGAGGGAATTGCTGATCTTCTTCGGATGATTCACCGGGTTGCAATTGGCGAGTATGTCTGCAAACCTCGGAGGATTAAATCGCTTTCGCCTGATATTGCGCTTGCAGTTGATGAATTAACCAAAAAGATAAACAAAGAATACCCAAAACTTCGGAACGCCCGTTGGGTTGCCTTGCGCCTTTTGGAAGGTGACCAAAGGATGATAGACGCAATAAAAAATGGCGAGTTTGCAGATACTGCAGGGTTGCATAAAAGAGAAAGCCAACCGTTGAAGAACCGGCCGTTGAATGTAAATTCGCCGGGAGTTGATGTTTAGCCTGCGTAGAAAAATTGCCTGAGATTAAAAAGAAGTAAATTTTAAAAAGAAATAAATTTTATAAAGAAATAGATCCCGAAAAGATAAATCGTGAAAAGATGAATCCCGAAAAGATAAATCCTGAAAAGAGATAATTACCGAAAAAAGATGAATGATATTTTAGAAACCGCACGAAATTTAAGAATTGAACGAGGTGAGAATTTCCACGACAGTCTTGTTGAATCAATCTATTCCGAAGCTGCAAAAATTGCGAAAGATGCAGTTTCGACACCGGACTCGAACATAGCGTTCCGGTTAGATAAAACAGTTGATCGTTTAGTTACGAGCCGTTGGTTGGGTTTTCCGATAATGTTTTTGCTGCTTGCGGTTGTTTTTTGGATAACAATAGTTGGCGCAAATTACCCTTCAGAGTTTCTTTCTACTCTTTTAGTTGATTTGGGGCATCCGTGGTTACAGGGCATCTTCCTTTCGCTGGGAGCACCGAGTTGGCTGACCGGAGTTTTAATTGACGGAGCATATCTTGCTGCTGCATGGGTGGTTAGCGTGATGCTCCCACCGATGATGGTTTTCTTCCCTCTGTTTACTTTATTGGAGGATTTTGGCTACTTACCAAGGGTGGCATTTAACTTAGATTCTATTTTCCGCAAAGCGGGAGCACACGGAAAGCAGGCTTTAACCATGAGTATGGGCTTCGGCTGCAACGCTGCAGGAGTGGTTGCGACCCGGATAATTGACTCGCCACGGGAGAGATTAATTGCCATAATAACAAACAATTTTTCACTTTGCAACGGAAGATGGCCCACGCAAATTCTTATCGCAACAATATTTATAGGTGCCGCAGCTCCTCCATATCTTGCAGGTTTGGTATCTGCAGCAGCGGTAGTTTTTATTGCACTTCTGGGGGTTTCACTCAGTTTGTTTGTTTCGTGGGGGCTTTCAAAAACTGTGCTGAAAGGTGAAGTTTCAACTTTCAGTTTGGAATTGCCGCCTTACAGACCGCCAAGAATACTGCAAACGCTCTACACTTCTTTAATCGACAGAACCCTTTTCGTTTTGTGGCGGGCAGTGGTTTTTGCCGTGCCGGCTGGAGCGGTTATCTGGTTAATTTCCAACATAACGATCAGCAACCTATCTTTAGCCGAGTGGTTTATCAACACAGTTGACCCGGTAGCCGTTATTTTCGGGCTGAATGGCGTTATTTTTCTGGCTTATGTAATTGCAATCCCGGCAAATGAAATTGTGATCCCTACCATTTTAATGCTGACGGTTTTAACCATTAAGGCGGCAGGAGCCGGTGCAGGTGCGGGTGTTCTTTTTGAAATGGATGACGCACAGACCGCAGCACTTCTTAAACAAGGCGGGTGGACACTTTTGACGGGCATGAACCTGATGATTTTTTCACTGCTGCACAACCCCTGCTCAACAACCATCTATACTATTTACAAAGAGACCGGTTCTGTTAAATGGACTGTCGTATCAACTTTTCTGCCGATTGCGATGGGGCTGATCGTTACTTTTGTGCTTACAACCATCTGGCATTTAAGTTAACACCGGTTTTCTTTTGATTTTTTTTTGCGCACCACCCTGATCACCATTGTGCGATTTGAGTTACCCGCAGGCTTTTTTCTAACCTGATATATTTTCTGCTACCCATCGATTTATTTTATTATATATAAATTTTTCCATATTTTATGGAGCCGTAAAAATTCTTTTACGAATCTTCCGTTAAAATAAATAAATCAACAATTCATTTAACAATAAAAAGATTTGATTGAGAAGCAAAAACTGCAAAATTGGAAGATACCCAAAATCAAAAAATTTGTAAAAATTAGGTTCGAAGAAGAATAAATTCAGTAAGTTTTAATAAATAATCACAGAATTTACACTTAAATTAAACAGAAAAATACAGAAAGAACGGAATGAGAGTAATCAGAAAGATACTACATCTCTTTATTCCACCCCCACGATGGCGTTTTCCGGTAATAATATTACTTGGCATATTTTTTGGTCTGGGTTTTCAGGTGCTTTATGTATCGAATGCGATATCTTATGCATCGGATAAACCTGAAGCCTGTATAAATTGCCATGTGATGAACTCGTATTATGCCACATGGGAGAAAGGCAGCCACGGAAGGGTGACCGTCTGCAACGATTGTCATGTTCCGCAGGATAATATCTTCTCCAAATACTATTTCAAGGCAACCGATGGTTTGCGTCACTCTTTTATGTTCACTTTCCGGTTAGAACCGCAGGTGATTAGGATACATAAAGCCGGGCGTGAGGCAGTTCAAGGGAACTGTATCCGGTGCCACGATAATGTTATCCACCCGATATCCAATCGTGGTTACGAGCAGGGTAACAGGTCAATTGAAATGGAAGGAGTATATTGTTGGGACTGCCACCGGGAAGTGCCCCATGGTAGAGTAAATTCACTTTCTTCTACACCAGACGCTAAAGTTCCGGGCGTAACACCTCCGGTGCCTGCTTGGATCGATAGCTACAATTCGAAAAAGAAAATTGAGGATTAAATGAAACCGATTTCCGAACAATTAAAAGAAAAACCGTGGCTGGGATGGGTGATTTTTCTCGGCACAGTGGTTATAGTTTTTTTACTTGGGCTTTTTGCCTCCAGTATTGTTGAAAGAAGGGCAGAAAGTTTTACCCTGCAAGCGGTTAAACCCATCGCTGAGTGGGAACCCAGAAACGAAGTATGGGGCGAAAACTACCCGAGAGAGTATGAATCGTATATGAAAACCTTGGATACCAACTTCGCCAGCAAACATGGCGGCTCGAAAAAAGTTGATTATCTTGAAAAATACCCTGAATTGGTGATTATGTGGGCGGGATACGCTTTCTCTAAAGATTATAATCAGGGAAGAGGGCACGCTTACGCCGTTAAAGACATTAGACTGACGCTTAGAACCGGCGGCGTAAAGGATAGCCCGCAGCCTGCAACTTGCTGGTCGTGCAAAAGCCCGGATGTTCCTCGCATGATGGCGAAAATTGGGCCAGAAGAGTTTTACAAAGGGAAATGGATCGATAAAGGTGCTGAAATCGTTAACCCAATTGGTTGTCAGGATTGCCACGATCCCAAAAGCATGAATTTGCGTGTTACCCGTCCGGCTTTGGTTGAAGCTTTCCAAAGGATGGGAAAAGATATAAACAAAGCCTCACGGCAGGAGATGAGGTCGTTGGTGTGTGCACAGTGCCATGTTGAATATTACTTCAAAGGTGACGGCAAATACCTCACTTTCCCGTGGGATAAAGGTTTCAGCGCTGACTCGATGGAAGCTTATTATGACGGTTTAGAGTTTAAGGACTGGGAGCATAAGCTTTCCAAAGCGCCGATGTTGAAAGCCCAGCACCCGGATTACGAGCTGTTTATGACCGGTATTCACGCAAAACGGGGAGTTTCGTGCGCAGATTGCCACATGCCGTATAAAACCGAAGGCGGTGTGAAATATACGGATCATCATATACAAAGCCCGCTGGCAAATGTTGCAAATTCGTGTCAGGTCTGCCACCGTGAAGAAGCTGAAAAGCTGATTCAGGATGTTTACGACCGTCAGGACAGGTTGGAAGAAATCCGCAGAATTGCCGAAAAAGCCATTGCAGCGGCTCATATTGAAGCAAAAGCTGCCTGGGATGCCGGTGCAACCGCTGAAGAGATGAAACCCGCTTTAACCTTGATCCGACACGCACAATGGCGATGGGACTGGACTGCCGCGGCTAACGGGCTTGGGTTCCATTCACCGGTTGAAGCACTTCGGGTGGTGAGCACCTCGCTTGCAAAAGCCGAAGAAGCACGCAAAGCCTTGGCAATTATTTTGATTAAACATGGAAAATCGTACCCGATTGCGCTTCCCGACATTTCAACAAAGGCAAAAGCACAGGCGTATTTGGAGATGGATTTGAAAGCGATGTATGCCGATAAAGAAGATTTTCTGAATACTGTTGCCAAACAGTGGGATGAAACCGCCAAAAAACGGCAGGGATGGCTTAATTCTTATTGATTGGGTAATTTTTCTGCAGAAATTGTAGGTTTATTGTTGGTTTTGCAATTTTCCTTGTTGATTTTGCAGTGTTTCTTGTAAATTCTGCAGAATTCAGTCAGAATTCTCAGGATTCAGTTTGGTTGCGTTGTTTTTAACTGCTGAAGTACTGAGGATTTAGTCCTTACTTCACTGATTATTTTGCCCTCGAAAGATGTTTTAATCTTTCGGGGGCTTTTATTTTCAGATAAAATGTGTAAAAATTTGAAGTTAAGATTTATTATATTACGCTGGTTTTATTGAAATTTACTTTCAGAAATTTTAACAATCTTTCTCTGACAGGCAAAATTTCTTTACCAGCTTAACTAAAAAAAATCATTCAGTTTATTATTTAGAATGAAAAGAAATGAAAGGACTAGTGAAAAAGGCATCATTTTACCTTGCGCCTGTGGTTCTGGTTGTTGCGCTTACTTATTGGCTGAGTAACGGTTTTACTTTCAGCAACAATTCAGTTTTACCCCAAATTAGCGGGAGCACGGCTGATTCAATTGATTTAGATTCCGGGCAAACCGTTAAAGACAGCATATTAACACAGGATTCTTCCGCTTTTAACGGGGGTGTGAAGTGGTCAACAACCGTAAGTCAAAATCAGATTTCTGTCGCGTATTTATTTCCTGAAAAAGAATTAAAAGGTAAAAATGTGCTCATTCTGATGGGGGGTATGCGTGCACAATTGAGCTGGGTGGAAAAATGGGGGGAGGAACTTTATAAAGCAAAACTGCATGAATTTAACATTGGTGTAATAATTGCTGTAAAAGGACCAAATGATGCATACTATGTCGCGCGTGAAATTCAGGTGAGAAAAATGACGGAGTATTTCGTGCAAATATATCGGGAGCACGCATTGAATGAAACTTTTTTAATCGCTCATTCAAGTGGTGTTTTCCCTGCTCACGCAATGTTTGATAATCTTTGGGGCGGGGGCGAGATAAAGGCAAATGCTGTTTCTACGGCTAATGCCGGTTTTTCATCCGGAACAAATAAGAGTGGTTCAGGTTCGGGTGGCGGTTCAGACGGTCCGGGTGCCGGGGGGATGGGTTCAAGTGGTTCAGGTGATAAGGGTGGTGCCGGCAGCACAGGCAATTCGGGTAGTTCCGGAAGTTCAGGAAATGTTGCAAAAGATAAAAAATCGAAAAACCAAAAGACAAAAGATAAAAAAGGCAAAAACAATAAAAAAGATCGGAAAGACCCAAAAGCCTCCGGTGACAAATCCGGCAGTAACAAGGGAGGAAAAGGAAATCAGAATAAAAGTCAGTTAACCATTCTTGATAAAGACGGAATCACTAAAGGAAAAATTATTTATATAATGTTGGATGGTGAACTTGGTTTGCTCAAAGGATACAGACTTACTGAACCGATGGTAAACAACCTGAAAGTACTTTTCTCATTTTACGCAATGGATAAAGATACAAAAACCTTCTCCGCAATGGCACATGAAGCGAAATTGGTAAAAACAAAATTTCCTACAACCATTTTGCATGAGCTTCCGGTTAGCAACACCGGCTGTCTGCCAGGTGCCGGATGGTGCGTCCACGAAACAATGATTATTACAAAACCGCACAACCCCGCTCATTATAACCTGGCGAAAGATTACACCACCTTCGACGCAAACCGCCGCGTGGTTACCGTTTATATGGATATTGTCAGGGAGTATCTGTCGAAATGAAAACAAAGCATAAATCGTAACAAGAGTCGGGTTTAAATTGCCATGAAAACAAGCCGGCTAAAATTGCGATCAAAATCAGGCACTTGCAGCAATGAAAGCAGGGTATCTTTGAAATGGAATATGCTTCAAATGCTAAAAATAACACTTCCGCCTAAGCAGTAGCCGTTTCGATAGAAGACGGCGAACTGCCCGGGGGCGATACCTTTATCCGGGGTGTCGATTGTTACGGTTCCCGACACTTCATTTTCCATTTCGAGGGTGCAGTTGTAGTAGTTAGGTCCATGTCGCACTTTTACTTTCAAGCCGGTTTGGTCATTCGGCGGAGCACCTGCAAACCAGTTGAAACCGGTTACACGAAACCGATCCCGCTCTTTATCAATCGAATCGTACTCTCGGGAGATATAAATTACATTATCCACCACATCTTTCTGAACAACAAACCAAGGTCCCCCGGAAAGCCCAAGCCCCGAGCGCTGCCCAATGGTGTAATAATAGTAACCGTTGTGCTGTCCCATTACTTTGCCGGTATCAAAATCGACGATGTCCCCCGGTTGCTCGCCTAAGTGAAAGCGGATAAAATCCTTGAATTTAATTTGCCCCAAAAAGCAGATTCCCTGGCTGTCTTTTTTATCCTGAGTTGCCAGGTCGTACTTTGCGGCAATTTTCCTCACTTCGTTTTTGCTCAGATTACTGATTGGGAAAAGCGCCCTTGAAAGTTGTTCTTGGCTTAGATATGAAAGAAAATAGGTTTGGTCTTTCACAGGGTCGGGCGTAACTTTCAGCAGAAATCTGCCGTTAATTTCCTCAACACCGGCGTAGTGCCCAGTGGCGACTTTGGCGTAGGAAGTGTCGATTTTGTCAAAAAATTTACCGAATTTAATCAGGCTGTTGCAGAAAATATCGGGGTTGGGGGTTCTTCCCGACTTAATTTCATCGATTGTGTATGAGACTACAGAATCCCAGTATTCATTTTGCATCGGGAGCACCTCGAAGGGTACACCGAGTTTTTTCGTGACGGCTTCACAGAATTTAATATCCTCTTCCCAGGGGCAATCGCCCAGAGAAGTAAACTCATCCTGAAGCCAAATTTTCAGATAAAATGCGGTAACATCGTGCCCCATTTCTTTCAGCAGGGCGAGAGCAACGGAGCTATCGACCCCCCCGGAGAGCAATAAAGCAGTTTTCATCGACGGACACTTTCTAAATCAAAAATTCTCATTAAAATCTCATCAATTCCGGATAAATCCCGATAATGTTTCCAAATTTCGTAAAACATAACAAAATCACCGACAATTCTGAAGCAATTACATCACACAAAGGGAACTCCGGCGGTAAGGTAGTGCAATAAAATGTTGCAAAAAACATAATTTTTCATAATTATAGTTTAAATTTACAGATTCGATTTAAGTTATTATAATTAAATAAAGCAGAGCGCAAAAATTACAGATGAAAGTTACAGAAATATTAGCGAGCACGAAAGAGCCTCTTATTAGTTTTGAGATCATTCCGCCGAAAAGGGGCGGTGATATTAAAAGCCTTTTAAACACGATTGAAAGCATTTCGCATTATAAACCGCCGTTCATTGATATAACCAGCCACGCTGCGGAAATGGTGTACGAAGAAACCGCGAACGGCATTAAGAAAAAAGTGATAAGGAAGCGTCCCGGAACATTGGGAATTTGCGCTTTAATCCAGAATAAATATCACATTGAGGCAGTGCCGCATATTTTGTGCAAAAATTTTACCAAAGAAGAGACCGAAGATTTTCTTATCGAACTCGGTTATCTTGGTGTAAACAATGTATTGGCGATTCAGGGGGATGATAAAGGGTTTGAAAAGACTGTTTCTGAGGGGCGTACCACAAACAAGCACGCAATCGATTTAGTGAAACAGATAAACGACATGAACCACGGAGTTTATTTGGAGGAAGGGTTGCTTGATGCGAAACCCTCCGATTTCTGCATTGGGGTATCGGGATACCCGGAAAAGCATTACGAAGCGCCTAATCTTAAAACCGATATGATGTACACAAAACAGAAAATAGATGCCGGGGCAGAATATATAGTTACCCAGATGTTTTTTGATAACCAGGCATTTTTTAGATATTGTAATTTAGCAAAAGAGATGGAAATCAATGCTCCCATACTGCCGGGGCTGAAGATTCTCACTTCAAAAGCGCATCTTACAGGAATACCCAAGAATTTTTACATTAATGTACCGGAAGAACTTACCGCTGAAATTATGGAAGCAAAACCGGAGCATGTGATGGAAATTGGGGTTAACTGGGCTGCAAAACAAGCCGAAGAGCTTATTAATGCCGGTGTTTCGTGCCTGCACTTTTACATTATGCAGAACCCAAAACCTGTGGATATGCTGATGAAAAAATTAGGATTTTAACTTTTTTTATCACGAAAGGGAGGCGATGTTAAAACTTCCGAAAACTATTAAGCGAAAAAAGCTCAATTGGGGCATTGCGGGTTTGGGCAGTTTTGCGGAGCACGCTTTTATGCCTGCGTTGTTCCTGATACCTGCGGCTAAGCTGCACTCGGTGTTTAGCCACGATATTAACCGGGCAAAATCTTTCGGCGACAAATTTGGCGCACACGAACATTTTAACGATTATGATGCATTTTTACGCTCGGGGATAGACGCAGTCTATATTGCCGGCGCCAATTCCACCCACTACGAACAGGCAAAGAAGGCTTTGCTTGCCGGAAAATCGGTTCTTTGCGAGAAGCCTGTTGCAAACACTGTAACCGAAGCCGAAGAACTGCATGAACTTGCAAATAAAACCGGGATGCTTTTCACAATTAATTACACCTACCGCTATCATCCGTTCATTCAAAAAGCAAAGGAGCTGATTGAGACGGGAAAATTAGGGAAAATATTGGTTGTACAGGCAAATTTTAACATCGATTTGGTACCGGGTTCTAATTTCCGTTATAATCGTGAACTTGCCGGAGGTGGTGCTTTGCGTGACCTGGGCACTCATATAATCGACCTTTTTAGGTATTTGATGGGCGAAATTGATGAAATAAGTGGTTACTTGGATAACATCGTTTACAAAACGGAAGTTGAAGATTTTGCCACCGCAATAATTAAGTTTAAGAAAGGTGGATATGGCGCTTTTAACTGTTCTTACGCCGCTAAACGGGGTATAAACGCTCTCGTAGTAACCGGAAATAAAGGCTCAATTCGGATTGATAATTTAATTGGTCTCCGAAATGCTTCTTCGAAACTGACAATTTCGATGGAGGGCGAAGCGCAAAAGATGTTCAGAAAACGGGTTAACAAACTTTATCGGTTATTAAAAGATGTGAACGGCTGTTTTATTAAGAGAGTTCAACCATCTATTACTTCATTCGACGGGTATCAGAACCTCCGTTACATGCAGATACTTGAAGAAAATGCAAGAAATTGACGATCTCGTAAAGTTTTCGCATTTGGTCTATCAAAAAGGGTTTCTTGCTGCTACCGACGGCAATCTTTCGGTTAGGTTACCAAATGGTAATATATTGATTACTCGCTCCGGCGTTTGCAAAGGGGAAGTTACCGCAGATGATTTAATTGAGATTGATTTAGAAGGTAAAATTATCGGGAGCACGGAGCACGCAACTCAAATCGGGAGCATGGCATTAAACGGGAGCACAACATTAAACCGGAGCACGGCGATCATCCGGGGCGCCGGAGCATTTGGGAGCACGGAAATACTCCCAAATACAGAGTATGCAAACGAAAAAATAAGCGCAAAAACTGCCAATAGTGTTGGAAAAAAAGTAAGCACAGAAAGTAAGTTACATCTCCATATTTACAGAAACCGAAGCGACATTAAAGCAGTAATTCACACACACCCAATTTACTCAGTTATATGTGCATCTTCCGGAATTTCGCTTGACCGACCCTTTTTTCCTGAGGTTATTCTTTCAATCGGCAGGATACCAACCTGCAGTTATGCGACGCCTTCTACTGATGAGTTGCACCATTCGTTGGATAAGTACCTTGAATACTCTAATGTTTTTCTGCTTCAAAATCACGGGGCAGTTGCAACCGGGCGTAACCTTTCAGAGGCGTTTTACAGAACTGATAAATTAGAGCATACCGCCAGAATTGTTGTTGAAGCTGCCCGCACCGGTGGAATAAAACCTCTGCTACGGCATCAGATTGATAAATTATATCAGATTGCCGGCAGCACTTACGGAATCAGCATTCATCCGAAGAACAGATTTTGACTAATTTAAAATTAACAGAAACTGAATTTTGCTTTCTGTTCAAACTTAAAATATACACGAAAAATGAAAAATAGCGATCAAATTAAAATTATATTATTAGCCGGAGGTGCTGCTTCCGAGCGGGAAATATCAAAACAATCTTCTCGGGGAATTTACGACGCTTTGGTTGGGATAGGTTACAAAGTGGCAGTTATTGATCCCGCACTTGGTGCAGGACAACTAAATGAAGCCGAAAAATATTTCGAGACGGACGAAAAGTGGGGGGAATATGTTGCTCATCACGGTCTGATGTACAAAGCAAACGATGCAGCAAAAAATGGAAATGGTGCACAGGGAAACAACCGCACCAATTCCCAAATCAAAAAAAGCGCCACAAATTACACAGGCACCAATTCCCAAAACGGAAAAGAAACAATCGATGAAATTCGTTCAAGGGTATCTTTTAAAAACTATATAGACGCAATAAAACTACCGGTTTTCGATGAGGCGGATTTGGTGTTCAACGGGTTGCACGGAAGATGGGGAGAAGACGGGCAGATTCAGTCGCTTCTTCAACTCAGAGGGAAAAAATACACCGGGCCCGGCGTTTTAGCGTGTGCTTTGGCGATGGATAAAGGGAAATCAAAAATTATTTATAAAAACAGCGGCGTAATTGTGCCGAACGGCTTCAACAGATTAAAAAATTCATTCAATTTTGACGAAAGCCGCAGAAAAGTTTTGAAAGAGTTCGGTTTCCCGGTTATTGTTAAGCCGAACGATGAAGGCTCAACATTTGGGCTTACTTTGGTTGAGAAGGAAGATCAGTTGGAAGAAGCTTTCAATTTTGCCTTTGAATTTTCGGATAATGTGTTGGTTGAAGAATATATCGCGGGGCGCGAACTGACAGTTGGCGTGTTGGATGGTGAGGCGCTTCCGGCACTTGAAATAAGACCGAAGCACGGGCTTTACGATTTTGAGTGCAAGTACACCGGCGGTATGAGTGAATATTTAGTTCCCGCGCCTGTAGATGAGGAAGTGTCGCAGTTTATGCAGCAACAGGCACTTTTAGCCTACAATTCAATCGGCTGCAGCGGATACGCCCGTATAGATTTCAGGCTTTCGCCCGAAAATAAACCTTATTGTTTGGAGCTTAACTCATTGCCGGGGATGACAAAAACGAGTCTTATGCCAAAAATGGCGAAAGAAAAGGGAATGAGCTACTCTGAATTAGTCGATAAAATAGTCAGGATTTCTCTATAATGTCGGAAAGAAAGAAGAAAAGCGGGTATTTTTACCTGACGGTAGTAATACTTGTATTGGTTGTTGCTTATATCCTTTTTAACAGCGAAGGTTTGTTCAGACATAAAGAACTTAACGACCGGATAGAGTCGTTAAAGTATGAATTGGATACGCTGCGCAGCTATAATAAAAGGTTGAGAGAGGAGATAGATTCGCTTCAGAAGCAGTATGATTCAAAAATTGAGCAGGTGGCACGGGAGAAATATAATCTTAAAAAAGAGAACGAAAAAGAGATAAAGATCGAAAAAAAATGAGTTTGTTTAATACGGGAGCACCGCTTGCTGAAAGGTGCAGACCCCGCACGCTTAGCGATTTTGTCGGGCAGGAGCATTTAGTTGCCAAGGGAAAACCTTTGCGAAAAATGACAGAAACGGGGTTTATTTCCTCTTTTCTGCTTTGGGGGCCCCCCGGTTCCGGCAAAACCACAATTGCAAAAATAGTAGCCAGTTCAGCGGGAGCACGCTTCCATCAGATTAATGCGGTTTCATCGGGGGTGAAAGAAGTAAGAGAGATTATTTCAACCGCAACCAATGAGCAGGAAGCCGGTTTCAGGACTATTTTATTCATCGACGAGATTCACAGATTCAACAAAGCGCAGCAGGATGCATTATTAAGTTCGGTTGAAAAGGGGGTGATCATTTTAATCGGTGCCACAACAGAAAATCCCTCTTTCGAGGTGATACCGGCACTTCGATCCAGAATGCGAATATTCAGACTTAACGAGCTAAACGAAGATAATATAACCGAAATTGTAAAAAGGGCGATTCAAAATGATTCTGAATTAAAAAAGTTGAAAATTGAAGAAGAAAGCACAGCTTACGATTATCTTTATTTGGTTTCAGGCGGTGATGCCCGTTCCGCGCTCAATATTGTTGAGGCAATTGCAGCTGCGGCTGACAGTGAAACTAAGATTGTTATCGGCAAAGATGAAATTGAAAATATTATCCAAAAAAGGAACATAATTTACGATAAAGCGGGCGAAGAGCATTTTAACATAATTTCCGCATTTATAAAAAGCATGCGGGGGAGCGACCCCGATGCGGCAATTTACTGGATGGCTCGGATGATTGCCGGTGGTGAGGACCCTCTGTTCATTGCACGCAGGATGGTGGTTTTTGCTTCCGAGGATATCGGAAACGCTTCGCCGAACGCTTTGCTGCTTGCTGAAGCTGCGTTTTCTGCAGTGGATAAAATTGGGATGCCCGAAGCGAGAATTATTCTGGCGCAATGCGCAACCTACTTGGCGGGAGCACCAAAAAGCAACGCTTCTTATCAGGCGATTGACCGTGCATTATCCGATGTTGAAAAAGAACCACTGTATGCCGTGCCACTTCATTTGAGAAATGCTCCCACCGGATATATGAAAAACATAGGGTACGGCTCTAATTATAAATACCCGCACAGCTATCCGGGGCATTTTGTTAAAGAAGATTATCTGCCCGCCGAAATGAAAGGCAAGCAATATTTTTTCCCTTCCGATAACGGATATGAAGAAACAATGAAAGAGAGGCTGGCTGAACTTTGGAAGGGGATTAAAAAGTACGATAAATAATTGTTGTTGTTGATATCTTTAAGCTAAACAGAAACCTAAACTTGTGAAATGTTACATTAATCACGGATAGATTCAAACGAAAATCAGTAAATTACCCTTTTAGGCAATAAAGAATAGAGAACAGCAAAATCAGTTAAAATTTGTGAAATAAGTAATTGTAAGAATGAACCTAATAGTAATTGGCACAAAAAAGTGCAAAGAAACGCAAAAAGCCGAAAGGTTTTTCAAAGAAAGGCGGGTGCCTTTTCATTTCAGAGATTTGAACGAGAAAGGGTTAGCAAAAGGAGAACTTGAAAACATAACAAGGTCGTTAGATATTGATGAAATATTTGATGAAGGCGGTGAAAGATACCGCAAAACAAATCTGCAATTCATGGTTTTCGACAAATTTGAGAAATTAATTGAGGATTCGCTGCTTCTAAAGACGCCCGTGGTGCGTAATGGTAACAAGTGCACCGTTGGCTACCAACCGGAAATCTGGAAGAAGTGGTTAGCGGAATAAGCTCCAAATATCAATCAAGTGCTCTATCGTTCATCCGTTATAACAGTAATTGTTCATCCGTTATAATAGTAAGTATGCATCCGTTTTAACGGAAAAAAAACGGAAAGAAAAATTAAACTTAATATCGACTTAATCCAAAATTTGAGTCGGTTACCTTAACTTCGCTTTGCAAATGAACAAGAGTAGTCAGCAAAAAAAAAGATTATTAAAAAGTAAAAACCAAGACAAAACCAAAGACAAAAACCGTGAGATTTTAATCAAAAGAGGATACTATGGAAAAAAGTTACACCCAAGAAGTTTACGAAAAAGTTGCACAATGCAGCTCCCCTTTAGATTATTCTAAAAATGAAGCGGCAATAATTCTTGCTGCCGGGCATGGGAAGAGGATAAAATCGCAGCGTTCCAAAATGCTTCATACAATTTGGGGCATCCCAACAGTTGAACGGGTTTACAACGCTTGCAACAACGAATTTTCTTCAATGAACACTGTTATCGTTGTGGGCATTAAAGCCTTAGAAGTGATGGAAGTGTTTGGAAAACGGGAGAATGTTTCGTTCGCTTTTCAGGAAGAACAGAAAGGAACGGGGCATGCCGTTCAGATAGGTTTGGAAAGAGTTGATTCTGCCTTATTTTCAGGCATTATCTATGTTTTTCCGGGTGATATGGGTTTGATTGATAACGAAACGGTTACAATGTTCAGGGAATCTTACAAATCATCCGGGGCGGATATGATGGTGCTTACCGGTATGTACGAGGGGGAAATTGAGCACAACCAGTACGGCAGAATTATAAGGGTTAAGGCTACGGATGTAAACGGCAACACTTCAGGAAGTGATGAAAACAAAGTAATCGAAATAATGGAGCACAAGGATATCCTTGCTTTGGACGAAAGTAAACCGTATGAAACAGTGTACAACGGCAGAAAATATTCTTACACCCGAGAAGAACTGATAGAAAACCGGGAATACAACTCGGGGGTTTACGCGTTTGACTATAAAAAATTGGTCGAACAAGTTGCCAATATCTCGGGTGATAACGCACAAAACGAAATTTACATCACAGATTTAATCGGAATGTTTAACCGCGCTGGGTATTCTGTAGGGGCGGTTAGTCCTAAACACGAATATGTAGTGATGGGCTTCAACGATAAAGCCGTTCTGAAAGATATGAAGCAACTTTACAAAAAAATTGTTTACGATAAACTGAAAAACATTATCGAAATTCAGGACCCTGACGATTTCTTCATAGATGAAAGCGTTGTTGCCGAGATAATTGAAATGGATAAAAAGGGGATTCCGCTTGATATTTCAATAGAGCGGGGCGTTCACATCGGCAAAGGGGTTAAGCTGAATTACGGGGTGCAGATAATGAAAAATGTCTATGTTTCCGGTAATGTGATATTTGGAAAAAATGTGAAAATTTCCGAAAATGCTTATTTATCAACATTTCCTCACCAGACATTCAGAATTGGTGACGGAGTGATTATCCTTTGGGGTGATATAATAAAAGGCGAGATCACTATCGGTGAGAACTCGAGAATTGAGTCAAGCGTGAATATGACGGGCAGCGACGAATACCCGTTAGTAATCGGCAAAAATGTGCTTATTAAAGGTACAAGTTATGTTTTCGGATCGATTATAGAAGATGACATTCAGATTGAACACAGCGTGATAATTAAAAAACGAATACACCGACAGTTGCGGAAAGACGGCACGGTTCAGAAAGTTCAGTTTTATCTCCCAATGCCTTCAGGGCTTGATGTTATTGAGCCACTTTAAGGGTCTCCGCCGGGAGAAGTACTTTCTCACAAGAAATCTCCGTCGGGTTTGTAACTAACGGGAAAAGCTGACAAAAAAAGTGGACAGAAAAAAACCTTAATGGAGAAAAGCTGACCGAAAAAGCCATAACAGAAAAAGCTGACAAAAAAAGCCAAAACAGAAAAAAGCCAATAAAATTATGCCGGAAATAACATTAGCTGAAAATATTTACAGTTCGCTTCTGAATATTTACAATGAAGTCAACCATAACGATGAAAAGCTCAGAAAATTCAGAATTACGGCTGAGCAGCTGATGAACAACTTGTGTAAATCGCACGCAAGGAGAATACACGGTTTGGGAAATATGGCTTTTTTCTTATTAGATTACCACAGCGCACCGCAAAAAATTCAGGAAAACTTTAAGGGCTTTCTTGCTTTAGCAAACAAAGCAGCGCATGAAAATACCCCCGGATTTACAGATGAGCAAGTAGTTGCTTGTATTAAAGCAGTTGCGGAAACAACAAATCTCTTCACCGGGGTGGATATTCCCGAAAAAATTCAAATTATTTACAGGGGTAAACAACTGCCGGCTTTTGAACGGAACTTCTTAGAAGGACGAGAAATAATTCCGGAAATTGCCGCAACAATTAAAAAAGTTGAAACAACTGACAAGGCCGGTAACCCTGTTCCTTATAAAACATTTGTGTGCGAGGGGGAGGAAACCGGCAGGTTTACAATTCGGATTTTCAAACCAAAAGAGGGATGGCAGCCTCATCAACAGAATGCGGCGACTCTTTATGATTGGGGCAGCTTAATTCCGGAATACACACAGGTTTATTTCTTCGATTTACTTCAAGACCAAGAGAGACCCACCTTTTTTCAAATCGATTATACAAAAACACGCATCGTACTTGAACCTGATTTTTTGATGGAAGCACGGGATATCGGTTCGCTTTTTCAACACAATGGGCGGAAGCCGCTTTATTACATAATTAATAAACTTTTACCGACCGAAAACACCCCGAGCATTTTGAAAGGTTCGTTTGTAAACAGCCTTTTAGACGAGTGTATTTTTAACGACACAAATAATATTGATGAAGTATTTGAAGATTTCGTTTCAAATAACCTGATTGTTTCTTATTTCAACCGGGATAATCTGCAGACGATAAAAGACGAGCTTCAGGCGCACCACCTCCCAACAATAAATAACAACTTAAAAAGGTTACGCGGCGAAGAAGGTAAATATCTTGTTTTCACAGAGCCAACTTTTTACTCGGAAAAATACGGTATCACGGGGCGTTTGGATATTTTGCAAAAATCGTTAGATGACCCACTCCGTAAAAATGTTATCGAGCTAAAATCAGGAAATGGCGCCAAGTTCGGTGTCTGGAAAAATGAAGAAATGCAGGTAACCGCATACAACATCCTTTTAAGGTCAACTTTTGGAACAGACCGTACGGGTGAAAGCTCAATTTTTTATTCGAAGGCTGAAACGAATCCTTTCAGGGAGGTAGTGCCACAGTTGACTAAAGAAATCGAGTTTACATGCGGCAGAAACGAAGCATTCCTTATGCTGAATCTACTCCGTAAGAACGACGACAGACTCTTCGAAAAAATAGCGTCATACCAAGATGAAAAACTCGCGCCCTTTATGCAGAGGGGTGTAACAAAATTCCAAAATGCATACAATTCCGCCACGGAAATATCCAAATTATATTACCGGGAGTGCGTTTCATTCTTAATAAATGAGCTGTTCGAAAGTAAAATATCCGCCAACGACACTGATGGCGCCGACACAAGTTTTGCGGCTCTTTGGCGGCAGAATCCCTCGATTAAAGAAGACCAGTTTTTCAGTTTAATCAGGAATTTAACTTTCGAAAGTTACGACGAGGAAGAGGATCAGTTCATTTTCAAGCGGGAAAGCCAAAAAATTGCCCGTTTCAGAGAGGGTGATCTGATAATTCTTTACCCATACAGGGAAACTTTAGAGCCTCTGCGCCGCGAAATTCTAAAAGGTTCAATAGTAGAAATCACTAATAAAACCGTAACGATTAAACTGTTCAACAAGCAGTTGGATACAAGCATTTTTAATCAAGACGACTACTTTGCAATCGAGCAGGATTACAGGGATTCCGGTATTCTGAGTATCGTTGCAATGATGTTCGATTTCTTAACCGCATTCAATGACAAAAGAGAATTGCTGCTGGGGACAAGAAAGCCGGGCAGCCAAAACATTTCTTATGAAAAAGACCCCCTTCTGCAGGCCTCACAAAACGAAAATGTTGCAAAAGCGCTTGCTGCCAGCGATTATTATCTGCTTCAGGGTCCTCCCGGAACGGGAAAAACCTCGAAAGCACTGATGAAAATGGTTACTGAAACCCTAAAAGAACCCGGAAGAACGGTTACAATTCTGGCTTTTACAAACAAAGCCATAAAAGATGTAAACAAGAAGCTGGCCGAAGCGGGTATTGAATATCTCTTTGTAAGTTCCAATTCAGATGATGATAATGCGCTTCGTTCGTTGGTTAAAATACATAACTTGGAAAGTTTCGGGGAATATGTAAAGCAGCTAAGAGTTATCACCGCGACTGTAGCCGCTTTTATCAAGAATAACCGGGAGATCAGGCACTTCTTTAACTTTGATTTACTGATAGTTGATGAAGCCAGCCAACTGCTCGAACCGCAATTAGCCGGGGTGTTGGTGAACTTCAACAAATTTGTTTTAATCGGCGACCAGAACCAGCTGCCCGCTGTTACGGTACAAAGCGGTCCGGGAACCGAAGTGAAAAACGATGAGCTAAAAGCGCTCGGTATCACGGATTTGAAGGGTTCACTTTTTGAAAGACTTTTCAAAAATGCGGTGGAGAAGGGGTGGAACGATGCCTACGGCACTCTAACCGAACAATTCAGAATGGATAGTGATATTTTGAAACTTATAAACCACTATTACCACGGCAGGCTGAACAACGCAACAAGAGGGCGGCGTTCTTTATCCGAGCTTTACACCGAAAAAATTGATTCGCCACTGTGGGAAGTATTGGCAAACAACAGGGTAATATTTATTGAAACTGTACTTTCTGATTCGGGCAAAAAAAACGAAAGGGAAGCTGAGAATGTAAAAACTCTTGTAGAAATCATCAGGAAAAGTGGACTAAATAAGTCTGAAGATATCGGAGTGATAACCCCGTGGCGTGCTCAAATAGCTGCAATTCGTCAAAAGCTGGAAGAAATTGGCGCGGAGGACCTTGTTGTTGATACTGTTGAACGCTTCCAGGGGAGTGAGAACAACATAATAATCTATTCTACTGCGGCTTCAAAGGCTTATGAGGTGGATAAAATGGGGAGCATCGGCGTGAACAAAAGCACCCTGGGGGATATGGAAGTGGACAGAAAACTGAATGTAGTTTTAAGCAGAGCACGGGAACAAATTATTATTTTGGGAACACCGGCGGTTTTGAAATATTCGAATCATTACCGAAATTTGTTGGAAATGGTAAGAAATGATGGTTTGTTCATTTCTACACAGGATCGAATAAAACTGTTTGGAACTTAAAACCCTGTTTTCGGGTACAATCTTTATTATTCACAAATAAAAGGAGATTAATGCGAAGAACGGGATTTTTATTAATGTTTATTTTTATCGCAGGGGCGGCAACATTTGCTCAAAACACTATGGTGTTAAAATCGAAAACTGCTAAAGTTATTTCACCCTATTCATCGGACTTTAATCTGGACTTCTCAAGTTCGAACTTAGCCCTTAAAAAATTGACATCGATTATTGAATCAGGAAGAAAAAAGAAAAGTGCAGAAACACTTCTTAGCGCTGCTATGATTCTTTTTATGGAAGAGAAAAGCACGGGTAAAAAATCGAATATAACAGGCATTTCTCTTCTGAAAGAAGCAACTGAAATTGCACTGCGCTCGAAAAGTAAAAAACTGCTTAAATTGGTTTCAGATTACTGGGCTGACCCTGCTTTTGGAAACAACAGCAAATACGCTGAAGATCTTATTTACGACGAATAACTGAATTTTTCTTCGGTCTTGTCGGGTTATACTTTTTTAGGCATAATTAAATATATACTTTTTAGGCATAATTAATTTTTAAGCACAATTTATACTATACAGGCATAATAAAGGGAAAAATACCTTAAACAGGTGAAAATAAATCAATATTTTTTATAATTGTGGTTTATTATTTTAAAGATATTGAAAGTGTGATTCGGGTGAATCTGAAATTTTTCAATTTTGTTTCATTATTGTGAACAAAATCACACGAATCAAAAAAATTGAGAAAAGTGCGGAACATCAGTTATTTTCACAAAGTTTAAGCGACAGAAACAATTTTTATTTTTTTTAATAAATCAATCACTAACAATCAACAAAAGGTTATAACAATGAAAATCACTAACAGATTTTTTGGATTTCTTCTTGCGGGGCTTTTTCTCGTAAGTTTCACCGGTTTAGCTCAGAAAACCGAAGTTATTAAGTCACCATCGAAAATGGCTGCCGATGTAATCAATGTTAACAAAATTGATTTTAAGACCGAGTTCGGCTCTTCGAACAGCGCTCTTTCTAAACTTGCTGAACTTATTACAGACGGAAGAAGAGATGGCGATGTAAAAGCTCTGGTTTCTGCAGCAATGATTCTCTTTATGGAAGAGAACACCACAGGCAAAAAAGCCCCTGTAACGGGTAAAGCCCTCTTGGAAGAGGCTACTGAAAAAGCCACCACCCAGAAAAACTATCAGGCTCTCTTGGCTTGTTCGGATGCCTGGGCCGCAAAAACACTTGGTAACAACCCTGCAAAAGCTTCCGAATTAGCACAACTTGCTGCACAGGCAAAAGCAGACAAAGCCGCCGGCTTAAGAGGACCCGGTGCAAAAGAGTGCTCTGTGCGGGTTGAAAATTACTCACAGTTTGCAATTCACATTTATATTGACGATGTTTACATGGGCGAAGTTGAACCCGGCTACTACATCCATTTCAAACAGATTGGCTCCGGAGAAACTAAGCTGTATGCTGAAACTGATTATGTGAAAGACCCCAATTCCGGCGAAGATACTTATTATTACTGGGAAGGAAGCATCAACCTGAAATCATACAAGGATGATAAACCCGATTTCACATGGCAGTTACAATAAGCCCGTAAAACTAACAGTTTAACTTACAAAGCCGGCTGCAAATTATGCAGCCGGCTTTTTTTATCCGTTTATTCCTATTTTTGTAGCATTAAGTTGAATTTATTTTATCTATTGCCGATAACTACACGATGAAAGCAACCGAGAAGCGTTTCGCCATCATATTATTTGTTGCGATACTTCTTCCCTCAATCGTTTATTCTGTTTACGAGTTTACAAAGCTGAACCAAAATGAAGAGCAGATTCTTCAGATATACAACAGTCAGCTTGAAGCGGTGCTTTTTTCAATTAATCAGTATTCGGAAGATGTTCTCACAAGCTGGGCAGTTAAGTTGAGGAACGCTCTTTCAACCGGAGGAACCGAAGAGGTAAACGCCACACTAAACGATTTTCTTAAAGACAAACCCCCCGTTAAATATATCAGCATCATTTCCGGGACTTCTAACTATATATATCCGCCCTCAAAAAGTGATTCACTGTATTACCGGCTCGATTCAGTGATTCAAACTCGGCGTCCGAAACTTGACAGGTTGAAGGTGTTTCTGAAACAGGGTTACGCCAAGCTTGAGCCTTTTTATATACCTTTAGAGTCGCCGTTAGTTTCTCTCTATTTCGTACCTGATACTCTTAACGGCAGCAATCTTTTGTACGGTATTTTGCTTCAGCCGGAGAGTTTCGTAAAGGATATTCTGCGCAATAAAATACAGCAGGTTGCCGGCAGCGATTTCACAATCCCCGTGATCAACGGGGTGAGAGATTCGATAATTGCAGGACCCGATTCGCTTCTTGCCTCGCAGTTCACAATCAGAAAAGAACTTTGGTTTCTGCCGGGTTACTACATAGGAATCAGCCCTAAGGGGAAAACAATCGACGAGCTTGTTTACGAGCGTGCGTGGCGGAGTTATACCCTGATTTTCGTCTTAAACATGGTGATTATCATAGGGGTGATCGTTGTTTTCAGAAATATTAAGAGAACTTTGGAATTAGTGCAGCTGAAAAGCGATTTCGTCTCAAATGTTTCACATGAACTGCGGACTCCGCTGGCGCTGATCAGTATGTTTGCAGAGACTTTGGAACTGGGGCGCGTGCGCAGCGATGAAAGAAAGAACGAATATTACGGCATAATTTCGCAGGAAGCGCTGAGGCTTTCAAAAATTGTAAACAGGCTGCTGAATTTTGCACCCTCGGAGGCCGGCAAGAGAAAGTATTATTTTGAATTTGTGGATATAAATCATGTTTGTGCGAGAGTTTACGATACCTATAAATTCCATTTAGCGAATAACGGGTTTACATTTAAATTCATACCGGGCGAGGGAATTCCCCCGATCATTGCTGATTCGGAAGCCATTTCCGAAGCGGTTATTAATCTGATAGATAATGCTGTAAAATACAGTTTCGAGCAAAAGAATATCGAATTTCGCACCGGTAAAACCGATTCCGAAGTGTATATTGAAGTTCTGGATGAAGGAATTGGTATAAAAGAGAAACACCAAAAAAGAATTTTTGAAAAGTTTTATCGCGAAACCACCGGCTCGGTACACAACACAAAGGGTGCCGGCTTGGGTTTAAGTCTGGTAAAACACATTACAGATGATCATAAAGGAAAAGTTGAACTTTTAAGCACTTACGGAAAAGGGAGCTTGTTCCGTTTAGTTTTTCCGCTTAAATCGAATCAAAAGTTGCAACAGTTAATAAATCAAGGTAACGAAAATGACACGAATTCTGATAATTGAAGATGAACCGAACATGCGCATGGGGCTTAGGGATAATCTTGAGTTCGAAGGTTATGAAGTGGATATTGCAGTTGATGGCGAAGAGGGCTTGACGAGTGCGCTCGGTAAAAAATTCGACCTTATACTCTTGGATGTTATGCTGCCTAAAATTTCAGGCTTTGAGGTCTGCAAGCAAGTCCGCGCAAAAGGAGTAACAACACCAATTATTCTGATTACGGCTAAAGGTGAAGAAATAGATAAAGTACTCGGGTTGGAATTAGGAGCGGATGATTATGTAACCAAACCGTTCAGTTTGCGGGAACTTATCGCCCGGATCAAAGCTGTGCTGCGCAGAGGAGGTGCAGAACGGGAAAGTGAAGAAAATTTAGTAATAGGGCAGTTGAGTGTGAATTTCAGAACTTATTCCGCCTCTATTAACGATGCAGAGGTGCAAATGTCGCATAAAGAATACGAAATACTGAAGTTTCTGTGGCATAATAAGAACAGCACCGTCAGCCGCGATACGCTTCTGAACGAAATCTGGGGGTATGAAGAAAACCCCACTACGAGAACTGTTGATAATTTCATTATGCGGCTAAGGCAAAAAATTGAAACCGACCCTAACCACCCGAAATTTATTCTTACCGTTCATGGAATTGGCTATAAATTGGTGATGGCTTAGTTTTACGCATGCTGCAAAGTTGGTATCTTTGGGCGATTAGTGCGCGTGCTTAAGGCAATTTACAAGTATTGCGTCCGGTTTCCATTAATCAGTGTAGAATATTTTATCCAAACGCCGGATTTTATAAAGGGCGGAAATTAAAAAATCCTGTAACGACTGAAGTTCTAACAGATCTTTAATTACAAAATATTCCGCAAAAACGAGTATATCTTCGTTCAGTTCCATAATTCTTTTGTTGATCGGAGCCCACTCAGTATTAAACTGATAACCTTCCCGCGCCCAGGCTTCCTGTTTAAGCAGGTTTCTTATCCTCGCATCCATACTCAGCGAGCCGATTCCATGCCCGTTATCTGAAAGATCGAAAGACTTAATCTCAAAAAAGCGAAAATTATCGGCTTTTTTGGAGAGAGCTGCTAAATCTTTCAGGTAAAGTTCCGTATAACAAGCCCAGCGAATATCTTCAAATTTCATTTTATCGGCGGGTAAGTCTAAGATTAAATCTAAAGTTTTTTGCGCATACTCCTGAATAGAAGAGGGAATATTGCTTTGCGGTAGCTCGTCGTCTGAATTGAGATATCCGTTTATTACACCATCGTTGCCCTTTTCAGAAAGAAGTTCTTTCACGGAATCGTAAACGGAATTTTTGTTTAAGCCCAGGTTGTAATTATCAAGATATTCTGCAATGTGCCTTACCACGATATCGTAGTGGTTAGTCAGAATTAAAATCCCCTGCCTCAGTTCTTCCGGAATAAATTTTTCCACAAACTCGGTATATCTTTTGAACGAGTAGTGCACACCATCTTCATCAACAGCTTTGTAGAGCAGGTCTTCTATAAAATCGTGCCCAACCGCAATAGCACTGTAAAGCCTTGAACCGGGGTCGTTAATATCTATAATCGTTGAAACTGCTCCTACCCGGTTCACATGAGCTGCAGAAGGCAGCCCACACTTCCTGAAAAGTTTGTATCGCTTGAAGTTCCGGAACACTGTATGCGCAAAGTCTGCGTACTCGCCGTAAATATTTTCCAGTTCGTTAATTTCGGGGATTTCTCCGATGAGTATCCGGCTGTGTACAGCCTGATATGTAGGCGAAATTTCAGCGACAGAGCGGGCGTCCGAAATATCGGTGGGTGCATTAACCTGGTGCTCCCGCGGTTTGCGGTCGGGGTTTCGTGTCTCTCTGGTGTAGAGTTCAATGTCCCTTTGGATTATCAGTGCAAGGTCGCCGGGGTAAAGCCGGCGAAGTAAATCGATCGATGGGATTTTTCCGGAGATTACCGATTTTAAAATTTCCCGTGCTGTGGTGAAGCCGCTGTCGTTAGCTAAAGTAATAATTTCTTTTGGATATCGCATACAAATTCCGCAAAATTACCTGCAAAATAAGAAATAATTTTAAACTAAAAATGCCCCTTGAGGGGCATTGCAATGGATGTGATGCTTATTTGAATTTTATATCGCGCGAGTCACGCGGAAGAAAATCCGGGCTTTCAGTGAAAGGCTCAATTTTATCCTGTAATCTTAACCTTGTGTCAATGGCGTCCGGATCTTCCATAACGACTCCCGCTGATGACTGTTCAATAGAATGATCAACCTTTTGATGCGCGATAAACCTGTAAATAAACATTATCAATATTACCAGAATACCTGCTGCAGCTAACACCCAAAACAAGAACACCGCTCCTGATCCGATTTGAAACATCTGTGCCTCCTGGTATAGATTAATTAAAAAAAATGATGATTAATGAATTATTGATAAAAGAATTTAGTCAAACAAATTTAATAAAATAAACCGAGAATATCAAGCACAAAATTAAAATAAGATCAGATTGGCTAAACCGGGCTTGTAACCGGGGAAATTATCAAGATTAATTTTGAAAGATTGGTTGTTTCTTATGTACCGAAGGTAATCCGCTGCGCTCTCAGAACAGTCAATTTCATTATCAGGATTAATAAACGCCCACTCGCCATCTTTGAAAAAATAGAGATTTCCGATTAAGTTCCCCGTGTTTATGTTGAAAATATAGATATTACCGTCAGAATGAACTACAAAGATATACTCAGCATTTGCCGAAAACATAACCTGAAGCGCCTGCCCGGTTGGAAGACCAATTTCCTGGATGAACGATGTATCCTCCGGCGATGTAACCACCACAGGGTTATTTTCAGAAGCAACAGCAATCAAATCACCTTTTGGTGAAACTGCAAGCGAGGTAACCCGTTCCGATTCAAAATCCGGGATAATGGTTTGCCCGTCATTTTCAGTTTCTGAGATTATAATTTCCCCGTTTTCAGAGGCAGAAATCAATTTTTTACCTTCATCGATAAAAGCAAGGGAGAGAATAGAGGAAGGTTCTTCAGCCGCAAATTCATTAATGAGCGAGCCGCCGTTTATACGCCAGACTAAAACAGTGCCGTCTATAGTTCCGGCAGCAATCATTGAGTTATCCGGTGAAATATCAATTGCTGAAACGGGGGTTTTTGCCCCTTTGAATACTGCCTGCACTCGTCCGGTGTTAACATTTTTAACCACGAGGGAATTATCTTCCGCTCCGATGGCTACCAATTCATCGTTTTTATACCATTTAATTGCTTTAACACCTCCGGTGGCATCAACGGAAAGATTAGAGACCTCGATAGAATTTTCGGTATCGAAAATTTTTACATTACCGGCAGTACCTCCAAAAGCAAAGAAGTTACCTGAAGGGGAAAGGTCGTAGGCGCCTAAGTTTCCGTCCCAAGTTGGAAGGAATTTATTTTGGTCTTCAGAGCCATTTTTCCAGATAAAAAAATCTGCAAGCTCCAACGAAAAAAGATAAGTGCTGCCCTGCGCATCGGTTTTAACCGAATTAATCTTTTTAACTGAGGGTGAAAACTCGTTAATAATTGTCTGTTTTGAGGCAATCCATTGCTTTAAAGTAAAATCGAAATAGGCAGTAACAACTTTTTGATCATCGGGTGAAACCGCCAGTGCGGTTATCTCGCCTGTTGGTTTAATTGAGAAAACCTCAGTTTTGGTCGCAAGGTCATAAGCCGCAATTTTCACATCGCTAAGCGAATAAATCAAGGTGCCTGAACTGTTCAAAAAATTAATTTGCTCTAAATAACCTTTACCGGCAGTTGTGCTGAAAACAATCTGATGGGTTTGAGTATCCCATACATAGATGAGCGAATTGTCGCCACTGCCGGCAACATCGCTGATACCCGCTACATAATTTCCATCGGGCGAAAAGAGCAATTTGCGGAATTTGTTCTTTGAACTTTGTGCAAGAACCCCAAGTGGCTCAGTTTCTCCGGCGTCAAACAGAGTAATCTCACCTGACTCTGAAGCAACAGCGAATCTTTCATTTACGGGGTCATAATCAACGGTTATGAAAGAAGTTACCGGCAACCTGCCGGCAGACTCAGGTTCCTCGCTATCCTTATCAAAGATATAAAGTTCACCCTGATCGGTTACCAGAACGATGCTGTTCCCGTCGCCGGCTTTGAAGAGCTGTAAAATAGTTCCCTCGGGTACTTCGCCGGTTGCGACGAGCGAATCACTTTTAAAATCAGTGATTGAATACATCCCATCTTTTGAGAGAGAGACAACGGTTGAGGAGTCGTCAAGAAGAGCAAAAGAGACAATTGCATCGTTGTGCCAGTCAAAAACCTGCAATTCATCAAGCGTTTCAGCGTCCCATAAAATTAATGTGTTATCTTCGGAAGCAGTAATAATATATTTTCCATCTGCAGTATATTGCGCAGAAGTAATGGTGCCCCAATGCCCTGTTTGCGGCAAAATATACCCATCCTGCGGATAAACAATAACAGCTGACAGGAAAAAGAACAAGAAGAAAATGCGTTTAAAAAACATTGTTGAAAAGTTCGCCTAAATACTTTTTTTTACTGCCACTAACATAATAATTAATTTACAGCAATCGATGACAAAAATCACCCGGAACTGTTTTTTTTCATAGCCACCCTGAAGAGGGGGAACAAATTATACCAAAGTAGCGATTAATTTTGCCGGTTTACCATGAAATAATTAAGAAAACAAAAAATAAACAAATAAATGTTTTTTTCGTTTAGAAAAATTTTAGTAATTTTGGTACCGTATGAATAAAACATTTTTATTTGAAACTTTTACTGAAATAAACAAGTATAATTAACCAGAAATAGGAGTTAACTGTGAGCAAAAACTCGCCACTTAAAGCATTCTTTTCAGGCTTCGCTGCCTTTGCAATTCCGGTGCTTTTCATCATAGCAGTCCTGATTTATTTATTTATCATGGGCGATCCTGCTAACTTCCAGGGAGGTAGTTCGGAAAACGATCCGCTTCCGGGTAACTATCCCGGAATGGTTTATAAAGGCGGTTTTATCGTGCCGATCCTTATGACCATGTTTTTGACAGTGTGGACATTTGCTGTCGAGAGATTTATTGTAATCAGAAAAGCCAAGGGCAAAGGCAATATTGCTAATTTTATTGCAAGAGTTTATGTTCTTCTCTCCGGTGGAGAATCCGACCTTGAAGAGGCGATCAACCTTTGTGACAAACAAAGAGGTTCAGTTAGTAATGTTGTTAAATCAGGTCTTTTGAAATATAAAGAAATGATGGCTGATACAACATTAAGTAAAGAACAAAAAGTAGTTGCAATTAAACAAGAATTTGAAGAAGCTACATCATTGGAACTTCCTGTTCTGGAGCAGAATCTTGTTATTTTGGCTACATTAGCCAACCTTTCGACCCTCGTAGGTCTGTTAGGAACGGTGCTTGGTATGATCAGAGCGTTCGCAGCTCTTTCAAACGCCGGTGCGCCTGACGCTTCAGCACTTGCAACCGGTATTTCCGAGGCGCTCATCAACACCGCTTTCGGTATCGGTTCATCTGCGTTCGCTATTGTATTTTATAACTATTTCACTACCAAAATTGATAAAATGACCTATAGCATCGATGAAGCCGGTGTTGCTATTACGCAGCAGTTCATCGCAAAACAGAAGTAGATTGTGAGTAAGAAATGCCAAAGGTAAAAATACCTCGTAAGAGCACTTTAGTTGACATGACCGCCATGTGCGATGTGTCGTTCCTGCTTCTTACATTTTTTATTTTAACTACTCAGTTCAGACCCGATGAGGCAGTGACCGTTCAGACACCGGGTTCGATCTCTACTGCTAAGTTGCCCGATGTGGATGTTTTTACGATCACTATCGACTCTGCCGGGCGAACTTATTTTGGGATTTATGACCATGAGGTTTTGAAGAAAACCATCATTTCGGCTATGAATGACGCTTATGATCTGAAATTGACACCCGAAGAGATCGCTCAGTTTGGTAAGGTTGGTGGTTTTGGTGTTCCGATTAATTCTCTTAAAGCCTATTTGGATGCTCCGGCTTTCGAAAGGAAGGAAAAGAAGTTCATGACCGGAATTCCAATTGATACTGCCCATAACGAGCTGGGTAAATGGGTAACAAACAGCTTGGATGCCTGGTACATTATGCAAGGTGTTGATACTAAAAAACAACCTACCGTTGCTATTAAAGGGCACAAAGCTGCCGGATACCCGGTGATTAAAAGGGTTATTGCTATTCTTCAGGAAGAAAACCTTAATAAGTTTAAGTTTGTGACTGAACTTAAGGCTAAAAATTAAAAAGGAAATTTAAATGGCTGAACTGGATACCTCTGCAAAAGGTGGTAAAGGTAAAAAGAAAGGACCAAAAAAGGCCTCTACGCGTATCGATCTTACTCCTATGGTGGATCTTGCGTTTTTGCTTGTTACCTTTTTTATGCTTACCACTACCTTTAGCAAACCACAGGTAATGGATATCGTGATGCCCGTAAAAGATAAAAATCCGGCTCAGGAACAAGAGTCTCAGAAGACCGAGGTCAAGCAGAGTGAAGCGATGACCATCATTATCGGAAGCGGGGACACCTTAGTCTATTATTTTGGGCTGGATACTAATAAACTTCAAACTATTGCGGATTTCAAACCGCAGCATAATGAGGCTTACGACGCATTACGAAAACCTATTGTTGACAAACAGGCGGAAATGAACCGCGGTACCGACATCTCTGATACTTCTAAACCGAAAAATTCTGACAATCTGTTTGTTGTTATTAAACCGACTGATTTTTCATCGTATCAAAACTTGGTTGATGTGCTCGATATGATGAATTACACCGGTGTGAAAAAATACGCCATTGTTGATGTTGCGGAGTCAGACTTGATTCTTTTCCACAATCGTAAAAAGTGAGAGTGAAAAATGGCTAAAATGGATTTAACTGATATTGTTTTTGCCTTGAAGAACAAGGATTATGGTGCCTATGTTCTGCGCAAACTCTACGGTACTTTCTTGTCTATCTCTCTGATCGCTACTATTATCTTCTTTTCAACGGCTGTTTCTATGCCGCAAATTCTGAAAGCCCTGAAGCCGGAAGAAAAGAAAGAAGAAGTGGTTACGATGGATGTGCAGGCACAACTTCAGGCGCTTAAAGAGAAGAAAGAACAAGAGGCTCAAAAAACCATCTTCAAAGAACAGGAGAAGAAAGACCCTGAGCGTGCTTCCGTCAAGTTCACGCCGCCCGTTATTAAACCTGACGAATTGGTCAAGGAAGAAGCTCCGCCTTCGGTTGAAGACCTGAAAGATAAAAATATCGGTAAGGTTACCCGCGAAGGTGTGGATGGCGGCGGTGACATCAGAAGCGACGCAAATGTTGACTTCTCTAACGAACTGGAAGAGAAAAAACCGGAAGTGGTGAAAGAGGATGTGAACAAGCAAAAGGTTGAAGATAACAAAGTGTTTACTTTTGCCGAAGAAATGCCTTCTTTCCCCGGTGGTGACGGTGCGCTTTACGCATTCTTAAGCTCGAACATTCAATATCCGGAAATCGCAAAGAGAGCGGGTGTTGAAGGGCAGGTAATTGTTTCGTTTACTGTTTCTAAAACAGGGCAGATCTCAAGCCCCAGAATCGCCAGAGGTATTGGTGGCGGTTGTGACGAAGAGGCGCTACGGGTGGTTATGATGATGCCCCGCTGGAACCCCGGTAAACAGAACGGGCAACCCGTGAATGTTCAGGTTACCGTGCCGATTAGATTCCAGCTTCAATAAAGGAAACTAATAGTTTTTCTTAATTACTTACTCTGACAAAAAACCCCGAATTTTTCGGGGTTTTTTGGTTTATGATGTAATACAATCTATGGCGGTAAGTCGGGAGTTGTAAATATTGCGAAGAGCTGTTTGGTTTTGTTGTGTAATACAGTCTATGACAACACTAAAACCTGATTACCTGAGGGTTATTGTTGCAAAAATGGTTCAAAGATCTTTTTTAGAGGGATTTTGGCTGGTTTGCAAGTAGGTTTGTAATTTTTATTGATTTGCAGATAGTATATGACCTTTAACGATTTACTCAAATCATCATTTTGAAATTCCGTATATTTGCAATGAAGATTTTTGGTTAATCAGCGGATAGCAGATTAATTAACGGCAAAAAATTGCAGAAGTGAAACATGCCCCCGTAGCTCAGTGGATAGAGCGATGGCCTCCGGAGCCATGCGCGCAGGTTCGATTCCTGCCGGGGGTACCAAACGGAAATTGTTTTAAAAATCAGTTTCCGTTTTTTTTTGTATCAAACTGAATCATCTATTTTGTTTTCAAGATAGTGTAATTCAAATGCAATGCGGATGGCGGTGAAATTAACCAAAGAAATTAGACGCTAATTTCCACTTCATTTTCAATTTTTATAGCATCATAAATTGGAATTTCCGCACCTAATATTTCAATAGAAACAACAATAGCATAAGGAACAGGCTCATTATTCATATCCCAGCCTTTATGCGCAATAACAGCGAAAAGTAACTCTTCAGGTAACTCATAAGATTTAAGTATCGCCCAATCTTTTTGTAGAGTACTGTAATTTCGATTTATACCCCGAACAGTTCCCCAATTTTCTCTTTCTCGTATTTTCCACTTAATTCTATCTGCAATATTACTTTCCAAACCATCGGAAACTCCGTCTTTCATTTGGGAGAAGGTCCTTTGCCTAAAATCTTCAAAGGAATCATTTAGATTACTACTCTTCCATTCTAACCAAGTAGAAAGATAAGATTTTGTTCTCTGCCTTGTTCTTCTTATTTTAGCTGTATATGCCAAAGTAACTTCAAGAAGGATTTCAAAATCATCACCTTGTCCTCTAATTTCTTGAGGTAATTTCAACGAATATAATTGCGCTTCTTTAGCAGTTATGCTATTTGTATTATAAAATGTAATTCGATGTTCAGTATTTTTTGTAACTCTTTTAAGAGAAGGAATTCCATATCCAAAATATTTAATGCTTGAAACTGTTGGATTTTGAAAAAAGTCTTTTGGCAGTCTTGCTCCCTGAGCTAATAAAGCTCTCAACAAATTAATATTTTCATCTTTGTAAATTTTCAACAATTCAGCAATAATATGAGCTACTTTCGGAGCTGCAAAAGAGGTGCCACTACTTTCTTTATCAAAAGCTTTTCCTCCGTTAAGAGTTGAACGGACTAACTCAATGCCTGTTTCCTTGGTATTTATAAGATTAATCCCATTTTTTGAAATTTGCATTCCTCCGCCATATTCTACAACATCGGGTTTTATATGACCCCAAATACCGGTTCCAATTCTGGAATAAGGAGCTATGTCGTCCTTATTACCGATAGATTGCCAGTACGCATTATCGAGAGATAAATGATTGACAGAGCCAACAACAATAGCAAAACTACTCTGCGCTGGATTAGCTAACCGACAAGCTTGCTCTTCTAAATATTCAGGATACGGCTTTTTAATATTGAAATAATGTCTGATATTATCCCGTAATATATTGCCTGCTGAGGCTATGAACAACACATTTTTTTCATGTATTAACTTATCAAGCATTGCTGCCCACAAGCTCATGTGTTTGACTCTAAAAGGTACCGTAGAATTTATTGAAAGATTAAAAACTCTGCATTCAGAATTTTCACTCACAATTTTTTGTACGAGTTCCGCGGGATTCTTATGTTTTAAAAGATTGTTCCGGTCTAAAACCCTCAGATTTCTTATAAAGCAAGGGAGTTGATATTTGCCTTGAATATGGGAAATGCCGTTTGGGTATAAAACTGCACCGGCAACTTTTGTTCCGTGCCCTCCATTCTTAACCAAATCATTTGTAGTTGTATCATTCGAGAGATAGGATTTAGAGTTTTCGTGAATAATAGCCGGCTCCAGAAAGCGATGATATTCCATAATTCCACTATCAATAATACCGACTTCCGGCGCTTCATCCTCGGGTGGCATTATCTCAAAATTGAAATCTACAGTTCCGGTTTCGATATCATCCATTCGTTCAATCTCTTCAACCTCATTAACCTCAAAAACAAACGGATAGTTTACTACTAAATCTTTCAACCCTTTCCCACAGATTGAAATTTGACAACCAAAACTGTCTTCAAGTTCAATGATCGAACTCTTAAATGTTGCTTTATAAAATCCAATAAACTCTTGAAAATCGGTTTGTCTCTTCTCTAATAAAGTATCTCTTTCATTTAACTTATCCTTAAATTTTTTTAAGCGGGTTTTACCGCCTTTTTTTGTATTATCAGGTTCTTTTCCAATTGGCTTGTCAAATGCGATAGATACTTCTACCTCATAAATTTCATTTTCTTCAATAGATGCCCACTTAGTCAACAAATCAGGAGAAAGTATTCGTGGTGGTTTCCATTCAGCCCTATCTCCATCAATAATTCTCCATAAATCTGCAACTTTAGCACTACCTCTTTCTGTTTTTGAAAACCCTCTGATTTTATTTTCTAAACTTTTAAGGCTATCTAATGAAGCGCCAACTATATAACCATCATCTTCTTCAGAAATAATTTCTATTCCAAATTTTGTAAGATTAAAATCAACTTCAGCAACTAAATCCGGATTAAATTGAATAAATATTGGTTGTATGTTTTTCTCTAAAGGAGCGAGATTAAGCGATTGTCTTTGTGAAATGTGCTTCCCCCATTCTGAATTTATTGCAAACGAATTTTTTAATAAATCTTCACAATGCCTACCCCTATTTTTTTTATTTTCTTCTGAAGTTGGATTGATATTTCCGCCTACCTTAAAATTAGCGGGCCCAACTAACCTTTCAGAAAATTTTAGATGCGGGAATTTTTCCATGCTGATTATTTGTTAAGCGCAAGATTTTCTTCTACTGCTTTTGCGAAATCTTCCGGAGAAATAATTTGGTTGGCATTTATAATTGCTTTTTTTGCAGCATCGTTAGCAATTTTAACGATAATAGCATAAGAGAGCCCTTGCAGTTCTTTCGCGTAGTTTTCAAAATTAATTTTTTTGCTGATTTTTAAGGCTGAAAGAGTCATTTTCATTAACTCAACAATTTCTTTGTCTGTTGGTTTGGGCAATTCAATAAAATCATCAAATCTTCTGAAAAGAGCTTTATCTAAACTACCTTCTAAATTTGTTGTGGCGATCAATATCCCGGCGCCATCATACTCTTCAAGTAGCCCTAATAATATGTTTACAATTCTGTGAATTTCTCCAACATCATTAGAAGTAATATTTCTTTGTTTACCAATGATGTCAAATTCATCCAAAAGTAAGACACAAGGAAAATCTTCTATACTTTCAAAGAGATTCTGTAAATTGGAAGCTGATTCCCCCAGATATGATGAAATTATTGAATCAAAGCGAACTTTATAAAATGGTAATCCCAATTCCCAGGCGATTCGTTCTGCTGCCATACTTTTACCACATCCGGAAGCTCCATATAGAAGTATTTTTTTTCGTGGTTTTAACCCGTGATGAGCTAATCGTTCTTTTGCTAAATATTCTTTTTCAATCCGTAAAATTTTACTTTCTACCTCAAGGGGAAGTACCATTTCGTAGCGCAGATACTCATGCTCTATATGAATAGCTAAAGGTAACTTATATCTTCGATCGACAGGAATTTTATAGGTAGATTCTTTAGCTAATTTAAAGGTCGGTCTATTAGTATTAAGTTTTGCAATATTGTGCTGTAAAATCGAATTTAATTTTGCCGCTAACTTTATGTGACCTTTCTTTTTTTCTTCTTCTATAATATTGAAAGCTACCTTGACCAAAGGTGATTCTTGAGAGCCTTCGATTGTTTTGAATAACCGAGTTAATAGTGCCTGATTCATTTTGAACTGCAGAAAAATTAATTAAATTTACAAAGATAGTTATTAAACCATTTAAGAGATTAAAAGTTAAAAGATAGTTTATAGTTTCTATTTTTTAATCCGACCTGTTTTTTACTATTTTCTATATTTTTCTCACAAATATAACCGATATGTTATATTATTCCAATATATTAAAAACTCAACGAAAATTTCTTCTGTTTTCAAACTTATAAAAATATAAGCAAGGTAGGTTTCTTTGGCATCAGACATTTTTTTGAAATTTTCAGATAGGAATTAAATCTAAACTAAAAATATAGGTTTGCAAAGAGATTAAAGCCTTATACAGAAATCACAGGTTTACACAAAGATTATAAATTACACTGAAGATCACAGGTTTACATAGATATTCAAAAAAGATTACGAAGAAGAATTCCATCTGGTGATAGTAATGTACTGGTTCAGCGGAAAACAGAATTTTAACAGTTGAAAATAATGTAGAAAGTCAGGCATAATCCTGCACCTTCATCCTTAGTAATTTAGCGTTCAAAAGTTTTTTGTTTCTCTCCTTTAATTTA
>WBUK01000002.1 GCA_008933765.1 Ignavibacteriaceae bacterium | reverse complement strand
TTTCGCGGAAATAACCTTTACATCCGGCACGGATGTGAAAAAAGAGAGGGTGAAACTGCAATTGCTGAAGTAAGGCTGCTCCGCCTGCGGGAAACTGATGGTTGACGGCTGAATTATTTCACTCTAATTTTTGGGGCAAGCTGTAAGCTTTGCCCCTTTTTTATTTCATGACGCCAATAATTTTTAGGGCACCAATTTATCTCTTTTTTGTATGGAGTTAATTTTTTTTTGCTTATTCACTTAATAAAACATACTTAAGAATATTCTAAAATCCATCAGTGGGAGGAACCCAAATGAAACAAGTGTTTACCGCATTATTTATTCTTTTAAACCATCAAAACAAACCTTATGTGAGGAAATTCTATGCCTAAGTGTAATGCTACAAATGAAAATGGAATTTCATAAATTTGTTTAATGTAAAAAATAAAAAAAGGAGGTTCCTTTCATGCAAACGAAAAAGAGATTCACCCCCGAGCAAAAAGTCATCATTCTCAGAGAGCTTCTTGAGAATAAACTATAAAGAAACAAAAAACTTTTGAATGCTAAATTCCTAAGAATGAAGGTGCCGGCTTATGTCTTAGCTTCTGCACTATTTTCAGTCGCTTAAATTCTATTCTCCGCTGAACCGGTACAAAGGCTCACAATTTCCGGTGGGGTTTACATATTAACCCTTGAACTTAGACAAGGTGATGAAACTCTGTCCAAAAGTTTGAAGCCTCAATATATGAAGTAAAAAAATAATCAAAAAAAAGAAATTTATTAGAGGATGGCGACTTTTAGAAGACTTCCAAATTTACAGGGTTTGTAAATTCTTATTTTTTAAGGGCTTAATTAACCATTGCGGAGAGAGGGAGATTCGAACTCCCGGTGAGCCGGAGCCCACAACAGTTTTCGAGACTGCCGCATTCAACCACTCTGCCATCTCTCCTGGTTGTTTAGTTATAACAGGAAACAGATTACACTGCCCCGGATATAAATTTATTTGATGCATCTAAGGAAATCAAGTTATAACCGGTTACAGATCATACAGGCTCCAAAGAAACAACAAAATACGCAAAAAAAAAGAACAAAAAGCACACAAAAAATTTTGTATGTGCGTTGCAAATATAAGGTATGTTGCGGATAAAAACACAATCGGATCAATTAAAGAAAGGTAAATTTATTACTTTTATGTTATAATTTACCGGAAAGCTAATAACGGAATTAAAGCAATTAATGCGCGGTAAATTTAT
This sequence comes from Ignavibacteriaceae bacterium, assembly GCA_008933765.1. Taxonomy (GTDB): domain Bacteria; phylum Bacteroidota; class Ignavibacteria; order Ignavibacteriales; family Ignavibacteriaceae; genus UTCHB3. Next base: position 392,943 of record WBUK01000002.1, on the reverse strand, counting down.
TACTTTTGTACCGTAAATATTCAAAAGGTTTTAGTTGCTCAAAAATCATTTTAGAGAAACAATAAATTTAGCAGTACCGGTTGTAATTGGTCAGGTTGGAATAACTTTAATGGGGATTGTTGATTCGGCGATGGTAGGTAGGGTAGGGGCAGCATCGCTTGCAGCAGCTTCAATCAGTGGTGGTTTCTTTTTCATAATTACTGTGGTAGGCTTAGGGATAATCTCGTCGATAACACCATTGGTTGCTATTGCTGTCGGTTCGTTCAATGATGCTGCGCCCGGAAAGCTGTTCAAACAAGGTTTTTGGGTAACAGTTATCACCTCAGCAATTCTTAATTTGATAGTCTATTTTGGCGCAGAAGTAATCCACTATATGGATCAACCGCCTGATGTTGCTGAACTGGCAATAAGTTACACCCGAATAATTTCCTTTTCCATCCTTCCGATGTTGCTCTTTATCTGCTACAAGCAATTTATAGAAGGGCTCTCGTTCACGCGTCCGGCGATGGTAATAGCATTGGCGGCTAACCTCGTTAATTTCTTTTTTAACTGGATTTTAATTTACGGCAACCTTGGAGCACCGTCACTCGGGTTAGATGGAGCGGGAGTAGCGACGCTGCTTTCACGAATATTTATGTTTGTTTCGTTGGCATATTTTGTTCACCGCAGCACGAAATTTAGCCGCTTCGGTTTGAAAATACTCCCCTACGGTGGACCTGACGAACACGGTAGAGAAATCCTTAGACTCGGTTTACCGAGCGGGTTCCAGTCTTTTTTTGAAGTTGGTTTTTTTGCATTGTCAGCATTTATGGTAGGTTGGATAGGTAAAAACAGCCTTGCCTCACACCAAATAGCGATGAATGTTGCTTCAACCACTTATTTGGTCTGTCTGGGTATATCAACTGCCGGAACAATCAGAGTTGGCAATGCACTCGGGGCGGGAAATATATCTGAAGTTAAACGAGCGGGATCAGTGGCAATTTACCTGGGTGTTGGTTTTATGTTGCTTTCCGGAATTTTGCTTGTGATTTTCAAGTCGGTTATCCCGTTGCTTTACACCAATGAACCGAAAGTATTGGAAATTGCGTCAACACTTCTGACAATAGCGGCATTGTTTCAGGTTTTCGACGGTTCACAAGCGGTTGCGCTTGGAGTACTACGGGGGATAAAGGAAGTTAAAATCCCTACTGTTATAACATTTATTGCATATTGGCTGATTGGGCTGCCGGCTGCACTTCTGTTAGGTTTTGTGCTAAATTTAGGCACAAAGGGTATCTGGTTTGGAATGTCGATCAGTTTAATAGCCTCTTCAGTTATGCTTAACAGCAGGTTTTTTCTGAAAATCCGGAAATTGCGGCTTCCGGCTGCACCGTAGTAAATCTCCGGAAATATGCACCATAATCCGCATGATGAAAGTGAACACTTTTTTGATTGAAAGTTTTTGCTCAGTTATTTTTGAATCCGCATGATGAAAGTGAGCAATTTTTTGATTGAAAGCCATTGTTATCACTTCAACAGTGCGTTTATCGGCAGTATTTACCTTCTATCAAGTAAGAGTTGGATGAAATATTTTCATTATTGTATTTTTGCAGCGTAAAGAAACAGGAGTATAAAATGACGAAGAAACTATATCGTTCACGAAACGAGCGAATGATAGCCGGTGTAGCCGGTGGAATCGCTGAGTATTTTGCGGTTGATCCTGTAGTGGTAAGATTGGCATTTTTGGCTCTTATCTTTGTAACCGGGGTTGGGATACTTCTTTATATTGTAGGGATGGTAATAATACCGGAGGCGGAATTCGACCCTTTTGTTGCTTCAGAAAAGCGTACTTCTGAAAGCGGCGCTTTCGAAAGCAGCACAACGCACGAAGGCTCAACTTGGGTTAACTTTACCGAAGTGGTGGAAAGAAAAAAGGGAAAAGCCGCCATTTACTTTGGTGTTGCTCTTATTGCAACAGGCACAATTCTTACACTGAAAAAGTTTGTTCCGGGTTTTAATTATAGTGATGTAACACCATATTTGTTAGTCTTGCTTGGAATATGGATACTTTTTAACGGAAGAAAGAGTTGAGGTTGAGATGAAACCGGGTAAAATTTTCTGGGGAGTCTTTTTTCTGAGCTTAGGTTTTTTATACTTAATACGGAACCTTACAATAATAGATTTGGGCGATTTGTCGCTTCACAGTTACTGGCCCTTGTTGTTAATAATGGCGGGGATGGTCTATTTGGTAAAAAACCCGATAGTTCGCAATCTAACGGCCGGAGTCGCAGGGGTTGCCCTTGCATGTATAATATTTTTTTCAGGGTGGGGGTTATTTAATAATCTTTCGTGTGTGAATGTCAAATATATAAATTCTGACAAAGGAAATGGTGAGCCTGTAACACTTAAAACAGAAGCATTCGACTCAACAATTCAATCAGTTGATTTAACCTTTGACGGCGGAGCCGGTAAATTTCAGGTTGAAGCAACTGATACTAACTTCTACACGATACAAACAGACAGAAGCAAGAGAAAATTCTCGGTTGAAAATAAAAGAGAGGGTGCAAAAAGCGACCTGACAATTAAAATGGTGGAATTTAATGTTGATAAAAGTGACACAAACTTCGCAAATTTGGTGAGGTTGAACCTGAACCCAAAACCATTTTATGAGAACCTTAACCTGAATTTTGGAGCGGCAGAATTTGATTTGAACATCAAAACGCTTCAGTTTAAGGATTTAACGCTTCATACAGGCGCCAGCTCAACGAAATTAATACTGCCCTTAGCAGCGGAAGGGGGAAGCGAAGTAGAAATTAACTGCGGTGCCAGTACTATTGAGATAATCGTTCCACTTGAGGCAACAGTACAAATTGAAACCAAAATGGCGCTCGGGGATGCTTCCGTGCCCCCCGGATATGAAGAAAGGGACGGAATTTATTACTCACCAAATTTTTCAGGGACAGGAAATGTTCTGAAAATTAAAATTACAGGGGGTGTAAGCAATGTATCAGTGCGGGCGCAATAAAGTGATACTTTGAGAATAACTTATCGCAGGGGGAAAGCTTGTTATTAAGAGAGTAATTTGTTCCCGAGGGATAACTTGTTGCCGGGGGAAAATCTATTACTCAAAGGATAAAATGTTATTCGGTGAATGGCTTGTTACTCAAGAGATAAAATACTACCCGGTGAATAGCTTTTTACTGAGAAAAAACCGGGAAAATATTCGTCTCACACGAAATTGGGTTCTTTTTAATCGATGCCACTTAAAATATGACTTCTCTCATAAGTAGTTTCAACTATTTTCCTTATATTTTGATTACTTATTAATTCAGATAACGAAAAGACGAAAAAAACAAATGCCAACCGACGAAGAAGTACTCTTTTTTAACTATAAATTTAAGTTTAAGGATGAAGTAAAAGAGTTTCCGGTTTACCTTAATCGGTCTGACTTAAGCATCATCCAGGATCCAAAAGAGGACTTAGAAATCGAGTGGGCTTTGATGGAAACTTTCGCCTGCCCTCATTGCCCATTGGACCCAAAGGTACACAAATACTGCCCTTTGGCACAGAACCTTTACCGTGTTCTTAAAGAGTTCAGCAACTTCAATTCGTTTGAAAAAGTTGAAGTGGAGGTTACCACAGTAGCCAGAAAATATGTGAAAGAAACACCTCTGCAGGGTGGGCTAAGCAGCCTTATCGGAATTTTGATGCCCGCCAGTGGCTGCCCGATTATGGGCAAACTCAAACCGATGTTGCACACTCATCTGCCGTTTGCTACTTTGGATGAAACTCAAATCCGTGTTTTTTCGATGTATTTGCTTTCTCAATATCTTAAAATGAAAAAAGGAGAGAAGCCTGACTGGGAAATGAATAAGTTGGTGGATATTTATGAGGATATTGCCATTTTAAACAAAAATGTGAGTAAACAAATAATTAAACTTTCGGAAAAAGACGCCGGAATTAATGGTTTAATCATTTTGCATAATTTTGCAGAGTATGTTACTTTTACGATAAATGAAAAATTAGTGGAAGAGATAGAATATTTTATGAAGGGTTTTAACGAATAACCCCCTGTCCAACGAATCTTCAGGCAGCTTTATCAACCGGATTACATGTTTATTAAACACCCAAATCTTGTACATCATCTAAAGTAATTTTCACTAAATCTTCATCACTTAAGTCAGTTAGAGTGAGAATCCTTTCTTCCTGATTCCCAATAGCTTTGAATAAAATATTCTTAACTGTTCTTGCATTGCCAAAGTTCTGGTCACGATTTTCATAAAGTTCTTTGAACACATCTAACAGGTGGGTTAGTGCTTCGTCTTCAATTTTGTAGCCAAGTTTATCGCTTTGAACTTTTGCGATTTCAATCAATTCTTCGGGTTTATAATCTTCGAAGACGAAGAAGTTTGTGAACCTGCTCTTCAGCCCGGGATTAGATTCTAAGAAGTTCTGCATTTCGGTAGGGTATCCTGCAACAATAACGACTAACCGGTCTGAATAATCTTCCATTCTTTTCAAGAGCGTATCAATAGCCTCCTGCCCGAAATCGTTTGTTCCTCTTGCAAGAGTGTATGCTTCGTCGATAAAAAGTGTTCCGCCAAGTGCCTGTTTTATCACATCCTCGGTTTTCTGAGCTGTTTGCCCCTGATAGCCGGCAACCAAAGCAGAGCGATCCACTTCAACTAAGTGCCCTTTTTCAAGCAGTCCAAGTTCTTTATAAATTTGGCTGAGCAACCGTGCCACAGTAGTTTTTCCCGTGCCGGGGTTACCCATAAAGACCACATGCAGATTTTTCCTGATAACCTTAAGCCCCCGTTCTTCCCTTAGTTTTGCTACTTTCAAAGAACTGATAAGTTTTTCAGTTGCCTTTTTAGCTTCGGCTAAACCGGTGAGAGAATCAAGTTCTTTAAGGAGTTTTTCCAACTGAACGGGGTCACCCTCAATTTTCACCGATTTTTTAACAGCTGCAGGCTGCAGTTCCGTAATATCTTCGGTTGTAATAGTTGCAGAAATTTCATCTGTCAGTTTATCTTTAGGAATATCAACCAACCTGAGAAGCTGTTGTTTGGTCGCAGTTTCCACAAGGTTCCTTACCATTCGGGCGTTTGCAAAGGTTTCATCTCTTTTTCTGTACTGTTCGTTGAAATAGCCCTTCAATTTTGGGAGGGTTTCAGGTGCAAATTTTAGGTTTTTGGATTTCAAAATATTAACTGCAATGTTCACCAGCTCATCCGGCGAGTAATCTTCGAACAGATAAAACTTTGTGAACCGGGATTTTAACCCGACATTGCTTTCCAAAAACTTCTCCATATCTTCGGTGTAGCCGGCAGCGATAACGATAAACTTGCCGCGGTCATCTTCCATTCTTTTTAAAAGGGTATCGATGGCTTCTTTCCCGAAATCGGTTCCGGAACCACCGCTTGAGCTTACTAACGAATAAGCCTCATCGATAAACAGCGTGCCGCCGATTGCTTTATCGATAACTTCGGTGGTTTTAGTAGCCGTTTGCCCGACATAACCTGAAACTAAATCCTGACGGTCAGTTTCAACTAAATGTCCTTTTGGTAAAATTCCGAGAGCTGAGTAAATATCGCTAAAAATCCTTGCAACTGTAGTTTTACCCGTTCCGGGGTTACCGAGAAAAACGATATGGTCTGAGAACTTATTTTGCAGGTTTTCTCCTCGTTCGGAGTAGAAGCGTGCAATTTTCACCAATTCGTTAATTTCTTTTTTAACTAAGTTAAGCCCCATCAGCCCGTTGAGTTTATCCAACGATTCTTTCAGCTTTTCTTCGTTGATACCGGGGTTAAAATCTTTGCCGGAATCTTTTTTGAAAACGGCTGCAATATCTTCCGGTTCAAAAGTAGTTAATGCTTTCGGTGTTTTCATTCCGGGTGGAAGTTTCAGGTATCTTTTCCCGAGCCTCATTTTGGCTTCATCGTAAGTGTTGCGCACCAATCTTGCGTTGCCAAAGGTTTTATCCCTGCCCCTGTAAAGTGTGGTGAACTCTTTTACCAGCAATTCCTTTGCACCGCCGGAGAGAGAATAATCTTCTTTAGAACCCATTATTTCGAAGATTTTGCACATTTCATCGGGGGTGTAGTCTTCAAAATTGAAGTATTGTGTGAACCTCGATTTCATTCCGGGGTTTGATTCCAAGAAGCTGTTCATTTCTTCCGGGTAGCCTGCAACGATTGTAACAAACTCACCGGATTTATCTTCCATTCTTTTCAGAAGTGTATCAATCGCTTCCTGCCCGAAATCCTGAGAGGTTCCGCCTTTTTTCACTAAAGTGTATGCTTCATCGATGAACAAAATGCCGCCCATTGCTTCTTCGATCACTTTTTCGGTTTTTTGGGCAGTTTCCCCGACATATTGCCCGACTAAAGTGGCGCGGTCAACTTCAACCAAATGCCCCGAGGGCAGTATCTTCATTGCCTTAAAGATATCTCCAATAACGCGTGCGACGGAAGTTTTGCCGGTTCCGGGGTTACCAAGAAAGACAGAATTTAGTGAAAGCCCTCCTTTGGTTTTAAGCCCTATTTTCTTTCTTTCCTGAACAAAATTAAGGTAGTCAATAAAATCGACCATAGTTTGCTTAACAGATTCCAAGCCGACAAAATCGTTCAGCCCGGCGAGAATTTCGTCAACCGAAAGACCGTCATCATCATCGAACTGATCGATCCCGGCGGCTTCCATTTCTTCAAGTTCGTTAATATCGTAGTGTTCGAGGTCGTAAATAACTGAAAAGCCGAGAATAAAATATTTCACACAAACAAGTTCTTTATTCAGGAAGATTTCAACTCTTCCTTGCCCGGTTTTCCAAAAGCCGGAGTTACCTGTTCCCCATGTTTGAATAACTGCAACATTGCTCCATTCTTTTTCGATTTGGAGTTCAAAGTTGCTTTCGCCGATTTGTTTTTCGTTGACATACCAGAAAGCCTGCCCGTCAACGGCAACATCTTTACTCTCAAAATAGGGGTTTTTTACAATGAGTTCCACTGCAATCAAGCCTTGAACGGGTGCATTAAACTGCAGTATATAATATTTTTTGCCCGTTTTAATTTCTTCTGATCTGTCAAAGGTGCGTGCATAGTATCCCTTGAATTTAGTTCCTTTTTTAATTTCGAAACCGGTTTTTTTCCCAACGGTCTCTGTAGGTTTCGCCTTAGCGGCTTTTTCTTCCGTTTTCCGCTTTTTCTCTTTATCAGCCGGGAGTTCAATTATCGATTTGGTTTCGGGAGGATCTGATTTAGAACCTTCAGGTTTGGGATCTTCTGAAAGAGTGTAGTCGGAAGTTTTTTCAGTTTCATCATTTTTGTTTTCTTTACCGTAGGTTGAAAACTCTGATGAATCATCATTGGTTACTATTTCATCAGGATCCGATTCAAAATCAGTTCGTTTGCCTTTATTTTCGGGTGATTTTACCGGTTTAACGATTGGCTCTTCCTCGGGTTCTTTTGGTATTTGTTGCTCGGCAGCTTCGATTTTCACCGCCATTTCGATCAGTGAGAGATCGCCGGGCATCGATTGGTGCAGCTCTTTAAGCAGGTTTTTAGCGGCGATAATTTTAAACTGGGCAAAAAGCACCTGCAGTTGGATTAATTTCGCTTTGCTTTTTCGCTCGCTGTCCGTGGATTCGCTCAAAATTTTTTCCGCTGCATATTCAGCGTACCAGTATTCACCGATTGAGAAGGCTTCCTGAGCTTCTTCCAAAAGATCGGAGCCGGTAGAGAGAATTTTTGTTAAAAATGAAGATTTGACGCCCGAAAGATTCTTAAGCCATTCTCTTAATTTTGGTTTCCGTTCGTGAATGGTGGGGTCAACATTGAAACAAATATCATAGTTATTGAAAGCATCCGAGTATTTTTTCAGCGCTGCAAGGCACGAGGTTTTATATTCAAGCGCTTTTGCGCCAAACTCGGGGGAGAGATTGATAACATAGTCAAAATCGAGAAGAGCAGATTCATATAAGCCCATCCGGTATTGGATTACCCCTCTGTAATAGCGGGAATCAGGGTCCTTTTCAGCAAGCTTAACCGAAAGGTTTGCATATTCCAAAGCGTCGGAAACCCGGTAGGTTTCAAGGCATGCCAGAGCAAAAAGGCAGTTGGCTTCAGGGTCGTTCGGGAGCAAATCTACTAACTTTTGCGCCACTTCCTTTGCCTTGGCAAACTCTTCGAGTTTAAGCAGGGCATTAACCTGTTCTTTTTGTTCCTGGATATTTTTAGAAGTTAGAACCTGATCCATTTGAATAAATAAAGCGTTGCGGAAACAATTTAAAACAAAATAAAAAGATAATTTAAAATAACGATATAATAAAAAGAAAGATGTAAGATAGTTAACAAAAAAAGCCTCCGGATGTTCTCGGAGGCTCTTTGCAAATAAGCGGGCTATTAATAGTCCATTCCGCCCATACCACCTGGAGGCATCATAGGAGCGGGTTCTTTTTCTTTTTTCTCGTAAACAACCGATTCGGTGGTCAGGAGCAACCCTGAAACTGAAGCGGCGTTCTCGAGGGCAGTTCTCGAAACCTTTGTAGGATCGATAACACCGGCTTTGAAGAGGTCTTCATACACTTCAGTAACCGCATTGAAACCATAGTTGCCCTCTTTCGAGAGAACCTGGTTAACGATAACCGAGCCTTCAAGCCCTGCGTTTGTAACGATCTGACGAAGTGGTTCTTCAAGAGCTTTTTTAACTATTTCGATACCGGTTGTCTGGTCGTCGTTTTCGCCTTTAACATCCGTAAGGGCTCTGATTGCTCTGATGAACGCAACACCACCACCGGGCACGATGCCTTCTTCAACCGCAGCACGGGTAGCGTGAAGGGCGTCGTCAACTCTGGCTTTAATTTCTTTCATTTCAACTTCGGTTGAAGCACCGATCTTCAGAACTGCAACACCGCCGGAGAGCTTAGCGAGCCTTTCCTGCAATTTTTCTCTGTCGTAGTCAGAAGTGGTTTTTTCGATCTGAGCTTTAATCTCGTTAATTCTTTTCTTGATTTCAGCGTCAGCGCCTTTTCCTTCAACGATGGTAGTGTTGTCTTTGTCGATAACAACTTTAGCAGCGGTGCCGAGGTACTCGATCTGAGCGTTTTCCAGTTTGTAGCCTTTTTCTTCGCTGATAACCTGACCGTTGGTGAGGATAGCGATATCTTCCAACATCGCTTTTCTTCTGTCGCCAAACCCGGGTGCTTTAACCGCAGCAACGCGGAGGGTGCCTCTGAGCTTGTTAACAACCAATGTAGCAAGAGCTTCGCCTTCAACATCTTCAGCAATAATCAAGAGGGGGCGCCCCTGCTGAACTGTTTTCTCGAGTATCGGAAGAAGGTCTTTCATAGCCGAGATTTTCTTATCGTAAACGAGGATATAAGGGTCTTCCAGCACTGTTTCCATCGAGTCAGCGTCTGTGATGAAGTAAGGGGAGAGATAACCGCGATCGAACTGCATACCTTCGACAACCTCAAGAACAGATTCAGTTCCTTTGGCTTCTTCAACAGTGATAACGCCTTCTTTTCCGACTTTTTGCATAGCTTCGGCGATTCTTTCCCCGATCCATTTTTCATTATTAGCAGAAATGGTGCCGACTTGTGTGATCTCTTCATCAGTTTCAATCGGTTTTGAGATTGATTTTAAGTAATCAACCACTTTAATAACAGCGAGGTCAATACCGCGTTTCAAATCCATCGGGTTTGCGCCGGCGGTAACATTTTTTAAACCTTCTTTAAAAATGGCCTGAGCAAGCACAGTAGCAGTGGTTGTTCCGTCGCCGGCAACATCGCTTGTTTTCGAGGCAACTTCTTTCACCATCTGTGCGCCCATATTTTCCACTGCGTCTTCAAGTTCGATCTCTTTAGCCACAGAAACACCGTCTTTTGTAACCAACGGAGCACCGAACTTCTTTTCCAAAATAACATTTCTTCCCTTAGGTCCTAAAGTAACTTTAACCGTGTTAGCTAACTGATCCACACCTTTTTTCAGTTTGGAACGGGCTTCCACATCAAATTCAATTATTTTTGATGACATTCTAAAATTTCCTTTGTTAAATTTAATTACTTAATAATCGCAAAGATATCGCTCTCACGCATAATCAGATACTGCGTACCGTCTAAGGTAACTTCAGTTCCTGAATATTTTCCGTAAAGAACTTTATCATTCACCTTAACAGACATTGCAATGGTTTTGCCGTCATCGGCAACTTTGCCGGGTCCAACAGCAACCACCAAACCTTCAATCGGTTTTTCTTTGGCTGTGTCAGGAAGGTAAAGACCACTCTTTGTAACCTCTTCCGCTTCCTGCGGTTTTATGATCACCCTGTCTGCTAAGGGTTGAAGATTTAACGACATATTGTCCTCCATTAGTTAATAAAAATCTAATTGTTATTAGCACTCGTAAATTGCGAGTGCTAAATTACCATTTTTTTTTGAGACTGTCAAGATATTTATTCGGTACAATTGGTAAAACGGTGTGATTTTTGAGAGAAAATGATTAATCTTAAAGATAATCGAAAAAGTTTAGTAAAAAATTACTTTTTGGGTTTAGTAAAAAATAGCTTTGTATTGTCAAAAAATATTTGTATTTTTAGTGTTGTATAATCAAATACTGAGAATAATCAAATACTGAGTTTACAGAAGAACAGAATCATTTTAATCACTAATAATTCAGGAGCGCTCATGAGAATGAGAATTTTACCATTTTTGGTATTTACAATTGTTCTTTCATTAGGAGTTACTTTAGGGCAGGCTAACTCCGTTGATTTGAAAGACGGAGGCGGAACCTTAATCGGTTCCTACCCATCGATTACAGCCGCTTACGCAGCTATTGATTCGCCGATGACTCACGCATATTTGATTGAGTTGAAAGCTACTTACGACGGCACTTCGGAAACTTTTCCGATTCTGTTAACTCAAAAAGAGGGTGCAAGCAACGCAAACAGGATCACAATCAGACCCGCCGCAGGTATAGCCCTCTTGTCGTTAAGTGCCACTGTTACCAACAATTCAATTTTCTATTTTAACGGCGGTGACTACATCACGATTGACGGAAGAGCCGGCGGTGTTGGTTCTTCGATAAATTTCTACATCGAAAATACAACCGCTACAGGCTCACTTTCTAATACTATTCTAATCCAGAACGGTGCAACTAATATCGATCTGAAATTTCTTCACATGAAAAACAACCTTCAGAACACTGCCGGGCCGCGTGTTATTTTGCTTGGAACATCAGCGAGCAACCCTGAGGGTAACTCGAATATCTCCATTACTAACTGTAAATTAGAAGGAAGCCGCTCAGGTATTGCTTCCAGTGGTACGGCTGCAAACCCGAACAGAAACATCCTGATCGAAAACTGCGAGATTTACGACTGGGGCTACGCCGGCATTTGGCTGCTTTCAGCGTGCACAGGCGTTGTTGTTAAAGACAATTTGATTTATGAGGTGCAAGGTTACAATAACACCATCGTTACGGGTATATCTGTAGGCTCTATTCCAAATCAAAGCCTGACTATTTCAGGTAATAAAATCTGGGGTATGAACAGCGCATCCACCAGTTCAACCTCAATGAGAGGAATAGTTTTAACCGCAGGAAACGGTGCTGACTATTTTGTTTATAACAACTTCATTTCGCTGATGGAAAACGGGCCCAACAATGTAAGTGCATGCTACGGAACTTTGGTTTCAGGCACGGCTTCCAATAAATTCAATCTGCGTTATGCATTCAACACAGTCAGAATTGGCGGCGTGCACAGCGGCGGAACTGCAGGAAATGCTGTTTCAGGTGCTTTTATTAAAACAAGTGCCAACGATTCATCTACAATTTATGTGATGAACAATATCTTCCAAAACACAAGAACGGGAAATGTTGCCAATGCTTACCATGTGGGAAGTTTTGTCTCGCCGGTTGCCGGTATTGTAAGCATGGATTATAATGCAACTTATTCTACCGGGTCAGTCGATAATTTTGCCGCAGGGTGGGGAAGCTCCGGTTATAATGTAATTGGTGACTACCAAACAGCCGCTGCACCTTTTGAAGCACATACCATTTTTAAGGGTGTTTCGTTTGTTTCCCCAACAGATTTGCACTTAGCAGCGCCTTCTGATATTGACGCCGATCTGCAAGGCGTTGCATACGGTGGAATTATTGCCGATATAGATAACGACCCGCGCAACCCGGCGACCCCGTTCCGTGGCGCTGATGAAGGGCAAAACCCGATTCCGGTTGAACTGGCATCTTTTGTTTCTTCGGTTACAGGAAACAGTGTTCTGCTGAAATGGTCAACCGCTACCGAAAAGAACAACAACGGATTTGAAATTCAAAGAAGTGTTGCCGGTGGTGAATGGACGAACTTAGGGTTCGTTAAAGGACAAGGTACAACCGTTGGGATCACAGAATACTCATTTGCAGATAACGGTTTACAGCCGGGTAAATATTCCTACAGGCTGAAACAGGTTGATTACGACGGAACCTTTGAGTACCACAACCTTGCCGGTGAGGTATCGGTTGGAGTGCCTGAGAATTTCGGTATTTCGCAGAACTATCCGAATCCGTTTAATCCTTCAACAAAGATTGATTTTGCCGTTTCGGAAGAGGCAGCCGTAAAGATTGAACTTTTTGACATCTCCGGTGCAAAAGTTGCAGATTTATTCAACAGCACCGCACAGCCTGGATATTACTCAGTGTTGGTAGATATACAGAATCTTGGGCTAAGTTCGGGTAACTATCTGTATCGCTACACCGCCACCCGTGTGCAGGATGGGAAAGTGTTCAACTTTGTTAAGAAATTGACTGTGCTTAAGTAGGTTTGAGGAAGTTTGAATAGTTACTTGAGAATGATTAAATAAATTAGTTGAAATTTTGATCTGAGGCTGACTACAGTCAAATAGTATTTATTGATCTTTGGCAAAAGAGCAAATAATATTAATAAGATTGTATTTTTCTATTGATTATGAAAACATTCACGAAAAGATCTAATCTTAAACTTATAAAAAGGGCTGCGAAAAAACAGCCCTTTTTTGTAAAATCATTATTATAGAAGGTAAGTAATCTTAAATTAGAAAGATTTGATTGTATGCCAATATAAGTTAATATAGTCAAAAAAGTTTTTCGCTAAAAGTATTAATAATTTGCCGAAGTAAATTTTTTAGCGATAACTTAACTTTCTTCCTTGAACACGGTGCGTAAATACACATAAGGATCAGGAGCTCTAATAAGGTTGATTAATTCGTTAAAACGCTCAGTTTGATAATCAATGCGTGCATCATTGACTGCAATAATTTCTTTTTCTTTATTTTCAGGGAGGGTATCAAATAATCGCTTTATAAATAATTTTTTATCTATAGCCGGAGAATACTCTACATTACCTATTAAATCCTGTTCATAAACATAGTTTATTATTTGTTGAAGGTCTCTTCCTAATTTTTTTGCAGCGATTATAAAACTATTTCCTAACGATGCATTCTTGATTTCTAACCACAAGGGAGTATCGTTTTTAAATCGTATCGAATCAGGTCCTCCGTTAACTTCACCAACGATTTCAATTAATCCCAACCTTTCAAGATAATATCTTAAGACAGAAATATTAATTTTTCCGTTTTTCAATGTAGAAAAGGACACTGAAGAAATTGAATTTTTATCTTTCTTACTAAGTAAATGGTCAATCCCTTTTGAAATCTTTTCACTCGTGAATCTTCCTCTTTTATATTCATTAATATTAGCGGTAATATTTTTTTTACTCCAAAATAACAAACATTTACACTCTTTGCAGATTTCTTTTACTCTGGCACCCCTGCCAACTTGTTGGTAATAGTCTTCAATTGACTTTGGAAGATGATATTGGATAATTGTATCAATATCAGGTATATTCATTCCCATTCCAAATGCAGTGGTAGTGAAAAGTACATTAATTTTACCTGTCTTGAATAAATTATATTTTTCTTTTTTTTGAGTTTCATCTAAGTCAGCATGGAAATAGTCTCCAACAAGACCGTTGATTGGTTCATCAATGTTAAATTTTTTTGATAATTCTTCACATTTCTTTTTTGAATAAAAATAGATCAATATTTTCTTAGAGTTATTAGTCTTAAGAAATTCTATAATCCGATTCCATTTATCAACTCCCGCTGTTTTATCTGCAATTTCTTCAAAAAACAGTTTTAATTCTTGACGAATTAAGTTATTATTACTATAGAAAATATTCTTAATATTAAATTCCGTTTTAATATCTTTAATAGCTTTTTGTGACAAAGTAGCTGTGAGAGCTAAAACAGTTGAATGAATACCATTGAATCTTAAAAAATTAATGAATCTTGGAATTTCTCCATATTCTGGTCTGAAATCATATCCCCACTGACTTATGCAGTGTGCTTCATCTATAACAACTAAGTCTATCTGAATTTTGGAGTGTAGAATTGCAGCACGAAAATAAGAATCTTGTAACCTTTCCGGTGAAACATAAATAAAGCGATAACTAATAGTCTCTAAGTTTCTTAAGATCTTTCTTTGCTCTGAAAACGGGATATCACTGTTGAATGAGAGAGCTTGAATATTCTTTGAAATTAGAAAATTAACTTGCTCCTGCATTAAAGCTTTTAATGGTGAAATTACTAAAGTTGTATGTTCAGAACTTAGACCGGCTAAATAATAAACAAGTGACTTGCCTCCTCCGGTTGGTACGATAGTAAGAGAATTATTCTTTTTTGATAATGACTCTATTGCTTGCTTTTGATAGGGATAAAGAAAAGGAATTTCTTTTTCAGAAAAATAATTTCTATAACTTTTAAGAATATCCATGTCAATTTAATCCTGTATATTCCCAAGTATAAAGTTTTTCAATTTCTTTTTTCTTCGTTTTTGCATATTCAACTAACATGAAATTCAAGTACCCGTAACGCAAATCTTGATTCATTTGAATTTTATAGTTTTGGAATTTTTTCTCTAATAAAAGAGTAAGGTGGTTTGCATAAAAACAGAAACGAGGATATTCATAATTCCATTGATGACTGGTCCTCGATCTTCCGTCTTTATTCTCATCAATAATAAATTCATCAGCATTTGTGAAAAAATACATCCCCCAGAGAGACCTACGAGTCATTATTGGAAATACTTTAGGATACATTCTATATAATAATTCGGACCTTATTCCTAAGCCAATCACCCCAGATAAAAGGAGATCTTCATCATCTAAATAA
Organism: Ignavibacteriaceae bacterium; assembly: GCA_008933765.1. GTDB lineage: Bacteria > Bacteroidota > Ignavibacteria > Ignavibacteriales > Ignavibacteriaceae > UTCHB3. The sequence continues at coordinate 377,774 of WBUK01000002.1, read as the reverse complement.
TCTAATTGAAGATCCTCTATTTTTAGAACTCTCCTCATATCGATTTTTGTAAACTTTTCTTTAACATACTCTTTTGATTTGTTTAAAATTTCCTTAACGCAAACATAAATTTCACGAGGGGTTGCATTATCAAAACTATCGCGATATCTTTCTAATTCGGGGTTACTCATATCACGCAGTGAAGATCTGACAGTCCATAATTTTTCACCAAAGACATTATTCTTAAATGCATCCAGATCCTCTTCCATAGCTATCAGATTTTCATCTGAGAAATGGTAGCGACATTCCTTGATATCAGCTTCAATCTCATCTTCAACATTTTTTACCTTATCTTTTAATTCTTTAATCTCTTTCTTATTGTCCTGGACTACTCTCATACCTCCAAGCGTAAGATTTTCACTTTCAAGAATGCCAAAAGTTTCTTTCAACAAGAGTGGGAAATTTTCATCAAGTTTTTTCTTCATTTCTTTGATGGGTATTGGTTCATTCATAACGATTCTCCATTAATAAATTTTTTATAATTTCTGCTGTTGGTACAGAAATCCCATTTTTATTGCAAAATTCTTTTTTCATTGGATGTTCATTATCATCAATAAAAAGATAGAGTGCAAACCGGCTTCTTGTTATCGCCATATATAATTCTCGTTTGTAAACTTCATCTATGAAATGCTGATATGTAACATCGATTAAAATTATAAACCGATTGTCCAAACCTTTAAATTTACGAAAAGTTGTTACTTCAATTTCATTTATTAAAGGTCCGCAAATTGATTTACCCATACCTTTCATACTAAGAATTGAAATAGATCGGCTCGGAACCTTTTGATTAATTATCAAGTCATTGATTGTTTTTTTTACTTCATTTTCGATTTCTTCCTTAAATAAATACACGGTGGGGGATTCACCTATGGATAAAGAAAAATCACTATTTGTAGAATAATCAGCATCAATGATGTTCAGGGCTGCTCTACCAATTTCTAGTGGATTTCGCAGATTCCGATTTAAAATAAAAACAAAATCATGGTAATTTTCAAAGGGATCACTAATTTTAATATTCCTTGAATATGCAATTTGTAAAGGATCATAAAAATAAATAAAATTACCTTTATCTATGTAAGCATTACGAATATTTTCAAAGAATTCTGGTTTTAAATCCTGAGCTTCATCTATAATGCACACATCAAATTTATCTAAGTTTTCGTCTGCTACTTCTGAAAAGGAATCTATAATATAATTAAAATCTGTTTCCTCATTAAAATCTATAGGTATCCGTGTTGGATAATGGGTAAATAAAAAATCACGGGCATAGCGATAAAAAGTAGAAACAGTTACTTCATTTTTGAGTTGATTCTCTAAAAAGTCAGCTAAACCCCTATTTGAACATAGATAAAGAACTTTTTTCCCACTTTCAGAATAAAGATGAGCTAAATGTAATGCAACAAAGGTTTTGCCGGTACCAGCCCGACCTTTGACCCTAAAAATCGAGTTTTCTCGTAACGATCGACAAATATTTTCTTGCTCAGAGGTGAGTTCATAGTATAACTCATCTGTCTCATTCATTCTCACTAATAAGTTTCTTGCAATTTTAAATGGTGAATGAAGAATTTTCTTTATTTCCTCTTTTACTTTTTCATTAGTTATTGTGGAAGAATTTCTGGAAAGATTTCTGAAAGCCTTTTCCGGATTAGCTAAAGCATTCAAATCCAATAATATTTCTTCATTGAGATTTGGAGGGTAAGAAATATTCCATTCTATATCTGGAAACCAGACGCAATGATAAACCCAACAAATTTTATCGAGTTTCTTAAGTTTAAGTTTGTTAATTATTTCATATTTTGTTCTTGCAGCTTGTTCTTCCGGATTTTGAATTTGATTGCCATTTGTATAATATTTACCATTATTTCTAAATTCGATACTTCCACCTTTTACTTCAATAACAATAATCCCACAATCTGGATGAAATACAATAAAATCACCTTCTCCTTGGCTATTTTTTCTAACTGGCACTGATGGGTTCTTTACCCAACGCCAACTGTGACAAACCATCCAGCTATCGTCTAATTTATTTTTCAATGCTTCATAGATTTTTTTCTCCCCATAGCTGGGAGTATTATAATATTTAAACGAATCAGGTATCATTACAGCCATATATTTCCCTTGTATTAGGCAATTGAATGAAAAAATCCTAATAGAGAATATTTCTTTTCGAAAACGCTTTAAGTGATCGAATCTTTTTTTTTTCTCTTTTATCAAACAAAAAATTCAATATAGTTAAGTTAATATAAAAATTTTACCTTCGAAAACAAAGGACATTTTGAAAATTAATGCAGAGGGTATAAGCAATTTGGATTTGATTGAAAATTCAGAAGAGTAGTACGGTCATGTTTAAGGAAAAATAAATACAGCCATTTTAGTTTTATATAATTGGCTAAAACCTATTATGAAAATTCCACATAAATAACATTAAGAAAATCAGTTTTTTTAATTTTCTATGATAGTTGCTGATTATCAACAAAAAAGGGTCGGTGAAAACCGACCCTTTTTTATAAGTTTTAATTCAATGGGGAAGTTGAAAAGTTATTAAAGCAGGTTTAATTTGGGATAAAATTCTTTTGACTTCAAAGAAACGCCAAAAGTCTGCTTCAAAGAAGTACTAAAAAAAATTACTTCACAAAAGTGCCCAAAAATCCCGCTTCAGAGTAGCACTAAAAGACAGCATCTAAGTAGCATTAAAATCCTGCTTTAGTGTGTCGCAGAAAAACCTGTTTTAGGGAGACACCAAAAACCCTGCCTTAAAGAAACATTCCCTAAAAACCCTACTTCAAAGCGTTGAGGGCTTTCTCATAGTCGGGTTCTTGGGTGATTTCAGGAACTTGTTCTGTGTATTTAACATTTCCGTCTTCATCGAGTACGACCACGGCTCTGGAGTAAAGGCCTGCCAGTTTACCGTCTTCCATAATCACACCGTAATCTTTCCCGAATGTTGAGCTTTTGAATCCGCTTACGCCGTGCACTCTATCCAATCCTTCAGCCGCACAGAATCTTTTGTGCGCAAAAGGTAAATCCATCGACACATCCAAAACAACGGTGTTATCCACAGCCGAAGATTTTGCGTTAAATGTTCTGATTGATGTTGAACAAACGGGTGTATCTAAGCTTGGGAAGATGTTCAACAAAACTTTTTTCCCTTTGAAGTCGCTCAAAGAAACTTCGGAAAGGTCTTCTTTTACGAGTTTGAAATCAGGTGCCTTGCTTCCTACAGCGGGAAGGGAACCGTAAGTATTAACTTTTTCGCCGTGAAATTTTATTTCTGCCATTTTATTTCCTTTAATTTTAATTTATTGATATTAGGCAAAACGCTTATTTGTCTTTTTTAGTTTCAGATTCGTGCGTTGAATCAAAACTTTTAGTAATAATAGTAGTCGGGTCCCAGGTTCTCAGTCTGTTTCCCTGGGTATCTTCGGGGAACCCCATAATCCTGCCAAAAATAGCAGTATCGGGAAATTGCTCCAACATTACTTTCGTGATAACAAGCATCGGAATGCTCAGGAACAAACCGCTCACGCCCCAGAGAAAGCCCCAAAAAACCAGACCAAAAATTGCAGTAATTGTGTTCAGACGCAGTTTGTTACCCATCATCACCGGCTCGACGATATTACCCATTCCCATTTGAATTACGGTCAGCAAAATCAAGACAGTGCCCGGCACGAAAATATCATCATACTGAATCAGCGCCATAAGTGAGGGAAAGAGTACGGAAATAATCGCCCCGATAAATGGTATGAAATGCAGCAGAAAAGCAACAAAACCCCATAAGAATGCAAACTTGATCTCAAAGACCACACACACCACATACACCAAGATTCCAACCACCAAATTAATAAAAAGCTTGATGTTTGCATAGGTGTAAATAAACTTTTGAATAGTAATGTAGGTGCTTGTAACTATTTCCAGTTTATCCCTTCCGGCAACATATCTTAAATAGCGCCGGTAGTTAGGGAGTGAGAATAAAAAGACCACAAAATAGACAGAGAACCAGAAAAACCCGTTAGTGAAAGAGGTGAACGAAGCGACAATTCCCTTTGCCGCATTTGTTACAAAATCTTTAGAAAGCAGCTGACTGAGTTCTTTGTTTACGCTGATTGTTGTGTGAAAACGCTCGTTAATGAATCTTTCCAAGCCTGACGCAAGCCAATCAATTCGATGAGTTAATGTTTTAGCGAAATCGTCGCTTTGCGTACTAATTTCCACCACGGTTGATGAAATTATGAGATACATCAGGAACAAAATCCCGAGAGTAATGATGGAAATAGAGGGGATAATCAGGTAAAACGGTATCTTTTTATTACGAAGAAAGATGGTCAGCGGCTGGTACATTGAAGCAGCCAAAAAGGCAAAAATCAACGGAATTACGATCGCTGAAAAAATTGAAAGGAGGTAAAAAGCGACCACAACCGCAAGAAAAAGAAGTGTTACAGAGATTCTGCTTAGGTATTTTTCCATTTTAAACTTCAAAATTGATTAAGCAAAATAAATTAATTAATTCGTATAAAAAAAGCGGTTAAACAAAAAAGATTTAACCGCTTAAAAATTAAAACGAGAGGCTGTTCGGTGTTCTGGGATAGGGGATAACATCCCTTATATTTTTCATCCCTGTCAGATACATAACTGCTCGCTCTAAACCAAGCCCAAACCCTGCGTGAGGGAATGTGCCGTATTTCCGGATATCCTGATACCATTCATATTCTTCGGGAACGATACCGATATCGAGCATTTTTTGGTGAAGCACATCATAGTTTTCTTCCCTTTGGCTGCCGCCGATTATCTCACCCACACCGGGCACTAAAAGATCCATCGCGCGAACTGTTTTATTATCGCTGTTAAGTTTCATGTAAAAGGCTTTAATATCTTTTGGATAGTCGATAACAAAGACCGGTTTTTTGAAAACAGCTTCAGTGATGTATCTTTCATGTTCAGTTTGCAGGTTTTCGCCCCACTCGACGGGGTACTCGAACTTGTTGCCCGATTTTTTCAGGTAATCTACCGCTTCGGTGTATGTAATGGTTGCAAAGTCAGAATTAACTACATTATCCAAACGGGCGAGAAGTTCGTTATCTACAAATTTATTGAAGAACTCCAGTTCGTTGGGGGCATGAGTCATAACTTCGTTCAGGATATATTTCATCATATCCTGTGCGAGCGCCATATCGTCGTTAAGATCAGCGAAAGCAATTTCGGGTTCGATCATCCAAAATTCATTAGCGTGTCTGGCAGTGTTTGAGTTTTCCGCACGGAAAGTGGGCCCGAAAGTGTAAACATTTCTGAAAGCGAAACAAAAGGCTTCCACAGCCAGCTGACCGGAAACAGTAAGAAACGACGATTTCCCGAAAAGCTCCTGCGAGTAGTCAATTTTTCCTTCATCTGTTCTGGGGGGATTTGCCATATCAAGCGTGGTGATTCTGAACATTTCGCCGGCACCTTCCGCATCCGTGCTCGTGATAATCGGAGTGTGAACATAGACAAAGCCGCGATCCTGAAAGAACTTATGAATTGCGTGGGAAACTATAGACCGCACACGAAATGTAGCCATGAAGGTATTGGTCCGGGGGCGCAAGTGAGCAATAGTTCTGAGAAACTCGAAACTGTGGCGCTTCTTTTGAATGGGGTTATCGAGTGATGCAAAACCGATAACCTTAATTTCTTCGGCTTTCAGTTCAAAAGGCTGTTTATCGCCGGGCGAGCGCACCCATTCGCCCGTAATTTCCAAAGACGAACCGATTGAGATTTTTTCAATTTCATCAAAATTGGGTAGTGATTCGTCGAAAACTATCTGTAGGTTTTTAAAACATGAGCCATCGTTAAGTTCAACAAATCCAAAGGTTTTAGAAGCTCGTGATGTTCTTACCCAACCTGAAAGTTTAAGTTTATTCCCTTCATATTTTTCGCCGTTGGCGAGTAACTCTTTAACAGAAATTTGCAGATGTGACATTTATTCCCGAAATTAATAATTCTTCAAACACAAATTTAATCATTTTTTTTGTTCGAAGTGTCGGTGAAAGAATGGTAGTTGCCGCTACCACCGCAGAATATCCTTTTTTTCGGTGTACAACAGGAGTACCTCTTGAGGCTACATGGTGCAACCATAACTTTTGAAATTTGAACACCGTTTAATATCCTTTTTTTCGGCGCAGAACAGGGCTAACTTTAAAGTTTGAAAAAATTAAAATTTTCAGAAAGCGCAAATTAAGAATTAAGAAATTGAGAATTTGAGAATTTAGTTTTGAAGAGATAAAAAACGCACTTCAGCGAAGCGCAGATTTGGTTCAGAAAACAATAAGCCACTTTATTGAAGCGCAGATTTGGTTCAGAAAACTTTAGAAAACTAAGGATTAATTGATGAAAATATTGTTCGTATGTTTGGGTAATATATGCAGATCGCCGGCAGGGGAGGGAATCTTCAGGGATAAAGTGGAAAAAGCCCACCTTACCCATTTATTTGAAGCTGATTCAGCAGGAACTGCCGGCTACCATATTGGCCAAACTGCTGATGACAGAATGATCGCCCACTGTCGGGAAAGAGGTTATGACATTACTCCGCACCGTGCTAGGAAACTTTCGATCAGAGATTTGCAAGAGTATGACCTAATTCTGGCGATGGATAGTTCCAATTTAAGAAATATTCTTTCGTTGGACCACTCGGGAAAATACAGCCATAAAGTTAAAATGATTACTGATTACATAAACAGAAGTGGTGTTTATGAAGTGCCTGACCCGTATTATGACGGCAGGGCTGCATTTCATCATGTTATCGATCTTTTAGAAGAAGGATGTGATAATTTATTGCAAGATTTGTTGAAGCGTCGGAACCTGCGAAATTAACCGTTAATTGTTGAGAAAGGAACAGCCGGCGACATATCTGAAGTGCCACTAAAAAAATCTTAAATGAAACCAAGTGTAAACCCAATTCAATGAAAAAATTAGCTGAACGCCTAATCGGGAAAAAAGTTTCGGGAATTAAACCTGCCGGTGGTGGTTGCATTGCAGAGGCTGTTGTTTTAACGATGGAAAACGGGCTTAAATATTTTGTGAAAAAATACACCGGGTCGTTTGCAGAAGAGACTGTAAAAGCAGAAGTGACCGGCTTGGAAGAGATTGAAAAAAGCAAAACCATCAGAACCCCCAAAGTAATTGCTTCTGAAGGTTCGGCAATTGTTTTGGAATATATTCAAACCGGAGAGGCAAAAAAAGATTTTTGGGAGGTATTTGGGCAAAAACTTGCGCAAATGCACCGAATGGTTTCCGAAAAAGGGCACGGTTTTCACTCCGATAATTTTATCGGCGCAACCCCGCAGAAAAACATACCATTTAACCCAAGTTGGAGCGAGTTTTTTATCAACAACAGGATGGTTCCGCAGTTTTCTTTAATGAAACGAAACGGCTATTACACACCCGATTTCAGTCACAAAGTTGAAAGATTTTTGGAAAAACTGCCTGATCTGTTTGAAGATGAAAACACTCCGCCTTCTTTGCTGCATGGTGATTTATGGTCGGGTAATTTTATGATTTCCGCTGAAGGCGAGGCGGTTATTTTTGATCCTGCGGTGTACTACGGTGACCGGGAAACCGATCTTGCAATGGCGAGATTGTTCGGTGGGTTTAGCGAACGGTTTTACGCAGCTTATGCCGAAAGCTATCCGCTAAACCCCGGTTGGCAAGAGCGGGAAATCGTCTATCAAATATATCACAGGGTAAACCATGTTAATCTATTCGGAAGTGGTTATCTGGGGGGTGTGGTTTCGGCGCTTAATTATTTTTAGCTCAATCATGCAGTTTTTAATGTTAGCCGGTAAAAAGAGATACGCACCGTTCAGAAGTTCTGAACCTGTGTTTAATTATTTTTAACTGGGTGAAAATTTATTTATAATCAAAATCTTTCTTAAATTCACATACAGTCTTTACAAATTCAGGAAATATTAATGTTCGAAGGTTTTTTTGGTCCCATAATAGTTGGTTTGTTGAGAATTTGCGATGTCAGCCTTGGTACGCTTCGCACGATATTGGTGGTTCAGGGTAAAAAAACAATGGCGGGAATTGTCGGCTTTTTCGAGGCAGGAATTTGGGTGGTAGCAGTCAGCCAGATATTTCAGCATTTGAATCAGAACCCATGGATGATTTTAGGTTACGCGACCGGTTATGCACTTGGTAATATTATTGGAATTTGGTTCGAACAGAAAATAGGTTTAGGGTTTGTTCAGATTAACATCATTTCACTTGAAAAATCGGAAGAGATCGCAGCGGAACTGAGGTCATCCGCATTTGGTGTAACAACATTACCGGCTGTTGGTCTTAGTGGTTCCATGAACATGATAATCACGGTTGTTGACCGCAAAAAACAGCGAAAACTGATGAAATTGGTTGAATCGATCGACCATAAAGCGTTTATTTCGGTTCAATCTTCGCTGCCTTACAGAGGTTACCGCCCCGGTGCCCGGATTTAACCACTTCAGTAATTGAATCTTATTCAACGCACATAACCGATAAAAGATTGGTTGTGAGAATTGAATTTCAGTTGCTTCTGTTAAATTCAGGAATCTTCTGTTTAATCAAAAATCTATTGTTTAGTAGAAAATCTTCAGTTAAATTTATGAATCTTCCGTTAAATTAAAAGATCTTCTCTTTAATCAAGTCGCTTCTTCCTGAACCTTTGGTTTTCTTCGATGGAACAACCGTATCAGTTTTTGCTTAATAGAATCCATAGTTTCGTACACCACCGGTACGAGCACCAGGGTAAGGAGCAGTGAACTTGTTAACCCGCCAATAATCGCCCAAGCAAGCCCGGATTTCCACTCGGAACCGTCACTTTGAGAAAGAGCAATAGGGAACATACCCATGATCATAGTAAGAGTAGTCATCAAAATAGGTCGTAGCCTCGATCTGCCGGCTTCCAACAGAGATTCTCTAATCGAGACTCCTTGCTCTAAGTTCATTTGGTTTGCTCTATCCACAAGCAAGATGGCGTTTTTTGCTACAAGTCCCACCAACATCACAACGCCGAGCATAGAGAAGATAGAAAGTGCTTTCATGGTCATCGCCAAAGCAAGCAAAGCGCCCACCATCGCAACCGGTATAGAGAAAAGGACGATGAACGGATAGAGCCAGTTATCGTATAGCGCAACCATGATCAGGTAAACGAAAATAATCGCCGCTGCAAGAGCCAAAAACATGCTTGAGAAAGACTCGCCCTGCATTTTAACATCGCCCATATATTTGAAGGAAGTACCTTCAGGGAACCTTGTTTCGGCAATTTTTTTGTTGATATCTTCAGCGATCGAACCGGTGGGTCTGCCAATAGCTTGAGAATAAACATAGAGAGCGTTGCTTCTATCCAAGCGTGTTAATTTTGAGGGACCAATGGTGTACTCAAGTTTTGCAAACTGCTTCAACCTGACCGGTTTATTCGATTTTGTAATAAAAATAAGTTCTTCAAGTGAAGAGGTTCTATTACGGGAGACATCATCCATCAGAATTCTGATTTCAAACTCATTTCTTCCATCTCTAAATTTTGTTGAATTGTCGCCCGTGAAAGCAATTCTTAAAGTTTGAGCAACTTCGGCGAGTGATAACCCATAGCTCGCCATCAGTTTTCTATCCACCTTAACGGAAATTTCTCTTTTACCCTGTTCGGAAGAAAGCCTGACATCTGCAGTTCCGGGGATGGTCTTAATAATATCCGCCAAAGTTTCAGCAGCAAAGCGCACGCTATCCAAATCAGCTCCGGAAACAGACAACTGAATTGGAGTTTGGTTAGCGCTACCAAAAATTCCGATTGGGTTAACTCTGGCTTTCACGCCGGGCAATTTTTGGAACATTTGCCTGATCTCTTCCGATACTTCATCGGTTGAGCGGGTTCGCTTATCTTTAGGTACCAAAGTAACATCAATAGAAGTTAGGTTATTTGTGCCCTGTCCAATAAAACCTTCGGACGAGATACCTGCAGAACCGATGACACGCTCCACTTCCGGAATTTCATAGAGTTTTTTTTCAATCTCCAACGAGCGAAGGTTAGTTTCTTCAATATTTGTAGAAGTAGGGAACTCAACAATAACAGAAAACTCACCACGGTCGGCTACGGTCATAAATTCCGTACCAATAAACCGTAACGGCACTAAGGAAAGCGAACCGACCATCAGCAAACTTGTAATGAGGAACACAGTCTTTTTGTGCCTTAAACCCCAATTAAGCAGCACGATATAGTCTTCTGTAAGCCTTTTGAAGGACCTTTCAAACCAATTAACGAATTTGCCGAGTAAGGTTTTGGTTGACATTTTCTCGATCTTAGAAAACCTTGAAGCCAACATAGGGGTAATAGTAAAAGAAACTACTAAACTCATAAGAGTGGATACAACCACCACCAGAGCGAACTGTCTTAAAATATTACCGACTATACCCGTAACCAACGCAAGAGGCAGGAACACCGCCACATCCACCATGGTTATAGAAAGAGCAGCAAAGCCAATTTCATTCCTACCTTTAAGAGCGGCAACCCGCTTTTCTTCCCCTTTCTCCAAATGGTGGTGAATGTTTTCGAGCACCACGATGGAGTCATCCACCAGAATACCAACAACGAGTGAAAGCGCCAGCAAGGTCATCAGGTTAAGAGTGAAGCCAAACGCGTAAATTGCAATGAATGTTGAAATTAAGGAAGATGGAATTGCTACCAGCACAATAAGCGAGTTTCTGAACGAATGCAGGAACAAAAGCATCACTAATGCAACAAGCATAACCGCGATTGCAAGGTCTTCCTTAACAGCGTCGGCAGCGTTGATTGTGAAGATTGAACCATCCTGTGCTATTTCAAACTTCAAACCGATATTTGCATACTGTTTTTCGAGTTCTTTCAGAGTTTGTTTGCTTTTATCAGCCACTTCAACGGCGTTGGCATCCGATTGTTTTTGAATCTGAATACCAACCGAGGGAATTCCGTTAATTCTTGACTGTTGGTAAAATTCTTTAGTACCATCAACCACATCAGCAACATCGCTCAGAAGGATATCAGACCCGTTAAAATTACGAATCAGAACCAAGTTTCTGAGGTCGTCGATATTTGAGAATTTACCTGCAACCCTAACAACAAACTGCCCGTCTTTATCACGAATTGAGCCGGCGGGAAAGTCTAAGTTAGAAGCTTTAATAATAGTAGCAACCGTGCTGATCGGGAGATTGAAAGATCTTAGCTTCTCTTCGTTCAAAAGAATTTTGATTTCTCTTTCGTCGCCGCCAATAAAATTGATCTGGGCAACACCCTTTACTTGTGCAAGTTTCGGTTTAACAAAATCGTTAAGAAAAGTTCTGAACTCGTTTGAGGGAAGTTTGCTTGTGGCTCCAATTCTTAAAATTGGGATTTCATCCAAAGCAATTTTCATCAGGGTAGGGGGGTCAACTCCATCAGGCAGTTTAGCCAGCACCTGATTAATGCGCCTTTGAGCATCCTGAAGCGCAAAATCGATATTTGCAGACTGTTCAAACTCGACAACGACAATCGAAAGGTTTTCGGATGAAGTGGCGTTTACGGTTGAAACCTGGTCCTGCCCGGAGACGGCATCTTCCAGAATTTTTGTTACCGAAGTTTCAACTTCATCGGGCGAGGCGCCGGGATAGGCAGTTACGATTACAATCACCGGCGGGCTGATTTTCGGAAGAAGTTCGTAATTCAACTGGCGGAAACTGAACAAGCCAAGCAGAATAAGAACGGTAAAAAGTACAATAATAAGCGAGGGTCGCTTTATCGATAATTCAGTAATTGTCATTTTATAGTTCTCATCCTTACTTTACAACGGAAACGGGGCTGCCGTCTTTAAGGTTAACCTGCCCGGCGATAACCACCTTCTCTCCAACCGTAAGCCCTGAAAGAATTTCAATTTTCGTTCCGCTTTCTAACCCTTTTGTAACCTTTTTCACCTTAGCTTTATTGTTTTCAATTACGAAGACAGAAACGCCGGTTGAGCTTTCCTGCAGTGCAATTCGGGGTATAACCACCGATTCTCTGTGTATTCGTTGATCGAACTCAACATTAACATTCATACCGGCTTTAAGTTTATTTTTATTTTTTTGAATAATAAGTTCAATCGGGAAGCTGTGAGTTTCGTCCCCTTTAACCCCGATAGATTTAATTGAAGCGGCAAAAGTAACATCCGGAAAAACATCGGTAGTAACCACTGCTTTATCGCCTTTTTTCAGGTGAACTATATCTGTTTCTGCAAGGCTTATTCTCACTCTTAAACTGTTAACATCCACCAAGTTAGCAACCACAGTTCCGGGATTCACATTGCTGCCGAGGTTAACATTTCGGGCGGTAATAACACCGGAGAACGGCGCTTTAATTCTTGTATCTTCCACCTGCCTGCGTGCGATGGTCAGTTGCGCTTCGGAAGATTTAAGAGCGAGCCTGTATCCGTCAACCTGAGCTTCTGTGGCAGAACCTTCTTTAAGAAGTGCTTCGAATCTGTCCAAAGTTTTTTTCGAGTTTTCATAGTCGGCTTCTCTGATTTTTAAATTAGCCAGTTTCAGTTCGTCATCAACTTTGAAGATAACCTGCCCCGTTTTAACAAAATCACCGACTTCGCAATAAACTGCTTTAATCAATCCGGGTGCTTCAGAAACCACAGCAACTTCACGATCAACAAAAACAACGCCCACTTGCGCAAGTTTTCTGTCAATAGTCTCTTGTTTGGCTTCATAAACCGAGACCGGAATCTCAGACATTTTCTTTGTCTGTACCTGTTTTTGCATTTTTTGCTTATTGTTAACCAGAACTAACACGATGGCTGCAATAACAGCAACAACGATCAGCGAGTAGATAATTTTTTTGACCATTTTAAGTACAGATTCCTTTAATTTCCAATTGCTTTATTAAGTAGTGCCTCGGCGTTTTTCAAGTCAGAGAAGGCCGTAACAAGTTTAATTTTAGCTTCAAATTGTGCCACTTCCGCGTCTATTAAGTCAGAATTTCTAATTAACCCCTGTTGAAAGAGATTATAGCTGACTCGGTAATTTTCATCCGCCTGTTGCACGGTGTGTTCAGCCAGCCCAATCCTTGTAGCGCAAGCGGAGTAATTCAGATACGCCTGTTTAACCTCGATCAGTATGCCATCTTTCATCATCTGGTATTGATAGTTTGTTTGTGAGAGTTCCGATTCAGCCTGCTGCGTGCGGTAAGAAGTAGCGTTCCAGTTCCATAAATTGTACGAAAGAGAAAGTGAAATATCCCAGGTTCCTTTAAATTCATCTTTAGTGGGTACAATCCTCATGTTAGGTCTTGCAAAATTATAGTTGCCCACTAAAAAAACTTCCGGGTACCATGCAGATTTTGTAAGTTCAACGGCAGTTTTGCGTGAGTCTATTCTGATTGCCATAGCACGGAGTTCCGGTCTGGTATTTATTGCGTGTTCATTTAGTTCCTGCAGCGAAAGCAAAGTATCCGGTACCGTTTCCGATAAAACAGGTTTAATGGTGATATCAGTTTGGTAGGGAAGATCGAGGGTGTTTAACAGGTTTAACTTAGCAAGCTGAATGTTGTTTTCTGTCTCTAAGAGTTGAACTTTAGTTGAGGAAAGCTGCACTTCAAGCTTAAGAATTTCGTTTTTAGTAACCAACCCTTGTTTATAGAAGTTGTTTAAGTCGGCTAAATGGATTTCAATATTCTTAATGTATTCTTCAATTATTTTTTTTCCTTCCGTAACCTTATATAGCGTCCAGAAAGCATTTGAAATATTGTACCGAAGTTTAGTTTTTTCAGCTTCCAGATCAAACATCCCGGCAGAAATTGACTGATCGGTCAGTTCCTTATTCAGATCAATTTTGAACCCGGTGAAAAGCGGTTGAGTAAGCGTAAGTTTTGCACTGTAGTTATCCAGTACGGAGGGGGAAACGGTAAATTTCTGCATTGTGCCCCCCATAGGAATAGAAATTTCAAAGGGGTCAACAGGGCTAAGATGTGTGTAACCGGCTTGCAGAGAAAGACTTGGCAAACCCGAAGAGTTCACTTCTTCCCGTTTCAATTTTCCAGCAGTAACTTTTTCAGCTGCAATTTTAATGTTTTTGTTGTTTTCCAGTCCGTATTTAATACAATCTTCTAAGCTCATTTCCAAAGTGCCTTGCGCCGTAGAAAATGAGGCAAAGCCGAGACATAGAATGATAATATACAGCATGTTTCGGGACATCTTGAGTTCCTGAAGTTGAAATAAAATCTTAATAGTTTTGGAAAGTGTATAGTATAATCAATTTCCGTTTCCCTAAATTTGCGATTGGGAAAATCCCATTTAATTTTATATAATAACTATGCAATTTAAGAAAGTCTAAAAAAATATAAATGAATATTTATCGTTATGATTTTTAAAAAATACCAAAATTACATGAATGGCAGATAGAACAATGGAATGGATTTTTCTTTTTATAGCAGGTTTGATGGAAATGGGCTGGCCCCTTGGGTTTAAACTTTCACAGGTTAACTCAAATGGTTCAGTTCGGTTTTGGTGGATTGTTTTCTCGGTGATCAGTATGGCAGGAAGTGGTTATTTTCTGTGGTTGGCGCAGCGAGATATATCAATTGGAACTGCTTATGCAATCTGGACGGGTATCGGTGCTGTGGGTACATTCGTGATAGGAATATTATTTTTTAAGGATATTGCAACCTTGGGGAGGATATTTTCCGCCTTCTTGATAATTGCAGGGATTATTGGGTTGAAATTAACAAGCTCTAACTGAGTTTAGTTGTTTAACGGGTTACCGGTTACTGAGGTAAAGGGGTTTACAGGTTACTTAATTTAACGGGGTTAAGGGAAATCAGTATAATTGTGCCTCAGTAAAGGTAAGTAAAATTTTGTTACGGAGGGTAAGGTTTTAATTGAGAAAAATACTGTAATTTCAGGAGAGTGGTGAAATATCAGGAAAGAGGTGAAGCAACCGAAAAAGTAAAGAGGTGGAGTAGCAGGAGAGAGGTGAAGTATAAGAAAACCGGTGAATAAAGAAGAAAGAAATGGTGCCGAAAGCCGGGGTCGAACCGGCACCTGGTGTGAGCCAGACCGGATTTTGAGTCCGGCGCGTCTGCCAATTCCGCCATTTCGGCATCCCAAAAAAAGTGGACCATGGTCGGTAACATGGTCCAATGTGGGCAGGGACGGAATCGAACCGCCGACACAAGGATTTTCAGTCCTTTGCTCTACCGACTGAGCTACCTGCCCCTAAATCAAAATAATTTAGACTTCGAATTTACTGATTTCACAAATATCTTACAATAGTTTAATCAAAAACTAAAAAAAATATTTTTTTACCACTTCTTTTTAGCTGTTTTTGCATGAAAATGGTCAGAAAACGGGGGGTGTTTGAACCCAAAATAAAAGAGAATAATTCAAAGGTTTTATAAATTAATCCCGAGAATTCATAAATTAGGTTCTTGTTTAAAAAAAAGTTTTAAATGCGCCAATCACCCAAAAGCGTAAGATCGGTTTAGATGATATTACCAAACCAATTGACTGTTTTAAGGATCATTCTTACTCCCTTCGTTGTTTTTTTCATGTTAGGGCAGGGGCGTTATTACAGTGAAATAGCTATAATAATATATATAGTTGCTGCACTTACAGATTGGTACGACGGTTGGTTGGCGAAAAAATTTAACTATTTCACGAATTGGGGAAAGGTTTGGGATCCGATAGCCGACAAAGTATTAACCGCCGGCACAATGATTTCGTTAGTATATTTAGAAGTGATCCCCTGGATACCTGTCGCGGTGATTTTGCTAAGGGATATATTTATTACGGGGTTTCGGTCGTATGCCGAGCATGTAAGAAAGCCGTTTCCAACCAGCCGTTACGCAAAAGTTAAAACTTTCATCGAGATGGTGTATTTAAATTTCGTCTTAATCTCATTTTTATTGGAAAAATCGGAAGTGCTGCCTGATGGGTTGCGGAAATTTTTTGGAATGCTGCTGGTTGATGAAGTTGTTTTTTGGGGTTTAATTGTGGTTATGCTGCTTACGGTTCACTCGGCATACCTTTATGTTAAAGAGAATTTCAATTTGTATAAAGATTTGATTAAAAATGGCAGGTCTTAACCCGATTCACAAGTTTTTAGGTAGTGGTTTTTTAACGGGGTATCTCCCGGGACCCACCGGCACCTACGGAAGTGTGGTTGCACTTCTGATTTATCTGATACCGGGGGTTGAAAATATCTATATATTATTACCGCTAATTCTTGTAAGTTCGATATATGGGATTTGGGTTTGTGGGAGATTTGAGCAACTTTACGGAAAAGACCCCAAAGAAGCAACAATCGATGAATTTGTTGGAATGTGGATAACTTTAGTTATGGTTCCGAAAGAACCTGTATTTCTGATAGTTGCGTTTTTAATCTGGCGATTTTTGGATATAGTAAAACCATACCCGGCGAGGAATTTTGAAAATTTCAGTGGCGGGTTGGGTGTAATGGCTGACGATATTATGAGTGGGGTTTACTCACTCGTGATTGTGCATACAGGGATGGCATTATACAAATACTGGACAGGAGTTGTTTAAATAGAGGAAAGGTATGAGAGCACAGATTATCTCAATCGGCGATGAGCTACTGATTGGTCAGACGGTAAACACCAATGCGTCATTTATTGGCAGCCGTCTTGCAGAAATTGGTGTTGAGGTAAATAAAATTGTTACTACTTCAGATAACCTTCATGCCATACATGAAGATTTGCGAAATGCATTAAAAGCTGTTAATTTAGTTATTGTTACCGGTGGGCTGGGCCCCACACACGATGATATTACCCGCGATGCAATCTGCAGTTTTTATAACTGTGAGTTGCGCGAGGATGAGGATGTTCTTAACGATATTAGGGAAAGATTCCGGCGTTTCGGCAGAGAGTTGACGCCCACCAATCTTGATCAGGCGAAGGTTCCGGCTTGTTGTGAACCGATAAGAAACCCTAACGGCACAGCCCCCGGCTTTTGGATTAAGCACGAGGGTCAGATTGTTGCTGTAATGCCCGGCGTTCCTCGTGAGATGAAAGCGATGATGGAAAATTTTGTTATTCCCAATATTCGTTTGAATTTTGGTACGGAGCTTAAAAATGTACATCGGATAAACTTGCTTACTACCGGAATTGCGGAATCGAATCTTTTTGATAAGCTAAACCCAATAGATGATGTGTTGCCGGATGTAAAAGTTGCATTCCTGCCTAATCTTTCGGGTGTTAAAATCAGGATTACAGGCGAAGGCGCAACCCCTGAGGAAGCCCGCACTAAGGCAGATGCCGCAACGCAACAAATAAAGCTAAGGGTCGGAAGGTATGTTTACGGTGAAGGCGATGTGGATCAGGCTGAAATAATCGCTAAGATACTGAAAGAAAGGCAACTTACAGTTGCAACAGCTGAATCGTGCACAGGGGGTCACATTGCTGACATGCTGACTGACATCCCGGGGAGCAGCGAATATTTTGAGCGCGGTGTAGTTTCTTATTCAAATGCTTCTAAAGTTGAAATTTTGCAGGTGGATGAAGACCTGATTCAGGATAAAGGTGCGGTTTCAAGTGAAGTTGCTGAACAGATGGCTAAAGGGGTAAGGTCAATTTCCGGCAGCGATCTTGGGCTTTCTATTACCGGTATTTTGGGACCAAAAGGCGCAACCCCGAACAAACCCGTAGGGTTGGTTTTTATCGGCGTGGCTTCTTTCGATAAAGCCGTTGTTAAGCAGTTTAATTTCGGCGGTAACAGATACGAAAACAAAATCAGAGCTGCACATGCTGCTTTAGAGATACTTCGCAGATTCATTCTGGGGATTTCAATTGAAACATAGGCTCTTCTTTGCCTTAGATTTTACGCAGGATTTCAAGGAGCAGGTGTTTGAGATTGGTTATCAGGCACTCTCTTCCACGGGGATCAGATCAATCCCGGCGGAGAACCTGCACATCACTCTTAAATTTCTCGGTGATACGGAGGAAAAACTGATTCCGGAGTTGGTTTCACGGGCTTCATTCTTATCCGAACTGTGTGATTTGCCTATGAAGTTTACACGGCTCGATTTGTTTTTCAGAAATCATATCCCTTCAGTATTTTTATTGCGCGGCGAAAGCAACGAGGCAGTTGAGGGCACGCCATTGGCTGAAGGTAATTCAACGGTAGGAAGTACATCATCTGATGAAAGTAATACAAAAGTGGAAAGTACATCAACAACCGGTATTGATCCGGCGGTCGGCACGGCTCTCGCAACAGATAAAGAGTCAGCTAATGACATCACTACAGCCCGGGGTAGTAAGCTTCGAAGAATAGTTTCAAAGCTTGATGAAATCTGTTCAGAATACGGTTTTGCAAAAGAAAAAAGAGCATATTTACCACACATCACTTTTGCCCGGATCAAGCGACATCCGGGCGCTGAGTTTATTACAAAAATTAAACAACATCCGCCCCTTGATATTCAGACCGAGGTTGAAAGCGTTGTTCTGTTCAAAAGCGAGCTGACTGAAAGGGGGCCTATTTATACAATATTGCATCAATTTAGGAGTCAGAAATGAGTGACACCCGAGAAGTAAAAAACAAAATTATTGAAGATACAATTGCTAATATTGAGAAATCGTTCGGTAAGGGGGCTATTATGCGCTTAGGGGACGGTATCGTTAACAAAGTGGAGGCGATTCCCACGGGCGCGCTTTCTTTGGATAGAATATTGGGAATTGGCGGCATACCAAGAGGCAGAATAACTGAAATTTACGGACCCGAGTCAAGTGGGAAAACTACCATTTGCCTTCATGTGATTGCTGAAGCACAAAAAATGGGCGGAATTGCAGCTTTTATTGATGCGGAGCACGCTTTGGATATAAATTACGCAAAACGGCTTGGGGTTGACACAACAAACCTGCTGCTTTCACAGCCTGATTTTGGCGAACAGGCGCTCGAAATTGCCGATACTTTAGTTAGAAGTAATGCAATTGATATAATAGTGATTGACTCTGTTGCCGCTTTAGTGCCAAGGGCAGAGATTGAGGGGGAAATGGGGGACTCCCACATGGCAGTACAGGCGCGGTTAATGTCGCAGGCACTAAGGAAATTGACGGGCGCCATTTCCCGCTCGAAAACTGCGGTTGTTTTCACAAACCAGCTGAGGAGCAAAATCGGCGTTATGTTTGGTAACCCGGAAACAACCACCGGCGGCAATGCTTTGAAGTTTTACGCATCGTTAAGGATGGATATCAGGCGTATTGCACAAATCAAAGAGGGAACTGAAGTGATCGGTAACCGAACAAAAATTAAAATAGTTAAAAGTAAAGTTGCCGCACCTTTCAAAGAGGTGGAGTTTGACATTCTCTATAATGAAGGGATTAGTAAATCAGGCGATTTGATCGATCTGGGCGTTGATACAGGGATAATTAAGAAAGGCGGCAGCTGGTTTACTTACGATGAAGACAGGTTCCAGGGCAGGGAGCAATTCCGTCAAAAATTGATGGAACAACCCGATTTGTACGAAAAACTTGCAAGGGATGTGAAAATTAAAATCGGGATGCTAACCGAAGAAGAACCGGAACAATAAAATTTGGGGCATCCGCAAGATGCCCTTTGTTTTTTTTATTAGCGATTTAATTTCAAAGATTTTTTTTTGTTTTATTTTAATAAATGCTCAAAGAATTTTTGTTATTTGAAGCGAACGAGAAAAGAATTTTTCGAGATAACACCAATGCTTTCAGGCAGTTATGGATACGATACTAAACATCAGTTCTAAGAACGAAAAAATGGCAACAATTGAATTGCAGGGAGGGCAGTCTTTAACCGTTCCGAAGGTTTTGGTATATGAAAAAGGTTTCCGCAAAGGTGACGAACTTTCCGAGGAGAACATCGAAGAATTGGCTTTCGAGAACGAGCTGTTCCTGTGTGAGATGAAAGCATTGGACTATTTAGCCCGTCGGCTCCATTCAAAAAGTGAACTGCGCAGAAAATTGTATCAAAAGCGTTTTTCTAAACCGGTTATAGATTCCATTATGGAAAAATTAACCGATCTGCGATACCTTGATGACAGAAAATATGCCGAACTTTTAATCAACGAATCACTTAACCTTCGGCATGATGGGACGGGAAAAATTCGTGAACGATTGATGGCAAAGGGAATCCCGAGGGAAATAGCAGAACATGCGCTTTTGTTTACAGAAGCGCGTTCGTTTGAAGAAGAAAATATTTCGATAATCGGGCAAAAGAAACTTGCTTCTTTACAACGGAGATTTTCGGATAACCGAACGATATATCAGAAACTTACGGCATATTTAATATCAAAGGGCTTTTCATTCGATTCGGTGAAACAATTTATAAGAAACGAAGATCAAGGGGCTGAGTTGGAAGATTAAACTCTTCCTTTATTGACTCGCAAAAAATCTGTATATTTAAAACTGATTTTACTTCAAATTCGAGGAACATCTAATGTCGAAATACGACCTTGCCATCCTGGGCGGAGGCCCCGGCGGATATGTAGCTGCAATCAGAGCCGGGCAATTGGGTTTTAAGACCGTAGTAATTGATAAAGATAATCTGGGCGGTATTTGCCTGAACTGGGGGTGTATTCCCACAAAATCTCTCCTTAAAAACGCTGAAATTTATGATACACTTACAAACCGAAGTGGTGAGTTTGGTATTTCTTTTAAGGAACTGAACATCGACTTTACTAAGGTGATTAAGAGGAGCCGCGACATTTCTTCGCGTATCTCAAAAAATGTTGAGATGTTGATCAATAAAAATAAAGTTGACAGAATCAGAGGTTTTGGCAAATTAACAAGCCCAAAAACAATCGACATCCTTGATGAAGAAGGAAAAACCACACAGACTATAGAAGCCGGCAAAATAATTATTGCCACCGGTGCGAGACCCCGCGGCGTGCCTTCGATTCCGGTTGACAGAAAAGATATAATCACCAGCACCGAAGCAATGAGCCTGCCGGAGCTGCCCGAAAGCATGGTAATAGTCGGCGCAGGTGCAATAGGTATTGAGTTTGCATATTTCTATTCGGTACTTGGCACAAAAGTGACTATTGTTGAGATGCTGGATAGAATATTGCCGATAGAAGATAAAGATATCTCAAATGAACTGGCAAAATCATTCCGTAAACGGGGTATAGAAATTCACACCGGCGCAACTGTAGAATCTGCCACGCCGGGTGAAGGCGGTGTAACGGTAATAATCAAAAAAGGTGAAGAAAAAATTGAGCTGAAAGCGGATAAAGTGCTATCAGCAATAGGAGTTACGGGGAATGTTGAAGGCATTGGTTTAGAAGAAATTGGAGTTGAACTCTTCAAAAATCATATAAAAGTTGATAAAAACGACTACTCAACTAATATAAAAGGCGTTTATGCAATTGGCGATGTAATTGGGCCACCCTGGTTGGCTCATGTTGCAAGTGCAGAAGGCATTCACTGTGTTGAAAAAATTGCCGGTCTAAACCCAAACCCGGTTGACTACGGAAATATTCCGGGCTGCACCTATTGCCAACCACAGGTTGCAAGCATAGGCATGACCGAAGAGAAAGCGAAAGAAATGGGGTACACCGTTAAAATCGGCAGATTTCCGTTTATGGCTTCCGGAAAAGCTTTTGCAATCGGCGAACGGGAAGGATTCGTAAAGCTTGTTTTTGACGACAAATACGGCGAACTGCTTGGAGCGCATATCATTGGGTCGGAAGCAACGGAAATGATTGCCGAGTTAGGCATCGCCCGTGCTCTTGAAGCCACTTATGAAACCATTATTAAAACTGTGCACGCACACCCGACATTATCAGAGGCGATAATGGAAGCGGCGGGCGTGGCAAACGGCGAGGCAATTCATATCTAAGTTGCTGTTTTATTCGGACCTCGGCTTAGTTTCGTACCAAGAAACCTGGGACTTGCAAAAGACCCTGCTTACCCAAAGACTGGAAGGAACAATAGAAGATACACTTCTGCTGCTTGAACATCCGAATACATACACACTTGGTAAAACGGCTGACCGTGCTAATTTAGTCGGCTCCGATGAGTATCTTGCGGAAAAACACATAGATGTTTTTGAGATCGACAGGGGTGGTGACATTACTTACCATGGGCCCGGGCAGCTGGTCGGGTACCCGATTATCAATCTGCAAAACTGGAAACCGGATACACACCTTTACCTTAGAACCATCGAAGAGATGATTATAAATGTTTTACGGCAATATGGTGTGGAATCGGGGCGGAAACCGGAATATACCGGAGTGTGGGTCGGCGAGGCTAAAATTGCGGCTATTGGAATAAAAATAAGCCGGTGGATAACGATGCACGGTTTTGCGTTCAACATCAATACCGATCTCGATCTTTTCAACGGGATAATTCCATGTGGAATAAAGGATAAAGAGGTAACATCGCTCGCAAAGCTTTTGGGGCGCGAGGTACCAATTCAAGAAATTAAAATGAAAATCAAAACCGAGTTCGCCCATCTGTTCGGTTTTGATGAAATAAAGGATGTTAATGTACATCAGATGGTGATTTGATCAATAAAAAGTAAGGACAGAAATGGCTAAAGTAACAACTTTGGAAGCTACCCAAACAAAGTCCAAGACTGCAGTCGGCGGAAACGGTGCATTTAAAGCACACGATAAAGAAACACTCGCTTCTGTTTATCGTTATATGTATCTTTCGCGGCAGATCGACAATAAGGCTATGAACCTTTTGCGGCAGGGTAAATCATTTTTTCACATTGCCGGTGCGGGTCACGAGGCAATTCAAACAGCGCTCGGGCTACAGCTTGATCCTAAAAAAGACTGGCTTTTCCCATATTACCGTGATATGAACTTAGCGTTAGTTGCCGGGATAACCCCTTATGAGTTTTTCCTGCAGCTTTTTGCCAAAGCGGATGACCCGGCTTGTGGCGGAAGGCAAATGCCGTGTCACTACGGGATGAGGAAGCCGAATCAGATTCCGAGCCAATCCAGCCCGACGGGCACACAATTTTTACAGGCGGTAGGAACTGCACTTGCGAGTAAAGTTCAGAATATCAACAATGTTTCTTATGTAAGCTCGGGGGAAGGAACCACCAGTCAGGGTGAATTTCACGAGGCAGTTAACTGGGCAGCGCGGGAAAAATTACCGGTTCTGTTTTGTATTCAGAACAACAGATACGCCATTTCGGTGCCTGTTTCAAGCCAAAGCGGCGGCAAGGGGCATAGTATTGCGGAAATGATGCAGGGATATTCTAACCTTAAACGGATAAAAGTTGACGGAACTGACTTCTTTGAATCGTACAAAGCTGTTAAGGAAGCGATTGAATATATTAAAGCCGGTAACGGACCGGCTCTGATTGAAGCAGATACTGTCAGGCTTTATTCACACTCATCTTCTGATGACCACAGAAAATACAGAACTGCAGAAGAACTGAAAGAAGACCAAAAACACGATCCGATAATTAAGTTTACAAATGAAGTTATCGCAAAAGGTGCTTTAACGGAAGAAGAATTAGAAGCTATTAGAATCGAAGCAGACGATACAATTTCAAAAGCTGTTGATGAGGCTTTTGCCGCAGAAAACCCCGACCCGGCAACAGCATTGAAATATGTTTACGATGAAAGTGGTTTACGGGAGTCGTTAAACTATGAAGCAAAAGAACCCGACGGCAAAAGCATCGTGATGGTTGACGCAATCAACCACGCTTTGATGGAAGAAATGGCGCTCAACGAAAAAATTTATGTGTTTGGTGAAGATGTTGCCGATAAAAAAGGCGGTGTGTTCACGGCAACCAAAGGGCTTTCAACAACTTACGGAGATCAGAGAGTATTTAACAGCCCGCTTGCAGAAGCCAGTATCGCCGGTGTAGCTAACGGAATGGCTTTGGCAGGCTTGAAACCTGTGGTTGAAATGCAATTTGGTGACTATATCTGGCCCGCTTTTATGCAGTTAAAAAATGAAACGGCAACATTTCGTTATCGTTCAAATAATGCCTGGGCTACTCCTGTTGTAACAAGAGTTGCCGTTGGCGGCTACATACACGGAGGCGTTTACCACAGCCAAAGCATTGAATCGATTTTTGCACATGTACCGGGTATATTTGTGGCTTTTCCTTCAAATTCAGCTGACGCAAAGGGTTTGCTTAAAACTGCAATGAGGATTAACGATCCCGTTCTGTTTTGTGAGCACAAGGGGCTTTACAGACAGTCGTTTGCGATGGCACCGGAACCCGATTCAGAATATATGATACCTTTCGGTAAAGCCAGAATTGCACGAGTGGGAAGCGACCTAACCGTTGTTACCTGGGGTGCTTTAGTTTGGGAAGCCCTGTTAGCAGCAAAAAGGCTGCAGGAAGAAGGGGTTAGTGTTGAAGTTATTGATGTTAGAACAATAAATCCTTTGGATTCAGAAGCGATTTACAACTCCGTCAGAAAGACAGGGAAAGCCATTGTGATACACGAAGATACAATTACCGGTGGTTTTGGCGCTGAAGTTGTGGCGAGAATTTCCGCCGAGTGTTTTGAACACTTGGACGGACCCGTTAAAAGATACGCTGCAACCGACACACCGATTCCATACAGCCCTATGCTTGAGAATGTAGTTCTTCCATCAAGAGAAGGTGTATATAAAGCTATTAAAGAATTGGCTCAATATTAATTCAAGGATTTAACATGAACATTGACATCTTAATGCCGAAAATGGGCGAAAGTGTTACCGAAGGTACTGTAATTAAATGGCATAAGAAACCGGGTGATAAGGTTGCGAAAGATGAAATTATTTTTGAGATAAGCACTGATAAGGTTGATACGGAAATTCCCTCGCCCGAAGAAGGGTTTTTGAGCGAAATATTGGTCCAGGAACAGGAAACCGTAGCCGTTGGAGTGGTGGTTGCGAGGCTTTCAGTGGGGGCTGATGCTTCGGCTGAGGCACCTGTGAGAAGCGCACCCGCCCCGGAATCAGGAAGTGTTGCTGCTTCAACTGCGGCAGTACCTGCCGATGAAGGCTCCGGAACCACTGATTTATTCGGCGGAGCACAGCAACAGACAACTACTACAACAGCAACCGCACCCGAACCTGTGGCACCAACCGTTGAAACGCCGGCAGTTTCGGCACCTGCAGCCTCGGCACCAACCGAAGGTACACCACCTGAGCCGGCAGCCCTTGCACCAGCCGGGGGAAATGTAATAGATATCCCAATGCCCAAAATGGGTGAATCGGTGATGGAAGGCACAATTATTAAATGGCACAAGCAAGTTGGCGAACCGGTTAAACTTGACGAAACATTTTTTGAAATAAGCACTGATAAAGTTGATACGGAAATTACCTCACCGGCGGATGGCGTAGTTGCCGAAATTTTAGTGAATGAACAGGAAACTGTTTCTGTCGGAACGATTGTTGCAAGGCTTTCCACTTCAGGTGGGGCAGTTCAGGCGCAAAGTGGGGCAGCGGTTACTTCACCGGTGGCACAACCTGAAGTTGCAACATCAGTAGCGGCAACTGGTTCTGCGCAAGCCGCACCTTCTATGCACGATGTTGTGGCACAAAATGCAGCCGGCTCAGCAGAGGCAATGGCAGGTTCTGCTTATACACCTGCAGTACCTTCGGCAGGCAGTAGTGGAGAAGCACCAACCGGCGATAAATTCTTCTCACCTTTGGTGATGAATATAGCCCGCAAAGAAGGTATTTCAATATCAGAATTAGAATCGATTAACGGCACCGGAATTGGCGGAAGAGTTACAAAAAACGATGTTCTGTCATATCTGCAAAACAGAAGCAAAGCGCCCGCTCAGGCTGCACCTCAACCTGCAACGCCTTCAGCACCTGTTTCAGCTCCTGCACCTGCGACACCTGTTACTCCGGCTTACACTGCACCGGCGACTTCGCAAACGGCACCAAGCGCCTCGGTGGCTGCAATTCCTGTTTCGCAACCGAGTGTAAAGCCACAATTTACATTTTCCGGTGGTGATGTTGAAATTACGCCAATGGATAATATCCGCAGAAAAATAATGGAACACATGGTTCACAGTCGTGATACTGCTGTTCATGTTGCCGGATTGGTGGAAGTGGATATGAGCCGCGTACAAAGATACATTGCGCAACATCGGGCTGAGATTGAACGAACCGAGGGTGTTAAACTCACTTACATGTCGTTTATCTCACATGCCGTTATCCGTGCTCTTCGTGAATATCCGCTTGTGAACTCAACAATTGAAGGCGATAAGATAATCACAAAGAAATTTGTTAATCTTGGCATTGCCGTTGCAGTTCAGCCGAACGGCTTGATTGTGCCTAACATTAAAAATGCACAGGATAAGAATATTGTTGGGCTGGCAAAAGCCGTGAATGATGTGGCGGTGCGTGCAAGAAACAGAAAACTGACGCCTGATGATATTACAAACGGAACATTTTCCATTACGAATTATGGCGTATTTGGAACGCTTTTTGGAACACCGATTATCAATCAACCCGAAGTGGCAATTTTGGGCGTGGGGGCAGTGGTGAAAAGGGCGGTTGTCGTTGAAATTGACGGAACTGACACCATTGCAATTAAACCGATGATGTACCTTACACTCTCTCATGACCATCGCTTAGTTGACGGTATGCTCGGCGGGTTGTTCCTGAAGGCAATTAAAGAGAATCTTGAAAACTTAAATGATAATTTGATTTACTGATTGAAAGAGATGAATATTTTGGACAGAAAAACGATTAATAAGCACCAAAGAGACTATGCGAATACCAATGCCAACGCAAGAACTTTAGCAGGCAGAAGACCCGAATGGTTAAAAGTTAAACTACCGACAGGAAAAAACTATACTGAAGTTAAAAATTTAGTTAAAAAGAATAAACTTAACACTGTTTGCGAAGAGGCTAAATGCCCCAATATTGCAGAATGTTGGAACCGTAGAACCGCAACATTTATGATTCTGGGTGATACTTGCACCCGAAGCTGTGGGTTTTGCAACATTAAAGTTGGATTGCCGACACATCTCGATCTTGATGAACCAAGAAGAGTTGCTGAAGCAGTGGCTCAGTTGCAGTTGAATCATGCGGTGATCACTTCGGTTAACCGCGATGAACTGCGTGACGGTGGGGCAAGAATATTTTCTGAAACCGTAAGACTGATAAGAGAATCTACACCGGGTTGTACTATCGAAATACTTATTCCCGATTTTAAGGGTTATGAACCCGCCTTTGAAACCATTATGAAAAACCCACCCGATATATTAAACCACAACCTCGAAACTGTGGCACCTCTTTATCATGTGGTGAGGCCTCAGGCAAAATATGAAAGAAGCCTTGATCTTATCGAATGGTTCCACAATCATGGGCTTAAAACGAAAAGCGGTATAATGGTTGGAATTGGGGAGAACCAAGACCAGGTTATTGACCTTATGCACGATCTTGTTGAACACAATTGTGAAATTTTAACTATTGGGCAATATTTGCAGCCGACTGTTAACCATCTACCGGTAGATAGATTCGTTTCACCTGAAGAATTTGCATTCTACAAACAGGAAGGTTTGAAGATGGGTTTTGCGGTGGTTGAATCGGGTCCTTTGGTAAGAAGTTCCTATCATGCTGATAAACAAGCTCGTTTGGTTTCAGTGGGAAATTGATATTAAGAGCAAAAGAAAATATATTTTTTATCATATTTATTTTGCGTTAATTTAAAATCAACTTTTTCAATTTTTTATATCTATGAAGATCAATAAACTCCTTATCCTCACTGTT
Source organism: Ignavibacteriaceae bacterium (assembly GCA_008933765.1). Classification (GTDB taxonomy): domain Bacteria; phylum Bacteroidota; class Ignavibacteria; order Ignavibacteriales; family Ignavibacteriaceae; genus UTCHB3. The sequence goes on along the minus strand of WBUK01000002.1, from coordinate 350,077 downwards.
GTTCTCCAGGTAACTTTATTTGCTCAGCAACAGGAAATCCCTTCGTTGAATGCTTTCAGAAAAGATGACAATTCAAAATATACTTCCGTGGGTAATTTAGGTATCACGATCACCAATTTTGGCACCTATGGGCATGGTTTTGCACTCTGGCCTCAGCAACCTTCGTGCGAGTATCCGAAGGGAAGTGGTATTGAGCATGTGTTCGACGGCGGGCTTTACATTGGTGGTTTTATCAGCAACGACTCGCTTGGTTCGGGTAAAACCGGACCTTTTGTAACCACGGCAGCCGTTGACGCATCATCGGTTTCTGCAAGAGGTGGCGGTTTCGAGTTCACTAACGACAGAAACGCACGGGTAGTGGAAAGGTCTTCTCTGCTTACTTCTAAAAATTACCAGCCTTCTGCGATTTCTCACCAGGATTTCGTTATGGATTTCACGGATACTAACTTGGTTTGGGAAAACGGTGAGCCGATACAGGAACACTCGCCTCTGGGAGTAGGGGTTCATTTGGAAACTTATGCGTGGAACTTTCCGTTTGCGGACTTCTTTGTGATTTTTAACTATACAATTAAAAATGTTACAAACAAATACTTGGACAGCATTTATGTCGGGCTTTGGACGGATGCGGTTGTAAGAAACACAAAGATTACCTCGCCGGGCGGAACTGCTTTCTTCAATAAGGGCGGCAACGGGTACATGGATTCAATACATGTTGCTTACGAGTTTGATGCTGCCGGTGATCTTGGGTTCACAGACAGTTATATCGGAGTGCAATTTTTAGGCGCGGATGTTCCTTATGACAGTGTTAACTATGTTACCTGGCAATTTAGAAACACTTCTGATCCACTGTTTTTTGCTCCACAGACCGATCACGAGAGATACACCAAAATGTTGGGCTTTTTCGGCGGTAATGCACGGTATAAATACGGAATTAACCCCGCAACCTTAAAGACTGCTACAAACAGATCGTTTCTGCTTTCAGTCGGCAGTTTGGGGAAATTAGCTCCCGGGGATTCGATGAATGTTGTTTTCGCTATTGTTGCTGCAAAAAAATACGGCGATGATCCGGCTCCTTTGGACCTTGACGAACAAAGAAAAAACTTAGTTGCCAACGCTGATTGGGCAATGCGTGCATACAGTGGGGAAGATAAGAACAGAAACGGGCAACTTGACCCCGGGGAAGATCTTGACGGTGATGGCAAAATTACCCGTTATATTCTTCCGGCGCCGCCGGTCTCACCAAAGGTGGTTGCCGTTCCGCAAAGCAATAAAGTTACACTTTACTGGGATAAATCGGCTGAAGAAAGTATTGACCCAATTTCCGGTGAGAAAGATTTTGAAGGATACCGTATATACAGATCAAACGCCGGATTTGACTTTCAAAACAACCAATCAGACTTAGAAGCGTTGATTAAAATGGCTGAGTTTGACAGCACAAATGCCCTTTTCTTCAACACCGGGTTCCGGCATATCAAGTTACCCGAAGCAAAGAAATTTGAAGGCGACCCTACCGAATATTGGTATAAATTTGAAGTGGATAATCTGTTAAACGGCTGGCAATATCTCTTCAATGTAACGGCTTTTGATAAAGGAGACCCCGCTAACAGAATCGAAAGTTTAGAATCGAGTTATCTTTATAATGTCAAAAGAGTTATCCCGGGGACACTTCCAACATCAAAAGAAGATGTTGAGGTCGGAGTTTATCCGAACCCCTATTATGGAAGTGCTTATTGGGATGGTTCTTTTGAAAGGTTAAGAAAAATCTATTTTTATAATCTGCCCGCAAACGCTGAAATAGTGATTTACACACTTGCCGGTGATGTAATTAAAAGACTTGAACACAACGGCAACTCTAACGGCAGCGATTTGAGATGGTTTGAGAACTACTCACCCGGTGCAAACCAGCAGATGTCGGGTGGTGAACATGCCTGGGATTTGATTTCAGACGGTGACCAGGCAATCGCCAGTGGGCTTTATTTCTTCTCTGTGAAGGATTTAGATACAGGGACGATTAAAAAAGGTAAGTTTTTAGTTATCAAATAAAAAAGGATACAAAATGAAAAGATATCTAATTCTTTTCTCATTTCTCCTGATGGGTTACGGCTTTGCGCAGGATTACCCGTTAGTTTCACTGCATGATATTAATTTTACGCCCGATTCACTCTTGTCACCGGGTGTCGAATATACCGTGCATGAGGGAGACACTGTAAGGTTCAGAGGTGTGGTGATGACAGCACCTGTTGTTAATCCTATTACAGACCGCAGAAGAGTTATTGCTGCAGGTGCTCGTTGGTATGCTTATGTGCAGGACCCTGACGGGCAACCATTTGGCGGTATTTCGGTTATTCAGAATGATACGACCGGGGTTAATCAAAGCACAGGTTTTGACCTTGTTGATACGGCACAGGTGTGGGAATTTACTGCTGTGATCTCAATTTATTCCGGCAATACTATTCAGGCTAACCTTTTGTTAAACCCGCCTGTACCGGTCGGGTATATCTCCGGAATGCCCAAAAGACCCGACCCTATTGAGCTTCCAATGTCCACCTTCATGAGTAATGGCGTACTTGTTGGTGAAGGTGAAAAATACGACGGAATGTATGTAATTATCAGAAATGTGGTTACAAGTGACAGGAACAATACTTCAGGTACTTTCCGTTTTAACGACGGTAACGGTAACTATATGACTATGTACGATCAGTCAGGTTACTTTACAAAAAGAGGACACAGACTAACCGGTCTTACAGATTATGATGCACCTGCAGACGGAACATTCTTAGAGTACATACGCGGTATTGTACACACCAGACCTGACGGGTATTACATCGTTCCTGTTTATCCGGGTGACATGTTAGTTGGCGCTACACCTCCGACAATTTCAAGCACGACAAGAAACCTTGGTTATGTTGGTTCCAATGTACCGGTTGAAGTTAGAGCAAAAGTTGTTGATTTGGATGGTTTTGTTGATAATGTTAAAATCTATTACAGAGTCAACAGACAAAGCCCCTATAATGAAATTACAATGACCCGCGTGGGCGCCGATACTACTATGTACACAGCTACCATTCCGGGTATTCCCAACGATTCTGCGTATGTAGATTATTTCTATCGTGCACAGGACAATGAAGGAAGAACTTCAACAAACCCAACAGATACAGCCAGAAGCAGATATTTCTATCCTGTGCTGAACCGTCCTTTGACTATTCAGGATGTTCAGTTCAGCCCGTTCGGCTCAGGTTACAGTGCACTGCACAACTTTAGAGTTTCAGTAAGTGGTGTGGTAACAGCCGACACTTCCGACATCCCCGGGTGGGGCAGCACACCCATGCGTGTTTATATCCAGAACGGAAAAACACCGTGGGCAGGTATCTGGATCAAAGGCTTTGATGCTCTTAACTTAAAGAGGGGAGACAATGTTACTGTATATGGTAAAGTGCAGGAAGATTATAATGTTACTTGTATAGATTCAGTAACTTCAATTGTTGTTAACTCAACAGGCAATCCGTTACCGGAACCTTTTGCTCTGCATACAGGCGACATTGGAACGAAACCCGGTGATGTGCCTGAAGCTGAACAATATGAAAGTGTGCTGATTAAATACACAGACCCAATCATCACGATGTTATCTGCCGATCCGGGCGCTAACTTCGGTGAAATCATGGTTAATGACGGCACCGGTAACACAAGAGTTGAACTTCAGGATGGTAACCACCAGTATCACAACTTCTGGGAGCCAAACCTGCCCGGTATCGGGTTGGATTCACTCGCTAAGTTCTCGTCTCTTACCGGTGTGCTTTACTATTCACACTACTACTATAAATTAGTACCCAGAAAAGATGACGACTTTGTTGGCTATACAACCGATGTAAAAGACAACTTAGTACCCGTTGAATTTTCGTTGAAACAGAATTATCCTAATCCGTTTAACCCTTCAACAGCGATCGAGTTTACACTTCCACAAGGTGCTGATGTTAAACTTGAAATCTTTGATGTTCTTGGCAGAAAAGTTGAAACTCTCATCAGTGAGTATAAAGATGCAGGCAACTATAAAGTATTCTTTAATGCGTCTGCTCTTCCTTCCGGTGTATATCTTTACAAGATTGATGCCGGCACCAATTCTTCTGTGAAGAAAATGATCTTAATGAAGTAATTTTCGCAATTTTAAGGAGGCTCGGCTTGCTGAGCCTCCTTTGGACTATTTTATGAAGCCCAACAATAAGATTTTTGTTTTTCTGTTTGCCGCATTTCTGATCATTACTTTATCGTCGTGTTCAGATTCTTTAGTTGGTACTAAAGTCGGGAATATGCCGCCCGTAACTCATCTGTTTCTCTACCCGGATTCTACTGTTTCACAACAACCGAGTAAACTGAGAATGAACTGGTGGGGTGATGACCCTGATGGGTTAGTGATCGGATATTATTTTACATGGGACGGCACGCATTGGACTTTCACTACAAAGAACGACAGTTCATTCGCTCTGCAGATTGGTGCAGCGGATACTTTGTATCGATTTCAGGTTAGTGCTGCTGATGACGGCGGAGATGGTGTGTATAACACGCGTGTTTTCCAAAACGGCATTGATTTTGGGCCCGAATCTTTTATCGATGCGAACGGCAACGGCGTTTGGGACCAGGGCGAGTTTTTCTACGACATTGGTCTGATCGATCCTAACCCGGCAAGTTTAAAGTTACCGATAAAGAATACGCCGCCCGTTATTGAGTGGGATACTCTTACAGTTGTGCCTGCTTCTTCGTTCCCGATTATGACTTTTCGTTGGAAAGCATCCGACCTTGACGGCGACGAATCGATACAAAAGATAAACATAGTATTGAACGATACCACAAACGAAGCGAATTTTGTCGCTTTGCGTGGTTCAACCAGACTGGTTACCCTTAGAGTGCGCGATTTTACCTCGCCGCAACCTGAAACAGAAATTCTTATTGACGGAAACGAACAAACCATTTACCCTGAGAAATTAAAAGGTATGTTGCTCAACGGATACAACAAGGTCTATGTGCAGGCTGTTGATATTTCAGGCGCAAAAACACCTTTTATTGAGATGCCGGGAACTAACAAAACATGGTTTGTTCGCAAACCGGTTGGGAAAATTTTACTGATTGATGACTACGCCGTTGCAGACGACGCAACACAGTTTTACAACAATCAGCTTTCAAACATTGGGGGTGGGGCACTTGCGGGAAAATTTGATTCCCTTAATATTTCAGGGAATAAAACCCCATTTTTCAGTTATAATTTCTTCTTAACATTAAAATTGTTCGACTGCATTATATGGTACGCAGATAACAACCCCTCGGTTCAGGCAGCACAAAATGTTGTGGATAAATATTTATCCGCCGGAGGAAAGATTTTCATGTCGATGCAGTTTCCAAGAAACCCCCCGCCGGATATTTTGGCACTGAGCGAATTTTTGCCTGTTGACTCGATTTCCAACTTGATTCCGGTTATCGGTAGTGGTGTTGAATTTACTACTGAAACGGGTTTTTCATCATACCCGACCTTAAAAACATCTGCCACCATTTTGGGTAATTTTGGGTTATATCCCAACCCGTCGGTTGCGCATGCAATTTATAAGTCAGCCGGTAATCAGATACCTGGCTACACAGGATTTATCAACGGAAACAAGAACCTGTTTTTTATCGCTCTTCCGTTGAATAAATTGAACGGAAACAACAATGTAAACGAGCTTTTCGAAAAGGTTCTGTTCGGAGAGTTTGGTATATCACGATGAACCATGGTGCACTTATGAGAAAATTGATAACGCTACTAATTCTCTTTTCAGTTGTTACGGTTTATGCCCAAAACGGAAGCATCGGGGGGCATATTATTGATAAAAAGACGGAAACCCCTCTTCCGGGTGTGAATGTTATCGTTAAAGGTACCTACTACGGTGCGGCAACTGATGTAAACGGGGATTTTTTGATTAAGAATGTAGCACCCGGTTCATACACTGTTGAAATTTCTTTTATTGGCTACAAATCGGTTCAATTTACCGGTATTAAGGTTACTGCAAACAATAAGACCACGATTGATGTTAAGATGGAGGAGACGGCTCTTACCCTTACTCAGGATGTGGTGATTATTGGCGATAAACCTTTGGTTGATGTTGAGGAAACACAAAGTAAAAAGACAATTTCGAGTGAAGATATCGAATTGGCGGCGGTTGAAAATGTTACTGATATTATTGCCCAACAAGCCGGTGTGGTTCAGAGCGACAATTCACTTTACATCAGGGGCGGAAGGGCTTATGAAAATGCGTTTCTGCTTGATGGTGTTTCCGTGCAGGACCCACTTGCCGGAACCGGTTTCGGTTTGCAGTTAAGCGCCAACTCGTTGGAAGAGGTTGAGGTAATTACCGGTGGGTTCAATGCCGAGTTTGGGCAGGCAACTTCCGGTATTGTGAATGTCAGAACAAAAGAGGGAAGTGTTAAGCATTTTAACGGGTATCTCTCGTACAAAACAGATAATCTTGCGGCTCAAACTAATCCGCATGTCTTCAACATAGATATTTTTGAAGTTAGCCTTTCGGGTCCGGAGCCTATTACTAAATATATTTTGCCGGCTTTGGGGGTTGAGATTCCGGGTGAAATTTCTTTTTTCACTAACCTCTATGTGGGGCTTTCAAACGGAATTACGCAAGGGTACTTCAAACCAACCATCCCGGCGTTAAATTCTTCCACTTTCTACGGTACGAGGTTTTCACCAAGGTTAGAGAACAGCTGGTACGGCTTGGCAAAATTAACTTATAAAGTAACCCCAACTTTCAAAATTTCTTATTCGTTTAACCAATCGGTTTCGATCAATCAGAATTCGCAGTCCCTGCAGTCGAACCTTGAATATGTTGAGCCAAGTCCGGGTTATCAATATGAATTTCAAAATATACTCGGTAATGCAAATGTGTTCACGCACAACAGCATTTACCATACGCTCAGTTTAACGCACACTGTTAACACAAAAACTTTTTATGAGCTTAAATTAGGTAAGTTTTTAACCAATCTGCGCACCGATGCAAACGGACGGGACTGGACTCAGTACCGTCAGCCAAAAGATATTCCCAACTTCCCGGTTGAATATTACAACTTAGACAGAGACACTGTTGGTATCATTCCGGGCGATGGTTTCTGGGATGTGGGTAATCCTTACACATGGCACGATCACTACCTTGACGAGTTTTCGATTACCGGTGACCTTACAAGCTTCTTTGACGAAAGAAATAAATTCAAAGCCGGTTTTAAACTGCAGTTTCAGGAAATGCAGCTTGTTGATATCTATCAACCGTGGGTTGGCTCGCTTGGTTTGAATAACGATATCTACAAGGTTCATCCGATGATTGGTGCACTGTATGCACAGGATAATATCAACTTTGGTGGTATGATCTTAAATTTTGGGTTGCGTCTCGATTTCTGGTTCCCGGGTAAATATGTTGACGATGCGGTTAAGAACCCAGATGTTATCACTATTCCTGATGAAATTCGTGCAAAATATTATGAAAACAGTTATAAATTTTTTGGAGACAGATATTACAAAGCAAGATTAAGCCCGCGCTTGGGAATATCACACCCGATTACAAACTCGCAGACTTTGTTCTTTTCTTACGGTCATTTCAGCAAGTGGCCCAAGCCACAGTTTGTGTATGCTAAGCTTGATCCCTACAATTCACAATCATCGTTCCAAAGGTTTGGTAATCCTAACCTGAAACCTGAAACTACAGTTGCATACGAACTTGGTGTTAAAACACAGTTTACTGACGATGATGTATTAACCGTAACTGCTTACTACAAAGATATTTTTGATTATATCAGCACAAGAACTGCCAAAATCTCCAGCGCAAGGTTTGCTACAAAGAAATTCACAACTTATGTGAATGCTGACTATGCCCGCTCCAGAGGTTTAGAGTTTGAATACCAAAAGAGAATTGGTAAGTGGTTCAGAGCAAATGCCGTGTTTACTTACTCTGAAGTAACCGGTAAAAGCTCCTCAGCCGATGAAGGTGTTTTGATCGCTCAGGGTACTCTTGAAGAGTCGATTAAAGAACAATACATGGCTTGGGACAGACCCATAACCGCAACCCTGACTACTAATTTTTATGTAGCACCCGGTGAGGCACTTTTTGGATTTGGAAACGGTATCCTGGATGACTATAACATGAACATTCGTTTCTTCTTCCAATCAGGCAAGCGTTATACTCCTGCTATTTTTACGGGCAGTTATGAAGAAAATGGCAGGCCTCAGTATGAATATGTTCGTGGTGAGAGATATACGGCAATATCTGATAACTGGTTTTATATCGATCTGAATTTTGAAAAATATGTACAGATAGGCACATTCAGATTCAGCGTTTTTGTAGAAGTAAGCAATTTGCTTGATTCTAAAAACTCTGCAATCATTAACCCTGCAACGGGAAGGGCTTATGAATATGGTGATCCGACACCCGGTTCCTGGAACGATCCGTTGTACCCTGACCTACAGGCTCCGCTGGATCCATATCCATACAACCCGGCGAGATACCTGACCAGACGCAACATTAAACTCGGTGTAAGCTTTAAGTTCTAAGATGAAAAAAATACTATTACTAACAGCAATCTTATTAACAAGCCAGTCTTTCGGGCAGTTATTCCCCGTTCTTGGCGGACAAAGGGCAGGTATATCAGCCGCTCAGTTTTTGAAGATCGGTGTAGGCGGGCGTGCTTCTTCGATGGGTGACGCATTTGTTGCGGTAGCCAACGACGCAAGTGCCCTCTACTGGAACCCTGCAGCGTTGGTGCAGTTTAACGATAACCAGGCGATCTTTTCGTACAACAGTTGGTTAGTGGATGTTAAACACAACTTCGCCGGTGGGGTTTATCATATAACCCCCGACGATGCAATCGGCGCCTCGGTTACGATGCTTTCCGCCGGTGATATGAAAGTAACCACTGAATTTGCACCTTTTGGAACGGGTGAGTACTTCACTTTTTCCGACCTCTGTGTCTCGCTTAGTTACGGTAGAAAAATGACCGATAAATTCAGTTTCGGGGCTACCGTTAAATATATGGAAGAAACCTTAGATAAACTGAAAATGCGCGGCGTGCTTATTGACTTTGGCACTTACTATTGGACAGGCTTAGGATCAACCAGATTTGCGGTTGCTTTCTCAAACTTTGGTAATCAACTCGCTCCTGATGGTGAAGTGGTGCTCGTTGGAAAACGATCAAAATCGGACTGGCAGGAGTTTGCACCTCCGACAATGTTCCGGCTGGGTTTCGCTTTTGAACCTTATGAGACTGAGCATCATAAAATCACCACTTCGATTCAGCTGAATCACCCAAACGATAACAGCGAGAATGTTTCGCTCGGTGCGGAATACACATTTATGGAACCTTCTACAGGGCTTTCATTTTTGTTAAGAGGCGGGTACAAGATTAATGTTGAAGAACAAAATTACAGTTTTGGTGCGGGGCTGAATTTACCTATTTCTATGGCAAAATTTACTCTCGATTATGCGCTCGTTAACTACGACAGATTAGGAGCCGTTCATAGATTATCGATTATTCTTGGAATTTAAAATGAAGAAATTATTATTACTTCTACCTGCTCTTTTATTATTCAGCGGTTGCGGCGAAAAATTTGATTTGAGTGTATTTGACTCTGAAAAGTCCTCCGGTAACATCGCCGGTGATACTGTTTATGTTAAATTAACCCCGGAGTGGGGTGGCTTCAACAACCCGACTGATATTATTATTGGTAAAGACTATTTTCTTTATTTAGCAGATACCGACAACAACCGGATTGTAATGTTAAACCAGAATGGTGATATCCTTAGCACACGCACCATTTCCAAACCCACAAAGATAGAGCAAGACTATCAACTAAACTTGTTGGTTGTTGCCAAATTTGATACCACAATAAACAATGTAACAAGCAGCGTTGATGCAGTTTATAAAATTAACATGCTTGCCGGTGGGCATAATGTTGCAAACGCACCGATGGCGAGGGTTCTGCCGAGACCGGGTCGTGGTGTTTCATCTTCGGATCTGCGAGTAAATTACACGGGTGTTTGCGTTTTCTATGATAATTCTTTTTTAGTAGCGAGAACGGGCCCAAATAATACGAGTGTGGTTGACCCCGATAATTCAATTCTTCAGTTTGAAAAAACCGCATCCGGGCAGGATACACTTATAGGCAGGTTGCCGGCGATTAACCCAACGGGAACCGGCATTATGTCAGCAAATGGTTTATCATCTTTGACCGCATTCGACAAAAGAAATGTTGATTTTATAATGACCCTCAGGGGTGATAACAGTTTCAGGGTTCAATGGTTAACATGGGTTGTTTCATCTCTCGGTGAACAATATGAACTGAAACTTTCGCCCGAAGGTGGCTCCGATTTAATGGCAATTAATGGGTTTAAAGAACCTTCAGATGTTACGATTGATAAATCGGGTAATATTTATGTTGCCGATATTGCAAAAGATACTGTTTACCGCTACAATCAATTTGGCGGGATACTGCAGAAAATCGGCGGCGCAGATAATTTTATTAAACCGGCCGGGTTGGCGCACTACGATAAAGTTTTGTATGTAGTGGATAAAGCCAACGGCAAAATTGTCAGATTCAGATTATCGACGGATACTTAAGATTAACCGCCGGCGCTTTAGATTATCGAGTGCCGGAAATTATATCAACGATTGAAAATTTCAACGACAAATCTGATTGAAATAGTGCAAAAATATTCGTACTTTTGTAGTTTGATTTTTTAAAATTTAAGGAGAAAAATGGCGATTCAAGGCAAAATAGTTCAGGTAATCGGACCTGTTGTAGATATCCAGTTCCAGGATGAACACCTCCCCAAAATACTAAATGCAATCAAAATACCCCGCGACGGTGGTGAAGAATTGGTTGTTGAGGTGCAGCAGCACTTAGGTGAAGATAAAGTAAGGGCTGTTGCCATGGATACCACCGACGGACTTGTCAGAGGCATGCCCTGTTACGATACCGGTAACCCGATTATGGTTCCGGTTGGGCCAAACACCTTGGGCAGGCTGATTAATGTAATCGGTGAACCTATTGATGGTAAGGGACCGATTGACACTGATAAATTTTACCCAATTCACCGACCTGCACCGGAATTTAAGACTCTTTCAACCGGCACAGAACTGCTTGAAACCGGTATTAAAGTAATCGACCTCCTTGAACCGTATTCTAAAGGTGGTAAAACAGGTTTGTTTGGTGGCGCCGGCGTAGGAAAGACAGTCGTTATTCTCGAACTCATTCACAACATTGCAACACACCACGGAGGTTATTCTGTGTTTGCAGGTGTGGGTGAAAGAACCAGGGAGGGGAACGACCTTTACTTGGAAATGAGTGAATCGGGTGTAATCAATAAAACCGGATTAGTTTTCGGTCAGATGAACGAGCCACCGGGCGCCAGACTTCGTGTTGGTTTAACCGGTTTGTCGTTAGCGGAATATTTCCGTGATGAAGAGGGAAAAGATGTTCTTTTATTCATCGATAACATCTTCCGTTTCACACAGGCGGGTTCTGAAGTGTCCGCACTTCTTGGGCGTATGCCTTCTGCGGTTGGTTACCAGCCGAGCCTTGCAACTGAAATGGGTGCTCTTCAGGAGAGAATTACTTCCACGGATAAAGGATCGATTACCTCAGTTCAGGCGATTTATGTGCCTGCGGATGACTTAACAGACCCCGCTCCTGCGGCTGCTTTCTCGCACCTTGACGCAACAACAGTATTGAGCCGTCAGATTTCAGAACTTGGTATTTATCCTGCAGTTGATCCGCTCGACTCCACATCCAGAATTTTAACTCCTGAAATTGTTGGTGCTGATCATTACGCCACAGCTAAACAGGTGAAAGAAGTTCTTCAGCAGTATAAAGACCTTCAGGATATCATTAACATCCTCGGTATGGATGAGCTTTCTGACGAAGATAAGATCATTGTCAGAAGAGCGCGTCGTATTCAAAGGTTCCTCAGCCAGCCGTTCCATGTGGCAGAACAGTTTACCGGTTACAAAGGTAAATATGTAGAACTGAAAGACTCGATCGCCGGATTTAAAGCAATTCTTGAGGGAGAATGCGACGATCTGCCGGAACAGGCTTTTATGTATGTTGGTAAGATTGAAGAAGCGTTCGAAAAAGCAAAAGGAATGAGTGAATAATGAAAGAGTTTTACTTAGAAGTTCTAACACCTTCAAGTAAGATTTTTGAGGGGCAGGTACTCTCGGTTACATTGTCCGGTACGATGGGTGAGTTTCAAATACTTTACGATCACGCACCGATGATAAGCACGCTTGAAATCGGCAGAATGAAAATTCGCACAAAAGATCAGGGTGAAATAGTTTACTCTATATCTAATGGTGTTGCCGAAGTGATGAAAAATAAAGTGTTGGTGCTGGTCAGATCGATAGAAGATATTCGTGATATCGACCTTGCTCGTGCCGAAAAAGCACTTGATCGGGCAAAAAAAAGACTGAGCAATAAGAACGACCCTAATACGGACTTCCCCAGAGCAGAAGTTGCGCTTCAAAGAGCTATAAACAGGATTAAACTGAAATCAGCCTCCTGAAATTTTTCCCCTTATAAAAAAAATCCCGGTCTTTACAGATCGGGATTTTTTGTTTAACCACAATAGTGATTAAATTTGAAATATTACCGGATGGTAGTCAAGTATTTTGTTTAACCACAATAGTGATTAAAACAAATTAAATCAATTAATATAACCATTTCGTTCAATTAAAATTTTTGCGTCGGCGCGGTTATCCAACTCAACTGAAAGATTTTTAAGGTGTTCCTGCAACATGAAAAGCCTTTCACCTTCATTTCTTAAAGTTATCAGTGTTTGTTGTTGCTCCAAAGTCAGCCCAACTTTTTCAGCCAACTTGAAAGATTTAATTTCCGAAGTTTCCAGATTAGTGAAATAATTTTCATCTAATTTAACGCCGGCTTTTTCAACCACTTCGTTAAACAGGTTAAGGGTTTCTTCTTCCAGTTCAGAATAAGTCCCCTTAATCAAGTCATCATAGTGATCAACCTCAGCTTCATAATAACCGATTTCATTTTCTTTAAGAGTTTTAAGGACAAATCTATCTTCGCCCTTAACGATAATATCGAAACTGCCGTCGGGGTAATTTTTCGTTACTGATTCCACCGTAACTTTGGTACCTATCCTACCGAGGTTATCTTTATCAAAAATAATAATCCCGAAAGGCTCTCCCAGTTTCATGGAGTACTTCACCATGTTCTTGTATCGTTCTTCAAAAATATGAAGTGGATACCTTGCACCGGGGTAAACTACAAGAGAAAGAGGAAATATTGGTATCATAAAAATAAGAGTTAAAAAGAATCCCGACCGTTTAATCGATCGGGATCAGAAAATAAAATTATTTTGCTTCGGCAAATCGTCTTGCCACTTCATCCCAGTTAACAACATCCCACCAACTGCCGAGGTACTCGTTCCGGCGGTTTTGATATTTGAGATAGTAGGCGTGTTCCCAAACATCAACTCCAAGGATCGGAGTGCCTTTAACATCAGCAATATCCATAACGGGGTTATCCTGGTTTGGGGTTGAGGTAACAACAAGCTTACCGCCCGAAACAACCAACCAAGCCCAACCTGAGCCGAATCTGGTCATAGCAGCGGAATTAAATTTCTCTTTGAACTCGTCAAACGAATTAAAGGCAGAGTTTATAGCATCCAAAACTGCACCTGAAGGGGAGCTGCCGCCGTGCTTCATAACAGTCCAGAAGAGTGAATGGTTAAAGTGACCACCGCCGTTATTTCTAACTGCAGCAGGGTATTTTGAAACATTAGCCATTATCTCTTCCAGAGATTTGCCCTCCATCTCAGTTCCTGCAATAGCATTATTCAAGTTATTAACATAAGCCTGATGGTGTTTAGTATGGTGAATTTCCATCGTCATTTTATCGATCGATGGTTCGAGGGCGTCATAACTGTAAGGCAGTTTTGGCAATTCAAATTTTGACATTGTAGGTTTACTCCTGTTTGTATTTAGTTGATTGAATTTTTCGATAGTGCCGTTTAACGGTTTAACTGTTGCGGCAGCGGTTAACACACCGATGGTGGTTAAAAAACTTCGTCTTTTCATTTTGCACCAATAGAAAATCCGGAGCCAACAGTAAGTTGGATTCGGGGTTGTTAAAAAGTGAAGCCTTTGCCTAATTAATCAATCAAATAGCAATCAGTTGGTTGTTGTGGCCTCCGCAGGTTGAGGAAGAATCACAACGAACTCGGGGTAGTTGACTGCCCAAGTCCTTGGTGAAATGTATCGAAGAATATCTTGAGACTCCAGATACTTAATAAATTTCGCCGTAACTTCAGGAAGTTTATTGAAGTGGAGTTTAACATTTCTCGATTCCAGGTAATACCTGACTGAATATTCGAGGTCCCTGTAAAAAACATTTGATTTATGAAAAACCGGAAAACGATGCTTGAAAAAGTGGAGGAATTTTTCACTCTCACTAACAAGCAGATCGTAAGCATTGTCCATGATCATCTCATTGAGTTAAAATAGTTAACCAAAATCGAAAGAACTGCTCCCTTCCGTTGATTGTTCATCGCAAGGCTTCACTAAAACAACAACAGAAGGGATGTTTAAAGTTCCTGTAAATCTTTAGGGTATCACGCTTTCTTGCGAAAGAAGAAAGAGTTAAAACCCCGGCACCCTCACCAACCGGTAGCGCCCAAACTGTCTCTCGTGTTAAAGAAGAAAGAGTTAAAACCCTGCGATTTTCAAAGTTTCACGCGCCAATTCTACAACAGGGGTGAAATAAATACCCAAAATCAACAACGGCAACCCGAGAACCAGCAGCACAGTTTTATTTCCACCGGTAAGAATCGGCAAAGGTTCAGCGGTTTCGCTTTTCTCAAAGTACATTACTTTCATCACTCTGAAATAATAGAAAACACCAATAACAGTGTTAAAGATAGCAAACAGCGCCAACAAATACAGCTTAGCTTCCATAAGTGCAGTGAAAACATAGAACTTAGCCCAAAAACCGGCGGTTGGCGGCAACCCCGCAAGGGAAACGAGAAAAATAACCATCATAACTGAAAGGAATGGCATCTTGTAACCAAGCCCTTTATAGTCACGAATATCTTCAGATCCGATTCGGAATTTTATGAGCAGTACTACGAGGAATGCGCCGAAGTTCATCAGAGTGTAAATCAACAGATAAGAACTAATAGCAATAAGCCCCTGTTCGGAGTTAGCGGCAAGTGCTGCAACAATAAAACCGATATGCCCGATACTGGAGTAAGCCAGCATTCTTTTAATGTTGTTCTGGAAAATGGCGGTTAGGTTACCCACAGTCATCGTCAGGATTGAAAGGAGCACTAAGAAAGAGTTAAGGTTGAAACCCAGCCCGGCTATCTCCTGGTTCATTAAATTGGAACCTGCGAAGCTATATACAATGAAGCGAACAAACACTGCAACGCCTGCAATTTTTGACGAAACCGAAAGGAAAGTAGTTATTGAAACCGGAGCGCCTTCAAACACATCGGGGGTCCAAAAGTGAAACGGTACCATCGAAATTTTGTATCCAAACCCGCCGATAATGAATATAAGCGCCAGAATCATCACGGGGTCGAAGCCAATTCCATGGCTCATATTCGAAACCAAAATTTGAAAGGAAGTGGATGACATGCTGAAGTATAGCAGCGAAATTCCGAAGAGCATAACTCCTGAGGCAACAGCGCCGAACAACAGGTATTTTAACGATGCTTCACTGCTGCGTTTATCAACTTTAAGGAAGCCGGCAGCAATATAGGAGGGAAGTGAAAGCACTTCGAGAGCGATGTAGGCTGCAATCAGGTCATTCGCCGAAGCAAGCAACATCATACCGAGAACCATCGAATAAAACAAGATGTAGAACTCGCCTTTTCGTGTTTTATATGCGTTTACCTCGTCATCCTGCACGAAGAAATACACCATAATCAGAGATGAAGCCAGAATCATAAATTTGAACAGGAAAGCAAAGCCATCGTTTACGAAAATTTCACCACCGGCTAATAATTTTTCAGTTTCATAAAGTGTTCCGGTCATAAACAGGTTGGCAAGCAGTGCCAGCAACAGCCCGGACATAGCAACTGCCGGAATCTTTTCAGCAATTTTTTCCGTGCTGAAATCCATGAATACGATTATCAGCAGAAAGAGGATTATCAGATATTCTGGTATCAGAGTTGCTAAAAAGCTTAATTGATTTGTAAGATCCATTTTATTTTTTCTCCTAATTACTGAATAGCAGTAAGAAGGTTGCTGATAGTTTTATTCATAATGTCAAGCATTGGTGTTGGGTATATACCGAATAAGATTACGATAATACCCAATGGAACAAACATCACATATTCCCTTACGGTAAGGTCTTTAAGGGTTTTATATTCATCCTTCATCTTACCGAGGAAAATTTTCTGCAAAGCTCTGAGCATGTAAACAGCACCCAGAACGATACCAATTGCAGAGATAACGGTTAACACGCGGATTGCGTCTGAAGTGAACGCACCGATAAATATCATCAATTCGGAAACGAAAGAGCTAAGTCCGGGCAACCCAAAAGCAGCAAAGAATGCCAGTGTTACCACACCGGTGTACATCGGAACCTGGGTAGCAAGCCCGCCGAAATCATCAAGCCCGCGTTTGTGGGTTCTGTCATAAATAACACCCACGATAAGGAAGAGCATTGCTGTAACGGTTCCGTGGTTGAACATTTGAAGCACTCCGCCGGCAATCCCCAGCTCGCTGTAGGTAGCAATACCGAGCACCACAAAACCCATGTGCGAAACTGATGAATATGCGATAAGCTTTTTGAAATCTTTCTGCCCCAAAGCACAAAAAGCACCATATACGATATTAATCATTCCGAGGAAAGCAATCCACCAAGCCCATTGCTGAACCTGTTCCGGGAAGATCGGGTAGATTATTCTGAGGATTGCGTAACCGCCCATCTTCAGCAAAACACCTGCCAGGATAACGGATATTGGCGTAGGTGCTTCCACATGCGCATCAGGCAACCATGTGTGAAAAGGGAAGAGGGGGATTTTAATAGCAAAACCGATAAACAACCCAAGAAAAGCAAGAAAACGGAAATTACCCGGGTTTAACAGCGACATCATTCCATCGGATGTGAAGTTAGCTTTATCCATCATTGCGAGCATGTTAAATGTGTGGATCTTACTGCCACCGTAAGGTTCTAAGACGCTCAGGTAAAGCCCGATAATCACTAATAAGATTAAGACCGAGCCTGCAAGAGTATAGATAAAGAACTTAATAGCAGCATATTCTTTGCGAGGCCCACCCCAGATTCCAATCAGGAAGTACATTGGGAGGAGCACCAATTCCCAGAAAATATAGAACATGAAGAAATCGAGCGCAACGAAAACGCCCATTGTTCCGGTATTAAGAATAAGCAGAAGGATAAAATAACCTTTGCTTGAACCCGGTTTGTTTGTGGTTTCTTCGATATTCCATGATGAAATGGTAGCAACAAAAGCGATAATGGTGCTAAGAATAACCATCGGCATGCTTAAACCGTCAACGGCGAGAAAATAGTCAACCTTAAAAGTATCAAATATCGGAAGCCCGGTTAGGTAAATCCAGGTAAATTTCTCAACAAATTGATAGCCCTCAAGTTTATTGATGCCGGTGAGGTCGAAATTAAAACCAAACCAAACCAAAGCGGTGGCTAATATTTGAACGATAACCACAAACAAAGCGGTGTATCTGATAGTATTCTTCTTTTCAGCGGGGACAAAAATAAGTCCAAGCGCCGCTATAAGTGGTAAGAAGGTTAGAACTGAAAGATACGGGAATTGTGACATTTTATATTCTTCCGTTTTCTTTAATTAGAAAAAACATACATTACAAAAAGAACGATAAAAACCATCGCCAAAGTAAGATACGACTGAACTTTACCGGTCTGGAATTTTCTGATGAACATACTGAAGAAACCATTGATCCAGGCAACTAAGTTAACTAAGCCATCAATCACATATAGATCGAAAGCAGCGCTAAACTTGCCAAGCGCAACGGTAACCCAAGCACCGAGATTAATTACTCCGTCAACTATATTTTTATCAATCCAGCTCATCAAAGCAGCGGTGAGATGGGTGCCTTTAATAACGGTGACACCGTAAAGCTCATCCAAATACCATTTGTTTTGCGAGAAGAGATAAAGTTTACCGAGAGCGCCTTCAGGTACTTTAGGAACAAGTTTTTTCTTCATATACATGTACCAAGCCGTCCCGACACCTGCCAAAATGATTAGGGCGGATGTGAGTGTAGCCAAAAGCTCCGACTCATGCAGCGAGTGCATGTATTCTGTTGAGTAGATGTTTCCGGGCGATGCTGTTAAGAACCCGTGGGTAATTTCTTTAGGCAAAAGAATATCGGGGAATTTGAACAGCAGTTCGGTAACATACGACCCGTGAAGTGTAATCGGATTTAATGTAAAGAAGAAAAAGAAACAGAGCGCCGCCAAAACAATAAGCGGCAATTTTATAAAAATATTAAGATCGTTAGCGTGCTCGTAGGCGTGTTTGTTTCTTGGTTCACCAAAGAAAATCAGGAAGATGTACCTGAAAATGTAGAATGAAGTAAGGACACTGGTAAGCACTACAAATACAAAGTAGATGTAGTTACCCGTCATATTTCCGAGTACTAACGAGGAGGTCAAAATCATTTCTTTTGAAAGGAACCCAATCGTCAAGGGGAAGCCAATCAAAGAGAGAGCATACATAAGGGTCGTGTAGAAAGCAACGGGCATCTTTTTCCTCAGCCCGCCCATATCCATGATATCCTGAGAATGCGTAGCGTGAATTATTGACCCTGAACCAAGGAATAAACCGGCTTTGAAAAAAGCATGGAACATCAGGTGAATAATTGCCGCCTGATACGCACCTACACCAACCGCAAGCACCATAAGCCCTAACTGGCTGACAGTTGAATATGCGAGTATCTTTTTAATATCGAGTTGCGTGAGTGCAACAGTTGCAGCCATAAGTGCAGAAAACCCACCAATAACGCCAATAACTATGAAAGCAGTCTCGGTAAACATTGGGAATAAACGAACAATCATGTAAACACCGGCGGCAACCATTGTTGCGGCGTGTATGAGTGCACTTACCGGTGTTGGACCCGCCATTGCGTCCGGCAGCCAGACATGTAGCGGAAATTGTGCCGATTTTCCAATTGCGCCGCAGAACAACAGCAGTCCGGCAACGGTCAGCCACACTTCGCTTCCGTACGGATAACTACCTTTTGCTATCTCGCCAAAGATATAGAAAAGGTCAAAGCTTCTGTAGGTAATGAAAAGTGTTAAAACTCCGAGGAAGAAGCCAAAATCGCCAACTCTGTTAGTTATGAAGGCTTTGCTGCACGCGTCTGCTGCTTCATCTTTGTAACCCCAGAAGCCAATCAGCAGGTATGATGAAAGCCCAACTAATTCCCAGAAAATATAGATAAACAGGATGCTGCCGGTACTTACCAAGCCAAGCATTGAAAAAGTAAAAAGCCCGAGATACCCAAAATAGCGGTTCTTTAACGGGTCTTCTGCCATATACTCCAATGAGAAGAAATGGACGAGAAAACTGATCAAGGTTACCATAAACAGCAGAGAAACCGTCATGTTATCCATTGTAAGATCCACCAAAAGTTCGAAAGGCTTCTCACCCATTCCAAGAGAGAAGAGCGTGAACTGACTTCTGATTATCTCTTCGGAAAAATTGAAGATTTTGGTGAAAAATAATATCGCCGCCAGTACTAAAGAAACAAACATTATTCCTGTTTCAACAAGGTACATCTTTTTCATCTTGTTGGGGGCGAGTATCGCTACAACGAACCCAAACAAGGGCAGCAGAATTACAAGAGCCTGTAATAATGTTAAATGAGTATTCATTTGCTATTCTTTTAGAGTGTTAATTTCGTCGATGTTTACATTATAAAAATTCTTGTAGAGATTCAGAACGATGGCCAGCGCAATAGCCGCTTCGGAAGCTGCAAGAACAATTATAAAGAGTGAAATTACCTGCCCGGCAGCGGGAGCTAACTTCTCCGAGAATCTGGAGATTGCAACAAAGTTAAGTGAAGCAGCATTGAGAATCATCTCAAGACCCATCAGAACCATAATTGCGTTCTTACGCGTGAAAACGCCGAACAAACCGAGGCAGAAGAGAATCGAGGAAAGTACAAGAAAATGTGATAGACCTACCATAACTATTCTCTGTTGTTTCTTGCCATACCGGCAGCAGCTATTAAAACTATTAAGAGAAGCATGCCAAGTATGCCAAATATGAAGTAATATTTTTCAATAAGAATATTTCCGAGTTCTTTTAAGGAGGTTGACTGTATCTCGGATGACAACGCAGAACCTGTTTTAGAGGTTAAACCTGTTATCAGAAGCCCACACAGTAACCCGGTTACGACTGCAGCGATGAGGAGAAATAGATAATTCTCTCGAATTGGCATCGATTTAACCTGTCCGGTTAACATTATACCAAAAACTAAAAGAATCATAACGCCGCCGACATAAATAAGGATCTGTACGACGGCGAGGAACTCGGCACCCAGTAAAAAGTAGAGTGCGGCAACACCACTTAAGAGGATTAACAGCCCGAAAGCGGAGTAAATCATGTTTTTACTAAAAACAGTAACGGCGCCCGCAATAACGGTGATAGCGCCGAAAGCATAGAAGAAAATATCAAATAATTCCATTAATTAACTCGCCGTATCTTTTGGTGGTTGAGCCTGTCCCGAATCGCGTGTGGCGTCTGAAGGCTTTTCTTGATTCGGTGACTGTACTTGCTCCGAAGGTTGAGCCGGAACTGAATTCGGTTCTTTTACCGCAGGTTGCTCTTTCGCTTTGGGCTGTTTTTGCTCCTGAATTGGTGCCTGTGCAGCCTGAGTCTGCTCTGAATCCGGTTGTTTTACTGCAGGTTGTTTTTGCTCCTGAATTGGCGTCTGTGCAGCCTGAGTTTGTGCCGTTGTTTGTGGCTTTTCTTCCGGCTGTTTTTCAACAGGTGCAGCAGCCTGTGGTTTCGGAGCAGGTGCAGTTGCCTGCACCACTGACTCAGCAGCCTGTGGTTTCGGAGCAGGTGCAGCAGCCTGTGGTTTAGCCTTGCTTTCCATGAATTTATTGTAGTTATCCACTTTTTGAGCGGCTTCCTCAGGAGTAAGTGTTACGAAATTATAAATAAGTGAATCTCTTTCGTATTCCGAGTATTCATACACATCAGTCATGTAGATACAATCAGTCGGGCAGGGGAACACACAAAGTTGGCAATGGCAACATTTCGCAAAATCGATGTCAAATTTGGTAACCCAAAGGACTTTTTTCTTTCCGTTGCTGGTAATTCCGAGGTCTTCACCGGGGACAGATTTCACAGTTTCGATCTCGATACAGTCAACCGGGCAGGCTCTCGCGCACTGGTCGCAGCCGATACAGTCGTCCATATTTACATAAAGCCTGCTTCTGCTTCTTTCCGGCAGAATCGGTTTTTCTTCGGGATATTGAATAGTAACCGTTTCATGGAACATATTTTTCCATGTAACTTTCATGCCGATCAGTGTGGTTAAAACTGCGGACTTGATCTCGTTCAGATAGTTAGATATTGCGTTCTTCATAGCTATACATACATAATAATCGTGATATAAATAAAACAAACGAATCCGATAGGGATCAAATATTTCCAACAAACTTTCATCAATTGATCAATTCTAAGGCGTGGCAGCGACCATCTCATCCACATCTGCACACCGACCAACAGCAAGCCTTTTAGAAGGAACCAGAATACCTGTTCCAGTGGCACCAACCAGGGAAGATTAAGCAGATCGCCCAGATAACCAAATGGCGACTGATAACCACCGAGAAACAACGATGCTACCAAAGCGGAAACAGCGAACATATTCGCATATTCTGAAAGAAAGAAAAGCGCAAATTTCATACCGCTGTACTCGGTGTGGAAACCGGCAACAAGCTCTGATTCAGCTTCCGGCAGATCGAATGGGGTACGGTTTGTTTCAGCCAGTGTGCTTATGAACAAAATAATCATCAGCACAAAAAGGGCGGGGATAAGAAGAATCCTTTTAAAGCCCAAACCGGCATAACCGAAAATTCCCCAGTTGAGGATGTTTGCTGTCTGCATTTCACTTATATCTTTCAGATTAAGTTCCTGTGTAACCGCAAAAATCGAAATGATAACAAACAGCGTTGGAATTTCGTAACTGATCAGCTGAGAAGCCGACCTCATCGAGCCCATAATCGAATATTTGTTATCAGAAGCCCAACCGGCGAAAATAATGCCCGCAACTACAAATCCGGAAATTGCGACCATGTACAACACGCCGAGATTTATGTTTGTACCGATATAAATTGATGAAAAGGGAAGTGCAGCGTAAGCAGCATAACTACCCATAAAAACAAGCATCGGTGCAAGAAGAAACAACTTTTTATCCGCACCTGAAGCAACAATATCCTCTTTTTGCATCAGTTTTAGGATGTCTGCGGTTGTTTGCAGCAGACCCCAGTAGCCTGTTCTGTTTGGTCCTATTCTGTTTTGAATCCAGGCGGAAATTTTTCTTTCAAAAAACACCGCCATCAAGGCAAACGGAATGATAAACAGTAACGGTACAACTGCGTACAAGAGAATGAGTAAAAAATTGGGAAGATCGAAGACCTGGTTCATCTGTCTATTTCTCCTAATACAATATCAAGACTTCCAAGAATGGCAACAACATCCGCAACCATGTGCCCCTTGGCGATTTCCGAGAAAACGCTAAGGTTAACAAACGATGGCGGGCGCACTTTCACTCTAAAGGGCTGAAGCCCTCCCTTGCTGATAATAAAATAACCAAGTTCACCTTTGGGGTTTTCAACGCGTGCGTATGAAATTCCGTCAATCGGTTTAACTCTTTTCGGAACTGCTGCGCTGACATCACCCTCGGGGATTTGATCCAACGCCTGCTCGAGGATGCGAAGGCTTTGTTCCATCTCTAAAATTCGTACATAATACCTGTCCCAACAGTCACCGGTTGTGCCTGCGAGGCCTTCGCCGACGGGGATGTCAAACTCGAACATGTCGTAGATTGAGTAAGGATCTTCTCTTCTTATATCCCATTTCACACCTGAGCCGCGGAGGCTGGGGCCCGAAACGCCATAATTAATAGCAAGTTCAGGGGGTAAAACACCGATATTTGCGGTTCTTTCAATGAATATTTTGTTATAAGTAAGCAGTTCGTTCAGTTCCACAACTTTCGGTCGGAAATACTCAATGAATTCTTTAGCTAACCGGATGAAATCGGGGTGAAGATCGTGCGAAACACCGCCAACCCAAATGTAGTTATAAAGGAGCCGGGCGCCGCAAGTTAATTCAAAAAGAGTAAGAATTTTTTCGCGGTCGCGGAAAGTGTAGAGGAACGGTGTAAAAGCACCGGTATCCAGCCCGAATGTTCCAAGCGCAACTAAGTGCGAGGCAATTCTTTGAAACTCAGCCATAATTACCCGGATATACTCCACTCTTTCAGGAATTTCGATCTTCAGCAGTTTTTCCACAGCGAGAACATATCCTAACTCGTTGCTCATTGCGGCTAAGTAGTCCATCCGATCGACATAAGGTATAATCTGTGGGTAGGTCATAGCCTCACAATGTTTTTCAAAACAGCGATGAAGATAACCGATGTGAGAATCAGCCTTAACGATCTTCTCACCGTCCAATTTCAATTCCACACGAAGAACCCCGTGTGTTGACGGATGTTGTGGCCCCATATTCAGGACCATTTCATCAGTTTTTAGTTTACTTTCAATAATGTTCGTCATAGCAAAATTAATAAGGTACTTTCATACCGTTGTAAAATTCAGGGTTTTTGTAATCTTTTCTTAGCGGGTGACCAAATTCCCAGTCGTAAGGCATTAAAATTCTGGATAAGTTAGGGTGCCCGTCAAAAATAATCCCGATCAGATCGTATGCTTCGCGCTCGTGCCAGTCTGATCCTCTCCAGACTAATGCAACCGAAGGGCAAACGGGGTTTTCACGCGGGACTGATGTTTTCAGGATTAATTTATGTTTTAACGAAGTTGATTCGAGGTGGTAGTAAACGCTTAAAGTTCCGCCTGAAAGATCGAAGGAGCCGTCTTCATTCGTGGTTTTTTCGCCATTTTCATCATCCACGCCCGTAAGCAGTATTAAGGAGTCGAAGTTAAGTTCAGGTTCGTTTTTAAGAAATGTAGCCACAAGGTTAATTTTTGGAGCAGCAATTAATATAACATCCTCGTTGCCTTCTTTGTGTGTGGATATATCCTCTTCTTCGTTAAATTTATTTTTTAAGATTTCAAACAGTTCTTCGAATGTCTTCATTGTTTCAAGCCGATTTAATGAGTGATTCGTTAGCAATCTTTTCTTTCAGTTTTAGCAGTCCTTCCAAAAGGGCTTCGGGTCTGGGCGGGCAACCCGGCACATAGACATCAACCGGGATAACCCTGTCAACGCCTTTGAGCACATGGTAGCCGTGTTCCCAATACGGTCCGCCGCAGTTTGAGCAACTTCCCATCGAAATCACATATTTCGGATCGGGCATTTGTTCGTATATTCTTTTAATTCGTGAAGCCATTTTAAGTGTAACAGTGCCGGAGATAATCAGCAGGTCTGATTGTCTTGGGCTTGGGCGGGGAATAAGCCCAAAGCGGTCGAAATCGTAATGTGAAGCAGAAGTAGCCATCATTTCTATAGCGCAGCACGCCAACCCGAAAGTTGTTTGCCACACCGAGGCAACTCTTGCCCACTTAAGGACAGCATCTAAGTTAGAAACAACAAAATTTTCCTGAAGGAATTCTTTATCGAGAACACCCATTATTCAACCTCCTCTTCCACAGGGTCAATTTCTAAGGAAGGAATTTTTGTTTTTTTATTGGCAACCACATCCTCGTAGGTGAACCAGTCGAGGTCCCCTTTTCGCCATTCATACACGATACCAACAGCGAGGACAATGAGGAAGAAAAGCCCGAGTAGCAGGCCGAAAAGCCCGTGATCGGTATATGAAGCAACCCAAGGGATAACGAGCACCAATTCAACACCGAACACTAAATAGAGAAGTGCAACCACATAAAAGCGTACATTATATTTAATGTATGGGGCGCCCTGGATTTCTTCACCACACTCGTAAACCTGTTGTTTCTCGAAAGTGGGGCGTTTAGGGCGAAGTACCCATGCGGTGAGTAGTGCAACTATTCCGAAGAGGATAGCAACCAATAAAAAGGCGACTATATATTGTAGATCGTTTGACATAACATATCTGACTAATTGCGACAAAATTGCCTTGAAAAAAAGACAGATTATCAGATTCTGCAAATATTAATAATCTGTTTTACTAAAATACAAAAAATAATCAGAATAAAATATCCTTTTAAGAAAAATTTTATTATTACACACTTTTTTTCATTCTCAACCCAAATAACTATTATTGTAGAGAAGAATTTTTCATTTTATGCAAATCAGACCAACCAAAGCCTGTATTAATCTCTCAAACCTGGCACACAACTATCAGACGATCAGAGCGTTCACTAAAAATAAAAAGGTGATTGCCGTTGTTAAAGCAGACGCCTACGGGCACGGGGCGAAAAAAGTTGTTGAAAAACTAAACAAACTTGACTATCCTCCGATTATGTATGCAGTTGCAACTGTTGAAGAAGCTATCGATTTGAGACGATCCAACCGGGATAAGGATATTTTGGTATTT
Source organism: Ignavibacteriaceae bacterium (assembly GCA_008933765.1). Taxonomy (GTDB): domain Bacteria; phylum Bacteroidota; class Ignavibacteria; order Ignavibacteriales; family Ignavibacteriaceae; genus UTCHB3. Next base: position 324,325 of record WBUK01000002.1, on the reverse strand, counting down.
GAACCTTTCAGCCCTTCGATGGTTGAGGCAATTAAGAAATACCGTTTTATTGTTACCATTACTTCGATGGAACAATTAGAATTTTTGGAATTGCTGGGGTTAGAGTTCGATGTGAATTATCATATCGTCATCGATACCGGTATGGGGAGATTGGGGATAAAACACTACCAAATTGACGAATTAATTAATCTTCTCAAAAAAATAAAGATTGACAGTATTAAAGGGCTATACACCCACTTCGCCACCTCGGATGAAGACGAGAGAAGTTTTACCGAATTACAGTTTAAACGATTCGATACTGTAATCGCTAAAATAAAAGCTGCAGGAATCGATCCGGGTTTAATACATGCAGCCAATAGTGGCGGTGTGTTTGATCACCCCTCAACACAGTATGGGGCTGTAAGGGCAGGTATTGCTCTTTATGGGTTTTATAAAAACCGCGCCAAATCAATAGAACTTGGTCTAAAGCCGGTAATGAGTTTAATCAGCGAGCTTGGAACTGTTGAAAGAGCAAGAGCGGGTGAAAGTATAAGTTACGGAAGAAAATATATTTTAAGCAGAGATGCCTGGATAGGGACGATTCCCGTCGGGTATGCTGATGGTGTTAGAAGGGCGCTTTTGAACCGGCTTTCTTTTTTAATTGAGGGAAAGCTATACCCGCAGGTTGGAACAATCACCATGGACAGGTTAATGGTGGATTTAGGCGAAGATAAATTACTGCCCGGGTGCAAAGTGGTGCTTCTTTCAAATATTAATGGCTCGGGGTGTGACTGCTGGAACTGGTGCGAAATTTTAGATACCATTCCTTATGAAATAACTGTCGGGGTTTCCCGGCGAGTTCCCAGAGTATATCGAGAGAACGCAAATGGATTTTGTTAAAAATTACATGATCAGTGCGATTAACGAAGCAGCCAAGCAACTGAGGCTTAATCCTGAAAAAGTTGAGGTTCTGCATTTAGTAGAGGATTGGCTGACAAAAAGACAAAACCTGCAGGAAGATATTCTTTATTTAAAAAGGATAACAGAAACCTCGAAACTTGCAATCAGGCTGCAGGAAATTTCCGATTTTCTCTCTACGGAACAAATAAATTACAAGAAGTTCTCGGAAAACTTCATAAAACATTGTAACTTTCTTGTCATGGATCTTGATTTTCTTCTCTTAAATGTGAATCAATATTCAATGAAACGAATTTTTGAACGCATTCAATCGATGAAAGATAATAAGAAGGGCCCACAGGCTATTCAACTCTCGCTTGATATTGAAGAAGGCTCAGAGAAAGAAGAAACTCAGGAATTTAGAAGCGGGAAGATACAGTCGCAAAAACGCTCTTTGAAGATAAAAGCACCCGAGCAGCCGGAACTTCCCTTCAGCGAAAGCGATAAAAGGGATGAGCAAAGAGGAGTAGTCAATCGCGAGAGAGAATTTCTTTATGGACCGATTCGCGATCTGGAAGAGTTAATCACAAGGATGAAAAAAGAAGATTTCAGAAGCAGTGAAATTTTTAAGTTTTCCGATATTTGCGATGAGAGGGTAAAATTTTGCAGGAAGAATCAACTTGAGGTATTAGCTAATTCGTTCGCTAACATCTCTAAGGCACTTCGGCTCATTTATGACAAAGAACTTTCAATTTCTGCGGAATTAATACAATATTTCAGAGCCTCGATGATTGTTATCGTTACTGAAATACGCGGTTTAGACCATGACATCAGTGAATATCAGCTTCGTGATAAAATTTTCACTGAAACATTAAAAGTTTATAAAAAGGAAGTGTAATGAACATTTATGCAATTATAATGGCCGGCGGTGTGGGTTCAAGGTTCTGGCCCCGCAGCCGTGAAAAGAAACCAAAACAATTGATTAATCTTTTTGATCACCAGTCGTTGATTGGAAAAACGGTTGAGCGGTTAAAGGGCATTGTTCCGCCGGAAAACATTATTGTGGTTACTAACATTCATCAGGCAAAAGCAATTGAAGCTGAATTGCCGGGAGTTCCAAAAGAGAATATAATAGCCGAACCTTACGGCAGAAACACGGCTGCCTGTGTTGCTTTGAGCGCAACCATTGTTGCAGCACGCGACCCGGAAGCGGTTTGTTTGGTTTTACCGGCTGATCACTTAATTAACGACATCCAATCGTATCAAGCGGACCTGATGAAAGCTGCTGAATACGCCTCGAGCAATAGTGGGCTGGTAACTTTGGGTATAACGCCTACCAGACCTGAGACGGGTTACGGGTATATACAAATAGACACTTCGTCTGACGAATCGGGTGTTTGCCGGGTATCCACTTTTGCTGAAAAGCCGAACTATGCTACGGCAGTCAGGTTCTTACAAGCGGGCGATTTTCTGTGGAACAGCGGCATGTTTATTTGGAAAGCTTCCGTAATACTGGAAGAAATTGCGATATTTTTGCCGGAACTTGGTGCACAAATGAAAGCTCTTGCTCCCGCAATTGGTACTGAACAGTTTACAAAGGCTTTAGAGAAAGCCTACAGTATGGTTAAAAGCATTTCGATCGATTACGGCATTATGGAAAAATCGCACAGGGTGTTCTTAATCAGAGCTTCGTTTGACTGGAGCGATGTCGGAAGCTGGGAGGAAGTGTATCAGTTAAGTGAAAAAGATGAAAAAGGAAACGCAAAAGTTGGCGATGTTTTCACGGGAATGACTCACGATTCGTATATTTACTCGCCAAACAAATTTACTTCCGTAATTGGTGTTGATAATTTAATAATAATAAACACTGACGATGCTCTTCTTGTCTGCCGGCGCGATCAGGCGCAGGAAGTAAAACAGATTGTAGATTTTCTGAAGCATAACAACAAAAACGAATTGCTGTGAAAAGCAAGAATTTCTACAACCATTACAAATAAAAAAAACTTGTAGTGAAAAGCAAGAGTTACTTCAAAAAAAATAACTTACTGAAAACGAAACGAAACGAAAGACCGTGAAAAAGATTTTAATTACCGAAGATGAAGTGATTGCAGCTTACCGTAGAGGTGAGCAGAATCTTTCCGCCGGAAAAGAATATGTTTTTACCCCTTTAGCTTTGGATCGGATTAAAGCACTTGGAATGAGCATCGGTGCTGATACGCCGGAAGACAAAAGCGAGAAAACTGAGAAACAAACCAAAGCCATAACCGATTTTTCGGGCTTAAAGGTTTGCATCGGCGGTGACCACACAGGCTTTCAGTTGAGGAAAGTGATAATTCAATTTCTTCAAGGAAAGGGAATTGCTGTTGAAGACCTCGGTTCATATTCGGAAGAGAGTTGTGATTATCCTGATTTTGCAAAAGCCGTGGCTTCTTTGGTTAGTAAGGGGTCTGTTCATTTTGGGATCGTGGTAGATGCAACCGGTAACCCTTCGGCAATTACCGCTAATAAGTTCAAAGGGGTAAGGGCTGCAAATTGTTTCAACGAATTTATTGCAAAAAGCGCGAGGGAGCACAACAACGCAAATATTTTAGCTCTTGGAGCAAAAGCCATCGGTGAGGAAACTGTTAAATCTATTCTTGAGGCTTGGCTTTCATCTCAGTTTCTGGGTGAGAGGCACCAAAAAAGATTGGACAAAATTGCTAAAGTTGAGGAACTAAATTTCCGATCTTAAGCAAATCATAAAAATTGTGATAAAAAACATTTGACAATGTTTTCAATTTTTATTATTTTTGAGTGTCAAATGTTACCAATCCTGATTTTCCCGCGGGAAGTCTCCTAACAGTAAGTGAATCTTTTCTTTTTTCCACCCGTTGTTGATTGTTACGGGCTTTAGTTTGATTGATTGAAAAACCAATAACTATTAAACATTAAAACTTAGAACTAATCGCTAATTTTTTCAATTCATTGTGGTCAAAATAAACCAAAAAACCATTTTCGATGAACTCAACTGATCGGTATCTTGATTTTCTCTTTTCTTTACACAACAGAGGAGTGAAGTTCGGGTTAGAAAACACAATAAAATTTCTGAAAACGATCGGCGACCCACAAGACTCACTCAAGTGCATTCATATTGCTGGTACGAACGGAAAAGGAAGCACCGCCTCGTTCATTGCGAGTGTTCTGACTGAAGCCGGCTTTAAAACGGGGTTATATACTTCGCCGCACTTCATTAAGTTCAACGAGAGGATCAGAATAAACGGGCAGATTATACCCGATAAATTTATCGTTAAATTTATGCAAAAATATGACGAGGTGATCCGAAGCAGTGAGTTGACATTTTTTGAAGTTACCACCGCAATGGCTTTTAGTTATTTCAACGAGCAGGAAGTTGATTATGTAGTGCTCGAAACCGGGCTGGGGGGTGAGTTAGATTCAACAAATGTGGTAACACCTCTCTGCTCGGTTATAACTTCTATTTCTTTGGAGCACACCAACATTCTCGGGAACCGGATTGAAGATGTTACAAAGGCGAAAGCGGGAATTATTAAAGAAGGCAAACCTGTGTTTTTAGGGATGATTGATGAACCGGCGCTTTCTATGTTAAGGAAAAAAGCAGAAGAAAAAAATTCAAAGTGTTACTGCCTTAAAGATTATCTCAACCGTAGGGGTGGTTTATTTGAATTTTACTCAAGTGATCTCTATATTGATAATCTCGATACACCGCTAAGGGGCAGCTATCAGAAATTAAATGCAGCGCTTGCAATTCTTTGCCTTTCTAAAGTAATGCAGTTCACAGATCCGAAACTTTTCAAACTTGGACTAAAAAATGTGATTGAAAACTCAGGCATTCAGGGGAGGTGGGAAGTGGTTTATTCAAACCCCACTTTGATACTCGATTCAGCACATAATCTGGAAGGGGTGAAAACATTCCTTAATGAGTTTGGACAAAATGCGCGTTATTCAAAGAAATATCTTCTTTATTCGTCGCTGAATGATAAAGCCATGGAAGAAATTCTGACGGTAAGCAGCCAGTATTTTGACCATTGCTACCTGACTGAATTAAGAGATAACGACAGAGCTTCGACGATTACGGACCTTGAAAACACAGCCGAGAAGATTGGTTTTAGCCACTCCGTGATTGAGGACATTCCACACTTCATCAAAAAATTTCTGAGTGCGGGTGAAAAAGAGTGTTTGGTTGTGTTCGGCAGTATGTATTTAGTGGCAGAAGTTAAAAAAGTTTTTGAAAGAAAATATTACAGTAACAATGTATGAAGTTTAAAATAAAGGTTAAATAATGGATATATCAGAACTGAAATCAAAAAAGATTGTAGAACTGAATGAAATAGCTAAAGAACTTAATATTTCAGGGTTCACTGATCTAAGAAAACAGGAATTGATCTTTAAAATCTTAGAAGCTCAAACCGCAAAAGACGGACTTAGCTTCTCCCGCGGTGTACTCGAAGTGTTGCCCGATGGTTACGGGTTTCTCAGATCATCCGCTTACAACTATCTCCCTTCTCCCGACGATATCTACATTTCCCCCTCGCAGATTAAGAAGTTTTACTTAAGAACGGGTGACTATGTAAGCGGGCAGGTGCGTCCTCCGAAAGAAGGTGAAAGATTTTTTGCTCTGTTGCGTGTGGAAGCCGTGAACGGAATGGACCCCGCTGAAATCAGGGAAAGAACTCTTTTCGACAACCTTATTCCCGTTTACCCGACTAAAAAGCTAATCCTTGAGTCAGCTCCCGGTGAGTATTCCATGCGCATAATGGATATGCTTACACCGATCGGAAAAGGGCAAAGGGGACTTATAGTATCACCTCCGAAAAGTGGTAAAACTGTGTTATTACAAAAAATTGCAAACTCAATCACCCGCAACCATCCTGAGGTTAAACTCATTATTCTTCTGATTGACGAGCGCCCGGAAGAGGTAACGGATATGGAAAGAAGCGTGAATGCCGAGGTTGTAAGTTCAACTTTTGATGAACCCGCAGAACGACATGTGCAGGTTGCCGATATGGTTATTGAGAAAGCGAAAAGATTGGTTGAAGCTAAGCACGATGTCGTTATCTTGCTTGATTCAATCACCCGGCTTGGCAGGGCGCACAACTTGGTCGTTCCGCACTCGGGCAAAATTCTCTCCGGAGGTCTCGATTCCAACGCCCTGCACAAACCAAAGCGCTTTTTCGGTGCAGCCAGAAACACAGAAGATGGCGGTTCATTAACAATTATAGCTACTGCGCTGATTGATACCGGTTCGAGGATGGATGATGTTATCTTCGAAGAATTCAAAGGTACGGGAAACATGGAAATTGTGCTTGACAGAGACCTCAGCGACAGAAGAATCTTCCCGGCAATTGATATCAACCGTTCCGGAACCCGACGCGAAGAAATGTTGCTTAAAGAGGATGATCTGCTTAGAATTTATATCCTTCGGAAATATCTGAGCGATTTCACACCCGTTGAAGCAATGGAAGAGTTGCTTGATAAAATGAGAGGCACCAAAAACAACAAAGAGTTCCTCCTTATGATGAACAGTTAGGAAAGTATATTTATGACCGGGGTGGTCACATGTGGTGACATTAATGGGATCGGTCCCGAGGTTGCGGTAAAGGCGATAAATAAACTGACAGGTTTAAGCCTTGTTAATTACAAACTTCTGATCCCCCGGAATGTTTACGAGGTTGTATCCGATTCAACAGGTATAGATCTTCGCAAAAAACAACGGGTTGAAATAATTGATATTGGCGAATACCCGCTTGAAGTCGGTAAGCCAACCAAAGAGTCGGGTTCTGCGGCTTTTTCTGCACTTGAGAAAGCCTTTAAATTAGTACAAAGTGAGCCGGAAAGTTTTTTAGTTACTGCCCCTATCTCAAAATATGCGTTCAGATTGGCAGGAATCAATTTTCCCGGGCACACGGAACTCTTGGCTTCCTGGTCGGCTACCCGAGATTTTGTGATGATGTTTCTTTCTGAAAATTTAAAATGCGGGTTGGCAACAATTCACACTCCCCTGAACGAAGTTTCAAAGCTTCTCACTTCTGATTCGCTTAAACGCACAATAGAAACAATTTTGCACTCTTTGAAGGCAGATTTTGGAATTGGTAACCCTAAAATTGCCGTTTTGGGCTTGAACCCCCATGCGGGTGAAAACGGTTTAATTGGTGATGAAGAAACAAAAACTATTATTCCTGTTCTTGAGCAGTACAGCAGCCGATGTTTCGGTCCCTTTCCGGCTGATGCGTTTTTTGCACGGAAACTGTATCAGCAATTTAACCTCTTTCTTGCAATGTATCACGATCAGGGGTTGATTCCTTTTAAATTGATGACTGCCGGTTCGGGAGTGAATTTTACAGCAGGATTGAAAATTGTGCGCACCTCACCTGACCACGGCACTGCTTACGATATTGCCGGAGAGGGGAAAGCTGACTTCAGCTCGATGCTTGAAGCAATTGATTGGGGCTACAGAATTGCAACTAACCGACGGTTCTTTTATGCCGGTTGACAGTTATAAAGTTATCTCTCTAATTTATAATGACTTAGTAAGACATGTAAACTACAAAGAATGGGGGAACTATTTAACCAAACTTATTAAATTACACTCGATTAATGCCGAAAATGTGCTTGAAATTGCCGCCGGAACCGGTAACCTTTCAAAAATGCTGCAATTACCTGAGAATAAACTTTTTGTTATAACTGATCTTTCATATAATATGATTAATCAGGCGCCGGCGAACATTCCAAAAATTTGTGCTGATATGACGAAACTTTCGTTTAAAAGCTCGTTTGATTTGATATTTTCTACTTTCGACAGCGTTAATCATTTACCAAACGAAGATGAACTTAAGCAACACTTCCGCGAGGTTCACCGTGTGCTGAAACCGGGTGGTTATTACTTTTTTGATGTGGTAACGGAGAAAAATTCCGAAATGTATCTTAAAGGTTTCAGCCGTAACAGGCGGAAAGGAATTGTGGTTTACAGCCAGGAATCTGAATACAATAAAGAGCTTAGCACGCACTTTAATCGATTTAAAATTGCTGAAAACGATCAGGAATTTGAAATTCAGGAGCAAAAAGAGTTCATCTTCCCCGAAGAATTGATAGAGAATATTTTGCACGGTCAAAGCTTCACAATTTATGGTAAGTACGACGCTTTTTCGCTGAATCCGGTTGATAACTTAACTTTGCGGATTCAATATGTAATCAGGAGAGGAAAATGATTCTTCAGTTTAACAAGGTAAATTTTTCATATTCATCTCACCGGGTTTTACACGATTGTTCCTTTGCGGTAAGCAACGGCGAGTTGGTTTACATGGTTGGTAAAAGCGGCTGCGGAAAATCTACGCTGTTGCAGCTTTGTTATTTTAACCTTTTTCCAGACGATGGGGAAGTGGTGGTTGCCGGGTTTTCTTCCGCAAGTGCGAGCGAAAAAATTATTCCGGCTCTTCGCAGGAAATTGGGGATTGTTTTTCAGGATTTCAAACTTTTGAGTGATCGAACCGTATTCGATAACCTTGCCTATATTTTGGAAATAAATAACTACCCCGCGAAAAAACGGCGCGGAAGGGTGGAGGAGGTTCTCAGAGACCTTGGAATCTTGCACTTAAAAAACAGTTATCCTCAAACTTTGTCCGGTGGTGAGCAGCAAAGAACTGCAATCGGCAGAGCTATTGTTAACGAACCTCTTTTGGTTATAGCAGATGAACCAACCGGAAATTTGGACCCGCAAACCTCAGAAGAAATTGTTTCAATTTTTAAAGATATTAGTTTGAAAGGGACTGCAGTTCTTCTGGCGACTCACAACTACGATATTATTGACCCTTCGGCAAAAATACTAAGAATTGAAGATGGGAAGGTTAGCCCGGTGCGGATCAAAAAGTAAAAAGAGGTTACCTGTTATATTTTGTGATTCTGAGGAACAGGGTATTTTTTAGAATAGTGCGGATAAAGAAATAAAAAAAGGCTACTTGTTAAAAGCAGCCTTGTGATAAGTTATAAGTCCGAAATGCTTTTTAAAAACATTAAGCATCAACGGTTTTTTTGTTTTCTTTCGTTTTGTTAATGATCTTGGTTATCTGTTCGCTTACTTCATTAATGGGATGTAAGCCATCAATACCGTATATTTTAGTTGAATTATTGTAATAATCAACCACCGGTAAAGTAGTTTCCCGAAAAATCTTCAGCCTTTTCCGTATAACTTTTTCTTCATCATCAGGTCTTTGGAAAAACGAATATTTAGCGCCACAATTTGGGCATTCGGTCAGCTCAGCAATTTCGTTGTTGTTAAAGATGCTGTTGCATACTTTGCAGGCACGCCTGTTAGTTAATCGTTTAACCAATTCTTCTTCATCAACCTGAATTACTATTATAACTCCGTTATCATAGTGCAAATCTGCCAAAACTTTTTCGAGAGCTTCGGCTTGGGAAACAGTGCGGGGGAAGCCATCGAGAATGAAACCGTTTTTCAATTGAGGTTCGGCTAATTTCTCTCTGATAATTCCTATCATTATATCGTCGGGGACAAGTTGCCCTTTCGACATAATATCCCGGGCTTTTAACCCGAGCGGAGTACCTTTCTTCACTGATTCCCGGAGCATATCACCGGTAGAAATATGTTCAAAGCCATATTTGCTGCTGATGATTTTGGCTTGGGTACCTTTTCCAACACCCGGCGCCCCAAATAATATTATGTACATGATCTTCCTTGTCGTATCTCTGTCAAAAGACTTAATTACTACATGACAAAACTAAGAAAATAAATTTAATTTCTAAGCCTTTCGAAGAAACTGCGTAATAAATTAAGGCTTTCGTTCTCCATTAAACCGGAAAAAACCTCAATTTTGTGATTAAATTTACCGTCTTCTGCATGGTTGCACACCGAAGCGCAACACCCAAATTTGGCGTCAAAAGCCGCAAACACAATCTTTTTAACCCGAGCATGCAGAAGTGCTCCCGTGCACATCAGGCAAGGTTCAAGGGTTGAATAGACCGTGCATCCCTCTAAACGCTCACTGCCCAGATGGTTTGCTGCGGCGGTAATTGCTACCATTTCAGCGTGTGCTGTTGGGTCTTTTAACCGTATATTTTGGTTATAACCTCTTCCGATAATTCTCTCGTCGTGAACGATAACACAACCGACAGGCACCTCTTCATCATCGAAAGCCTGTTGCGCCTCCTGAAGTGCAGCGTACATGAATCGGTAATCGTTTTCGGAAAAGATCATTGTTTTGTCTGTGTAAGTGAAAAATGAATTAATTTTATAAATCTGCAATAAATGATTAACAAAAGAAGCCATTAAAATCTTTCCCTAAATGGCGAAAAATATGAGTAAAAATTGGAAAAGAAAATGGCGCATTTGAACACTTATTTATTGCTATAGCAGTGGCGAAAGAGAGTTCTTTTTCTATCTCAGATATCAAATCGATTACACTGAATTTCTTACAACCCAGTAAGATAATATAATATTAGGTTCACTTGTTAACTGACAATCTTCCACCACCTCAATTAAGTTGTAACAATTATAACAATAAGTTTTGTTCATAATGTTAATCCTTATTAAGTTTGCAAAGATAATAAATTAATGGTGATATTTAAGGTGAAAACATCCCGGCGAATAACATGAAAAATTTTGTCTTCATCTAAAATGCGGGGCAATCAGGTTGGCTAATTAATGATTATTATGGGATACTAAAAGTTTTTTTTAGTTTTGCCTAAAAAAAGAAGATCCAAAAGTGGAAAATCTAAAAGAGGAAAAAGCTCTCTTCTCATTTTCATCATGTTTGAGGATCGACAAAAAAAATCGTCATTTTTCTTACCGCTATTTTTGTTCATCTCATCCATTATCTTTGAAGAGATTTTTGAAAATATTTATATTGTTCGGGGAACTTAGCCGGCACCTTACTCTTATTTTTGCATAAATTTGAATAGCCTCTATATTTGATTACAATCAAAGAATTATTTACAAGGATTTTATTGTGGCAGAAAACAAAAATGATATTGCCTGGAAAAAATTATTTAATGAATTAAAGATCTTAAATGCCATCCAAAAAACCGGTTCGTTTAAAATAAGTTCCAAACAGATTAATCAACATCGGGAAAGCCGGTTAATGACGAAATTTAACCATACAACAAATTTACCGAAACTTTTTTCTGATAATGATTTATCCATTTTACCAATTTCCAGAGGCGAGTATTTAATCGGTCCGTTCGAGGCTTATACTAAATTGGAATATCAAAAATCTCTGAAACCAAAAATTGTGAATTTCCCAAAGAATATTCAAAGTATTGATTTTAGCAATATTTATTCGGAAGCTGCGGCTCTTAATTGTTCTTTTGTTACTGGGATAATAAATGAAATTGCCGGAGAGATTTGTTTGCCGACACTTAGCGGGCGGATGTCAACCTCAGAATTTGATTATTCAATCAAAAATAAAACGACCTCGAAAAATTTTAATATTTCAGTCTCGGATAGTCAGTGTGAAATTGATGGTGGTTATGAATGTAAATCTTCCTTAATTATTATTGAAGCTAAAAATTATTTGGTTGATAATTTTTTAATAAGACAGTTATATTATCCTTACCGATTGTGGGAAAACAGAGTGAAAAAACCAGTTATTCCGGTTTTTCTAACATACAGTAATAATATTTTTAGTTTTTTTTATTTACGAATTTGAGCAAAAATTTCATTATAATTCTTTAGTATTAAAAGAGCAGAAAAATTTTATAATTGCCCCGGAAAAAATAACTATTGAAGAGATTAAAAATGTATTGAATCAAACCACTATTCTGCCCGAACCACGGGTACCGTTCCCACAAGCCGATGTTTTCCTTAGGGTTATGGACTTGCTCTCTGTACTTGTAGAAAACGATTTAACTTTGGAGGAAATAACACTAAATTATGAGTTTGATGTAAGACAATCTTCTTATTATGCGAACGCTGCTCTTTACTTAGGTTTAGTCGATAAATTAGATGAAAATGGTGCAAAATATTTTCGTCTAAACAAACGCGGTAAAAAAATCATGAAATTGCCGTTCAAAGAAAAATATCTTGAAATTGTAAAATGTATCTTACCACACGAGGTGTTTAATAAATCACTGCACGAATATTTTTCTAAGGCAGGTAATATTACCAAAGATGATGTTTCTGACATAATGAAAAGCAGCTCAATATTTAGTATTGATAGAAATTCTTCAACATTAAATAGAAGAGCACAGACTGTTGTTAAATGGATAGAGTGGATTTTGGAATTAACTGTTTCTTAAACATTTTATACAATTTATTTATAGCGGCTTTTTATTAAATTGCATTAGATTGGTGGAAATGGAACTCCTTTTACAACAATTAAGAAAAGTCTTCAATCCCTCGTGGATTTGGAGCCCTTAATTTCAAAAAGGAAAGTACTTAAGAGAAACGGGGAGGTAAAAAGTTTTGTCAAAAAAATGAAAAATATACCACTAAAAAATGCAACCGAAAAGGATAATAAATATTTTAGATGAGGTAGTCAGAAAAGGTTTTATTGATAAGTATAAATGAGAAATGACGAGCAAACCCCTTATTATTCTTAAGGAGTCTGGCAAAACTAAAGACGAAACTATGAACAGTCTCGTCTCGTTTATAAAATTTGAGTCTTTATCAGTAAACTTGTACACCCGGAAGGAGTCGAACCCTCAACCTTTTGATCCGTAGTCAAACGCTCTATCCAATTGAGCTACGGGTGCAAAACAAAAACTTTTAGCAAGCAAATATAATACCAAGCGGAAAATTATACAAACATGATTTTTTCCTCGTGTGCCAATTGGGGATACTAATTACGAATATCCATTACGGGCGCCAATTGGGGATACTAATTACGAATATCCATTACGGGCGCCAATTACGGATACCAAATACTGTAAATAATTCTTTACATTTCGATTGCAATAATTGTAAAAAAATGAAAATTTATTTCCATAAAAAAAAGAATAATTTTGTACACATTAAACTTATTTTCAAATCAATTTGAAGAAGCAACCGCAAATTATCCACCACAACCATTTTTAAAATGGCCCGGTGGAAAGCGTCAGATTATAAAAGAAATTAAAAGATTTATTCCGAGTGATATTGATACATACTACGAACCCTTTGTGGGTGGGGGGGCTGTATTGTTTGAAGTTCAACCAAAAAAGGCAGTAATAAACGATTATAATTATGAACTGATTAATGTCTATAAAGTCATAAAAAATAATTTAGAGGAATTGATAGAACAACTTAAAACTTATGAAAATACGGAAGAATGTTTTTATAGAGTCCGGGCGATGGATAGAAGTGAAAATTTTTCAACTTTATCAGCCGTTGTCAGAGCGGCAAGAACCATTTTTCTGAATAAAACTTGTTATAATGGTCTCTTTAGAGTAAACAGTAAAGGGTACTTCAACGCACCGTTTGGCAGATATAAAAATCCGAAATTTATTAACAAATTTCAGTTGAAAGCAGTTAGTGAATATTTAAATTCTAATGAAATTACAATTTTAAATTTGGATTTTGCGGAGTCACTAAAATCTCTTAACGCAAATGATTTCGTCTATTTCGATCCTCCCTACGATCCTGTCTCTGAAATTGCATCATTTACTGAATATACCTCAAAAGGTTTCAACAAGAGCGAACAAATCAGATTAAAGGAAACTTGCGACCTATTAAATAGTAATGGAGTGAAGTTTCTTTTATCCAATTCTGCCACTAAATTTATCAAAGATTTATATAAAGAATATACTATTGAGATTGTTTATGCGAATCGGAGTATAAATTCAAATGGGAAGAAAAGAGGTAAGATAGAGGAAATTTTGGTGATGAACTTTTAACTAATCAAAAAGAATATTTCGCTGATGAGGAAAGTATCATAAGTGAAGCTCTAAAGGAAAGTGGTTATAAAAAACAATTATTCCAATTTCTTAGTTTTTATTTCAAGCCCGGCCCGAATTCTTACTACTTGTCTCGTTCGATTTCTTATTTCTTATTTCTTGCCCCCCAATTTCTTACCTCTTATTTCTTGAATAAACCGAGTAAATGCCGATTAGGTTCAGGAAGGGCTCGTGCTGAAACGGGATGTGAAGGTTTGGAATTACATCCGGGGCGTACCCACCTGTTATGAACACTTTAACTTCGTCAGCTATTCCGGTGAAATGGTCGTAAGTTCGCTCGACTAAGCCGATTGATGAGTTAATTATTCCTGCTCTGATCGAGTTTTCGGTGGTATTGCCGATAAAACTCCCAATATTGTAGTTTTCAAGCATTGGCAGCTTTGCGGTATAGTTATTTAATGCTGCATTCATAATTCTGAGTCCGGGTGTGATCATCCCTCCTCTGAAAATTGATTGTTTACCTACCTGCAGAATATTCACGGTAGTTGCGGTTCCAAAATCGAAGGCAATCACATAGTCATAATCGTGCAGTTCACTTTCCACTTCTAAAAGGTGTTTTGCACCCGCAACAGATGAAAGCCTGTCCAAACCTAAAGACTGCAGGGGTTCGTAGTTTATACTAAAGCCGAAATCGAGCGAATGGTTGAGAAGAAAAACATCGGTATTGGATTGATTACGCAGAATTGTCTCTAAAAGGGAAGTGGTTTTAGGCACAACAGAAGAGATAACCACTTCGATTCTTTTTCCGTAAATGAATGGTTTAATCTCTAAAGGGTCGTCAATCACCATGGTTCTGATGAGTTCTGAATTGTAGAACTCACCGGTTTTAATCTTTGAGTTACCAACATCGACAGTTACAATTTTCATATTGCGGAAACATCTCCGAAAGATATGATGTGACGGTCAGCCATGTTATCGATAACAATAAGGTGCCCTTCGGGCGAAATGTCGTCCAAGATACCGAAAATTTCTTTATTATCGTTTTTAACCGAGATTTGGTCACCAATATATTTGCAGAACTGTTTCCATTCCGAAACAATTTGTGCCGGATCATTTTCTAATTTTTTCAGATTGAGTTCAAAATTGTTCAGGATTTCTGCAAAAAGGCGCTCGCGTGAAACCATCTGTTTCAGTTCAATTTTCAGAGAGGTAGGTTCGTGAGAATAGCCGGTGCTGAAATTATTCTGGTTTACATTAACACCAATTCCAACGGCAACCCTTGAAATTGAGGCGCCTTGTGAAACAGACTGGCACAGGATACCGGCTACTTTTCGGTTTTCTATCATCACATCGTTGGGCCATTTCAGATTAGTTTTGATGAAATGGAGGTTTTCAATCGATCTGGCCACCGAAAGTGCCGCTGCAAAATTAAGCAGTTGAGGGTGTTGGATTTTTCTGTTTTCCATGTTCAACAGAATGGAGAAAAGAAGGTTTTGTTCTCTGCTTGAGACCCATTTTCTATCGAGCCTTCCTCTGCCCTCAGACTGAAATTCGGTGAAAATCACTTCACCGTCCCGGTATTGTCCCTGTTTTTTTGAGAGGGCATATTTATTGGTTGAGTCAACCTCATCTAACATCGTAAAATTTCTGCCGATGATGTGGGTTTCAAGTTTAATATCAAATTCTTCAATTGAAAGCATATAGTAATCGTTAAAATTAGTGACAATATGACAGACAAAATGACACACACTTTGTCAAATAATTATAAATTTGTTCAAAAAAGGCGGTTTTAAGCTCTGTTTTCAAACGGCATGGTTTTTGCAGTTAATAACGCAATTAAAAAAAAACAACAGATTTGAAAATCAATTTACGAAAAGGAGATTTAAAATGGGAAAGATCATTGGAATAGACCTTGGTACTACTAACTCGTGCGTTTCCGTTATGGAAGGTAACGAGCCTGTGGTGATACCAAACGCAGAAGGGACGAGAACCACGCCCTCGGTAGTTGCGTTCTCAAAAACGGGCGATCGCTTAGTTGGGCAGTCAGCTAAAAGGCAAGCGATTACCAACCCGAAAAAAACAATTTTTTCGATTAAAAGGTTCATGGGGCGTCGGGTTGATGAAGTAACCGATGAAACCGGAAAAGTGCCCTACAAAATTGAAGCAGGTGAAGACAATACCGCAAGAATTGAGATAGACGGTAAACTTTTTTCGCCGCAAGAAATCAGTGCGATGACACTTCAGAAAATGAAGAAAACTGCTGAAGATTATCTTGGTCAGGAAGTAACAGAAGCCGTAATAACCGTTCCTGCATACTTTAACGATGCACAGAGGCAGGCAACGAAGGACGCCGGTGAAATTGCGGGCTTAAAGGTGCGCAGAATAATCAACGAGCCAACAGCTGCTGCTTTGGCTTACGGGCTTGATAAAAAAGGGAAAGAAGAAACCGTTGCCGTTTATGACCTCGGCGGTGGTACTTTCGATATTTCGATTCTTTCTATTGGTGATGGTGTTTTCGAAGTGAAATCTACTAACGGTGATACTCATCTTGGAGGAGATGATTTCGACCAGAGAGTTATTGACTACCTCGCTGAAGAATTTAAGAAAGAGGAAGGTGTTGACCTCAGAAACGATCCGATGGCGCTTCAAAGACTGAAAGAAGCTGCTGAAAAAGCCAAAATTGAGCTTTCTTCTTCACTTTCAACCGATGTGAATCTGCCGTTTATTACTGCAACTCCTGAGGGACCTAAACACTTAGTTCAGACTTTATCAAGGGCTAAGTTCGAAAGTCTTGTTTCTGATTTGGTTGAAAGAACAAGAATCCCTTGCGAGAATGCAA
Organism: Ignavibacteriaceae bacterium; assembly: GCA_008933765.1. Lineage (GTDB taxonomy): Bacteria > Bacteroidota > Ignavibacteria > Ignavibacteriales > Ignavibacteriaceae > UTCHB3. The sequence goes on along the minus strand of WBUK01000002.1, from coordinate 307,770 downwards.
TTAAAGACGCCGGAGTTTCGAAGAACGAGATCGACGAAGTTATTTTGGTCGGTGGTTCAACCAGGGTGCCTGCAGTTCAGGAACTTGTTAAATCGCTCTTCGGCAAAGAGCCGCACAAAGGTGTTAACCCCGATGAAGTAGTAGCAATTGGCGCTGCGATTCAGGGTGGTGTGCTCAGTGGTGATGTTAAAGATGTGTTGCTGTTGGATGTTACGCCGCTTTCACTCGGAATTGAAACCCTTGGTGAAGTGATGACCACAATGATTCAGGCAAACACAACAATTCCAACAAAGAAAACTGAAATATTCTCAACGGCTTCCGATAATCAGCCTTCGGTAACAATCCATGTTCTTCAGGGTGAGCGCCCGATGGCACGGGATAACAGGTCGCTCGGTAGATTTGACCTCGACGGTATTCCACCTGCTCCAAGAGGTGTGCCGCAGATTGAGGTTAGCTTTGACATCGATGCGAACGGAATACTTCATGTTTCCGCTAAGGATAAAAACACGGGTAAGGAGCAGTCGATTAAAATTACCGGGTCAGGCGGGCTTGATAAAGATGAGATCGAAAGAATGAAAAAGAACGCTCAGGAGCATGCCGCAGAAGACAAGAAGAAAAAGGAACTTGTTGAAGCCAAAAATAACGCTGAAAACACGATTTTCCAGACAAAGAAAATTCTTGATGAGAATAAAGATAAAATCCCCGCTGACTTAAAGAGCAAAATTGAAGCTGAGATGGGAAGATTGGAAGATGCGGTGAAAACTGAGAATACTGAGCAGATTAAAGCTGCTTTGGATCAGTTCCAGAAAGTTACTCAGGAGCTTTACCAGGCGATGAGTGCGCAGCAGGCTCCGCCTAACCCGGAACAGGGTGCTGATTTTGGCGGTCATTCTGCTGAAACCACTGCAGATGAACAGGGCGGTAAAAAAGTTGAAGACGCTGACTTCAAAGAAGTATAAAGCACGGCTTTAACCGCTGTTTTCAGGGAAAAGATTATTTCGAAGAAGGCTGCACAATCGGGTGCAGCCTTCTTTATTTTAAATCAATTTTATATATTCGTAAGTTCGATTCGATTTTTTCTTTTACAAAATTTCCCTCCCGCAAAAATCGATTTACCCGGCAAAATGACAGATATTTCCCTCAAAAAAATCGATTATTTTTCGTATATTTGTGATTCAAAAAAAACGAAAAGGTGGTATGGCTTTATTTGATTTACTTACTCCACAGCAGAAAACTATAGTTGAACATAACAGCGGACCTCATCTTGTAATAGCAGGTCCGGGGACGGGGAAAACCAGAGTTGTAACGCATAAATTAGCTCATTTATTGAAGCAGGGAGTTGACCCGGAAACCATATTTTGCACTACTTTTTCCAACAAAGCGGCTAACGACATAAAGGTTAAAGTTGCGGAACTTGTGGGTAAACAGGAAGTTGAGTTGCCGTGGTTAGGTACATTTCACTCGGTGATGACAAAAATTTTGCGTTCTGAAGCAAAATTTCTTGGCTATTCTACCAGTTTTTCGATTTATGATACTGAGGACTCTGAGTCGTTAGTTACAAACATTATTAACGATTTCAACATCAACAGTGAAGCACTTTCACCGCGCGAGGTCACACGCCGAATCAGCTACCTGAAAAACATCATGGTGTTTCCTGAAGACCTTCTGAAGAAAGAGGATCGGACTTCAATTGAAGAAAAGTTTATAAAACTTTATCAGGAATATCAGCGTAAAATATTCAACAGCGACGCAATGGATCTTGAAGATCTTATTCTTAAGTCGTTGGAAGTGTTGAAAACCCAAAAGAAAGTACATAATAAATACAAAAAGAAATTCATTTATTTCATATTTGACGAGTTCCAGGAGTTCAGTAAAGCCCAGTATGAAATTATAAAGTTGCTCTCTTCAAAAGCGGGTAAAATATGTGCCGTTGGTGATGATTCACAAAGCATTTACAGCTGGCGCGGAGCTTCACTTGATAATATAGCGGCATTCAAAGAAGATTTTTCGAGGGTGAAACAATTCCCACTTGAAGAAGATTTCAGAACTTCGGGCAACATATTCAAAGCCGGCAACGAAATAATCAGCAAAAATTCGTCGTTTGTTCCGAAAAAATCGTTTACAAAGAACGAACCCCGTGAATTGCTTTCACTTATTAAATGCTCGGATGAAAAAGACGAAGCATATCAGCTTGCAAAATTCATAAAAGATGAGATTGCCGAAAATAAATATTCTTACTGCGATTTTGCCGTTCTTTACAGAACAAACAACCAGTGCCGTGCTTTCGAGGATGTTTTTGCAGAGGAAGGCTTACCTTATAAAATTTACGGAAATGTTGAGTATTACAGAAGAAGGGAAATTAAAGACCTAATTGCATACCTTAAGGTGATAATCAATCCAAGGGATGAAGAAAGTCTTTTAAGGATTATGAACTTCCCGCAGCGCGGAATTGGGATGACAACCATCAAAAGGATGGTTGCATTTTTGAAAAAACACGATGTTACTCTTTTTGAGACTATGGGTAGAGTCTTCGAAGTAATCGATATTAAAGAGAGAATCCAAAAGAATGTTAAAAACTTCAAGATCTTGCTGGATAAATACATCGCGCTGCGTGACAAACTTTCAGTGGGTGAACTTACCCACACATTAGTTGCAGAGTTGGAACTGCAACGACTGTTCAATGAAGAGACAACGCACGAATCACTTGAAAAAATAGATAATCTGAATGCGTTTTTAGTCTCTATTTCTGAGTTTTCTAATAAATACCCCGAAGCTACGATTGAGGAATATTTAAGAATAGTTAACTTAATGACTGATTTAGACAGCATCAACGAAACGGATAATGCAATTAAACTAATGACAATTCACAGTGCAAAAGGGATGGAATTTCCCGTTGTGTTTGTTTCGGGGCTTGAAGAACAGCTTTTCCCACTTTCTACCAAATTCTCTTCGGAAGCCACTGTTGAAGAAGAAAGACGCCTTTTCTATGTTGCGGTTACCAGAGGGAAGTATAAAGTATATCTTTCCCACGCTCGTGCGAGATATCGTTTCGGTGAGGTAGCGTACGAGAACAGATCGATGTTCATAAACGAACTTCCACCGGCACTTCTGAAAGAAGAAAATGCCAGTCAGAACAGAAAAGGAAGAAAGACAAAGAAAGAGAAAATTATTCAAAAATTTCAGTCAATCGGATATGTTGACTGGGAGCACCAAAAATCACTTATCAAGCAGGGTAGCCGCGTATTCCACGAACAGTTTGGGCTTGGTAAAGTTATTGCGGTAATCGGTGCAGGCGACAATCAAAAAGTTACGGTTGTTTTCGATGGTAATAACATGAAGCAATTAATGTTAAAATTCGCTAAATTGAAAGTTCAGAATTGATAAAAAAGATCGTCGCAATATCATGTTTTTTTCTTTTTCTAATCGGTTCGGCTAACCCACAGGAGTTGCGCGGCACCTGGCTTGCCCGAAACACATTAGCCAGTAAAGAATCATTAGCTAAGGCAATGGATACTATTGCCGCAAATAACTTTAACACTGTTTATGTAAACCTTTGGAGCAGGGGATACCCACTCTGGAAAAGTGATGTTTTTTTCGCTGAAACAGGGGTTTATATCGATCCTACATTTCAGGGGCGGGATATTTTGGCAGAAGCAATTGCCGAGGGCCACAAACGGGGGCTTCATATTGAAGCGTGGTTTGAATACGGCTTTGTTGGAGGGTGGAGTGGTAACCAGCCACCCGGAGGAAAGGGACCTATTTTTAACGCACACCCTGACTGGGTAGCAAAGAAAATAGACGGTGGTGAAATTGATAACTCCAATTTTTATTGGATGGTTCACACAATGCCCGATGTTCAGAATTTTCTGATTGCAATGTGTACCGAAATAGCACGCAATTATGATGTTGACGGAATAGAACTTGACAGGATAAGATACTCAAGCCTTCAATACGGGTACGATGCTTATACCGACAGCCTTTACAGAGCACAAAACAACGGTAACCCACCTCCGCAAAACTACAGTGATACATCCTGGATTCGCTGGCGCGCAAACAATTTAAACCAGTTCATGGTTCGGATGAAAGATTCGTTAAAAGCAATCAACCCGCACTTGAACATTTCCAACGCTCCTTCGCTTTATTCAGCAAGTGGCTACACGGCTTACAACGATTATTGCCAGGATTGGATTGGTTGGCTGCACGACGGTTCCGTTGATAACATTCAGGTGCAATCGTATGTTGGCTCGTCAAACTCTTTCGGTGCTATTCTCGATTATATAATTCAGTTAGTGCCTGACAGAACAAAAGTTTACCCTGCGTTTGCAATTTACCCCGGTGGGGTTCAATTAAGTGAAACTGAAATTAAAAACTTCGTAACCGTAACCAGAAACAAAGGTTTTAAGGGAAACGCAATTTGGTATTTCACTGACCTTGCCGGAGTATTCCCATTCATTAAACAGAATGTGTTCACATCGCCAAATTACCCCGCTCACTCACAGGCAAACTGGCGAGAGTTTTACAAAATAGTTGAAATAAGCAACACTTCAAACGCAGTGAGAACAGGTAACTGGCAGCAGAGCACGGTTTTTGGCTATAACGGTGCTTCGTTTTATGCGGATAACAGTGCACCGGCGACGGTTGACTATTATTTTGAAGTGCCGGCTGATGGTTATTACGAGGTGTACACCTATAATGTTACTGCGGTTAACCGAACAGATTCCGCACATATTTCGGTTTTTGATTCATCGGAAAATTCGTCGATTTATTATGTTAACCAGTCAGATGCCAACCTGCGAAGATGGGTAAAATTAGGAGATCATTACCTGAAAGCAGGCAGAAGAAATGTGGTAACCATTTCAAACGACGGGCTGAAAAACGGTAAATTTTTAAGTGCCGATGCAATGATGATCGTTCTGAACAGAAGGCTTTCACCCTCAGTTACCGGAGTGGGCAAAGAAGAGAACGAGGGCGTAAAAAAAAAGTCGATAAAAACTTTTAACTTAAAGAGTTACCCCAATCCGTTTAACGGAGAGTTTAAATTAACCTACACAATACCGGCAGAAGGCACTACGGAGATCAAAGTCTTCAATACAGCCGGTGAATTGGTTAGAAAATACGATAAAACAGAGAACGAACCCGGTTCGTACGAGATAAACATCACTGCCAATGGGTTGGCGAGTGGTGTTTATTTTGTTTCAATCGGGCAAGCCGGATACTACGAGACAATCAAAATAATCTTAAACAAATGAAATCAATTTAACCTTTAGGACTAAAAATGATTGCTCCAAAAAAAATGGCAATTTTGGTTGGTGGCGGGCCTGCACCGGGCATCAACAGTGTAATTAGCAGCGCAACCATCAGGGCAGGCGTTGAGGGAATAGAAGTAATTGGAATAAAAGACGGCTTTCAGTGGATAATGGAAGGTGAAATCGGTCATTGTCAAACGCTGGCTATCGATGATGTAAGCCGTATCCACTTCAGAGGCGGTTCTTTCATCGGTATTTCAAGAGCAAATCCCACAAAACATAAAAAACACTTAGAAAATACGGTTACATCTTTACTCAGATTGAATGTCGATAAACTGATTACAATCGGCGGCGACGATACAGCTTACTCAGCGATGAAAGTGGAAGAAATGGCTGCGGGCAGAATACGAGTGGTGCATGTTCCAAAAACCATTGATAATGATTTGGATCTGCCTCACGGCATCCCAACTTTCGGGTTTCAGACCGCCAGACACATCGGCGTTGAAATGGTAAAAAACCTGATGGTTGACGCACAAACAACATCCCGTTGGTATTTTGTGGTTACAATGGGGAGGAAAGCCGGTCACTTAGCGCTTGGAATCGGTAAAGCTGCCGGGGCAACCTTAACCCTTATCCCTGAAGAGTTTCCTGCGGGCCCCATTAAACTTGATCATATTATAGATATTTTGCTTGGTGCGATAATAAAAAGGATCAGTTACGGCAAAATGGATGGTGTTGCTATTCTGGCAGAAGGATTAGTTGAACACCTTGACCCCAACGAGTTATTAGCACTTGGTGAGGTTGAAAGAGACGCTCACGATAACTTAAGAATTGCAGAAGTTAATCTTGGTGAAATTCTTAAAGCCAAAGTGCAGGAAGCTCTTAAAGAATTTGGTCATAAAGTAACCATTGTTGCCAAAAACATCGGTTACGAACTTAGGTGCGCAGACCCAATTCCGTTTGATATGGAATACACGAGAGACCTTGGCTATTCCGCTTCGCAGTTTATTTTGAACGGCGGTAATGCTGCTATGGTTTCGATTCAGGGCGGTAAGTTTGTTCCCCTATACTTCAAAGATATTCTCGATCCAAAGACTAAAAAAACTCGTATCAGAATGGTTGACCCTTCGAACGAATCGTTCCTCATCGCAAGAAGATACATGTTGCGCTTGTCGGAGTCAGACTTTGAAGACCCGCACGAGTTGGCAAAATTTGCAGCTACTTGCGGAATTTCGTTGGACGAGTTTTCCAACAGATTTCAATACCTGATTGAAAACGATATGCTTTATAGACACATCAGAGACGGTAAAGTGGCTCTCTCAGGAACCAGTGAACATGATAACAAAAATGTGGAGAATTAAGTTAAGGTGAAAAAAGAAGTGTTGCTTTTTGGCAGCAACGGTGGCTTAGGAACCGGTGTTGCCGAAGTTTTCAAAAAAGCCGGGTTCGACCGCTACTACTTTTTTGACCCGATGTTAGAAAACGGAAGTCAGGGAAATGAAGTTTTCGTAAAATCGGGCGACCTTTCCGACGCTGAAAACACCAAAAAAGTGTTTGAAATTGTAGAGCCTTCAAAAGAAAAAATTCTGTTTTTATTCAGCACCGTTGGCGGATTTGTAGGCGGTAAAAACATTGAAGATACCACCCCGGCGGAGGTATCAAAGATGTTTACAATGAACTTCACGGTTAACTACAACATATTAGCTGAGTTCAAGAAGAAAGTTGCAGAGTGTGCCGGTGGTTCGGCAGTATTTACTTCAGCTTTTGTCTCTTTTGCCGGTGAAGCCGGGAAAGCAGCTTATGGGGCCTCGAAAAGCGCCCTTTCGCATCTTGTTGAATCGGGTGCTGAAGAAGGTCACGCAATCAATTTGAGTGTAAATGCCGTGGCACCTTATTTGATTGATACCCCTGCTAACAGAAGTTGGTTGGGTGACTCCGTAGAAGTGGCTATGGTTAAACCAAAAGAAATCGGTGAACTTGTGGTTTCGCTCTTCAACAGCTACAATTTCCTTTCGGGAAATGTTTTGAAAATTAAACACAGGTTCAACGAATTAACTTAAACTTAGGTTATGAATTAATATTCCAGGTCTGAAGAATTAACCCGGTTTTAAGTGTGAAAACCTATTCTTCATTACTAACGAATAACAAAAGTTTAAGTTTAAACGAATTAAATTAAGAGTGAAAGAAATCCAAAAATGAACTCGCTTGCTTCAATGTATATAGATGGCGGTGACTTTATGCACCCCATATTAATTGCCTTTATTGTCGGGTTAGTGTTGAGTGTTGAACGGTTTTACACACTGAGAAAATCGAAACTTAACACTCGTCGGTTCATTCAGCAAGTAACCGAAGAGATAGAAAGCAACGGTGTAGAAGCAGCAAAAAGAGTTTGTGAATCAAACCCCGGCTCTGTTTCTTCAATTATCCACGCCGGTTTGCAAAGATTTGAAGAAGGGCTTGATGCTGTCGAAAAAGCTATTGCCACATTCGGCAGCATCGAAACGGGGTTTTTGGAAAAACGATTAGTATGGATTTCACTCTGTATTGCTTTGGCGCCAATGCTTGGATTTACCGGTACTGTTCAGGGAATGATAGAAGCTTTTGAAGCCATTAAAGAAGCCAACCAAATTTCGCCTGCTATTGTTGCCGGCGGAATAGCAAAGGCTTTGATTACCACACTCTTTGGATTGGTTGTAGCCATGATCCTGCAGGTGTGTTACAATTATTTTATTTCGCGAATCGATGATATAGTATCCGATATGGAAGAAAGTTCGGTTCAGTTAGTCGATAGCCTCTATTCCTTAAAGCAAAAAAGCAGTAAGAAATGAGTTTCATCCGGCGTCGGAGGAAGGGATTCCCCGATGTCCCTCTTGCTTCAATGTCAGATATAGCATTCCTGCTACTGATATTCTTCATTGTGGCAGCTACCATTGATGTTGATACCGGAATCAGCCTTTCACTTCCCGAATATAAACCGAACGAAGCCCCAACTCAGATTGAAAAAAAGCGCGTTTTAGAAGTTAGGTTATCCACCGAAAACTTAACATTAAACGGAAAAAACGCAACTCTTGCCGAATTATACAATGCAGTTACCACTGCTGTTAGATCAACAACCGATAAACCTGATGACGAGAAACCAATCACGCTCCTGTTGTATCAAGGAAATGTGGTTTATAACAGATACATTGCGGCACTTGATCAAATAAAACACGGCTATAAAACTGTTCAGGATGAAGTGTCGCGGAAAAAATTTGGGCGCGCTTTCAGGTCTTTATCCGAAGATGACCGGGAAACCATTAATAGTATCGTACCTGTTTACATTTCAGTGGGTGAAATAAAAAATAATGATTAATTTTGCAGGCAAAGTAAGAAAAAAAGATTCAAAATCAGGCATTCCGTTGGCTTCAATGCCCGATATTATATTTATCTTGCTTTTGTTTTTCATGGTTTCAACTGTATTAAAAGAAATAGATGTAAAGGTAACTTACGATCTGCCCGAAACCGTTACATCGGAAAAATTTGATAACAGAAGGTTAACCGCCTGGCTTTATATCGGAAAAGACGGTAAAATTCAAGTAAATGATATGGTTGTAGGTCTTTCAGCAGTGAAAGAGAGGTTCGAAATTATCAGATCCCGAATGAATAATGTTGTTGTTCAAATGAGAGTAGATAAAAATGTGCCGATGTCACTCGTTGAAAGTGTGCAACTTGAACTGAGAAAAGCAAAGTGCCTAAGAGTAAACTACATTTCATCACACAAAGAAAAGGATGAAAAATGAGCCTTAAAGAAAGAATTTCAGAAGAATTAAAAAGCGCAATGAAACAAGGCGATCAGATCAGACTTCAAACCATCAGGTCGATTAAAGCCGCCGTGCTTGAATATGAAAAAAGCGGAAAAGGCGAACTTAAAGAAGAAGCAGAAGAAATAAACCTTTTAAATTCGTTGGCAAAAAGGCGAAAAGAATCGATGGAGATTTACCGTGCCGCCGGGCGAAACGAATTGGCAGATAAGGAAGAGAAAGAGTTAGCAGTTATTAACGAATATCTTCCTAAACCGCTTAGTGAGGCTGAAGTTGCGGCTAAAATCGCTTCGATTGCTGAGGCTAACAACATACCTCGCGGAGGGGAATTTGGCAAACTTATGCCTTTGGTAATGAAAGAACTTAAAGGCAAAGCTGACGGAGCATTGGTTAAAGGATTGACTGAAGCATACTTAAAGAGTTGATTTATTGAATTGGATTGATATCACGATAATACTTTTAGCAGTGGCTTCTTTTTACTTAGGGTATAAAGAAGGTTTTGTCAAAAAAATTTTTGATATTCTTGGCTTTTTTCTCGGTATCATCTTTGCGATTTGGTTTGCCGGTGGGATGGGAAGCGTTTATAAGTCTGTTCTTGGTGTTGCTGATGGCTCCGCTGAGATAATCGGCGGTGTAACAATTTTTATTTTCTTTCAGGTGGTAACGGCAATTATAGTTAAAACAACAAAAGTACACAGCAAAATAAGCCATTTGGTGAACAAAATTATCGGCGGTTTTGCCGGCGCAATTCAGGTCGTGATTTTCATCAGTGCGATTTTAGTGGCAACATCTAAACTTGCGTTTCCATCGGATGAAACGATTAAGGGGTCGTGGCTATATTCATCAGCGAGAAGCGTTATGCCTGCGATAATTCATACAATTTTACCCTCTGAGACCTCCGGCAGCGTTAAAAAAGGTCAGATATTCTGATGGATACAATTCATTCCTTTGACTTAACTCGACAAGAAGAGACAAACAACGGATTGAGTGACCGAGTGAACACCACGCACTTCTTTGATCTGCACCGGCTTGAATTCCCCAAAGTACTTTCACGAATTGAAAAATACTGCTACACTGAAAGAGGAAAAGAGATAATCAGGACACTTGGACCTTCAACTTCTGAAACGGTTATTTTACACGAAGGCGGTTGTGTTTCTGAGGCTAAAGAGCTGATTAATGAAGTGGGGTACCCTCCAATCTCATCGCTGAATGATGTGATGAAAGACCTCCATCTCACAAAAATTGACGGTGCAGTTCTGACGGCAAAGGGGGTGTTTAACATCTTTGAACTTGCGATTTCTTCCGCAAATTTGAAACAATATCTGAAAACAAACCGTGAAATAGCCCCGGTACTGGCAGAGATGGGCACCTTTCTTTTTGAAGATAAGCTTTTTGAACGCTACATTTCAAACATTTTTGACCCCTCAGGTGAAATGAAAGACTCGGCAAGCAAGACTCTTCAGGAAATCAGGAAAGAGATCAGGGAAAAGTCGGAAGACCTTAGAAAATATGTTACTTCGCTGGTTAAAAATCTGACTGAACAGGATATTACCAGAGAAAACTATCTTACTTTGCGGGACGGAAGATTAGTTGTACCGGTGAAGGTTGAGTATAAAAGACAAGTGAAGGGGATAATTCATTCAGAATCTTCCACCGGGCAAACGGTTTACATCGAACCGGAAGAAACACTGAACCTGAACAACGAGATTGTTTCGCTGAATTTCGCAGAAGCCCGCGAAATTGAGAGAATCTTAAAAGAAGTTACTATAAGAATTAGAAACAGTTTCGATGATCTTGCTCTTAGTTACGATACCTTAACCGGCTTGGATTCAGTTTTTGCCAGAGCAAATTTTTCAATCGAAATAAAAGGTGTTTTTCCCTCGTTTGATAAAAAAAGAAATATAGAAATTTACGGCGGCAGACATCCGTTGCTGATTCAAAAGAATGGGTTCCGGGGAACAGTTCCGTTTGACCTTAAGATTGGTAAAGGAAATTCAGTTATTATTACGGGCCCCAATGCGGGCGGTAAAACTGTTCTTATTAAAAGTATCGGTTTGCTTGCGCTGATGGCTCAATCGGGCATTCATATTCCGGCAGGAGCGGACAGTAACCTTCATATATTCGAAGGGATATTGGCTGATATCGGCGATGCACAGTCGATTGATGATGATTTAAGCACATTTAGTTCTCATTTATCCAATATAAAAAGGATTATTCAAAATTCAGGTGAAAACACACTTGTTTTGATCGATGAAATAGGAACAGGAACTGACCCCGAATCCGGAGCGGCAATATCGCGGGCTGTTTTGTTGCAGCTTCACCGGGCAGGAAGTCTGGTGTTTTCAACAACACACCTTTCTGCGTTAAAAGCGCTTGCATCGGAAGTGGAAGGATTCCAAAATGCTTCAATGAGTTTTGATTCGGATGAACTAAAACCTACCTACAAGTTCAGGCAGGGGATACCCGGCTCGAGTTATGCTTTCGAAATCTTAACCCGTCTGGGTTTCGGGAAAGAATTTATCGATGCTGCTGAGGGGTTCGTCGAGAATTCTAATTTCGGGTTGGAAAAAGTTCTTTTGGAAGCTGAGCAGCGAGATCAGGAGCTGATGAAAAAACTGACTCACTACGAAAGAGAGAACAGCAGGTTGACCGGTTTAACTTCACTTTACGAGAAAAAAGTTAAAGAACTTGATAAAGAAAAGAATAAGATACTTAAAGAAACAAAAGAGCACGCATCTGTTTTCTTAGATCAGGCAAACAGAGAGATTCAAAAGGTTATTAAAGAAATTAAGGAGTCTCAGGCTTCAAAAACCAGTACAGTCAAAGCCGACCGGTTAGTGGATTCGTTCAACGAGAAACTGAAAAAAGAGGAAAAGAAACTACCGGCAGCCTCTGCAGAAAAACCACCGCAGATTGAGATGGGCGATATGGTCAGAATAAAAGACTCAGAAACCATCGGTGAAGTTATAAGCATTAGTCCTGATGGTAATAATGTGGTTATTGCCTCCGGCCCCTTAAAAATTTCTTTCAAAACAAGCGACTGTGTTAAAGTTTCAGGTAAAGAGATAAGAAGAGAAATTAGAAAAGAGAGTTCTACAAAAGTGCGCTCTGACCTTTCTTATCGGTTAGATATTCGAGGTGAGCGCGCTGCAGATATTGAAAGTGAAGTAGAAAAATTCCTTATAGATTCGTATATTGGTAATTTAAACCGTGTAGAAATTTTACACGGCAAGGGAACGGGTGCTTTGAAGAAAGCGGTTCACGATATTTTGAAACAAAATCCAAAGGTAGCAAACTACTATTATGCCCCCGTTGAAATGGGGGGTGAAGGCATTACCATCGTCGAGTTTTCGGAGTAAAGGAAAGCATGTATTTCAAAAAAATATTAGTTGTTAACAGAGGTGAAATTGCATTAAGGGTATTCAGAGGTGCGCGTGAATTAGGCATTAAAACAGTGGCTGTTTACTCTGATGCTGATGTAAATTCACTTTATGTAAAATATGCCGATGAGTCATACCACCTGCCGGGCACAACAGCCGGGGAAACTTACCTGAATATCGAAAAAATAATTGATACTGCGAGGAAATGTGGTGCGGATGCAATTCACCCCGGTTACGGGTTTCTTTCAGAAAGGGCAAGTTTTATACAAGCAGTTGAAGAAGCCGGAATAACATTCATTGGTCCTTCTTCAAAGTCGGTTGAAATGATGGGAAGCAAAACGGGTGCCCGAAGAATAATGCAGGAGCATGGTGTGCCGTTCGTTCCCGGAACAACCGATCCCGTTGAATCGATAGAAGAGGCAAAAGCATTCGCCTCAAAAATTGGTTACCCTGTTTTGATTAAAGCATCCGCCGGAGGTGGGGGAAAGGGGATGAAAAAGGTTTCCTCCCCCGAAGAGATAGATGAAGCTTTTTTCTCGGCAAAAAGAGAAGCTCTGTCTGCATTTGGCGACAGTGCTGTTTATATCGAGAAATTTATTGAGGAACCAAAGCACATTGAAGTGCAGATCCTTGGCGATAAATTTGGTAACTATATCCATGTGTTTGAAAGGGAATGTTCGGTACAGCGCAGACATCAAAAGATAATTGAGGAGTCACCATCGCCGTTTGTTGATAAAGCAACGCGTGAAAAAATTACTAAGACTGCGATTGAGGCAGCAAAAGCGTGCAATTATTACAATGCAGGTACAATTGAATTTTTAATGGATTCGAAAAGAAATTTTTTTTTCTTGGAGATGAACACCCGTCTTCAGGTGGAACACCCCGTTACGGAAATGATCTCGGGGCTGGATTTGGTTAAAGAACAGATAAAAATAGCGGCGGGTGAAAAACTTTCGTACAAACAGGAAGATTTGAAAATTAACGGTCACGCCATTGAGTGCAGAGTTTACGCAGAAGACCCCGATAACAACTTTTTACCCTCTACGGGAAGAATTTCTTTCCACAGGATACCAACCGGACCCGGTGTGAGAGTTGATGAGGGAATTGAAGGGGGCTCGGATATTACGATGTATTACGACCCAATGCTCAGCAAAGTTATTGCGCACGGAAGTGACAGGTCCTCTGCAATTCAAAGGGTTAAAATGGCTCTTGAATCATACTCAATCGCCGGTGTTCAGACAAATATTGCTGTTTTATTGTGGTTATTGAACAACCGTTCTTTTTTGAGTGGAAAATATTCCATAAATTTGATAGATAAGGAGTTTTTACCTTTGGTTCCCGGCGCTTGGAAAGAACAATTGGATAACGGCAGGGAAGATGCTGCAGTTGCGCTGTCGGCTATTCTTCGGGAAAGATCCCGAAACAGCGCAAACAATCTTAGAATTAACGAGGTTTTAAACGATAACAATTGGCTTGATACAGAATGATTCCGGACTATCATGTTGACCTGAACAGTAAAGAGATGTCCGTGAAGTTTGTCGGTACCGATCAGATAATAATAAATGATCGGGAATATCGATATAACCTTGAAGAAGTCAATGGGAATTACTATATATTAAGGTTGGGGGAAAAAGTATTTCGTATAAACCGTGTTTCAGGGGAAAAGAATAATCAATTACTTTTAATCGATGGGCGCTACTTTGAAACAGAAGTAAGAACAAACCTTGAACAGAAAGCCCGTCAGGTGCTCTCCAATGTCAAACAGTCAAACCGCAACTCACTGATAAAATCACCGATGCCCGGGATGGTTCTTAAACTAAAGAAGAATGCCGGGGATACGGTTGCTCAGGGTGAATCGATAATGATACTCGAGGCAATGAAAATGGAGAATGACATAAAATCCCCCTTTAGCGGCACAATAAAAGAGATATTCGTAAGTGAGAAATCTCCTGTCGAAAAAGGTGCTCAGTTATTTCTAATTGGTTAATTAACAAACTATTTTTCCGGAGGCACTGTGAAAAAATGTTTCTTTTCTTTCTTATTTTCTCTGATCATCGGAGGGAATATTTTCGCCAGTGGTTTCCAACTCAATGAAGTTGGTGCTAAGGCAATGGCAATGGGGGGTGCGTTCGCGGGTTTATCGAACGACCTTTCTGCTTTCTATTTTAACCCTGCGGGGCTTGCATTCATGAAAGGTACGAATGTAACCGCCGGAACGGCATTAATCGTTCCGAGTGCAGCTTTCAGGGGTCCGGCTCCCTCGATCGAAGAGTCGAAAGTCAAAAGCCGTTTATTCACTCCAATTCATTTTTATGCTACACATCAATTATCAGACAGATTTGTTGTAGGGTTGGGCTTGAATAACCCCTTCGGGTTAGGAACAGACTGGGATGAGAACTGGGTAGGCAAGTATGCCGCGGTAAAAACAGAAGTTCAGGTATTTTCGTTTAACGCAACTGCTGCGTATAAACTTGCTGATAATTTCAGCCTTTCTGCCGGTTTTATTTATAACTACGCAACGGTAGAAATTTCCAAAAAGCAGAATTTAGCACCTTTCGATGATGAGGCGTTTGTCAGCCTTAAAGGTACTGCATCCTCTGCGTTTGGTTTCATCGTTGGTGCTCTCTGGAAACCGACATCGGCATTTTCGATCGGTGCCAGTTACAGAAGCCAGATTAAACACAGCTTCACCGGTGATGTGGTTACAACCGGTCCTTCGCAGCTTGCAGCAAACCTGCCAAATGCACCGATTAAAGCAGACCTGGTTACCCCCGCACAGTTTACGGTTGGTATTGCTTATAAATTCACCCCAGCTTTTGTGGTTACCGCTGATTATCAGCATGTTATGTGGTCAAGTTACGATGCACTAACCGTTAAATATTCAGCAGACGATAAAATCTTAACCACATCAACCAGAGACTATCAGGATTGTTTCATCGTAAGGTTAGGCGCCGAATACAAGTGGTCTGATTTCTTCGATCTTCGTGCCGGTTTCCTGTTTGATAAAAACCCAATAAAAGATGAAAAAGTTGACCCGACACTTCCTGATTCAGACAGACTGGGTTTCAGCGCCGGGTTCGGTTATCAGTTGACTGATGCAGTTTCGTTGGATTTTGCATACCTGTTTATTCGTTTCAAAGAAAGAACAATTACGAACTCGCAGGAAAGTTATTCCGGTGTAGGTTTTGCTCCAATGAACGGAACATATAACTCTTATGCGAACCTCTTTTCATTTACATTTAACTTCAAATTTTAATTAGAGGAGCAGTTTACAATGAAAAAGATATTTAATTTTTCTTTGATCCTTGCGTTAACCGTGTTAGTATTCACGGGTTGTGAGGACAGATCGAGCCTCACTGCACCGGCTGCCCCTGCAACAGGAACGGCAAACTTTGCAAATTACTATGCCGTTGGTAACAGTTTAACTGCCGGCTATCAGTCAGGCTCTTTGTACGAAGAAGGTCAAAAATACTCTTATGCTGCTCAAATAGCACACCAGGCAGGTGCTGCTTTCGCTTTTCCAAATGTCAGCGAACCGGGAACAGCAGGAAGAATAGAAATTGAAAGCATTTCGCCTTTCAAATCATATACGAACCCAAATAGTGGTACCCCTACTAATTTAACATACCCAAAGCCCTATAATAATTTGGGTGTTCCGGGTGCCTTTCTGGCTGATTTCTTTTATGCCTATGATGCCAACAGCTGTGTAGCAGCACCAAACCCTATGTTTAACTTAGTTTTGAGGAACACAGGCGGAAGCCGGCTCACTCAATGGTTACAGCTTAAAGCTTCAAGACCTTCATTTGTTACATTCTGGCTTGGTTCAAACGATATTCTTGGTCATGCTACAAAAGGCGGCACGGTTCCCTATACACCGGTACCAACATTTCAGTTACTTTATGGTATGGCTATGGATAGCCTGAAGACACTCGGCGTTCCTGTTGTTGTTGCTAATATTCTGGATGTTACCGCTGCTGCATATTTCACAACAGTAGGCGGGCAACTTCAACAGCAGGGAGTTACAGCAATATGGGGTGTTAAAGGAACCGGTGACACAGTTTTAATGCCACTTTCAAGCAATTTGATTACTTTAACTGCGCAGGGAGAACTTGCTCAAGGAAAGGGTCAGGCGAGAGAAAACCCACTTGGTAATGCTTTCATCTTAGACCAGGACGAAATTGTAAATGTTAAAACTGTGATTAGCCAGTACAACAACATCATCAAAACCGCCGCCGAAGCCAAAGGGTTCGGTTATGTTGACGCAGCCGCTTTCTTTAACAACATACTTGCTGCTTATGTAACATCCGGTGCTTATGTTGTTGATGGTATAAAGTTTACGCCGGTGTTTGTAACCGGGAGTCTGTTCAGTCTTGACGGTGTCCATCCGACAAACCAGGCTTACGGGCTGATAGCAAACGAATTTATCAAGGTTATCAACGAAAAATACAATGCGAAGATACCTCTTGTAAATATCGCAACAATTCCGGGTAGTTTAATTTTCAAAGGTAACCCGAACACTGTGATTCGCCCTGATTATACTCCGGAAACATTTAAATATTTCGTTTTTTAACTTTAATTAAATTCGAATTCTAATTAAAAGGATTTTGGCATTGAGCCTTTTGAAAAATAGCCTGAAGTATTTGCCACAGGCAATTGCTTCACTTGTGATTGTTTTTTACCTTTCATCATGTGCTTCGGTAGAGGAACAAAAGGTGGAAGAGAAACCGGTTGCAGAAAACCAACTTGACACAATTAAAAGTGTTGATTATTCACCCTCGGTTGATTCAAAGGTTGAAGTGCCAAAATCCTATGTTTATATTCTTCAGATTGGTGCCTACAGTACCTTCGAGAATGCAAAAAAATTCAGGGAAAGTGTAAAAAGCAAATTAAATGAAGAAATTTTCGTAAGTTACGATTCGAGAACTTCACTTTATGTGGTGAGGCTCAGCCCGAGAGAATCCAGAGAAGAAGCTGAAGAGCTCCGGACTAAGCTACGGGCACAAAAAGAATTCTCGGATGCATTTATTTTGACTGTGGAATTTTAGTCAATTTTTTAATTCTTGGAGGTTCAAATGCGAAAAGTTATACTTTTCTCACTGATCTTATTAATCGGGCAGTTAAATGCCCAGTTTTCCACCAATTGGGTGCAATCTGCAGCCAACGGTAACATGCCTGCGTGGTTTTCCACAGGAAACACTGAAAGAGGCCTGGGATATTCATCAATTGATAACAAAGTGTATGTAGTGTCAAGAACCGGCGGGTTGTTCTTAAAGAAACTTGACGCCGCAACAGGTGCTTTCGAAGCTGATTTAGACCTTACGGGTGTTAGCGGAGGTGTTTTTGCTCTGAATGATGTTGAAGCAGCTGACGACGGTAAGATTTATGCCGGCAATTTAGTTACTTCGAATACAACACCTTTCAAAATTTACAAATGGAGCAATGCGAGTGCGACGCCCACGGTTGCATTTTCATACCAGGCAGATGTTGCCGGAAGCAGATTTGGTGATAATATTTACTTTTTCGGTAAAAACTCAGATAACACCGCAAAATTTATGTTGGTGGATCCCACAAGAAGCAAAGTGTTTATAATAAAAACCACTGATCATGGTGAAACCTTTGTTATGCAAGATTCTGTTCAATTGCCGGCAAACAGTTTTGGCGGTCATGCTTCAGCTTGCCCGGTTATAAACTATCAGGGAGACATTGATGCCATAATTACCAACAGTTCCGGCAAAAATGTTATGGCGTATAATATGTCCGGGCAGTTGATAGGTGCAGTGCCGGGCGGTGTTATTGCTACCGGATCAACTACTATCCGGTATATTCAATCAGATAATAACGGATATATAGTAACCTACCAATATGGCGGCGGAAATGAGAATATAAGAGTGGTCAGCCTTAATGAAAACCCTGCAAACGCGCGAACTTATGCTATTTCAACATCTTTAGGCGCAAACACAAATACTAACGGTGCCGGTGATTTTTCCTATAAGGTAAGACCTGACGGCAAGATTGATTTCTATATTTTAGGTTGCAACCAAGGGCTTGGCTCTTTTACATTGGATTTCCCTTTTATTATAAACGGTCGTTTCAACGAAAACTATACTTATGTTGGATGGTCTCAAAACAATAACGCCGGATTCGGGCCTGACATTAGTGTAAGGAGGTTAGCTTACGCTTATGATTCCAACTATGTTTATATCGCAGTTGATACGAAATTAGACAGAAGCAATGCAAACGGAACCGTTGTTTTCCTTAACTTTGATAACATTACCGGTATCTCTGCCGGTCAGGCATTAGGCGGAATTGCCGGTGGTGGTCACTTGTTTGGCGATATGACCAACCCCAACTGGAAGATGGGCTTCGAGGTTGATATGGCATTCGTCATTAACCCCGGAGGTAACGATTCAGTAGCCTATTTAGATGCTGCTAAATATTTTAACGGAAACAAGCAGGCACAGTTCATCGGATCGAGCCGTAATTCAGGCTCGGCTGCCGAAGGTCCTTCAGTGGATGGTATTTTTGCCACAAATTCAATTCGTTTTGCTCTTGACTCTGCATACGATACACGCAGAGGGCTTGAGATCAGAATCCCTAAAACTGAGCTGAATAACCTTGGTTTCTCGGGTAATATTCAAATGGCGGCATTTGTTGTTTCGAACACTGCTTATTTCTCTGATGTATCCATCCCCGGAAACATCACGGGTGGTAACCCGGGCTTTAATGCAGATTTCAGCACTATGGCAGGAGGACCTTACTTTACCCCAATGTTCCCGTTGCCTGTAGAATTGGTTTCTTTCAACGCAGTAAGAGATGGAAAATCTGTTCTGTTAGATTGGGTAACATCAACGGAAGTAAACAACAAAGGCTTCTCTGTAGAAAGAAGTGTTGACGGAGATAATTTTGTTGAAATCGGATTTGTCGCCGGTAAAGGTACTTCAACACTTATGAACCGGTATTCATTTACAGATGCAAATGTTGATTTTCCTGTTACATACTATAGGATTAAGCAGATTGATTTAGATGGCAGCTTCCAGTACAGTGAAGTTGTAAAGGTAGAAAACACATCCATCCCGGCTGTCTTCTCGTTGAACCAAAACTACCCGAACCCGTTCAACCCGTCAACAACGATTTCGTTCACAGTAGATAGAGAGGCAGTTGCAACTCTGAATATTTATTCAATAAGTGGTGAGTTGGTAACAACACTCTTCAACGAAACTGCAAAACCGGGACAGTTATACAACCTGCAGTTTAATGCAGTAAACTTGCCATCCGGAATATATTTCTATCGTTTGACACAGGGGAATTCAGTCATAACGAAGAAATTAACTCTGCTCAAATAATGTTTTGAAATTAGGCTGTCTGAAAGGGCAGCCTTTTTTTTCTTAAAAAATGATTTATTAATTTACTGTTAATAAATAATTGATTAATTTTGTAATTAAACATTCTCTAAATTAAACACGAGGTAAAAATGATGAAAAGAGCATTAACTCTGTGCGTCATATTTTTTGTAGCGGTGACCACCGGTTATTCGCAGATTTTTACGGAAAATTTTAATTATCCGATTGGTGACTCGGTTTCAGCACACGGTAACTGGGTTGCACACAGTGGTGCCGGTTCTTCAAACATCTTAGTGGGTGAAGGAATCGAAATGGCGGGATACCCACTTTCAGGTGGCGGTGCCGCATATATTTACAATAACGGGCAAGATATTAACAGAGTTTTCGACTCCGTTACAACCGGTAGTGTATATGCTTCATTTTTAATTAAAGTAACTGCACAACCCTCTGTTGCAGGTTATTTCTTCCATTTTGGACATAGTGTTCCAATGAACACTTTTGATTTCAGAGCAAGAACATGGATCAAAACTTCAAATGCCGGCTTCCAGTTAGGCTTAAGTTTTGCTACCAATACTCAAGTATATTATAACACCGACTTAAACTTAGATCAGGTTTATGTTGTAGTTGTTAAATATAAGATTATTGATGGTGCTGCAAATGATGAAGTTTCACTTTATGTTTTTGCACAGGGTGACAACTTCTCTACTGAACCCGGCACACCTGCAGTTGGCCCCCTTGTAGCAGATGGCACTGAAATTTCGGTTGGTGCAGTGGCTCTACGCCAATTCAACGCAAGTGAAAAAGTTATCTTCGATAATCTGATTGTTTCCACAGACTGGCCCGCAGGAGTTGTTCCTGTTGAATTTTCTTCTTTCGCTGCCAACTCGGTTGACGGTAAAGTTAATTTAACATGGACAACCGCTTCGGAAACAAACAACAGAGGTTTTGATGTGGAAAGAAGCAGCGACAATGTTAACTTCCAATCAATCGGTTTTGTAAACGGTAAAGGAACCAGCACTTCAACCAACGCTTACTCTTTTGTTGATGAAAAAGCTGCAAACGGTACACTTTACTACAGACTGAAACAAGTTGATTTCGACGGAACAACCGCTTATTCAAACACTGTTGAAGTAAGCAACGAAATTGTTACCGGCTTCCAACTGAAGCAGAACTATCCTAACCCATTCAACCCTTCAACCACAATTAAATTCTCGGTTGATCAGGTTGGCATTGCTACACTGAATGTTTACAATGTAACCGGTGAGTTAGTTGCACAGTTGTTCAACAACAATGCTGAACCCGGAACACTTTATTCAGTTAATTTTGACGGTTCTAACCTGACATCAGGCGTTTATTTCGCCCGTTTGACTCAAGGTAACACCTCTCAGAATATTAAACTGATTCTTAACAAGTAAAAATTTAAAATATCTTTACTTAAAAGCGAATAACCGTATTGGTTATTCGCTTTTTTATTTTAATTTACGAAGGTAATTAATTTAACTTTAACGGAGATTAATGTGGCACTATCACTTAACAAAGTTTTCTTAATAGGGCATTTGGGAAAAGATGCCGAAACTCGCTTCTCGAGTGACAACAGTATCCAGATTACCTCGTTCACTATGGCTACAAGCCGAAGCACACGAGGGAAAGACGGCAACTGGGCAAATGAAACTACATGGCACAATATTGTTGGCTTTAATTTACAGGATTGGGTTCTCCAAAGCTTGAAAAAAGGCACAAGAGCTTATGTGGAAGGCAGAATCCAAATCAGAGAATTTGACAGACAGGATGGAACCAAAGGGAGAGTTTTTGAAGTAATTGCCGAAAGGATACAGTTAGTTGACAAAAAATCTGACTCTGATGGTTCCAGCCCGTTTGAAGCCTACGGCGGTGGTGATACCGCCGATTCATCAACCGGAGGTCCATCAGGTTATCCCGATTCTGAGGGTGGAGGAGAAGCTGCTCCATCCGGCGGGAAAAAACCTAAGAGTCGGGAAAAAGACGATCTGCCTTTCTAACAATCAGTGTATTAGTTGACAGCGGAAATAATTCTTTTATCAGGTCTTATTTTGTGCTTTCTTCTTTCCGGGCTTTTCAGTGGTTCGGAAGTGGCACTCTTTGGAACTGACAAAATATTGATTAAAAGAGGGTTCGAAAACAACCCTCTTTTATCCCATTATCTGTTTTTTCTGATAGATTCACCAAAGCGGTTATTGGTAACAATTCTGCTTGGTAATAATTTAGTTAATACCTTAGCCTCAATTTTGGGCGTAGCAATCACCATAATTGTTGCTACCGAGATTTCGGTGAATGTTGAAACAGCAATAACCGTTCAGATCATTTCTCTGACAATTTTGGTGTTAATCTTCGGTGAAATCACACCCAAAGTCTTTGCGAGCAAAGACCCGATTCGGTTTATTCGTTGGTCGATTATCCCGTTATATTGGATAAGCATTTTTTTATATCCCGCTTCCGAGTTAATCAACGAGTTTGTAAACCTTACATTTGGTAAGCTCAAGCTTAAAAAAGGGAGAACTGCTATAGATCAGGAAGAGATTTCGACTCTTGCAGATCTTGGGCACAAAGCGGGAACTTTGGCTGAGAAAGAACATGAGATAATTAAAGGGTTAATTTCTTACACCAATGTTTCCGTTAAGGAAGTTATGCGCCCCAGGGTGGATATTGTTGCCGTACCTGTTGGCGCAAAATTGGATGAAGTTGCGCAAATAATCCTTAATGCGGGGCACAGCAGGCTACCGGTGTTCAAAGATGACCTCGACCAAATAACCGGAATATTATACGCAAAAGACCTGCTTCCGATGATAAAGAATAAATTTTTGCGCAATAAGGGTAATTTTAGTCCCGCTAAATTAGCACGAACTGCCTTTTTTGTTCCGGAAACTAAACTAATCAGTGAATTAATGCAGGAATTTCAGGAGAAGAAATTTCACATGGCGATAGTGATCGATGAGTATGGCGGCACTTCAGGATTGATTACATTAGAGGATATTTTAGAGGAAATTCTTGGCGAGATTATTGATGAATCGGATAAAGAAGAGCCGGCAGTAAACCCTTTAGGCACAGGCGCTTTTCTTGTAAACGGTGAATTGGAAATTGAAGAGTTAGAAGATTTGATGAAAGTTAAATTTGAAAATATACCGGAGGATGTGCAAACCGTGAGCGGTTTAATATTGGAAAAAGCGGGCAAAATACCGGGCAAAGATTATTCGGTTGAAATTGATAATGTCTCTTTTCGCGTTACAAAGGTTGAAAGGAACCGAATCAGGCAAATTGTGGTTGCGAAAGTGAACAGACCCGATGCGGAAAAATTGGTTTGATATACTAATTTTTTAGTATTTTAAGATTTTAATAAATGATTAAGATAAATGTTAACTGAATGAACGATCAAAAGAAAACGGAACTTAGAGTAGGGTTAACCGTGATAATGGGCATTATCGTGTTGCTCTGGGTTATTGGTTGGTCGAAAAATCTCTCATTTGGCGGCGCGGAAAACAAAGTTACGGTTGAGTTTCAAAATGTTTCCGGGTTAGAAGTTGGCGATGATGTTACTATGAACGGCGTGCGTAAAGGGTTTGTTGACGCAATTACGGTGAAAGAGGGCGCTGTTTTGGTGGAGCTTCAGTTGGATAATGATGTACGCATTCCCGTTGGCTCAAGATTTTTTGTCAGCATGATGGATTTAATGGGCGGAAAAAAGATTGAAATTAAAACCACAGCTGGGAAAGATTTTATCGACCTTACAAAGTTGCAAAAAGGTGAGTTTCAGTTCGATGTGCCGGAGGTGATGGGTTTCGTCGGCGATGTAGGCAAAGATATACCGGCAATTCTTGGGAAAATAGATACTGCATTAAATGCAATCAATTCATACTTGGGGGATAATGATATGAAAAGGGACTTAAAATCAGGCATGAAAGACCTTGCCGGCTTAGCGAAAGAAGCCCGAGAAATGCTTCGGCTGCAAAGGGACCAAATTGATTATTTGATTAAAAGCGGCATTTTACTAACTAAAAATGCGGACTCACTAACTTCCACGGCTTCTGCTTTTGTAAAAAACAATCAGGACTCCGTAACTGCCGCAATTTCTTCTCTGAATAGTTTGCTTAACCGGTCGGATAAATTAATCGTAAAATTAGACGGTTTAGTTGATGAAACCTTATCAGGGAAAAATAACCTCGGGAAAATTTTATATGATGACAGTACTTACGCTGAGATGCAGAAAACATTAAAAGACGCCCGGGATCTCTTGGATCTTATCAAAAAACAGTTGAAAAATGAGGGTATTAATGTCCGTGCCAGAATCGAATTATTTTAGCTGCCGTAAACTTTTATATTCTTTATTTTTTGTTTTACTAATAATTTTTAGCGTCAATCTTCGGGCGCAAACTACCAAGTACGAAGGGATGGTTGTTTCGGCCGATTCAATTGCAACGGAAGTGGGTGTTCAGATATTAAAAGAGGGGGGTAATGCCGTTGATGCAGCCGTTGCAGTGGGGTTTGCACTTGCCGTAACTTATCCGGTTGCAGGTAATATCGGAGGGGGTGGGTTCATGGTTTTAAGAACCGCCAGTGGGGAAGAGATAACTATTGACTATAGAGAAAAAGCCCCAGCAGCCGCAACGCGGGATATGTATTTAGATGAACAGGGCGAGGTTAACCACGAACTTGCAACAGAAGGCATTTTATCAGCAGGTGTGCCCGGTAGTGTTTACGGTATGTTAGAAATGCTTAAAAAATACGGTACAATGCCACGGGAAAAAGTGATAGCGCCCGCAATTAAATTGGCGCGTGAAGGGTTTGCTTTGCCTGTTTCCACCGCCCATTCATTTGAAAAATATTACGAAACCTTTCTTAAATATCCTTCAACTTCCGCTATTTTTACAAAAGATGGTGAATTGTTTCAACCGGGTGATATATTTAAACAAACTGATCTTGCTAATACATTGGAAAGGATCAGTAAATTTGGTATTGAGGGATTTTATGAGGGTGAAACTGCCGATCTTATCGTTAAACAGATGCAAACTTCTTCAAGTGGAATTATAACGAAAGAAGATTTAGCCGGTTATAGAGCGATTGAACGCAAACCTGTGATTGGTAATTACAGGGGTTATAAGATAATTTCAATGGCGCCGCCAAGCTCCGGAGGTGTTGCACTAATTGAAATGCTCAATATTTTGGAAAATCATGATCTAAAATCTTACGGGCATAACTCACCTGAATATATTCGTATTTTAGCGGAAACAATGCGCAGAGCTTACGCCGACCGTTCGAAATATCTCGGAGACCCCGATTTTTATGATATTCCGGTTGAGGAACTTACATCGAAAGAATATGGAAAGCAACTTTTTAATGAAATCGGGGATAGGGTTACTCCTTCGGAAGAAGTTGAACCCGGGTTGACTAATTTTTTTGAAAGCAGTGAGACTACTCATTACTCTATCTTAGATAGCAGCGGAAATGCGGTAAGTGTAACAACTACAATAAATTCCGGCTATGGCTCTAAAGTTGTGGTTAAAGGAGCAGGGTTCTTTTTAAACAACGAGATGGATGATTTTTCAGCCAAACCCGGTGTACCGAATCAATTCGGCTTACTGGGGAATGAAGCCAACTCAATCCAGCCGGGTAAAAGAATGCTCAGTTCGATGACACCAACCATTGTTCTGAAAGATGGCAAGCCCTTTTTGATTGTGGGTACCCCGGGTGGTTCAACCATTATAACCTCTGTTTTACAGGTTATTCTTAACGCAATTGATTTTGATATGGATGTTGAACGCGCGGTTAACACGCCTTTTATCCATCATCAATGGTACCCGGAAGTAATTTCCGTTGAAACAGGTGCAATAACCGAAGAAACGGCTGAAAAGTTGATTGAAATGGGGTATCACCTGACTGATATAGAATTTTTGGGGCTTATGGAAGCGATTAGGATTGACCCCGCTACCGGAAAAGTAACAGGTGCTTCAGATCGGGCGGGAGCCGGACTTGCAAAAGGAGTTTCTGAAAAATGATTGTAGGCATCGGTGTTGATATTATAGAGATTGACCGGATACAAAAATCAATTGAAACCTACGGTGATAAATTTTTGGAGAAAATTTACACCCCCACCGAGGTTGAATATTGCTCGACTAAAGGTGATAAATACAGACGATACGCCGCTCGTTTCGCAATAAAAGAAGCGGTTTATAAAGCCGTTATGAAATATGACCCAACAGTGGCGTGGCAGGATATTTCAGTAAAAAATGAAAGCGACGGAGCGCCTCTTCTGGAGGATTTGCCCAAAATAGCCCGGATTCGTGCTCAAGGTGTTACAATTCACATATCGTTAAGTCATTCGAACAACTATGCAGTTGCGACTGCAGTAGCTGAAAAAATGGTATAATAAACTCATTGAAAAATATTATTGTTACTAATTCAAAAAACGGAGTTTCTTAATTCAGCTTTCAGAAAAATCACTCACCGTTATATAACACTTTTGTTCTTGTGCTTAACCAAAGTTACGAGCCACTTGCGGTTTGTAATGTTAAGCGTGCTTTCGACATGGTTTACCTTGGCAAGGCAGACCCCGTTTTGGAGGACGATCAAAAGTTCATCAGAAGTATCAGGAAAAATTTCCGGTACCCCGTTGTTATTAGGCTCAGAAGGTATATTCATGTACCGTACCGGCAGGTTATTTTAACCAGAAAAAATATTTTACGACGCGACTCACACCGCTGCGCCTATTGCGGAAAGAGCAATATTCCGCTTACGATCGATCACATAATTCCTCGCTCAAAAGGAGGTGAAAACAGCTGGGAAAACCTGATTTCTGCCTGCCCGAAGTGTAACAGTAAAAAAGGGGATCGCACGCCTGCAGAAGCCGGTATGACCCTCAAATTTCGCCCTTATGCGCCAAATAGCTTGTTTTTTATTAAATTTACAGTTGGCATTTTCGATAATCGTTGGAAGCCGTTTCTGTTCCACTAAGGTAAATTTTAAATGATGAAGAAAAGAATTTTAAGCGGGATGCGCCCGACCGGTAAATTGCATCTTGGGCACTATACAGGTGCACTTGAAAACTGGGTTAAAATGCAGGATGAGTATGAAAACTTTCACCTCGTTGCCGACTATCATGTTCTGACTACAAAATTAGACACTTCTGATATATACAATGACTCGATTGAAATGGTAATCGACTGGTTAGCGGTTGGGTTAGATCCGAAAAAGGTGAAGATTTTCAGGCAGTCGCAGATTAAAGAGCACACCGAACTGTTTTTAATTCTTGCTATGTTGATTACAACCAGCAGATTGGAAAGGAACCCCTCACTTAAAGAGCAGGTTCGTGACCTGAATATTCAACATGTTGTTTACGGGCATCTGGGCTATCCCGTACTGCAGGCTGCTGATATTCTTATTTACAAAGGTGAATTGGTGCCCGTGGGTGAGGATCAGGTGCCGCATGTGGAGATTACCCGGGAAATCGCACGGAAATTCAACTCACATTTTGGCGATGTGTTTCCTGAACCGGAGCCTCTTCTGACAGTTTTTGCCCGCTTGGCCGGATTGGACGGCAAAGCGAAAATGAGTAAATCTCTCGGTAATGCAATTTTGCTCTCAGATGAGCCGGAAATTGTAAAGCAAAAAATGCGCAAAGCCGTTACTGACCCTCTAAAGATCCACAAAAACGATCCGGGCCGCCCGGAGGTGTGTGTAGTATATTCGTACCACCAAAAGTTTAACACTGAAGAGAGTGACCAGATTGCCGCGGATTGCAGAAGTGGTAAGCTCGGTTGTGTGGAATGCAAACTTCGGGCTTCGGCAAAAATTTCCGCATTCCTTGAGCCGATTATCGAGAAAAGAAAAAAATATGAAGCCGACATTTCTTTAGTTCTGGATGTGATCGATAAAGGAGAAAGAGCCGCCAGAAAAGTGGCAGTGGAAACGATGACTGAAGTAAGAACCAACATGAAGATAGGCTAAATGTTCAAAATCAAACTCAATTCGTTTGAGGGCCCGTTAGACCTCTTGCTTTTCTTCATCAAACGAGATGAGTTGGATATTTACGATATTTCCATTTCGCACATAACCAACGAATACCTTAAATATTTGGAACTGATTAAGATATTAGACCTCGAGCAGGCGGGGGATTTTATTCTCTTGGCTTCAAAGTTGATGCACATTAAGGTCAGGATGTTGCTACCGAGGGAAATTGACGAGCAGGGGCAGGAAATAGACCCACGAGCTGAATTGGTGCAGCAGTTGCTTGAATACCGCAGATATAAAGAAATGGCTGAGGAATTTTCATTTTTTGAGTCAGAGCAACGAAAAATATCGTACCGCGGGAACTATAACCTTGATGAAAAGTCAAATTTTGATGATACAGAGTTGCTGTTAAAAAACATTACCGTGTATGATCTTGCTAAAGCTTTTGCAAGGGTTATTTCGAACCTGAAACCTGAGCCGGTACACCAGATTAAGCAAATTGCGGTTACGGTGGAAGAACAGATGGAATTTATAAAAAACAGGTTGTTAACCGATAAAAAGGTGGTTTTTACGAGCCTTGTTGAAACTATAAAAACCAAAATACAGTTGATATTTACATTCATAGCCCTTTTGGAAATGGTGAAAATGCACATCGTTGGCGTTAGCGAGTCTGAAAGTTTTAACGACTTTGTGATTTACTCAATTGAAAATTGATGATTGGAGAGAGCAAGAATGAAGAATTTAACAGTGCAAAATGGTTGACCGGAGGGAGCAAGAATGAAAAATTTCACGGTACAAAACGGATGACCGGGCAGAGCAAGAATGAAGAATTTAACAGTGCAAAATGGTTGACCGGGCAGAGCAAGAATGACAGATGAAACTTATTTACCCGTAATTGAAGGGTTAATATTCGCTTCCGAAGACCCAATAACTGCTGATGAGATTCTTCGGGCAATAATTGTTATTGATGGTGATTCTGTTGAAATAACAAAAGATGATATTATAAAGAGCGTAGAGCTAATAAACACAAAGTATGAATCAGAACTCTATCCTTTTAAGATAATGAATATTGCCGGCGGTTACAGTTTCGCCACAAAGCCGGAGCTTAGCAAATATCTGGGGTACCTTAACTCTGAAAAAATAAAGCGGCGGCTTTCCCAGGCGTCTTTGGAAACGCTTTCGATTATTGCCTACAGGCAGCCCGTTACAAAGCCGGATATCGAATCAATCAGAGGTGTAAACTCTGACTATATTTTAAGCACTTTATTGGATAAAAAGCTTATTACTATAGTCGGAAGAGCTGAAAGTGTCGGCAGGCCGTTGCTTTACGGCACAACAGACGATTTCTTGAAATATTTCGGGTTGAATAAAATTACCGACTTACCCAAACCCCGTGAAATTGACGAACTAATGCAGGATGAAGATTTCTTGGAGCAAAAAAGAAAACTTTTAATTCAGGATATTGAAGAAACGATTGAATTTGAACTTGGTGATGATAATTAAATAACGGTAATAAACGGTTAACTACAGATAACAGATAATTAAGCGATAAGTAAACGATGATAATTCGAAGACGATAATCAGGAAATGACAACAAAGCGATGTCGGAAAAAATAAGGATAAACAGATATTTAGCGATGGCAGGTGTCACCAGCCGAAGGAAAGCAGAAGAATATATTCTGAGCGGCAGGGTTGAACTCAATGGTGAAATCGTGCTTTCCCTCGCTACTCTTGTTGACCCTTCAATTGATGAAATAGCGTTAGATGGAGAGACACTTCGTTCTGAAGAAAAGGTTTACTTCGTCCTGAATAAACCCACAGGGTACATTACCTCCGTTTCCGACGATAAAAACCGCCCCACAGTTATTGATTTGATTAAAACTAATAAACGGATTTTTCCGGTTGGGAGGTTAGATTACGATACCACAGGTGTTTTATTGTTAAGCAACGATGGAGATTTTGCGAATGCACTTTTACACCCTTCGAACAAGGTAATGAGAACTTACGAAGTAAAGTTG
Organism: Ignavibacteriaceae bacterium; assembly: GCA_008933765.1. Lineage (GTDB taxonomy): Bacteria > Bacteroidota > Ignavibacteria > Ignavibacteriales > Ignavibacteriaceae > UTCHB3. The sequence goes on along the minus strand of WBUK01000002.1, from coordinate 278,009 downwards.
GATAAACCGTTTGAAAACAATCATTTAGAACCGCTGCTTAAAGGAATTTCTATCGAAGGTGGAAAAGGTAAATTCCACTCCGTAAAAATTGATAAAAAGAACCCTCGCTTTGTGACGGTGGAATGCACTGAAGGACGGAATCTTTTTGTGAAAAGAATGTTCCGGAAAGTGGGGTATTATGTTGAAAAACTGCACCGCAGCAAATTTGCAGGTTTTACTGTTGAAGGATTAAAGTACGGCGCCTGGAAGAATATCAGCCGACAAGAGATACAAAATGCACTCAAGAAATACAATCACCTTTAGTCTGCTGTTTTGTTTCTTCATTTTTAACGATCTTCAGGCGCAGAAAGACAGCTCATCCGCAAAGTACTGGAGTGCCGGTTCCAAAGAGATCTGGCAGACTGTGGACGGGTTGCTGGATGACCCGAATCTTTCCGGGGCAACCTGGGGAGTAGTTGTACAGTCAGTCACTTCCGGTGAAGTTCTTTATAAAAGGAACGAGCAGGTTTTATTAAACCCGGCTTCATTAGTTAAACTGATAACAACAGCGGCTGCGCTTTCGTATCTGGGAGGTTCATACAATTACGAAACAGAGATAAGGGCTGACGGCACCATCGAGGGCAATCGTTTGCTGGGTGATTTGATAATTGTCGGTTTCGGCGACCCGACAATTTCAGGCAAATTCACCAACAGAGATGTTTACTCAGTATTCAACTCATGGGCAGATAAAATGATTGATCTTGGGGTTACTGAGATAACCGGTGATCTGATAGGTTACGATAAGTTATTTGCGCCTTCTGCCCCGGGTAACGGATGGCAGTGGAATAATCTGGGCGAGTGGTACTCTGCCGTTCCCTCGGCACTGGCGTTTAACGATAATTCTGTAGATGTGTCGGTATCCCCCGGCGACATCGGTGAGGAAGCCGAAATATCTTTAAGCCCGGATACGAGATTTATCACCGTAATAAATCAGATTAGAACTGTGCCGGCAGATTCGGCTTCTTCAATAACGATTAAACGCGCACCCGGCTCCAATATCCTGCGTTTAGAGGGGGTTATAAGCTCTAAAACGCGTGAAATAGTCAGAAGTGTAGCCGTCGAAAACCCTGTTGAATTTTTCCTTGTGAATCTTAAAGAAGCATTTCACCGAAAAGGAATTAAAATTTCGGGAAGAATTAAAACCGCTTCAGGAATGGGTGATGATTTCAGTTTAGAGAAATCAACAGCACTTTTCAAGCACCGATCCGCCGCTTTCTCGGATATTGTTAAAGTTTGCAACAAGAACAGCCATAATTTCTATGCGGAACAAATTTTAAGAACAATGGGCTTGGCGGAAAAAGGTTACGGTTCATTTGAAAACGGTATTTCAGTTGTAAACAGGTGGCTTTCAAAAGCGGGAATTGAACCGAACCTGATCAGGCTGGAAGACGGAAGCGGGCTTAGTTTGTTGAATTTAATTTCTGCGGATAAATTCGCCAAACTGCTACGCTACATTTCAAAATCGGATGAGTTTGCGATGTTTTACAATTCACTGCCGGTTGCCGGAAGAGACGGTTCACTCGCAGACAGGATGCAAAACGGAGCTGCCGCCAACAATCTGCGGGCTAAACCGGGGCTTAATGAAAATGTCAGGAGCCTTGCGGGATACCTTAAAACTGCAGATAACGAAACTTTAAGTGTTGTTTTTATTGCTAACAACTTTTTAGTTCCCTACACTTTTATTGATGCCGTAATAGATAAAATTTGTAACCGTTTGTGTATTTTAAAAAGAAAAAAATAGAGGATTGATTTGGAAAACCTCCGTGTGAACGAAGACTTAAATTTATTGATGAAAAGAAGATTCGAAGAACTCGAAGAACTTAAGAACAGAAATGTGGTAACATTTGCGTATAATTTTGATGTTACCTCTGATTCTAAGGATATTATAGCAAACTTCTCTGAGGATGAAAAAAGAGAAGTGGCAATTGCCGGAAGAATTATTACTCTTCGAAGAATGGGCAAGGCGTCATTTGCTCACATTCAGGACCGGGCAGGTAAGATTCAGGTTTATCTTAAGAAAGACGATCTGGGCGACGAGTATGAAAACTTCAAACTCTACGACATTGGGGATATTATTGGTGTTGAAGGTTTTGTTTTTAGAACAAAAATGGGCGAAATTTCGGTGCACGCCACTTCTTTAAAGTTATTGACCAAATCGATCAGACCTATTCCGGTACCGAAAGAAATTGTTGACGAAGAGGGAAATAAAGTAGTTTACGATCAGTTTTCGGACAAAGAACTAAGATATCGCCAACGCTATCTTGACCTTATCTTAAACCCGGAAGTTAAAAATGTTTTTATTACGCGCTCGAAAATAATCTCTGCCATGCGGTCTTTTTTGGATTCCAAAGGTATTCTTGAGGTTGAAACCCCTGTGCTGCAAACTATTTACGGCGGGGCAAGCGCAAGACCGTTTATTACGCACCATAACGCGTTAGATATCCCGCTTTATCTGAGAATTGCCGATGAACTTTACCTGAAAAGGCTGATTGTCGGTGGGTTCGACGGTGTGTATGAGATTTCAAAAGATTTCCGGAATGAAGGGATGGATAAAACTCACAACCCGGAATTTACCATGATGGAAGTGTATGTTTCGTATAAAGACTACATTTGGATGATGTCGTTCGTTGAAGAGATGATTGAGCACATCTGTCATTCGGTTTACGGCACTGACAAATTTGAAATTGAAGGAACAGTAATCGACTTCAAAAGCCCGTGGAAAAGGGTTTCAATGGTTGACTCGCTTTTGAAAAAAACCGGTGTTGATTTTCTGACAGCAACTGATGAGCAAGTTCTTGAAACTGCGAAAAAATTCGGAATTGATACGGAAAAATTGCAAAGCCGGGGTAAAATTATTGATGAACTTTTTGAAATCACCACGCAGCACGAGCTTATTCAGCCTACTTTCGTTATTGATTATCCCATTGCAACCTCGCCTTTGGCTAAAAAGCACCGCGATAAGCCCGGTTTGGTTGAAAGGTTTGAAGGTTTTGTGCTCGGAAGAGAAATTTGCAACGCTTTCAGTGAACTAAACGACCCGATCGATCAGCGTGCTCGCTTTGAAGACCAACTCAAACAGAGGGAACAAGGCGACGATGAAGCGCAGGTTATTGATGAAGATTTTGTAAGAGCTTTGGAGTACGGGATGCCTCCTACTTCAGGTCTTGGGGTTGGTATTGACAGGTTAGTGATGCTTTTAACAGACCAACCTTCTATCAGAGATGTGATCCTTTTTCCAACGATGAAACCGATTAAATAGTGCTTTGCAGAATCGTTTTAATGGTGTTGGTTTTTCTTGTTAGTGAGGCTTTTCCGCAGACCGACAGTACAAAGATTCCAATCTTACCTACGGAACAGTTTTCACCTACAGAACATTTTTTAAATACTGAGCAATTATTACCCACAGAACAGTTCTCACCTGCAGAGCAGCTTTTGCACATTGAGCAGCCTTCGTTGTTTAGAAGAGAGAGGGATTCTTCTGCACTTTTTCCACCGACACTTCTTTCAACAGTTGATTATAAACCGAAATTACCCGGACCTGACTATTTTTTACTCGGTAGTTTAAGCACCGCTTATGTTGGTGCATTTGTTGGAGTTCACATCTACCAAAAAAACGCATGGTGGAGCGGTAAAAAGACCGGTTTTCACATCGAAAACGACTGGAAATACGCTCTTTCGGTTGATAAATTGGGGCATTTTTATTCTCCCGTAATTTTAGCTCACGCTTTTTCAGTAGGGTTAGAAGCAGCAAATGTTGACTACGGCACGGGTATCTGGGTATCCTCGGCTGCTGCATTGTTGTTTCAGCTGTATGTTGAAGTTTACGATGGATTTGCCTCGGAGTGGGGGTTTAGCCCGGGTGATGCAATAGCAGACATAGCGGGTGCTGCCTATCCGGTTTTGCAATATTATTACCCTGTGCTCTACAATTTTCACCCCCGTTTTAGTTACTGGCCCGTTGGTTTGGGTAATGAGGGTCACAACCCGGGGCAGAAACTTATACTCGTTGATGATTATGAAGGTCAAAGGTTTTGGCTTTCGATGAGGGTGGGGAACCTTTTCGGCGATGGGTTTAAAAAAATCTGGCCCGATTTTCTGATGTTGAGCGTCGGATATGGCGTTCGAAACCTTGACGGCAGGGGAGGGGGGCTGAAAGATTTTTATATAGCCCTTGATTTGGATTACGACAAAATCCCGCTGTACGGAAAATTTTGGCAAATGCTTAAAAACTCTTTTGCATTTATCAAGTTCCCGATGCCGGCAGTCAGGGTTACAAACGGAGTTGCCTTTTTTGGTTTTGCATTTTAATCATGCCGTATTCATTTTCAATCGTTGTTCCCGTTTTAAATGAGGAGAAACTACTACCTAAGTTTTTCGAAGAGATAAATGAAGTGGTGTTTGGCGCCGAAGGTCGTGAAGTTGAAATAATTGTTTCCGATGGTGGCAGCCGGGATACAAGCCGTGAAATAGCCCGGCGATATACAGAAAAAGTAATCGATTTAAGCGACGCACCTTTTAACAACATCGCCTCAGGAAGAAATGCAGGCGCGAAAGCCGCAACCGGTGATATTATCCTGTTTTGCAATGCAGATATTCGATTTGAAAACCCTTCCGGTTTTCTGAAAAGGGTTGAGAATGAGTTTAACCGCAACCCAAAACTGATTGCTCTTTCAGCCTGGGTGAGAGTTTTTCCGGAAGAGGAAAAATTAGTTGATAAATGCTTCCACACTTTCTACAACTGCTATTTCAGCTTTCTGAACGCAACAGGTATCGGGATGGGCAGAGGTGAGTGTATAATTGTTAAAAGAGATAAGTTTGTTGAAACCGGCGGGTTTGATGAATCGTTGCCTGCGGGCGAGGATTTTGAATTGTTTAATCGGTTGATTAAATTGGGCAAAGTTAAATACTCCTCAAAAATAAAAGTTTTTGAGTCGCCCAGAAGGTTCAGAGAGGCAGGATACCTAAGAGTAACTGCAATGTGGACGGCAAACGCCACTTCAATTTACTTCAGAAAACGGGCAATCTCCGATTCGTGGAAACAGGTTCGGTAGTTACACTTTCTGAGTTTCTAAATGGCCGGAAAGGGGTAAAGTTAGTGCGGTAAGGCGTAAGATCGTAAGGATCTGTCTGCCAAATCTTTCTAAGTGGCCGGAAAGGGGTGAAGTTAGTGCGGAAAGGGTCGATGCAGTTCTAACAGGGCGGTTTAAGCACAGTTTAAATAATTATTTAGAGGAATAAATGGAAAACAAAAACTCTTATTCAATGCTTTATTTTGAGGGGAAGTATCCAAAGATAGCCGAAGATGTATTCATTGCTGATGGTGTTCGCTTGATTGGTGATGTTACCGTTGGGAAAGGTTCATCTCTTTGGTACAACTCTGTTTTGCGCGGTGATGATAACTTTGTTAAAGTTGGCGAATTTACAAATATTCAGGATGGTTCAATTCTTCATGTTACTGGAAAAGAGTTTCCCTGCACAGTTGGCAATTTTGTAACCGTTGGGCACAATGCAAACATTCACGCTTGCACGGTTGAAGATTTCACGCTAATTGGAATTGGTGCAATAGTTCTTGACGGTGCCCTTGTTGAAAAAAATTCGATCGTTGCTGCCGGAGCTGTGGTTACTCCGGGCACTGTAATTAAGTCCGGATATATGTATGCCGGCACGCCCGCAAAAATAATTCGTAGTTTAACCGATAAAGAATTTGCTTTTTTCGAAAAAAGTGCTTATAATTATTTTGAGATTGCAAAGTATAGTAAAAAATCGATTGCAGACGATTAATCCGGTACTAACAGTAGAATAAAAAGATGGATATTTTTGTCGAAATTCACTCAAAACCCGCCCTAAAAAAATCGATTGTTAAATCAATAATTAACGATTTTTCTGAAATTAAAGCGCAAAAATTCGCCTCAATGGAAGTTTCATTTGTACCCGTTGATGTGATTTCAGAGTTGAACGACGATTACCTGAATCATAATTATGCAACTGATATTTTAACTTTCGACTACAAAAGTGAAGAGCCGGGCGCCGTTGAGGGCGAAATTATCATCTGCAGCGATGTTGCTGTTTCTAACGCAGCGGAATACAAAGTTACCGTTGAGAACGAATTAGTTCGTCTGGTTATTCACGGGTTGCTGCACCTAACCGGGTATGATGATAAAACCCCGGAAGAAAAAAGTGAAATGAAACAAGAAGAAGACCGACTTGTTGAATTGATTTATCCGAAATATTTTAGTATATAATAAAGCATCTTTTTGAGATTTTGTGAACTTGACAGTTAAAAAAAAAATAGATGATTATCTGAGTTACCTGCGCAAAAGTAAACTCAGTTCCGACAACACGGTTGCTGCATACAGTAACGATCTTAACGGCTTTGCTGCTTTTTGTGAAGATATTGGCATACAGGAAGTCGATTCTGTTACCATTAAAACCGTGAAGAGATATCTCAGCAGTTTAAATTCGCTTGGGTTAGACAGGTCAAGCATCGCCCGAAAAATGACCAGCCTAAGGGTTTTCTTTAACTACCTTCTAGATATCGGAGTAATCGAATATAATTTTGTAAAAGACATTAAAAACCCCAAATTTCAGCGTAAACTGCCTGATATTGTATCAGAGAAAGAATTTGAGAGCACCACATCACTTGCAGCTGAATCTGCTGCTAACTCTTATAATGAATTGTTACACACAGCAATTCTTGAATTACTTTACGGCTGCTCACTCCGTGTCTCAGAAGTATGCACAATTAAAGCAGGAGATGTAGATTTAGTAAACGGAAAAATTTCCGTGACAGGCAAAGGCTCTAAAATGCGAATAGTGCCGGTAGGCGGCAAATCATCAACAATTCTTAAAAATTTTTGGGAGGTACGAAAGAGTTTAGGTTACCATAATTTATTTTTATCACAACTTAACGGCAAAGCGGTTAATCAGCAGTATGTTTACAGGCTGGTTAGAAAGTTGCTTTCTGCTTCAACTGACATCCGCAAGAAAAGCCCGCATGTGCTCCGGCACAGCTCAGCTACTCACATGTTGGATAACGGAGCCGACCTGCTCGCCATTAAGGAGATATTAGGACACGAAAACCTTTCAACCACGCAAATTTACACTCAAGTGAGTATAGAGAGGCTGAAAGGCATTTATAAAAAAGCACATCCAAAATCATAAAACAACCGGGAGGTACCATGAATATCCAGATAACTGCCAGAAAATTCACCGCCAGAGATACTCTTAAAGACCTGATCAGAGCTGAAGTATCCAACTTGCAAAAATTTTCCGATGAAATCTTAGATGTTGAAGTTGTTCTCAGCTATCAGAATGTTAAAGACAGCATTAAAGAAGTGGAGTTAATTGCTAAACTTCCGGGTAGTATTTTAACTGCGAAAGATTCTTCCGACGAATATACCAAATCTGTTAAAGCTGCCGTGGATAAAATCCAGAGGCAAATCAGAAAACGAAAAACCAAACGCGAAGCTGACAAAAAGTTAAACCTGGAGTCATAGTACTTGGAACTGATTAACAGAGACCACATTACTGTTGAATTTTTCTTTAATAGAACAAAGGATAAATTCAAGATCACCAATTTTACAGGTGAACGAGGTTTCACAAGAAAAATAAAAGAACCTAATTTACACAGACCCGGCCTGGCACTGGCCGGGTTTGTTGATTTATTTTCCTACTCAAGGATTCAAATTTTTGGAAATACAGAAATCAGGTACCTTCAGTCACTTGATTCCGGGAAAAGAAGAAGTGCTCTCGAGGGGTTGTGCCGTTTCGATATTCCGTGCATGATAATTTCAAACGGCATCGAACCATTCCCTGAAATGATGGAACTTTCGGAAATCTTTGATATTGCAATTTTTGGGTCACCGGACAATACGACAAGGCTGAATTTTTTCATCAGCGATTTTCTGAACGATCAATTTTTGCCGCAGGAATCAATTCACGGCTCACTGATCGATGTTTACGGCGTAGGGATTTTGTTCACGGGGCAGTCGAGTGTGGGAAAAAGCGAAGTTGCGCTCGATCTGGTGGAACGAGGGCACCGTTTGGTAGCCGATGATGTGGTTATCGCAACAAAAAAAGGGGAGGGGTTGCTGATGGGTACAGGAACCGACATTTCAAAACATTTTATGGAAATCCGAGGTTTAGGGTTAATAAATGTTGAGAAAATTTTCGGGATTCGGTCGATCAGGTACCAAAAAAGAATTGAAGTGGTGGTTAACCTTGAAATTTGGGACGCCAATGCTGAATACACCAGAACAGGGTTGGACGACAGCACCACCACTATTATGGAGGTTGAGCTGCCTTATGTCAGGCTTCCGATTGTACCCGGGAAAAATATTACTGTTATTACTGAAGTGATTGCACTAAACTATCTGTTAAAGCATTACGGGTACGACAGCGCAAAAGTTTTTCAGGATCGGCTCGCAAGAAAACTTAAAGAAGCCGATGGCAAAAGTTTTTCCAGAGGAATTGATTATTTCGAACACGATTTTGAGTAATCTCTGTTTGTTTTAGAAAATTCTTTTTTTAGTTTTGTAGTTTGATTTTTTAAAATTTCCTACAAATCACAATTTTCATATACATGACGAATTATCTAAACCGATATTACTTTATCACACGGCGTGGATTAAAAATACGGTCGGTTAATTTGCCTCTTTTCAAACCTTTCTTTTCTGTTCTGATTACTTTTCTGGTGCTTTCAGGAGTGATTCTGATAACATCCGGCTTTTTTACCGATCAGCAGGCTAATAATTCAAAAGATGAGAACCTGCGCCGGGAAAATGAAAGATTAAAAAAGGAAATTGCCGATCTGCAATCTGAGATTGAAAAAGTGAACGGGCGGTTAGCTACCGTAATTGGCATGAACAATAAAATAAGAGACATTGTTGACCTGCCCCGCTTGGATGAAGACTTTTTCGAAATTTCTCTCAGCAACAATTTGGTTTCCGATCCCGTTGCATCGGGTGGAACAATTGAAGGAATTGCGGCTACGCTAAAATTATTGGAAAGTAATCTGCAAATTCAGGCTGTTGCCAACAAAGAAATTTCTGAAAAAATAACGGATAAAACTGCGTATATGCGGGGAATCCCTTCAATTTTACCGGTTGATGGTGAATACCGTAGAACAAGTTTTGGCCCAAGAAAAAACCCTATAACCCAAAAACCTCAATTTCATACCGGATTGGATATGGGCGGTAAGATGGGAGACAGAATAATTGCTACTGCTGACGGTATTGTTGAGAAAGCCGAAGTTTTCGGTGGGTATGGCAATTGCGTTATCGTTAATCATGGTAACGGTTATAAAACTTTGTACGGGCATTGTTCGAAAATACTTGTTAAAAAAGGCGATAAAGTTTCACGCGGAGACCTGATTGCCTTGGTGGGGAGCACAGGGCTTTCTACCGGACCACATCTTCACTACGAAGTGATCTACAATGATGAGCATTTGAACCCTGCTGATTTCTTCTTTGACAGTAATAAAGCTGCTTTTGAAAAAAAATAAATAATTAAACAGATGGACTTTTTTATATGATCTGGACTTTAGAGCTCGCCTCATACCTGGAAGATGCACCCTGGCCTGCTACCAGAGAGGAACTTATTGATTACGCTGAAAGAATCGGTGCACCTCTCGAGGTAATCGAAAATCTGAAAGAATTGGAAGATTCCGACGAACCGTATGAGTCGATTGAAGATATTTGGCCCGATTATCCCACGGACGACGACTTTTTCTTCAATGCCGATGAGTATTGAGGGAGCGCCGTTTTGGGATGTTAGAGTTATTTGACGGTATTTATGGGCAGGAACCGGTTAAAGAAATACTTTACCGGTTTCTGATTCATAAAAGCAAGCCACAGGCTCTTCTATTCACCGGGGCATCGGGCGTTGGTAAAGAGTTCATGGCTATTCGTTTTGCTAACCTGATTAACTCGATGAAAACACCCGATTCTCTTCCCGCAATTGCTAAAGATTCAATTCAGGGTGATCGGTTTATGTTTATTTGCCCACTTCCTGTGGGGAAAAATGAAACTTCAGCTGATGACCCCTACGAAAAACTGAGTAATAGTGAAATTGAACTGATTCAGGAACAGTTTAGAATTAAAGAAGAGAACCCCTACCACAAAATTAAAATCCCCAAAGCAAACGACATTAAAATTTCTTCTATTCGGGCACTTAATAAGTTCACTTCTTTGACTGTTGGTCCCGATCTTTACCGGTTTGTAATAGTATCGCAAGCTCATCTGATGAATGAGCCTGCACAGAACTCGCTGCTAAAAAACTTGGAAGAACCACCGGAAGGAACAATCTTTATATTAACAACTTCAGAACCCGAAATGTTGAGAGAAACAATTCGATCCAGGTGTTGGCATGTTGAATTTCGGCCACTCTCGGAAAAGAATGTTTCAGATATTCTTTCAAAATATTACAGTATTGAGGAAGAAGAAGCCCGGTTGCTTGGGAAATTGAGCGAGGGTTCATTAAAAAAAGCGCTGTTTATAAGGGATAAAAACATTTCTGAAACCCGCAGCGAGATAATTAAATTTCTTCGCTATTCACTTGCCGGAAAAATTAGAGTGGCACAGTCTGTTCTTAAAGATTATACCGCTGACGGCGATAACGATCTTTTTCGATTATTTTTTACTTTGGTAATACATTGGTTCAGTGACTATAAAAGATTTCTTGCAGGGTTTACAGATGGCTTCTTTTTTGAGTCGAATATTGATGTTTTTGAGAAATTCTCAGTTAATTTTCCGGGTATCGAACCTATAAAAGCAATAAGTTCGATTGAAAGAATTTTGTATTATGTGGAAAACAACAATGTTAACCCCGGTATTGCGGGTTACAATATTATCTTTCTTCTTGCCTCAGTTATAAAAGAAGAATTTGCTAAACAAAAAATTTATATAAATTGAAAGGTATTATAATGCGAAAAGTAGTGATAACTCACGCAAAGAGAACACCTGTTGGTTCATTTGGCGGTTCTCTGGCTTCATTTACGGCTGCGCAATTGGGGAGCATAGCGATTAAGGCCGTTTTGGATGAATCGGGTATTAACCCTGCCGCTATAGATGAAGTAATAATGGGCAATGTGCTGATGGCCGGTCAAGGGCAGGCTCCGGCAAGGCAGGCAGCGCTTTTCTCCGGTTTGCCTGAATCTGTTGAAGCTTTAACAATTAATAAAATGTGCGGCAGTGGCTTGAAAGCGATTATGCTGGCACAACAGGCAATTGCTTTGGGCGATGCCGATGTGATTATTGCCGGCGGGATGGAATCGATGTCGAATGCTCCGTATCTGCTTCCTAAAGGCAGAAATGGTTACAGGTATGGTCATGGTGAGGTTTTAGATTCAGTTCTTTTGGACGGTTTAACGGATGTTTACAATAAGATTCACATGGGATCGTGCGCAGATAAGTGCGCAAAAGATATGTCGTTCTCCCGTGAAGAATTGGATGCGTTCGCAATTGAATCGTACACCCGTGCGCAGAATGCACAGAAAGAAGGGAGATTTGATTCCGAAATGATCCCGGTTACTCTGAAGACTAAAGCAGGGGAGACCGTTATCAACAAAGATGAAGACCCCGAAAAAACCAATTTTGCCAAAATACCTACTTTGCGCCCTGTTTTTGAGAAAGACGGAGTAGTTACCGCTGCAAATGCAAGTAATTTGAACGACGGAGCAGCGGCAGTTCTGGTGATGTCCGAAGAGAAAGCGCGTGAACTTGGGTTTACCCCAATGGTTGAAATTGTGGCACAAAGTTCGGCGGCTAAAGCACCGATTGATTTTACAACTGCACCGGCAGATGCTATTTTAAAAGTGCTTAAAAAAGCCGGACTTACAGTTAAAGATATCGACCTTTATGAAATCAATGAAGCATTTGCAGTGGTTTCGCTTGCAGTTAATAAACTTACAGGGATAACACCAGAAAACACTAATGTTAATGGCGGCGCTATTGCAATCGGGCATCCGATTGGTGCAAGTGGAGCACGAATTATGGCTACTTTATTGCACGAAATGCAAAGACGCGGCTCGACCTACGGATTAGCCAGCCTCTGTATTGGTGGTGGTGAAGCATCCGCTTTAATTGTTAAGAAATATTGATTATTACGGAGGATTAAATGGATATCAAAAGAGTTGCCGTTGTTGGTGGTGGCACCATGGGAAATGGTATTGTTACCGTGTTCGCTATTAACGGGTATGATGTAACACTTGTGGAAACACAACAAGAATTTTTGGAGCGTGCGATTAAAAATATTACTTCGAGCCTTGAAAGAATGGTAAAAAAAGAGACCATTTCCGAAGAGGTGAAATCAGCTGCTTTGAAAAATATTTCAACAAGAATTGGTGTAGAAAATGTTGACCCGAATACTGATCTCGTCGTTGAAGCCGTGTATGAAGATAAAGGGGTTAAAACCTCTATATTTAATAAATTAGACGGTTTGCTTAAAGCTGAATCTATCCTTGCCAGCAACACTTCATCGATTTCAATAACAGAGCTGGCACCAAAGAACAGAGCCGACAAATTTATCGGTATGCACTTTATGAATCCGGTGCCCGTGATGAAATTAGTTGAGTTGATAAGAGGATATTCAACAAGCGACGATACATACAACGCAATCAAAGAAACTACACTGAAGTTGAACAAAGTGCCGGTTGAAGTTCAGGATTATCCCGGGTTCATTGCCAACCGTATATTAATGCCAATGATTAACGAAGCAATTTACGCACTCATGGAAGGTGTTGCCACGAAAGAAGATATTGATTCTGTTATGAAACTTGGGATGGCTCATCCGATGGGACCCCTGACACTGGCTGATTTTATCGGTTTGGATGTTTGTCTGGCGATTATGACAGTAATTTTTGATGGATATAACGATTCCAAATACCGCCCGTGCCCGTTATTGAAAAAAATGGTTGCCGCGGGCAAACTTGGGCGGAAATCCGGAGAAGGTTTCTATCGCTACGAATAGGCAAAAGGCAGGATTTCGGAGAAAATTAATTGCTACTTTAAAGTATCAGGCATTACGAATTCCTGTCGGATCGTTTAACCTTGACTTAACACAAGACGGTTATACATTAATACTGGGCGCCGTAACGGGAGTTTTATGCGGTTTCGGCGCCGTCATTTTTCACCATTCCATTGAGTTAATCAGTTATCTTTTTTACTATTTACCACCCGAGCTTTTCCCCGGTTTTATTACATTTTACCCGGACACAGTAATTGGGGTGATTTATGTTATCCTTATCCCTGCAACAGGCGGTTTAACAGTTGGGCTTATTGCACACTTCTTTGAAAACGGCAAAAAAGGGGAGGGGATACCAAATGTTATTTTAGCAGTTGCCACAAAAGGCGGCATTATGAAGGGAAGTGTTGCCGTTTTAAAAACAATACAAAATGCTATAAGTATCGGGACCGGTGGCGCAGGTGGAAAAGAGGGGCCCATTGTACAAATCGGAGCAGCGATTGGCTCGTGGTTCGGGCAGAAACTGAACCTTTCATCCGACAGACTTAAAATTTTGGTCGGATGTGGTGCTGCTGCCGGTCTATCAGCTGCATTTAATGCTCCGCTCGGCGGTGCAATTTTTACGATGGAGATTATTCTAAGAACATTCAACTCCCGTTCTTTAGGTCCCATAATTGTATCCTCTGTTTTTGCTACTGTAATATCCCGCGGTTATATCGGAGATGAACCTGCATTTCAAATACCGATGTATGAGTTAAAAAGCTACAACGAGTTTTATATTTACATTGTTTTAGGGATTCTCGCCGGTTTAATAGCTATTTATTTTGTTAAAGTAATGTTTTATTTCGACGAATTTTTCAACAAAATAAAATTACCTGGGTGGTTTAAACCTGCGGTTGGTGGTCTGATGGTTGGTGTTATTGGTCTGATGATGCCGGGAATCTACGGTTTCACACAGCAATCGGTTGATAAATCACTCTATAACCAGAACACACTGACAATTTTGATATTAATGTTTTCGTTGAAGCCTCTGGCAACGGCATTAACCATTGGTTCAGGAGGTTATGGTGGCACTTTTGCCCCAAGTCTTTTTACGGGAGCAATGCTCGGCGGTGCTGTGGGTCAGGTAGCGAACATGCTTTTCCCCGAAATTGCTGCTCCGGCAGGGGCGTATGCTTTAGTGGGAATGGGTGCCGTTGCAGCAGGAACCACACATGCTTCGTTGACGGCTCTTATTATGGTCTTTGAAATGACAAATAACTACCGGATCATTTTACCTCTAATGCTGACAATCATCATTTCAACTTTGATCTCCCGGGCTATTTTGAAGGGATCACTATATACAATCCGATTGGGGCAAGAAGGTGTCGGGATCGATATTTACGGCAGAAAGACATCATTGCTGAAATCGATGAAAATTTCAACATTGATTGAGAGCAATAACGAATTTATACTCGAATCGGATAATTATCATAAAACGCTGGAAATTCTCAGAAATTCAAGTTACGAGACTCTGCTGGTTAAAAGTGCTGATGGTGAAGTAAAAGGAGTTATCTCTTACCAAAATTTAAGAAAGTTGATGTTTGACAAAGAAACCGCCTCAATTGCTGATTTTCTGATCGCCGGCGACCTTATGAAACGAAGGTTCGCCAAAATAAACGAAGATGAAGACGCTGACACAGCGCTTAAAATTATGGAAACAATTGATATGGAATATTTGCCGGTGTACGATTACGATGATGTGTTTAAAGGAATAGTCTCGAAACAGAAAATTTTAAGAGTTTACCACAACGAACTTTTTTTGGCAGAACGAGACCAGGATATGTCATCCTGAATTTCGGAATACAAAAGCCAATAAAGAACCTTACGGAACGACCGGACCGGAACAGAACAGAACAGAACAGGAATATTCCGACATTAAAATCCCGTTTATCAAATATTCCTAAATGTCATATAATGTATATTATGTTAAGTAAATGATGTGCTGCAAAAAACGCATTTTTATTACTGTAATACAACATTCTTCCCTATTTTTAATTTAACTGATTTTTAAGTTGTTTTTCAGTTGTAACCTTCACTTCAGAATATTCAAAATATTCAGAACACCTTTAATTATTTCTTACTGTGCACAACAACAGTAATTATTGGTTCTTAAAAAGTATTTATAAAACACTATTTTGAGTTTAGTTAATACTTCCAAAACCTGACAGATTAAATGGTGCAAACTTGTAGTTGCGCGGTTTTCTTAAAATTTTAATTTTCCGGCATTAAATAAAACTTAAACAATGGTTCATTCGGTAAAAACCTGTTAAGTGCCTTGCGAATGTCTTCTGCTGTTGTCTCTTTAATTATGCCTTCACCTTCGTAGAACGAATTAAGATCCGTCCCATTGAAAATGTATGAGCTGATTAGTTGAAGTATTGATCTGTTTTGTTTTAACACTTCTTCTCTCTCTTTCAGCAATATTTCTTTCACCTTAGTTAGCAAAGTATCAACTTTGAACGAGTTTTTCAGCTCTTTCAGTAAATTATTCAGTTCAGTTACAAGTTCATCAACCCTGTTAGGATCACAGTTGAAATCAATCGCAAAACTATATTCCGGAGCCGGATACTTAACATAATTATTGTAAACAGAAATTGAATAGCTTCCCCCCAGCTGTTCCCTTATTACTTCGTTTATTTTAATATCAAGCACCTTCTCAATCATATTCATTAAAATCATGTTCCTTTTGTTCCACTCATATTCACCGGTGTACGCCAGAAACACTTCCGCTTTATTCTCTATCCCTTTTTTAACGGTCATTTCAACGGGTTTTTTGGAAAACCTCACTCCCCTGTCTATCCAGTTCTCAGACTTGCCCTGCGGTTGTGAAGCAATGTATTTTTTAATATACTCACGAATCTTTGAGTCATCAAAGTTACCAACGAATACAAAAGAAAAATCGGAGGCTGAAGCAAATCTTTCTCTGAAAATTTCATACGCCTTTTTGGATGAAATTTTATTCAAGAGTGACATACTCATCGGCGCTTTACGAGGGTTCCTTTCATAAATAGCTACTGTAATTGAATCATTAAAGACACTCTCGGGGCGTAAGCCGTCATTTTGTAAATAATCTTTTAATTTCTCAAGATATAAAGCAGCATTTTGTTCATCGTATCGGGGTGAAGTGAAAAAGAGGTAAATCAGCCGGAAAAAGTCCTCAAGGTCGTTAACTGAACTTGAACCTGTCATTATTTCAGAGTTTTCGTTAACAGCTGTGCTTAAAGATAAGATTTTACCGTTCAGTTTTTTTGAAAGTTCAGTTGCAGTAAAATCCCCGAGACCTGCTTCTTCCGTAATATCGGTTGCGTAATTAGCCGAGACCAAATCTTCCAATTCAACCAAAGAGGTTCCTCCGTAACTCATTGCATACAGCAGCACTTCATCCTGTTTCAGAGTGGTTTTAGTTAAATAAACTCTGGCGCCGTTACCGAGTGTTAACAATTTTGTACCAAACGGACCAACAATTTCTTCAGAAACAATAACTCCCGGCGCAGGTTCTTCTTTCAAAAGCGGACGATCGGGGTTAGTTTCATCTTTTTGGCTTAGGTCAGCAGATTTCGAGATAGTGAACATAGCGTCTAAAACCTGTTGGTTGGGATCAATTATCCCATCTTTTTTAGGATAAGTAACCAAAACCACTAAATTACTGTCAGTAATCAGTTCATTTGCAAGGTTATTCACATCCTGAAGCGAAATCGAGGGAAGAATTTGGTAAAAAATAGAATATCCAATTTCAATATCACTGTAGATTTCATCGCTGACAAATTGATCAATTAGTGCGGAAGTGATGTTATCCGAATATTGATTGTCTTTTTCTTTCAGATAATTTTCCATTCCGGCGGTAAGTGAGGCAATCGATCGATCAAATTCCGCCTGAGTAAACCCGTTCTTCTTAATTCTGTTCCTTTCAGTCAGCAAACTCATAAAAGATTCATCAATTTTGTTCTCTTTTGGTGAAGTGTAGAAAACATAGGCACCTTTGTCGTATGCCAAAGAGGTAGAGTAACCGCCGCCATTAATGAAAGGTGTTTCCGGTTGCTTTGAGAGGTCATACATTCGTTCGTTAAAAATATTGCTGAAAATTTTGTGCATTATTGCTTTGCGATAATCAGTAACTGTGTTTGCTTTCAGTACCGGCAATTTTTGA
The DNA here is from genome assembly GCA_008933765.1 of Ignavibacteriaceae bacterium. Lineage (GTDB taxonomy): Bacteria > Bacteroidota > Ignavibacteria > Ignavibacteriales > Ignavibacteriaceae > UTCHB3. The sequence goes on along the minus strand of WBUK01000002.1, from coordinate 260,821 downwards.
ACCAAAACAACCGATGAAGAAGTAACTTCGGGGTCGGATACTATTGAATATATTCTCTCATCATGGTCAGGAACGGGATAAACAATTCTTTCAAATTTTTCATTTTTCTCGCCTTTCGTATTAAAATATTTATTAATATATCCCAGAACCTCCGAGGTATTAAAATCGCCTACAGCAACCACCGCCATTCTTTCCGGGCGATACCACTTTTTATAATAATCTTTCAGAGTTTGGTGTTTGAAGTTTTTAAGAACTTCTTCGACACCAATTGGCAGCCGTTCAGCGTATTTGGAGCCATGGAAAATAACGGGGAATTGCTGGTCCCTCACTCTGCCGGCAGCCCCTTTGCCCATGCGCATTTCTTCGAGCACCACTCCCCTCTCTTTTTCAATTTCCAACGAGTCAAAAGAAGCGTGAAAAGCCCAGTCAGAGAGAATTAAAAAAGAAGAATCCAAAATTTCGGGTCGTGTTGTCGGTACAGTCAGCATGTAAACAGTTTCTTCAGTTGAAGTGTAAGCATTTATTTCGGGCCCGAACTTAATCCCCAACAGTTCCAAAAAATCGATAACTTTATTGCCGGGGAAATTTTCAGTACCGTTAAAAAGCATGTGTTCTGTGAAGTGTGCTAACCCCCGTTGATCTTCCTCTTCGTTCAGTGAACCTGTCAGTACTGCCAAACGCAGTTCAGCAGATTTCTCCGGCAGCCGGTTCTTTACTATGAAGTATTGCAAACCATTCTCTAAACTGCCGTGAATCACCCGACGGTTAACCGGAATCGAATCGTTTTGCGCTATCGCTGAAAAGTGAAGAAATAAGAAAATTAAAAAGAGATTTAAAGGACCAAAAAACTTCATGTTAAGGTATAAAAATTGTGTAAAAATGTGCGTAAATATTATAAAATAAGTAAATCTTAGTAAAAACGGCTGAAGCTTACAATAAGATTTTCAATTTGTGAGGAGAAAGATAAAGCTCAACTTCAGAAACTTTTTTTCCCGTTGTTTCGCCGTCAAGGTGAATGTAAGAGGGCTTTGATAGTTTAATCTTATATCTATCGGTTTGCAAATATTTCACCTCTTTTATTCCAATATGGGTGCCTGTTATAGCTTTTGGGAAAATCCGTAAAACTTTAAAGCGCGACAGATACGAAACAATGCAAACATCCACTAAACCGTCGTTAATTTGGGCTTTTGGGGTCAATTTAAAACCACCGCCGGATGAGGCGCCATTTCCCGAAGTGATAAACATCGCCTCGCCTGAAATTGTTTCATTACCGTTAGATTCTAATTCAAAATTTATCGGGTCATATTTTATCAGCGCTTGCAACAGCGATACGGTGTAAACGGCAAGCCCCGTCAAAAAGCGCTTTTGTTGTTTCAGCGTTCCAACATAGGCATCAAAGCCAATCCCGGCAGTGTTAATGAATTTCTGACGGGTAACCGAACCATCTTCCCACCCGATTTTTGCTTCCCAAAGGTCAAGTAACATTTCTGAAGAACCGTTCAAAGAAGCATGAAGCGCATCGATCGGGTTGCGGGATATACCAAGGAACCGAATTAAATCGTTGCCGGAACCGCACGGTAAAAACGAAACGGTAAACCGATAAGGCGGATATACCTGGTTCAGAATTGTGTTGAAGGTGCCGTCACCACCGGCAACCAAAAGGTGAACCCGATCTCTGTTCAGTTCATTCGCAATTTTTTGGGAGTATTCAAGTGTTGAAGGCACAACCACAGGAAGACCCTTAACAACGGGTGAAGAACTTAGTAACCCGGCAAAACTTTTCCCTTTGCCATTTCCTGCATAAGGGTTTATTAAAAGGTGTCGTTCAAGTGATTGTTTTGGGGTCATTTCGTAAAAACCGCCTCTACATACATGTGTGGATCAAAGTTTTGTAAATCTTCTATACCTTCGCCAACCCCAATATACCTTACAGGCACATTCAAATCCCGACAAATTTGGAAAATCACTCCGCCTTTCGCAGTGCCGTCTAATTTAGTTACAATCAGCCCGGTTAATTCGGTAACCTTTGAAAACTCTTTCCCTTGTTGTACGGCATTTTGACCGGTTGTACCATCGACCACCAAAAATATTTCGTTAGGCGCATAAGGTAGTTTTTTAGAAAGCACATTTTTAATTTTTCGAAGTTCTTCCATTAGGTTTACTTTCGTGTGAAGCCTGCCGGCGGTATCAATCATAACCACATCTGCCGTAATTTTAATTGCTTCTTCAATGGTTTCGTATGCAACGGAAGAAGGGTCTGCACCATGATGTTTCGAAATTATGGGTACGCCGGCTCTTTCCGCCCAAATTTCAAGCTGTTCGTTTGCTGCCGCACGGAAAGTATCGGCAGCGCCGACAACAACCTTCCAGCCCGATTTTTTGAAATTGTGGGCTAATTTGCCAATTGTGGTAGTTTTTCCGGCTCCGTTTACCCCAACAATCAGCATAACAAATGGTTTGTATTGATCTACATTCGGTGAGTATTCTTTCGAAGAAACCGAGTGTGCCAGTTCATCCTCTAAAACAGATTTAACCACTGATAATACATTTTCACCTGAACGGTCTTTTTCTCCTTTCAGTTTCTTTCTCACTTCTTCTACTATTTTCATAGCGAGATCGAAACCGATGTCTGAAGTTATAAGCACTTCTTCAATTTCTTCAAGGGTTATTTCATCAATAACCGCTTTACCGGTAACTGTTTCTGATATTTTATTGAATATTTTATCGCGTGTCTTTGAAAGACCGCTTTTCAGTTTGTTGAAATCAAAATTTTTAAATAAACTCATTTACTCTCTTTTATAAGTTTTATCGCCTTAGCAGCGTAGTTCAAAAATGAGACGATAATTAACAGAATCAGAAAATAATAATATATAACCATCGGCGTCGAATTTTTATCAAATATCGGTACCGGATTATTACCGTTGCCACCAAGATATACAATCAGCAGATAAACGCCAATAAAAGCGAAAGTCCACTTCCCTATCATATCTGATGCGGGCACTGAACCGAGTTTTTTACCGAGAAAAATGCCCGGCAGCATTATCAGTAAATCTCTGGCAACTATAACGGCAAAGAGTAAAGGGTCAATTATTCCGGTGATAAAAAAAGAAACGGCGATAGAAATAACCAACACCTTGTCAGCTAACGGGTCAAGAATTTTACCAAGTTCTGTTACCTGGTTCAATTTCCGGGCGAGAAAGCCGTCGAGAAAATCGGTTAACCCAAGAAAGAATACAATAGCCACCACTCCCCAGTTCCCTACCGTTCCCGGGTTAAAAATAATCCAGACTAATGGAAAAGCACCCAGAAGCCTAATAATGCTTAGCAGGTTAGAAATCTGAAAAAAATGCTTTAATTTAATTCCAAACATCAGTTAACCACCACAAATTTCCCAATTTTAGAAGCAATTTCGTTCTTTTTTTCGTCGGTCATCGAAGCACGATAAATGTAAACTCCAGTGGGAACATCTTTCCCGTCGAAATCTCTCATATCCCAATCCACACCCCCGTTTCCGTCCGATTCGTATAATTCCATAATTTTAACTCCGCTTAAGTTGAAAATAACAATATTTACAAAACGGGGAATGTTAGCAAAAGTTAAGATTCTGTGTTTGGAACGGTCAGCCGGGCTTGGATAAACGAACATATCCTCTAAATCTTTAGCAGAGGCAGTAAGTACAATTGTTGCACCGGCGTTCTTAGCAATTTCCACCCCTCCGGTTGCCGCAGAAGAGCGCAAATTGACAATGTTCAGTGTATATTCTCTTCCGAAAGCACCAACCGGTTTTGCCCCTTTCAGGCTTAAAATTACGGTTTTTGCATCACTGCCCGAAACCGTTGCCGCAGTAACACGATTATCGGGTGAAAATTTGTAATTATCCAAATTTGCGACGCTTGCAGGGTCGGGTTCCAAATTAAAAGAAACACTGATGGTGTAGATATCCAAAATCTCAAAACGCTCAATATAGAATTGTTGCTGCACCACCTCAGGCGTATAGTTGAAATAGGCAGTATCCGCCGGGGTTGGCGAGCCATAATTATCCGTCAGCCCGGTTAAAATCACCCGGTTCTGCCCCTGTTCAAAATCCTCTAAGAACGACAAATGAAAGCTGTTTTCACCGGAGGGAGTGTATGAAGAAAGTTGAACTTTTCTTCCGTCCTTAACCAGAAAGATACCTGACGGGTTATCTATCTCTTTTCTCATTTTGTTTGTGAAATTGACAGTAACCGAATTATGAGACTCAGCCCGCGCGCCTGAATATTTTGCAGGTACATGGTGGTAAACCTTGAAAGCTTTTGTTGAAGCTTTATAACTAAGAGAAACACCCTCTATTTTGTACCAGTAATAGTTGTTTAGGGCAACATTGTTATCTGAGTAAGATTGGGTGTTTGTTGAATCATAAAGCTCAAGATTTGTATCAGTTGTCCCCCTGTAAATATAATATTTTTGCGAAGTGCCGGCAAAATTGATTATAACCGAATTGTTTTCGGTACTGAAAGCGCTAACCAACGAAGGTGCAAAAGACCGCGTTTGGTTAAACTCGTAAAACTTAATTATTGAGCCGTAAGGGTAGGCAATGTCAGGGATTCCGTTTGCGTCAAAATCATCGATAAGAATGGCATTTGTGTTAACATTTTCATCATACGACACCACTTCCCCACCGATACCCTGATTCTTTATGATATAAGCATAAGGGTAAGTGAACATCAACAATTCCTCTTTGCCGTCGTTATCTACATCAAAGAATTTTAAAGCATTTGACGCATTCTGAAAAGTTGAACGAAACTCTACCGCCGGATCAATAAAAGCATTATCATAACTTACATTCAGATCGTTTCCGATGAAATTGAAAATTATAAGTCGGTTATAAGGGGCAATATCCGCCTCCGGCACCGCCTGAAGAAGCACAGCAATATCACTTTTACCGTCGTTGTTAAAATCGCCAACTGCCAAATAAGAAGAAGATGAAAGATAACCGGTTCTTACTATTTTGTCAGGTTTGATGTCGGTGATTGAATTAACTTTCATAATGACAATATCGCCGTCAGAATCGGTGAAAACGATTTCATTTTTGCCGTCATTGTCAATATCCTTAACTACGACGAACGGAGCGTTAAAAATGTTACCCCCAAAACCGGGGCCCGATGGGTTAGTGAATTGTGATTTGTAAGTGAGTGAAAGATCGTTATTTATTCCATAAATCACAATTGTTGTGTCATTTTTAATCGCGAGAAGTTCATTTTTCCCATCCCGGTCGAGGTCAAAAACGCCGATGGGCCAGAAAAAAGAAGTGTCAGCGGAAGTAACAAGTGAGAAAGTTTTTTCACCGTTAGTTTGCTTCAGAAAATGAGCCGAATAACCCCAAAGTGAAAGCAATTCATTAACACCGTCGTTATTAAAATCGCCATAATCTTTAGGGATTTTATTACTCAGTGTATCACCGGAAAGTTTGGTGAAGCTGTTATTTTCAAAGCGGAAAATATCCATTTCTTTAGCTGTCATCACTTCTCTTAAGAGAACTCCCTTATTGTTTCCGGGCAAAGTTATAGTTTTATCAAAAATGTAACCTGCCGGTAGTGTGTAAGGTTTTTCTTTCTTCTCCCATGTTCTGAACAAATCACCACTGTTTATTGTAAAAGGCACTCCTAAAGAATCAAATACAGGGTTGGAAAAACCGCTTTCGTTTATTATTTCAAAATAAATGAAATAAGTTTCCGAAGGCGACATCTGTGATTTTGGAACGAAACCGTAGTGTAATTGCTTAACAAAGCCGTTGTTGGTTGAAAACCCATCAAGTGTTACATATTTATAACTATCTTCATAGCTTTTTTTGTAGTGCATTCGCACTACTGCAGGGTCTTTTGTATAGAACGCAGCCAGAAAGGTCGGTTTATCTCCATAATAAGCCGGAATAAGCGAGATAAGCTCACCCTGAGTAGCTGCTCTTTTAATTCTGAAATTTACCCTTTCTTCAGAAACGAAAGAGTTAGTCTGTTTAACGATGAGACGCAGTGTGTAAACCGTGTCAGGCAAAGAAATTAACGAAAGTTGGTAAATTTCACTTTCGGATACTTGATTTTTAACATCGGTAAGCAAAGAGGTCCACGCTGTAGGATTAAGCCCTTTCCCGTATTCTAAAGAAAATGACTGAAAATAAGCCGAAAGAATAGTTGCGTTAATTTTCAGAGTGTCTTTATCGGTTGAGAAATCCTGTTTCGGTGAGTTAAATTTAACCACCGAAGGAGCCAACACTTTAAGCGCTCTTTCCAAATTCAGTCGCCCGGCACCCGACCTTAAATCCCAACCGGGGTTTCCGATATCGTCAGCAGTTGATTTGAGAATCTGTCTCACTTCATCGTTTGTAAACCCTTGTTTTGAAAGGATTAACGCAGCTGCAGCCGAAACAAAAGGTGCAGCAGCCGAAGTGCCGCTAAAATCTGAATATGTCCAGTTTCTTGTTGTGGTTTTAATTAATGTTCCCGGTGCAACCATATCCAAAGTTGAGCCGTAATTGGATGTGCCTGCCACATAATCTTCCTGGGTGGTATTACCGACAGAAATAACCTCAGAATACCCGGAAGGATAATGTGGATTCGACGAGTTTGAATTGCCCGAGCTTGCCACCATCACAATATTTTTTGAATAGGCATATCTCACTACATCCCGGAGCACATGCGAGTAAGAATTATCGCCAAAACTCATGTTGATTACTTTTGCACCCATTTTGACTGAGTAAAGAATTGCAGCGGCAACATCATCCTCTTCCCCATACCCTTGCGGGTCAAAAGCACGAAGGTTAAGAACTTTGATACCCGGTGCCACACCCGCAACACCCATTCCGTTGTTGGTTTCAGCTGCAATAATCCCAGCAACGGCAGTACCGTGAGAGAAGAGATTCTGATCCATCGGGTCGTTATCCCAGTCTAAATAATCACCTCCCGTTGTGTCGAAGGGAAAGCCGGTTCTGTCGGTAAAATCCCACCCTTGGTAGTCGTCAATAAATCCATTATTGTCGTCATCAATACCGTTGAATCGTTTATCCCTTCCAAATTCATCAAACCCGGTTTCGCCGGGGTTTTTGTAAATTTTATTTGTAAGATCGGGGTGGAGGTAATCTATTCCTGTGTCAATAATTGCAACTAAGACGGTATCGCTGCCTTCAGTTATTTTCCATGCTTCAAAAGCACCAATTTTACTTAAAGCCCATTGTGTTGAAACAAGGCTGTCATTCGGCACATTATCGGTTTGGTAGCGTGCGCCGATTTGGACATACTCAATGTTTTCCTCCCGTTGTAATGAACCAAGCAGAAAACTTGCAGTTTCAGGTTTCCCTGTTTTTATTGCCATAATTCCCTCTAACTCAGGGATTGTCTCACCAAGCCCTTTTGCAAAGGGAACAATTTTTACCTGGTCCATTGAGAAAGAAGACTCTGTACGGCTTAACCGCTCGAGGGTTGATTGTAAACGGCTTTTTGCAACCAAAGGGGCAACGCTTTTATCATATTTCACAAAAACCACATTTTGTGCCCGGCTTATTGCCGGCAGTATTATGGTTAAAAAAATGAAAATAAGTGATAAAAACCGTAGATACCTCATAAAACTCCTAATTACCTGAGAAACAAATAGTTTGATTAACAGAAAGATTTATCAAACAGCGAGTTAGAAACAACAAATTTATTAAACTGTTTGTCTGAATAAAAGGTAAATTGCTTGGGGGGAAGATAATGGTCGGAACGGCGGGATTTGAACCCGCGACCCCTACTACCCCAAAGTAGTGCGCTACCGGGCTGCGCCACGTTCCGATCTTAAAGTTTATTTTTTAAAAGTTCCAAAAATGTTTTTATCTCTATCAGATCACGGTAAAGTTCAGATTTCTCTTCAGGTATCTCTGCTTCAGGGTCTGTTTCCTGAGAAGAATTATCATCCGAAAAATATTCATCTTCATTTGTGAAATTCTCTCTCGCTTGGTCATCCGATAGTGGAAGTTTTCCTCTGAATTGCTCACCTAAAACCTTTTTGGCTCCTTCAATCGTATATTTTTGGTCGCGCAACAATCCTTTTATAAAAAGAATCAATTCAATCTCTTTATTGGTATAGATTCTGTTGCCCGCCCTGTTTTTCTGCGGTTTAAGTTGTTCAAAAACATTTTCCCAGAATCTGAGCACATATTGCTCGACATCGGTGATCTTGCTTACTTCACTGATTGAGTAGTATAGTTTCTTGATGTTAAAATCTTTCATCAGAACCGCAAAAATTTAGACTGTAAATTTATGAAATTAGTCAGACTCCTCAAAGAGCCAACCGTTAGTTAACCGTTTTCTTTCAAGATAATGTCGATTATTTCCGAAAAATCGTTCAGTTCGTAATCTGCGTTGTGAACAACAGTTTCGAATGTATCGCCGTATTTAGCAAAAGCCGTTTTAATTCCAAGATTAGAGGCACCTACAATATCTCTTTCAGCCCAGTCCCCTATCATAAGTGCTTCATCCGGCTGTACCCCAAGTTTTTTGAGAATAGCGCGGAACGGAACCGGGCTTGGTTTTCTTTCGCCTGTATCCTCAAAAGTTACCACTTCATCAAAAATATGATGAAAATTGAGGTAAGCAAGCCTCAACCACGCTTCTTTTCCCGGCGCATCGGAAAGTATCCCTAATTTAAGCCCCATTTTAAGTAGCCGGGTAAGTGTAGAGTACACATGAGGGTACGGTATCAGATTTGCCTCTCTGGCTTTTCTGTAAGCGACAATTCCTGAACTTAAAATTTTCAAATCAACTTTTCCGACTACATTCGTCAGAAAATGATCAAAAACCTGTTGGTACTCCAACCCTTGTTCTTTGTAAATCTCGTCGATTGCGGCGGAGGCTTCATTAAAATCCATCTGTAAGCCTGCATCAATCATTGCCGTAAGCGCCGCATCTATTGAAAGGCGCTTCATTTTCATAAAATCTACGAGGGTGTTATCAAGATCAAATATTAATGCTTTGATCATGCCTTTTCGTTCCTTCGATTCTTCGGATTAAATAGACTGCTGCAAGATAACCCTCGGCTTTAAAACCGGAAATGTAGCCGTCACAAGCAGTTGCCGTTATCAGGTTCTGCCTGAAACTCTCGCGCAACGCAAGATGAGAAAGATGAACTTCAACCTTTATGCCGCTAAACAGTTCCAAAGCATCCCGTATCACCACTGATGTGTGTGCATATCCACCCGGGTTTATCACTAAATGATATCCCGAAGAACGGATACTTTGCAGAAAATCAACAATTTTTCCTTCAGAATTACTTTGGAAAAAGGTAAATTCTATATCAGGAAATTCTTCTTGTAATGAGTTGTTAATCGTTTCAATATCGTATTTGCCGTACTTTTCGGGGTCTCTTTCGCCCAAAAGATTCAGGTTAGCACCATGAACAACCGCTATTTTCATTTAATTTCCGCCATTGAATCGATAAATTCTCTGATTTTGGGTGCAACATAAATAGAATCGACGCCAAGTTCTTTTAATGCTGAAGCCAGAATATTTGCTCTCCTTTGCTCCGTTTCTTTCTTATTTATAACGACCACTTTCGAGTCTTTTAAAATGCAATATCCCCCTTTAAAATCACCCTTTTCAAACCTGACAGTTGCACCGAGTTGAAAGGCAAGGTCTTTTAATTCGTTTACGAGAGATTCAAGTTCTTTTTCTTTTATCTTCATTTAGAGAAATTTAGTAATCTATTACTTCAGGAAAAGTTAATAAATTGCATATCTGTAATAATTTAGATATTATACCTACACAAAATAAGAAAAATTGATGAGAATTGCTGCAATAGACTCAGGAACAAACACATTGCTAATGCTGATCGCCGATGTTCAAAAGAACGGTGAAGTGCAAATTATTAAAGAATTTCATAATATGCCAAGAGCCGGCGAAGGGGTATTTACTACAAAATTAATCAGGGAAGAAAAAATTTCGGCGCTTATTGATATTTATTCAAAATACCGCGCTGCGGCTGCAGAATTCGGTGCCGAAAAAATTATTGCCGGTGGCACAAATGTGTTCAGAATTGCCGAAAATGCGAAAAAAGTGATTGAAAAAGTGAAAAATGCAACTGGAATTGAAATTAAAGTCCTAACCGGCGAAGAAGAAGCTGAACTTTCGTTTTTAGGCGCAACCGCTGATTTTAACCGATCACATCTGCTGGCGGTTATAGATATCGGCGGCGGAAGCACGGAAGTTACATGCAAAAAAGATAACAATCTGATTTTCAAAAAAAGTTTTCCTACGGGCGTTGTTACAATCAGGGAGAACTTTGTGGGTAAGGAGCATTTATCCAGTGATAATTTATCCGAAATTTACAGTCATACGCGGGATATTTTCAGTGATTTGAAGGCAATTTCCGTTTTCCCCGAAGCTGCTGTCGCTATAGCAGGAACCCCAACCACACTTATTTCCATGGCAAAAGGTTTAGTAAAATACGACGCCAAGGCGATACATAAAGAGTTTTTATCAATAGAAATGATAGAAAAACTACTGCAGCAGTTTATAAATTTGCCGTTCGGTCAATATTCTAAATACGGAAAAATCGTTGCGGGAAGAGAAGATTTAATGGGCGGTGGTTCAGCAATTCTAAAAACTGTTTTGGAGGTACTTAACCTGAACGGGGCTTTTGTTTCAACCACCGGTTTGCGGTACGGCATGGTTCTTAAATATGCAGAGGAGAACTTGTAAAGGAGCTTTCTTATAGAACTCCGAAGAGTCAAATTTTTCTGAAAACTATTTTAGGAAAACCCGTTAACAAACTCTTTGATTAAATATCTGTAATAGAAACTTTTGAAGAGAGGTCTGCAAGAACCCCTAAAGAAATTTTTCCTAAAACCGAGGAAGAAAAAGCAAATGGAAAAAAAGAAATTTTTTGGTTAAAATTTAAAACGAATATTCAGCATAGGGCTGTGTGTGAACGCATCCTCAGAAACATCAAAATCGAATAGGTTTGCGTCAACATAGGCGTCGAGCAGGTTGGCTAAGTATGTTATCCCAAAATAGATTACGAAAAGGTCTCGTTGGTCGCGATAATAATCTCTCAAACGACGATAGCTTTCGATGTTAAAATCGCTTTTAATATACAAATCACGGTAGTCGCTGTAGTTATTGTTGTTCACAACATAGTTGTAAGCGCACCATCCAATAATGCCCCACACAATGGGAATTTTCCAGTAAGATTCGTTATAATATTGCCCCCATCCCGGGAGCACAGCACTTCTAATCAGTGCAGTTGTCGGGTCTTTTGTCGGAACATAACCTTGAATAACCGGTAAAGTATCCATCACAATGCCGCTGCTTTCCCCCTTTTCCGGCATTTTTGGTAGCGAAGTGGCGGTTGAATCCGTCTGTGGTTCCTGCCCTAAAAGGAAAGGAGCCGATAAAAAGAAAAAAAGAAATACTTTAAGAGTTATTTTTTTCAATGAGTTCAAAAAGTTCAATAAGTCTTTCCAACTCCTCGTTGGAATAAAATTGTATAATTAATTCACCCGTACCGTCATTTTTTTGCGAACAGATAACTTTTGTGGCAAGCACTCTTCGCAAATAATCCTCAATTGAACCCAAAACTGCGTTTGGTTTTTGCCTGGTTTTCTCGGTTTGTTTAACCGTTTTGCTTCCGGAAGAAGACTTAGAAAGCTTTTTAACAAGATCTTCAACTCTTCTGACTGAAAGCCCATCGCGAATAATCTTCTCGAATGCCTGTATTTGAAGTGTTTCCGTCGGAAGATTAATAAGTGCCCGGGCATGACCGACAGTGATTTCATTATCAATCAGAGCCTGTTTAATTTTATCGGTTAACTTAAGAAGTCTTACTGAATTTGCAATAGTTGACCTGTTCTTCCCTACTCTTTCTGCAATTTCTTCCTGTGTAAGTTCACATTCTTCCATCAGTCTTTTGTAAGCCAAAGCTTCTTCAATCGGGTTAAGGCGCTCCCGTTGGATATTTTCGATCAGCGCCATCGCTAACATAATTTCGTCGGAAGAAACCTCCATTATGTAAGCCGGAATTTCGGGGAAGCCAAGTTCACGGAAAGCGCGCAGCCGTCTTTCGCCCGAGACTAATTCGTACTGCCCTTCGCCGACACTTCGAACAGTTACCGGTTGAATTAACCCGTTGGTAAGAATCGATCTTTTCAACTCTTCCAATGACTCTCTGTCAAAGTTGCTTCTCGGCTGAAACGGGTTAGGTTTTATGTTCAGAACCGAAAGTTTTGTAATTGAGCCGACCGTAGGCTCAGCTTCTTTCTGTTTAGCGGGGGCTTCGTTCTCAGGCGTAAAATTAGTGCCCATTAAGGCTTCCAACCCTCTGCCGAGGCCGGTTTTTCCTTTTGCCATTATTTCTTTTTATTCCTTCCGAGAAATTCCTGAGCAAGTTCTAAATAGTTTTTTGCGCCCATTGAAAGGGCATCGTACATTAAGACAGGTTTTCCGTGGCTTGGGGCTTCGGAAACCCGCACATTTCTGTGAATTTTAGTGGAAAAAACTTTGTCTTCAAAATATTTTCTCACTTCTTCAGCCACCTGCTCAGAAAGCTTCAGCCTTGCATCGTACATCGTTAAAATTACGCCTTCAATCGAGAGGTTTTTGTTGAATCGATCCTTAACCAGTTTAATTGTCTTCAGTAATTGCCCCAGCCCCTCAAGTGCAAAATATTCGCATTGAACAGGTATTAAAACTGAATCGCTGGCTGTTAAAGCATTCAGAGTTAAAATTCCAAGGGTGGGCGGGCAATCAATGAAAATATAATCGTACTGCGACCTCGCTTTTTCAATTCTTTCCTTTAGGATGTACTCACGATCTTCCATTTCTAATAATTCAACTTCAGCACCGACAAGATCGATGGTTGCGGGGATAAGATCGAGATAAGGCACCACATCTTTAACTATAGTTTCCGGAAGTTTAGCATCGCCGATAAGAAGATCGTAAACAGAGGGTTGCGAGTTTTGAAAACTTAAACCCGAGGAAGAATTACCCTGTGGGTCAATATCAATAACAAGTATTTTTTTTTCTGCAACCGCCAACGATGCCGAAAGGTTGATTGCAGTGGTGGTCTTCCCAACACCGCCTTTCTGATTCGCTACGGATATTACTTTTCCGCGCATATTAAGAGAGTACTCCGGATCAAATAAATTTAAATTGTTATCTCTTCACCGTAATAAAGTACCCTGCACTGTTTATTCACAGATTCTAACTTGCGTTTAAACTCTTGCGGGTCGTTCTCTATTACCGGAAAAGTATTGAAATGTATCGGGATGGTAACTTTTGGGTTTATAAAGCCCACTGCCACTATTGCGTCATCAATTCCCATCGTAAAGTTATCACCAATTGGTATCATTAAATAGTCAATTTTGTTCATTTCACCAATCAGTTTCATATCATAGAATAACCCCGTATCACCGGAGTGATACAATGTAACTTCTTCAATATTAAGGATTACACCGGCAGGTTCGCCGCCGTATCTGCCGTCAGGATAGGATGAACCGTGATGAGCAATAGTCAGTTTAACCCTGCCAAACTCGAAGTTGTAGGCACCGCCAATCTGCATTTGGTGAACTTTAAGCCCTTCTTCCGCCAGGATATTCCCTAACTCGAAGTTACAAATTACGGTTGCACCACATCTCGATGCAATTTCCACTGTATCACCAACATGGTCGCCGTGTGCATGGGTGAGAATAATATAATCAGCCTCAACCTCCGAACCTTTAACGGGTGAAAGAGCGTTATCGGTCAGAAAAGGATCGATCAGAATTTTGATTCCTTGATTAGTTGTAATTTGGAAGGCTGAATGACCAAAATATCTAAGTTTCATAATGATAACCTCCAAAAGGTTTAACGATCAGTTATACAAATTTAAGAGAAAACGCCGTAATATACGGTTTTTCTTACGAATCTCTCAAAATTCTTTTAAGAAAAGGGGTTTTATCTTTAGAGTCATCTTTCACTAAAGCACGGGTCAGATAACTTGTCAGTGATTCTCTTGTTAATCCTCTTGTTAACTTTCCCTTTTCTGCTACTGAAATAATGCGTGTTTCTTCCGATACAACAATCACAATTGAATCGTACTCGGAAGAATGAGTCATAGCTGCCCGGTGCCTCATACCGGTTTCTTCCGTGTTGAAATGCTCTTCTTTTGAAAACGGAATAGAGCACCGTGCGGCAACAATTCTATCATCCCGTATTACAACAGCACCATCATGCAGCGGTGAACCGGGAACGAAAATTGACCTTAACATCATTGAGGTAACTTTAGCATCAACGCTTGTTCCGCTTTCAATCAACTGTCTCAAATCGTAATTTCGTTCAACAATAATTAGGGCACCATGCCCGGCAGCGGAAAGCGCCAAAGTTGCGTTTGTAAGCACCTCAACTAACCCCGGGTTGCCTTTGTGCTTCATAAACATCCTGAAAATTGGGTTGCTGATGAATGAAGCAAGAAAACGCCTGATTTCCGGCTGGAAAAGAATAATAAACGCCAGCAGCCATATTTCACCAACCGCCTTTAAGATCATGCTCAATGCTTTAAGATTTATGGCTTGAGCTATAACGGAAAGCAAGATAATCGCTATCAGCCCATAGAAGATCTGGCTGGCTACAGTCCCTTTTAGCAGTTTTATTATATAGAAAGTAATAACTGCAACGATAAAAATATCGACAAGATCGAGAAAAGTTACCGCTATAAAGCCTATTTTAAAGAGTTCAAACATTCAATTTCTCTAAGATTTCCCGGTAAATTACAGCATTGGCGGTGTTGTGTGTTCTTATATAATCCACGCCTTTAAGTGCAGTGAAAAATTCTAAAACAGCACTCGGATATTCGCGTACCGGCATCTCATATCCAAATAACTTTCCCAGAAATGATTTTCTTGAAAGCCCGATCATAACCTTAAACCCATGCCCGGAAAATTCATCAATTCTGTTAATTATCTCCATATTTTGTTCTGCAGTTTTACCAAAGCCGATTCCGGGGTCAATAATTATCTCATTAACGCCCTCCGAAACAGCAGCTTCTGCCCGGTTAAGCAGCCACTCCAACACTTCATCTACCACATCAGAATAATCGGTTAACTGCTGCATAACAGCGGGTTTACCCGAAGTGTGCATTAAAATATAGGGAACATTCCACTCAGCAGCAACACGGTAAATATCGGGGTCAAAAGTGCCGCCACTGATATCGTTAATCATTCGTGCCCCTGCCTTCGTTGCTGCCCATGCTACCGAACTTTTATTAGTGTCAATAGAAATAAGCGCATCAGGTTGTGCTGCTAAAACACCCGAAATTACCGGAATGGTTCTGTTAATTTCCTCTTCTTCGCTAATCGGATTGGAACCGGGACGGGTTGATTCACCGCCAATATCAACGATATCCACCCCCATTTTCAACATTTCTAACGATCCGTTTATAGCATCGGTTTGGGAAAAGTACTTTCCACCGTCGGAAAATGAATCAGGCGTTACATTAATTATGCCGGCAATTCGAATTTTTTTGTTCAATTTAGTAATTTATTTTAATGAAGTGCCGTGAACAGGAAATTTTATCCGAGTGATTTTTTGTATTTGATTTCTCCCATTTTGATGGTCATTTCAACCTCAAAATCGTCGTTCATAACCACGATATCGGCGTCTTTCCCGACCGCAAGAATACCTTTTCTGTCCTCAATGTTCAGAACTTTAGCGCCGTTGAGCGAAGCCATTCTAACCGATTCCGTAACCTTTGCGTTTGCTTTTTTGATCATATTTTTAATTGCACGGTTCAGTGTAAGCGTGCTGCCTGCCAAAGTGCCATCGGGTAAAAAGGCTTTACTTCCTTTCATATAAATTTTCTGGTCAGCAAATTCATATTCACCTTCGTGCATACCGCCTGCCCTGATAGAATCTGTAATTAAAATTATACTGCTTGCGCCTTTAAGTTTAAGCAATAACTCCATCACAGCAGGATGGACATGAAGTGTATCCGCAATTAATTCAATCTTTAACTCATCACGAAGCAGTGCTCCCAGAACAACTCCCGGGTTACGGTGGTGCAACGGCAGCATTGCGTTGAACATGTGTGTAACATGTGCAGCACCATGATCGATAGCCAGCTCAATTTGTTCATAATTGGCGGTTGAGTGCCCTATTGAAAGCACAACCCCTTTAAGCGCTGCAGCCCTCATAACCTGCAAGGCTCCGTCTAATTCCGGTGCTATGGTCATTATTTTAATCAACCCCCTTGAAGCTTCCCACATTTCATCCCAAGACTCAACGGTGGGTTTCCAGAGGTAACCTTCATTCATCGCCCCTTTTAACACAGGATTCAGATATGGACCTTCCATGTGAATCCCAATCACATTAGAATCGGGGTTAGCAACAATGTAATCAGCAATTCTTCTTAAGTCGGCAAGCAGTTGTTCCTTTGGTTTTGCAAACAGCGATGCAAGCACAGTTGTAGAGCCGTGCCTTAAGAAATAATCAGCAACAATTTTAATACTTTCAGGGTCTTCATCCGAAAACCCCCGTCCCCCGCCACCGTGAACTAAAAGGTCAACAAATCCCGGCACAACTTTATTGCCGCTGATATCGATAACCTCACATTCATCCGGAATTTTAACATCAGCAGCTTTACCAATATCGAGAATCGTACCGTCCTGAATTACTACTGTACCATTTTTAACAATTCTGAAAGGGGTGATTATCTCACCGCCGATAAGAGCAAGTTTCAAGTTCAACCTCTGTGATTAATAATTTTAAGAAAGTTCTTAATAGTTTCCGTAACATTAGCAGAATTATAGACGGCAGAGCCAGCAACCAGCACATCTGCCCCTGCGGCTGCAACAATTGGGGCAGTTTGAAGATTGATGCCGCCATCAACCTCAATCATAAAGTTCAGACCCATTTCGTCCCTTAATTCTGCAAGTTTTTCAATCTTTTTTACTGCATTGGGAATGAATTTTTGCCCGCCAAATCCCGGATTAACTGACATAACCAGCACCAGATCGATGATTTCCAAAACCTCAGAAAGCAAATCAACCGGGGTGCCGGGGTTTATGGCAACACCGGCTTTCGCTCCCCCCTCTTTTATTTGATTAATCACCCGATCCAAATGAGTAACCGCTTCGAATTGAACCGTAAGGATATCGGCACCGGCTTTAAGAAAACTATCCAAATGAAGGTGTGGCTCCACAATCATCAGGTGCACATCGAGCGGAAGTGTCGTCGATTTTTTTGCAGCCTCAACGATTAAGCTGCCGAAAGTTATGTTTGGTACGAACCTGCCATCCATTATATCGCAATGAATAAAGCCCGCACCGGCATTCTGAACAAGTTTAATCTGATCCGACAAATTCCCAAAGTCAGCAGAAAGAATTGACGGAGCCAAAATTTTTTTCATAACAAAATAATTTTCTTTTCTTATTTGCAACAGTAAGTAGTGTTCAACAATTATGAATACTCAATAATTATTTAACAAATAGCATTGTTCAATAATTACCAATGGGCAATAATAAAAATTTCAAATGTAACTGAATTAACCCCTAACAGTATCTTATCTTTTTTCGGATATTTAAATATTCCCCCATCTCACTATTCCGGGATAACCTCTTCGTCATCCGGAGAAGAGACAGAAACTTCTAAGTTAACCACTTCACCTTTACGAACCTTAATACCGGCGCTTATACTTTGAGAAATTACGGTACCGGGCATGTGATTTGGTGAAACTTTTTCAGTAATATTTCCCGGAACTAACCCAAGATCGTTCAGTTTCTGAATTGCAACAGCTTTCACCATCCCAATTAAACCCGGCATAGTTATTGTTTCGGTTTCCGTGGTCTGTTTCTCCTCGTCATCATTTTTTTCAATTGAATATTTAACCGTATCAACAATTTCACCGCCCGGCATATCCAGCCTTACCCAAATAAAAGAACCTTCGGGCACCTTTGTCCCCGGAGGTCGGCTTTGTTCAAGAATAGGTGCCTCAGGGTCTGGTTCAGCAACTTTATTAATCAGCACAATTTTTAAATTAGAAGCCATTAAAATCTGCTCAGCTTCCGAGTAGATTCTGCCAATCAGGTCAGGCACTTCGACGAGTGGTTTATCCGAAAAATTTGCTTCCCCCTTATATGTCCCCACCCACAGAAGTATAACCCGCCCGGCTTTAACAATTTTTCCGTTTGAAGGTTTTTGCTGCAAAATTTTACCGTCTTTCGAGGGGTCATCCACTTCAAGCATTCCCTTAATAGTATAGTCTAAACCAACAGAATCAAAGAGTTCGCCGGCGCGATTTTGGTCCAACCCCACAACATTTGGCACCTTCACCTCATCACCTGACACATAGTAAGGCATAATAATTTTATCAATTGCAAAAAGAGTAATGAAGAAACCTAAAACTATGTAGGCGGTTCTTAGAAGTATTGTAATCTTTTTAGTCTTTTTCATTCAGAATAAAATCGGGGAAAATTTTCATTTAAAAAAGAAATTTATCACAAAAAAATGAATTAAAGAAATTCGAATAGTTTCGTAACTTGCGAGTTAGCAATTCTTGCATTATCTTTGGCTCAAAAATTAATAATTTCATTACCTGATAAATAGATAAGGAATAATATGTTCAAAGAACACCCTTCCGGCTTGCCTGTGCTTTTCTTCACCGAGATGTGGGAACGATTTGGTTACTACCTCATGCTGGGGATATTTCTCCTTTATATGACAGACTTTGCCCCTCTTGGTCTTGGATATTCAAATGAGAAAGCCTCCGATGTTTACGGAACTTATATAGCGTTGGTTTACTTAACTCCGTTTCTTGGCGGTTTGCTCGCTGATAGAGTGCTTGGATACATTAAATCTATAATTATCGGGGGTCTCTTAATGGCGCTCGGTTATTTCGGGCTTGCCATACCCGGTGATACATACCTGTGGCCCGCACTTTTCCTGATAATCTTCGGTAATGGTTTCTTTAAACCGAATATTTCCACTTTAGTCGGAAACCTTTATGCCGATGAAAAGTTCAAGAAACTAAAGGATACAGGGTACAACATTTTTTACATGGGAATAAATATCGGCGCATTCGTATGTAACTTTGTTGCTGCATACCTACGGAACGAATTTGGGTGGGGCTTTGCTTTTGCCGGCGCAGGTATCGGGATGCTGATCGGTGTACTTTGGTTTATCTCCGGTTTGAAACATGTTCGTGAAGCTGATGTTAAAAAGCCTGTACAGGCTGAAGATGCCTCGATGATGACCATTGTTCTTTCGGTTTTTCTGCCTGCTACAATTGCAGCTGTTATCGGCTATTTTGTTCCAACTGCACTTTTTGGGAAACCTCTTCTGGGTTCGGTTACCACTGATGCTTTTATTTTTGCAAGTATTCCGATTGTTATTTTTTACTTTAGTTTATGGTTTCGTGCCTCGAAAGCTGATAAAGATTCGATTGCTGCACTTCTTTCAATTTTTACCGTTGTAATAATTTTTTGGGCGATCTTTCACCAAAATGGGGCAGCTTTAACTGTTTGGGCACGCGATTACACCGACCGCCAGCTCCCCACTTTTGTGGAAAGTGTAGCTTCACCGTTAGGTTTAACTGAAGAATATTATAAAGATGTTCTGATTGTTAAAAACGGGGAAGAAACCACAGAAATACCAAAAGCTTTAATTATTAGTAAAACTGATTCTGAAATTAAGTATAAAACCAATTCAAAAGAGAAACAGGAACACACTGTCAAGATTTCCGGTGCTTCTCTCACCGATGGCGAAGGCGCTTATTTTAAGAATATGAGCCCTGAACTGAAAAAAGATATCCCGGGTGACAAACCTTATCTGACAATTTCAACCGAAATTTTCCAGTCAATTAATCCTTTTTGGATCGTTGTATTAACACCGGTTGTTGTCTCATTTTTTACAAGTTTACGCCGCAAAGGGAAAGAACCTTCAACAGCCGGCAAAATTGGCTGGGGGTTATTTATTACTGCCATTTCAACAATAGTAATGATGTTAGCAGTTGTATTCTCCGAAAACGGTGCGATAAAAGGCTCTGCCGGGTGGTTAGTCGGTACTTATTTTGTGATTACAATTGGTGAGCTTTGCCTCAGCCCGATGGGTCTCAGCCTTGTTTCGAAAGTATCTCCACAAAGGCTAACCGCATTGATGATGGGGGGATGGTTCCTTTCAACCTCAATAGGAAACAAACTTTCCGGAGTTATTTCAGGGTTGTGGAACGGAATAGATAACAAGGTCTATTTCTTTATGATTAACTTTGTAGCAGCTTCAATTGCAGCTTTAGCGATTTTTGTAATGATCAAATGGTTGCGTAGAGTTATTGCACAACACGAGCATTAAGATTTTATGCTTTTTAAGGCTGCTCTTCACAGAGCAGCCTTTTTTTGAATTGTTTCCTGAGAAAAATGTACAATAGTTGGCTGTTTTTAACAAGGTTTCTGCGTGAAATAACACCGGAAATTAAAGGAAAATTTCTGATTTCTGTTCATACACAGCAAAGAAATCTTTTTCACTTAACTTTTGGGAGGGAGGCTAATTCTGAAGAAAATATAATTCTCGAGTTTTCTTCAGCGGCGAATGCACCATATCTTATAAAAAAGAAATATTTTAAGCCTGCTAACAAAAATCTAATACGGTTTTTCAAAGACGAGTTACCTCAAAGATTGCCGGATATAAAAATAGCATTCGGTGAACGGGTTATTTTACTGCTTTTAGAAAATGCTTCGATTTTTATCGTATTTAGGGGCAACGATTCAAATATTTTTTTTGCAGGCGCAGATTTCATTGAAAAAGAGTCCGTAAGAAAAACTGAAGTTACGCTTGCACACATTCTTTCAGCTGATTTGGATTTTATCGATCCAAATGCTTCTTTTGAAAAGAGAATTGCTGAGAAAATAACCGGTTCAAAAAACCTGAAGAAAGAACTTCCCTTTCTGGGTAAAGAGGTCTTAGAACGGATAATCAGCAGCACACCACACGCCATAATTTCAGATGAACAAAAAGGGCAGGAATTTCAAACTAACACGGGGAGAAACAATCAACTTACGGCACTTGGAGCAGAGCAAAACGGGCAGGAATTTCAAACTAACACTGCAGAAAAAGTATATGAAGAAATTATTCACTCTGTACTTTTTAATTCAATTTTTCTTGTTAAGGCTGCCGGTGGCTTCCCGGTGTTGTTATTGCCTGAATCGTTTGTGAAAGATGAGGAAAGGATTGAGCAATTTAATTCGCTTTTAACAGGTCTTGAGCGGTTGGTTGCCACTGTAGGAAAAGAAACTGCCGACCTTCAGTTGAGAAAAAAACTTACTGCTTCCGTAAAAAAAGAACTTACTCACTACAGGCAAAAAGCAGAAAACTTAGAGCAAGTGTTGCAATCAGGAGAAAAATCAGAATTTTATGATAAAGTTGCAAATTTACTGATGATCAACCGGGACAAAATTCAAAAAGGGGCAGAAAAGGTTGCTTTGATGGATATTTTCAACGATGAAGAGGAAATGATTATAAATCTGAAAGGCGACATTTCCCTGAACGAAAACATTGAAAGATATTTCAGAAAGGCAAGAGGAGAAAAACTACGGTTTGAAAATGCCGCTTCTTCACTTAACGCTACTAAACAGAAAATTTCGGAACTTGAAACCCAATTAAAATCATTGGAAAAAATGGAGAGAGACGAACTTAAAGAACTCGGAAAGGCTACACTTCCCGCTTCTCAGGGAGAGAAAAAAGGAAGCGTGCAATACTCCCGTGTGCGCAGATTTACGATTGATGAAAAATGGGAGGTGCTTGTGGGGAAAGACAGCGAAAGCAACGACACCCTCACGCTTAAAATTGCAAAACAGTCTGATTACTGGTTTCACGCCCGCGGCTCCTCAGGTTCGCACACCGTTCTCAGGTTTAGTGGGAAAGAAAAACCACCTAAAGAAATTTTGAAAAAAACCGCACAAATTGCTGCATTTTACAGTAAGGCAAAAAATTCTAAATTAGTGCCTGTGGCTTACACGCAAAAAAAATATGTGGTAAAAAGAAAAGGTATGCCTCCGGGTAAGGTTGCGCTTCTTAGGGAAGATGTGGTTATGGTGCCACCGGTTATTCCTGACGGGTGCCGTTTAGATACAGATAATTAACAATATGCTTTCACGCTCGCTGAAAAGATTGGCGAAAGAGTGCCGTTTAGATACAGATAATTAACAATGGAGAATTAATGAGAATTATTATTCAACCCGATTTTAACAGTGTTTCGGAATGGGCTGCAAATTTTGTTGCCTCAAAAATAAAAAAATTTAACCCAACTCCCGGGAAAAAATTTGTTCTGGGGCTCCCAACAGGTTCATCCCCTCTTGTAATGTATAAAAATCTGATAGAACTTCATAAAAAGGGGTATGTTTCGTTCGAGAATGTGATAACTTTTAACATGGATGAGTATGTTGGCATTCCGGAAGACCACCCGGAAAGTTATCACTCTTTTATGTTTAATAATTTTTTCAATTTTATCGACATTAAAAGAGAAAACATAAATATTTTAAACGGAAATGCAGCTAATTTGGAAGAAGAATGCCGCTTGTACGAAGAAAAAATAAAAGCAGCCGGCGGAATTAATCTTTTTCTGGGCGGAATTGGTCCCGATGGGCATATCGCTTTTAACGAACCGGGGTCTTCTTTTGGTTCTTTAACCCGGGTTAAAACTTTAACTCAGGATACCATTATTGCAAACTCCCGGTTTTTTGATAACGATGTAAACAAAGTGCCAAAAACAGCTCTTACAGTCGGTGTAAAAACTGTGCTAAACGCTAACGAAGTGATGATCCTAATCTCCGGGCACAATAAAGCCAGAGCGCTTCATCATGTTGTAGAGGGTGGTGTAAACCACATGTGGACAGTCAGTGCACTGCAGCTTCACCCAAAAGCAATTATTGTTTGTGATGATGCAGCAACTGTTGAACTAAAAGTGGGTACTGTTAACTATTTCAAAGATATTGAACGAGCCAATTTGTCACCAAATTCGCAGTTGGTTGGTTAAAAGGCTATTACAGGTGATTATCAATCACTAAAGCAACTATAAATTGGCAGCGGGAGTAACAATTAAAAAGCAGGTATAAATTGGTAACGGAAGTAACAATTAAAAAACAGATATAAATTAATATAACCTAAAGGGGTTAATTTGTTAAAACAAAACAGATTAACCCTTTTTTATTAAACTGTAATTATTGCGTTATCGATCAGTCTTGTTTTCCCGATTGAACAGGCAGCCAATAAGAAATATTTCTCCCCCGGTTCAAGTTTTTCAACTGATTCAAAGGAATCATATTTAACAACCAAGAAATAGTCGGGTTTTGCTGAAACAGGTTTTTCTAGGTTCTCCATTGCCAGGGTTGAAATTGTATTTGTATCCCTCTCCCCTTCCCTGATTAAATTTTTTGCAAACTCGATTGTTTTCGAAAGGATAAGGGCTTCCTGCCTTTCCATTTTGTTTAAATAAACATTGCGGGAGCTTAGTGCTAAACCGTCTTCCTCACGAACTATTGGACAAACTACCATTTCCACCGGGAACCACAGGTCTTTTACCATTCTGCTTAAAACAGCGCACTGTTGAGCGTCTTTCTGCCCGAAATATGCCTTTGTAGGTTGCACTATGTTAAAAAGTATTGAAACAATAGTGGTTACACCTCTGAAATGTGTGGGGCGAAACTCGCCTTCAAAAGTATGCGCTATCTTCTCCTGTTCAACATAAGTTTCAAACCCGGAGGGATAAATATCCGTAGCACTCGGGTAAAAAAGGTAATCAACCCCTTCCTCAACTAACAGTTTTTCATCTTTTTCCATATCCCGCGGGTATTTGGAAAAATCTTCATTGGGAGCAAACTGGGTGGGATTAACAAAAATTGAGACAACAGTAAAATCGTTTTCTGCACGGGAAGCTTTGACCAACGAAAGATGCCCTGCATGTAAGTAGCCCATAGTGGGAACGAAACCGATCGTTTTTCCTCCAACAATAAGAGAGCGGGAAATATTCTGCATCTCCCGCGGGTTGGTTACAATTTTCATCCTTTCTTCACTTGAAGAAAATCGAGAAAATTGCTAATAGTTTGTTTCAGCTCTTTTCTGTGCGAAATAGTGTCCACAAAGCCATGGTCCAACACAAATTCGGCTCTTTGGAAGCCTTCGGGCAGGTCTCTCCCTATTGTTTGTTTAATTACACGGGGCCCGGCAAATCCAATTAAAGCGTTTGGTTCGGCGATTATAACATCTCCCAACATAGCGTAGCTGGCAGTTGTCCCGCCTGTTGTGGGGTCGGTTAAAACAGAAATAAAGGGAATCTTAGCGTCAGCCAGTTGAGCAAGTCTTGCACTTGTTTTTGCCATTTGCATAAGTGAAAGCGCCCCTTCCATCATTCGTGCTCCGCCGCTTGAACTGATAATAATCAAGGGCATTTTTCCTTTTAAGGCACGATGTGTAGCCCGGGCTAACTTTTCGCCCACCACCGAACCCATCGAACCGCCAATAAATTTGAAATCCATACAACCGATAACAACATCCCGCCCCATAAGCTTTCCAGTACCTGTTCTTACAGCGTCTAACAGCCCCGTAGCTTTTATCGTGTTCTCTATCCTCTGCGTATATTTTTTTGTATCCTCAAATTTTAACGGATCAGCCGATCGCATTTTCTTGTCGTATTCTTTAAAAGTGCCCTCATCAATCAAAATAGCGAAATATTCCGCACTTCCGATTCTAAAGTGATTGTTGCACTTAATGCAAGTCCACAAGTTAGTTTCAACCTGTTTTTTGTGCATAATTTCACCACATTGCGGGCATTTTTCCCACAGACCGTCCGGTAGGTTATCTTTTGGGGGAGTTTCGGTTGTAATGTTTTGTCGTTGTCTTTTGAACCAAGCCATATCGGGTCTCTATTGTGTAATTTCGGCGTAAATCGTTAAAGTGTAGAACTCTTCAATCGGATCGTTAGAGATTAAAGTGATAGTTCTGCTGGTTCTGCCGGAACGATTTTTCGAGTCAAAAGTAACGCTCAATTCACCGCTTTCGCCCGGTTTGAACAATTTCTTGTTCGGAGTTGCTGCCGTACAGCCGCACGAAGTTCTGATATCCAGCACTTCAAGGTCTTTTTTACCGATGTTTGTGAATTTGAAAGTGTGTTCAACCAAAACACCTTCTTTGATAATGCCAAAGTCGTACTGAGATTGCTCAAATTTAATTTTGGGTCCCGCTAACTCATCTTTTGGCGGCTCGATTACATTACCTGATAATGTGAACTGGAACAAAGGGTTTGATTCATCATTAGAAAGGACACTAATGGTTTTTACCTGCTCACCTGATCTGCCGGTTGAGTTAAACTCAACCGAAATAGGGGTAGATTTCCCCGGTTTTAAGACAGAATCTTCCGGTTGTGCCACTGTGCACCCACATGATGAAACAACACGATCGATAATTAAATCCTGATCACCATTATTAATCACGATGAACTTATACTTAACCATAGTGCCTTGTTCAACGGAACCAAAATCATATTTTGTTACGGGTGAATAAATTTTCGGCCCGTTAAACTGCCCACAGGCAGCAAAAACAAGTGAAGTAACTATAAAAAGTAGCTTACGCATTTTACTTTGCCTTTACAACAAAATTTTTAAAATAATAAGGATCTACAAAATCTATTTTCGAGTCAAACGCAAATTTAAGTTTTTTTTCTGCATATTTTGCAATCCAAAAGGCATCCGGAGAAGTTTTTTCCGAGATTGAATGCAAATTTAATTTAATATTGGAAAAAATTCGATCGTATCTCTCTTCGTTGATTATTTTTTCAATTTTCGAATTTTCGGTTAAACTTAAAGGGAATGTCTCTGTGAAGCCAAGAGAATCTGAATCTCCGCCTACTTCAAAACCATAAATGTACGATTCCTCCAAAGCAGCTTTGGTCAGAATCAAATTTTTTGAACCGTTTGGCTGAAAGGAGGAAATTTCGTAAGCCAACGCCTCGAAAGTCGGAACTTTTAAGATGCCAACACCAGCTCCGAAAGCGATTCCTTTTGCAGCTGCGAAACCCAGTCTTAAACCGGTAAAAGAACCGGGACCTTCAGAAACACAAACTCCGGAAATCTCCCTTGGGGTCATACCGTAATCGCGAAAAGCTGAATCAATTAAACCGAGAATCTTTTTCGAATGAGCTTTATCCATTTTGACAGAAACACTCAGATAGTGAGAACTGCTTTTATACAAAGCAACCGAACAGACAGAGCCGGTAGTTTCAATCGCTAAGACCGGTTTACCTGAGT
Organism: Ignavibacteriaceae bacterium; assembly: GCA_008933765.1. Classification (GTDB taxonomy): domain Bacteria; phylum Bacteroidota; class Ignavibacteria; order Ignavibacteriales; family Ignavibacteriaceae; genus UTCHB3. Next base: position 234,555 of record WBUK01000002.1, on the reverse strand, counting down.
TGTTCAACAATAACCTCTCTTCTCGAAATTGCCAAAGTGAAGCGATTTTTAATGATGAAAATCAACTTAGCCGAGTTGTTCAACAATAACCTCTCTTGAAGATACATCAATTTCTTTGAAAAGGATATTCAGTCGTTTTTTTGGCAAAACTTCGGGAAAAAGATCCGCCCACTCCAAAAATGATACAGCACTTTCGTCGGCTAGGTACTCTTCAATTCCTACATCTCTGAGTTCATCGGCCTGTTTAATTCTGTAAAAATCGAAGTGGTAAATCGGATAACTGCCGAGATATGAATTTACAATTGCAAAGGTAGGGCTTGAAGTGGTGTCAGCACCGACAGCATTGCAAAACGCTTTAACAAAGAAAGTTTTACCCACACCAAGATTTCCAATCATAGCAATAACCGTTCCGGGAGTGATAAAACCGGCGAAAGACTCCGCCAATTTTCTCATTTCGTCCTCCGAATTAACCACCCAGGTGCCGATCGCTTTAAAAATCATTTAGGTTCCATCGTAATCACCGGAATAATCATCTCTTCCAAAGATATTCCGCCGTGCTGAAATGTATCTTTATAATAACTCAGGTATTTGTGATAATCTGTCGGATAGACAAAATAGTAGTCTTCCTTAGCAATAATATAGTTAACAGTATAACCGCGCCGAGGGAGTTTATAATCAGCGGGGTCTTTAATAAATACGGCGTGCTTATCGTCCACCTTCAAATTTCTGCCATATTTAAAGCGCAGGTTAGTTGAAGCTTCTCTATCCCCAAGCACTTTTGCGCCTCTTAATGCACGAATGCTACCGTGGTCCGTTGTTATGAAAACTTTTGCTTTCCCCATGGCTGCAATTGCTTTGAAGGTAGATAACAGGTAAGAGTGCGAAAACCAACTGTTGGTCAATGAACGATATGCCGGTTCGTCCGGCGCTATTTCTTTTAACAGGTCAGAATCTGACCGCCCGTGAGCAATCATATCCAGAAAATTGATTACAATAGCATTAAAGTGAGAGTTTTTCAAAGACTTAACATTATGCTCAAAATTTCTGCCGTACTCCGGGTCGATTACTTTAACGAATTTAAGATCATTGCGCAATTTAACCTTTTTTCGTTCTAACTGGTGCAACAAAAGGTCTTTTTCATACTTGTTCATTGATGATTCATCATCATCGTTACCGTACCAAAGGTCGGGGTAATACTGCTCAATCTCAGAGGGGTATAACCCCGCAAATAGGGCGTTTCTGGAATATGAAGTAGCAGAGGGTAAGATACCGTAATAAAAGGTTTTATCTATTCTGAAGTCATCCTGTAACAACTTCTCCATCACCATCCATTGGTCGTAACGAAGACAGTCCAAAACAAAGAAAAAGACCGGTGTATCATCCTCTTTAAGGGCAGGAATAACAAAATCGTTAACAATATCAACTGAGAGCACAGGCCGGTCAACTTTGTTCTTAGTGTGCACCCAGTTTTTGTAATTTTTTTCGATATACCTACTGAACTCTTTGTTGCATTCTTTCTTTTGCTCGTTGAGGGTTTGCCGAAGCCCGATTTCCGGGTGTGCGTCTAACTCAATATCCCAATTTACAAGTTTAAGATAGATTTCAATCCAATCCTGATGGTCGGGTTGGTTCGTTAAAAGGAAAGAAATTTGATTAAAATTTTGCAGGTAATCTTTTGCAACATACTCGGTTGAAATTTTCTTTTTTTCAAGTATTTTCTTGCAAACCAGCAGAACCTGGCTTGGGTTAACCGGTTTGGTCAGGTAGTCATCTATTTTGCTCCCTATTGCATCAACCATAACCGATTCTTCTTCGTTCTTCGTAACCATTACCACTGGAATGTTCGGGTTTTTATCTTTAATCTTAGCAAGCACTTCCAAGCCGCCTAATCCCGGCATCATTTCATCTAAGAAAACAAGATCGACTTCAGATTCATCTATCGTCTCAAGTGCGTCTATACCGTTGGTTACCGTAAGAACATTGTATCCCTTTTCAGTAAGGAAAATAACATGTGAACGAAGAAGTTCAATCTCATCGTCCACCCATAATATTGTTTTTTGTTTCATGGTCTCAAAATTTTAAGATTGGCGGAATCAAAATTAAGTAATATACACAAAATTTTGATACCAAAATGCCGTTACTAACTTCCAGCAAGATAACACAAGGTTTGCCGGGGTAACAGGAGACTTGGGGTAATTATACAACTTCAAACCAATATCTTCAGAGACAACAACTTTACATCCGGCAACTTAAAGCCAACATCATAAAGCAAACAACTTAAAGATAACATCATAAAGCCAACATCTTAAAAGAAGCCAACAACAACAAGAAGGCTTCTTAATAGCCGGTTAATAGTGCATTCCAGGATGAGAGTAATGCTCGATACTCTTTGAAGTGTCAAACTTTGGACTGATAAACGGTATCCCGAGGTTTAATCCGCGGAGAATAAAAATAACCCCAAGCATAAAAGCCAGTGTAGGTATCAGTTTTCTGGAGTTAATTTTAGGCAGATATTTTCTTAATTGCGGCAGGAAAGAAAAAGCAAAAAGCGCAGGGATTGTGCCTAATCCGAACAAAAACATATACAAAGCACCCGTAAACGGAGAGCCTGATGTTACTGCCCCTGCTAAACCTGCATAAACCAAACCACACGGAAGGAAACCATTCACCAACCCAATAACGAAAAAAGGTTTGGAGTCCCCTCTTCTGATAACCCGTGAAAGCACCTCTTTTATCCGTTCATTGTAATTTCTCACGATTGATAACCTGCCCAAACGATTTTTGACCGATCTCGGCAAAATAATCCAAACAACAATAAGGGCACCTATTAAGATAGTTGCACCCTGCTGCATTCCTGTAAGTTTTATGTGCGTTCCCAGTAAGCCAAAAATGGCACCAAGAAGCGCATAAGTTACAGCTCTTCCAAGGTGATAAAAAGACCTTTGAGTAACCATTTTAACAGCACTTGCTCTGCCGGCACTTATAGCCAACACAATGGGCCCGCACATCCCGATACAATGGAGACTACCAAATAAACCAAGCACGAAACCGGATAAAAGAAACATTTCTACTCTAAATAAATCCTTTTTTGAAAGAGATAGTCTTCTTTACCGTCGTTCAAATCGATAGTAACTTTCCAAACACCCCTACCCTGATTTGTCATATCAATAATTTGATTCCCTGCCTGGTCATAATTCACGGCAATTTCCTGATCTAAAACTCGCCGGTCCGGTTTATAAAGATGAATTTTCCCCGATGCTTTTATCCCGTAAAATGCAAAAGGATAGCTGATTTTTAAGTCATTTTTAACTAAAGTGATAATCAGTGAATCTTTGTACTCTAATCCCCGCTTCAAACCTGCTATTTCATCTTCATATTTAAGTTCTTTTTCGTAGTAGTTGTCAGTAACTAAATCAACTTTTTGCGAAAACGCAAACACCACGACAGAAATGGTTAATATTGTGAAGAGGACAAGAAATATTGCAATTCCGTGCCCCCAATGAAATTTACTCATTATTTTTCCTCATACTTGCCAAGAAACGAAGTATTAACGGTTTTAATTTCTTCGCCGTTTTGATAAGCCGCAATTTGAATTTTAGTGTTCAATTCCTTCAGGTCATTTTTGTTTACCAAAAGCATGAATCTCCCCTCATACACTTCGAGTGGTTTAACTGTTGAATTGCCGCCGAGTATTTTAATTTCCGCCGGTAACCCTTTAACTTTCAGTTCGATTTTCTGGTCGTAAAAGGTTTTGTTAATAATATGGAAATTGTAAAGGTTACTAATCTTGTTATTAGGCTGATCCTGATAGAGCATTCCGGGAGTTCTTAAAATGCTTACATCCAAATCGGTTCTGTTAATCATCAACACCGTAACAATAGAAACGAGAATAAAAAGTACAACCGAGTAAATCCAAACCCTTGCTGTAAAACTGAACCTTTTTCCGGTTCTCACTCCGGTGAGAGAATCTAACCTTATTAATCCTTTGGGTTTATCGATCTTTACCATAACTTCGTCACAGGCGTCCATGCATGCCGTGCAGTTAACGCACTCCATCTGGATGCCATTTCTGATGTCAATCCCTGTCGGGCAGACATCCACACATAGGTGGCAATCAACACAATCACCTTTAGGTGGTTCATCCACTTCAATTTGTCTTGAAAGCCTGCCGCGCGGTTCTCCTCTTACAAAATCGTAAGTGACAGCCAGTGAGTTTTCATCAAGAAGCACCCCTTGAAGCCTGCCGTAGGGGCAAACCATAATGCAAGCCTGCTCGCGAAACCATGCAAAAATGAAAAAGAAAATTCCGGTGAAAGCATTCATAGCAAGAAAGCCCGCAGGGCGCTCAGCCGGTGAGGAAGAAACTATTTCTTTTACCTCATCTATTCCGACAAGGTATGCCATCACGGTGTGCGCAATCAGGTATGAAATGCCGAGAAATATAGCCCATTTAGCTCCCTTCTTCAGAATTTTTTCTTTGTTCCAGGGTGAAGAGGCTAATTTCCGCTGGTCTCTGAAATCACCTTCGATCCAATACTCGATTTTGCGGAACACCATTTCCATAAAAATAGTCTGGGGGCAGAGCCATCCGCAAAAAATTCGCCCATAAATCGCAGTGAACAGAATAACAAACACAACAAGAGCAACGAATGCCAGAAGAAAAATATGGAAATCGTAAGGACCGAAAAACATCCCGAAGATGATGAATTTTCGCTCAAAAATATTAAATAAAAGCAACGGTTCACCATGTACTTTTATGAAAGGCATCCCAAACATAAAAGCCAGCAAAAATATGCTAAGAAGTGTTCTGGCGTTGTAGTACCATCCTTTCGGCTTCTTAGGGTAAATCCAGTTTCTTTTACCATCCTTCTTAACTGTACCGATCGAATCTCTGAAAGATTGATCTAAAAGTTCTTCGTTAGTCATAGTATTCTCATCACACTGTTTATCAATCGAGCTTAGTCATAAATATTTTTCAAATCGTGGCTATTTTTGGCAGTTCGTGCGCCTTACCGGTTATTTTCCGGCTATTTTCGGTTTATTCTCAGGCATAGAATCAGACTTTACAGCAACTTGATTACTACTGAAGCCGATTTGCTCCGGCTACAGCAGAACCGGCATTTACCGCTACTTTCTAATCGCTGAATCAACCTTCTCACCTACATGCGAAAAAAATATTCAGGACAACCTATAGTAGAGCTACTTTTTAGCGGCAGAATCAGCCTTCGCACCCGCTGCAGCAGAGTCACTTTTTGCAGTATTTGCACTACCTTCACCACCGGCAGCTGCGTCATCTTTAAACAACTCACCCTGCGGTTCTTTTGCGTTCGGTGGATTTGTTCCGTGAATAGATTTTATAAAACTGGCTATTTCTTCAATTTCTTCGGGGCTGATTAAAGCTTTCCAGGAAGGCATACCTTTATCTAAAACACCTTCAGTTATAACTTTGAAGATGTCACCAATTTTACCGCCATGGATCCAATAATCGTCAGTCAGGTTGGGGCCAACCATCCCCTCCCCATTCTTCCCATGACAGGCAGCGCAACTTCTTTCAAAAATTTCTTTACCTTTCGCTAACGCAGCAGGGTCGGTTAACAACTTCACATTTTCCGCAGTAATAGAAGGCGCACCGCCGGCGGCACCCGAAACCTGTGCCTGCGCTAATTCTTCTTTGTACTCATCCAATTGTGAGGGCCCGTCAAGAACCTGGTAATATATCAGATACACCACCGCAAAAACAATAGTAAAGTAGAAAAGGTATTTCCACCACGGCGGCAGATCATTGTCAAGTTCTTTAATTCCGTCATAATTATGATCCAGTAGCAGTTCTTCTTCGTCAACTTCAGATTTTGCACTCGAGCCTTTGGTAATAAACCTCCGAAGAAAGGCCTTTTCCTGCTCACCTGTAGTGTTTTGAGCGAAAAGAAAGATTAGTATCATTGCAATAACAAAGAGTAAAAAGATCAAAAACCCTTTGTGTATATAGGCATCAGCATCAAACCCGGCGTCGCCTTGTGCCAAAATGGGTGTTGCCATCACAATAATTGCCACCAACAGTTTTAACGGCGAAAATGTGGTTAAACCTCTAAATTTTCCGTTTTTTTCTTTTTTTGTGTTGTACATTTTTTCCTCTTAATCTCTAATCATCCAAGGGAATTTTCCCCATTTCATCGGCTTTCTTTTTTGGCATCTTAACCACATAATAAATTACCAAGCCAAAAATTACTGCAAAAAATATTAAGCCGATTATTGGGAAAATTGTTATGCCTTCAATTGAAGACAACACATCTTTATGCATCGTTTACCTATTTCTTAACTTGTTGATCGACTTTAATATCGGTTCCCAAGCGTTGCAGATACGCGATCAGCGCAATCAGTTCTTTATCGTGATCAATAGCTACGCCGGCTTTTTGTAAATCAAGTGAAATAGATTTTGCCTGCTTTTCCAGTTCAGCAAGCGCCTGATCTTCGTAACCCTCGGGGTATGGAACTCCAATACTGCGAAGTGTTGAGATTTTCTGCTTTGTGTGCGAAAGGTCAAGCTCGTTCTCTTCTAACCAAGGATATGGCGGCATTATGGAGCCGGGTGACATTCTAACCGGCTCGATCATGTGATGATAGTGCCACGAGTTCGGGTACTTCCCGCCCACACGGTGAAGATCGGGCCCCGTACGCTTAGAACCCCACAGGAATGGATGATCGTAAACAAATTCACCGGCTTTTGAGTACTCGCCATAGCGCTCTGTTTCTGACCGGAAGGGCCTTATCATCTGGCTGTGGCAGTTGTTGCAGCCTTCACGGATGTAAAGATCTCTCCCTTCAAGTTCTAAAGGAGTGTAAGGCTTAACTGAAGCAATAGTCGGCACATTTGATTGAATCAGGAAAGTAGGCACGAACTCAACAATTCCGCCTATCAAAATAGCAATGGTGGAAAGTATCGTGAACTGAATCGGACGGCTTTCCAACCAGGAGTGAGCTTTTTTGCGTGTGAATTTATCCGTAAGTTTCTCCAACGGGGCTGCTTCAGCGGCTTCTTCAGCGAGGAAACTACCCTGTTTTGCCGTTTTATACAAGTTGTAAACCATCAGGAAAAGACTGCCAAAATAGAAAGTGCCGCCCAAAGCACGAATCATATACATAGGCAGAATTTGCATTGTTGTTTCCAAAAAGTTTGGATACTGAAGGATACCCTGAGGATTGAACTGTTTCCACATTAAACCCTGAGTTAGTGCGCTCCAGTACATCGAGGTTGCGTAAAAAACAATTCCGAGGAAACCGAGCCAAAAATGCCAGGTAGCAAGTTTTTTCGAATATAACTCAGTTCTCCACAATTTTGGAATCAAATAGTACAAAATACCGAAAGTTAAAAACCCGTTCCAGCCAAGGGCACCAATGTGGACATGCGCAATTATCCAGTCAGTGTAATGTGCAAGAGCGCTCAGGTTTTTAAGTGAGAGCATGGGTCCTTCGAAAGTAGCCATACCATAAGCAGTTATGGCAACTAAGAAGAATTTCAGAACGGGTTCGTCGCGCACCCTGTCCCAAGCACCCCTTAAGGTTAATAAACCGTTGAGCATACCACCCCACGAAGGAGCAATCAACATAATTGAGAATGCAGTTCCGAGTGCCTGTGCCCAGTCAGGAAGTGCGGTGTATAAGAGGTGGTGAGGCCCTGCCCAAATATAGATAAAAATAAGTGACCAGAAGTGAATAATCGAAAGTCGATACGAGTAAACCGGTCTGCCCGCCGCTTTTGGCATGAAATAATACATCAACCCAAGGTAGGGTGTGGTTAAGAAAAATGCAACTGCATTATGCCCATACCACCACTGAACTAAAGCATCCTGCACCCCGGCATACAGAGAATAGCTCTTGAAAAAGGATACCGGCACTTCAAACGAATTTACAATGTGAAGAACCGCCACTGTAACGAAAGTGGCAATATAAAACCAAATAGCCACATACATGTGCTTTTCGCGCCGTTTTATAATCGTGCCGATCATGTTAACGCCGAAAATCACCCAAACAATGGTGATAAGTATGTCAATAGGCCACTCTAATTCAGCATATTCTTTGCTTGAGTTCATACCCAACGGCAATGTAATTGCAGCGAGCAGGATAATCAGCTGCCAGCCCCAGAAGTGGGTGTAGCTTAAGAAATCTTTATACATTCTCGTTTTCAACAATCGCTGAAGCGAGTAGTACACACCCATAAAAATACCATTACCTACAAAGGCAAAAACAACGGCGTTCGTGTGAAGAGGTCGTAACCTGCCGAAAGTTAACCATGGAAGATTTAAACTTAATGCCGGAACGAACAACTCGATGGCGATAAATAGCCCAACAAGCATACCAACAATGCCCCATGTGGCAGTTGCAAGTGCGAAGTATTTGACTATCCGATTGTCGTAACTGAATCTTTCAACTTGCATTAATTGTGCTCCTTTTTCTCCTGATCATGTGTTTGAGAAGATGAATTATTGTTACTTTCTGAATTTTTAGGTTCGTCATCAAATAAAATCCTATAAGCCGGTGTAACCCGATCATCCATTTGACCCGATTTAACCGCCCACAGAAAAGCAATTAAAAAACCGGCGGCAACCAGCAAACTTGCACCGATTAAAATGTAAACTGCACTCATATTTTAAGCCCGTTATGCTTTGCAGTAAATATTGTTCCCAAAGTTGTAAATATAACAACTGAAATTGAACTAATTGGCATAAGAATAGCAGCGAAAAGTGGGGAAAGTAACCCCGCCAAAGCCACTGAAACCCCGATGAGATTATAAATTGTGGAAATAACAAAACTGGTGCGCACTACGGTCATTGTTGAACGGGCTTGTGCCAAAAATTTCGGCAAATGCTGAAGTGAATCACCATGCAAAAGAGAATCGCTTGCCGGTGTGAAATTCATCAGGTCATCTGAAAGCGAAACCCCAACATCGGCTTTGCTCAGTGCAGCTGCGTCGTTCAGACCATCGCCGACCATTAAAACTTTTTTACCCGAAGCCTGAAGTTCTTCAATAATTTCCATCTTTTCGACGGGTGTGCAATTAAAACGAATATTTTTTGAATCTGCAAATTTAATAAGATTCTCTTTTTCACTGTCATTATCACCGGAAAGAATAAAAACCTCGTTCTTCTTTTTAACTTCTTTTAGTATTGCCTGAACCCCTTTTCGGTATTTATTTTCAATTTTAAAATAACCGATAATTTGGTTATCCACTGAAAGATATACTTTGCTCCCTGTTACTGATGTGGTGGCGTTTATCTCATTTTTCTCAGATTTCTCAGATTTCTCAGATCTTGCAGAATTTTCGGGTACCTCTAAATTCTCAAATTTCACAAATTTCTCAGAATTTTCGGATTTCTCTAAATTCTCAGATTTCTCATTTTCGCCTTTCACAAATGCAGGTGAGCCGAATAAAACACTTCTTCCTGTGATGAATGCTTCTCCCCCTTTTCCCGGATATTCCATGAAAGAATCTACTTTCAAATCTTCAAATTCAGAGAGATAGCGGTAAATAGCTTTGCTTAAAGGGTGCAACGAGTTTTTAAAAGTCGCCTTTGCAAGGTCGCCAATTCTGACGGTTTTTGCGGAACCATCTTCAATTTTTCTGCCTAAATTTGGGTGAAAATTACCATCTGCAACAAGATTAAGGTTGCCTGCAGTTCCCTCCGGTACAAAAAGTATGTCAATTTCCTGGTTCTCTGTCAGGGTACCTGTTTTGTCAAAAATGATTGCGTCTGTATGGCTCAAGTTCTCAACCACTTTAACGCTCTTTAGATAGAAATGATTTCTGCCGAAAATTCTGAGTGAGTTACCCAGAGCAAAAGGTGCCGAAAGTGCAAGAGCACACGGACAGGCAACAATTAACACAGCGGTTACGATTGAAAGAACCTGCACAACCCCCGCTTGGTACCAGAGTAAAACACCCAACAGTGCAACCGCCAGAATGCCCAATGTAAAATATTTACTTACAACATTTGAAAAGTTGATTAATCCACTATCGTGATCCTTAGAAACAATGAAATCGTTCCATAACCGGGTCAGATAACTTTGTGAGACCTCCTTTATTATCTCTAACTCAATCACGCCGCCGGTTTGCTTGCCTCCGGCAAAAACTTTTTCGCCTTTCTCTTTAACCTGTGGGAGTGATTCCCCGGTCACGAAAGAATAGTCGATATTTCCGATTCCGTTTATCAAAATGGAATCAGCAGGGATTATTTCGTTGTTCCGGATTAAAATTCTGTCTTTAACATTAATTTTGGAGAGCGGAATTACTTCCTCGTGCCCATTTTTTCCACGACGAGTTATCGAAATTGGGAAATATGATTTGTAATTGCGTTCAAAGTTGAAGTATTCATAAGTTTTATTCTGAAATACTTTCCCTATTAAAAGGAAGAAAATCAACCCGGCAAACGAATCCATGTAGCCTTGCTCGTGCAGAACGAAAATATCGTAAATGCTCCGACCCCATAAAGCCGCAATTCCCAAAGAAAGCGGAAAATCGATGTTTATATATTTCTTTTTCAACCCTTTGAATGCTGAAATAAAATACCCCGAACTGCTGTAAAATAGCACCGGCAACGAAAGCAAAACAGAAACGATGTTAAAAAAGGGCATGAACGATTCAACACTATCGGTAATTGAAAGGTAATCCGGAAAACTTAACATCATTATATTTCCGAAGGCAAAACCGGCAACTCCCAATTTAAGATAAAGGGACTTGTTTAACGACTTGGTATCCTTTTGCTCCAGTTCATCCAAACTCAGCCTTGGTTCATACCCGATTGAATCCAAAATTTCAACAATTTCGCTTATCTTAATTGTTGGTGAAGCCTTTATGAACACTTTCTTTGCGGGGAAATCAACCCGTGAGTTCAAAATTCGTTCGTCAATCTTATACAGATTTTCGAGCAGCCAAATGCAGGAACTACAATGAATTGAAGGGATAAAAAAGGAAAGTTTGAAAAGCTGATCGCTTTTAAATTCAATCAGCTTTTCAGAAATTTCGGGGTCATCAAGATAATCATACCGTTTCCCGGCAACTTTTTCTCTTTTAGCAGCACCGGGTGTGTCGTTCAGGTTGTAATAGGTGCAGAGGTTGTTCTCTTCGAGCACCTCGTAAACCAACTTACAACCTTCACAACAAAAATATTTTTCTTCTTTACGGATCGATCCGTCTTCACATCGTTCACCGCAATGATAACAGACCAGATCCTCAACAGTATCAACTATCGCAGGCATCGTCCTCATTTGACTCCTAAAAAGGAGTTCCGAAAAAACAAAAATTCAGCGTATAATGTAACTTAAATTTTTATCTTTTCACAGCCCAATACCTGTTCCCACCCCTATCTGTGGCTGTTAACGGTATTTAACAACCACCTTCGCTCAAAGCGAGGGAATAAGTAATTTCCCTATCTGTGGCTGTAAGTTGTGTGTAACAACTCGTGAGCGACATGGCTTCCCGGCTCTTTAAGGAATTCCTTATAGAGTTTCTGCACAGATTCATTCTCATGCGAGCGCCTTGAAACACTCTTTTTATCTATCTCGTAAAGGGCTTTCACCCTTTTCATCACATTTTCAAGGTTCTGATGTATCGGCTGCCCGCCTCCGTTTACGCAACCGCCCGGGCAAGCCATCACTTCGATGAAGTGATATTTCGATTTGCCGGCGAGCACTTCCTCTATTATTGGGCGAACATTGCCGATTCCGTTTACAACGGCAATATTTACATCAAGATCACCAATTTTTACCGTTGCAGATTTAACACCTTCGGGACCCCGAATCTGGTCAACCTCAATATTCTCAAGGTTTTCTCCGGTTATGTTATAGTAAGCGGTTCTGATAGCAGCTTCCATAACACCACCACTGGTTCCGAAGATTGCTGCGGCACCCGTTGATTCACCAAGTGGGTTATCGAATTCTTCATCCGGCAGGTCTGCAAAGTCAATTCCTGCCATGTTGAAGAAACGAACAAGTTCCCTTGTGGTGAGAACTGAATCGACATCATGCAATGAATCTATCGCTAACTCAGGTCTTTCGGACTCATATTTTTTAACCGTACAAGGCATAATCGAAACAACAAAGATGTCTTTCGGGTTAATTCCCATTTTCTTCGCAAAGTAACTCTTCAGTATTGCGCCTTCCATCTCGTGCGGTGATTTACAACTTGAAAGATGCGGAAGTATATCCGGGTAGTTTCGTTCGGCGAATCTGATCCAGCCGGGGCAGCAGCTCGTGAACATCGGTAGCGGCTGATCGTTCTGTACTCTTCCGATTAGTTCGTTTGCCTCTTCAAGTATGGTGAGGTCGGCTCCGAAGTTGGTATCGAATACCCTCTTGAAACCTAAACGCCTTAACCCGCTGACTAATTTACCGGTAACATCCGTACCTGGTGGCATGTGGAACTCTTCACCGAGTGTTGCTCTAACCGCCGGAGCGATCTGAGCGATAACATATTTGTTTTTGTTTTCCAGAGCGTTGGAAACAATCTTCATCGAGCTTCTTTCACGCAAAGCTGCTGTCGGGCACTGAAGAATACACTGCCCGCAGAAGATACAATCGCTGACATTCAATCCCTCGTTATATGGGGTTGTAACGATACTGTTGAACCCCCTCTGTGCGAAGTCAATTGCGCCAATTTTCTGTATTTCGTTACATACTCTGGTACATCTTCCGCAAAGGATACACTTCGCAGGGTCTCTTTCAATCGAAGGGCTTGAAACATCCACCACATGTTTTCTCTTTTCGCCCGAATAGCGGTGCTCACGCAAACCGTATCTTTCGGCGAGGTCCTGAAGCTCACAGTTTTTGTTTCTCACGCAGATTAAGCAATCTTGCGGGTGATTTTCCACCAACAGTTCAACAATGGTTTTCCGTGCTCTGCGCACTCTCGGCGAGTTAGTCTCAACCACCATCCCCTCAGAAACCGGAAAAGCGCACGAAGGAAGCAGGTTCCTTTGCCCGTCAACTTCAACAACACAAATGCGGCAGGCGCCTGTTGGAAAGAGATCTTTCATGTAGCATAAAGTCGGTATCGAAATTCCGACAGATTTTGCAGCGTCAAGGATAGTCATTCCTTCTTCTGCTTTAACTTTTAGGTTATTTATTGTTAATTCTACCATCTCAATTTCCTCCTCAGTTCACATTAATTGCACAGAATCTACAGGTTTCAAGGCACATTCCACACTGAATACACTTGTCTTGAAGTATGAAGTGTCCTTCTCCTTTCTGACCAACAATCGCTTCGTTCGGGCATTTCTTCTTGCAGAGACCGCACCCGGTACACAATGTGTTGTCGATTGAAAAAGTAAGAAGTTCTTTACAAACACCCGCGCGGCAGTGTCTGTCGAACAGGTGTTCCTCATACTCATCCTTGAAATATTTTAATCCTGAAAGAACAGGGTTCGGAGCCGATTGCCCTAAACCGCAAAGAGAAGTATCTTTTATCACTTCTGCAAGCCGTTTTAATCCAATTATTCCTTTGAATCGGTTGAGCTGATCGGTCTTGTCATTTTTGTCGTCGTATGCAACCGGAATGCGCTCTATTATTTCCAGCATCCTTTTTGTACCTTCTCTGCAAGGAACGCACTTTCCGCACGACTCATCCTTAATAAAGTTAAGAAAGAATCTTGCGATGTCAACCATACATGTATCTTCATCCATTACAACGAAACCACCTGAGCCCATCATGGCTCCGACTTCTTTCAGCGTTTCGTACTCAACCGGAGTTTGAATTACGCTCATCGGTAAACATCCGCCGGAGGGTCCGCCAATTTGAACGGCTTTGAACTTTTTGTTGAATGGGATTCCTCCTCCGATCTTGAAAACAACATCTTCCAAGGTTATTCCCATCGGGATTTCAACCAACCCGGTGTTAACAATTTTCCCCGAGAGTGCGAAAACTTTAGTACCTCTGCTTCGGTCAGTTCCAACACTTGCGAACCATTCGGCTCCTTTGTTGATTATCGAAGAGATGTTTGCCAATGTTTCCACATTGTTAATTACCGTTGGTTTGCCCCATAAACCTGCAACCACCGGGAATGGCGGTCTTGGTTTCGGCATCCCTCTTTTTCCTTCAATCGAGGCAATAAGAGCGGTTTCTTCGCCGCAAACGAATGCGCCGGCACCCTTCTTGATTTTCAGTCTGAAGTTGAAACCACTGTTCAGAATGTTTTCACCAAGAATACCGTATTTTTCACATTCTTCAATACAGTGAGTTAAGCGTGAAATTGCCAGTGGATACTCTGCACGGCAATAGATATAACCAAAATTCGCGCCTATTGCGTAGCCTGCGATCATCATTCCTTCGATCAGTTTGTAAGGGTCACTTTCGAGAACTGATCTATCCATGAAAGCACCGGGATCACCCTCATCTGCGTTACAAATGATGTATTTGGTATCCGATTTTTGCTTCATAGCAAGTTCCCATTTTTTCCCTGTTGGGAAGCCTGCGCCGCCCCTGCCTCTCAAGCCGGAATCCAGAATTTCTTTAACCACTTCCTCGTTGGTCATTAATTTTAAGGCTTTGTTAATTCCTCTGAAACCACCATTTGCAATGTAAGCGTCAATTGAATCAGGGTTGATTATTCCGCAATTCTCGAGAACGATCTTCTTTTGCAGAGCGAAGAAAGGATTGTCGTAAAGAGAAGAACAGATTTCTGACTTGCGCTCATGGCTGCCAAGCAGGTTAGACTCTAAGACACCGCCGTCAATTATTGTTGTCTGAACAAGCTTAGGAACTAACTTAGGTGTTACTTCGCAGTAAGCGATTCTTTCACCGTTCGGCAGTTTAATATCCACAATGGGTTCTCTGGCACAATAACCGATACATCCGGTTCTTATAATTGTAGCATTGATGTTGTGCTTAGCAAGTTCAGTTTTAATTGTCTCTTCAACTTTTGCAGCACCTGCAGCCAAGCCACAGGTTCCGGCTCCGATGAAGATAACGGGTTCATCATGCTTTTTGAAAAGCAGCTGTGCGTTATATTCTTTAATTTTTGCTGTACATTCATCGCTGTGATGGCAGAGAGGACCTTCTGTGCAACATTGCACGAAGTACTGGCATTGGTTTTCGGGGGTGTGCCAACATTCGCTACAGCATTTTTCCATAAAGTTCTTCATTTTACCACCTCCTCAGCTTTTTGAGGCGAAGGTTTTGGCTGCACCGGCTGGTATTTTTTAAGTATTCGGTCAATTTCTTTAACAGTAACTCTTCCGTAATAATCATCGTTAATACAGATAACCGGGGCAATGGAACATGCACCGATGCAACTAACCACTTCTAATGTGAAATTTTTATCCCGGGTTGTTTGACCGGCTTTAATGTTTAATGCAGTTTCCAGCCCAAATAGAATATTTGCCGAGTTCTTAACATGGCAGGCAGTTCCTCTGCACACTCTGATAACATTTTTACCGAGAGGAGTTAAGCGGAACTGGTTGTAGAAAGTTGCCACGCCGTAAATAGAACTCATCGAAATTCCGATGTGTGCTGCTGCTTCCTTTAATACATCTTCAGGTAAATAACCGTTTTCTTCCTGGATATCCTGAAGTAATGGTATTAAGATGCTTCTGTCGTTTTTAGGGTATTTCTCGATTATTTGATTTGCCATTTCAAAATCCTTAATGAGTTCCTCAATTAATTAATGAGTTGCTAAAAATAAAGCAATATTCATGCCAAAAAAATATTCCTTGTTTAACAACCGAAATTATCGGTGGCACGCTTATTGCTATACTCTTTAATTTCTCATAAACAAGAGTCAGTTTTTCAACAATTAGAAAAACGGTGTAAATTGAGTTAACACTAATATTCATCAGTTGTTTATTTTTGCAGTAAGCAAAGTAAAATTTTAACTGAGGTTTAAGATGAAAAAGAAAATCGTTATAGCAACAATTACTGTATTAGTGATGTTCTCTGCAGCTTTTTTCTTCATTAACGGTGATAACGAAACTGAAAAAAGCATCTTTGAGAATGCTAATTCTCCAAAAGCTGAAAGAGAAAGTATTATTACAAAAACGGTTGCTAAAGTGGCACCGGCTATTGTGGGAATTAATGTTATTGAGGTCAGGCAAGTAAATAACCCATTTTTCAACCCATTTTTTGACGATCCGTTTTTTCAGCAATTTTTTGGTGACCAAAGCTACTCCCAGGAAGTCAAAGGGCTTGGTTCCGGGTTTCTGATCTCATCAGACGGTTATATTTTAACCAACGACCATGTTGCCGGCAACGCTAAAAAAGTTACTGTTACCCTTACCGACGGAAGACACTTCGAAGCAAAAGTTGTCGGAACAGATCGTGTCTCCGATATTTGTCTGCTTAAAATCAATGAGAAAAACTTACCTTATCTTAAACTTGGCAAATCGGATGACATTATTATCGGTGAATGGTCGATTGCGCTCGGAAACCCGTTTGGCTTGTTTGATGTGAATGACCAACCAACTGTTACAGTGGGTGTAATTTCAGCAATCAACATGAATCTTGAACCGGTTGAAGGCAGGTTCTACCTGAAGATGATACAAACAGACGCTGCAATTAACGGAGGTAACTCCGGAGGTCCTTTGGTTAATGCTCTTGGTGATGTTATTGGTATTAACACTATAATCTACTCAACTGGGAGCGGAAAAGGCAGCATCGGGCTGGGGTTTGCAATCCCAGTTAACAAAGTTAAGAGAATTGTTGACGAGTTAAAAAGAAATGGTGAAATTGACCGCAATTTTTCCACCGGTTTAGGCGTACAGGATATTGACGAAAAAATTGCTTCTTATTACAAACTGCAAAATACTCGCGGTGTAATTGTTAACAAAGTAGTAAGTGGTTCACCCGCTGATAAAGCCGGCTTTAAAAAAGGTGATGTTATTCTGGCACTTGGTGAATATAAAATCAGCAACACGAACACCCTGAATGGCGCTCTTCAAGAATACCGGTCAGGGCAAACCGCAGAGTTCACCGTTCTGAGAGACGGGAGCAATATTACTTTAGAAATGGATTTGGAAAGAAATAATTAAATTTGTATAAATTGATTCAGATTGAACTTAATTTTTACAAAATGTTAATTACCCAAACTTCCGGAAATTCGTAAACGGAAAATAAAAAAAAGACCGAACATTTATGTTAGGTCCTTTTTTTGTTTAAGCACTATATTTTATTTCAGCAGTAATATATACTAAAATCTTATCTGATTTACTTTACCTTTTAGTTTTGCCATGTTTCCCAAAACAATGAAGAATCACGGATTACTATTTGGTAAACCGGCAGGCACCAAATGAATTAAATGTCAAATTTAATTCCCTGTGCCAACGGCATTTCAGTCGAGAAGTTAATCGTGTTGGTCTGTCTTCTCATATAAGCTCGCCAAGCGTCGGAGCCTGATTCCCTACCACCACCGGTTTCTTTTTCACCGCCGAAAGCGCCGCCAATTTCTGCGCCGGAAGTTCCGATGTTAACATTTGCAATACCGCAATCTGAACCGCGAGCCGAAAGGAACTCTTCAGTTTCACGGAGATTAAGTGAAAAGATTGAGGAAGAAAGCCCCTGAACCACACTGTTGTGCAGTTTTATTGCTTCCTTAACATCTCCCTTATACTTAATCAGATAAAGAATGGGTGCAAATGTCTCTTCCTGTACGATTGAATAGTGGTTTTCTACCTCACAAATTGCGGGGCGGACATAACATCCCGACTCATAACCGGCACCTGAGAGAACTTCACCGCCGTAAATAATTTTACCGCCTTCTTTTTTAACTTCGTCAAGGGCATTTGTGAAATCTTTAACTGCATCTTTATCAATCAAAGGGCCGACATGGTTCGAAACATCAAGCGGGTTACCAATCTTAAGTGAACCGTATGCTTTAAGCAACGATTCTTTAACCTGATCGTACATGCTTTCGTGAATGATAACGCGTCTGGTAGAGGTACATCTTTGCCCGGCGGTGCCAACTGCACCAAAAACTATGGCGGGAATTGCTAATTTCAGGTCCGCATCCTGGGTAACTATAATTGCATTATTTCCGCCAAGTTCCATGATTGATTTCCCAAAACGCGCGGCAATAATTGCATTGGCATGACGGCCGACTTTTGTTGAACCGGTTAGTGAAATCAAAGGAACTCTTTTATCATTAAGGATTCTTTCGCCAACAGTGGAACCTTTACCGATTACCAACGAAAATATTCCTTCGGGCAAATCGTTTGCTTCAACAACGCGTGCAATTATCTTTTGAACGGCTATTGCGGTTAAAGGTACCTTTGAACTCGGTTTCCAAAGATTTACATTGCCACACACTGCGGCTATTGTGCTGTTCCAGGAATAAACAGCAACGGGGAAATTAAAAGCGGAAATGGTGCAGACTATTCCAAGTGGGTGCCATTGCTCGTACATTCTGTGGTTTGGGCGCTCCGAGTGCATCGATAGACCATATAACTGGCGGGAAAGACCAACGGCAAAATCACAAATATCGATCATTTCCTGTACTTCGCCCCAACCTTCCTGCAGTGATTTACCCATTTCGTACGATACAAGCCTGCCGAGTGCATCTTTATATTTTCTAAGTTCTACACCTATCTGTCTGACTATCTCCCCTCTTTTGGGAGCAGGAACATCGCGCCAGTACTCAAATGCCTCCTGTGCTTTCAGCACCATCGCTTCATAATCTTCCTCTGAACCCTGATAAACAGTAGCAATCTTTTCGCCCGAGCCGGGTGAAAATATCTCAAGTTTACCGGCTGTGTCGGTCTTGCTCCAGTTTCGCCCTGTGCTAACACCGTAGTTGATCTCTTCAATACCTAATTCTTTTAGAAAGTCCATATTATCTCCTAAAATTATTTAAATTCATACACGAAATATAGGTATATAACTGTTTCAAAATTGAAGAAAAAGTTACAAAACGAAAAAATATGTAACAGATGTTACAACAATGGCTTTCCTATAACGGAAAAAATGCGTATATTGACGGTATGAAAAGAATGTTTTCACTTTCCCCTTTCAGATCTTTCAACGAGCCTTTCAGTCCAAGGTTGTTGAGAAGCTATTTCGTCTCGAAATTTGAGTCTGTGTTTTAATAACACACCTGCCGTATTTTGTAATTTTAACTAACTTTTTAAATCCATTACCACTATTCGGGAGGACTATATGCACATAAATAATTTAACCGAAACACATTTTTTAAACGCAAACGATGTTTTTCCAGTGCTTAGAAAGCACATACTTGCCGATGGTTTTGACTTTGTTCTCGATATTAAAAACAGCCACGGAAGATATTTAGTTGAGGAAAGAACCGGTACAGAATATCTCGATTTTTTCTCATTCTTCGCTTCTTCTGCGCTTGGTATGAACCATCCTAAATTAAATACACCTGAATTTAGAGAAAAACTTGCCTGGGCTGCACTAAACAAACCTTCTAACTCCGATGTTTATACCGTTAATAAAGCAGAACTTGTTGACACCATCAGCAACTATGCAATGCCCGATCACTTTAAGTATCTGTTCTTTGTTGAAGGCGGTGCCGTTGCAGTGGAAAATGGTCTGAAAGTTGCTTTCGACTGGAAAGTAAGGAAGAATTTCAGAAAAGGATATAAGGAAGAAAAAGGTCATCAAGTGCTGCACTTCCGCGAAGCGTTTCACGGAAGAACAGGCTATACGATGTCGCTTACAAACACTGACCCGAATAAAGTCAATCTCTTCCCAAAATTCAACTGGCCCCGGGTCTCCAACCCGAAAATAACTTTTCCGTTGGAAAATAATCTTGAAGCCGTTATTAAAGCCGAAGAGCAGTCGATTAATGAAATTTATGCAGCAATTAAGGCTAACCGTGACGACATCGCAGTGATAATAATCGAACCAATTCAGGCAGAAGGTGGCGATAATCACTTCAGAAAAGAATTTTTAATGAAACTAAGAGAAATCGCTGACGAAAACGATATCATGCTGATGTTCGATGAGGTTCAGACAGGGCTTGGTCTGACGGGTAAAATGTGGGCTGCCGAGCACTTCGTAATGCCTGATATTTTGTCTTTTGGCAAGAAAATGCAGGTTTGCGGAATAATGGTAAGCGACAGAGTAAATGAAGAGCCTGACAATGTATTCAAAGTTTCTTCAAGAATTAACTCTACCTGGGGCGGAAATTTCACTGATATGGTGCGCGCCGCCAAGATCATCGAAGTGATTCACGAAGATGGTTTGGTTGAACGCTCTGCCGAAATGGGCGAAGTGCTGCTGAATGAACTTTACGACATGCAGAGAGAATTTCCGACTAAAATTTCGAATGTGCGCGGAAAAGGCTTGATGTGCGCTTTCGATATGCAGGATAAGGAAACCCGTAATGAATTTATCTCGAAATGCTGGAAAGAAAAACTGATTATTCTTTCTTGCGGCGAAAGAAGTGTTCGCTTTAGAACTCCCCTTACTATAGAAAAAGATGAATTATTAAAGGGTTGCAAAATTATCAGAGAAGTGTTAAATTCTCAGGTCAAATAAAATAAAGTTGATATACCTTTAAACTACTTGCACTTGCAGCGGCTCCCGGCGGGAGCCGCTGAAGTTTTAAACAAATCGGTTAGTGTAAGGGTTTAAAGGGTTTAGCTGTTTAAGTGTTTGTCCGTTAAACTGTTTAACTGTTTAACTGTTTAACTGTTTAACTGTTTAACTGTTTAACTGTTTAACTGTTTAACTGTTTAACTGTTTAACTGTTAAACTGTTTAACTGTTTGCCCGTTTAGCGGTTTAAGGGTTTAACTCTTTAATTTTCGTCGTGGTATTGCACAATTGTATCGATATTATAACCCTCAAGGTTTTTCCTGCCGGGTAGAAATGTTAATTCCACCAGAAACTGCCCCGATACCACCTTGCCGCCCGCATTTTCAATCAGTTTAATTGCAGCCCTTGCAGTTCCGCCGGTTGCCAGCAAATCATCGTGTAACAGCACCAAATCACCCGGTTTTATCGAATCTGTGTGCATTTCAATAGAGTCGGTGCCATATTCCAATTCATACGAAGCGGCAAATTTTTTCGAAGGCAACTTTCCGGGTTTCCTAATCATAACAAATCCGGCATTAAGTTTATCAGCCAGAATACCCCCAATAATGAAACCCCTCGACTCAATTCCGGCGACCTTAGTTATCCCAAGGTTTTTAACATTTTCGTACATTAGTTCCGCAGCATGTTTCAGAGCAGCGGGGTTTTCCAAAAGTGTTGTAATATCCCGAAACATTATCCCCGGTTTTGGAAAGTCTTTAACACTTCTGATATGTTCTTTTAGGTCCATGATATGCCTTCTATTTAGTTAAAAATTTATCGATTCCGTTTTTAAATTCTTCCGTTGTTCTGCTTATAACATTATACTTTTGAGCGATTTTAACCGCATCTTTGTAATCTAAATTTTTAACAGTTCTTATCAGTTGTTTTGTCTGCTTAATGCTCTCAGCCGAGTTTTTGTTCAGTTTATCAGCAAGCGCCAAAGCTTCAGCCATTACATCATCCGAAAGAATATCCACCAACCCCACGGCAAGTGCTCTTTCTGAATTTAAAATTTCAGCGGAAATCAGGAGTTGTCGCGCTTTGAACTCGCTGACCCGTCTTAAAAGCAAGAAAGAAACAATAGCGGGCAAAAAGCCGATTTTTACTTCACTATAACCCAACATTGCGTTGCTTCTGTCTGCGATTATATAATCGCACGCTGTGGCTAATCCGCAACCACCGGCAATAGCAGGCCCGTTAACGGCTGCGATTGTTGGTTTGTTCGACCCATAAACCGTAAGAATAAGTTCTGATATTTTTCCCGAATCAATATCGTTATCGTTGATGCTGTTATCCCGTATTGTTTGCAGGTATTTAAGATCAGCACCGGCTGAAAAAATCTTTCCTGTCCCGGTGATTATTATCGATCTGATTGCTTTATTTTCTTCGCACGAGTTGAAAAGCGTTAAAAACTCTGAGATCATCGCAGGCGAAAGGGCGTTTCTTTTCTCCTCACGATTGAGGGTAATAACTGCAGTGTCATTTATGGTTTTAAGTTCAACCATTATTTCCTCCTAAGGAAGTTGTTAAACCCCTTTAAACCGAAATAATTAATCACCTCTATTTCCTTCCAAGAAAATTGTTAAATTCTTCCAAAGTGAAGCAATTTATCACTTCAGAGCACTTCATTCCCCCTTTTCTCGCAGCCATAATACCGTATTTCACATTCAATAACTGGGAAGTTGAGTGAGCATCGGGGTTGATGCTAAAAATACATCCTTTATCGCGGGCGTAATAAACCCTGCGCCAATCGAGGTCTAAACGGTAAGGTGATGCGTTTATCTCAATAGCAACATCGTTCGCGCGGCAGGCATCGATTATTTTCTTAAAGTCCGCTTCAAATTCAGGGCGTTCCAACAAAATCCTTCCGCTTGGGTGCCCCAACACATCAGTGTGCGGGTTTTCAACTGCTTTCAGGATTCGTTTTGTCATCTCTTCTTTATCTAAAGCATATCTGGAGTGAATGGAAGCAACAACAAAATCAAAATTATTCAAAAAATCATCACCAAAATCGAGAGAACCGTCTCTTAAAATATCCGCCTCAAGTCCGCGGAATATTTTTACATTGTGTTCTTCGGCTACCTTATCAATCTCCTCTTTTTGCTGAAACACCCTTGTTTCGCTCATCCCTCCGGCTTGAAAAGCGGCTTTACCATGGTCACAAACCGCGAAATATTCGTACCCGATCGCGGCTGCAGCACTCACCATTTCAGAAAGAGTATTAGCGCCATCAGAATAATTTGTGTGGAAGTGCAGGCTCCCTTTGAAAGCGCTTAAAACCAAATCAGAGTTTAAAAATCTTTCATCTTCAAGGCGGGAAAGAATCTGCTCTTCCCTCATCTCAGGGATTATATACCTAATTCCAATTTTATCGAAAATTTCTTTTTCAGAAGGGATTTCCGGCTTGGTTTTTTCCGCATCAACTTTGTTGGCCGGTAGTGCAGTGTTGCCTCCGGCTGCTGTATTATTATCATTAAGCACTTTGTTTGCCGGTAGTGTGGTGTTGCCTCCGGTTGCAATATTATCATCGTTAACTGCCCGGTTAGTGGTCAGTGCACTCTTGCCTTGGTTGGCATAATTATTATCACCATCAACTGCCGGAAAAGGAAATTTCAGTAAAAATTCTTTGCTTCCTGTTGTTTCATAAAGCCGTTTGAAATAATCGGTTCTGCTTAAGGTTAAGTAAAAAAATATATTGTAAACACCCTGAAAATGAAGCTCTGAATCAAATTCAAAATCTTGTATGTTTAATTTCTCGCTAAGTATCCCTGCAACCCTTAAAGGCTCCTCGGTAAAGAGAACAAACTCAATTTTGGGAATAACTTCCATCGCTCTTCTGAAAGCACCTGTAACCGAAAACAGTTGAATTTCACTAATCCCGGAAAGCACCTCTTCAATTTGATTAATCAATACAGAGGCACCATCAAGGCGTAGTTGTGTTTTATTCAGTTTGTAAACCCTGATATTTTCAAGCAGCTTATCCGCAGTCGCCTGTGTAAATCCCTTAATTTTTGTAATCTCACCGGAGACGCAATAGGCTTCAAGGATCGAAAGATCGGTTATTTCATAATCATAATATAACATCACAGCTTTTTTGGGCCCTAAACCCCTAATACTGTTAATTTCAATCAATCCCGCCGGCACTTCAGCCTCTAACTCCCTAAGGGCGTTTGAGTAGCCCATCGAATAATAGTCGGCAATAACGGACAAAATGCCCTTCCCGATTCCCGGAAGTTGTGCAAGCCCCCCGTTTTCATACATTGAATAGAGATCATCTTCAACGCCGGAAATTGTTCCGTAGGCTTTTCTAAAAGCGTTAATCTTAAAAACATTTTCTCCCTTCAACTCTAACAGATAGGTTATTCTGTCAAGAATTTTCAGGATGTTTAGTTTATCGTCATTCATGTCAATTGTAAAAACGGTAAATAGTAAAAAAGCAAAAGTGTGTTGGCGATTCCGAAGGCAGCCCCCAAAATCATTTGCGCAAGAGTGTGGCACTTCAATGTATATCTTGCCCACCCGAGTGAAAGCACCACCGGCAAACTTGCCCACCCCCAAAGACCAAACGAAAAGACTAAAGTGCCAACCATCCCCCCTGCACCCATCAGGTGTGCGCTAATTTTCCAAAAAAGATTAATGCAAAATAAGAATATGAGATTATAAAGGTATATAATATACAGAAATTTTATTTCCTGTGAGTGCATACCCCACGGAATTACGAAATATCCGAAAAATATTACTACTGATGAGATGGTGTAAAGCAGGTGTCTTTCGTGTCTGTCCCTGGCGTCGCGGTCGGATATGTGCCCCTTTTTTCGCAAAATAACATACAACAACAGCGGAATCACAACAGTAAATAAAGAAGTGTACAGTAGCATCAACCAAGGCTCACCATTTTCGGGTGCGAATCGGAATGCTACAACTGCAAAAGAAAAAAGTGTGAGTAAAGGGGGTACAAAAACAACCGAGAGAAAATTACTGATTTTTTGTGATATTTCAATTTGTGAGATTGTGCCACTTGCTTCCGGCTGTGATGCCTCATTCGTTTTGGATTTTGTTAAATTGTTATCTGACTCCTCTTTTTTCGCTGATTGCACATTTGTGCCGTCGGGGCTTCCATGTGGTGCCACGGCTACACCTGAACAAAATTTGCGTAGGCGTGCTCAAGTTGCGAAAGTTGTTGCTCGTATTTAAGCAGAAGTTCTTCCACTATTGAATATTCAAGAATTTTCATTAATTCCTGACGAATGTGTGAAGCGTTCACCAAACCTTTTAAGTAACCTGAATAATATTTTCGTTGTTCCAAAATTGCACGCCTCTCCCCTTTTACTTCTGTTGCAAGTTTCAGGTGCCGCAAACAGACACGGATTCTTTCATCGTAAGGGATTTCATCTCTTATCGGCAGCCCTGCCAACAAAGCTTTTGCGTCTTTAAATATCCACGGATATCCGATTGCTCCGCGGGCAATCATAACGGCATCAGCTTTTGTATCATTAAACGCACGAACCACATCTTCTGCGGAAAGAACATTTCCGTTAAGTGCAACAGGAATTGAAACAACTTCTTTAACCTTGTTTATCCACTCCCAATCGGCATCGCCTTTGTGCCCCATGCTTCTGGTCCTGCAGTGCACAGTAATTGCTTTAACGCCGATATCTTCCAATCGTTTGGCAACTTCAAGGATGTTTATTGAGTCGTGATCCCACCCTATTCGTGTTTTCACCGTAACGGGGGTTTCAACCGAATCAATAACAGATTTGATGGTGTTTTGCATTCCAACGGGGTCTTTAAGCATACCCGCACCGGCACCTGCGGCAACAATTCCTTTAACCCAACACCCTGCGTTAATGTCAATAATATCCGGGTTGTGAGACTCGGCAATTCTTGCCGCTTCAATCATAGCCTCTACCCTGCCACCGTAGATTTGGATTCCAACGGGGCGTTCTTCATCAATTATTTTTAGCTTTTTGTGCGTTTTTTCATTCTTACGGATTATCCCTTCCGCATTCACAAATTCCGTGTAAACAACATCGGCGCCCAGTTCACGGCAGACTAACCGGTAGGAAATGTCGGTAACATCCTCCATCGGCGCCAGTAGAAGAGCTTTCTCTTTTTCAATGTTGCTGACCTTGAACATCTATCAGCCTTTTTTGAATAATCGGATTGTAAAAACGCATACAATAAAAAGTTAACAGCAACGAAACGGCGGCGCCTGTTAAAAACGGCACATGGTATCCAAAATACTCAAATGCAAAACCGCCCCACAAAGGTCCCAAAACGCGTGCTAAAGAAGAGAGTGATTGGTTCGTGCCAAGTACCTTGCCCTGCTCGTTTTCCGCTGTAACCTGAGATATTAAACTTAATAACACCGGATTGAGCGACCCCGTTCCGATTGACATCAAAGCAAGCACCAGCCCCATTATCAGCATATTTTCGCCAAATGGTATTAGAGCAAGTCCACCGGCTAAACTTAAAAAGCCGACTACTAATAGTTGTAGTTGAGTGTATCTCTTTGTCAGTTTATTCAGCATAAACCCTTGCATAAATGCTGATACAATTCCCATTACCCCGTACAGCATTCCGATGTCAAAATCGGTAAAATCAAATACTGTGGTTCCGAGCAGCGCCAAAGTTCCGTAAATATTGGCTATCGAAAAGGTTACGAAGAAAGTCATCGAAATGACAAAAAACGCCGATTTGCTCTTAAAAACGGAAGCAAATGAGTCAAAATTAAACAGTTTGATCAGCCGGATTGCCTCTGTGTGATGTTTTTCTTTGGTCATCGATTCAGGCAAATAGAAGAAGCTGACAATCAGTGCAAGGAAAGAAAACCCAGCTGCCGCATAACCGGTCACTGCATAACCAAAATGTGAAAAGACACCACCAAGCATAGGCCCGAACACGAACCCAAGCCCAAATGCAACACCAATTAAGCCCATGCCTCTGGCGCGTTCCTGTGGGGTGGTTACATCTGCTATGTAAGCCTGAGCAACGCCGATGCTGCTTCCGCCAACGCCGGATACAATTCTTGCCATCATTAGCATGAAAAACGAATTGGTGAGCGAAAACATCACATAACCAACCGCATTCATGAACAGTGTGAACAGAATTATATTCCGTCTGCCGTATCGGTCTGATAGAGTTCCAAAAATTGGGTTAAACACGAACTGAACGAGAGAATAAACTGCAATTACGATCCCGATGTCTGCTTCACTGGCGTGAAGATATTTGTATGCAAAAGATGGAATGATCGGTATGAGGATTCCAAAACCAAGCAGGTCGATAAAGACGACCATGAAGATTAGTGAGAGAGGAAGATTTTTTTTCATGTAATCCCAAAAAAGTCAACCACTAATCTACGAAAAAAAAACCACACGATTGCATCGTGTGGTTCTCTAATAGTGCTGAGTCTAAATTGTAAAATTATGACTTGCGCGAGTTCTTCGTGTTTTGAACATCTTCGCGAAGATCTTGTGCCAGTTTTTTCAACTCGCTAAGACTTTTTCTGATACGGGTGCCGGCAGCAGACTGTCCCTTCTCGTAGAATTTCTGGAAGTCGGCTTCCATCGCTTGCACTGAATCGAGTAATTGCTTGAATTTCTCCATAGTTTGCTCCTATTTGGTTATTTATGTTTAAGGTTTTCGTAAACAATTTCGGCAATATCTTTCACCTTGACTTCGTCGGCTTTTTCAAGTGTTTTCACACCGTCGGTCATCATAGTCATGCAGAAAGGGCATGCCGTTGCAATTGTATCGGCTCCTGTTTCCAGAGCCTCTTTGCTTCTTTCAATATTTATTCTACCACCCTCGGTATCTTCCATGAACATCCTGCCGCCCCCGGCACCGCAGCAGAAGCTTTTTGATCTGTTGCGTTCCATTTCAACAGCCGGCGCCCCTGTAGCCTGTTCCACAAGGTTTCTGGGTTCATCATAGATATCGTTATACCTGCCTAAGTAGCATGGGTCATGGTAGGTAATTTTAGCTTCGTTTACATTCTCACCCGTTTTAATTTTACCGGCAGCAATCAATTCATCAATAAATTCTGAATGGTGTTTCACTTCATAATTTCCGCCAAACTGAGGGAATTCATTTTTCAACGAATTGAAACAGTGTGGGCATGCAGTAACTATTTTTTTAACACCGTAGTTATTCATCGTTTCCACATTTGATTGCAGAAGTGTCTGCGCCAAATATTCGTTTCCCAGCCTTCTGGCTGTATCTCCGTTGCACTGCTCTTCGGTTCCAAGAATTCTGAAATCAACCCCTGCTTCCTGCATAATTCCTGCGAACGCTCTCGATACTTTTTTGTATCTTTCATCAAAAGAACCGGCACACCCAACCCAGAAGAGGTATTCTGTATTGCTGTCTTCAGCCATTGTTTTAATACCCATTCCATCCGCCCATGCGGCTCTTTCCGAAGCCGGGAAAGCCCATGGCGAGGCATTATTCTCCAAATTTTTGAAGGTAGTCGCCAGTTCCGGCGGGAAATTTGATTCCATCAAAACTAAATGACGACGCATATCAACAATGCTGCCGACATGCTCAATCATCACAGGGCACTCCTGTACGCATGCCATGCAAGTAGTGCACGACCATAAAGCAGCTTCTGAAGTGTAGTTTGGAACTAAAGTATTATCAATTACAACATCTTCGGTTTCACCCTTAAGAATCAGGGGACCTTTTTCCAAGGTTCGATCACGGATATTGGTGATAATTTTCCGCGGTGAAAGTGGCTTCCCCACCGTCAAAGCCGGGCAAACAGAGTCGCACCTTCCACATTCCGTACACGAAAAGCCATCTAAAAGCTGCTTCCATGTGAATTTTTCTATATCGTTAACTCCGAAATATTCCAAATTTTCGTCGTTAAGATCGATTGGTTTCAGCTGTGCTCTTTTGTTTAGTTCTTCTGCAAAATAAACATTCGGTACTGAAGTGATTACATGAAGATGTTTTGAATAAGGCAGATAATTCAGGAAACCCAATACAAACACAACATGCATCCACCAGAACACTTCGAACGGAACTGTTGCTGAATCAGGTGAACTGAAAATGTGTGCAAGGTACTGAGTTAGGGGCCTGATTTCCCACGGTTGTGATAGTTGAAAGTCAGCTTTTGCGACATGAGCTGCATTTTGCCCCATCATCGAAAGCACAACAAACAAAATCATAACTAAGATAAACGCTGCATCTATGTTCCCCTCTCTATCCACCTGCAGCCTCTTGACTTTTTGTATGAATCTTCTGTAAAGAGCCATCAATACAGATATAATAACCAAAACACCGAATAAATCCTGAGTAATGGTCATCATACTGTAAAGAGGACCTAAGAATTCGAAAGAAAATTCAGGGGCAAAACCCTGAATGAAAGACTCGAGAACCGCAGCAAGGAAAAGCAGAAAGCCCCAAAAGATTAAAGCATGAACAATCCCCGCAATGGGGTCACGGAACAATTTGCTCTGGCCAAATGCAATTACCGTTACATTCTTTATTCTTGTCTTTACATTATCAAACCGATTGTTCGGTTTCCCTATCTTTATTAGTAAAAAAATACGACGGGCGCTATACCCGAAAAATGCAAAGGCAGCTATCAGAACAAGTGTAAATGCAATGGCTTTAATCATAGTGACTTTTTCCGGAACTTATTTTCTGTATGATTTGAATATCAACGACTTCTGAAGAATATAACTATATAACTATCAACGACTTTTTAATGATTTAAATATTAACGATGCTGCCAACACTTTAACTACAGTAGAAAGCGAGAATATGACCACACCGAGTTGAAGTGTTGTTTCGAAACTTCCGGTGATGAAGATATCCAGAAAGAGTGCACCGATGGTTAAAATCACTAAATGTGCGGCAAAGAAAGCCAATACCGAGCTTAAATAGTCGGATCTTCTCTCAGTTATTGCGCCGGTCAACCAGGCAGCAATCGGGAATGAAAGCAGATATCCGCCTGTGGGTCCAAAAAGCCTTGCGAATCCGGGTGCTAAATCAGGAGCAGCAGCAAAAACGGGCAGCCCGATGAAACCCATTGCAAGGTAGGCTATTTGTGAATAGAACCCTTTTTTCGAACCAAGCATTGCACCGGCTAAAACAACTATCATCGATTGAAGAGTCGTGGGAACCGGCTTCATCGGAATGGTTATCTGTGCGGCAACTGCCATTAAAACGGCAAAAGAGATGATCCCGAACAAAGGGTGAGATATTATTTTAGATTTAATGTATGATAATGAGTTTTCTGTTTTTGTCAGTATTGACATTTTAACCTCTTTTATGAATTCTAAAGAAATTATTTGTTTTTTCGAGAACTTGAGCAAAATGCTCAGACACACCCTGCGACGGGTGCACCATCTTAAATGTATGATCAGATTTGGGGATAATCACCAATTCTGATTTTTGATTTTTACAATTTGAATATATAAAATTTGCTTCTGACACCAAAACGGTGCCATCCACCTCACCATGTACTACAATCACGGGAACATCGGTTTTCGCTAACGTTTTTACGATTGAAAGCGACCCTTCTTTGTTGGCTTCAATATCTTCAAAAAACGACCGGTTCATACGCAAAATCTGACCGGTACGGCTGTTTGGCACTTCAAGATAACCGACAGAACGAGCTACCTCTTTCTGCCTTTCAGTGAATCTGTCAGTGTAAGAAATTGCAGACCACAACCCCAAAGCAGTTAATTCCGCAATGTGCGGTGCTGCTAACATTGCGATACCGCCACCGCGGCTGTGCCCAATGATGAATAAATCACCGTTAAATTTACAAAATTCATTTGAAACAACACGCCTCACCACTTCAATTAATTCAGAAAGTTCCAGAGAGGCAGTGTTGTCAGCGAACTTTTCAGGCTCATCAAATATATCATTCCCGGGGGTTATACCGTTGTGTGAGAAATTAAAAATCACGCAATGGTAACCGGCGTGTGCAAAATAATCCCCGGCGTGTGGGAAAAAACCCCAGTCCTTAAACCCTTTAAAACCATGCGCAATCACTACCACTGATCTCGGTTCTGAAGGGGCTTCTGAATAAAGATCGAGGTCTATTTTGTTTCCCGGAATTGTGTTTATCGAGAAATTATATTTCATGGAGTGTAAAATGCTACAAATTGAGCATTAAATCAAACATTTTGCGAAAAAAAATGCAAAAAATATAAATTTTTTTTACTTATTGCCTACCTCAAACTCTTTTATCGAAATATTTGTTATTTTAGTAACCCTAAACAAGTAAGAATATGTCATTTTTAGTTATTCCTTCTATAGATATTAAAAACGGTAAAACCGTCAGAACGGTTCAGGGTATCCCTGAACTTGGATGTGCTGAATATTGTGACGACCCGCTTGAGATGGCTATGATTTGGCGTAGTGAAAACGCCAAGATGATTCATGTGGTTGACTTCGACGGAATTGGCGGCGACACCGCCGTGAACCACGATCTGATTAAAGATATTTGTACCTCTGTTATTATTCCTGTTGAGTTCACCGGAGGTATCAGAAGTGTTGCCGATGCTGACTTTGCTTTCTCTGCCGGGGTTTCTAGAATCGTGGTTGCTTCAATTGTTATTCAGAACAGAAAAGAATTTTATAAAATCTTCGAGAAGTTTGGTCCTTCAAAAGTTGTGGTTGGGATCGATGTTATCGATAACGAAGTTGTAATCAAAGGAAGACAGGAAAAATCAGGGATTGCACCTGCAGATCTTGCGGAAGAACTTGCATCCGTTGGGGTGAGCAGGTTTATTGTCTGTGATGTCCTTACAAACGGTATGCTTACGGGCCCTAATATTCAACTTTCAAAACAAATTGCCGAGAGAACAGGAAAGAAGGTTACACATTCGGGTGGTGTTACAAACAAAGATGATCTTGCCGCCCTTAAAGAACTTCTTCCGTTAGGTGTTGATTCCGTGATTATCGGAAGAGCACTATATGAAAACAAATTCCCCTGCCAAAAAATATGGCGTTTAGCAGAGGTTGGAATTTACGATTAATACAGGAGTTGTATCATGATCCAATACAAAAAAATTCTCGTGCCTATTGATTTCAGTGATTATTCAAAACAGGCAATGAAATATGCTTCCGAGCTTGCCGGGATATTTAATTCTGAAATTATTTTGATCTATGTTGTCGAACCTATTATTTATCCCCCTGATCTGAGCATCGGGCAAATAGCCCTGCCAACATTAACTTACCAAATTGATGAAAAAGCCAAAGAAGAGCTTGACCGAGTTGCCGGTGAAATTATTCCGAAAGAAATAAAATTTACCTCGATTGTGAAACTTGGTAAACCTTTTATTGAAATTATTGGGGTTGCCGAATCGGAAAATATCGATCTGATTGTTATTTCAACACACGGGCACACCGGTGTTGAGCACATGCTTTTTGGTTCAACTGCGGATAAGGTGGTAAGAAAAGCGCACTGCCCTGTTCTCACCCTGAGGGCTAACGGCAATAACTCTGATGAGAAGTAATCCCCCGTTTTGGTGGAAACCCAGTCCGGGGTAAGAAACAGTTTCGAAAAAAAAGGTTTGGCTATTCAGTTGTATTTCGGACTTAATTACTTAAGTCGCTGTAGCGGTTTATCTGTAATGCTGACTACAATTCCGGTTGCCGGCTCCTGAAAAAATAATGCTGCTTACGATTTTCGGTTAACAACAAAATCGACGAGTGTTAAGAGTGAATTTTTATACTCGGAGTCGGGAAAACCCGCAAGGCACTCTTTTGCCTCGTTTGCTAAAGAAACAGCTTTTTCCTGTGCATTTTTCAACCCTTGGTTATCCTGCACAAACTGAATTATTGCATCAACCGTATCTTTGCGCTTTATATTCTTTATTTGTTTAATTATCTGTTTCGAAGGCTCTTTTCCCGCCGTATCCATAGCATAGATTAAAGGAAGAGTTATTTTTTTCTCTTTAATATCCCCGCCAATAGGTTTTCCGAAAATTTTTGTGCTTCCTTCGTAGTCCAGAATATCATCTTTAATCTGAAAAGCAACCCCGAGCAAGTGCCCAAACTTTTGCGCTGCCCCCTGTAAATCGGGGTCATCGGTTGCGCTCATTGCACCGACATGACAGCAGGTCTCAATCAGCGATGCAGTCTTATCTGAAATCACTTTAAAATAGGTTTCTTCGTCAATATCTAATTTTCGCGATTTTTCTAATTGCAACAATTCACCCTCTGACATTCTTTTCACCGTTTCGGTGATAGTATTAAGAAAATCGTAATCTTTCGACTGCACCGAAAGCATCAGCCCGCGCGCCAAAAGGTAGTCGCCAATCAGAACAGAGGCTTTGTTCTTCCAAATGGCGTTAATTGAGGGGAAACCTCGGCGTTTATCAGCGTGATCAACCACATCATCGTGCACCAAAGTTGCGGTGTGCAACAATTCAACCATTGTGGCGCCACGGAATGTTCGCTCGTTGTAACCGCCGCATAAGCCCGCCGTTAACAAGACCAAAGTAGGCCTTATCTTCTTTCCCTTCTGTTTTAGAATGAAAGAAGTGGCTATGTTTAAAATTCTGACATGCGATTTCATCGTGGCTTTGAAGTGCCGGTTGAATTCGCGCAAGCCGTCTTTTACCGGGGCGAGAACCGTGTCCATTACCGGTATGTTTATTTGTTCTTTTGTACCCATTTGGAGATCAAAATACTGGATTCATAAAGTAATAAAAGAGGTACCGAAAGTATTAACATTGAAAACGGATCGGTTCCGGGCGACAAAAACGCCGCCATAATCATTAAAATAACTATTGCGTGCCTGCGGTATTTGCTCATAAATTTTGGCGATAACAACCCTATCTTTGTGAGCAAATATGAAAGGATTGGTAGCTCGAAAATTAAAGAAGTTCCCAGCAATATGCTGAAGATTAACGACATATACTCGTCGAGCGTGAACATATTCACCACTTCCTGGCTTCCGAAACCGGCTGCAAAACTGAGCGTCATCGGTATCATCAGAAAATAGCCGAATGCGGTTCCCAGTAAAAAACAAAACGAAGAATAAAAAGCAGCCCACAGAACCGCTTTCTTTTCGTGCTGATGAAGCGCCGGCGCAACAAATTGCCACAAATGATAAAAACTGTAAGGTACAGTTACTATCAGTGCAACAATGAAACTTACCTCAAAGTTTAACATCAGCTGCCCGAATGGGCGGATGTTCTGAAGTTTAACCCCTGATTGTTCCGCCGGATACAGCAGAACATAATTTATTACATCCTGAGCAAACGCGATAGAAATAAACCAAATGGGAATTACACCTGCAAATATTTTTAATATTCTGCCGCGTAACTCTTCAAGATGATCCCAGAACGACATTTCCGCTTCCGGGTTCTCATCCGGTGATTTCCCAATTAGTTTTAGTTCTGCTTGCTCTTCGCTCGTCATCTACTTTCCGGCAAACAGAGGGAACCCCGAACAGAGTTCGATAACCTCCGCCTTAATTTTTGTCAGCATTTCTTCATTTTCATGGTTCTGAATCGCTGTATCGATCATGCCTGCAATTCTTACCATTTCATCTTCTTTCATTCCGCGGGTAGTTGCTGCGGGTGTCCCCACTCTTATTCCGCTGGTAACGAACGGGCTTCTCTGATCGAAAGGCACCATATTTTTATTAACGGTAATCCCCGCCTTGCCCAAAGCAATTTCTGCAGCTTTACCGCTTACATCTTTGTTGGTAAGATCAACAAGCATAAGATGATTATCTGTGCCGTTTGAAATGATGTGGTAATCCCTTTTTACCAATTCATCCGCTAATTTGCGTGCATTTGTGCGCACCTGAATGACATAATCTTTGAACGAATCCTGAAGAGCTTCACCAAAAGCAACCGCTTTAGCCATTATTATGTGCATCAAAGGCCCGCCCTGAATTCCGGGCATAATAGTGGAATCGATAAGCTCAGACATCATTTTTGCTCGCCCCGTTTTAGGTACTGTTATGCCGAAAGGGTTTTCAAAATCTTTACCCATTAAAATTACACCACCACGGGGTCCCCTCAATGTTTTGTGGGTGGTTGAGGTAACGAAGTGGCAATGCTCGAGTGGATTATCCAACAAACCCTTGGCAATTAAACCCGCGGGGTGAGCCATATCGCATAATAAAAATGCACCGACTGAATCGGCAATCTCACGGAAGCGTTTATAATCCCATTCTCTTGAATATGCGCTGCCACCGGCTATGATAACTTTAGGTTTCTCTCTTTTAGCAATTTCTTCAATGTTATCGTAGTTCAGCAAGCCCGTTTCTTTGTCAAGTTCGTAAGCGAGAGCCTGATAAATTTTACCTGAAAAATTAACCGGCGAACCATGTGTTAAGTGCCCACCATGAGCAAGGCTTAAACCGAGCAGTTTATCACCCGGTTTCAAAATTGTCATATAAACGCCCATGTTAGCCTGCGACCCACTGTGCGGCTGAACATTAACATATTCAGCTCTAAAAAGTTTTTTCAGCCTTTCCCGTGCAAGGTCTTCAGCCATATCAACATACTCGCAACCGCCGTAATATCTTTTTCCGGGGTAACCCTCGGCATATTTGTTTGTAAGTACTGAACCTGCTGCTGCAAGTACAGAGGGTGATACAAAATTTTCAGAAGCGATAAGTTCTAATTTTTGGGTTTGACGCTTCGTTTCGAGATTTAATACTTCCAGAATTTCAGGATCGCTTTTAAGTGCTTCGTACATATTTTTTGAACTCCGTTTATTGTACCTTTAACAATTCTTCTATCCAAATATAACAACTTCCGTTGATCTTTACAGAATCACCGGGCTTGTAGCCGTTTTTTTCAAAATCTTTGGTGTCAGGCAGATATTTTTCAATCTGCGAAATTCTTTCCTGAAGCCCGGGCATTTCGGGGTCGTAACCTGAAGCGTTAAGATATTTTTCGTAGGCTAACTCGTAAACACATTTGTCGTAAAACCCCAGTGTCCCGCACGAACGGGCAGAATTTTCGTAAACCAACCCGGAATAAAAAATTGCTTTCCCCCACCCTCCGGCGACTTCAGACGCCTTTGTGAAATATTTTATTGCTGCAGCGTAATTGTCTTTTTTCTCGAAAAGTACTGCAGCATTAAAATAATATTCCTTTACCGAAGGTTCAAGTTTTATCAATCTTAGGTAGCCTTCCAATGCTTTTTCGTCATAGTTGGTTTTTTCAGCCGAAAAGACCATCGCTTTCAGATATTTAACTGTATCGGGGTTTTCAGAGACCAAACGGGCGAGATAAATCATTGCCTCGTTATACTCTTCTTTTTCCAAAAGGAGTGAAGCAAGTGCCCAGTTGTTTGATGAACTTTCAGGTTTTAGAATATTCAATTTTCGGCGCAGGTATAATAGTCCCTCAGGTGTACCGGCGAGATCGGCAATATAATCACCCCATTTCTCTTCATTCGGATATTTTTCAAGTAGTTCTGTGTAAATATCAAGAAGTGAAAGAATTGTCGCTGTATCTTTTATTGCTACCAGAGATGAAAGGTCGGAAATCCTTCTTAGTATCCATTCATCAGTCAAACCACTCAATTTCATAAACGCATCGTACAACGGATATACTTCAGCGAATCCTTCTTTGAAATATTTATCGAGAATAAACGCTTCATAAAAAAAGTACGACTGACTATTGTGCGGGTCTTTCAGTTTTGCTTCTTCAAAGTAACTTTTGATGTATTTTGGTGTAAACTCAAAAGTTGTATCC
Organism: Ignavibacteriaceae bacterium; assembly: GCA_008933765.1. GTDB lineage: Bacteria > Bacteroidota > Ignavibacteria > Ignavibacteriales > Ignavibacteriaceae > UTCHB3. Next base: position 198,358 of record WBUK01000002.1, on the reverse strand, counting down.
CCTATCACTTTTAAGAGGGTTTCAGTGTATTTTGGGTAAAACCAGACGGAATATTCCTTTATTCCGGGATGAGATCGCAATTCTGTTCCTAAAATATAGGCTGAATCATACTGCCCAATTTCAACATATTTGGAAAAGAGATCGTACTTTGTTGCTAATGAATCAGCCGCTTTTCCGTAGCTTGAGAAAATAACGAAAAACCAAAAAATCAACCATGAAGAAAGCCTGAACTGCTTCACAACCCTCAATACTCTGTTCTAAGAAACCACAATTCGCCGACACTTAAACCGACCATTAATTTGACCGTATGATCCTTCACCGAAGAGGGCGTTGCTCCTGAATTGAAAGAATACTGCACGCCAAGGTCTAAGTAATTTGCTGTAGAAAGCGGAATGGAAACGCCCGCACCGGCACTCATTCTGTAAGAAGACTCGCCGCCAATCAGGTATGGCAGTTTTTCGTAGCTCAACCCAAACCGGTATGAAAGATCATCAACAAACATTGATGAGCCGTGTTGTGGGTTATATTCAATTCCCGTGCTTATCTTAAAATTATTGGTGAGTGTTTCACTTACTGAGTTAGTTATGGCAAAATTCTTCCAACTTTGAGTGAGAAAATCGGCATATATCTTAGTTCTTGGGTTGAACTTAACTGAGAAACCTGCAAACAGACGGGAAGGTATAGTAACCTCAGTGTTGCCTTTTGACAGCGTATCCGGGGAACCGGTGGTGTTCATTGTGTAAACTGCATAATCACCATTCAATTTTGACTGAATTGAATATCCGAAAGAAATCCTAATATCTTCCAAATCAGAAATGTCGAAATATTTGTTCAGATTGTCTGAAAGAAGCCCTAAAGTGGATGAAAAGCCCTTAAAATTGTGTTCGCGCGTAAAAACAGCATCAACAACAGAACTTGAGTTAAATTTATTTGAAGCCTCGTATTCAATGTGCCCCATTAAAAAATCTGCAGACGCGCCGATGTTCCAGCCGAAAGGTAATCTGTACGAAGCACCCAATGATACTTTTGTAATGCCACCGTCGTAAAAATACTCTTCTTTATAGGTATCGGGCACGAAGGAACTACCGGAGTTGATACTGCCGTTTCTTGACCCCTCGAAACTAATATCGGAATATTTATTTACGCCGAACACAACCCCAACTCCATGTGCGTTACTAACCGGTAAACCGAGGCTGAAACCCGGAAAATACCCCCCTGCATAATAACTGCTTGCATCTGACTGCTTTACAAATGAAGCCTCAAATACCTGTCCAAAATCAGCTCTGGTTAGATTGAAACTACCGAAGGAAGCGGGGTTCATAAGGTTAACTCTGTCGGTTTCATAAAGTGCGGAACCTAACTCACCAAATGAAAGGTCGCGGGCTGTAGTTCCGTAAATTACCGTACCGACCCCAAACCGCGAATTTGAGGTGTTAACCTGAGCGTACAAAGAACTGAAACTTATAACCAGTAAAAATAAAATACTTTTCTTCATTAGCTCTTAGTCCATCTTAGTATAAGTAATTATCAGTCGCGGCCTGATAGCCGAGCCCGCATTCGAGTTTTTCAGGTAAATCGTTTCTAACCCTTCGGTAGGGTTTGATGTGGTTAAAAGGAACCCAAAATTCTTCTTTTTTGTGTAAAGTTGCCTCACTAATGTAGTGAGGTTTCCGGAATATTTGCCGTTTGAGTAGTAAAGATTTGCAGAGTAAAGAGAAGTTTTCACAAAAGTGCTGTCATTTGTTAATTCATCGAATATTCCGACAGATATTCCGTTTAAATCTTTGTTTCCGATCATTTGTTTTGTCGTGTCGGCAACAATTATCAGTTCGGCATTATTAATGAAAACATTCTCCGGAAGCTTAGAAAGATCGAAGTATAGCCTCGACTCAATCGCAGTTCCGCTTTGAATCATCATTTCATCGGGGTTAAGTGCCGGTTTTCCGCCATCGATCACATGGGCGTCAGAAAGTGTTCTGAAACTTACAGTGGTGTCTTTATTTGAACTTAAAAATTTAAAATTCAATTCCAACCGTGGCGCATTGCTACCATCGGCGCTCCAGCCCTGAAATCCTATTAAAAAGGGTGTTGGTGCCCCCGCGCGAAGCATTAAACCGTTATTGCTGAAATTAACCGTATCAACACTGTTCTTCATCCATTCTAATGCAATTTCAGGCTTTATGCCGAAATAATAGAGAGAATCCGGATTTGGCTTGCTCGAAAAGATGTCAGCAGAAAAGTCAATATTGGGCAGTGAGTCAATTTTAACTTTCAGAGGGTCCCAAGCGGATGTTATTCTGTAGCCGTTAACCGCCGAGACAGGAAACGACTGAAGTGTATCACCGATCGCATACGCTCTGGTCAGCACAATGCGAGCAGAAATCAACATTATACTGTCTTTTTTCAAAGCATTTTGAGTAGCTTCATCAAAATTTATAATAAACTGCAGTAAAAGATCGGAGCGAACCCCTAAGGCATTTCCAAAAAGTGCAAACGATGCGGCACCTAAGGGTGAAATTCTTCTGAAAGTTGAAGAAGTCTGGGTGAGCGAATCAGTCTCAGAATTTAGAACTTTCACTTTTAGGAGGTCACTTCCAAGATCATCCACACCCACCGATGAGGGAGCATCAGAACATCCGGCAAACAGCAAAATAGCAGCCAGAAGAGTAATTATTTTAGTTTTCAGCAATCGAAAACTCCCGATTTATATTTTAAAATCACTTTAGCAGAATCAAAAAGATTTAAACATGTAAAGTTTGGCAATTTATTTTGTTCCTGCAAGACAGAAAAATGCTCCCTGCCGTTGCCTGTTTGAACGAGAATAGACCTGATTCCGAAGTTTTTAGCAGCCATGATATCCGCTGTGCTATCCCCCACCATCCATGAAGCGGTTTTATCAATGTCAAATTTTTCAACGGCTTCTTCAAGCATTCCGGTTCCCGGTTTTCTGCAACCGCACGCTTCTTTTCCGCCGAAATCTTCATGGTGCGGGCAGTAGAAAAAATGATCAACAGAGGTGTTGTAGTAAATTTCTAACAGTTGGTTTATCCGAGCGTTAACTTTGTTTACATCGTCAGCGGTCATTAGCCCTCGGGCAATACCTGATTGATTGGAAACGACCACAATCAAAAAACCGGCATCTTTAAGAAGTTTTATCCCGGCACCGGCACCTTCAATTAGAGTAACGCTTTTTGGGTCGCTTAGGTATCCGGGATCATTATTTATGGTTCCGTCCCGGTCGAGGAAGATCGTCGGGATTGGCATTAGCCTGCAGAAACCCTTCTGTAAAGGTCGGCATATTTTTTAGCTGAGAGCTGCCAGCTAAAGTCGCTCCGCATCCCATTTTTGATTAGTGCGGTCATAGCATCTTTTCGGTTAAAAATTTCGATTGCAATCTTAACTTGCCCAACTAAAGCAGCAGGAGTGTACTCTTCGAACACTAAACCGGTTGGGTTCGGGTTGCTTTTATCAATACCTATAACTGTATCTTTCAATCCACCTGTTTTTCGAACTATAGGAACAGTGCCGTAAAGCAACGAATACATTTGATTCAACCCGCAAGGTTCAGTTTTAGAGGGCATCAGGTAGAAATCAGAACCTGCTTCAATAAGGTGCGCAAGTTCGTCGTTAAACCCAAGATAACAGGCAAATTTCGCAGAGTGCTTTCTTGCGGTTTCTTCAAACAGCGCGTGATATTCGGTATCTCCTGTACCGAGAAGAACTATTTGAATATTCAACTTCAACAGATCCGGAAGTGCTTTTGCGAAAAGATCTATTCCCTTGTAATTATACAAACGAGATATAACACTAAAAACCGGAATGGAATTATCGTAAGTTAAACCAAATCTTTCGATCAAATTCTTTTTGTTAGCATATTTACTATCTAACGACCTAATATCGTAGTTTTTAACGATCAGTTTATCTGTTGCCGGGTTCCAGACTGATCTGTCGATACCGTTAATCACACCTGTAAAAGCATCACCTTTTGCCCGCAGCGCACCATCAAGCCCTCCGGTTAATGATGGGTCAGCCAGCACTTCATCTCTGTATCCGGGGCTAACAGTGGTTACATGGTCTGCAAAAATAACACCCGCTTTAAGAAAGTTCATTTTCCCGTTATGAATCGTATATTTTTCACTTCTGTACTCGTCAGGCATCCCTGTAATTTCAAACGCATAAGTTATAAATTCGCCACCGTACAGAAAGTTATGAACTGTTAAAACGCTTTTAACCCTGCTGAAAAATTCATCCTCTTTATAAACTGTTTTAATAAGTGCGGGCACAAGAGCGGTCTGCCAGTCGTTTGCATGAATGATATCGGGTGCCCAGCCCAATTTTTTAACCAATTCCAATACTCCCCTCGAAAAGAGTGTGAACCGTTCGTGGTTATCCATATACCAGTAGCTTTTTTGCACATCTACATAAAGGCTTTTTCGATTGCCAAAGTACTCTTCGTTATCTAAGAAATAAACCTGCACGCGGTTTTTTGTTACAGGGAGAAAGGAAGATTTAACGGAAAAGTTTACGGAACGGGCGCCGAGTGATATTTTAAAATCTTTTAACCGTACTACATCGTGGATTTTATATTTGCGTGTGTCGATGGCACCGTATCTGGGGACAACAATCCTTACCTCATGCCCAAGCTCAGTTAACTCCTGGGGAAGTGATGAAGAAACATCGGCAAGTCCACCGGTCTTTACGAAGGGAAAAAGCTCAGATGTTACAAAAAGAATTTTATACTTTTTTCCGGGAGCCATAATTTTTAATTAAGATGATTACAAAAATACGAAAAAAAAAGATTTTACTCATTATCGGCTTTCGTTATTACAAAATAACTCTTATATTTAATATTTGTTTTATTTCATAATTATCGGAAAATTTTTGATGAGAACGGCTTCAATGAGAACTGCAGGAATTTTCATACTTTGGCTGCTTTTTAATTTTGTTTCTTTTTCTCAGGACAAAGAAAGTAATCTTCTGACACCTAAACCGAAGGGTACCGTAGTCTCAAATGATGCAGCCCTAAGTTCAGAAAACGCTGTTAACACTGAGCAAAGGGTCCCCGTTTTACACACTGTATCCGAGCCTTCAGTTCCCTGGACTTCTTACCAATCTGAAAACTTATCTCCCAATATTGTAAGGTTTTATTATAACGGTTTCCGCGTTTCGCTCGGCTCTGCTGATAGCGAAACTGAAGCTCTTTCGATTAAAAAAGAACTGGCAATAAAACTGGGGATCGATATTTTAGAGATATACAAGGAAAAGGATACCTACAGTCTAAAAGTTGGTGATTTTTACGATGAAGGTTCTGCCGCTCTGCTAATGTATCAACTCAGGCAGCTCGGGTTCTCTAAAGCAAAAATAATTGCCAATAAGGTTAATGTCTTTTAGTAATGTTAAAAAGAATTAAAGAACCTTCCCGGATTTTAACTCTAACTACTGAGGGCACCAACATAGCAAAAGGTCTGAAAGCCCAAAACCTTTCACCTTTGGAAGGTTTTGATGTGGTGCTGGAAAATGGTTTAATCAAAGACTTTGTTCCCTCCGGCTCCTATCTTGCCACCCCGCACGAAGTTATTGATGCACACGGAAAACTGTTGCTTCCCGGGTTTGTTGAGTGCCACACTCATTCTCTTTTTACCGGTGATCGCTCCACTGAATATATTATGAAGTTAGAGGGGCGTTCGTATGAAGAAATTAGCGCTGCGGGAGGCGGAATTGTTTCAACCGTTAAAGCGCTAAGAAACACCAACGAGGACACTCTGCTTAAATTGTTGCTTACCCGTGTGGATTATTTTATTCTACAGGGTGTTACCACACTTGAAATTAAAAGTGGCTATGGACTTGACTACGAGTCTGAGTTAAAAATGCTGAGAGTGATTAACAGAGTAAAGCAACTGCGACAAACCAATATTGTGCCGTGCTTTTTGGGTGCTCACACTGTCCCGCCGGAATTTAAACAGAATAGAGAGGGTTATTTAGAGCTGTTAACCGAAAAGCTTTTGCCTAAAGTTGCCGAACAAAAATTAGCGGGCAGATGCGATGCCTTTTGCGAATCAACGGCTTTTTCAGCTGAAGAAGTCTCTTTGGTTTTTTCCCGCGCAAAAGAACTGGGGTTTAACCTTACTCTTCACACCGAGCAGTTTAACAATATCGGAGGATTGGAGCTTGCACTTAAAATGGGCGTTCTCAGTGTGGATCATCTGGAAGTGTTGAAGGATGAGCAAATCTCTTCGGTTGTCAATTCTGATTCAGTGGCAGTGCTTCTTCCGGGCGTTTCCTTCACTCTTAACTATCAATATGCTCCGGCTCGCAAGTTAATAGATGCCGGCGCAACTGTTGCCCTTTCCACTGATTACAACCCCGGCACTTCCAACATCAATTCGATATTTCTTATTATGGCTCTTGCAGCCCGACAAATGAAGATGAAATCATCTGAAATCTTATCCGCCTATACAATCAATGCAGCAGCAGCTCTTGGTGTTTCTGACGAAGTCGGCAGCCTTGAGATTGGAAAACGAGCCGATTTGACAATTCTAAACCTACAGCACGAAGATCAGATTGTTTATAATACGGCACAAAATTTTAATGAAATCACGATGGTTAACGGTGAAGTGGTTTACTCAAAAAATCAAATAAGACAATCAGGTTATGAAAAATAAAAAAATTTTAACTGTACTTTTTGCATTATTTTTTTCCTTTACAGCAATACCTCAGGTTATGACCGGTATTGAAGTACTACGGGAAAACAACTTTGACCTACTTAAAGGCAAAAGAGTCGGCTTAATAACAAACCCAACAGGTGTTGACTCCAAATTGGTAAGCACTGTGGATATTCTGAACTCGGCACCGGGAGTTAAATTAGTTGCACTTTTTGGACCCGAGCATGGGGTGCGCGGGGATATTTCAGCGGGTGATAAAGTCGATAATTACACTGATCCCAAAACCGGAATCCCGGTTTACTCGCTTTACGGAAAAACACGGAAACCAACCACTGAAATGATGAAAGGTATAGATGTGTTGGTGTTTGATATCCAGGATATTGGTGCTCGTTCCTACACTTTCATTTCCACAATGGGCTTGGCGATGGAAGCTGCTGCAGAATTTAATGTTAATTTTGTTGTTTTAGACCGCCCAAACCCACTGGGCGGTTTGAAGATTGAAGGAAATCTGACCGAAACCGGCTATTATTCCTTTGTCAGCCAGTTTAAAATCCCCTATGTTTACGGGTTGACGGTCGGTGAACTGGCTAAGTTATTAAACGGCGAAAGGTACCTTACAGGAGGTAAAAAATGCAATCTGGAAGTGGTGCAAATGAAAGGCTGGCAAAGAGAAATGACTTTTGATGCAACAGGCTTACCGTGGGTGTTAACTTCACCTCATATCCCTTATAAAGAGTCAGCTATTTTTTATTCTACCTCCGGGATTTTGGGGGAACTTGGAGTGATTTCTGAGGGTGTAGGGTACACACTCCCCTTTCAGATGTTTGGTGCTGAGTGGATTGACGGTGCAAAACTTGCGGACAAACTTAACTCGATGAATATTAAAGGCGTTATTTTCCGTCCCTTATCTTTCAAACCCTACTACGGTGCCCACCAGGGAAAACAGTTAGGTGGTGTTCAGGTTTACATTACTGATTACGAAAAAGTGAATCTGATGTCTATTCAATTCTTAGTTATGGAAGCAAATAACGAACTTTATCCTAATAAAAACCCATTTAAAATGTGTAAATCGGATAGGCTGAATATGTTCGATAAAGTTTGTGGCTCAAAAACTGTACGCGACCTTTTCACCAAACGGATGAGGTATGCGGATGTTGAAGCATTCTTAAATAAAGATGTGGAGTCTTTCCGTAAACTTTCACAGAAATACTACCTTTATTGAAATAGTTAACATACAGTATGGCGGAAAAATTTTGTGCCACCAAAAGTTATGTGGGTTATCAAATTCTTCTTTAGAAAACTGGGTTTAACGAATACTCCACTTAAAATCGAAAGTAATCCAACGGGTAATTAATTCGATTTCCTCCGGATACTCGAAAAACTTTGCGGAATGAGTGAATGGAAATAAAGAACCATAAAAAAATTCTTTATTGTTTTTTAAGTCCTCGTAAACCCATAGTTTATATTTCCCCGGGAGAACATCCTTAAACTCAAAATTGCCATCCTTATCAGCTTTAACTTTATAGACTTTGTTAGCAGCAGAAGGATCATAGAGTTCCAGAATGTAGTTTCCATCCGCAATCCCATCGATATTACCGGTTAAACCGGTATAATTTGAGGTGTTATATGTCGTGAAATTCGTTGTTAGTAGGGTATCCCGGCTGTTTCCGGCAGCATCTCTGAGGTTTGATGCGTTAATTTTTAACCGGTATTCATTCGCTGATTCTAAGGTTGCATTAACATTAAGTTTGTAAAAAGCGTCATCAATTTTGGATAGCGCAGATGGAATAACTTTTCCGGAAGTGTCGCTAACAACAACTGCATTTTTTAACTCCTGAAATGAAATTGCGTCATCGAACCGAATCTTAAATTCCGGAAAATCCGGCTGAACATTTTTAAGATCCGAAGGGTCAATTCCGCCTATGGAAGGTGGTATTGTATCTTTTTTAACAGTGCCTTGAAATTCGGTTGACAATAGCCCTGAGCTGTTCCCGGCCTTATCTTTCACCCCTTCAATCTCCAATCTGAAAGCTGATTCTTCTTTCACATCACCCGATACGGCAACTGCCAATTCGGTAACTTTACCCCCAGGGTGATAGAGATAAACAGGCGACAAATCTCCACCTGAACCTGTTGTATCAATAATGTTTATCTTCTCCAAAGAAACAGAATTAACATCAATCTCCTCATTAAACGACAGAACAATATGAGCCTCGTCGGTCATAACCCCTTTTTGAAGAATAGGGGGGATTGTGTCAAATTTCGTTACCCGAAAACGCATGTATTCCTTAAGAGTATCATTAACACCGAGAGTTATATCCTTGTTGTATATCCCAATTCTGTCAGTATTTAGATTATAAATAAGGTCCCCAAAAGAATTACCCACAGCGAAAACACGGAAATTGCCGGCGGGTAAGCCGGAAAGTACAAATTCGCCGCTGGTGCCAATTTGTGTTACAAAATCGGGCTTTCTTTTTAACAGCGAGTCATTCTCGTTACCAAGCATATATGCAAAAATGTACAGCTTATTGGGGTCTTTATCGTAAACCTTACCTCTAATTACCCCTTCATCGATCTGATCGCCGGTTGAAAAGATGTAAGAAAATGCCTGAGCCATTGTGTTACTGTTGTTCAGATCAACAACTGAGGTGCCGATGGTTAAATTGTAAGTAACATTCGGTTTTAATTCTTCTTTAAACACGATTGTTGCTGTTTTCCCGGACCAGGAAACATCAAACCCTTTATCTAAAGCCGGAGAGACGAAAATTGCATCTTTGAAGGTTCTTTTATCAACATATTCCGAAAAAGTGAACTCAATTTCTTTTTCTTTAAAATTTGTCATTTTATTTGCAGGATACACCTCTACAATCTCAGGGGGGGTAGTGTCTATTTCCCCTCCTCCGGGTGCCTGAATATTAGCACAACTGCTGAGAAGTGCAACGAAAAAAACTAACGGGAGATTTTTAACGAGTCTAACCATTCACGGTATCGCTTAGCATAAAATTTATGCTCTTCATAAGTTTTGGTGAAAATATGCCGCCCTTTTGTGTTTGAAACGAAGAATAAATATTCGTTCTGTTCAGGATAAATTGCCGCAAGAATTGCCTCTTTCGAGGGGTTTCCTATGGGACCCGGTGGCAACCCCGCGTACTTGTAGGTGTTATAGGGTGATTCCACTTTCAGGTCCTCCGCTGTTATCCGCGAGCGGGGTTCATCCAAAGCGTACTGCACAGTAGGGTCGGCTTGCAGTTTCATTTTTTTCTTCAAACGGTTGTGATAAACACCGGAAATTCTCGGCATTTCATCAAAGTATTTCGCTTCCCTGTCGATTATTGAAGCGAGGGTTAAAATCTGGTGCTTTGTCATTCCTTGTTTTTCAATATCATCCATCACTTGCTTTGTAAACAAAGCAGCCTGTAATTTGAAAAGGGAATCAATAATGTTTTCAGGTGTATCGGTGCTTAAAACTTTATAGGGCACCGGCAACAGATAACCTTCAAAATTTTTACCTTCAATGCCGTAGGAAGCAGCATAGACTGAATCGAACAACAACTTCCGGAATTTTTCAGCTGCCGGTAATTTTATCTGCTGCACTATGTTTCCCACAGCCTTAATCGTAATTCCCCTGTACAAGCCAAGTTCTTTCGGCTTTATCCGATCGTTAGAAATTAACATCATCATTAGGGATGTGTAGCTTATCTCTTTTGGTATTTCGTATGCACCCGATTTCAGTTTTTTATCCGCCCCCAATAAAAACCCGGCTATTTTTGCCAAAGCTGGTGATTTAATTATCCCTTTATTAGTCAAATCGCTAATTACGACTGAATAGGGCGTTCCGGGTTTAATTTCATAGAGTATTCGTTCACCTCCGGAGACAAACGGAAAAAAGAAAAGATATATAAAAAATATGAATAAAACGATGAATGATAATGCAACAATCTGCCACTGTTTTTTGGAAAGTAATTTAGAGGGAGCTACTTTATCTTTATGTGGTTTCTTTTTTGCTTCTTCAACAGCCGGTTCAGCATCTGAAGTGGGCACTATTTCGCTTTGATTTTCAGTTTTTTCGGTTTCCCTAGTTTCAACGGAAGCAGCTCCCGCAATTGCGCCATCACTCTGCTCGGTTTCATCGGAAACAGCAGGCGCAGAGATATCAGGGCTTTTTTCAACATTATCGGAAACAGGCTCGTTGGCTCCAATTCCTGAATTTTCAGAATTTTCCAACGGCTGACCGAGTTCGTTTGCAGGGTTTTCAGGTGTCTCTGTTTTTTTCAAAGCGAGTTCCGTTACCGGTTATAAATATATCGTGAATTAAATGCCGGGAAAGGCTCCGAATCAATAGAAAACTTCTCGCCCGATTCAAATAGTTGTTTCCCACGGAGCGCAATCATTGCGGCGTTATCACCACAGTACTCAAATGAAGGAATAACTGCAGGAATCCCGTATTTCGTCCCAAGTCTTTCAATCCCGTTTCTGATTGCTGAGTTAGCCGCCACGCCACCGTTCAAACTTAGTGAAGCAGGCTTAAACTTAACAATAGCCTTTTCGACATTTTTCATCAGAGCCGTAACAACGCTTTCCTGAAAGCCAAAGGCTATTTCGTTGATTTCCTCCTCAGGAATAATCCCGGTTTTACCTGAAACTGAATTTGAATTTGAATCTGCATCCGAGGGGAAATTTTTTTGCACATACCTAAGCACCGAAGTTTTCACGCCGGAGAAAGAAAAATGGTAAGCTTGTTTGAGGTTTGCAATAGGAAAGGATGTATCTTTTCGCTTTGCCAACAGTGCCGCCTGTTCAATTTTAGGCCCCCCGGGATAACCTAAGCCAATCAGTTTTGATACTTTATCAAAGGCTTCACCGGCGGCATCATCAATTGTTGAGCCAAGAAATCGGATTTTTGTTTCACTTTCAACAATTGTCAGAAGCGTGTGTCCGCCCGATACAGTAAGAACCAAAACGGGAAAAATTGGTTTAGTCTCCATTAAAAAGCCTGAAAAAATGTGCCCCTCAATATGATTAACAGGGATAAATGGTTTATTAACCGACCATGCTAAGTGTTTCGCAAATGTGAACCCTACCAATAAAGCCCCGATCAAACCGGGTCCGGCAGTTGCCGCAATCAGATCGATCTCATCCAAACCAATCCCTGCTTTATTGAGCGCTTCCCGTGTTAGGGGTACAATTTGTTCCAAGTGTGCCCGGCTCGAAAGTTCAGGTACCACCCCACCATATAGTTTATGAAAATGTTGCGATGAGATGAGGTTCACTCTCACCTCATCGTTTTTTAAAATTGAAACAGAAGTCTCATCGCATGATGTTTCAATGCCTAATATCGTCATTTACCGAATTTGAAAATGTTAGCAAACACCTGCCCGGCGAAGTTGGGGTTCTCCTGAAGTCTTCTTATCGAGTATTTATACCAATCTTTTCCAAACGGAACATATACACGGACTTTATGACCATCTTTCACCAACTTATCCCGCAAATCCTCCTTAATACCATAGAGCATTTGGAACTCCATCTTTTCATCAGGCACATTCAATTCTTTTTTCAGACGAAGTGCTTCATTCACCAAATAATCATCATGTGTGGCAATGCCTACATAACTCCCGTTCTTAAAAATCTCTTCTAAGCATTTCACATAGTTATCCCGAACAGCTTGTTTATCTTTGTATGCAATTTCAGCAGGTTCGATGTAAATCCCCTTACAAAGTCTGTAGTTAGTATTTGTTTTATTAAGGTCAACCACATCATTAAAAGTTCTTTTCAGATACGCCTGCAACACAATGCCGATGCTGTTGAACTCTTTTTGTAAGCTTTTAAACACATCGATTGTTCTTTGTGTGACCGGTGAGTCTTCCATATCCATACGGACAAAATTGTTCAGTTCTTTCGCACGAGTAGCAAGCTCGGAAATTTGCTCATAAGCAAACTCTGCGGAAATGTTCAACCCAAGTGAAGTGGGTTTTATGGAAAGGTTCGCCTTTAACCCATGCTCTTCGATTGCATTTAATACAACTAAGCACTCTTTTTTGGTTGCCAGCACTTCCTCTTTGGTGGTGATGGATTCCCCCAAAACATCCATTGTGGCAAGAATACCCTTTTGATTTAATACTTTAACTAAATTGATGCCGTCTTCTAATCTCTCTCCGGCGATGTATCTTTTTGCAAAAAAATAAACAATGCGTTTCGGCATTATTTTAACTATTGAAACAATAATTTTATTCAGTAACAACAACACAGCAAAAATCTCCTGATTTAACATCGTAAATTAGGAAGAATGGAAAACGAAACCAAAAACGGCAAAACCTCACTTAAAAAAATGAGGGAATTGGTGCAATTTTTCAGCTTCGCCTTTCAGGAGGAATTGCAGAAAATTATTTAATTTTTCCCTTAACTCTTCCTGAGTTCCATTATTAATTATCACAAAATGTGACCTGTTAATTTTTTCCTCCTCGGAAATCTGGCTTGAAATTCTTTTCCGGATTTCGTCTTCAGAAATTCCTCCACGAGCAAGTGCACGCGAAACCCTAACCTTTACATCTGCAGTAATCAGCAAAATATAATCGAACCGTTCCGTCATCCCCGCCTCAAAAATTAAAGCGGCTTCGTAAAACACAAGATCATTCCTTTCCAATTCTTTTTTCAGAAGAAGATCGGATTGCTTTACAACTGCGGGATGAACGATTGCGTTAAGTTTTTGCACTTTTTCGGGCGAACCAAAAACGGCTGCTGCGAGGTAGGCGCGGTTGAGTCTGCCATCGAGATAGGAATCTTTCCCAAACTCGCTGACGATAGATGAAATTATTTCAGGATCGTTGTTCATTATTTCTGCCGCCAGTTGGTCGGCAAAAAAGACGGTGAACCCCCTGTTCTTAAAATAGGTTGTTGCAAAGGTCTTGCCGGAGGCTATACCCCCGGTAATTCCAATTCTGTATTTTTTATTTTGCGATCGCGAATTTTCTGACTTCACGGATCACTGTTACCTTAATCTGACCGGGATATTCCATGTCAGATTCAATTTTTTGAGCAATGTCGAAGGCGAGTTTATCGGCATAAATATCGTCAATTTTCTCATGTTCAACAACCACTCTGATTTCTCTGCCGGCTTGAATAGCGTAAGTTTTTGCAACGCCTTCAAACGATTTAGCAATGGTTTCCAAAGTTTCTAACCTTTTTGCATAGCCTTCAATCGGCTCGCGACGCGCCCCCGGGCGTGCTCCGGAAATTGCATCTGCTGACTGAACAAGCGCCGCTATTGGGTGCTCCATCTCTATATCATCGTGGTGAGCACCCACCGCGTTACAAACGATGGGGTTTTCACGGTATTTTTTCGCAAGCTCGTAACCGATCAATGCGTGGGGCCCCTCGATCTCTTTATCCATCACTTTGCCAATATCGTGCAACAAACCGGAGCGCTTTGCAAGCATTGTATCCAACCCCAGTTCAGCCGCCATAATTCCGGTTAAATATGCCACTTCAACGCTGTGCTCCAAAATATTCTGCCCATACGAAGAGCGATATTTCATTTTCCCGATAAGTTTTATAAGTTCGTTGTGCATACCCATCAAGCCGAGCTGTAAAACGGTGGTTTCACCTATTTTGAAAATCTCTTCTTCTAACTCCAACCGGGTTTTTTCAACCACTTCTTCAATTCTTGCGGGTTGAATTCTGCCGTCAGCAATAAGTTTTTCCAATGCGACACGCGCCACTTCCCTGCGGAAAGGGTCAAAAGATGAAAGAATAACCGCTTCGGGTGTATCATCAACAATAACATCAACTCCGGTTGCACCCTCAAATGCCCGGATGTTTCTCCCCTCTTTACCGATAATTCGTCCCTTAATCTCATCACTTTGAATGTTAAGCACCGAAACGGTCGATTCAACTGCATAGTCTGCAGCAGTACGCTGAATAGCCTGAATTACCACTTTCTGAGCGTCTTTCTTCGCTTCATCTTTGGCTTTCTCGTAAATATCTTTAATAAGTTTTTGAGATTCAAGTTTGGCGTCCTGAACCATGTTTTCCATAAGCATGGTTTTCGCCTCTTCAGCGGTAAGATTGGCTATTTTCTCTAAACGCTTGTTCTGTTCCTGTTCCAAAGCTTCAAGTTCGGCTTCTTTTTGTGAGATAGACTTTTGCTTTTCACTAATCGATTGTTCAAGCCGCCTGAATTCGTTCTCTTTTTGCCGCACAGTTTCAATTTTGCGGTCAATCTGTTCCTCACGCGAAGAAAGAGATTTTTCCATATTCTGGATGTTCTGTTTTTTTAAGTTGGCTTCATTATCGAAATCGTGTTTTTTCTTAAGCCACTCTTCTTTAACTTCTAAAAGTTTTTCCCTTTTCAGGTTATTCGCCTCTTTTTCGGCATCTTTCAGGAGTTGAGCCACTCTTTCTTCAGTATTGGAAATCACCTCTTTGCTTTTCTGTTCTGCAGCTTGTGTAATTTCTTTACTTTTATCCTCAGCGGCAGAAATACTTTTCTTTCCGAAACGGTTGTTAATAGCCCATCCGAAATAAAAGAAAATAACTGCTGCAACCAGAAACATAGGGATGATGATGAGTAAATCATCGGTCATTGGTAATTTTCCTCCGTATTGTTTAAACCGTATCGGTCGGTAATGTCAGTTAAAGAAAGAACCCTTTAATGACATCTTGGGTAATGGCCCTAAGCTTTTTGCTTCCACCGTCACACGAAGTGAACCTACGAATAGGGTGAGGCCTGCAATACGCCGTTGGAGTCCAAGTCCCATTGAATTTACATATGGTTCTTTTATATATGTCATCAACCGACCGAACGGGAAAACTAAGAAGGACTGTTGGGAGAGCGGGAATCGAGAAGCATCTTTAACCCGTTAATCTTCTCAGAGGCTTTAGCTGTGAAAGATTTATTTCGGTCTCTTTCAGAGAAATAATCGTAAGCGATATTCAGAGCAGCAATAACCGCAACTGTTTGAACAGGTTGGTTGGGTAACTCCGTTCGGGTTTCATCCATCACCTTATCCACATACTGCGCCAACTCGATAGCTAATTCTTCATTATCTACTAAAAGAGAATATTCTTTGTCGAATATTTTGATTTTAAGCTTCTTCTTTTCACTCATCTCAATAGTCCACTGATTGATTTAAAGATTGATCAGGTGCCTGTTGATCTTCACGATGATTTCGTTGATCTTCTGAATCATAAGTTCTTTTTCATGTTCACTGAGTTTTTCAAAAAGTGCCGTATTCAAACCCATAGAACCACTTTTCAGCGATTCATTCTCGGCTTCCAGTTCACTCACTTTCTGCCTTAGAGTTTTATTCTCCTCGAGAATACGGGTGAGCCGCGCCTCGAGGGCGCTTCTCTCCTCAGAAACCCGGGAGTGGTCTAAGATCAGGCTCTTTAACGATTTTTCGATATAATCGAGATCGTTGAACAGAACATCAACTTTCGTCAGGTCGCTCAATCAGTTTCCTCGTAAAACTGCGTTGAAATTTTTCGTTATTTTGTTAATTAAACCGGAAAACTCTCTTTCAACTTCTTCTTCGGTGAGTGTTCTTTCGTTATCGTAGAACTCGAGAGTGAAAGCAAGGCTTATCTTGCCGTCTCCCAATGTCTTAGGGTTCTCGTATCTGTCAAAAAGCGAAACACTCTTCAGAAGCGGTGAAGAATTTTTCCGTATATAATCGGCAATGTCACCGTATTTGACGCCCGAGTCAAAAACGAATGCCATATCCCTAACGATTTTCGGATATTTCAGAACCGGCGAATACTTTTTCACCTTATCCAAATTTCGTTTAATGCAATTTACGAATATTTCAGCAGAAAACACAACCTGTTTTATATCAAATTTTTGTAAATATGAATCTTTTACCTGTCCGAAGGTACAAAGTAGGTGGTCACCGGCGAAAATCTCACCTGAATATTGCCAAATACCCCTCTCTTCGTTGTGGTAAGAGTATCTTAACACATTAATATCCATAGTGCTTTCAAACAGAGAGTTCAAGTAACCCTTTAGGTCGTGAAAGTCAAATTCCCGCTCCTCACTGCTCCAGGTTTTCTCAGAAACTTTGCCTGAAATGGTTAAACAAGCAGCAATCTGCTCTGAAATATTATCAAACGATTTGATCTGATCTCCTACTTTTGAAATAATGTGCCCGGTTTCAAAGATTCTTAGGTTCTTTTCACCGTTGTGCAGGTTATGTGCCACCGTTGCTAATCCGCCAGGGATTAAAGAAGTGCGCAAAACCGACATTTCAGCATTCAAAGGGTTCATAACTGCAACAGGTTCAGCAAAAACACGGGAAACATCTTCAGCCTGCAGTGAATTATTCATAATTTCGTTGAACCCGTAACCTATAAGAGTATTTCTTATTTTATTTTGAAGCTCCATCTCATCAACGGCTGATTTCAGAGGCGAAGTTACCCTGTCAACCGAAGGAATAGAATTGTAGCCGTTGATGCGCGCTACTTCTTCAATTAAATCTATTTCTCGCTCAATGTCAGGGCGGAAACCGGGAATTTCAACAAGAGCCTTTTCTTCATCAGCAGACTTAATATTCATTCCTAAGTTTTTAAGGATGGTCAGCACCCACTCACTTTTTATCTCATATCCAAGTATCCTGGCAATCCTGGAAAAACGAAGTTCTGTGGTTTTTAACTCTAATTTCGGAGAAACAATATCCAGCTCTCCGGAGAGAACTTCACCACCGGCGTATTCAGCCATTAGTTCAGCCGCTCGAAGTGCGGCATACAGTGTGCCTTCATGGTTAGTACCCCTCTCAAACCGATAAGAAGCTTCCGTGGAAAGCCCAAAATAACGAGCAGAACGCCTTACGCTTGTTGCGTTGAAATAGGCACTTTCAATAAGAATATTTTTTGTTGCCGGCACAACTTCAGAGTTTTCACCACCCATCACGCCGGCTATTGCCACATCCTTTTCGCCGTCTTTAATCATAAGAACGGAACTTTTCAATTTTCTTTCAACTGAATCCAAAGTGGTAAATTTTAAGCCTTCCGTAGCTCGGTCAACAATTATTTTTTTCCCGGCTAAATTATCCAAATCGAAAGCGTGAAGCGGCTGCCCCAACTCTAACATTATGTAGTTTGTGATGTCAACTATGTTGTTAATTGGGCGCATTCCTGCCATTTTAAGGCGGTTTTTCATCCAAACCGGCGATTCCCCGATGGTTACATTGCGCACCACAACGGCAGAATACCTCGGGCAATTATCTTTATCAATTATCTCAACAGCGGCAACATCTTCAATTTTTTCCGGTGATCGTGCAACTGTTATCTCTTTCTTTTTCAATGGGCGGGAATACAAAGCGGAAAGGTCCCGCGCAACACCGATATGGCTTAGCGCATCCGGGCGGTTTGGTGTTATACCGATTTCAAACACAACATCATTATAGCCAATCACCTCTGCTAAAGGCTTACCGGCTACTGTGCCCTCCGGCAGAACCATTATACCACTGTGATCGTTGGATAAACCAAGCTCTGCTTCAGAGCAGATCATTCCCTGAGAAAGCTCGCCGCGTAGTTTAGTTTTTTTGATTACAAAATCAGTATCCGGCACTGTGGCGCCTTCACAGGCTAATGCAACCTTTTGCCCCGCTGCCACATTCGGCGCGCCACACACAATCTGAAGTATTTCGGAGCCGGTGTTCACTTTGCACACAGAAAGTTTATCTGCATTCGGATGTTTTTCTTTCTGCACCACTTCCGCAGCGATAAAATTTTCGAACATTTTCCGGTAATCAGTAACAGATTCCACCTCTAACCCCGCCATTGTGAGGTCGTTCGTTATCGTCTCGACACTTATATCCGAGAGGTCTATAAATTCATTTAACCAACTAAGAACTATTTTCATTTTTCGCTATTTCAAAATTGTTTCAGAAACCTGACATCGTTTTCAAAAAGAAGCCGTATATCTTTGATGTCGTGTTTTAGCATTGCTATTCGCTCGATTCCCATTCCGAAGGCGTAGCCCGTTATTTCTTCAGGGTCGTACCCTACGGAAGTAAATACATTCGGATCAACCATGCCGCAGCCGAGTATCTCAAGCCAACCTGAGTGCTTGCAGACTCTGCAACCCTTGCCGCCGCAAATGAAACAGGTTATATCCATCTCAGCGCTTGGCTCAGTAAAAGGGAAATAACTCGGACGAAATTTGTACTTAACATTGTTGCCGTAAAACTCTTTTGCAAAGTGCACCAAAGTTCCTTTGAGTTCGGCAAAAGTTACATTTTCATCGACAAAAAGCCCTTCAATCTGATGAAACATGCAGTAACTTCTTGAGTTAATCGCTTCGTTTCTGTAAACCCTGCCGGGCATTATAGCGCGCACAGGCGGTTCTTGGCTTTCCATTATTCTCACCTGAACAGGCGAAGTGTGGGTTCGCAGAAGGAAATCTCTGTTGATGAAGAAGGTATCCTGCATATCCCTTGCAGGGTGATCTTCAGGGAAGTTAAGCGCACCAAAATTGTTGCGATCCGATTCAATCTCCGGTCCCGTTATCACCGAAAACCCAATTTTTTTGAAAATCGAAATGATTTCGTTCATTGTCTGGGTGATTAAATGCGCTGTGCCTTGTGCGGGGGCCCTTCCCGGCAGGGTCAGATCGATCTCGGGAGCAGAAGCCTTTCCTTTAGATTCAATTCTGGTTTTTAATGCCTCATATTTAGCCTGAAGTTCTTGCCTCAGTGCGTTTAACCCCTGTCCAATTGCTCTTTTTTCCTGAGAAGGTACCGATTTAAATTCTTCGAATAACATCGAAACTATACCGTTTCGGCTTAAGAATTTAATTCTGAGTTCTTCAAGCAGCTTTGCAGAGTCAACCTTTTCAATATTTTGTAAGAATTTTTCTTTAGCGTCGTTGATCTTATTCAGCATATCAAATAATTTGTCGTTTTAAATAAAAAAACCCTCTTAATCGGATTGATTTCCGAGAAAGAGGGTGTAAAACTTATAAAATAAGTCAGCTTTTTACCAGATTCGCAAGTTCAGCGAAAACCTGAGGATTTTCAGCCGCTAAGTTAGCAAGTACTTTGCGGTTGATCGATACACCTTTTTTACTCAACCCGGAAATAAAAGAAGAGTAATTCAAGCCGTGTAAACGGGCAGCGGCGTTGATTCTTGCGATCCAAAGCCTTCTGTATTCCCTTTTCTTCAGTTTCCTGCCAATGTATGCGTGGGTTAACCCTTTTTCAACATGGTTTTTGGCAATTGTATAAACATTTTTTCTGGAACCCCAATAGCCTTTTGCTAATTTAAGGATCTTTTTGCGTCTGTGGTGTGCAGCTACATTATTTTTAGCTCTTGGCATTTCTTATCCTCCTTCCTATTGCAACATTCGTTTGATTTTTGGGATGTCCTGATCGGTTACCATTGTACCTTTTCTCAGTTTCCTTTTTCTTTTTGTTGTCTTGGAGGTAAGAATATGGGCTCTGTAAGCCTTCTTACGCTTGTAACCGCCCGAAGCGGTCTCTTTGAAGGTCTTCCGCGCTCCGCGGTTAGATTTCATTTTTGGCATTTTGTATCCCGAATTTATTTCTTTTTATGTTTGCTTTTTAGCGGTACAACGATGACATTCATGTTTCGTCCTTCTAATTTAATAGGCGACTCAACTTTTGCGATTTCTGAAATTTTCTCGACAAACTTGTTCAACAGCGTTTCACCGAGTTGGGTGTAAGCCATCTCGCGCCCTTTGAACATTACAGACGCCTTAACTTTATTTCCTTCTTCAAGGAAGTTAATCGCATGTTTGGTCTTGAACTCGAAATCGTGAGTATCGGTATTCGGATGGAACCTTATCTCTTTGAGTATCTGTACCACTTGATTTTTTCTTTGGGTTTTCTCCCGCTTTTGTTTTTCGTACTTAAACTTACCGTAGTTTATAATTTTACAAACAGGCGGATCGGCTTTCGGCGCAATTTCCACGAGATCCAACTCTCTTCCCCTTGCAATTTGAATGGCTTCCTTGGTTCTCATCACTCCAAGTTGGGAACCATCTGTGTCGATTACGCGAACTTGAGGAACTGTAATGTCCTCGTTGATCCTGGTGGAATCTTTTGGATCTTTTGAACTTGCATTATTGTCTTGTATCAAATTCCGGTTTTTGCCTTTACTTTGTTTGTAAAATTAGTCATCTGGTTGTTTTCTGTGTCTGCTTGTTTCAGTTTCCTTATAGGTTGTTTAGTAGCTTTCAAAATTTTTTTCAAAATAAAACCGGATGTGTATCCGGTAGCAGTGGGTTCTACAGGAGTCGAACCTGTGACCTTCTGTACGTCAAACAGACGCTCTAGCCAACTGAGCTAAGAACCCCCTAAACTCCCTCTTGTTAAATTTATGGTACCGAGAGCCGGGGTCGAACCGGCACGGGAGAATCTCCCACGGGATTTTAAGTCCCGTGCGTCTACCAATTCCGCCATCCCGGCACAGAAAAATTTAGACTACAAATATACTTTCTTTTGAAAAAATATCCAAAAAATCTTTTTTATTCAGGTTAGTGCAATTTCTTTTGTTTCAGTGATTTTCTTTTTAACATCATTAATATTGCCCTGAAATTAGCCTTACCTTTTAATTGGGCTTTCTTTACCTAACCAAATAATTGTTTTTTGCATTCTGAATTATTCCGAAAAATTAGTTTTGTTCATTCCTCTTTTCCCCTTCTTTAATATCTTTTAGTGGAGTGTATTTAATCATGCGTGACTCAAGGATTTTCCACTTCCCATCAGAATTACCCAGAATATGTCTTGTAACCGAGATGTTATCTTCAAAATCGGGACCATTTCGTTTTGTAACCTGCATTTCAACTTCAACCTCAGCGGTGCGGTCGTCTTTTCTTATGACTACAAAGTTTAATATTTTGTAATCAAGGTCGTAAAGGTTCACATGTGTTTCAACATTATGAAATTCATCGATTGAATCTCTCCCCGATTTTGCTATTGTAGTCATATAACCGGCAGGGTCTTTAGCAAGAAGAGATTGAATCTGTTTGTTAAACACAGCTTTAAATTCTGCGTCGGTACTGTCGCTCATATCAACCAATGCTTTGCCTTTTTCCTCAGAAGCAGCATCGCTTTTTTTTGAGGGTTCTTTATTAGTTGAATCACACCCATAAAATGCGATTGTTAAAACAAACAGCGATACAATTATCCTAAGATTCTGTTTCATAAAAGATATTTCGATAAAGTTTTAATTTGGAAGTTTTAAACTTATTGAATTGGGTTTTCGCTCAAATTTTGTTTTGAATGAATTGCTAATATAACTATATTTGAAGTCTGAATTATCAAATTTTCAGAGGACCCTTAGCTCAGTTGGTTAGAGCAACTGACTCATAATCAGTAGGTCCCAGGTTCAAGTCCTGGAGGGTCCACACTGTTTAACTTCTTCCCTTTTCGAGCTACTCTTTTTTCTAACAATTACTGTTTTATTTTTCTTTTCTTTTTCTCTTCTTAGCGCTCAGTTTGTGGTTCTCTCATTAAACTCACTGATTATAACTCTTCAGATGCAATCCTCACCTTTACTTAACTGAATATAACTCACAATATCCAACTATCTCTTTAAATTCGCTGATTATAACTCTTAAGATGCAGTTCTTTATTTTTTGATTCCCACTCCCCTTATTTTACACCTTACCATTTTTTTCTCTATGCTACTCGCCTTTTTATTGACACCACAAAATATTTTATGAAACTGAAAATCACTTCCGCCTGTTAAGATAAATAATTACTGAGGTAAACTTAGTTTGAATCTTTTTCTGATTATTTTCATCATACCAACGATTTTTCAGCAATAAGGAGTTTTAAAATGAAAACAAATATTGGAAACGGTGACAGAATAGCCAGGGTGATAATCGGCGCAGCCATTGGTGTTGCCGGTATTTATTATCAATCGTGGTGGGGTTTACTCGGGCTAATCCCAATAGCTACGGCAGCAAGTGGCATGTGCCTATTCTACAGCCTTTTTGGGGTGAACACCTGCAAGGTTAAAGAAGAGAAAAAATAGTTATTGCCTCATACTTAAATAGCATAGATTTTCAGAAACCTTAGGAATTTTTTCTATTTACAAATCTCTTGAAACCTTGCTAAGTTTGAAAATTTCACAAATTTTAGAAATAATGCCAATTTAAGTTCAAGCCGGCAGAAATTTTTACCAAAAATATTAAAATCAGCCCGTTAAAGTTTAAGTTCGGATAAATTGAATGCGTTAAATCCTATTAGGATACGCTTATCATTTCCGCACAAAGCAAAAGTTCAGATACCGGAAGGTTTTTCAGTCGGCTTGACTTATTAGTATTTAAAAACTGTTAGGAATGCTATCCTTGTTTGGAAAAGGTTCCTCGATTTACTCTGTTGTTTTAGAAAAACATTTGTAACCATTTTCATAGCCTAAAAAAATTAATTTTTTTTGAGCAGTTGAATTAGCTCGACCCCCATTTCTTGGTCTTATAGTTTGATATTCGATTGCCTCTATCAAAATCATCCCTTTACTGTTCACATGGTAATCCAAAACCTTCCAGGAATGAGACAGTGTAATGTTTTTGCTGTAGAAATTCTTAGCAACATTTGTAATCTGTTGTTTCGTATAATACCTTCCTTCAAAATAGGTAGGATCCGAAAACAGTGCAGCATGGCTTTGATAATTGCCATAGAGCAGAGAGTTGCTGTATCTACTTAGAAAATCAAATACAATTTCTGATACTTGGGCATTTGCGTTAAAACTGAAAAAACTGAAAATAACGCCCGCAAAAATCAAGGGTAACAATTTTGATCTCATAAAGACACTCCTTTTTGTATGTATAATATTTTTAGAAATTATTGAATACGCTCTTCGTAAACTACAAAAAAAATCTTCAATAATTTTCATAATAGGTCAAAAATTTTTCAATTAAATTCTCGCCTCTAATTTAATACTTTTTAAAAAGTTTTTTTTCGTTCTTGCATATCTTACATTCCCACCGAAAGAAAATAAAAAGGAGTTACAATGAATGAAGAAAAGATCGGGTTCATTGGTTTAGGTCTGATGGGTAAACCAATGGCTGAAAGGTTTCTGAACGCCGGTTATAGCCTTAATATCTACAACCGAACACCGGGAAAAGGAGAAGAGCTTAAAAACAAAGGGGCAACTCTGCGAAATTCACCTTTTGAGGTTGCGAAAAACTCCGATGTTGTTTTCACAATGCTGACCAATTCTGAAGCCCTTGAAGAAGTGGCTCTGTCTGAAAATGGAGTTCTTAAAGGTCTGCATCAGGGTGGCATTCATATCGATTGCAGCACTGTTTTGGCAACAACCACTTCAAAACTTTACGAAAAGTATAAAAAGGAAGGGAAAAATTTTATTCACGCACCCGTTCTGGGAAGCACAACCCAGGCAACTGATGGGGTTTTATTGATATTTGCCGGTGGTGATAAGGAAATAATTGAGAAAATTAAGCCACTACTTTCGCGATTTTCAAAATCAGTTCGCACCTTCGACCACCCTTCGAAAGCCTCCAACATTAAAATTGCACTTAACTCGATAATTTCGGGCACGATAGGAATGCTGTCGCAGGCGATGGTTTTCCTGCAAAAAACGGGTGTTGATAACGAGGTTTTTCTTGATGTTCTTGCAGAATCAACACTTAACTCATCGACAATTCAATTTAAAGGAAACAATATACTTGACAGAAATTTTCAGGCGCGGTTCACTCTCGAAAATTTACTGAAAGATGTAAACTATATGGCTAAATCATGCAGAGCAAACGGGTGCAAAGGAGATGTTTCTGCAACCCTTGCGGAGATTATTAATGAAGCAATCGCCCTTGGTTATGGGCAGGAGGATTATTCCGCCGTTATCAAAGCTTTTGAGGCAACGGCAAATATAGAAGTAAAAAGGAACAAAAAATGATCAACTACTTAAAAACCGTGTTGATGGCAGGCATTATTTTATGCACTTCTTCAAATTATGCGCAAACATTTTCGGGGAATATTGATCTTGGGGGGCAGGAACTTAAGCTTATTTTTATGCTTAACTTCCAAAAAAATACGGGCACTTTGGATGTCCCGGCGCAATATGCGTTTTGGATGGACCTTTCTTCATTGGTGAGATCAAACGACAACATCAAAATTTCTATTGACGGAATCAGGGCGTCGTTTGACGGAAAAATTTTCGGAAATGTTGATTCAATTTCCGGCACTTTTCACCAGTATGGCATGAATTTCCCATTAACTCTCAATCCGGATGAAAATTACCAGCCGCCAAAAAGATCTCAGCTATTGGAACCCCCCTACCCTTATTACACTGAAGATATTACCTTTGTTAACGAAAAAGCGGGGATTAAACTCGCCGGCACGATCACCGCTCCGGATACAAAAGGGAAATATCCCGCTGTTGTTTTCATTACAGGCTCGGGACCTCAGGACAGGGATGAGTTAATTGTGGGTCATAAACCTTTCAGGGTTATTGCGGATTATTTAGCGAGGCACGGAATTGCCTCATTAAGGTTCGACGACAGAGGTGTCGCTAAATCTGAGGGTGATTTCGCTTCAGCAACCTCGCTCGACTTTGCTTCCGACGCCGCTGCAGGCGTTAAAGCGCTGGCTACATATCCTTTTATCGATACTAAAAAATTAGGGGTTATTGGGCACAGCGAAGGCGGGTTAATTGTTCCGATTGCCGCAAGTTTAAGCGATCAGATTAAGTTTATTATCTCACTTGCGGGCACAGGGGTTGATGGTCGGAAACAGATGCACGAAGAAATAACTTTGGTTGCAGTTGCTGAAGGAAAATCGCCCGAAGATGCACAAACTTTATGGAATTTATACGAAGCTTGCTTCACTGCAATTTTGGCTAATCCTGATCTTGCAGCAAAGCAGGTTGATTCAACTTATAACGCTTTTTTCAAGGATTTTACCCCGGCTGAAAAAGAAAGGCTGCTTAAGTACCCTCAGTTCCATAAAAGTCAATTTATGCAGTTAACTTCGAAGTGGTGGATAAAATTCTTAACATTAGACCCTGCACCCTATTATGAGAAGTTAAAAGTACCTGCTCTTGGTATCTGGGGAGGGAAAGACTTAGAGGTTCCACCATGGGTGCATGTTCCGCCAATTATTACAGCTTTGGAAAAAGCAGGCGTTTACTACAGATTGGAAATTCTGGCTTCAATAAATCACATGTTTCAGAAATCGTCAACCGGCGCGCTGCATGAGTTTTACCAAAATGAAATAACGGTTGAACCCGAAATTATGGAGTCGGTAGTCAGATTTATTAAAGGGCTTTAACCTTTGGGGTTTGGTTATTAGCTTAAAAATTTAGGTTTCAACTTAAAAATTCATTCTTTTCAGGCGGGTACAGTTGATTTATCAAGTATGTACCCGCTACTTCAAATTTAGTCAATTCTGAATCTGCATCCGTGCCAATAACATATTCAAAGGCTCTTTCGGAGTCGTTATCCTCCACTCTTGACTCAACAACATTCAGGCAGTCGTTCCAAACATTCAGATACGAGTTCAACTCTTCCAGCAAAGCACCTTCAGCCGAAGAAATCACCAGAAGTGCAGGCAGCATTCTGTCGGATTCCATCGCATGAGCCGGTATAAGATAAAGAACAGAATCAATTTTAAATTTATCGACATCCATTTTAGCCACAAACCGTTCAATAAACTTTGCAGTTCTGTTGTATTTAATATTTGTACCCAATTCTTTGAACGCGGGCGAAGGCTCATCGTAGATGTCGTCGATTTCAGTATAGCTTTCCGGCATTATAATCGCCAGAGCTTTTTCCTGCTCAGCATTTACAAAAACTTTCAGTGAACCACCGTCAAATTCTTCAGAAATATCAGTAACAAAAACAACATTGGAGAGATGGGTAAATTCAGGCAGCATATCTGTCAATAAGTTGTGCGATTTTTTTATAAACGATTCATTAAGTGAAGACTCTGTTTCGTCCAAAAACAAGGGCAGATAACGGATTGAAGATTCAACCAAATCCTGAAAAAAGTGGGTTCCAAAGCTAAGATCGGGCTTATAATTCCCTTTTTGTTTGGCTATTTCAATCAACATTGCGCAGTTATTAATCTGTGAATAAGTAACGCTGACGCCCAGCTTAATATCCCCCCGGCTACCCCACCGCCCGGGACCCATAAGCACAAACTTCCGCCGTGGGAGCATTTTATTCAACTTTCCGACAACAGATGCCACTTCCAGCATCTCTTCTTTGGTTCCAAGTGAAGTGTATGCGTCAGGATCAACATAAACGATAAACCGCAGCTTCGGTACTCTTCCGTTTGAAATGTGTTTTGAGGCGGAAAAGAAAATACGGTCTGCCGGTGCGTTTGTCGGAATAACATCGGCAGTGTTCTGTTTTGTAAAACTTTGAGGGCGGCATTGAAGAAGATAGAAATCTTTACCGTCGCTTGCAAACTCTACATCAACAGGAACCCTGAATTTGTTCTGCAGTATCTGCAAAATAGTGTGCATTTTCTGCAGGAAATGCGTTTTATTCAGCATCCCGTCGAATGTAACAACAAATTCATCCTCCTGATAATCTACCTGTATCGGGTTTGGCGGCCTTAACATGTTATTTGAGATAACAGATACGATATTGTTAATTTGCGGATACTCAATCCCAACTTCTTTAATTAATGCATCAACATCTACGGTTTGGAACTGATTAGTTTTCAGGTTAATCACATCCATTTTTTTCGGGGAATATTTCACCGATTCCTGCATTGTTACATTTACCCTAAGTTGTGGTTGCCCCGGTGCAATCAGAATCGGGTAATCGTCGCTCACACGGTCAACTGCCCGGGTACCCAAACCCGGTACAATTCTAAGCAGACCGTCTTCTCTGTTAATTCTGGGTGACCACCGGAACTCGTTATTGCTGAAAGCCACACCGGCAAATGCGGGGAAGTAATAGTCACCCACACGGGTACCCACCACTTCCATTATCATAATGCCCATTTCTTCGTGAAAATCGACCAATCCCCTCTCTGTGCGGTATTCTATCGGGTCGGGTCCAAATGTCGAGGCATAAACTTCCGCAACTGCATCCATCAAAGCGTTCAGTTTTTCAGCTTTCGTCCCCTGATTGGCAAGGAACAAACTTTTATATTTCCCCGAAAAAGCAGCGCCTAATTGATCTTCCAAAAGGCTGGAACTTCTGACTATTATCGGTGTATCGCCAAAATCATCAAGTGCAAGAGAAAGCCCTTTTATTATATCAGGCTGAAACTGCCCTTCTTTGAAAAGTTGCATCACCTGCGGATACTCTAACCTGATTTCTTCCAAATCACGGTATTTTTGTTCGTAAATTTCTTCCAGATTATTGAACTGAATATAGTGTAAAATGCAGTCGGAAGTAAGATACCATGTTTTGGGTATTTTCACCTCAAACGGAAGTTCGGCGTTGTTAACGCTCGATTTTAATATATTATGTGCAAGGAATACCCCTGAACTTTTGCCCCCTAACTTACCGTGGCTGCCGGGCAGAAAAATCATCTTGTCAATAAGCTTATAGAAATCGGTAAGTTTAACATAATCTTTCGCAATTTGTATAAACTCGAGGTCATCAGTCATAAACCGACGAAGCAGCGAAACGCGCAGCCCTTTAACCGTAGAGGGCGAAAGTTCAATTTTTTCGGGTGAAAGGTGATAAAACCTTCTTATCGCATCTGAAATTTCAGCCAAAGACGAGCCTTGCGACTCCAGCACTTTAATGAGTGCGCTGGTGTTATCATTCTGAATCCATTTTTGAACCCTCCAAAGAATCTCTTCTTCGGTGAAATTTTCGCTCGTCAACTTTAGAATTGCTGAGATGTAATCGTCGTAATTGCTGATAATTCTTTTTTGAAGGGGTCGGTTTTCATCTTCTGTTCCCCTTTCTTCAACGCCTTTCAGGTCAATGCTTAATTCTGCAAGCAGCATTTCGGCTTCCTCGACGCCTTTCCAGTTGAGTTGGTGTAGCATCTTTCTTAGAAGGCGCATAAAAAGCGGAGGGTCGGTTTTTCTGATCATATCGATCACAATCCGCCATTCGGTTTTATCGGGAAGTGATTCGGTTACTTTTTTACTTGCTAATTTTTTCTTTAGCCGTTGGTTGTAGATGTAATCACTAAGCCGGAACGCAATGGTATCCAGCAACCTTTTTTCCTGCTTAAGGAAAGGACCGATCTCCGCTTCAGGAGCCTCAGCAGTGTAGGTAACCTGAATATCACCCACTATCTTTTCGCCTGCAATAAGGTCAGCGCTCAAATAAGGCATATCTTCTATGTAACCACCTGTGTCAAATGTTTTGTCGCGGTAGCGCAGTCTCACTTCGCAAATAGTGCCAAACTGCCAGGCATCTTTCATTTTAGTTATTACAATCTGAAAAATATCTTCTTTCGGAAGGGTTGGGTCGTGCAGAAGTTCTTCAAGTTCGTGCAGAAAATTAATTTCTTTGTTGCGTTCTTCAAGAGTAGCAGAGAATCTCGATTGTTGATCGGCTGAGGACATCATATTCCAAAAATTAGTTTTTAACTCTTTAAAAATAAAAAGGCTGCCCCAATTAGACTAATCAGGGCAGCCGTCGTGTGATAAAGAACTCTTATCAGCACCAGCCTCTGTCGTGGCAGGCTTGCGCAACTCTCATAATCGAGATTACATAAGCGGCATCGCGCATATAAAGTTTTTTCTTAACAGAAGTGTCGTACACTGCATGGAAAGCAGAGGTCATCTTTGAGTCAAGTTTGGTAAGTACTTCTTCTTTATCCCAGAAATAGTTCATATTACCCTGTACCTGCTCGAAATAACTGCAGGTAACGCCACCGGCATTCGCAAGGAAATCAGGGACAACAAAGATATTTTTTTCGATAAGAACTTTGTCAGCCGCCGGAGTAGTTGGCCCATTAGCGCCCTCAACTAAGAATTTAACTTTGGGGCTAATCTTAACAACATTGTCTTCTCTTACCTGGTTTTCAAGAGCCGCAGGAATCAGGATATCAACTTCCTGTTCGATCCATTCGCCGCCGCTAAGAACTTCGTATCCAAGCCCTTTGGCTTTTTCTTTATCGATTCCGCCAAACTTATCAGTAATTGTCATCAGTTCATCAAGATTAATACCTGAAATTCTTCTGAATGAATAAGAAGCCTGGTCTGCTTCGTCCCAACTTGAAACACAGATAACTTTTCCGCCAAGTTTAGTGTAAAGCTGGATAGCGTGTCTGGCAACATTACCAAATCCCTGAACGCTGGCAGTGGTATCTTTGGGGTCAATTCCCTTAACTTTCAGTGCTTCGCGCAGAGTGAAAATCACTCCGTAGCCTGTGGCTTCGGTTCTGCCGAGAGAGCCACCCATCCCTACCGGTTTACCGGTAATAAAACCCGGATATTTAGCCCCATGAATAGCTTCGTATTCATCGAGCATCCAAAGCATATGTTGTGGGTTTGTCATAACATCCGGCGCCGGCACATCTTGAATCGGTCCGATATTTTTTGCAATCTGCCTGACCCATCCGCGGCAAATCGCTTCTTGTTCTCTCATGCTAAGGTTATGAGGGTTACAAATAACACCCCCCTTAGCACCACCGAGAGGAATATCCACCACAGCGCACTTCCAGGTCATCCACATCGAAAGAGCACGAACGGTGTCGGCTGTTTCCTGTGGGTGGAAACGGATACCGCCTTTTCCGGGTCCCCGAGCATCGTTATGCTGACTTCTGAATCCGCGGAAGACTTTGTGTGATCCGTCATCCATTGTAATTGGAATGCTGAAATGATATTCTCTTAAAGGGTTTCTTAACAGTTCGCGGGTCGATTCATCGAGTTCAAGAAGGTCCGCAACTTTATCAAATTGTGCCTGTGCCATCGCAAATGCATTAAAGCCAGGATCCGCCATATTTATGCCTCCATAATCTAAGTTAGATTTGTATCCGTTTTTGTGGTTAATTACTTTCCCCAAAAAAATAATTATTAGGGATATTAAATTAACTAATATTCAGCCAATAATCAAAGAATTTCTGAATTGTAGCAAGGGATATTCCCCCCGGTATGCAAATAGTATTAGCGAGGTGCTAACAAGTGGTCTTATATAACTTTAAGAAGAATTGAAAAATGCGTAAAACAAAGAATTAAAATGACATGAAAGCACCCCGAATATCATCTCACTTTAATAAAAAATTGAAACTCTGTAGCCAGTTGCTTGGTCAATAATGTCCGGTCGAACTTAGCAACGAAATCTTCGTCAGGGATCGGTTGTTTGTTATTCTCAAAATCGCTGTAAGCTTTAAGTATATTTTCCTTAATGGTTTTAACATCGTATGGGTCTGAAAGATAAGCAGCCTCATACTTTTTAAGGTGGTCTTTCAGTGCACCATCGGGCAGACAGGCAAGAATCGGTTTTTTTGTGCCGAAATATTCATACATTTTACTGCTCGAAATGGTGTCGGCGTTTCTCCCTTTGCCAACCATAAACCAAAGCAAATCGCTGGCTATTACTTTCTTCAGTGCTTCAAGGTGCTCCATGTAGCTGTGCTCGACCACAAAATTTTGGAGATTATATTTTTTAATCAGTTTTCTGTTTTCAATTCTAAGGAAGCCGATAAAGTGAAGTTCGATATTAACCGCCACTTCCGGGTTTTCTTTTAATATTTGTCTGAAAGCGCGTAAAAAATATTTGGGTGTAATAAACTCGTAAAATATTCCCGAGTAAGTGATCACCATTTTTTTTGTAAGTTTTTTAGCCTCAGGTTGTGCCACGGCAATATCTTGTGGGTCAAAGCCGTGCGGAATTATTAACATTTTATCGTGAGTTAAGAAAGGATATGTTTTCATCATTCTTTCTTTGATCCGCCGGTTGGTTACTACTATTTTATCAACCCGATGGAGCGCCCGGTACTCTTCCTGTTTAACTTTAATTTTGTGCCACAGGGTTGGATAAATTGCGAACTGGTTGCCGTACCAAAGATCACGATAATCAACAAAAACCGGAATTTTAAACTCTTCGCTGATTCTGATTGCAGCGCTAAATGAGGTGAAAGGAGGACCTGAAACAAAAATAACATCAAATTTCTCTTCAGAGCAAAGTTTTTGAGCCTCTTTGTAAGCTTTACGCGCCCACGATCGTTTATTGTCTGTGATGTTCAACCAGGCGCTCAGATAGGCATACATTTTTCTGAAAATCTCCCTGGGCATTTGCATCGTTCCTTTTTTCTTAAGGATCGAGTTGATTTCTTTACCGCTTACCCTTATCACCCTGATGTTTTCGTTTTTCAGATCATTAAGTAACGAGTTATCATGTGCAAAATATGCGATATCCCCCGTGGTAATTACGGTGGGTGCCCAGTTTAGCCCGGGCAGATATTTCACAAATTTTGTTGTGCGTTGCACACCGCTTAAACCCTTCGGCGGAAAATAATATGCGAAAATTAAAACTTTGAACATCTGATAATTTATAATATTTAATTTAACCTCTGTTAATTGGGGTAGTTGGGCGATTCTTTGGTGATAGAAATGTCGTGCGGATGGCTTTCGGTAAAAGAAGCGGCAGTTATTTTAACAAATTTACCCTTAGTTTTAAGCTCCGGAATTGTCGCCGAACCTGTGTAACCCATTGCTGCTCGCAGACCCCCTGTCAATTGATATACCACATCGGCAAGTGAGCCTTTAACAGGTACTACCCCTTCAACCCCTTCGGGTACAAGCTTTTTTGTTTCACTTTTTGAATCCTGGAAGTAACGGTCGCCACTTCCCTGTTTCATTGCTGAAAGAGAGCCCATCCCTCTGTAAGATTTATAATTTTTACCATTGATTTCAACAACTGAACCCGGGCTTTCATCTGTTGCAGCAAACAAACTGCCGAGCATAACTGAATCCGCACCGGCAACTATTGCTTTAGCAATATCGCCCGAGTACTTAATGCCGCCATCAGCAATTATCGGTACTTCACTTTCTTTCAGAGCTTTTGCCACCTCCATTATTGCGCTTATTTGAGGAACGCCAACACCGGTTACAATGCGCGTCGTACAGATTGAACCGGGACCAATCCCTACTTTAACTGCATCAACATCTGCTTCGGCAAGCTCTTTCGCGGCATCGTATGTTGCGATATTACCGGCTATCAGTTGAACCTCAGGAAATTCTTTTCGCAGTTTTTTTATGGTTTCAATCACGCCGAGTGAATGCCCATGAGCCGTATCAACAACAATAACATCAGCACCCGCTTTTATTAGTGCCTCAGTTCGTGAAAAAGTTTCAGCATTAACACCAACTGCCGCACCAACAAGTAGTGTATTTGTTCCGCTTTCGTCTGTAAACGATTTAACTTTACGAACTTCATCCGCCTGCCATTCTATTGAGCCATTTTTGTGAATAACGCCAATTCCGCCGGCTTGTGCCATTGCGATTGCCAATTCACTTTCCGTTACTGTATCCATAGCGGCAGAAACTAAGGGGATGCTAAGTTCAATTTTTCTCGTTAATTTGGTTTTTAGACTAACCTCTTTCGGCAACACGGATGACCGAGCAGGAAGAATTAGAACATCATCGAAGGTAAACCCCTCGTAAGCAATTTTATTTTCGCTCATTTCAGTGGTTTTTAATCAAATGCCGGAAGCCCTGTTATGTCTTCGCCAATAATGAGTGTGTGCATTTCGTGCGTGCCCTCATAAGTTTTTACCGATTCCAAATTGTTTGCGTGACGCATAATCGGGTATTCATCCAAAATGCCGTTGGCACCGTGAATTTCCCTTGCCACTCTGGCAATCGTGAGCGCCATTTCACAATTATTTCTTTTTGCCATCGAAACATGCTGATAACGGAGGTCGCCCGAGTCTTTCATTCTGCCTAATTGCAGGTTAAGAAGTTGTGCTTTTGTGATCTCGGTTAGCATGAACACTAATTTTTCCTGCGTCATTTGATAGCCGGCAATCGGTCTGGAAAACTGAACACGCGATTTTGCATAATCGAGCGAAGAATCATAAGAAGCCATCATCGAGCCAACCACACCCCAGGCAATACCATAGCGCGCCTGATTCAAGCACATTAACGGTGCCTTTAACCCTGAGGCTCCGGGCAGACGGTTTTCTTCAGGAACAAATACTGAATCAAACACCAACTCGGAGGTAACAGATGCACGCAACGAGTGTTTACCCTTCATTTCCGGTGCTGTGAACCCCTGCATCCCCTTTTCAACCAAAAAGCCGGCGACTTTGCCTTCAAGTTTTGCCCACACTACAGCTACATCTGCTAAGGTTCCGTTGGTTATCCACATTTTGGCACCGTTTAAGATGTAGCCGCCTTCGGTTTTTTCGGCTTTGGTTACCATTCCGCCGGGATTTGAACCGAAATCCGGTTCTGTAAGTCCGAAGCATCCGATTTTTTCACCGGTAGCTAATTTTGGCAGCCACTTCATTTTTTGTTCTTCACTTCCAAAAGTGAAAATTGGATACATAACCAACGCACTTTGCACGGAAACAAAACTCCGGACGCCACTATCACCCCGCTCTAACTCCTGCATCACTAAGCCATAAGCTACATTGTTCATATCGGAACCGCCATATTGGGAGGGTAAATTTGCTCCAAACAGCCCCAATTCACCCATTTTTGAAATTAGCTCCATCGGGAATGTGCCTTCCCGATAGTGTTTTTCGATTACCGGAATTACATTATCATCCACAAATTCACGCACGGTATCTCTAACCATTTTCTCTTCTTCCGAGAGAAGGGAATCCATATTGAAATAGTCAACGCCTGTAAATTTCGACATTTAGTCTCCTGGTTGTTTGGTTTACGATTTTTAACTTATTCGAACTGCAATTTTTTAAAAATAATGACTTTAAAGGTAAGATTTAAGAGAGATGTGAGCAAACAGAATCGTTACGCAATGTAAACAGTTTTTGCGTTAACAAATTCCCGAATGCCGAGAAGTGATAGTTCCCTGCCGAAACCCGAGGTTTTTATTCCGCCGAAAGGCAATCTTGGGTCACTTTTAACGAAAGTATTGAGGAAGCAGGAACCGGTTTCTAATTTATTTTTTGCAATATCTTCGCCAAATGAAGTGTCGGCAGTGAACACGGCGGCCCCAAGCCCGTAATCTGTTGAATTGGCAATTCTCAGCGCATCTTCTAAACCGTTTACTTTTATCAGAATGGCAACAGGACCGAACACTTCTTCCGTGCAAGCCGGTGAGTCAAGTGTGGGTTCTTCCAAAACGGTTACCGGATAATGAAAACCCACTTCTTCCGGTATGTATCCGCCGGTTAATAATTTCGCACCTTTAGCTATAGTTTCCACTACCTGTTTATGAAGCGCCTCCCTTAAATCAGCCCGTGCCATAGGACCAATAAACGAGTTTTCATCCATTGGATCGCCCGATTTCAGAGCAACTGCAGCGTCCAAAAAGCGGGTTTTGAACGCATCATAAATTCCTGAAAATATTAGCAATCGTTTGGCTGCTATGCAACTTTGCCCACCGTTTAAAAATCTGCCTGTTATGCACGCTTTAACAGCAAGATCGATATCCGCAGTGTCGCTTACAATATATGGATCGCTTCCGCCGAGCTCGAGCACGCATTTTTTAATCTCACTTCCTGCAATAGCAGCAACTGATCTTCCCGCTCCGGTGCTTCCTGTAAGTGTAACCGCCGCAATTTTTTTATTACGGATTATATTTTCAACCTGAGGGATATCCGCTATTATGGTTCTGAAGGCATTTCCCGGCAAGCCGGCTTCATTTACAATTTTTTCAATTTCTAAAGCGCAGCCCGTAACATTTGGCGCATGTTTCAGCAGAACGCAGTTACCCGCCATAATAGCGGGTGCTGCAAACCTAAAAACCTGCCAGAACGGAAAATTCCAGGGCATTATTGCTAAAACTACACCAAGGGGTTGATAAGAGACATAGCTCTTTTTTGCATCTGAGGGGATAATTTCGTCAGCAAGAAATTTTTCACCGTTTTCAGCATAATATTCGCAAACCCAGGCACATTTTTCCGCCTCAGCAATTCCCTGTTGAAATGGTTTGCCCATTTCTGTTGCCATTAAAGTGGCGAGCTCTCTTTTCCTCGCACGCAAAATAGCAGCAATTTTTTGAAGTGTTGCCCCTCTTTCGGAAAAGGAAGTCAAACGAAAATTACCCCATGCAGCATGAACATCGTTTATTATATTTTCAACTTTTTTGGGCTGCATTTCTTCATAACGCGCAACTTCTTCACCAGTGTGCGGATTAATGGTCTGAAACATCACTTACTCACCTACGGTTAACGGTCTGAAACATCACTTACTCACCTACGGGTTAACGGTTTGAAACTCTCTCCATACCATCTAAATTCAATTAATCCGGAGTGAAACATTATTTATCCGTGTAAAAATCGATCATTCGTTGAATCGCTCGCTTACAAACGGTGCAGAAATTATCAACTGAAATTGATTTCATCGAACAGTCCTGTTTAGGGCGATAAACACCTTTAGCAACATAACCGCCCCCCTCGAAGGCACCCAGTTTTTTCTCGTACTCTTTGGTTGCAGGGGTGGGAATTGGAGTATCTTCCTTAACCAAATCTTTCCACTTTGATTCGAAATCCACTAAGGTAGTGATATTTGGCTCTAAAGGTTCATATTGAAGCGGGTAAAAGTCGTTGTAAGCAGTGGAGCTTGTATAATACTCATCAGCCAGAAAGGCAAATGCGTGACCAAACTCATGCACAAAAACATATTCTGAGTAGATGTTAAAATTTACACAGGTTGCATAGTAGTTATAAATGGCACCACCTCCATATTTATCGGTGTTAACCAGAATGAAAATATGGTCGTATGGCGCATTTGCGGCGAGGTCGCGCACGGCGTCATATTCTTCCGTCATCAGGTAGCGTTCCTCGTCAAAAGTGTAAAAGGTGGAACCTGCAACTGTAGTCTTGTAAATTTTTTCCGCCGGAATATCTGTTCCCGACTCTTTCGAGGGGGCTTCAATTCCCCAAATATTAAAAGAAGTGGCGTTCTCTTTATAGGGTGAAGCGTTAAAAAGATATTGCGCAAAGCGGTTACAGTCTTTCTTGAATTGATCCATCTCTTTCGAAGTGTAGCCATCCGGAATAATTACAATATCCACCTTTTCAGCAGGGTCGCCGTTATTCACAACAGGAAACGAGGGGTAAACATTATCCCTGTCTCTCCTAATGAAATAGTTTTTCGGATCAATCTCTTTTTCAAATTTTTTCACGAACGAGTGGTCAGGCTGTCGGGTGGAAAGAGTGATCTTAATTGGTGCTTTAGGAAAAGGCATAACCACACTTTCTTCGAAAGCCTTTTCACCCTTTGCAGCTTCATCAGTGGTTTGCCATTCTGAAAAGAGTGTTGAATAGTGCTTTGTATAAATCAGTTTACCTGAAGTTTTATCAAAAACCTCTAATTTATATTTACCGTAATTAAACGGATCGATCAAGTGCTTAACCGGTCCGCCCCAGAAAGGTTCTTCGATCAGTTCTTTGAAATAGTAAAAATCGTTGTCTTTATCGCCTGCGTGTATGTAGTTGACTCTAAGAGTTTTCTTCACAAAATGGTTATCGAACTCACTTTGAGCATAAATTGAAGTAAAAAAGAGGAAAAGAAAAAGAATTTTTAACGGTCGCATAGATAACCCAATAGTTTATAATATGCTAAATTAAAAAATTTTTCCCTTTTAATTGGGGTTAAAAGTTAACTGTCATTCAGTTTTTCCTATCTTTTTGTCGATTGCAGCGGCAAGTTTAAAATCTCTGCCTGTTATTCCGTTTGCATCGTGTGTGGAAGTGGTAATGCGCAATTTGTTCCAACCGTACATAAGAATATCAGGGTGATGGTTCTGATCTTCAGCCAATTCACCAATTACATTAACCGCAGAAAGAACCTCGGAAAAATCTTTGAATTGGTAATTTTTAGTAATTGAATCACCTTCTTTAACCCATCCCTCCAAGCCTTTTAGTTCGTCAGCAACCATAACATCGGTTAATTTTAACATTTTTTACTCCTGTTTGTTAAACTTTTAAAAAGTCATACACGCTAACTATCTTCTAACCCTTGAAGCAGTGAAAGTTAAAACTTTTTAACTGTACGGTAAAAAGAACCGCCCGCCATTTTAATTTAATAAAGCCCAATCAATTGAAAAGAGAACGGTGGGCCTGTTTAGTTTAAAACATCCAATAAACTGTAAAAAAGAGGCTGCCCAAATAAAGAACAGCCTCATTAAACTAAAAGATTTTTACACGCTTAAGTCAGAACCGACTTCAGCCGATTTCTCATCCGTGAACACTAAGAAATCGTTTTCGTCCAAATGTCTGGCAACAATAGTGGTGCCTTCTTTGAAAGAACCGCGCAGAATCTCTTCCGATAGCGGGTCTTCAACATAGCTCTGAATAGCGCGCTTCAGTGGTCTCGCACCAAATTTCGGCTCGAAGCCTTTATCAGCCAGGAAGTTTTTAGCTGAATCTTCAACCACAAGCTCTAATTTGTTCTCGTGAATATTTTTCATTAAGTCGCGCAGTTCAACATCAATAATCTTCAGAATGTCTTCCCTGTCTAAACTTCTGAACACAATCTGATCATCCAAACGATTCAGGAACTCTGGGCTGAAAAGTTTCTTCACGGCGTCGTCAATCACGCTTTTCATATTTGCGTGTTGATCGTTATGGTCTCCGGTGTTAAAACCAAAGCCTCCGGTTGTTTTTATGTCCCTAATACCAATATTAGATGTCATAATTATAATAGTGTTTTTGAAATCGACTTTTCTGCCGAGGCTGTCTGTCAGCCTGCCTTCATCGAGCACCTGAAGCAAGAGAGAAAAAATATCAGGATGAGCTTTTTCAATTTCATCAAAAAGTACAACCGAATAAGGTTTTCTTCTTACTTTTTCAGTTAACTGCCCGCCTTCTTCATAGCCGACATATCCCGGAGGTGCACCAACCAATCTTGAAACGGCGAATTTCTCCATATATTCGCTCATATCGATTTTAATCAACGCATCTTCAGTATCAAAAAGATATTTTGCCAGCACTTTGCAAAGTTCGGTTTTTCCTACACCGGTAGGACCTAAGAAAATAAAACTTCCGATCGGTCTGTTCGGGTTTTTCAGCCCTGCTCTTGCTCTTCTAATGGCACGCGTCAGCTTTTTAATCGGTTCATCCTGCCCGATAATAACAGAAGAAAGCGCTTCTTCCATATTCAGCAATTTTTCAGACTCGGTTTGCGCAACCCTTGTAACGGGAATGCCGGTCATCATTGCAACAACCGTAGCAATATCCTCTTCCGTTACATCGAAAACATCTTCCTTCGATTTCTGTTCCCACTCATTTTTAGCGGTTTCCAGTTTTGCAAGCAGTGTTCGCTCTGCATCTCGGAGGCGGGCAGCTTCCTCATAGTCTTGTTGTTTAACAACTGCCACTTTCTGTTTTCTTATCTCTTCAGCCTGTTCCTCTAACTTAAGGATGTTTTCAGGTACCTCATAATTTCTCATGTGCACACGGCTGCCGGCTTCATCGATCACATCTATAGCTTTATCAGGGAGGTGTCGGTCGGTTATATACCTGATGCTCATTTTCACTGCGGATTCGATGGCTTCATCGGAATAGCGTACCCGATGATGTTCTTCGTATTTAACCTTTAATTTCTCAAGTATCTGAATTGTATCTTCATAACTTGGCGGTTCAACCATCACTTTCTGGAATCTTCTGTCCAAAGCACCGTCTGTCTCGATGTATTTTCTGTATTCATCAAGAGTTGTGGCGCCAATACACTGGAAGTCGCCTCTAGCAAGTGCAGGTTTAAACATGTTCGAAGCATCCAACGAGCCTGAAGCACCTCCGGCACCAACGATAGTGTGCAGCTCATCTATAAAAATGATTACTTCCTTAGCCTTTTCAAGTTCAGCAAGCAGGGCTTTCATTCTCTCTTCAAACTGACCGCGGTATTTTGTACCGGCAACTAAACCCGCAAGGTCAAGGGTAACTACCCTTTTATCCTGCAAAATCCTCGGAACTTGTTTTTCGATAATTCTTATTGCCAAACCCTCAGCAATTGCGGTTTTACCCACTCCCGGCTCACCTATCAACACCGGGTTATTCTTTTTTCTGCGGCTAAGAATCTGTGCAACGCGCTCAATTTCTGTTTCTCTGCCGATTACGGGGTCAAGTTTATCTTCCTGCGCCAGTTTTGTCAGGTCGCGCCCAAAATTATCCAGCACGGGTGTTTTTGTTTTTTCCGCTTTTCTTGTTTGTGGCGGGGGTACACTTCCCTGTGGCTGGCTGCCGGCGTCGCCGTAACTTTCCCGCGCAGAAAGCAAACTGTTCAGTTCGTTTTTTGCGCTTTCATAAGATAGCCCAAATTGAATCAATATTTGTGTGGCAAGCGTATCTTCATCTCTCAGTAATGAAAGCAAAAGGTGCTCCGTGCCGATAACATCAGCTTTATAAATTTTAGCTTCGATCTGAGTGATCTTTAATATTTTTTCAGCCTGTTTCGTCAATGGCAGGTTACCTATTGTAAGTGTTCCGCCACTTGAACGAAGTGAATCTTCAATTACCTTTTTAAGTTCAAGGAGGTCAACATCAAGATTCTTTAAAATCCGGACAGCCACTCCCTGACCTTCTCTTACGATACCAAGCAACAAGTGCTCCGTACCAATATAGTCATGCCCAAGTCTCACTGCCTCTTCGCGGCTAAGCCGGATCACATCCTGCAGCCTGTCCGAAAAACTTCCATCCATTTTCTGAATCCTAAATTTTTAATTATTTAATTAAACCAAATATAGTAAATTCTTACAAAAATATGCAATTCAAACCAAAATCCACAATTTAACTTTGACCAAACGCACACAACTTTGTCTTTTATTATTTAAACAAAACAGGGTTCTATTTTGTTCGCAAAGAGAAATTGTCTGTTAATATTTGCGAAAATTTCATTATCTTTCTAAGTCTTATAATAAATCTTTATTGGAGTTAAAACGATGTCACCTGATATGTTAACCGGTGTCTCAATTTTTGTAATTGTTGCGGCACTAATATTTTTAATGTTCTTTCTCTATTTTGTTCCCGTTGGTCTGTGGATCACTGCTCTTTCATCGGGCGTGAAGGTCAAAATCTTCAAAGACCTTGTCGGAATGAGGCTGAGAAAGATTAACCCGCATGTAATTGTAAGGGCAAAAATCACAGCAACAAAAGCGGGTATTGAAGTGGAAATCCCAAAACTTGAAGCCCACCTTCTTGCCGGTGGAAATGTTGACAAAGTAGTTAATGCACTGATTTCTGCGGATAAAGCACAACTTGATTTAACTTTCGCCCGTGCAACTGCAATAGACCTTGCCGGAAGGGATGTTCTTGAAGCCGTTAAAATGTCGGTTAACCCTAAAGTTATTGAAACTCCTTTAGTTGCGGCAATGGCTAAAGATGGTATCCAGCTTAAAGCAGTCGCAAGAATTACCGTCAGAACAAACATCGACCGATTAGTCGGTGGTGCCGGTGAGGCAACAATTCTTGCAAGAGTTGGTGAAGGAATTGTATCGACAATCGGTTCTTCCGAAAGCCACAAATTAGTGTTAGAAAACCCGGATTCAATCTCCAAAGTAGTGCTCAGCAAAGGGTTGGATAGCGGCACAGCGTTTGAAATTCTCTCCATTGATATCGCTGATGTTGATGTGGGTGCAAATATAGGAGCAAAACTTCAGGCTGACCAGGCTCAGGCTGATCTGCAAATCGCCCGTGCAAGAGCCGAGGAAAGAAGAGCCGCAGCTGTTGCTCTTGAACAGGAAATGAACGCCGAAGTGGCTAAACAAAAGGCTAAGGTTATTGAAGCTGAAGCTGAAGTTCCCCTCGCTATTGCTGAAGCTTTCAGAACGGGTAACCTTGGGATAATGGACTATTACAACATAAAAAATGTTCAGGCTGATACAAACATGCGCGATGCCATCGCTAAACCTGATGATACAAAAGGTAAACCCCAAAGTTAGTTATGGATAACTTAGTTGAGATTATTGTATTCGTAATTTTCTTTCTCTTTTCAATCATCGGTGGGCTGAAAAAGAAGCCTCAAACTCCACCGGCCCCTCCACCACGAAGAAAAGGAACTAAGCCGCAACCGCCGGTTTATAAAAATACAACTACGACTACAACGACAACCTATAAACCCTACAGCTCTGAACAAAGCTCCAGCGATGCTTTTGCCGAGTTAGAGGCTCTTTTTGGGAGAGGAAATGTCCTGAGAAAAGAAAAAGAACGCTCTTCCTATACTTCAAGGGGTAGTGAACCCGGTAAGGAATCGAATTATCAACCTTTTGAAGAAACTGTGAAGAAACCACAGTATCAGGAATATAAAAAGAAAGAACTGAATCCTCAGGAATTTAGAAAAAAAGAGTCGTTGATTACCTTTGATGACTATAGTCTTTCAGCTGAAGCGCAGTTATACGCCACTGAATTTCAGGAACCACTTTCAATTGAAGAATTAGCGCGAGAGTTGGAAGGGACCGGCATAGCCCGTACCCCTGAACATATTGGTGGTGGTGAGGTTTCAACTTACAGCAGAAGCCGTCATTTTATTGAAAAGTTGAGAGACAAGCAACAATTCAAAGACGCAGTTATTCTTAGTGAAATTCTTAACAGACGCCGGGCTAAGTGGATAAGAGTCTGAAAGTAATTAAATTACGGAGCGTTACTAATCGGGATCGGTTGATCAAAGATTATGACGAATCGAAATTTGCGATAGATTATGTTAATTCTCTTAACCCTGCTCAATATGAAGCGGCACGGGCTGAAGACGGAAGTTATTTAATTATTGCAGGTGCGGGTTCAGGGAAAACCCGCACTTTGGTTTATCGTGTCGCCCGGTTAATTGAGATTGGGTACGATCCCACTTCCATATTATTGCTCACCTTCACTCGAAAAGCTGCAAACGAGATGATGCACCGTGCGGAAATTCTGCTCGATAAAAGGTGTTCAAAAATCCAAGGGGGAACTTTTCATTCTTACGCAAACGCTATCCTCCGGCGATATGCCGTCGCTGCACACTTAGAACCAAACTTTACAATTCTGGATCAGGGTGATTCCGAAGATGTGGTTAATTTGATTCGTTCCGAATCCCCCGCTGTTGAAGAAAAAACAAGGTTCCCGAACAAACAAACTCTATTTAAAATCTTCAGTTTAAGTGCAAACACCGGCAGACCTGTTGATGAAATTGTTGACGAAGAATATCCGCATTTTTCTAAGTTGTTGGATAGAATTGTGCAAATTCAATCGGAATACACAATTTACAAAAAGATAAACAATCTTTTAGATTTTGACGACCTGTTGATAACTCTGCGTGATTTCTTCTTCGAATACTCACCCACTGCCAAGCGAATTTTAGATTCAATAAACTTCATCATGGTTGATGAGTATCAGGATACGAATCGCCTGCAGGCAGAGTTGGTTGAAGCTCTTACACAGACCAATAAAAACATCATGGTTGTCGGGGACGATTTACAGTCGATTTATTCATTCCGTGGTGCAAGTTTCAAAAACATAATGCAATTCCCTGAACTTTTCCCCGGCACAACTTTGATTAAATTGGAAGAAAATTACCGCAGCACACCACAAATTTTAACTTTTGCAAACAAGGTTCAGGATGCGGCTATCTGGAAATATGAGAAATCACTCTATTCTTTCCGCCCGGATGGTGAGCTTCCTTACATTATCGCTTCCGAGAACGAAAATATGCAGAGCAGATTCATCGTTCAGAAAATACTCGAACTAAGGGAAGAAGGGGTGCCGCTTACCGACATCGCTGTCCTTTTTAGATCATCGTTCTTTTCATTCGATCTGGAAATTGAACTTACTAAAGCTAACATTCCCTTTGTTAAAATTGGCGGAATTAAATTTGTTGAAGCTGCGCATATTAAAGATATTCTCGCTTTTCTTAGGGTGTTGCTAAACCCGTTGGATTTGGTTAGTTGGTACCGCATTCTGATGATGCACCCGGGAATAGGACCCAAAACTGCACGAAAAATATTGGATGAAATATCATCCGGTAAAGCTACTATTACAAAAGAAACCTCTGAGTGTGCAAACTCAATTTTTGCCACTAAGTGCCTTAAACTGCTTACAGCAATGCGGAAAATCTTCGTTAAAGAAGGCACTCCTACGGAAAAAGCGCAGCTTGTGGTTAACTATTACATGCCTCTTTTCAGAGACTTATACGACGACTTTAACAAAAGATCAAAAGATATTGACACTTTGCTGAACATTACGGAAAAATACACCAAATTGGAAGAATTTCTCTCCGATATGGCAATTGAACCACCGTTGGATTCAATTTCCGATCTTGAGAACCCCGATAAAGAAGATGAGAAACTTACACTCAGCACAATTCATTCTGCTAAAGGACTTGAGTGGCACTCAGTTTTTATTATGCATGCTATTGACGGGTTTTTCCCTTCAATTCGTTCAATAGAAACTGCTGAGGGATTAGAAGAAGAAAGGAGACTGATGTATGTTGCAGCTACCAGGGCAAAGCAAAATTTGTTCATTTCATACCCGATGAAAGTGTTTGACCGCGAAATGGGTGTTACTTTTTCGAAACCCTCGAGATTTCTTTCCAATATTTCTCCCGACATCGCCGAAGGCTATCTCTTGGAAGAGTAAATACTTGCCCGGGAACCTTATTAAAAATATCTTAGTTTAACACTCTAACTTACTACAAGATAAAAGAAAGATAAAAATAATGAAAAGGATTTTAATACTACTTCTGCCTTTGTTAATAACCTTTAGCCATGCCCAATCAGGCTTAAAATACTCAACAGTTACGATAGATAAGGGATACACGAGCCCTAAAAATAACGCTGATACAGTTGTTACTTTTTACTTGAAATACCCCAAATTTGAAGGAAGTGGTACCGATAGTAAGATTGCTGATAAATTAAACACAATGGTTACCGAGATTACCACTGATGAAGAGTCACCGGTTATGAATAATTTTGACAGCTTGGTTGCCTCCTATAAAGAATTTCTTAATGATATTGGCGATGATGATTGGGGCGGTGGTTTTTATGTAAATAAACAACTTGAATACTCAACACCCACTGAAGGTATTGGTAACTTTACCTATTCAGTTGCAACTTACTTAGGTGGTGCGCATGGTGGATTTATCATTGGATATTCTAATTTCAGCTTCCCTGACTTAAAACCAATACACTTAGATGATGTTTTGGTTGCCGGTTATTCTGAGAAATTGACCAAACTCGGTGAAAAAATCTTCAGAGACCTAAAAGGGCTTACGGCTGATTTTAGTTTGGAGGGAAGCTACTGGTTTAAAGACGATAAGTTCCATCTTAACGATAACTATATCTTCACCAAAACCGGTATTTCGTTCCTCTACAATGAATATGAAATTG
The DNA here is from genome assembly GCA_008933765.1 of Ignavibacteriaceae bacterium. Taxonomy (GTDB): domain Bacteria; phylum Bacteroidota; class Ignavibacteria; order Ignavibacteriales; family Ignavibacteriaceae; genus UTCHB3. The sequence goes on along the minus strand of WBUK01000002.1, from coordinate 153,364 downwards.
CTTCATACGCAGAGGGAATAACTGAGTTTGAAATCCCCTATTCGGCTATTAAAGACTTGATTAAGAAAGACGGTCCATTAGCAAAATTTGCTAAATAATTCCGGAAAGGGCTTTGATATCATGCATTACGGGTTAATTATTTCTAATTATTTTTAATTAAGTTAACAATTTAAAAAAGAAAGATTACTAATGAAAAAATTCCTTTTTTTAATTGCAATTTTTGCTTTTACGATATCATACTCACAGGTACCTGAATACACCACTAAAAAGGTGAACAGAACAGAAAAAAATAAAGCCGGTTCAGAATTGGCTTTAGCTTATTCATTTCCGGTATTTAACGAAAATGGACCAAACCCCAATCTCGCAAAAACTTTAAACAAAAAAGTTGAAGAAATTTTAGGCATTGAAAATCAAACAATAGAAGAAGCTGTTGATGAAGCTATTGGCTCTTTTGTGGGATTAAGTGAAGAAGATGAGATAGCCGGGGACTGGTATCAGAATATTACCATTTCTGTTGAAGTGGTAAAAAATCATATTCTTTCGCTGGAAACCAACCAGGATGAGTTTCTCGGCGGAGCTCACCCAAATGCGGTCGCAATTTTTGATAATTATCTGATCAGCACCGGGGAAAGATTAAATATTGAAGATCTTTTTAGCGGAGAACAATTTTTGAAAGTTAATTCTGCCGGAGAAGAAATTTTCAGAAAGAATTATGATTTAGTCGGCAAAGATTTATCCTATGAAGGATTTGATTTTGAAGATGGAAATTTTGTATTGACTGATAATTTCAAGGTTACTGAAAAAGGGCTTTACTTCTTCTATAATACTTATTCAATTGCACCCTATTCTGCCGGAACTTTTGAAGTGGAGATACCTTATACAAAAATTCAAACTTCGATTTCCAAAAAAAGCCCTCTGGCAATTTTAGTTCAATAAACAACTAATTAAAAAATATTCTCTCTTTTTCTGAGGCTGTAAGATATCCTTTATCGGTGCAGCCTCAGTAACTTTTCTGTATAGGTTATGCCAAAATTATCACTGTATTTGTTTTTCTCTCTATTTATCAGCGTTTATGCACAAGTGCCTGAGTACACTATAGTACAAATTGACAAGGTAAAATATAACGAAAACAAAGAAATTGGCGGATCATTCACCGTTTCAATCTCTTATCCTTTATTTAACGAAAGCGGTCAAAACCCGGAACTTGCAAAAACTCTCAATTCTTCGATAAATAAACTTTTAGAAACAGAAGACCAAAGCGTTGAAGAGCGTGTTAATAACATGCTGATTGATTATGAAACTTTTTTGGAGAATGTTGATTATTTCGCTGAATTATGGTACAATAATTCTACAACCCTCACCATTACTAATAACAGTGTAATCACATTAACCAACGAAATGGAGGAATTTTCCGGTGGTGCTCATGGTTCAGGGCTGACTTACTATGAAAACTACCTGATTAAAACGGGTAAAAAAATTAGCCTTAGTGATTTATTGGTTACCGGTGGTATCGAACAATTAACCGAATTGGCAGAGAATGCTTTTAGGATCAACAATGATTTAACCGGAAAAGATTTGAATGAGGAAGGATATTTTTTCACCGACGGAAAGTTTGTCTTAAATGAAAATTTCAAGATAACCGAGAGCGGGCTTCTTTTTCACTATAACCTGTATGAAATTGGCCCGTATGTTATGGGTCCGACTCAATTGGAAATGCCTTACATAAAAATGCAAAAGCTAATCAAAAAAGAGGGACCGATTGGTTTTGCGCTTAACTAAACAAATAGAGAAGCCTGATTACATACAGTGCATTTGATACTGCAGCCGGTAAATATTGCGATTTAATTTAACCTACCATTGGAATATTTTTGCGCCTAATTCAGTAAAAGATTGCGCTCACTCTTAGAGTCGAAAAGATGAACATTGGATGGGTCAAATTCCAAATTAACCTTTTCGCCGGTTTTAAACCTTCTCCCGGTTGAAACCCTCGCGATAAATTTAACTCCCTCGATAAAGAAGTGAAGGTATTCTTCGTTCCCCATCAGTTCTACGATTTCGGGTTCAATTTCAATTTTGTTTTTGCGTGGAGTTTTGGTTTCCGGTTCGTTTTCAACGATGTTTTTGCGTGAAGTGTCGCTTTCAGAAATTTCTTTTGTACCGGTTTTGTAAGTCGATGATCCTGTTTCAGAGATTGGACTTGGCACAGAACCTTTATCAGTAACACCATCAGCCAAATTATCACTATTTGAAATAATATCAGCTGCAGTTTCTGTCGTTGTTGAAACCTTAAAATGTTCCGGTCTGATGCCAGCAAAAACGGTTTCGCAATTTTTCAGTTTATCTTCAATACCTAAGTCTGATAAATCAATTTTTAATGCACCACCTCTACTTTCAAACAGAAGCCCATCGTTGCGCAATAACCTGCCTTCAATAAAATTCATCGCCGGCGACCCAATAAACCCCGCAACAAATTTGTTAGCCGGTTTTTCGTAAAGATTCATCGGTTCATCAAATTGCTGAACATACCCCCCGTTCAGCACACAGATTCTATCCCCCATCGTCATTGCCTCCACTTGGTCGTGAGTTACATAAATCATGGTTGCTTCCAGTTGTTTGTGCAGGCGTGAAATTTCCGCTCTCATCTGAACCCTAAGTTTTGCGTCTAAATTGCTTAATGGTTCATCAAACAGAAATACTTTAGGCTTTCTTACAATAGCTCTTCCAACAGCGACCCGCTGCCTTTGCCCGCCTGAGAGTGCCTTAGGCTTCCGGTCTAAATAATCTTCAAGTTCTAAAATTTTTGCGGCTTCATTAACTCTTTCTTCAATTTTTTCTTTTTTCATTTTTCTGAGTTTCAAGCCGAACGCCATGTTCTCCCGAACACTTAAATGAGGATAAAGCGCATAGTTTTGAAAAACCATCGCAATATCCCGGTCTTTCGGCGGAAGGTTGTTCACCTTTTGACCGTCGATGAAAAGATCGCCGTCGGAAATCTCTTCCAAACCTGCAATCATTCGAAGAGTGGTTGTTTTTCCGCAACCGGAGGGCCCCACCAACACAACAAACTCTCTGTCGTGAATGTCAATTGATACGGAATGAACGACCTTATTGCCGCCGTCGTAAACTTTAGAAATATTATTGAGCCTTACCTCAGCCATTTAATCCTCATCTTTAATGTAAACGCTTACAATGACAATGTAAAAATAATTATAGTTTCTGAAAAAACAAATTAATTACACCCAAAAAATGGAAAAGATAGGCAAAAATTCAAGAAACTTTTTTATTTTTACCCGTAATAATTAAATTTCTATGAAAAGTAAAAGAACTGCATATTTTATTCTTGCCCCTCTTATTCTTGCCGGTCTCACTTTTTTAGTGTTTCGATGCAACAATACCGGCAACAGCAACCACGATTCAGCTGCTAAAGGGCAAGATTCTATCCAACAAGCTAAGGAACTTCCTGAAAAAACGGAAGTTATGACCGATGAACAAATGGACGATGAGTATTCAAGCAAACGGAATGCTATGGTGGAGGAACAACTCCGCGCGCGAGGAATTACTAACCCATTAGTGCTTAAGGCGATGGGAAGAGTGAAGCGACACCTCTTTGTTCCTGAAAGATACAGGCAATATGCCTACGACGACGGTCCGTTGCCAATAGGGTTAGATCAGACTATTTCACAACCCTATATTGTGGCATATATGACTGAAACTGTCGATCCAAAACCGGGCATGAAAGTGTTGGAGGTAGGCACCGGTTCAGGCTACCAGTCTGCCGTGTTGGCAGAAATTGTCGGTGAAGTTTATACCATTGAATATTTTGAAGAACTTGCCAAAAACGCTTCAAATTTGTTGAAATCACTTGGTTATAAAAATATTAAGATTAAAACCGGCGATGGTTTTTTCGGCTGGAAAGAATATGCACCTTTCGACGCAATTATTGTAACGGCTTCGCCTGAAGATGTGCCGCAACCTTTAATTGACCAACTTCGGGAAGGCGGAAGAATGATTATTCCGCTTGGCGGTGAGGGAAATATTCAGTCGTTAGTGATTCTAAAGAAAACCGGCGGCAAAATAGAACGCCAGGAAGCTATGAAGGTTAAATTCGTTCCTTTCCTCAGAAAATAAGTAAATCTGGAGGGAAAAAGCAAATCTTGAGAGATTCGACAAACCTTCAGAAAATAGGCAAACCTTTTTTTAGTAAGAACATATTTCCGTTTACTCCCCTCTTCCTGCCGGTACGCTAAAAATGCCATTTCGCAAAAATTACCACTTCGCCAAAGATCGTCACTCCGCCAAAAATTCTGAAATCGCTCTTGATACTCTCTCCATCTCGCAGTTGGGCCCCAAGTGCCCGCAGTCGTTCTGAAGCACAAGCAAGCCACACTTCAGATATTTAGCAAACTGAATTGACTGGTACGGTAACACCAAATGATCAGTTTCTGAAACAATTATAAACACTTCCCCCACCACGGATTTTGCGGCAGCTTCCAAATTTCCGTTAAATTTTCGTGTGATGTCATGATGAGACATTGCGTTAAGCTGTGCAATGCGGTTACCGGTTGTCATTCTGTCAGATGTTCTTCCGGAAACAAAACCTAACAAAGATTGATATTTCCATGGAGTGTAAAGAGAGTCATATTGGTGAGGAGTCCTTGACCAGAGATAAAAATTCATACCGTAAATTTTTGTCGCTACACTATCCGGAAGCCCATATTTCGCAACCGCTCCCAAAATATCTTTCGAGCTTTCCATCATCACTTTGTTTACGCTGCTAAGAACGGGTGTGCCCACATACGGGAGATATTTCTTAGAAAACCCCGGATAAGAAACCATCCATTGAAAAACCTGCATTCCTCCCATCGAACCCCCAACTATTGCGTGAATTTTTTCAAGTTTAAAATGCTTCGTTAAAAGTTGATACTGGCTGTTAACCATATCTTCAATAGATATATCGGGGAAGTGCTGCTTATCCACATAGTTTGAAGGTGAGGTTGAAACCCCATTCCCGAGTGCATCCACCAAAATTGTGAAATATTTGTTGGTATCTATAAATTTATTGCTGCCTAACAACCCAATCATCTCCTGGGATGAACCTTCATACCAACTTAAGTAAGCGACCACATTTGATTTTTCGGCATTCATTTTTCCAAAAGTTCTAAATCCAACTTTTGTATCTTTCAAAATTTCACCTGAAACCAATGTAAGCTCACCCAAATTATAGTACTGTTGCACGGAGAAACGCTTGGAAGGAGCAATATGGTTAGATGAAGCAATGTTCTTGAAAGTAGTGTGATGCGTGAAAGGGGCAAAAACCAACAAAACCAAAAATAGCAGAAGCGATTTTTTCATCTCTGTTTTTCCAATAATTTTGTAATAAATTATCCAAATTTAAACAAAAACATTCTTTTGCACTTAGTTCTAACAATCAACACACATTCAATCACAAAATCGTTGTAACTTTGAGATTGAATTATTTGATTTTTATAAATATTAAACAGATTTAAGACTTACTATGCGCATACTTTCTTTTGTTGTTTTGCTGATGCTCACTATTGGTGCACAAAATTTACAACCGGAAATTAAAGAATACCGAAATTCCGTTTCGTTGCAGGGATCAGAAATTTCTGAAGGCTTTAGTTTAAGCCCGGAGAGCTTTCTGACCTCTGAACGCGAAAACGCATTGTTTAAAACCCCTGTGTTTAATTTTCCAAAAGTTGAAAATGCTCCATTCATTGCGATGGCAATCAGCGTTAAAGGTTCTTTTCACGACGCAGAAGACCTTATTTTTACGCTCACTGTTGACGGTAAATCCGAAAAACTTGAAATCGATGATGACCAAGACCCTGTCGAAACCCGCTACCATCTTGTTACTCCGCTTTTCATAGCAGAAGCAGATGCTAAAAAATATTCAGTTACAGTTAGGGCTAAAAGAGCCGGTGTAGTAATACGAAGTATTGAAGTGGTAATGATAAACCCGGGGAAATCGGTTCCCGTTGAACCAACATCGTCTTTAAACACAGAAGATACATACCCAAAACCACCGGTAGTTTCCAGAACCGGTTGGGGCTGCCCGATTGGTCAGTCAACCAATTGTGGTCCCAGTTCAACAAATGTAACTCACCTGATAGTACATCACTCAGCCGGAGCAAACAATGTATCTGATTGGCCTGCTATCCTTCGCTCGATTTACCAGTTGCACACTGTTACTAACGGTTGGTGCGATGTCGGCTACAACTACCTGATCGACCCCAACGGGGTTATTTATGAAGGCAGAGGTGGTGGTGATAATGTTATTGGCGCCCACTTTTGTGGTTATAACAGCGGTACTATGGGTGTTTGCCTTCTGGGTACCTACACCACTGTTTCGCCGAAGCAGGCTACCCTTTCCTCTTTGGCTAAAATTTTGGCGTGGAAAGCTGACCAAAAAGGGATCGATCCGCTTGGTATTTCTTATCATCCCACTTCGGGCAGAACAATCCATCATATCAGCGGGCATAGGGATGGTTGCTCAACCGAGTGCCCGGGAACTGCTTTTTATAACAACAATTTGCCAAATGTAAGAACTGATGTTCTTGCGCTTATTACTTCCATCGCTCCGAAAGTTGTTTCCGCTTTTCCTGCTTCAGGGGCAAATAATGTAAAGGCGTATCAACAGATTAACATCGGGTTTAGTCTTCAGATGGATACAACTTCGGTGAGAAAGGCCATTTCCATTTCGCCTGCAGATTCTTTTTCTGTTTCTTTTCCCTCGATTTCTGAAGTGGTTATTTCACCCGTGGGGCTTTGGGAGTTTTCAACACAATTCACACTTAAAATTGATACCATCGCAAAAAATATTCACGGAACTCCAATCGACGGCAATGGCGACGGAACCCCCGGCGACCCTTACTTTCTCGTGTTTACCACAACACCACCCGACAATAACCCGCCACAGTTGTTAAAGGCTTATCCGACCGGTTCGGATGTAAGCTCTTTGGCTGAAGTGATGTTGGTTTTTGACGAAGAAATTGTAAACTACGAACAAAATCTGACAATTAAAGAAGGCAACACTTCCCTTAATTTTTCACCCATTAACTACAACTGGAACGGTGAAAAGTGCGTTCTCACATTCAAAACGACAAATGTTTTCACAGAAGGCAAATTTTACACGCTTACTATTGGCGAGGCAATAAAAGATAAAATCGGGAATAAACTTTCCGCCCCGATAATATTAGACTTTCATGTGCCGATAACTTCCTACACGGAAGGCACAGTAATAGACAGATTCGAAGGCTACGGCTCTTGGGTTCAACCCCTTGCCAATTCCAACACTGTAGGTGCTGATACCACAACAACCGGCTTCACAATAACCGGCGACAGAAAAATAGGAGGCTTGTTCTCGGGTAAACTTTCCTTTGGGTTTACCGGGAACGAAAACGGCAAAATTTACCTTACAAAATCAACCGGGCAGCCGCTTCCGCAAGGGATTTCATCGGTGGGAGTTTGGGTGTTTACTGATTTGAACGACCAAAACATCTCCTTAGTTATTCAAGGCGACTCTGAAGAGTTAGTTAACATGGGTACTCTGACCCATTACGGGTGGAAGTTCTTGAATGTAACCGTTGATAACACAGCCGGCAACAAACTTTTCAAGGGTTTAGTTGTTAAGCAGATTTCCGGAGGCGATGATAAAGGGTATCTCTATTTGGATAATCTGCAGTTCAACGGCACATTCACCGGCGTTGAAGAGGAACTGAACCCGGAGCAGTTTGCACTGTTTCAAAACTACCCGAACCCATTTAACCCCGAGACGGTTATTAGGTTCAATCTGCCAATCGGTGGTTTCGTCAGCGGTGTGGTTTACGATATAATGGGTAAGGAAGTGGCGGTTCCGGTTAACGGTGAGTTTCAAGCCGGGCAGCATTCTCTGGTTTTCGATGCTTCTTCGTTGGCTTCCGGTGTTTATTTATTTCGCTTAAACGCCGGCAATAACAGTGCTGCTATTAAAATGATTGTAACTAAATAATCGTAACGAAGTGATTGAACTAACTGAACGAACAAATGATTGTTACTAAACGAAAGAACCAAATAATCGTAACTAAATGAATGAACTAACTGAACGAACAAATGATTGTTACGCAATGATTGAAATTAATAGATCATAATCAAATAACACGGAAAAATTTATGACGGACACGAAGAATATTGTTTTTGGAACCGATGGATGGCGTGGTATTCTTGATGAAGAGGTTACGAACAAATCAATTGCGTGCATAGCGCAGGCTTTTGCTGACTATCTGCTGGGGTCGGTTCACAAACTGCTTGCCCCCTCGGTTGTAATTGGTTTCGACGGAAGAAAAAACTCGAAAGAATTTGCTGTTCTTTTTGCCCGTGTCCTTGCCGGGAACGGTATTACAGCAATTGTAAGTGACAGAGTAACCCCTACGCCTGTTCTCTCTTTTGCAGTGAAACATGGTGGTTACGCCGCCGGTGTGATGATTACAGCCAGTCATAACCCTGCGGTTTATAACGGCGTTAAATTTAAGGGAAGCTACGGCGGGCCTTTCTTAACCAAAGATACCGCTGCGGTTGAAGCATTGTTGAACTATAATCTGGTGCAAATATCCGATAATTACAAAACCGAAAATTTACTGGAGGATTATTTCACCGAGATTTTAGAAAGATTAAATTTCAAGTCAGCGCGAAAAAAAGGGCTGAAACTGTTAATTGACTCCATGGGAGGTGCCGGCGGAACAGTGCTTGAAGAGCTTCTTTCGCGCCAAAAAATTGAATCCAAAACTATTTTTGGGGCACCCGATCCGCAATTTAACGGAAGAAGCCCCGAACCGATCGATAAAAACTTAAAACCTCTAAAAGAAGAGATATTAAAAGGTGACTACGCTTTTGGGATTGCTACTGACGGTGATGCAGACCGCGTAGCCTTCGTTTTGGATAACGGCGAATGGCTCAGTGCTCAGGAGACAATTCTGTTGTTTACCGATTATCTCTCTTCTTCTGAATTGCTCGAGGGAGATGTAGTTAAAACAGTTTCCGTTACCAACAAAATCTACAGCGTTGTAAGCCCCAATCGAAAAGTTCGTGAAACTCAGGTTGGTTTCAAATATATCACCGAGGAGATGCTCTCCGGAGGTGTAGCAATGGGTTTTGAAGAAAGCGGTGGTTTTGGAATTGCAGAGCACATCCCGGAGCGTGACGGACTTCTTTTTGCCCTGATTATGCTTGAAATGCTTTCTGAATCTCCCTATACTAAGTTAAGCGAGTTGGTTGCCGAGAAAAGGAAAAAATGGGGAAAGGTTTTTTATGACAGAATCGACCACCATTACGACCAACCCGACAGAATGAAGCTAATTTCAAAGCTTTTTACAAAACTTCCGAAAAAAATGTCGGGGTTTAAAGTTGATAAATCATTTGGATTTATGAACGCAAAAGGCGGCACAAACGGAATAAAAATGACTTTCGAGGGGAACAGTCGCTGGTTGCTCATCAGAGGGTCTGAAACGGAACCTTTATTGCGCTTTTATGCAGAGGGAGATTCGGCTGAAGAGCCTGAACAGTTGTTAAAGGCAGGTTTTAAGCTATTGATGAAATACCGCGGCAGTTAAAATGTCACTCAAATATTTTTCAAAAGCCGAACTCCCCTTTTGGCAGAACGGGCTTGGTGATGATTTCGCTTTAATCGAAAACCCCGGCTATATCTTTCCGAAGCACGAAGTGGTGCCGCTTGCAAAAAAATTCCGCGAGTTGGATGAACTTGACGCAGTCGTGATGGATATGGATGGTACAACAACAACCACAGAAGTGCTTTGCATTCATTCACTTGAATATATGGTTCGTTGTATCACCGGGAGGCTGACCTGCGATGAGTGGCATGGGCTGGATGAAACCAACGACTACCCCCATATCATCGGTAACAGTACAACTAAACATGTTGAATACTTAGTTAAAACATACAAAAAAGAAATTAAAACAGAGGCACTTAAACGGTTCTTTATCAAAGCTGCCGTCAGAACTCTCTGTTTTGGGAAAGACCCATCAAGAATTGCAGAGGTTAAAAACAATCTCCTTTCTTTTGGTGTTAATAAACTTCAGTTTGCTTCTGAACTTGATACCGTAATTGAAACGGGAATTGGAAATTTTGAACAATGTTCTGCAGTACACGAACTCATAGAAAAAAATTTCAACGATTGCAAAATCGATACCGAAAATGACGCGGTAAGGGCAGCTATTGACATTTATTACGCAAGATATCACGAAATCCTGGCGCTAATTTCAACCGGAAACGGTGAAAAAATAGTGCGTGAATTGGGGTTGCCTCCGGATCGCCATCTCATTGAACCTATGAGCGGGGCGTTGCTTCTTTTGCTTTTGCTTAAAGGCAAGCTGCACAAATCTTTCGGAAAATTTGAGAATTTCATTAAGCAACACCTCCAACTTTTAGAAAAAGAAATTGACGATCCGGAAACCAAAATGGCGGCTTTGCAACATCTTTCGGCAAAATTTGACCGGAAACCGGTGAAAATTGCAGTTGTTACTTCATCCATTAAGTACGAAGCGGATATTGTGCTCGCACAGGTGTTTAACATTTTCAGAAGTGTAATTTCGGGGTTAAAGTTGCCGGAAGAAGAAACTGCCGAACTAACCGCACTCTTTAGAAATCATAACTCTTTTTATGATGCGGTTGTAACTGCCTCCGATTCAAGTGAAATCAGGCTGAAACCTTTTCGTGACCTTTATTCAATAGCACTGCATAAACTTGCCGTACCGGTTGAGCGCTTCAACAGGGTAATTGGTTTTGAAGATTCAGAAAGCGGAAATGTAGCCATCAGGGCTGCGGGAATTGGGCTTGCAGTAGCCGTGCCTTTCGCGCAAACTGCGGGGCATAACCTGAATGCTGCAGCATATATCGCACACGATGGGTTGCCCGAAGTTATTTTCAAAAAGCAACTCTTTCTTAAACTTCATTAAACTTTGTGAGTACCATTAAACTTCGTAAACTTTGTTAAACCTTGTAAAACTCATTACACTTTACAGATTCAATATCACTTAAAACCATAAACCTCATCAAACACTTTTATGCCGAAACTTAACGAAAATTATAACCCCAAAGAAAACGCAAATTTTAACAAACAGATAGACAACAAGATTTTCCATGTAATTTCCAACACGCACTGGGACCGGGAGTGGAGATTCCCCTTCCAAAGAAACAGACAAATGCTCGTCGATATGATCGATAAAGTGATTGATATTCTCGAAAACAACCCCGAATACCGGGCATTTCATTTAGACAGCCAGTCTATTGTTGTAAAAGACTACTTAGAAGTAAAACCACAGAATAAAGAGCGGTTCGTTAAATTAGTTAAAGAAAAGCGGATTTTCATCGGGCCATGGTATATATTGCCCGAGCAGTTTCAGGTTGGCGGCGAAAATTTAATTCGTAATTTGTTAATTGGGCACAAAGTTTCAAAAGCGCACGGCGGGGTTTCAAAAATCGGATACTCCCCTTTTTCATGGGGGCAAATTTCACAACTTCCGCAAATTTACAAAGAATTTGGAATTGAGTTAATAATGTTCTATCGCGGTGTTAACTCTTTGGAGTCACCCAAGGCTGAATTCCTCTGGGAGGGTGCTGACGGTACAACCGCCCTCGCTTCCCGGTTTTCAACCATGCCGCGTTACAATTTCTATTTTTACATTTATCGACCTGTAGTGCACGACGAGACCCCTTACGATGTTGAGCACCCTTGGAACAAGGGGGGTGTTTTATTCCATTTTGCAGATGAAAGACTTTACCGGGAAGATTTCTTCATGGCAGAGTATCCTGATCTTTATTTCCGCGAAAACATTAAACCGGCGGTTGAGGATATTATTGGCAAGCAAGCCGATGACTTCACAACACCTCATGTAATCTGGATGGAAGGGCACGATTCCTCCGGCCCTAACGAGAAAACCGTTCAGATAATTAAAGATATTAAGGAAGATTTTCCCGGAATCAAGGTTGTTCACTCAACTTTGGAAGATTATGCAAATTTGTTGGCTGAGTCTTTTGATGAAGAAAAAGCTTCATTCGTAACGGGAGAAAGAAGAAGTTCGCAGTTTGACGCACGAAGCGGAAATATGTACGGCTACACAACAAGCGCACGAATGTACCTGAAACAGCGAAATTTTGAGGTTGAAAATCTGCTGCAATTTTATGCCGAACCTTTCAACGCTTTTTCAGGAATTGTCGGGCGGGATATTAATGATAAATTTCTCGATTTGGCGTGGGATTATTTGGTTCAAAATTCAGCTCATGATTCAATCGGCGGTTGCTCACTTGATGCAATTCACGAAGATATGATGTGGCGTTACAAACAAACTGAGGAGATTTCAACCGGCGTGTTTGAAAGAGCATGCAAATATCTGATTACAAAAATTGATCATACCGGAAAGCTCGGAAAAGATGCGCACCCCGATTTTCCGCAGTTTTTAACTGTTTTCAACCCCACTTCTTATGAACGAAACGAAACGATGCGCCTTATGATTGATATTCCCGAAAGGGCAGATTCAGGTTCGTTGAAAATTATAGATGAAACAGGTGCCGGCCTCCCGCTTTCAATCTTAGAAAGTTCGGATGTTGAGCCTGTCCTCGAACAGATGATAAACCGACCGATGTACCTTAAAACCAAAAGATACGAAGTGTTGGTTTCACTCAAAGGTATCGCACCACTTGGCTACACTTCTTTTGCCGTTTTGCCCGACTCTTTCGCTCCAATCGAAGCGGAATTTATAGCAACCGGAAAGAAAAAGAAGACAAAACTTAACAACGAGTTTTTACAGGTTACTTTTAACGATAACGGCACATTCAATGTTTTCCACAAAGAAACGGGTTTTTACTATAACAACCTTGGGGTGCTTTATGATGAAGGTGAAGGAGGTCATGCGTGGGTAAATAAACCACTTCCGCCTTTTGTTTCCACTGATGGTTCTTCGGCAAGGGTTCGTCTGATAGAAAACTCTCATCATTCAGCCACTGTCTTAGTCCGGCAGTCAATTTCACTCCCGTATAATTTGGCGCAAAGGCACAGCAGAAATCCTGAGTTTACTCTGCTGCCGGTTAAGATTTTTATAACCTTGCAAAAAGGTTCAAAAAAAGTGGAAATTAAAGTTGTAGTGAACAACAAAGCCGAAAGCCACAGATTAAGGCTGCTTTTTCCTACAGGCTTAAAGATTAAATATCACTACGGTGAAGGGCAATTCGATGTGGTGGAAAGATCTGTTGAAAGACCCGACACTTCCGACTGGATCGAACAGCCTATGTACGATTTCCCCATGCATCAATTCATGGCGGTTTCAGACGGCATGAATGGTGCGGCAATTTTTTCAAAAGGGCTAAAAGAGTACGAAGTTTTGCCCGATACGCATAACACAATTGCAATTACACTTTTTAGGTCTTTTAACTATGTTATTTCGCCCAGTGCTGTTGAAGATTACTCGTTTATGAAGGGTTCGCAATGTTTGGGTAAGCAAACTTTTGAACTTGCTTTCTATCCATTTAAAGGTGACTGGAGTGAAGGAAGTGTTTATCCCGAGGCTTTGAAATATAATCTCCCACTTTCTGCCGTTATTTCTTCCGCAAACAGAGAAGAATTAGCAATGGGCAATTACGAAACACAAGCGAGAAAGAACGAATCTGATGGGAGCAATTATATGACTTCTAAGGGTTCGGAAGAATCAGGTGAGAATAATTACGACTTTGAAGATCGAAACAAGGGTTTTACTGCCACCCGCAGTGAATTTCTCAACGGTGAGGGCAAGTTGCCCCCCGCATTTTCTTTCTTAAAAATTATGCCGGAGAACCTAATTTTTAGCTGCTTCAAAAAAGCGGAATCTGAGACACCCGGCGAGTATGTTTTAAGAGTTTATAACCCTACTCATGAAGGAATTTCCGGCAAGGTTCTCTTTGGCATCGAACCTGAAAGCATTTCACGCGCTACTTTGGAAGAAGAAATTATTGAAAACAAAAATCTTTCAGGTTCTAACGAATTGATCGTAAAAATTGGCGCTAAAAAACTTAAAACTTACATTATTCGATATTGATTGAAGCCTTTGGCAGTTTATCACTTTTACCTTTCGGGGTTTTTTAGATTAAAAACAATTTTAATGGGATTTTCATCAGTACTTTACAACATCATTTTTTACAAAATCATTTTTTTAAAATTTTTATTCAGAAGAACAAAGAGCAATGACAGAAAACAAATACGGACGCTACTCAGAAGATTTCAGAGAATATATTATCACCGATCCTAAAACTCCAAGACCTTGGTTTAACTATATATGGAATAATGAGTTTGCCGGTCTCATCTCACACACCGGCGGAGGCTTTTCTTTCCTGGAAACCCCAAGAGATAACAGACTGACAAGAATGCGCTACAACTGTCTGCCGTGGGATAGACCGGGGCGTTATGTAATGGTTAAAGACCCGAAAACCGGTGAATACCGATCGCTAAGCTGGGCGCCGACTATTGATAAGCATTACGACAGCTACGAGTGCAGACACGGGCAAGGCTACACTACAATTATAACACGCTTCTTAGGTTTAGAGGGTAAAATTACTTACTTTGTTCCGAGAAACTCAAACACAGAAATCTGGAGAGTTTCAATAAAAAACCTGACCGACGAAACAAGGGAACTTGAAATTTACTCTTTCGCTGAATTGATGATGGGTAATGCCCTGAACGATATCATAAATCAACCTAACGATAAGCACTTTACAGACATTCACTTTGATAAAAAACATGATACATTAGTTGCAACACGCAGATACTGGGTTTTAAACAAAAAAGGCGTAAGTGTCGAGCAACCAAATTTGGACTGGAAATATCACCTCCTTTTCACTTCAACCGAACCGGTAAAAGGTTATGACAGCAGCTTGGATAAATTTATCGGCAGATGGCGTTCTGAAGCCAACCCGGAAGCCGTTGAAAATGGTAAGATGTTCAACACCGAAATTACCGCTGGTGATCCTGTTGTGGCGCTGCAAAATAAAATTACTTTAGCTCAAGACGAAACTGTTAATTTTGCAATTTTGATGGGGGTTGCACCCAAAAATGAGACAGATAACGAATTTAAATTCAAGCATTTGGACTGGGAAAACCTTAAAAAAATTGAAATAATCGATTCTCGTTTTGATGAACTGAAAAAATATTGGGCGGATTATCTCTCTCATTTCACGATTAACACTCCGGATGAAAAAATTAATGCTTCGTTGAATGTATGGAACCAATATCAGGCGGCAGTGACCTTTGACATGGCTCGAAATTCAGGTTACTATCATGGCGGTTTGTTGTTCGGAAATGGTATCAGAGATCAATTTCAGGATATTCTTGGGATGCTGCTCCCTGAGCCGGGCAGGGTTAAAGCGAGGATGCTGAATGCCCTGAAGTACCAATTCATAAACGGATCAACACTTCACAATTTTTATAAAATATCGGAATGGGGTGAAAGAACCAACCACTCCGATACGCCACTTTGGATTCCTTTCGGCATTACGGAATACCTGAATGAAACGGGCGATATTTCGATTTTGGATGAAGTCGTCCCCTTTTATGATGAAGGGTCTGCGACTGTTTATGAGCACACAGTTTTGGCGATCGATTTTGCAATCTCTGCAGTAAGCGAAAGAGGGCTGCCGAAAATAATGAACGGTGACTGGAACGATACACTCGATAAAGTTGGACCGCGGGGTAAGGGCGAAACTATTTGGGGTGCATTCTTCCTTGGGTTTGTTATCAAAAAAGCTCTGCCTCTGCTTCAACTAAGAAATGACGATAAACGAATAGCAGACTGGAACAACTTCCTGTACAAATTGGATAAAACTGTTAATGAAGTGGCATGGGATGGCGAATGGTATATAAGAGCATTCAACGATTTTGGGCAACCTCTTGGCACTCACGACAGCAAACAGGGAAAGATTTTCATTAATTCTCAATCCTGGGCGATTATTTCGGGTATGACAAACGAAGAGCGCTCTAAAAAGTGCATCGAATCGGTTAAAACGCATTTATTGCGAACGAATGGTGTGCAAATTTGCTCTCCCTCTTATACTATGGTTGAGGAAAACACCGGACTGATAAGCAGGTGCGTTCCCGGTAAAAAAGAGAACGGTGCAATTTTCAACCACGCTTCTTCATGGTTTGTACTTGCGGCAATTTTAGCCGGTGAAACAGATTTGGCAGTTGATATTTACCAACGAATGTTGCCCGCAAATTCATCACGCAGAATTGATACTTATGAAGTGGAGCCTTATGTTTTTGCCGAGTATGTTACAAGCCCCGATCACCCGACCGAAGGGCAGGCCAGTCACTCCTGGCTGACTGGAACTGCCGTCTGGATGTTGAGAATCGGGATGGATAACATCGCAGGGTTTAAACCGGAACTAAATGGGATGAAAATTGAGCCTGCACTCCCCTCTTTTTGGGAGGGTTTCTCTGCTTCAAGAAAGTTTAGGGGTTGTAACATTATACTTATTGTAAAAAAAGCTACAGATAAAACAACCACAGGACTTTATTTGAACGGCGTAACAAAGCTTGAAAACAACTTCATCCCACTTAATCAACTGCACAAAGGAGGCAACCTTCAGGTTACTTGTTTCGTGTGATTCAATGAGAGATTCACTTGCCCGTTTTATTACCTTGTTTTACTTTCTACTTCATAAACACCATCTTTTCAGAGCGGATGAAAAGAGGTTTCAGGTTTTCATCCCTAACTGTGAGGTTGTAGAAGTAGATCCCTGAGGCTAAGTCTGTACTGGTTCAGCGGAAAACAGAATTTTAACAGTTGAAAATAATGTAGAAAGTCAGGCATAATCCTGCGCCTTCATTCTTAGTAATTTAGCGTCAGGCAAAATTGTCCGATGGAGGGTTAATTTTATAAAGACTGAAAAAAAGAGGCTACTCTGTTCGGAGTAGCCTCCTATTTATATTAAAAAGATGATTTTTAGTTAAGTATTTAGCCTTAAACATCAATCACTAAAAACCCAACATGAACCAAAATCATAATCCCATATTAAAGATGAAAATCTGCATTTCAAACGAAGTTATCTGCCGTTGTATTATTGATTTCACCGGCGCCTTTTCTTTTTGCTTACGGATTTAAGTCGAAATTCTCGACTTTTATATTACTTAATACCGGCAAAAATTTTATTGATTTCTTCCTGAGTAACATTTGATTTTTGATCGTCAATTTCTATCAGATATAAAAAGCCTCTGGGGCTGCCGAGCGATTTATAGATATTAATTAATTTCTGCTGATTGCTGAAAATACGATAGCCATTTTCATCCCACACTTCCTGACCGCTCAAACAGCCATGCGTAGGAACATTAGGATAGAAAGGCTCGTCGGTGTAGTATCTAAGGTCGGCGGTGCTTCCGTGCATAACGATATCGTTTCTTCCTGCTTTGCCTGCTAAATAAGTTTCCATAACCGGGAAATACTCTCTCCAAGACTCCGGAAACAACGAAAGATATAAAGATCGGTCATCCTTTCCGTTAACTTTGTAGTTGTTGTAAAAAGTAGTGTTTTTGGTTTCCGATGGCATAAACAGCCGAATTGAAAAGGTAGGTCCAATCAATTTCGCAGATGAACCATACGCCCCCATAACGGAAAAACAGCCCTGTGGAGAGTTTCCATTGGTGATATATCCGGGCATGTTAGGGAGTGACATCGCAAAATATGGCAGCGTTAAAATTGCACCGGAGCTGTCACGCAAAAACTCGCCCGAAGCCTTCCGGAAAACCAACATTCCGTTATAGTTTCGGTCGTGCCGCGCTAACATATACATCCTGAATACCGAGGAATCTTTCTGATATTCCAACAAATCTTTCAGTGGGGGAAGTGCAGGGCGCCCATCCATTATAATTTTCAAATTCCCGAGAAGCGCTTCAATAATCGGATGGTTCTGCTTTTCGTGAAATTTTGCAAGAGTTAAACTCATAAAATAACGGGCTTTATCGGGGTCAAGATTGATATAATTAACGCACATTGCAAACAACTTAGGATCGTTTGTTATATGCGCAAAATTGAAAACGGGGTCGTAAAACTCCCCTTTCCAAAGTGCGAACGCAGTTTGTAAAATCTGCCGCTGCACTTCATACTTAAAAGTCTGAATCGAATCGATCAATTTAGAAAAATAAACTTTATAGGAAGAATCTCTGTCCTTCATCAATTCGGCAGCCCATAAACCATTATCCATAATCGCAATGTTGCGGAAATTTTCGGGTTTCATAGCTTCAGACATTTTAAGTTTCAACTGATTGTAAAAGCTGTCTCTTCTTGAAAGAGAAGCAAAATCAAACTGAATTGTTTGTGCGCTTAGCTGAAAAATTAAAAAAAGCGCGATAAAGCCCGATTTTTTAAGCATTTAACTCTCCATTATTCGTCAATAATAACCTCGATTTTCTTCATAACTTCCCTGATTACCTCAATTGCAAATTCCGTATCGCTTTCGGCAGCCGAATTAATTCTTACACCATTGGGAACACCAAAAGCCACAGTGTGCCTTAGTATTAAACCGCGATCAAGGCAATCGTTAGTGAATTTAGCCGCAGTTTCGCTCTCGGGAAATGTCAGTAACAAAAAATTACCGTAAGACTTAGTGTAATCCAAGCCGATTTCATCAAATGCCTCTCTGAATCGATTCAGCGACCGGCGGTTCATCTCAATTGTTTTTTCGATGTGTTCCTTGTCGTTAAGTGCCGCAATAGCGCCCACTTGTGCAAGAAGGTTTGGTTCAAAAGGAAGCTTCATTTTGTAGAGAGCTTCTACTAATTGAGGGTCACCGAAACCGGCGCCAATTCTTAGCCCGGCTAAACCATAATCTTTCGAAAAAGTTCTGGATACAAATAAGTTATCTTTTGTATAATCCAACCCGTCGGGATACTCAGGATTTTCACCCGCATACAGTGTATAAGCTTCATCCAAAACGATCAGAATGTTTTCAGGGACCCGTTCCAAGAAATTCTCAAATTGCTTTCTTGTGAATATAGTCCCTGTAGGATTGTTCGGATTAGCCAGATAAATGATTTTTGTTTTATCCGAAATGGCGGCAAGAATCGCCTCCAAATCATAAGAAAAATCATCCATTACAGTTTTAACGCACTTGATATTGTATTTTGCAGAGTTAACATACCATCCGATGAAAGTACCCTGAGATGTCAGTACTTCATCATCTTTTTCACATACTGTTGTAAGTATATACTGCAGAATTGCGTCTGAGCCACCGGCAACAAATATCCGTTCCTGAGGGATATTGAAGCGTCCGGCGATTACTTTCGTCAGTTCATAGCACTTTGGGTCGGGGTAACGGTAGATTTCATTCAGATTATTCTTTACCGCCTCCATCGCTAATGGCGAGGGTCCCAAAGCGTTTTCGTTCGAAGCTAATTTAACTATTTTAGATATACCTTTTTCCCGCGCCAGCTCTTCAATGGGTTTGCCACCTACATAACGCGAAAGGTTTTCAATATATTCAGGTAGTTTTATCATCTTTTCATACTCAGTTTTATGCCGACCGGCATTTTCAGTTACTCCCCGATTGTGCATCGAAATTGCACATTTTTGTATGCGTTAATTACATACCTATGCGCCGGTTATAAACCAATGTATCAGTTATAAACCAATAGGTCAATTATTAGCCAAAATATCAGTTATAAACCAATGCACCGGTTACAAACCAACGAAGCACAATGACTTTGGGTCGAAAACTTAATCCGTTCAGCTTTATTCTGAAATTATTTCCCGGTTCGGCTTTAACCGAAAAGAATTTCTTCATTCAGCAAAAGCAAATCAGGTTAACCAACCGGTTATAAACCGATCGGTTTATCTTTTTAGACAGAAAATCATCCTATTCTTCATCTTCGTTAAAAGGATGATCGCGTTGTGTTCTCATAGCTCTTACTACAAAATAGACGGTAAAAGTAGTGATTACACCCCACGAGAGAAGCAAAGCAGTTAAAGATAACTCAGTCATTTTATGCCTCCTCGGTTTTTGGTTCTTTATTCAGTTTTATCTTCCATGCATACCGGATAAATAATCCAATTACAACAAAAACCGACAACAAGAGAAGCCGGGTTAGGTCGGTAACTAATATTTTATCCGGATTTGTTTCCCCAAGATGGAGAAGTGAGCCAAGCACACTACTCGGATCAAGGGGCCAACCTCCGCCGCTGAATAAGCTCGAAAATGCCGCTGACCACTCACCCCCGGTGGGTTGAATCAGCGAACCAACAAACACCGCTATAATAAATGTTGGTGTTATATATTTTAATACATACTTGAAAACAATCGGTATTTTGATATCCGCACCCTTGTTAATTTCAATCCAGGCTTTATCTATCCCAAAAATCCACAAAAAGATAACCGATTCAACAAGAGCAAAAACAACAAGGGAGAAAGTCCCCACCCAGAAATCATATTCATCAAAAGCCCCGTGATCATATAAAATAATTGTGGGTAAAGCCAACAGAAAAACAGCTACCCCGAACGCAATGGTTGATTTTTTCCTCGTAAACTTGAAAGAATCCTGCAGGAAAGCCATTACCGGCTGCCCCATGGCGATCGAGCTTGTTATTCCGGCGAAGAAGAGCAAACCAAACCAGGTTACACCACCAAGCGCTGAAAGGAAAGGATCCCACTTTTCAAACAGGACCGGAAGTGTCATAAAAGACATCCCAAAACCACTAAAGGCAGAAAGTGAAGCTAACCCCAAATAAGCCACCGCAATTGGTATCACGATTGAGCCACCGAGCACCACTTCAACAAACTCGTTCATAAAGCCGGCGGTAACCGCATTAAGGGCAATATCGTCGTTCTTACGCAAATATGCGGCATAACAGTGGATCGACCCCATCCCCACCGAAAGCGTGAAAAAGACCTGCCCGGCGGCTGCAAGCCACACCTTTGGATTGGCTAAGGAGTCAAACTGCGGTGTCCAGAGGAAATTCAAACCCGCAATTGCGTTTTCAATCGCACCATCTTCCCCTTTATCGATAGTTAAAGTTCTTATCGCCAGAAAGATACCGAATAAAATGAGCATCGGCATTAAAATTTTTCCCGCTTTTTCGATTCCTGCGCTGATTCCTCTTGAAAGTACCCATAGGTTTAACCCGAGAGTAATTAAGAAGAAGAAAATAGCCATCGGTGAAATGTTAAAGAATCCGCTGCCACTTCCTAAATATGATTTAAAATAGTTAATTACTTCCTCTTTTGGCATACCGTTGAAGACATCAAACAATGAAAAAAATGTATATGCCAAAGTCCACGATTCTATATAACAATAATAAGCAGCCACCACCAAGTTAGTGAAAATACCGAAGATACCAAAATATTTCAGGATTTTCGCCTTTCCAAGCGCCTGTAACAGCCCCGGAGTTGAGTGATACCCATATTGCCCGCCGTGCCTGCCAATTGACCACTCAACCCACAGCAGCGGGATGCCCATCACAACAAGCGAAACAAGGTAAGGGATAATAAACGCCCCACCTCCGTTATTGATTGCCTGTGCCGGAAATCTTAAAAAATTGCCGAGTCCCACGGCGTTCCCTGCAACTGCAAGGATTAAGCCGATTCTCGATGCCCATCTTTCGTCAGTACCACTCATTCTACTCTGTAACTCCT
Source organism: Ignavibacteriaceae bacterium (assembly GCA_008933765.1). Taxonomy (GTDB): domain Bacteria; phylum Bacteroidota; class Ignavibacteria; order Ignavibacteriales; family Ignavibacteriaceae; genus UTCHB3. Next base: position 131,709 of record WBUK01000002.1, on the reverse strand, counting down.
GAGTTTGTTTCGGTTAATTCTTTTTCACTATTAGCAATGATCACCGCTGCTGAAGCGTCGCCGGTAACATTGGTGATTGTTCTGCTCATATCCAAAATCCGGTCAATACCAAGGATAAGCGCAATTCCCTGCTCCGGTACCCCCACTGATTTAAGAATTATAATCAGCATGATAATGCCCACGCCAGGCACCGGTGCAGTTCCGATTGAGGCAAGCACTGCCATAAAAACAACAGTAATTTGCTGCGCAATAGTTAAATCCATCCCGTAAACCTGTGCAATAAAAACAGTTGCAACCCCCTGGTAAAGTGCGGTTCCGTCCATATTTATTGTTGCGCCAAGCGGCAGAACAAAACTTGTAATCGATTTTGAAACACCAAGTTTCTCCTGACAACACTCCATATTAACAGGAAGTGTCGCCGCAGAAGAACTCGTGCTGAAACCAACCAGCATAACCGGCCGTATGCCCCGGAAAAACTTCCGTATATTAAACTTTGTGAAGATTTTAATCAGCATTGAATATGTTCCCACAGTGTGCAGAAACAAACCAAGCAGCACTGTTATGGCATACCAAATCAAGGTTTCTAAAATGCTGAAACCAAACTCAGCGACGGTTGCAGCAATAAGTGCGAAAACACCGACCGGAGCAAATTTCATGATAATATCTATCATTTTTATCATCGCGTCGCTGATAGAATCGAAAAAATTCAGCAATACCTTCGACTTATCCTTATCGATAAATGTAAGAACCATTCCAAAAAATACAGCGAAAAAGACAATTTGCAACATTTCCCCTTGTGACATTGCGGCAAAAGGATTTCGGGGGATCATTTCCACAATCATTTTGATGCCGTCAAACTCAACATCAGAACTGATTTTCTCCTGTGTATCGCCTGCGTAGGTTTGCAGAAGGTTTTCTTTGGTTACCGGGTTCATTTGTTCGCCGGGACGGATAATGTTCGCCAGAACTAATCCGATTGTAACGGCAAAAGCGGTGGTAGCTATATAGTACGAAAGTGTTTTTGTGCCAATCCGTGCGAACTTTCTGATGTCTCCCAAGCTTGCAGCACCCGCAATTAAGCTGGCGAGAACTAAAGGGATTGCCACTAAATTAAGCAACCTGATAAAAATATCACCTAACCATTTTATCCAGGTTGCAGGGGTAATTGGGTTTCTTAGAAAATTAAGCGATTCAAAACTTTGGCTTTTTCCCCCTTTATTAATTACAACTAAATTTAGGTTGTTGCCTTCTTTTTTTAACTGCTTAAATTTGTTAATCAGCTTCGGTTTTTCATGGATTGCAAATTTGGATGTATCAGCAGCAACCGAACCCGGTGCAAATTTTAACAGAATGGCTTCTTTCCAGTCAGTTATTTCGACCTTATTTTTCTCTTTTCCTGTGGTAAAGGAGACTACGAAAGCGTCTTCATCAACATTAAAAAATGCCCCGAAGAGCGCACCAAGCAGAAGAGCGATTAAGATTTGTGTGTGGAGAGCCGGTAGTTTTTTCTTCATTATTTCGATTTTTTTTCAGAGTTAATTCTTTAAAAAACAAAAATAATCACTATTATTGAAACTTAAAACCACTAAATTTAAGAAAATTAACTTTTAGCGAGATAATTTGAACAATTTTCACCAATTCTCCCAAAAATCAGATGAAAAATAGCAACAAAGGCGAACTTTTACGGAAACTTACACTTACCGGCGCTACGATGATCGTTGCAGGGTCGATGATAGGCTCGGGCATTTTCCGCAAGCCTGCCACAATGGCCGATCAGCTAATGTCACCGGAACTTCTTCTAATTGTCTGGATAGCTGCCGGTTTAATAACTCTGATCGGAGCGCTTGTTAACGCTGAGATTGCCGGTATGATCGACGCCACAGGCGGGCAGTATATCTACTTCAAAGAAATGTACGGCGATTTTACCGCTTACATGTACGGCTGGTCGATTCTTTCCGTTATCCAAACGGGCAGTCAGGCTGCAATTGCCTATGTTTTTGCGGAATACCTAAATTCATATTTACACATTGGGGGCTTGCCTGAGTCGTGGGCGCACCTGCAGGTTTACATGCCCTTTGTGGGGATGATAAATCCGTTTGAAGAGTTTGGTACGAAAGCAATCGCAATTCTTGTTACTCTTTTTCTGACGGGTGTGAACTATATTGGTGTTTTCTTTGGCGGTATCGTTCAAACGATTGTTACATTTGTGAAAATTGGGTCTATTTTGTTGCTTTCAGCGCTGATTTTTATTTTGGGAAGTGGTACAAGTGCCAATTTCACCAATGGATTTTCTTTAGAAACCCATGGGGTTACAAATGTTGTTGCGATAATTGGCTTGGCTCTCTCAGGAGCTTTTTGGGCATACGACGGCTGGAACAATGTTACATTTGTAAGCGGAGAAGTTAAAAACCCTAAAAGAAACATCCCTCTTTCGTTGATATACGGCACTTTGATAGTTATCGCTGTTTATGTGTTTATTAACCTTGCTTTCCTGTATGTGCTCCCCGTTGAAGAGATGCGGCACTCTGATCTTGTGGCAAGAAGTGCAGCCGAAAAGATTTTTGGTATCGAGGGTGGTTCAATTATATCGATTGCAGTGATAATCTCAACCTTTGGTGCGCTTAACGGGAGCATACTTTCCACAGCCCGGGTGCAGTTTGCAATGTCGCGTCAGGGGATGTTTTTCGGTATTTTAGGGCGGGTTCATCCCAAATTTTCGACACCGCATGTTTCGTTGTTGGTTCAGGGTATTTGGTCTGCGATACTTGTTCTTTCGGGGTCATTTGATACTATCAGCGATTATGTAATTTTTGCGGCTTGGTTGTTTTATATGTTGGGTGCTGCCGGTGTTTTTGTCCTCAGGAAGAAAATGCCCGATACTCACCGCCCCTATAAAGTATGGGGCTACCCGTGGCTGCCGGCAATTTTTGTGATTTTTTCCTTTTTGTTTTTAGTAAACAGTTTAATTTCTGACACACAAGACGCGATGATGGGGTTGATGTTAATTTTAGTGGGAATTCCGTTTTATTACTATTTTCAATATAAAAAGAAAAAAGAGAGTGCAGGTAGCAGCACTGAAGAGATATGAAAAAAATTATTTTGATAGATGCAATGGCGATTGCATATAAAGCATATTTCGCCTTTATTGCCCGCCCCCTTAAAACTAAATCCGGAGAACCGACTTCGGCAATTTTTGGCTTTTTCAATCAGCTTTTTAGGTATTTGGAAGAGATTAAGCCCGATTCAATTATTGTTGCTTATGATTCGAAAGAGAAAACTTTAAGAGCCGAAAAATTTGAACAATATAAAGCGCACCGTGAAGAAATGCCGGAAGATTTGGTGCCGCAAATCAGCAGAATACGGGAAATTCTTGACGCTCTGTCTATTCCTGTACTGATGATTCCAAAAATTGAAGCAGATGATATTGTCGGAACTGTTGCGAGGATTGCCGAAGAAGACAATTACTTGGTCTATATGGTTTCACCGGATAAAGACTATTTCCAGTTAGTGACTGAAAAATCTTTGTTAGTCAGACCCGGCAACCGAGGTGAGGATTTCGAAGTTTACGATCCCGAAAAAGCTGAAGAAAGACTGGGCTTCCCCCCCTACAGGATGATCGATTACCTTGCCCTTGTTGGTGATTCAAGCGATAACATACCCGGTGTGAAAGGGGTTGGCGAAAAAACCGCAGTGCCACTGATTCAGAAGTTTGCAACTATAGAAAACCTTTATGATAACTTAGAGGAAGTTGCCTCAAATTCTGTGCGTACGAAACTTGAAGAGAACAAGGATAACGCTTTTATATCTAAAGAGTTAGCTACGATCGACAGATTCGTTGATCTAACATTCGATCCCGATAAGGCAACAATAGGCGATGTTGATTTCGAACGGCTCCGGGCACTTTTTAAGGAGTTGGAACAAAAGACTCTTTGGGCGAAAGTTTGTCGTTACTTTGGCTATACTCCGGATGACCCGGGTGAGTTTGCAGCTGCGCCAAAACAAGAGGATGAAACTAACACTCAAAAGCAATTTGATCCCATTGAGGTTGATTATATCTTAGTAACAACTACCAAAGAAGCGGAAAGGGTTGCGGAGATACTTAACGGCAGCAGTGAATTTGTCTTCGATACAGAAACGGATTCACTAAACATCTTCAGAGCCAAAATTGCAGGCGTTTCTTTTGCGGTTAAGGAACGACAGGCGTTTTTTGTTGCTATTGAACCGGAAGACCTTCAGCAGGATATGTTTGCACCACCTCCATCGGAAAGGCTGCCGCTTGCGGAGTTCAAAAGGATTTTTACGCCGGTTTTTGCCAACACCGGGATTAAGAAAATTTGCCAAAACGGTAAGTACGATATCGCAATACTTCGTTCTGCCGGTATTGAGGTTAAAGGTTTTTATTTTGACACAATGGTGGCTTCCTACTTAATTGACCCCGACCAAAAGCATGGTATGGATGATCTCGCAGAAAAATGGCTCGGATATAAAACCATTCCCATTTCTTCGATTATTGGTGAGAAAAAAGACCCTTCACACATATTTGATGTTGAGCTTTCTGCTCTTACAAACTACGCCTGCGAAGATTCCGATATTACTTTCCGGCTTTATAACAAATTAAAAAAGAAAATCGCCGAAGAAAATTTGGAAGAACTTGCTTTCAAAGTTGAGTTTCCGTTAGTTGAAGTGTTGGAAGATATTGAACGCAATGGTGTGAAGATCGACAGCATGATGCTGAAACAACTTTCGGAAGACCTTGACTTAATGATGATGGAAACCGCCCGCGAAATTTATAAAGTCGCCGGTGAAGAGTTCAATATTAATTCACCGCAACAAATGCAACGGATTCTTTTCGATAAACTTAACCTGACAACCGGGAAAAAAACTAAAACGGGGTTTTCAACTAATGCACAGACCCTTGAATCACTGAGGGGGGAACACGAAATAATCGAACTTATTCTCACTTTCAGGCAGCTTTCAAAACTGAAATCAACTTATGCAGATGCACTTCCCACTCTTATCGAACCGGCAACCGGAAAGGTTCACACTTCATTTAATCAAACGGTGGTTTCAACCGGCAGGCTTTCCTCCAACGACCCCAATCTGCAAAACATTCCGATAAGAACGGAGCTGGGAAAAGAGATAAGAAAAGCCTTTGTTGGCTCCACTTCTGAAAATGTGATTTTAAGTCTTGACTACTCACAAATTGAACTTAGAATTATGGCTTCGATCTGCGGAGATGAATTTCTTACACGCGCTTTCCTGAATGGAGAGGATATTCACCGGAGCACCGCAGCTTTGGTTTTCATGGTCGATCCCGGTGAAGTTACACCCGATATGCGCCGTAAGGCTAAAGAAGTAAATTTTGGAATTTTATACGGAATTGGCGCTTTCGGACTGAAGAACCGGCTTGGAATTACGCAAAACCACGCGAAAGAGATTATCGAAACTTATTTCAACACTTTCAAACGGGTGAAAGAGTTTGTTGATGGTTCAATAGAAAATGCACGGACAAAAGGTTATGCTGAAACGCTGATGGGTAGAAGAAGATACCTTCCGAATATTAACAGTAAAAATTTTGCGGTTAAGCAGTTTGAAGAGCGGGTTGCGATCAACATGCCCATTCAGGGAACTGCTGCCGATATGATTAAAATTGCGATGATTAATGTGCACAGAGCACTGCACAGCGGAAACTACAAAACTAAAATGATTCTGCAGGTTCACGATGAGCTTCTGTTTGATACCCCTAAAAATGAACTTGAAGTGGTTACCCCGTTAATTAAAAACCTGATGGAAACCGCTCTTCCGTTGAATGTGCCCGTGGTGGTTGATTCGGGTTATGGGCCCAATTGGCTGGAAGCGCATTAATACAGTCAGGTAAAATTAACGGAAACCGTTTAATTTTTACTTAACCCGGAAAACTTTCTTGTATCTCAGAAATCACCAAGCCGGCTGCTGTGTGCCCACTTTTGACGGCTCCTTCAATTGTTCCGGGGAAGCCGGTTTCTGTCCAGTCCCCTGCCAAATAAACCCCTTTAACGGCTGTTTCTGAGGGTCTCCTGAGTGCTAAATTAGACCCCCCGCACACAAAAGTTGCTCTTTTTTCTTTAATTATTCTATGGGAAATGATATTTTCTGCGGTAATACTCAGAAACTTTTCTAATTCTTTCTCCACAATTTCAAAGATTTTTTCTTCCGGAAGGCTGTCCCATTCGTCAGAAGTACTGGTTACAGTTGTTATATATTCGCCATGATTAAAAACCCACTGCACAGGCGAGTTTATTAATGCAACAAACTCTCTCTTCAAAGGGTTTTCACGCAATCTTATGTGAAAAGTTGTTATGGAAGAATACTCCATTTCCTCAGTTATTTCCCCACTCACAACATTCCCACTGCCCGGCACGCTCTTGAGCACTTGTTCAGCAAGAACATCAGGCGAATGCGTTACGCCACTACTGCATGCCAAATCGTCACCACTCTTTGAAACGCCGTTAAGCGTTTGTTCTAAGGTAACATAGGGAGAAGGCGCAGCGCCATTACCATCCAAAATATTTTCCATTCCTTTAATCTTCTTTAGGGCGTGGTGTGGTAAGGCAAAAATTACTGCAGAGGCATCCGTAATTTTCAATCCCCTTGCGAATATTCTTTTTAGAGTTGAATTTTCTATTTCAACCGATTCTACAGGGCAACTGAAAACAATTTCTCCCCCATTATTCCGTATAAATTCTAAAGCAGGTTCAACAAAAAGTTGTGAAAGCCCAACTTTTGGAATAACCACATTTGAACGCCCCTTCCCTGAAAGAAAAATCTCTTTAAGAATCCGGGCAAAAACAAAAGCCGAGGCTTTTTCTGCGGGCGTGTTCATTGCGCCGGTACAAAGGATGTCCCACAACCCATTTGCAAGCTGTTCGGTTTGCGCATGTTCGTTCAACCATTCTCTTACGCTTTTTTGCGCAAGGTTCTTCCCATAATTATTGATTTGGCCCCTTTTATGGGAAGAGAGCGAAGGGTACTGTGGGCTAAAGTTTTTCCCAAAATTACTGATTCGCCTCTCGCTATCGCGCTGTAGGGTAGGTTCATTAATATTTCCCCCACTCAAAGCATTTGTATCCGTTTTTTTTAAGTGCTGAATAAATTTAATCGCCTTTAACCGCTGAGAAAACGAAAGGTATTTATAGCCCAAGATTGCACTTAAATTATCAAAAGGATAAGGTAAATTACGGGAGGTTAATTCGTACGCTATTTTGTCAGCCCCTACCAACATTACCGACATCTTCTTTTGAATATCAAGCAAATCAAACGCACCAATTCTTTTAATAAAATCTATTGTGTGGTCATAGCACGAAAGCATAATATGCTGCCCGTTATCAACAATAAATTTTTTTTGGGGGAAATTTGGAAATGTAATTGGGAAAGAATGTGCTCTGCCGCCGGCTTTGGGTGAAGCTTCTAATAAAACCACCCGAAACCCGGCTATAGAAAGCTTAACTGCCGCTGCAAGACCCGCTAACCCTGCACCTGCAATAACTATTTTGTGCTTTTCGGTCAATATACTAAGCTATATTTTGCCCAGACACCGATCGAAATGCCAACTTTTTCAAATTTTGTGATATTAACATTTCGATTGTAAATATCGTATTTCTCGCGAATGATGTTTTTTAGAACCCTGAAATAGATGTGTTGCATAGCCCGGGCGGCGAACATACTTTTTTTATCTTCTTTGTTTAGTGCCGAAGTGGCTTTGAAGAAATAATCCCGCGCTCGTGCCACTTCAAACTCCATCAGCCTGATAAAATTTTCGTTGTACACAGAGTTGTACAACTCTTCTTTGCTGTAATTAAATCTTTGCAGGTCTTCCTTGGGGATGTATATTCTTCCTTTTGCCGCATCTTTCTTCACATCTCTTAGAATGTTGGTAAGTTGAAGCGCAATTCCAAGATTTTCGGCAAAGGTGACAGCACTCTTGTGTTTATATCCAAATATTTCGATGCACATCAGCCCTACAGTTGAGGCAACACGGTAACAATATTTCTTCAGCTCGTCGAAAGTTTCGTATTCTTTTACAGTTAAATCCATCTCCATGCCGCGTATCAGTTCAAAAAACGGTTCAGATGGAATATTAAATTGCTTAATAGTGGAGGCTACTTTGTTCAACAGTGAATATTCTGAGTTGCCCTTAAAAGCTTCTTCAAGCTGAAAGCGCCAGTTGGTTAGAACCGTCTCTTTTTCTTCCGGGGAATTAACGCCTTCGTCAACAATGTCATCGGTTTCTCTGCAAAAAGCATAGACTGTCGTCATGGCGTCCCGTTTGGGACCCGGCAACAGATTAAAAGCGTAGTAAAAACTACTTTTGCTCTTTTTGGCAATTTCTTTTGCCGTTTCTAACGACATTTAACCAATGCTTTCATAAATATTGAAAAAAAATCAATTTTTCTAAGTGTTGCACGCTGCAAATAGCTTGTAAATCCGTTTTTTCGAATTATTTCAGCCATTTTTAAACCGCCGTAACATGTTGCAGCGATTTCAACACGCAACCTGCCTTTCAGAAGTTTAATAAGAGGCATGCCCTCATGCATAAGCTTTTCGGCTCTTTTGAGCTGGGTTTCAATTAATTTTTCAAGTTGCGGATTGCGCTCTGTGATAAACATCAAATCTTCCCGTAATCCAAAAGATGAAATTTCCTCAGTGGGAATATATAACCTGTTTTTCAAAAAATCAACATTTAAGTCCTGGTAAAAGTTAATTAACTGAAGTGAAGTGCATATTTTATCCGATAATTTCCCCCTCTGTTCATCAAAATACCCGTGAAGCTGAAGCACTAATCTCCCGACAGGGTTAGCCGACCGCCGGCAGTAGTCTAATATTTCAGAGAAATTTTGGTATCGGTTTGTGGTTATATCCTGCCTGAAAGCAGAAAGCAAATCGGTGAAAAGGCTTGTATCTAATTTTCGAACAGCGATGGTTTCGGCAAGTGCTGCGAAATAATCGTTTTTGAAATTACCATTAAGGGCGTTTTGAAAGTCTTCTTCAAATTGATTTAACATTTTTAATCTTTCGGCAGTATCCATTACCCCTTCATCCGAAATATCATCCGATGTTCTGCCAAACCAATAGATAACTGCAACATCCTTCCTAAGTCCTTTCGGAATGAAAACCGAAACAACCGGGAAGTTTTCATAATGCTCTTTCGCAAGTTGCAATGCCTTTTTGTATCCGTTGGTTTTGTCAATCATTTTTTTTGCTGTATAACTATTTTCCGATTTTGTTTTAAACTAATCTTCTCATTTTGCGTTTTATTTGTAATCTGCTTTAATACTATTACCAAGTTTCAGCACTTCAATTCTTTAAAATAAGAAACGGTTTCTGAATTCCCACGCCGGGAAAGGAAGAAACCGTTCGAAAAATTAAGTTTATTGTTAGTTATCTACAATAAATTGTTCAATTAACCGTTGTTTTCTGTTTTAGAAACAAATTCATCAACTTCAGCAGCAAGGTTTTCTTCAATAACGCTCAACATATCTTTAATTACGGTCAGATGACAGTCAGCCATTCCTTCCCTAAAATGGACATCGATATTGTGCCCAGCAACATGAATACAGAATTTGTTCTTTCCTGCCAGAATACTCTCTAACAACTCTTTTTCATAAAGCAATTTGAGAAGATATTCTGCATTTTCTTTCGAAGTACGGGCGTGCATAAAAGCGCGTTTAATTTTCTCGGCATCTGTTTTTGATTGTTGCACTTTCGCTAATTTCTCAGCGGTTTCGCTAAAATCAAAAATTTCGCCGGTAGCCGGGTTCATTGTTTTGTCTGTTGTTTCCATATCAGTCTCCTGATTATTCTTATGATCTCTCCGTTCAATTTCTTTAATCAACCCTGTTTGCAAAATTTTTTATAACATATTTACTAACCTAATAAGTTTTTTCGATATAATTAAATAATTTATCGATACCACAACAAAAAAAGTGAAATATTTAAAACAAAAAAAGCCGAAAAACTTCGGCTTATAATTTTTTGTGCCCTGGACAGGACTCGAACCTGCACACCGTAACCGGCACTAGAACCTGAATCTAGCGTGTCTACCAATTTCACCACCTGGGCAATAAATAAAATTTGAACTTCAAATATACCAATTTTTCACTTTTTAAGAAAGTATTAATTCTTTCGAAAACGCGTTTTCGTTGCTAATAAAAAGCTAACTTCTCAAAGGATTTTTTATAAGAACTAAAATGGGTCTTTCTACTACAGAGTGCTTCTACCACTCGCTGCCGGTTGATTCTGACTTTTGAACCGGTTTCGAACCTACATGTTTTTTCTCACAAACAGGCATCGATTCAGCCTCGCTCGCTAATACATAATCGTTAACTACGGGGCAACCGGGCCCCGCTTTTGAAAGATACCCCGGTCCCCCTGTTGCACAAAGGTCAATCTTAACCAAATTAGGAGCAGAAACCGGAAACTCTTCCTTAGGATATTTTTTAACCTTATATGCGTTCGCCATAAAATCGCCCCAAATCGGAAGTGCAGCCGTCCCACCATACCCTCCCGGATATTTAATTTTTGGGTTATCAAAACCTATCCACACAATTGCTACAATTTTTGGTGTGAACCCTGCAAACCATGCATCGGTAAAATCTTGTGTTGTTCCCGTCTTCCCGGCAGCAGGATACGGGAACCTTCCCTGGAGCGAACGGGCGGTACCCATTTTAACAACATCTTCGAGCATACTCGTCATCATTACTGCGGTTTCTTCCGATATTGCTCTCCATTTCGAGGGGGTAAACGGTACTAACTCAGTGCCGTCACGATCCACAATTTTTTTGAACCAGTTTGGCGCAATATACATTCCCTTATTCGGAAAGACAGAAAACGCCCCTGCAAGTTCCAGTGGAATCACGACCGCAGACCCAAGTGCAATAGTGGCATTATCATCCACTTTAGTACGCAGCCCCATTTTTTCGGCAACTTCTCTGACCTCCGAGATCTTAACATAACCATCGGTAATCATCCTTACCGCCATAATATTAATCGATTTGGCTATACCAATTCTAATAGGAAAAACACCGCCGGCGGAACCGTCAGCATTTTTCGGTGAGTAGCCTCCTTTAATCGGAGAGTTAGAAACGCGAAATTGCGGATAAACATTGTCTTTTTCAATCGCTGCTGCGTATAAAATCGCTTTATAAGTTGAACCCGGCTGCCTTTTAATCTGAGTTACATGGTTTAAGCCTAATCCCCTTGCAGTATCGGGTCCCCCAACCATTGCCAAAATATGCCCCGTGCCAACTTCAAGAGCCACAAAGCCCACCTGAACGCGTGTAGCAGCGTGTTTAACTGAATCTACAAACCGTTTGTTATTTTTTAGTTCCTTGTAGTAGGCGTCTTTTTCTTCTTTGGTAACTAAAATCTGGTATTCTTCATCATCTTTAATTGCCCGGTCGAGCACCTCGTTAAGAAGTGCCTGGCGCCCTGCCCAACTCCAGTAACCGTTAAACCCTGCTTGAAGCCTACCCAAATTTGAAGCAACTGCTTTGTTGGCGATAGTCTGAAGTTCCATATCAAGCGTAGAGTAGATATTCAACCCTGCAGTGAGGATATCCATGCCGCTCATTTTCTCGCCCTGAATCATTTCATTTTTGAGATACTCTAAGAAATAAGGGGCTTTATTCACCACCACTTCCCTTTTTTCACGCCTCAGTTCAATTTTCATTGCAGAATATTTCTCATACTCTGCTTGAGTAAGATAGCCATCCTCAAGCATATTCCTAAGGACAAGGTTTCTGCGTTCCAACGACCTCTCGGGGTAACGGATTGGGTCATAATAGGTTGGTGATTTCAGCAAAGCAATCAGGGTTGCTGATTTTTCAGGCGTAAGCTCTTTAGTGGAAACTCCGAAAAAATTCCTCGCAGCGCTTTCAATTCCGTACGATCTTCTCCCAAAATAGTTAAAGTTGAGATACATCGTTAAAATCTCATTTTTTGAGAAAGATCTTTCGATCTGAACCGCAGTAACCCACTCGCGCACTTTTCTAAGTGCCAAATCGGAGGAACTTTCGTCTGACTCCTTAAATTTATAAAGGTTTCTTGCCAATTGTTGGGTAATCGTGCTTGCCCCTTGTGGTTTACCCATAAAAATGGTTTTAACAGCCGATTTAATTATACGGTCAACATCCACACCCCAGTGATCAAAGAATTTTTTATCTTCAGTGGAAACTAAAGCCTGAATCAAATTTTGAGGAAGGTCAGAGTATTGAACTTCAACACGGTTTTCGATGAAAAAATGCCCCAGCAATTCACCCTTTGAATCAAAAACTTTACTTGCAAGATAGAATTTTGGGTTCTCTAATTCCTCAATTTCCGGCAAGCCCGATTTTACTTTCATCCAAAAGAGAATGAAAGCAAAAGCGAAGATAACAGTAAGAACCCCACCCAGAATTAAGAATTGTTGTTTTCTGCTAATCTTCGAAAAAAAACTCTTTTTACTATCCATTAATTTAAATCCGTAATCTCAAATCCGTTACTGTTTAGTTTACCAAAACATGGCCGTTCAAACCACGAGCCTAAGTTCACATAGTACCCGGCTCCACATTTTTCAAATTTTTTAATATGCGAGTGCGCAAATATAACAAAATCGTAACCCTCATCCATTATTTGCTTCGCTGTTTCAGCCAACCCATCTACTTTTCCGTAGTTTTTTGACCCGGTGTAATCTCTCGATTTTCCACTGGTGGTTCTTGCCAGCCAAACCCCAAAATCCGGGTGAATTAATCCGTACAAACCCTGAACAAATTTGTTTCTTAATACTGCTTTTAAAATTCTGTAACCTTTGTCGTTTTTTACATAACCATCGCCGTGAGCAATAAAAGCCTTAAAACCGTTTGTTTCCAAGACCAAATAGTCTTCAATCAAGTTGGCGCCGATTTCTTTCGTAAAAAAGTTCCGATGGAAAAAATCGTGGTTGCCGATTAAATAATGAATTTCAACCCCGCGTTTTTTACAATCGTACAACCCTGCCAGCGTTCTGAAAAAACCTTTTTGAGCAACCTGTCGGAACTCGAACCAATAGTCGAACAAATCTCCGGCAATAACTAAGGCTGAACCCGGCTCCGGTATCTGAAGAAAATTAACCAGAATTTCCTCCCTTTTATCGGAATCGGACTTTGGTGCTGCTCCCAGATGAAGATCGGAGATGAAGTACACCGAAGAATAATTTTTAACTATATGGTCGTGCTTTTTAATCATCCAATTGCCAAAACAGAAGAAAATTGTTCGGGTCTAATTTTAATTCTTTCGGGTAAAAATCAAGCTCAAATGATAATTTTTCTTTCTTATTTTTAACCCGTTTAGTTTCCGTCTTTGATTTTCCCTCTTTTCCACCCTCTTTAAACTCAATATCCAACAGGAAGTCATATATGCGCTTCTCTTGCTGTTTCTGTATTATTTCAACCTCAACGGAATATTTCGAGCCATTTTTTTTAACCACCGGTTTACTTACCGAAAGCATCACAACTCCTCTTCCGCTGTAAACCCATTGATCGAAAAAAGTTGTTAAATCATTCCCGTGAAACTGCGTCATAACAGTTACAAAATCGGAAGTTGAAGAGTTTCTAAACTTGAATTTTTGAAAATATGCTCTTAACCCTTTGAAAAATTGTTCATCCCCCATCTCTTTTCGCAGCATTCTTAGCACCCACGCCCCTTTAATGTAAACATTACTTCCGAATAGATCCTGGGGGTCATAAATCTTGCCTTCCAGCATTTCGGGCAGTTTAGCATAGTCAAATATGTTGGTTAAGTAGTCCTTTCCGTTCCTTTTCCCCAATTCTTCAAAATACAGCCACTCACAGAAAGTCGCAAAACCTTCGTTCAGCCAAATATCTTTCCAGTCGCTTAGTGTAACAGCATCACCAAACCAGTGGTGGGCTAACTCGTGCACAAACACATTTTTTTGCGCCGGGTAGCTGTCAATAAACCCACTTCCAAAACCCGATACCGTCGGATACTCCATAGCTCCAAACTCCCAAAGAAATGCCGCCACTGCGTACTTCTCGCCTGCAAAGGGATACTCGCCAAAGTAGTTTTCAAAAATCCCGATCATTTCCTTATGATCATCCAAAATTTCTTTATACTTCCCTGATTGCCAGGGAAAACCATAGATGTAAAGCGGTAATTTGCTGCCATTTAGACTGCTTACATATTCAGAAGTTCCGACCACATATCGTGAAGACATGAATGAAATAAGATATGTCGCCACCGGGTACGCTGTGTGCCAGTAATATGTTTTTTTGCCTGTTTCGCTCTTTGTGGTAACGGAATCTAACTTTCCGATTGAAACAGAAGTGAAGAGAGAATCCGCCGTAATCGAGATGTTTGTGGTTGCTTTGTCGTAAGGTCTGTCGTTACAAGGTATCCAATCCCTTGCGTTTTCAGGCTCGTTTAGTGTATAAACAACTTCAACCCCGTTGATTTTACTAAAAAAGAAATTTTTATTTTTTGAAGGGTTACCGGAGTATTTAATTGTAATTGAGGTTGTATCTCCTTTTTCTAATGTTTTATCAACTGTTAGCAGATTACTTTTGTGGTTAAATTTTTCTTCTCCGTTCTCAGAGATTACCTTTTCAACAGACATCTTATCAGAAAAGTTGAGTGTTAAAGAATTAAGTTGCTTCAATGGGACAAACTTAATTGATACCTCACCCTCTATTTTTTTCTCTTTAAAAAATAAATCTATTCCAATATCATAATGAAGAACATCATAGCCATTTTCAAAAAGTGAATCGGAAGCCGGCAATTCCTTATACCCATTCCATTGATCACCTTTATAATCCTGAAAATTTGGGTTGGTGGCTAAACTATACCAACCAAATAAGAGGGCGGCAACTGTGGAGAGCGAAAAAATTGTCATAAGTTTCAGATTTTCATATTTCATTTACCAAATTTAACCATTTCGGTACAATTTAATTAAAAATAATTGACGACTAAAAGTTAGCTTCTCCCACTTTTATTCGCTGCGCTATTTCTTTTAACAGCTCTCTTTTTGGTTCCGCAAAGGCTAACCGAATGGTTTTAGAAATTTTTTCGCATTTTACGCCGTTTTTTTTGAAAAAAGTTTTTTTTATTTTAAATATTTGTAGTAAATTTTGGAGTTAACTCTACGCTCTTTCTAACCGAAGGAGAATCTTCATCATCTCACCAAATTAATGGAGTGATCTATGAACAAATTGTTTACTGTGGTATTTTCTTTCTTACTTCTGGGTGCTTTAGTGACTACTCAGGCAGAAGATATTAAAAAACTCCCAAAAGCACAGAAAAACAACACTAAAATCAATACTGAAGATGGCACCTGGACCGTTCAAGCCAGCGGTTTCGCCACCGTATCAAGAGGTATCAGATATATGTCAGTTGTGGATAATAATGTTGTCTGGGCAAGTGCTTACGACGGTGCAAATACCTCTAACTATATTTCCGATTTCACACGCACAACCAATGGCGGTGCTCAATGGATCGCCGGGGTACCTGCCGGCACTTCCGGTTGGGGAAATGCGATGATCTTCGCAATCAGCGCTACTACCGCCTGGATGCCTTTATTTAATGCAACGGCCGGCGGAGGCAAAATTATTAAAACTACCGATGGCGGTGCCACATGGGTGCACCAGTCCACCGCCACCTTCACTGCACCGGATGGTTTTGCCAATGTGGTTCACTTTTTCGACGCTAATAACGGCTTCGCAATGGGTGATCAAACCAACGGGTATTTCGAACTCTACACAACTACTAATGGTGGTGATAACTGGGTAAGAGTACCTCAGAACAACATTCCTGCGGTTGTTGCTAATGATGAGTATGGTGTTGTTGGTTATTACGATGCTGTTGGAAGCACTGCCTGGTTCACAACTAACAAAAGCCGTGTTCTTAAAACTACTGATATGGGGTACACCTGGACAGCCTACACTACCCCTGTTACCAGCGGTAACCAAAACAACATCAGAATGCGCGACATCAACAACGGTATAATTTTCGACGGAACAAACTCCGGCGCACCAAAACTGTATCGCACAACTGATGGTGGGGTTACTTGGTCGCCTCTGTTATTCTCAGGTGCCTATTACACAAACGATTATCAGTATGTGCCCGGTACCTTAAATTCATGGATTGCAACAGGCGCAGCTACGGGCGTTTCCGGTTGTTCTTATTCCAACGATGACGGTGCAACCTGGGTTGATTTTTCCTCACAGATTGGGCTGCAAATGTTGGCTGCAGGCTTTTTCGATAACACTACCGGCTGGGCAGGCGCTTTTAACTCAAGCCCGACTGAAGGCGGTATGTACAAATTCTCCGGCACAGTTGCACCGCCAATCCCGGTTGAACTTTCGGCTTTCACCGCAAGCGCTTCACAGTATGGCGTTAACTTAGTTTGGGAAACTGCCACCGAAATGAACAATTACGGTTTTGAAGTTCAAAGAAGCTACGACAACAATGTTTTCTCAACCCTTGCTTTTATTAAAGGCAACGGAACTACAACAGAACGCCAAACTTACAACTACACTGACGAAATTTCGCTGACAGGTACAACCTACTACAGACTTCGTCAGATCGATATGGACGGCAGAGCCACCTACTCAAACACTGTTGAAGTGTCGGATATTGTACCGGCTGCCTTTGAACTTAGCCAGAATTATCCGAACCCATTTAACCCTTCAACAAGAATTAAATTTGCGATTCCGCAAGAATCTCAAGTTGAGTTGAGTGTGTTTGATGCAGCCGGAAGACTTGTTGAAACATTAGTTTCTGAACTGAAAGCCCCGGGCTACTATGAAGTAGTATGGAATGCTTCTAACCAAGCTTCAGGTATCTACTTTGTTACCATCAAAGCCGGAAATCAGGTTCAAAGCATCAAGATGACACTGCTGAAGTAATTCAGTTTTTGACAGGCTAATTTTGCAATTGGCTCTGTTTTTTAGTTATGAGCCGAGTACTTAAATTTTATTTTGTTTATCCGGCTTCTAATCCAACTTACTGAATACTGAATTATCAAGGGAAGGTTTCTTAACCTTTCTTAAGACAAAAGCCCGGAATTTTTCTTCGCTAAAGTAAAGCGAAAATGAAATTCCGGGCTTTTTATTTTTGGTAAGGCAGCATAACTACCTTGCTAAATATTCAGGAATGAGCCTTGGCAATCACTATTTCATATAAATCATTTTACCCATTGAGGTAAATGATTGATCGTTACCCGTGCCGGTTGCGGTAATTCGATAGAAATAAACCCCTGCGGCTGCATTTGAGAGTAAGGGATTATCTGCAATCGAAAATTCCCGTTCATAATCCCCTGCTGCAAGTCTTCCGTTTTCAAGAGTTGCAACTTTTACACCTCTTACATCAAAAACTTCCAAAGTAACAAAAGCCTCCGTAGGCAAGCTGAATCCAATCCTCGCGGTTGAATTGCCTGAAAGTCCATCGGAAGAAAAAGGGTTCGGATAACTGTTTTTTAAAAGGAACCCATTGCCTCCCGGCGCCGGGGTTGCAGCATGTCGTAAAGATGTAACCACAACGGAATCGGAATTGTAAAAAACAGTACCATAGTATCCGCCCGAAGTTGCATTCATATTTCTAAGGGAATATATAATGTTGTTTTTGTTGTCAGTGCTTCCTCTCCAAAAGCCGTTGGCAGGTAATCCGGGCACATCAGCTGAATCTATCCACTTCCATTGCATTGATTCCTTGTAAAGCAAACCTTTATCAGTTCCGATAAAAGGGTTGCCAAATTTATCGATAACAACCGCCCAATACATTGCTCTGAAACTCCTTCCGGTAACGCTGCTATCGAACCAAGTTACAGTACCATTATTAACAGACGCAACAGTTCCTTTTGCCGGGTATTTATTAATCGCTACCCACAAAGTGTTATTTGCATCAAATGCACCGCCGGTTGCGTGTGTCATCTCAGAGTTGCCCAGCCCACCGGGGATAACCGCCTGCCAACCCGAGCCGTTGTATTTATACAAGCCGTAAAAATCCACACCTGCGTAAACATTGTTGGCGTTGTCAATTGCAAAGAAATTGATGTCGTCTATACCGTTAAATCCTGTTTGCTCGTTAAAAAGCGTATAGATGTTCCCTGAGCCAACCGCCACCCCTTCGTTAAGAACACACAACCAAAATCGCCCTAAGTTATCGATTGCCACTTTTGTAATTTCATTTCCCGGAAGGTTAGTGTTTGAAGTGTTTAGAGTGCTCCAGTTTTCACCATCTTTAATAATAAGTCCCTTATTTGAGGCAACAACAATCTTGTTATCACCTGTTATTGAAAGATCGTAAATGTTAATATCCGAGAGGGGTGAATTGGTGGCATCATATCTTGCCCATACACCGTTTTTATAACTGTAAAGAGCATCATGCAAATTGTCTCCGCCCTCAGCAAACCAATAAGTACCGGTGTTATCCTGAACCACTGTAATAACTTCATCAGTTTGCAGTTGTGAATTGGCGGCGTTAAAAATCATAAAATGTTGGTTGAGCGAACTTTGTGCGAAAGTTGTCAACACTGAAACTAAGCTTACAAAGAATATCTTTTTCATTTTAAACTCCAAAGAAGTTGGTTTTCCCGTAAACTTACTATTTAAGGAAGTTAAATTTATGGAAAATTGCTGGTTGTTTAGGGGGGGGGAATAACCATAATCATTGAGATTAGAAATGCAATAATTTTTCCCCTTTTTGTTACACTTTACTTTGCATAGTGAAGTGGATCTTCAACACCGGCTTGTTCAAAGCCGTGTTTCCTTAGCAAACAACTATCGCATTCTCCGCATGAAGTACCGTCCGGTAGCGGATCGTAACATGAATGCGTTATTGAATAGTCAACTCCCAGAGATAAACCCAACTCAATAATCCCCTTTTTGCTTAAGTTCTGCAAAGGCGCATGAATTTTAAGTTTTGTTATCCCCTCAACTCCCACTTTAGTTGCTAAATTAGCCATTTTTTCAAAAGCTTCTATATATTCAGGTCTGCAATCGGGATAGCCGCTGTAGTCAATTGCATTCACTCCAATAAAAAGGTCATTGGATTGCAACACTTCCGCAAAAGCGAGCGCGTAAGAAAGAAAAATAGTGTTTCTGGCGGGAACATAGGTAATCGGGATTTTTGTAATCATCTCTTTTTCTTCCCGGTGTTTTGGCACTTCAATATCCGATGTTAGTGCTGAACCACCGATAATTTTCAGATCAATATCAATAATCAAATGTTTTTTAGCACCAAAATACTCCGCAACCCTTTTTGCGGACTCTAATTCCTGTAAGTGTCTCTGCCCGTAATTAAAGCTTAAACAATAAAGTTCATAACCTTCATTTTTTGCAACTGCTGCCACGGTAGTTGAGTCTAACCCACCACTGGTGAGCACAACTGCCTTTTTTTTCATCTTTGTCTCTTTTTTTTTATTCTGTCTAAATGATTAATTTTAGTATTTTGAATTTTAAATCTACTTAAAGCAAACCGGTTGACAACATCGCATATAGCGCATGAACTAAATTTTGCGGTTTTTGAGCAATACCAATATGGTTGTAAGTGTTTTTTTATCTATAGGAGAAGATTTAATGTATAAATTTTTAACGGGATTGTTAGTTATAACTTCCCTTTCTTTCGCACAAAATGTTGATACGCCTGATATTACGGCGAATGAAATTTATGAACACATAAAGTTCCTCGCCTCGGATGAGTTGGAAGGAAGAGCACCGGGAACAGGTAAAGACCTGATTGCTGCTCAATACATAAAAAGAGAAATTGAGAAACCGGGCGTAAAATTTCTTTTCGACAACGGTTTTCAGCATTTTGAAGTTACCGGTGCCTCAAAAATCGACGGAAGCAGCGAGTTAAAAGTTAACGGAACCACTTTTCAGTTTGATAAAGATTTCACTCCAATAGCCATATCTGCCACCGGTGAGGTTGACGCAGAAGTGGTGTTTGTAGGTTATGGTTTTGTGATAAACGAGCAAGGGGTGAACATTAACAACTACGCCAACAGTGTTAAAGGTAAGTGGGTGATGGTTTTAAGAGGAGCCCCCTCGGGCAACAATTCCGAACTTTTTGAAAGCCATTCTTCTCTTAGGAAAAAGATAATCACTGCAAAAGATAACGGCGCAGCCGGGGTAATTTTCGTCAGCGGCGTTGAGTTTGATAAAAATGATAACCTGATTAGCCAAACCTTAGGTGCCGGCGAACCGGATGCGGGTTTACCTGCTATAAGTATTACAAGAACGGTGGCGGACCTTATTTTGAAATCGGGCAATAATACGATTGAATCGTTGGAGAAATTGGTTAACAGCTCGCTGACCTCTTTTGTTTCACTTCCTGTTTCCGGCAGAGTATTCTCCAACCCAAAAGTGATTAAAACCAAAAAGAAAACGATGAATGTTGTCGCAATGGTTGAAGGAAACGACCCAAAACTGAAAGATGAATATATTGTTATCGGCGGGCACTTCGATCACCTTGGTTGGGGCGGACCCGGAAGCGGCTCGAGAAGACCCGACACCACTGCAATTCATAACGGTGCAGATGACAATGCTTCAGGCGCCTCAACAGCTCTTGAAACTTTTGAAAAAATTGCGACTCACAGGTTGGAACTCAAAAGAAGCGTTATCTTTATCGCTTTTGGTGCTGAAGAAATGGGGCTTCTTGGGTCAAGGTATTTTGTTGATAACCCTCCGGTGCCTTTGAGTAAAATTAAGCTGATGATAAATCTTGATATGGTGGGAAGACTCGACAAACATACGAAGGTATTAACACTTGGTGGCACAGGCACAGCGGTTGATTTTGAAAAATATTATGAAGACGCTTTTAAAGAATCAGGTATCGATCTGAAAAAATCACCCGAGGGCTACGGACCTTCTGACCATGCTTCGTTTTATTCGAAAGATATTCCTGTGCTGTTCTTCTTCACCGGTGTACACGAGGACTATCACACACCAACAGACGATTACGATAAAATAAACGCCGAAGGGGCAGCAGCAATTGGTGAGGTGGTCTATAAAATTGCGATGGGTGCAGCAAACGCTGCTGAACCACCCATATTTCAATTAGCGGGCCCCAAAGAGAGATCGAACGATACACCCACTTATAAAATTTCCCTCGGAATTATGCCGGATATGGCTGCTTCAGACATTGTTGGTGTGCGAGCCGAACAAGTTATCCCGGGACGCCCTGCAGAAAAAGCCGGAATGATTAAGGGTGATATCATCGTCGAAGTCAACGGAAAACCCGTTAAAGATTTATACGAATATATGGACCGCCTCAGTGAATTAAAGAAAGGCGATCTTGTGGATGTAACGGTTCTACGCGGTGAAGAAAAGATAGTGCTTTTAGTGCAGCTTTGATGTATAAAAACCGGCACTGTTTGTGCGCGATTAAGAACCCTGTTTTGAGCCTAAAAAGGCATTTTTTGCTCTTCTTAGCGAACTTATTAACACTTTATCCACATTTTGTGGGTAAAGTGTTATAATCTCTTAAAAGGAGAAAATCAAGCGTTTTTTTTGATTTTCTCCGTTTTTTCTTACTTTTTTTTAATAATTAAGCAATATTTGGCGCAATTTATGTCCAATTATTGTTATTCTGTGGGTTTTTCGCTGTTTTATGAGAATATTAAACCAAAATGCACAATCAAAACAAAATAGTTATCCACATTTTTATAAGAGACTCTTCTTTTAATACGAAAATATTTTATTATTAAAGAAACTACGATTAACATTTTTATAGAGTTTTAATGAAAGAAGAAACATTAGCTGCTCTTTTAGACGAGCAATATTCCATTACTGAACTGCCGGAAATAGACCCCGGAAGTTTGATCAACCTTTCCGGATTTCAGTATAAAATTATTGAACCTATTTTTGAGTTAAACATAATCCCTGATGGTTTTTATTACAAAGCGATTGGTGAAGACAGCAAAAACTATATTATAAAATTTTCTTTTAAGTATAAAAACCCGGCTTACGAACCTAAGCCGTCAGTTCATACACTTCTGACTTCTCTTTCGCACGAAGGGTTAGCGAAATCTAAAGAATTTGCTACAGGCATTAAAAAATATAAGTTTAAATATTGCTACGAAGTTTATGAAGTTGATACTGATATAGTGCCATTGATGTTTGTTGATGTGGCGGCTTCGGCGGTTAAACACAGTCTGTTGCCTCAACTGAAAGATCTTATAGAATATCTGCATAAGAATGATGTATTCCTCCCCTATTTACACATCTGCAATTTATTCGTTAAGCCCGGCGAAAAACCGAAAATTATACTGCTTGGGTATGGGCATGCTATGTCAAAGAGTAAGTTCCCTGTAGTTGAAAAATCTTCTTTTTCAGAGAGTAATCTGTGCCGCTTTTTCCTGGCACCTGAAGTTATGGAAGGGCTTTATTCAACAACAAGCGACTATTATTCACTCGGAATGATTTTGCTATGGATTTTTTACCCTGATACTTTCTCTAAAAAGAACTTCACTGCTATTCTCCAAAATAGTAAAGAACTCAAACCGATTATTGAATACAAACCGGAATTATACGAAGTTAACCTGCTGATCGAGGGGTTAACTCTCCACGAAGAGCTGAACAGGTTTACTGCTGCCCAACTAAACGACATAATGGCAGGGAAACAGGTGCTTCCTCTTTACTACGGCGAATTTTATCTGGTGAAACACCCAAAAGGGAACGAAAAATTGCACAATATCGGTGATCTGGTCGTATTTATACAATCACAACCTGATAAATTCAAAAAGCATCTTTCACACCCGGCAGACCTTCAGGCGTTTACCGAATGGGTCAGTTCTTTGGACGGAGTTAAAAACTCAGCCTCGTTAAAAGGTTACTTAATCAGATACAAAAATTACCCCGTTGATTTTCTTTCTGAAATCATTCTTAGGGTGCTTATTCCAGGTCGTCCGCTAAAAATCGGGGGAAATGAATACTCGCTAACTGAACCTTCTGAATATAAAGAAACGGCGAGCGATTTTTTCAGGCATCTGGAACATGTTCATTTTTATGATAAAGGGGCGTCTCTCGATTTTGAACTTTATCGTTTTTTGCTTGCGTGCCGTGAACTTTATAACAGCGACACAAAAAAATATCCGGTCCTAAACGATACTTTCAACCGTGCGCTTGAAATATTAGAGTTAGAACCGGATGTTTTCGATGAAGAATTTGCTAAAAAAACGATAAATATTACCCAAAAGAAATGGGCTTTTTTGTTTCACGCTTTCATTCAAAACAAATTTTTCAGGGCTTTTGAAGGTACTAAAATCAGCAAGATTGAAGATTTTTCCTTTTACCTTGCACAACACCCCGAAGTGATTTCGGATGAATATCACTACTATGATATGGTGAAATTTTTAGAGGCGCATGGTATCACGGAGGTTAAAGGGAAAACTTACAAAGATATTGTTTTTGAAATTTTGTATAAAAGGGCTGAGTGTGAAATTCAGGTGGCTAAAATTGATGAACTTAAACCGGGCAGCTACAAGATGTACTACACACAGAGGTTGTCGTTAACATCTTATTTTAAATCTTTGGGTGAAGAGCTCCCTTTTGCAACTGACATCAAACACCAGTATTCCTTCGAATTCAAAAAAGTTGGGTTAAGAACTTCAAATAAGGTATATACACAATTTCTGAAGCATTTGCAGGAAAAACATTCGATACCTGTTGAGAAAATTCCGCATTCCGTTGAGTCTCAGATTAAGGAAAGGCTCAAAGATTTATTAGACGGCGGATTCAAACCAAAAACATTAATTGTTAATTTCGTTTTGGTTGTTGTTTTGGGGTACTTATTTTCCGCTTTTGCTTTCGATCAAATAGTGGATGACACAACTCAATGGTATCTTTCTTTGATGCCGGAGCTTCAATTTGTGATTGTTAATGTGCTCCCCTATCTTGTTTTAGCGCTGATTCTGTTGATGCTTTTGTTTCTTTCACAAAATCTTAAAAAGACTGCCCTCTTCCTTATGGTTTTCATGCTTTTAACCCTTGGAGCTACCTGGCTGATTTACCAACATGGTGCCGGCGAAATTGATGATTCAATTGCGAAGAAAAAGGCTATCCTTTCAGAACTTTACAAAGGTTCGGTGGCTGATAAGTCAACAATGAAAGTAAAAGCTGATGAACTGATATCTAATTTTGACATTGCAGTTGGTAAATCAAACCCAGATTTTCAGCCTTTGGTAAAGCTTTTTAACAACGACAGCCTGTTTGTACTGCAATCATCAATAAGACCATACTGGCGAACTATCCGCACCTTAGAAGATGGCACATACGCCGCAAAATTTGAGCCGGTTACCGAAAAAGACAACCCTACAAAATTTGTCGCTACTTTTCCCCTGCCAAGTAGTGCCGGAATGATGAACTTGGATCAGTTCTTCTCTTTCAAGGTTGCAATTGACGATTTGACGGTAAATTTGGACTCGGGCGGCGTCTTCGGAATTGCGTTTAACCACTATTTTATTCTTTTCTCCGGAAAATCAGTGAAATTTATCAGCAAATCGTTACCTGAGAGCAGCGGCAAAGATCAGATCATTTTGGTAACAGAATTGAAAAATTTTGATTACGAAATTGAGGCTTCCGGGCCTTCTGCTGATGTGGAACCCGGAGGAATTGTCGCTAAGGTTGATACTGATTCGTTGATAACGGAAAATGCGCTTAATTCCGGTCTGGATAGGGTAAAATTGGAAATTATTGTCTTATTTTCAACTGTCTCTGTAAGAGTGAACGGAACAGATGTGCTGCATTATAAAAAAGCGAAAGGTTTTGCTGATATCGATTTCGATAATTTCGATCAGGGGCTTTCGATGGTATATGGCTTAAACACAGATGTTTCGTTCAGGGGTCTTGAAATTACTGCTATTACCGATCCCACAAACGAAAAATCTCTTCTTGCAAAAAAAGACCTTAAATGCAAGTTAAAGGGAGGTTACCGGCTGTTTTCAGACAGCAAACTTCAGAACCCGGTTAAACAAAAACCTGCTGAAAAAACCTCTTATACCGCGCTTGAATTAGTCGGTGAA
Organism: Ignavibacteriaceae bacterium; assembly: GCA_008933765.1. Lineage (GTDB taxonomy): Bacteria > Bacteroidota > Ignavibacteria > Ignavibacteriales > Ignavibacteriaceae > UTCHB3. Next base: position 106,682 of record WBUK01000002.1, on the reverse strand, counting down.
ACACTTAAAATATCCAACCCTTCGGGTCAGATATTTTTTGTTAAGAAGAGGGATGTTGACGATATTTTGTTTTAATGCAGCCGGTTTAACTCTTTCATCATTTTACCGAACTGCTTAAAACTCATCTGTCGTTTTGAATCGCTGTGCGTATTCAGTGGTTCGGGGTGAAACTCAACAAAAACCCCGTTTGCACCCACTACTTTGGTTGCTTTAGCTAAGGGGATGATTTTTTCCGCTTCAGTAACTGCATGCGTGGGATCAACAATTACAGGCAGATGTGTTAGTTCTTTTAAGATAGGTATTGCACTCAGATCAAGAGTATTTCTGGTGGTGCCGTCCGATGTTCTTACACCTCTTTCACACAAAATAACCTGCCTGTTCCCTTGTGCGAGGATATATTCAGCTGCGTTTAAAAGTTCATCTATTGAAGCCATTAAACCGCGTTTAAGAAGCACAGGGCGATGTGTCTTGCCTACTTCAATGAGCAGAGGGAAGTTCTGCATATTTACGGCTCCGATATGCAAAATATCTGCGTACTGCGCAACCTGTTCAACCTGATTAACCGAGAAAATTTCAGTTGCAACCGGAAGCTCGTAAACCATACCGGCTTCCTGCAAGTAGCTTAACCCTTCATAGCCAAGCCCCGTTTGCGCATAAGGGCTTGTTTTTGGCTCAAAACACCCGCCGAATAAAATATGTCCGTTTTGTTTTTTAAGTTCTTTGGCACAATTAAGTATCTGTTCTTTTGATTCAACTGAACCCGGTCCTCCAATAATGGTGAAGCTACCGCCGCCAATTTGAACACCCTTCACTTCAATAATTGTATCATCAGATTTATACTCTCTGCCTGCAAAGCGGTGGGCAGAACCTTCTCTTTTAACAGAAATGACGGGCAGGGCAACTGTCTCTTCTTCCGGTATAAAGCCTGTTTCCGGAAGTGAAGAAACATCAGTCGGCGGAAGAACAGTTTTATCTATTTCATTTGCAGGATAACTGCCGAATACCTTAAAATACCTCGAGTTTCGTCCCAATTCATCCAACATCAGCGCTGTTTTTTCATCTGCAACATTCCCCTCAAAATCGATGTAGAACATCTCTTCCCATGGGTTTCCGGGGATCGGGCGCGACTGAATTTTGGTCATATTAATGCCGTATTTGTTAAAAAACATAAGGGCTTCTACCAATGCGCCCGGTTTTTGTGCCGTGGCAATAACCAACGAAGTTTTCGCCGGTATCCGTTCATCAACGGCAACCGGTTTTCTTGCCGCAATTAAAAATCTGGTGTAGTTTTCGGTTCTGTTTGAAATATCCTCTTTCAGAACGACAACACCGAAAGATTCCGCAGCCTGCTCGCTTGCTATAGCGGCGTATTTGGGGTTGCCTTCCTCTTTTATCTTTTGTACCGAAAGCGCAGTATCACTCACATGTTCAATAACGGCGTTTGGAATTGTCTCCAAAAACTTGCTGCACTGCGCTGCCGCCTGTGGGTGAGCGTATATTTTTGTGATTGATATGGGGTCAATTTCCGAAATGCCGATAAGGTTTTGCTTCACCCGTAGTTTCTCTTCACCGATTATGCTGACGGAAGATTTCACTAATGCGTCGTAAACATCGTTAATATTCCCCGAGTTCGTGTTTTCAACAGGAAGCATTGCAAAATCTGCTTCTTGTTCCTCAACGGCTTTCACCACTTCATCAAACGACATTTTGCTGACAAAGATTAATTCCGAACCTCTGTTCGAAAAGAAACGCCGAGCCGCCAAAGAACTGAAAGAACCAATAATCCCCTGAATAGCTACCCGAACTTCGTTCTTTTCTAAAGTATCACCATCCCCTAATTTGTGCAGATAAGTTTGTTGTAATCGAACGGAATCTTCAATTATGGTCTGAAAAATTTTGGTGATGTAAGTAGGTTCTAAACCTAAAATTTTCCCTTCTTCAATCAACTTTTGCAACAGTTCTTTTTCTCTGTTCTTATCTCGTAAAGGTAGCCCCGTTTTATCTTTTCTTTCTATTACTTCCCGGCTAAGTTCTCTTCTTTTGGCAAGTGAATTTAAAATTTCATAATCTAATTCAGATATTTTTTTACGCAGGTCTTCCATATTCACATTATTCCGTTGTTTCGTTTAAGTCTTGTTGAAGTTAAAAATTCAGTCTTGTTGAAGTTAAAATTTAAATTAAGGCAGATAAAATAGTTTACGAAATGATTAATTTTCAATTTTTTACCGCTATTATCACAAAATAGATTAAAGTAATAATTATATTATAATGCAAAAATAATGAAATTTCAAACGAATAATACGACAGATCCAAATGAACTATGATTATGACTGTATAGTGATCGGCAGCGGACCCGGTGGCGAAGGCGCTGCTATGAAGATGGTGAAAGCCGGAAGACGGGTTGCTATTGTTGACTCGTTCCCCAGGGTTGGCGGCAGTTGTACCCACACGGCAACAATTCCAAGCAAGAGTTTGCGGCAGGAAATTCAAAGAATTGCTGAAATTGGGAAAAACCACGGGATCACTTACCAGGATATTCTGAAAAATACTTCGAAAATTGTTGACCAACAGGTGGAACTTCGTTACAGTTTTTATAAACGAAATTTTGTGGATGTTATTAACGGTAAAGCTAAGTTTCTTGATGAACATACTCTGGAAATCGATCTCCTTAACGGCGGAATTGAGAGATATACAGCGGAATATTTTATTATTGCCACAGGCTCAAGACCTTATCACCCCCCGGATGTGGATTTTTCGCACCCAAGAATTTTGGACAGTGACACTATTCTTTCAATTCCTTTGAACTTCAGATCCATTGCTATTTATGGTGCCGGAATTATCGGTTGCGAATACGCCTCAATTTTTCGCGGTCTTTCGATGAAAGTCAATCTGATTAACACACGCGACAGATTGCTTTCCTTTTTGGATGATGAAATCAGCGATGCACTTTCTTATCACTTGCGCGGAAACGGCGTGATGATTAGAAATAAAGAGGAATACACAAAGGTGGTGCCTTCTGACAATTCCGTTGAGATTTTTCTGGAATCGAACAAGGTGATTAGCGCTGATGTGCTGCTTTGGGCTCAGGGCAGAACGGGAAACTCCGGCGACCTGAACTTAGAAGCGCTAGGAATTAAAACCGATTCGAGGGGGTCTATTATAATCGATGAGAAACACCAGACTGTTCAGCCGCACATCTATGCAGTAGGTGATGTATGTGGCTTTCCCTCTCTCGCCAGTGCCTCGTACGATCAGGGCAGGTTTGCAGCTACTTACATTATCGAAGGTAAATGTGAGAACCAACTCCTTGATTTTATCCCTACCGGAATTTACACAATTCCTGAAATCAGTTCTGTCGGAAAAACTGAAAGAGAACTGACTCGGGATAAGGTGCCCTACGAGGTGGGACACTCTTTCTTCAAGCACCTGGCACGCGCGCAGATAACGGGCCACACGACCGGTATGCTGAAAATACTGTTTCACAGAGAGACTTTGCAGATTCTTGGCATTCACTGTTTTGGGAACAACGCCAGCGAAATTATTCACATCGGGCAGGCTATTATGGTGCAAAAGGGGGAAGCAAACTCATTATTGTATTTTATTAACACTACCTTTAACTACCCTACTATGGCGGAAGCCTACAGAGTGGCAGCATTGAATGGTTTAAATAGGGTTAAGTAATTTGTTCCGTTTTATCTTTTTAACAGGATTTTTGTTTTTCCAACTTTCGATTTTTGCGCAAAATTTCGAGTTAAACAGATATGGTATTAACGAAGGTTTAAGCATCGAGCTTACAAAATCGATTACCCAGGATAATTACGGTTTTATTTGGGTTGCAACTGATGAAGGTGTAAGCAGATTTGATGGGTATTCTTTCCTTTCTTTCACTTCGCCTCCTGAATTGGAGTACGCCAAGGCACTTTGTAAGAAAAAAGACGGCAATATACTGCTCGTAACAGATCACGGTGTTTTTGAAATTCAGCCTGCTTTAGATACTGCAAAGATTGTGCAAATTTTACAGTCTGCGCCAAAAGAAGAACCGGGTAAAGTTTTTTATCCGAAATCGATCTATGAAGCCAAAGACGGCACAATATTCATCGGGGAAGGTGGGGCGATAGTAAGATACAGAAAAAATAATTTTAAAAGATTTGTACTTTCTTCCGACGATTTTTCCTTCAATTTCCTACGAAACCACTATTTCTTTGAATTGGAAACCGGAGAAGTGGTGATTGTAACTCACCAAGGCGGTTTGTTTTTATATGACAACAAAAACGATAAATTAGTTCAGTTTGACAGAATCAGTAACTTCCCGAATATAACGGGAATGACATATCTCGGAGAGTTAACTTTTATTGCCGGAAATAACGGCGGGGCGATTAAATTTACTCTGAACAAAGATCAATCGGGTAGGTTCTCACTCGCAACACAAACAAAAGTGATTGAAAATCTGAATATTTCCGGGTTTCTTAAAACTGACCGGCAGGTTTATATTATTACATGGGATCAGGGGCTGTTTTCATATTATCTGAACGACCCCTCGTACCATGTTGAACATGTGACTTCACCCGGTAAAGTGAAGCTTAACGATATATTCATGGGTAAAAACTCTGAGATTTGGCTCAGTTCTGAAAGAGGCATCTTGCTGCTCTCAAAAAGAAATTTTAATCCCGTTCTGCCTGATATTATTAAACAATATGTTCAGGATATCATTACAAAACGGGATAATATGGTGTATGTCTCTGATGGAAATTCACTCTACAAATTAGTCCCAAAGGATAATGAATATGTTGCAGAGGTGGTTCTTAGCTCGCCCGGAACAGTAATCCGTTCGTTTGCGCGCTTTAACGAGGGAATTACGGTTGCCACTTCCGATGGCGTTTTAATCCACATAAGTGATCTCGGAACAATCACCCGAACCACCCCAAAAATTAAGGGAAGATTTATTAGCTTTATCGGTTACGGAAATAATAACGATCTGTGGATGCTTGAAACTTCTGCAAAACAGGTGATTAATCTTCGTGCCAACGGAGATATGAATATGTTTGACCTCCCTTTCACAAAAATTAAAGAATTTTCCACTCTGATGATGAACCCTGACGGAGATCTATACATTGGGGGTACTTCCGATAAACTGGAACTCGTTAAATATTCATCAAAAAATAATAAATTTACCAACATTATACTGAAAGTGAAAACGGAAGTTAAAGGTGATATAACGATTAATGATATCGACTTTGACAGGGATCATAAACTTATTCTTGCAACTTCGCACGGTGTTTTCAGAATTGATGGGGAAAACGCCTATTTATTAGACCCGGGATTTAAAAATATGAACGCCCGTTCTATTTCGTGCGATAACCAAACAGGCACTATTTGGATCGGAACTCCCAAAGGGCTTTACGCATACGACGGCGAAGGGGTTTCACATTTCAACATGTCTTCAGGGCTGCCGAGTATCACTATCGGAACAAGAACCTTAACCACTGACCCCAAAGGCGATCTTTGGGTTGGTACGGCTGAAGGAATCGCGATTATGCGCGCTAAATATCGCTCTTCTGTTTCAGAACCACCGGCACTTCTGCTTAAAAACCTTAGCCTTGGGGTCACTATTGACCCGAGCAAAAACCGGGTGGAAATTCCTGAGGACAACAACTGGCGAGTGGATGTTTTGGATTTTTCTTACCCTGTACACTCCGATCTTTTTCAGTATAAATTTGATAATGATGAAGATTGGATAAACCTTAAAAATACAAACAGAATACTGCTGAGTGATCTCTCTTCGGGGGGGCACACTTTAACCGTTCGGGTGAAACCTTCGGGGCACTCAACCTGGAGCAAGCCAACTACGATTGAGTTTTCAATTTTAGCGAAATGGTACAAAAGGTGGTGGGCTTGGTTGTTGTATTTCCTCGCTTTTGGTGCTTTATCTTACATTATTGCAATGTTTTATGCAGGCAAATTAAGGCGAGAAAACATCGCTCTGGAATCGTTAGTGGCTCAAAGAACAGACGAAATTTCTGCCAAAAATGAGGAATTAACAAAAAGCCAAAATGAAATAATCCAAAAAAATGAGAAGTTGGAAGTGCTGCTGAATGAACTGCGCGAAACCAACGCTACTAAAGACAAAATGATGTCGATTATTTCCCACGACCTTAAAAACCCTTTTTCCACTATTATGGGCTTTTCTCAAATTCTCGTGGATGAACTTGGTACGATGGACCCCAATGAAGCAAAAGACTTCATTGCGCGCATTGATCACACTGCGCGAAATACATTTTCACTTTTAGAAAATCTGCTTGCCTGGAGCAGATCTCAAATTGGCGTGATAAGAATGCAGCCGAAGACAATCAATCTTTCAATCATCGTTAATGCAAACATCAGCTTTGTCAGAGATATTGCATTCGCAAAAGGGATTAAAACCGAAAATGCCGTGAGGGAAGATATCGTCGTCATGGGTGATGACTATGCAATTAACCTGATTTTGAGAAATCTTTTAACCAATGCAATTAAGTTTTCGTACGCTGATTCTGTTGTGCGAATAGAAGCAACCCAAGGTGAAAGTATGGTTACAGTAAGTGTTATTGATGAAGGAGTAGGGATGGATGAAGAATCGATACAAAAAGTTATGAATCCTGAACTCTTTCACTCAACTGCGGGGACCAATCGTGAGCGCGGCACAGGGTTAGGAATAATTTTAGTGAAGGAAATGATAGAACAACAAGGCGGCACGCTTACAATAAAAAGCAAACCGGCTAAGGGAAGCACATTTTCTTTCACTTTGCCGGTTGCTTAAGTATTGTGGGTTAACTAAATTTTAATTTACGATTTCTATTGCCTCTCCATTCGCAACGAACCTCACATTTCTTCCGACTGACAGAATTTTTGCAATATTCTTGTTACTGAAAGCAAGTTCGTAATACTCAGAAGAACCGAACTCTATTTTTTTAACTTGATTGCCTTTGAAAGAATCTAAGAAAGAATCGATCCACAACCCGTTGTTATTGTAGAAGGCTCTTCCGGCGGCATCGGTGATTTTGGGTGCAGAGCCACTTCCATCCAATGCAGGGTCGCTGGCTCTTTTTTCAATATCACGGTGGTTCAGTTCATCCGCGCTTGAGTAGTCGCGCACCTTTTCACTTGCGGTTGCGCTTTCTTTCCCTTCGCCGGCTTTCAACCCCTCAAAACCGGTTTTGAACGCATCCGGGATGGGATCAGCCCAACCGCCGGTATCTTTAAATTTGGGCGCAAGGGGTGGTCGCTGGGTTTGAGTAACCTGCTCATCTTCCAAAATTAAAAAGGCAGTGTATGGAGTTATTAGACCGTATTTTTTTGAAAGATAAATGATCTCATCTTTAAGTTCTTTGCTCTCGCCGTTTAATCTGATTAAATCTAAGAGATAACCGGTTCGGCGCATAGCCCAAATGACAGGGATAAATTCGTAATCACCTTCGTTTGGTTTGTTCGTTGCAACATCGAAGCTGAACTCTTTACCGTTTCGTTTACCGGTTATACGGAATTTCCCTTCGCCCTCGATCAAACCGGCAAATACAGCGACACTTCCTTTGTACAGATCAAATTTTTGATTGGGGTAGGTTAGCTCAGTTTTTAATCCCCCGTAAGTTGAAAGCGTGATATCTGTAAGTACTGGTGACTCAATTTTGTTGAAGAAGTTACTGATCGCAATTTCGACCTCACTGTTAGGCGGTGAATAATTCCTCACTCCTCCGCTTTTCTGCGCAAGTTTATCAAGCAGCAGTATGTTGATATCATATCCGATACCGAAGGTAAAAATCTTTTTTCCGGCAAGTGCTTTTTGGTCAACGGTTGCTAGCAATTTATTTTCATCCCGTTCGCCAATGGTAGGTTTGCCGTCGGTTATAAAAACGATGTAAAAAGGTCTGTTGCTCGCCGGTTTTTCCTCCAAAGCCAGCTGCAGAGCCTCCTCAATGTTTGTTCCGCCTAAGGCTTCCATTTTTCTGATTTTATCGAGAGCACTCTCTTTCTGGGTTTTATCCACAGGCACTAAAGCGGGAAAAAGTTTTTTCGCTTCAGTTCCAAATTGAATAATTTGCAGCCTGTCTTTATCTTTCAGCCTGCTAATGCAGTATATCAGAGCATCCTGAGCCGCCTGCAACTTTTCGCCTGCCATACTGCCGGAAACATCTAAAACAAAGACCACATCTTTAGGGATATATTCAACCGGGAACTCAGAATCATCGGGCGTGAATGTCAAAAGAAAAAATTCTTTACCATCCTCATCTTTGCGGATCATTAGGTCTGCCACACTTCCCTTTGCAGAAGTGTTGATAATTAAGAGGTAATCTTTATCAGGCTTAACATTTTTCTCTTCATAAAGGGCGGTGAAGTGGTTATCGTCTTTTCTTTCCGATTTTGTTTCGTGCGTGGGTGAATAAAGTGAAAGTATGCGGTTTTTCGAAGTTATCTCCGTTTTTACAGATACTCTTTGAAGCGGTTTTGCTGAAAATTTTTCGGTGTTTAACGGGTAAAGATATCGCACTGTGCCGTTATCATATTCAAGGTTTTGCACATACTCAATTATAATTCTTCTGTCGGAACGGGGTTCAATCGGAAAAATTTTGAGTGTGTAAATGTTCCTTCCCGTGAACTCTAAAAGTGCCGGATCTTTGCTTTTTGCAACAATTTCCTGATACAGTTTTTTTGCTTTTTCAGCATCTAAAAGTTCGGCTTTTAATTCTTTACCGTCAACAAACATTTTGAAAGAAGTAATTACCGCGCCTTCAGGAACCGGAAAAATATACTGCCCTTCTAAGCGGTAATTCAACGGATTAAAAAACACCTGGTCAACTTTTGTTTTCGCTATTAAACCATCAACTGTAACTGATACATCATGGTATTTCACTTCAAGCGGAAAGGGATCGCGCCACACCGGTTGCGGGTATGGAAATGGCGGCTCCGGTATGATTATGAAGCCGTCTGCAAAGATTTGCGGAACGGCTACAACAATCAAAAGCAACAATTTTGCTAAAAATTTCATTTTATTTTTAATTCGTGTTTTATTGATTCAATAAGTGCACCGCCGAAAGTGTTTTTAACTTCGGTTTTAATATTATCGATCAAATATTTGTTTCGGAGTGCCTGGTAATTTTTAATCTCTTCCTTTATTTTTTCCCGCTCTGCACTGTATTTTGCAATTAACTCTAAAAGTTCGGAGTCAGTAAATTTTTGAAACTTTTCAGGAAGCAGTGTTTTATCAATTTTTTGAACATTAAAGTCTCCATTTTTTGAGGCGTCGATCAAATCCCAGCCGGAATTATCATAAAACTCGGTCGATTTAGTTGCTGCTCTGTCAATGCTTCCGGCTTTGCTGGTACTCTGAATATCTTCATCGCTTTTTTCCTGCCTGTATTTTGCCTCTTTGCCTGCAGAAGTGAAGTAAATGTAGGTATCGTTAAGAGCAGAGTTCAATTCCAAAATTTTATCATCGTATGGCGTGGGGATTTCCTCCTGTTTATCATTCTGGTTGATTGACATGAAAGTCCCTTTGCCCAAATTTGCTGCTGTTCTCCACTCGTCTGCTTCAGAGTTATCGGGGTTACCACAGTAAATAGTGTTTATTTTAATCCCCTGCTCAACCGCTTTTTTGCAGACTTCCCTAAAGTCAACGGGACCTTGATTAAAGGGTTCGTTGCCTGCAATCACAATTAACTTAAGAGCATCTTTCTCTTTTGCCCACTCCAGTTTTTGAAGTGCTTCCAGCATAACGGCTCCGCAATATTCATATCCGCCGTAGGTCTTAAGAGCAAAAAGGTTATCGGAAACCTGATCTAAATCTTGTGTTAGTTGGTTGACCAATCTGATGAAATTATCAGTTTTTGAAAGTTTATCGTTACCGTATTCAAAAATTGATATGCTGAGTTCAAGTTTCGTGTCGGGCATTTGTTTTGAAAGGGCGGCGATTTCGTTAACAATTCGCCACAATTCACTTCTGGCTTGGTTAATTAACCCATCCATGCTGCTGCTTGTATCCAGAAGTATCGCAAGATTAACTTTTTTAACTTTGCTGTTTCTATATATGGTATTCGGAAGAATCTGAATCGATAAAAAGAGTAAAATTAAAAAGAGAGTGAATGTTCGTTTCATTTCATTTCTCCAATTGTTAGTTAATTATACCTTTGTAAGTGGCTATTGTTCCTGTGTTGCACGAGGGCTGTTCATGGTTTTGTGCAACAGAAGAAACGAAAATATCTTACCCATTGCTTAACTTTGAAAATTAAAAATGGATTTTTACGATACTTTGGTTTAATTTTCGATTGTTTTTGAGTTTAGGGCAGTAAGAATTGCAGAAAACAAATAAGATTTTACAATAATGCCTGAAATTATCAATATTTTGCCGAAACCCTTGAAAACAACATAGAGTTTGCAAAAACCGCCGGGAACAGATAAAATTTTGCAGAAACTTTTGAAAACAATAGAAAATTGATAAAACTGCCTGAAATGAATAATTTCATTAAATGGAGAAACAATGTTCAGCCTGATTGCACAAAAAGAATTTAACCGTGTCCGTTCACTTCACAGAAAAGATTTTAGGCATCTTCAACTCTTTGCAGAGATGTGCCGGTTCAACACATTTATTATGGTTAAAAAAGCCGGATCGGGGCACTTGGGCAGCAGCTTTTCCGCAGCAGATATTGTAACCTATCTCTACCTTAAAAAGCTAAATGTTCTGAAAGTTGGGTTTGATTCACCTGACCGCGACATTTATTTCTCTTCCAAAGGACACGATGTACCGGGTTTTTATTCTTTAATGTATGCACTCGGCGTCCTTGACGAAGAAACCGTTCTGAAATTACGCCGCTTAGGTGGCGTGGATGGTCACCCTGAAGTTAAAACACCGGGTGTTGAAGCTTCCACCGGGTCACTTGGTATGGGTGTTTCTAAGGCTAAAGGGATGGCTTGGGGCAAAGGTTATCTTCGGGCAAAGGGGAAAGTATTTGTTCTTACCGGTGACGGTGAGTTTCAGGAAGGGCAGATTTACGAAGCACTTCAATCAACTGCTCATCAAAAAATTAACAATGTAACTGTGATTATCGATCACAATAAGTATCAAACAGATATGAAAGTGAAAGATGTGAACAACATTGAAGACCTTACCGAAAAAGTTTCAGCGTTCGGATGGTTTGTCAAAAGGGTTGACGGGCACGATTTCAATCAACTGCACAATGTTTTTTCCGAATTAGACTCCGTATCGGATAAACCAAAGCTGATTATTGCGGATACAGTTAAGGGGAAAGGGCTTTCGTTTTTGGAAGCTACAGTTTCCGACCCCCTGACGGGAAGAACACTATATAAGTGGCACTCGGGCGCTCCTGATGATGAAAGTTTTAAAGCGGGACTTAAGGAACTTACCGCGCGAATTGAAACATTGGCAAAAGAATTGAATATCGAACCGGTTGAGCTGCCGGTTATTGAGGTTAACTCCTCACCAATTTCAAAATTAGATAAGGAATTTGTAACCGATGCCTACGGGGATGCTTTGGTTGAGCTGGCAAAAACTAACGATAAATTCGTAGTTATGGACGGCGATCTTTCCGCAGATTGTAAATTAAGAAAATTTGAAATTACTTACCCTGATAGGTTTATCGAAAACGGAATCGCTGAACAAGATATGGTTTCAATGGCGGGTGGAATTGCGAGGATGGGGTTAATTCCAATTATAAACACTTTCGGTTCCTTTCTTGCTGCGCGCGCCAACGAACAGATTTACAACAATTCAACTGAAAAAAGGAAAATAATCTATACTTGCCATTTTGCGGGGATGATTCCTGCGGGACCGGGCAAATCGCACCAGAGCGTCAGGGATATTTCTCTTTTTGGTGCTCTGCCAAATGCAACCATTATGCAGCCTTGTAACGGAGTTGAAACTAAGTCAGTTACCGAATATGCAATTAATTCACCTGATCAGGTTTGCATTATCAGGTTGAATATTGGACCTTCACCTGAGATGATTCAACTGCCGGGAGATTATAAATTTGAAAAAGGGAAAGGCACCCCGTTAACCGAAGGAAATGATGCAATTTTATTCGCTTATGGGCCCGTTATGCTTCACGAAGCATTGGTTGCGGCAGAATATCTGAAAAAAATTGAATTCGGGCTTAAAGTCGTGAATATGCCATGGTTGAACTATATCGATTCGGAATGGTTGGGAGACATCGTGGTGGATTACACCAAGATATTTGTTTTGGAAGACCACTCAAATATCGGCGGCTTGGGGGACAGAATACTTAATGTGCTGGTTGAACACCACGATCTGGGGTCGCGCTCCTTTATCAAATTTGGGTTAGATGACTATCCGGAATGCGGCACCCCATTGGAAGTGCTCGAGTACCATAAACTTGACGGTAAATCGCTTGCAGCGAGAATTGCAGGCGTTGCGGATATAAACGATCTGATCGATCCTTCAACGGTTGCCGCAACAAACTACACTGAGGAGGCGCCGCAGTAAGCGATCACTCCCCGTTTATTTGTTCTTCGGTATAATCTTTTGCTAAACAATAATATTCGTTCGTAAGAACCTGCAGCCTTTCGGCAAGGTTAACCAACATTTTTTTCACTAAATCAGGGTATTTTTCAATCAATTTATCCATTGGCAGGTCTAAGTTCAACACCACAGTTTCTTCTTCTGCAATCAGAGTTGCAGTTCGGGGGCCATCCAAAATAACGCTCATCTCCCCGATCACCATTCCCTTTTCACTAAAATCGGTAACTTTCACATCAGATTTATAAACACCGATCCTGCCTCTAATTAAAATAAACAGTTCTTTATCTGTTGCATTTTCTTTAGTAATAACTTCACCGGCTTTGAAAATCTTCATCTGTACTCCTATTAATTTGATGAAAACTTTAATAAATATGCCTTAATAAAGCGAAATAAATCGCCATTCATCACTCCCTGTGTATCCGAAGTTTCAACTTCCGTACGGTGATCTTTCACTAAATTGTACGGATGGAAAACATAACTTCTAATCTGGCTTCCCCACTCAATTTTCATTTTGCTTTTTTCAGCCTCATTTTTAGCAAGGCTTTGTTTTTCCTTTTCAATTTGATAGAGTTTCGATTTAAGCAGCTTCATAGCCCTTGTCTTGTTTTGCCCCTGCGATCTTTCGCTTTGGCAGGCAGCCACCACTCCTGTGGGTATGTGGGTAATTCTGACGGCAGTTTCCACCTTATTGACATTTTGCCCCCCTTTTCCTCCGGAACGATAAGTGTCAATCCGCAAATCTGCGGGGTTCACCTCAATTTGAATATTGTCGTCAACCTCCGGGATAACGGAAATAGCGGCAAAGGAAGTGTGGCGCCTCTGGTTTGAATCGAAAGGTGAAATACGCACTAACCGGTGCACCCCTGCTTCCGATTTCAAATAACCGTATGCAAAATCACCCTCAATTTCAATTTCAGCGCTTTTAATTCCTGCACCGTCACCCTCTAACATATCAACTAAAGTTGCTTTCATACCGGCCTCATCGCAATATCGGAGGTACATTCTCAGCAGCATATCTGCCCAATCTTGCGATTCGGTGCCTCCTGCTCCTGAATGTACGGTTAAAATGCAGTTGTTGCTGTCGTCTTCACCGGAGAGCATGTTCTTAAATTCAAGCTCTTCGATGCTGTTGCTTAGTTTTTCAATCTCGACGGCAATATCTGCTTCTAATGACTCATCCTCTGCTTCGGAAGCCATCTCGATGAGTTCACCGACAGATTGAGATTCTTTTGCCACTTCACTCCACAAATCGACCCATGCTGAAAGCTTTTTACCTTCCTGAAGCAACCCCTGTGCACGCCTCTGGTCGTTCCAGAAGTCAGCCTCTTCGCTTATCTTTTTTATCTCATCAATTCGTAAAATTTTATCATCTAACTTAAAGATAACTCCGTAAATTATTTACCCTAATTGCAAGTTCTTTGTATGATTTAATTTCTTCTTCAAACATTATTTTCTCCGTTAAATTTCAATTTCCATCCGCAGAAGTGCTGCCGCAAGGGTTTTGCCCTGTGCGTCAAGTTTAAGCGTTAGCGGTTCTCCGTTAAATTTCAATTTCCATCCGCAGAAGTGCAGCCGCAAGAGTTTTGCCCTGTGCGTCAAGTTTTAGTGAAACAGTTCCACCGCCGCCGAGTGTGTTGTGCAGAATAAAATTAAGCGCCCTCAGGTTAGGCAGTTCATATCGCACCACTTCACCTAAACAGACACCTTCAAAGTATTCTTTCACCCTCTTTACGGTAAGCTCCTTTTTAATAATTTCGTATCCTTTATCGTCATAAGCAATAATCCCTACATTAGCGGCGTCGCCTTTATCACCGCTTCTTCCGTGAGCAATTTCAATCAGTTTCACTTTCATTTCAAACCTCCAAAACCAAAACAGTGGGGGTAACTAATTCTTTCCTAATCAAAGCGGGCCAATATGCAACAACAGAGCTTGGCTTCGGTCTGCCTCCGGCAAAACCTGTAACTGCCGGGGGACCCGTCAGAATCAAAGGGGCGATCTCTTTTCCGAATCTTTCAACTGAAGCATAATCGTTGCCCCTTACGGCAAATCTTACCATAATTTCATTGATTTCATCCTCGTTAACTTCTTTTGCAGCAGCACCGTGGCAGGCGTTGTAACCCACAAATTCAGTTCTGAACTCGTCGAATGTACAGCCCAGATTTTCCAATCTTTTCCTAAGTATTGCGTCGGCGGCTTTCCCTTTTTTCAGCGCTTGGGGCCAGCTGTAAGTTAAGGTAGCGACTGAAGAGTAACCATATTCATACGAACACGATACTTTGTAAAAAGGGGTGTAGCTTTTGCCTTTAACACCCGACATTCTTACTCTGTTGTTACCTTCATCCTTTAGTTGTATTGAAGTAAAATCAGCAACACAATCGGGAGTGATATAATCCGTGGGATCGCCAATTTCATACAACAATTGTTCAGAAACAGTGTCGATCGTTACCGCACCACCGAGAGATTCGTGCTTTGTAATAACCACTTCACCATTAGGATATGCTTCTGCTATTGGGAAACCCGGTTTTTCCATATTCGGGATTGATTCCCAATCTCCCAGAAAATTGCCGCCCGTTGCCTGCGCTCCGCACTCCAGAATGTGCCCTGCAACGGTGCCGACAGCCATTTTATCAAAATCTTCTTTATCCCATCCGAATTCATAAATCATTGGCGCAAGCGTAAGCCCTGTGTCTGTTGTCCGTCCGGTAATAACTATGTCTGCCCCTTTTTGAAGCGCCTCAACGATCGGGAACGCACCGAAATAGACATTTGCGCTAAGCAACTTATCTTTCACGGAATCAATAGGCTCGCCGGTTTCCATATTTTCAAGGTAGGCACCCGCCGCAATCAGCTCATCCAAACGATTGTTTATGTTGTCCCCTTCAATAACGGCAATTTTAAGCCCCGAAATTCCAAGCGAATTGGCAACTTCCGCAATAGCTTCGGCACAACCCCTTGGGTTAACACCACCTCCGTTTGTTATCACTTTTATCCCCTTTTCTGAACAGATCGGCAAAATTCTCCTCATCAGTGGCGGAATATCCCTTGCGTAGCCAAGTTTGGGGTCTTTGTTTTTTTGCTTTTGGAGTATCGACATTGTAACTTCGGCAAGATAATCCATCACTAAGTAATCAACCTGCCCTGATGTAACCTGCCAAAATGGTGCTTCGATCAGATCGCCCCAAAAGCCCTGCCCCGATGCAATTCTAATTTTTTCTTTCATTCTCCGATCTTCCGTTAGTTTATTGTATCCAAAATAAAATCTATGTTCTCTTTTTCACCCAAAGTTAAAGGAATAAACCTTTTTTCGCCCCTTATCCAGGTCATTTGCCTTTTTGCGTATCTTCTTGTATTCCTTTTAATCAGCTCGATACATCTATCGAATGAGATTGACCCACAAATATACTCAATCATCTCTTTATATCCTACAGTGTTAAGCGAATTTAGGCTCGCCGGGTATCCCATATCTAACACTTTTCGTGTTTCAGCTTCTAAACCATCGGCAATCATATCATCCACTCTGCTTTCAATTGTACTGTAGAGAAGCACCCGTTCTCGTTCGATGTTAAAAAGGAAATATTGCGGGTTGGTTTTGGTTTCTTGTTCTGAAGTTTCAGCTTCTTTAACGGGGCTTTTTTGTTGCTGCTCAGAATGGAACTGCCCTATTGTTTTACCCGTTAACTCCAGAACTTCCAATGCCCGAATAATCCGTTTCCAATGCCCGGAAGTCATTTTTGCGGCGCTTTCGGGGTCTTTTTGTTTCAAAATTTCATAAATGTATTCGTTCCCTTTTTCCTCTCTCAACTTATTGAAGTGCTGACGAATGTTCTCATCTTTTGAGGGACCTTCAAAAATTCCGTCAACAATAGCTTTAATGTACAACCCGGAACCACCGACAACAACCGGAATTTTATCTTCCGCCAGAAGTCGATTTATAACCGATTCTGCCTCTTTCTCATAAATTGATACATTATATTCCTGGTCCGGATATAGTGTGTCAATAAAATGGTGCTTTACTTGGGTTAATTGCTCTTTACTTGGCTTAGCCGTTCCAATGTCAAGGTATTTATAAACCTGCCGGCTGTCTGCAGAAATAATTTCACTTTCTAATTTTTCAGCCAATTTGACGGCGAGTGAGGTTTTCCCCGAAGCTGTGGGGCCCGAAATGATAACTACCTTATTTTCCATTCCTCAGAACCAAAATTTTCCGGCTTCCCGCACCAAAATTATTTTCGTACTGCCTACAAAAAAACGAAACACCAAAATGAATCTTTATCTTCTTTTCCACCTTCCCGCACCAAAATTATTTTTGCACTGCCCAAAAAAAAACGGAACACCAAAATAAATCTTTATCTTCTTTTCCATCCGTCTTTTCCTAAGAGCGGGACAAATTTAAACTCCGGAATTTCTTCGGTTTCAAAATTTGAACTGTTAATTTTTGTAATTATCAACATTTTTTGGCTTTCTCTGTCGCCTACCGGAATTATTAACCTGCCCCCTTCTGCTAATTGATTTTTCAGAGAAGTTGGAATTGTGGGTGAACCTGCAGTAACTAAAATTGCGTCGTAAGGTGCAAATTCGTTCCACCCGATTGAACCGTCGCCCCATTTTGTGTGTACAGAATATCCAAGTTTTTCCAACCGATCGCGGGATTGGATGTGCAGGTCATATTCTCTTTCAATAGTAAACACTTTTGCACCCATTTCCGCTAAAATAGCCGCCTGAAAGCCCGAGCCTGTTCCCACTTCCAGCACACGATCACCTTTTCGTATCCTGGCAGACTGCGTCATAATGGCAACGGTTGTCGGCTGGGAAATTGTCTGTCCGAACCCGATGTGCAGCGCTGTATCCTCATACGCCAAGTGTGCCATAACTGAAGGTAGAAACTTGTGACGCTCGCACTTCAAAAAAGCATCGAGAACGCTCTCATCCGTTATCCCGTTTGCTTTTAACTTTGAAATAAGTATATTTTTTGCCGATAAACTCATTAATAATGGAAATTTCTTTTACGATGGAAAGTGTTTTTGTTTTTGTTTCTGTATCTGTTCCCGATAAATTGCCTCATAAACAAATTGAATTATTTTTTGCTTCAAACTTTCGTTCAATCGGTCAGATGCTGATTAAATTAACTAAGGTCAAATTTACCCGGATTTAAATTTGTCTAACATTCCGGTAGCACAAGACTTCATATCATATTAAATTTAATGCAGAACGAAATTTCTTATCCCATAAAGTCACACAAAACAAAAAAAGCTGTCGGAATAGTTGTTAATATCCCTGTTACAGAATTTGGTTTCAAAAACAACTATTTCAACAGCTTGGTTGAGGCGCCGGTCGGATTCGAACCGACGAATAAAGGTTTTGCAGACCTTCCCCTTAAGCCACTTGGGTACAGCGCCATTTAATCACCCTAATACTAAAAAATCCACTTGCGTGGATTTTTTATTAGAGCGGGAAACGGGACTCGAACCCGCGACATCAACCTTGGCAAGGTTGCGCTCTACCAACTGAGCTATTCCCGCATAACCGTTAAAATTTGGTCTTCAAATATAGTTATTATCCAATTCTAATGCAATAGTTTTAAAGATAATTTTGCCTGTTCCGCTTTTTTTGCCCAAAACAAAGGGTTGAATTATTTTTTTCGCCCTTTCGCAGGTTCTTTCTTAGCAGCTTCTTCCAAATATTTTAATGCCTCTTCAAAAGAAATTTCCGAGGGTGTTTTACCTTTCGGTATTTTTGCATTCACTTTACCGTTAGTTATATAAGGCCCGAATCTGCCGTTCAACACTTTAATTTCAGGGTTTTCGGTAAAACTTTTAATATTCCTTGCAGCTTCTGTATCCCGCTTGGTTTTGATAATTTCAACACATTCGGTTTCTGATATCTCCAATGGATCAACCCCTTTGGGGATTGAGTAAAACTTGGAATCGTGTTTCACATAGGGACCGAACCTACCCTCTGCAACAACCATCTCGCCACCCTCAAACTCCCCCACAATTCTGGGCAATTTAAACAAATTAAGGGCTTCCTCCAATGTTATTGTATCGATCCGCTGGTTCTTTTTCAGTGAAGCCATTTTTGGTTTTATTTCCGGATTAGCAGGGTCAGCAATTTGTGCAACGGGTCCGTATTTAGCAATTCTCACCGAAACAGCTCTTCCTGTTGCGGGGTCAATCCCTAACTCACGAGAGCCTGTTACACGGTCGCTTACTTCAACAGTTTCCTTAACTGTTTTATGGAAAGGCACATAAAATTTACTCAAAATTTGGATTCTATCAGCAGACCCTTTCGCAATTTCATCCAACTGGTTTTCAATTTTTGCGGTGAACTTATAGTCAAGGATATTCGGAAAATATTTCACCAAAAATTCGTTCACAACAAAAGCGATATCCGTAGGGAAAAGTTTGCCTTTATCAGCACCCACAGTTTCGGTTTTTGTTTCTTTTTCAATTTTACCTGAAGGGAATAAAGTTAACTTAGTGTAATCTCTGGCTTTACCCTCTCTCTCCTCTTTCACCACATAACCTCTATCCTGCACGGTAGAGATGATTGGAGCGTATGTTGAAGGGCGCCCAATCCCCAGTTCTTCAAGTTTCTTAACGAGAGCTGCTTCTGTATATCGTGCCGGAGGGCGTGAAAACCTCTGAGTGGCAGTTATCTCTTTCATCCACAATTCATCGTTCACTGAAAGAGGAGGCAGCAATGTTGAATCCTCTTCCCCATTTTCATCATCATCTTTTGATTCAATGTAAAGTTTCAAAAAACCATCGAAAAGAATAACTTCGCCGGTTGCGACAAATTTATGTTTCGAAGTGGAAACGGCAATATCAACCGTTGTTTTTTCGATTCTTGCGTCACTCATTTGCGAGGCAAGCGCCCGTTTCCAGATTAGATCATAAAGGGCGGCTTCTTCACGGGAAAGACTCGCAATTTTCCGATTGGCAAAATATGTAGGTCTAATTGCTTCGTGAGCTTCCTGAGCGTTGGCAGATTTTGTTTTATACTTACGGAACTTGTGATAATTTGCACCGAAATTCTCGGTTATTGTCTCCCGGGCAGTTGCAAGAGCAAAATCTGAAAGGTTAACCGAATCGGTTCTCATATAGGTAATGTGCCCTGCCTCGTAAAGCTTTTGAGCCACCCTCATCGTTTTTGAAACGGTGAAACGAAGTTTCCGTGCGGCTTCCTGTTGAAGTGTTGATGTTGTAAACGGCGGTGCCGGCGATTTTGATAATTCCTTCTTTTCTAACCCCGAAACCGTGAACTTTGCCCCGATACAAAGGTTGAGAAATTTTTCAGCGTCATCGGCATTTTCGAATTTTGTATCTAAGTCGGCTTTTAGAGAACTGTTCTTTTTCTCCGATTTGTCGGCGGAAAAAATGCCCGAAACATTAAAATAATCGTTAGAAACGAACTCCTGAATCTCTTTTTCCCGCTCAACGATAAGCCTCACTGCAACTGACTGCACCCTGCCTGCAGATAAAGAAGGCTTAACCTTTTTCCATAAAACGGGCGACAATTCAAAACCCACCAACCGATCGAGTATCCTGCGTGTTTGCTGTGCATCAACCAGATTATCGTCAATATACCTTGGGTTGGCAACTGCTTCAAGAATTGCAGATTTCGTTATTTCGTGAAATACAATCCTTCTGATCTTTTCATTAGGAATATTCAGAGCCTCTTTAAGGTGCCAGGAAATTGCCTCTCCTTCCCTGTCCTCGTCAGTAGCTAACCAGACGGTTTCGGCTTCTTTTGCCATTTTTTTAAGTTCGGTTACCTTTTTCTTTTTGTCAGCCGGCACTTCATATTTGGGAACGAATCCATTCGCAGTGTCAATCCCCATATCTTTTTTAACAAGATCGCGTATATGTCCGTAACTGGATGTAACCGTAAACTCTTTGCCCAGAAATTTTTCAATCGTCGAGGCTTTCGCCGGTGACTCAACTATTACAAGGTTCTTTACCATTAATTAAAAATCCGAGATGAATTCATCAAAAAACTATCAAACAATATTTTACTAAAAAGAAATTTTTAAAAAGAAGTTGCAAATCAACAAATTTTTTTTGACTTTGTTGCGCCCAGCAGTCAACATACTCACAATTTTCATCGAAAATTTGCCGCTGCGGGGGCACTTCTGACAAATTAACGGCGTTTCAGCAGTCAACATACTCACAATTTTCGTCAGAAAAGCCCACTTCGATTGTGTCATGTTCTATTTCAAATTTTCGGGAAATTTCCCGGGCTGCACTTCTTATCCTCACAATTTCATCGTTAGTTGTGCTCTGATGAACCACCAAATGAACTGACATAATATTATACACACCATCCATCGACCAAATGTGCATATCGTGAAGGGACTGCACACCGGGTATTTTTTGAAGTTCTTGCTTCAGGTCTTCTTCCACTATCCCAGTGGGCATACCCTGAAGAAAAATTCGGGTAAAACTTCTCAGGTTCCTGAAAGCATTAAATAATATATATCCCGAAATAAGCAAAGAGAGAATTGGGTCTATCCGATCGAAGCCGGTAAAATAGATCAAAATTGAACCGACAATAACCGCTGCCCAACCAAGTACATCTTCCAAAAGGTGTAATTTAACGGCTTTAACATTCGCTTTTTCAGTTTTTTCCATCCGCAAAAAAGCAATTCCATTCGCAGCTAATCCAACAATAGCAAAGACGAACATTCCTTCAGAATCTACTTTTCCAGGTTGAATAGTTTTTATAACGGCACCTGCCATAATACCCAAACTGCCGGCAAGCAGTACGATTGTGCTTAAAAACCCCGCAAGAAGTGAAAGCCGTTTATAGCCATAGGTGTAGTTTTGATCACGCTTTTTAAGCGCCATTTTCTCAAGGAAAAACGACATTGTAATTGCAGCAGTATCACCCAAATCGTGAAGTGCATCGGATAAGATTGCATACGAGTTGGTTAAAATGCCACCGACTATTTCCGCCAAAGCAAATAAAAAGTTAAGCCAAAAGGCTGCTTTCAACCCGGAGCTTACTTCACCACCGTGGCCACCGTGATGGTGGTGGTGACTGTGTGAGTGCGTATGGGAATGTGTATGTTCCATTATATTATAAACATCCAGGCAATTTTTAAAATTATTACTAAATCACGCGAAACTAAACCCGACTCTGTATCAAATAATTTATTAACCACTAAATAGATATCACTTCCCGGTGAGGGTTTGTAGTTTATCTTAAAATTAAAGTTCAGCTGATTAATCTCATTATTCCACTGAACCAACAGAAATGTTGCCATATCCACGCTCATGGTATATTTAATGCGCGAAAGCACTTCGTTAGTGTGCAACTCCGATCCGTTAATGCTTATTCCGTTATATCTGTATGAAAGAGAAACCCCGAAATATTTTGATAAAGAAGTGGTTATCTCAGTTTCAGCTTCAAATCTCTTTCCGCCGTAGAAATCACCGTATGAAATTGAGCCGTTCCCGTAGATATCTCGTGCGTAATTTGAAGCTAAGTAAGCGCCAAAACGGTTACCATAATACTCACCGGCAGGAATAATGGTGTTTTTGAAAATTGCAAAATCATAATCCGGGTGGTCAAACTCTCTTGAATACATCAACGAAATCATATCGTTCGAAGAAAATGTTACACTTAAGGGTGTAAAATTATACTCATACGAAACAACCTCGCCGCCCGGTCTTTGAAAATAATCGATGTTTATCGGAGTAAAACCAATCCTGCGAAACCACTCGCTGTTCACTCTTGGTGAATATGAACCGTAAACTGACCATTGGTTCAGCCCGTTCCTGAAGACAAAACCTGTTGCAGGGTTGAAATTCTCGCCGGTATAACCAAACCCAATTTCTGCACTAATTTCGTCGTTCGGATAGTCAATCGAAAATAATCCTGCTGTCTTGTTGCTTAAACCTGAATTATCAAAGTTACCGGCATATTTTGTTGTAATAACTAAGTTTTTGTCACCAAGAAAGTCGTTGAAATTAAGCTGCACATCCGCCCCTGCTAAACGATTGACACCATCTTTCGACTGAACATTGCTGAAAATAACTCCCGCATAAGAATTTCCAAACACATTGTATTTTGCCCTTGAAACCAAATAATTGGTGGAGCTTTTTCTCGAAGTGCCGTCGGTTTGAACATCTAAAATCCCCAATTCCAACTTACCTGTTGAGCCGGTTAACTTAAACCCCCCAAGGATTGGAACCCCCTCACCCCTGTCGATACCGATTGTCCTTGAGTAATAGGCAGAATTTCCATCGGCTAAATCGAATGAAAAGAACTTGTTCCCCTCTAAGAAAAACTCCCTCTTTTCGGGAAGAAAAAGAGGAAATCTAGAAAGATTTATCTCATTTACATCTGCTTCCACTTGCGCAAAATCGGTGTTCGCTGTAAGATCGAGCGTGAAAGCATCACTTATGCCATATTTAACATCCAAACCCAGTTTGAACTTTGAGTCTTTATCAGAGTTAATGTCCTGTAAACCGGCGTTAACAAACGGAACAACATAAGTTGGGTTTCCACGCCGCACCCCTTTTATACCAATCAATTTGCCGGCTCTTGTCATATCAAACAGGCTACCGTTTGCTGCAGCACCCGACCATATAACATCCTGGTTCAGTCTTTGTATCCCCCGCATAAAATTAATTCCCCAAACTTGTTCTTCTTTTTCAGGAAACTTCAACGAAGCGAACGGAATACGAAACTCTGCACACCAATAATTTTCGTAAATTCTTGATTTCACATCCCAGATCATGTTCCAGTCTTCATTAAAATCTGTGAAGTTTTTGCCTGCTGCCAGGGCGTCGTTTTTCACGGACAGAGGGTTTGTCGCCAGCCAATATGCGTTTCTTCTGTCACCGAATGTATCGATAATAAGTTTCACATTATCATCACCGGAAGTGAAGCCGTCGTATTTCATCTCTCTTGCGACCAACTTCCCGGTATCATCATCATAACAAATAAAAAGAAGATAAAGGTCACTTTCGGTGTAAACAACCTTTACAACCGTTTTAAAAGCGGGTTCGGCTCCGGGAACAGGGTCAAGCTGCAGAAAAGAGGAATCCCCCGGGATATCCGCCCAAACATCGCCCTGAAAGTTCCCGTCGATTTCAGGCGGCACATTAACTTTAACGGCAGTGATCACTTTTTCAGAAGATTGAGAGAAACTAATTGCAACAGAAAAAGCAAAAAATACAACAATTAGTTTAAATTTCTGTGAAAAATTTTTCATTTATTCTATATTTGTGATAAAAAGCCGCAAAGTCTTCCAATTTTTGTGAAAACTTTTTTTTGAAATACAAAAATAGGTTATTTTGGAGAATGCAAATGAAAATACTTTTTTGCCCTTTATCCAAAGGGTCAACCGAACTTTGTGAGATACTCGCACCCGGTGGAGATGTATTACACTCCGAGAAAAACGATATGCTTGAAATAACCGCCAAGCAGCAGCCTGATTCTGTGGTTCTGCACACCGGAAGTTACAATAAAGCGCTTCTGAAGAAGATAAGACTTGCTTCACCCCATTCGTTTATCGTGTTGCTTGCACGAAAGGATGAATCCGCCCTCGGCTTGGACTTACTGAACACGGGGAAAATCGATTTCTTCCTGAATGAAGATTTAAACGAAAAAGAAGTGTGGCACTTAAAGGATATTTTCTGGGCGAAAAAGAACAGAAGCAGCGAAAACCTGACAGACAACACTCTGCTTAAATATTACCTTTCCAGAATTGACCTGCTTCACAATATCTCACTTTCTATTCTTGAGAACAAGCCGATTAAAAACCTTTTCGACGAGATTATGATTGCCTCGCGTGAAGTTATGAATGCGGAAAAAAGCTCGTTCATGTTGTTTGATAAAAATGACGGCATGCTACACTTCCATCTCCTGGAAGAAAAAGAAGAAAATAAAATTAAAGACCAACCGCTTGAACTTGGCAGCGGAATTGCCGGCTGGGTGGCAAAACACAGGGTTTCTCAGTTGGTTACTGATTGCTACAGCGATAACAGGTTTAACCCCGATTATGACAAAATCTCCGGCTTTACTACCAAAAACATGGTTTGCGTACCGATTCTTAAGAATAACAATCTAATCGGGGTGCTTTCAGTTATTAACAAAAAAGATGAAGGCTGTTTTGTTGTTGAAGATTTGAAATTGCTTGAAACTCTCGCCGGTCAGTGTGCCGTCGCAATCGAAAACTCGCGATTGTTGGAATCAAAAATTGAAGCTGAAGCACTGAAAAAAGAACTTGCCCGAGCGCACGAAATTCAACAACAACTTCTGCCGAAAACGCTTCCGGTTTTTCCAACTTTGGAACCGGCTGCAAGACTTATACCGGCAGAACAAGTGGGGGGCGACTATTACACAATGAAAGCGTTGAACGATCATACTTGTCTTCTGATGGTAGCAGATGTTTCGGGAAAAGGGATTCCTGCAGCGTTAATCGTTTCTACCGTTGACGCTACTTTAGAAACTATCAACAGACTAAACCCAACCGCATACGACCCCGCATGGATTATTAGCGTAATAAACGATTTACTTTGCATTACTATCCCCCCGGAAAAATTTGTTACTGCATGGATTGGTGTAATTGACACAAAGAAGGGAGAGCTTAAAAGCGTAAACGCCGGGCACAACAATCCTGTTTTACTTAATGAAGAAAAAGATGAAGTTTTTAGGTTAAAAATGGGTGGTTTCTTTCTCGGGGTCATGCCTTCGGACTACGATGTTGAAACTATCCCCTTCACCAAAGGTGATGTTCTCGTCTTTTTTTCCGATGGTGTTGTTGAGGCAATGGACCCCAATATGAAACTTTACACGGATGAAAAACTAATTGATACCCTTGTTTCTGTGAAAAAAGAATCATCATCGGAAATAGTTACAAAAGTGATTGATTCGGTCGTAAAACACGCTGACGGAACCCCTCAAAGCGATGATATAACGCTGTGTGTGGTAAAAGCCTTGTAGTTATTTAATCTTTTTTTATTAAGTTTCTAAGTTTTAATTAAACTTTTCTGATGGAAACGATAACACTGTTCCTCCTTATTCTTCTTTTCGGTTATTTAGGAACCGGATTAGCAGTAAGGAAAATTTCCGGTCGGAACTATATCCCCACGGGTGTTGAGTACCTGCTATTAGGATTGCTCTTATCGCCCGCTCTTTATGGTTTGATCGCACAATTTGTGCCCATTCTGCCAAAATTTCCCCTGAATAATTCGATTATGGAGAAATTAAACCCTGTTATAGCGGGTGCAACGGGGTTCCTTGGGTTGTTTTGGGGGATGAAATTCAATTTAGTTGCACTTCTCCGCTCTAACCGTGAACATGTTCGAGTCGCTTTTTACGACCTCCTGCTGAATAATATTTTAATCGGAAGTGTTACTTTCGGAATTTTATACTACATTTTTGGCGGAACTACCATATTGGTTGATATCATTTTCGCCTCTCTCTCCACCGCAATTATGGTTTCACTCCCCACTCCATGGGTTGTAAGGCGTCTTCAGAAGAAATTTAAGCTACGCGGCAAATTAACCGATTCGATGATAGCAGCCACAAGTTTTTCGCGTTCTTTTTCGCTTCTGATGTTTGGTTTGCTTTTCCCGGTTTACCATATTCTCACACGCCCGGGTATCTTCTTAACCGCAACAGAATTTGTTGCACTTGGGTTTGGAATAGCAATTGTGCTCGGAATTTTGTTCTTTATTTTTCTTGGCAGAGAAACCAACAGCGAAAAAATCATAGCCGGAATTTTAGGAATAACGCTTTTGGGAAGTGGTGTTGGTTATTATTTAGGGCTTTCCCCATTGTTTCTTTGTTTTATTTTGGGCATTTTAATCGGCAACCTCTCATCAATCAGAGAGAGAATAACAAACGCAGTTCATGGGCTTATAACTCCCCTTTCGGCGGTTACTGTAATTTTTGCCGGAATAACCTGGGTTGTACCGGAAGATTATTTAATTTGGGTTGCAGTGCTTTTAGTCCCATTAATTAAACTGATTTCAAAAGCAATTACCCACAGAATTAGTTACGCCGCTGCATTTGATAAAGAAAGTGTTTTTGAAAGGCAAGGTTCTGTATTTCTACTTAACGATATTTTAGTTTTTGCACTTCTTGTAAATTACGCTACCGTGTTCAGCAACAGCATGTTGTCTTTCGTGGTTAATGCAACATTTATTTCGGCAATAGTTTTTTCAATTTCTGCTTCCGGAGTTACGAAGAAGTTTTTAGTGGAATCGGATGAAATCACCGGGGGTGTTGAATGATAGCGGTGATGCGTCGAATTTTCGTAATTGCTATTTTGCTGGGTATCATGTCGTTGCTTACCTACATTGGCACGCCGGGTAACTTAGCGTATCCTGTTACGATGGCTGTTCTCGGCTTTATGATTTTGGCATCTTTCACGCTTGGCGAACTTTTTGCGCTTATAAAGTTGCCCCGCGTACTTGGCTATTTGGCGGCAGGTGCGCTGTTTGGCTTGCCTTCTTATGAAGTGTTGCAACAATTTGGTTTGAACTTAATAACCCCAAAAGTTATCGATAACTTAGGTTCAGTTAACAATATTGCACTTGCGGTTATTGCTTTTGCTGCAGGGCTTCACCTTAAACTCACCAAAATCAAGAAAATATTTGTTCCTGCTTTGGTGATATTTTTTGTTAAACTGATTGTAGTTTTCCTTTTGGTTACAGCTTCAGTTTACTTTTTGTACCCGGTTATTATGGGTACACTTCCTGATTCCAACCTTTTAATTGCCGGTGGCTTATTAATTTCAGTCATTTCAATGGGTACTTCCCTTGAGCTGACAATGGCAGTGGCTGATGAATTAGAGATAAACAACAACCTTACCGACCTTACGCTCGGCACCACGATA
This sequence comes from Ignavibacteriaceae bacterium, assembly GCA_008933765.1. Taxonomy (GTDB): domain Bacteria; phylum Bacteroidota; class Ignavibacteria; order Ignavibacteriales; family Ignavibacteriaceae; genus UTCHB3. The sequence continues at coordinate 79,307 of WBUK01000002.1, read as the reverse complement.
CTGAAAGATATTTTCAATATTCTTCTGCTTGCCGGTGTAATATATATTGTAAACAGTTCACTTTTGTCCACCGGGGCTACAGATTTAAATGGTGCTGCAAACAGCGCAACTGCCGTCGCAACTAACGGAAGTGCAGCCTCTGATGGCGGTTTTTCGTCCTTATTGACTGAGCTGGGTTACACAGTAGTTGCAGGTATCATCCTCGGGGGGATTGTCGTGCTTTATCTTCGTTTTGTAAGGCTGGAAATAACTTTTTTCTTAGTCTGTTTGTTAGTCTTCGGCGGGTATGCCTCCATCTTACTTGATCTTGAAACGCTGTTACTTTTTGTAATTGCGGGAATGGTTGCAGTTAATTTTTCCGATACAGAAGAGCTTGAAAAAGCAACCTCAAATTTTTCACTACCGGTTTATATAGTTTTCTTTGCGCTTGCGGGTGCTTCGTTGGATGTGGCAAATGTCAGCGTGGCTTTGCCAATAGCGGCTGTGTTGTTTTTGGTTCGAATTGTTGCCGTTTTCTTATCTGTGCGGATTTCTGCAGGCGTGCTGAAATCTTCTGAAGAGATAAAAAGATACGGCTGGTCAGGTTTTATTTCTACGGGAATATTAATGCTTGGCTTCCTTCAGATAATTGGTGCTAAAATCCCGGCAATAACGGGGTTTGTTTCACCCGTAATTTATGACCTTATCCTGCTAAACCTGATTTTGGGACCGGTTTTATTCAGAGTGGCTCTTACAAAACAGAAAAAATCGGAAGAAATAGCGCCCGTAACGGATGAAAATGTGCGTGAAACTGACGAAATTAAGAAGAAGCTTAAGGCAGTGGATAAGGATTTTCGGGTTGTCTTCTCTGAACCGAACTTTGATGATCAAAATCTGAACAAAATGCTGTTTGATCTCTATTTTAGGGTGCTTGGTTTGGTCAGCGAACTGAAAGATTCCTTTATTTATAAACGGAACTCGGAGTCGCAGGAACTGCTTGAAGAAACGGTTGCACTCTACAGAAACATGTTTATTTCTGTGGAAAACATCATTAAATCAGGGAAAGACGCCCGTTCGATTAAGGCGACACTTCAAAACCTCAGAATAAATCAAACCGATTCGCTACTGCACCACCTCAACGAAAGAAAAAGCGAAGAGCGTACTTTTGCCGAGTATGACTCATTTCTAAAAGGGTTGTTGAATAAGCTTGTGGATATCACCGAACTGCTTCCGGAAAGTTATTCACTTTCTGTTAAAACAAGCTTGGCAACTATGAAAAACAAGCCTTTTAAGTTCAAACTTTATATTTTGAATCTTCATTTTCGTGCATTTTGGTGGAAATTATTCTCCGGCGGTAAACCAATCACCCTAAAAATTGAGCTGAGAAACTTTGCCCGATATTTTATCGGTTCGGTGATTACTAAGGAACTGAAAGAAACCGTTAATTTGGTCGGAGCTGACAGGCTTAACCTCTACCGTAAACTGAAAGCAATCCACAAGAATTTCATCACCTATTTAGACGAAATGATCACCATTACGGGGCAGGAGAAAAGCAGCCTTGGCTTTGTTACCGTTTTCTTCATGCGCTATGAAGAACTTAAAGAGATGTTTTTCAACGAATTGGATGTTTATATTTCTGAGCAGGCGCTTATTGTTGAGGAAATCGAAAAACGGCTCTCGTATGCGTTTGCTTCTCCTTATAATAATTTTCTGAAATATTTGGATGAAATTCAAAGGGTTGAAAAACGAGAAGGTGACTTAAAGCTTTTCCCGGCTTTTGAAGAATCTCAAAAAGTTAAAGAAGAACTGATTGATTCACTCAGATATTGGGTGGTTTATTATCAGGGAATGATTGGGTTCATCGAAAAAGAGCTTTATATTTACCGGTTTGAGATTCAGCTTAATAATTTCCTGGATCGCGCATTGCTTAATCTTGCCGATGAAGTAAGCCAGGCGATTCGTGTTGAGTGCTCACAAATTTTAATACAATTCCGAAAATTTTCGGAGGACCTTGAAAAAAGGTTGCCTGAAGGGTACGATAAACTGAAATCTTATTCAGATAATTTCAGAATCTCGGAGCATATCGAAGGACTTACTCTTGTTGTTCGCGAACTTGAGAAGGCATCCCGTAGCAGAAAGCTGCGCACTTTCTTGGATACGGTCATCAACGGCATCAAATCTTTAGCGAAAGAACTGCCTGAAGAAGCAGAATTTCTTGAAGAAAGTGATCTGCTTTTGCCGGAAAGAACCCCCCGTTTCATTGAACTTAAAAGTTATAAAATAAGTAAGTTAACCGAAAACTTCCTTCTTTCCCGTTTCCCGAGAGAAATTGGTGATGTTAACGAGTTTTTGGTTAATTATGTCGAAAGTTCACTGAAAGAGTTCAGAAACTTAGAATCGAGCGTAATCTATTACATCGAATCGATCGTAAAACGGTTGGAAGAAGACCCCGGCGATATTGAAGGCGCAAAAGATATTATCGCCTCGTTAACTGAGAATTTTGTAGGACGAGTCAGAGACATTGAAAGCAACAACGATAAGTTAGAAATATCGATTAACGAACAGGTAAGCATAAAGACTGCAGCGGCAATTGCCCAAATTAACGAACTGATACCCCGTTCGGTTGCTGATGATGATGTTATCCACCCGGTTAGCCAAAAATTAGCCGATTCGTTGTACACCGCTTATAAATATATTAAGGTTCACCTTCATTTAGCATTTCACAAAATTTACCAGACCGGAAAAGCGCTTACTGAACGAGTCATCCGCCCGTTAATCAGAAGAAGTATTGATAGTTTCAGAGTGCTTTCGGGTAAAACGCCGCCGTTGCACAAAGAAGATCTTTTCCGGATTCAGGAAATTTTAGAGCAGTTGCCCTTCATTTATCGGCGACTTTTTGACGGCACATCTTTGGAATCATCGGAGTTCTTCAAGGGCGAAGAAGAGATTCGCAAATTAGTTGACGATGCTCAAATGCGGTTTAAAATGAAACTGCCCTCTTCAATTTTAATGGTGGGCGCACCAGGCTCAGGAAAAAGTTCGTCAATTTACTTTATGAAGAAATCGGTTTTCCGACCGGGTGATTACATTGAATTGAACTTTTTGGAGAGAATATCGGAAGTTGATGAATTAAGAAAAATTATTTCATACGCTTTGGGCTATAACGAACTTAAAACAATTGATTCAATAATTCTCGACTTAAACGAAAGGTACCGCAACAAATATATCCTGCTGATTGACCTGCACAAAATTTTTATCCGCAAAGTTGACGGTTTCGGGGCACTTAAAGCAATGCTGCACATCATTTCGATGACTGCAAACAATGTTATCTGGATTGTTACGGTTCAAAGTATTGCATGGCAATTCATCAAAAACAATTTTAATGCCGGCAACCTCTTTAATTTCACCTTACAGCTTGAAGACCTTAACCGGAATAAAATGCGTGATATAATTATTAAACGCCAGGAAACTGCCGGTTTCAGGTTTAAATTCGCCAAAGATGAAATTTACTTGCTACGAAAGAGAATCCTGAGTTCCACAAAACACATGGAAGAACAGGCTTATTTAAGCCGAATATATTTCGACCGCCTTTCTGATTATGCAAACGGAAATATTGTTGCCGGAATGAACTTCTGGCTTAATTCAATTCTGACAGTCGAAGAGAATACTCTGACTATTAAGACTTACCAACCCTTCCCCTATATTGATCTTTCGTTCCTCGATGTTAAGTTAATGACTGCTTTGCACGCCGTTCTGTTACACGGCGGTATGAAAAAGAACCAACTGGCTGACTGTATGAACATCTATGAAAAGGAAGCGGGCGAAATTCTTAATAAACTATTCTCTTTTAACCTGTTAAGAATCGGTGAACTTACTAAAGGACACGATTATTTCTACACTAATAAGTTCAAATTCAAATCAATCGAACGAGAACTTAAAATAAGAAACTTACTGCCATGCGATACAGATTAACGATAAAATCCGTTTTATTCTGTCTGCTCCTCTTTGCAGGGTCGGTAACAGCGCAGCAAACCCCAAATAAGGTTAACCCGGGCAACAAAAATCTGCCTCAGGAAAAGACTAACCCTCAGGATACAGGCGTTTTACCTGAAAATGCGAGTGAAAAGGGCGCTGTTCTTTCGATCGACACTCTTCATAAAATTGATACTTTACTTAAAATAGACACCGTTGTTGTGATTGACACAGTATGGCAGCAAAAAGCAAGCGACACATCTTCATTATGGAAATATGAACCAACAATTGTGGTGGTTGATTCTTCCTCAAATTCTCTCTTTTCTTTGAACGAAATGCTCAACACTATTAATCCGTTGCGGCAAATTGGTATTTTTCGGTTTCTGCTTATACTGCTAATCGTTTTTCTGGCTTTTATTCTCTCTTTCCTGCTTAGAACTGTAGGCAGGTATATGATAAATAAAAGTGAAAAATACAGGAAATGGGGCAGATTTATCCCTGTGGTAAACTGGGCAATGTGGTTGCTTACCGTGTATTTGGTGCTTCGGCTTGTGTTTGTGCAGACGCAGTTGTTGTTCTTCCTGATTTTTGCTATCTTAGTTACAATTGTTGGTGTGGCGGCAATTCCCTTTATGAAAAATTTGCTCGGAAGGCTCTTTATTCTTTCCGGAAACTTGTTCAGCACCGATGACTATATTAAAACATCCGTTGCAAAAGGTTTTGTTAAAGAAATTGGCTGGCGGAATGTTACCGTTTACAGCGACGAAGGTTCAACTATTTTTATACCAAACTCTTATTTTATCGACAATTCTTTTGAAAATATAAGCCGCGGCAAAAAAGAAGAACTTGTTTCATTAGATTTTGACTTCCCCGCTAACTTGGAACATACGATGGTTTTAACCACGCTTAAAGAAGCAGCAATTTCTAACCCCTTCCTCTTTGTGGAAAAAGAACCGGAAGTTTTTATTAAAAATGTTGATTTTCTTAACGATCGTTTTACCGTTCGAATTAACATGTATCTGTACGACTCTGCTTATATCGATGAATTATACGACGCACTGAACCAATCAATTTTGAAAAAATTGGGCCCAACGATAAACAACGGAAATGATGATGGAAGAACGAACTGAGAAAAAAAGAGCTTTAATTCTAAAGTGGTTGCGCGTCTTCATGGTGCTTTCAGCCACTGTTGGCTTTCTTACCATAATCCTTCAGCATGGGTTCAGGCTCGACTTGGTGCAGGAAGAGCTGATAAACGGGCTTTCAATCGGTGTTGTTGCTGTTTTTGTACTCTATCAGTTGGTGAATTTTTATTTTTCTGATGATAAGCTAAAATTCATTCGTTCTCACATCTTTGAATCAACCGTAATCATATTTCTGATTGTCGAGTCAATTCTCACTTTTGTCGGTGCAAGTTTAATCCGGAACTTAGGCACAAGGTTAAATATTAAAAATTTAACTTTTTTGTATGTGGTTCTTGCGCAAATTTACATCGTTATCGGCATTATTTTGGGTGCGGTAAGATATAACCAGAAGGTTCTTGAGTCAAAAATTCACCCTGCACGCCTTTTTATGCTCAGTTTTGCGGTTACTATCCTGACGGGAACTTTTCTGCTTATGATGCCCGCGGCCTCATCGGTGCCCAGTGGCGTTAAATTTGTTGACGCCCTTTTTACTTCAACCAGTGCTGTATGCGTTACAGGGCTTACCGTTTTGGATACCGCAACACAGTTCACTCGGTTTGGGCAGGTGGTGATAATGCTGTTGTTCCAGATAGGTGGGTTGGGGCTGATGACTTTCACCACCTTTTTCGCACTTTTCCTTTCCGGGGGACTGGGCATTAAAGAGAAGTTCATCCTCCGTGAAATGATGCACGAAGATAGTGTGGGAATGATTGGTAAAGTGCTTTCTCGCTTGGTGTTGCTGACATTCACTTTGGAGGCAATTGGTGCCGGATTTATCTTTTACTCAATAAAAGATTTTTACCAAAATGATGTCGGCGAGGCGGTTTTTTCTTCTGTTTTTCACTCGATTGCGGCTTTTTGTAACTCCGGGTTTTCTATATACACTATGAACCTTGCCGACCCAATGGCAAAAAACAATTATTTGTTTATCACCACTGTAAGCTTGCTTATTATTCTCGGTGGTATCGGTTTTACAACACTTCTTGGTGTGCCAAAATATCTTAAAATTAATCGTTCGCCCTTTTTTACAAGATTAAATATGCCACTTCAGGTTAAATTAGTTTTGGGCACTACTGCCACTTTGATTGTTTTGGGCACCCTGGTAACATACCTGCTTGAAATTAATGCTTCACTGAAAGGAATGGACACAGGCAATGCACTGTTTCATGCGTATTTTCAATCCGTTTCTGCAAGAACTGCGGGGTTCAGTTCTGTTAATATTGCGGAATTTACCGACCCAACCACTTTCTTCTACTGTTTTTTGATGTTTGTGGGGGCTTCACCGGGAGGTACCGGAGGGGGTATTAAAACAACAACTTTTGCGATTATTTTTCTTTCGGTCTGGATGTACAGAAACAGTACCCGTGATCTTAGAATCCAAAAGAGGATCATACCACCGGAAATAATTAATTTAGCATTTATGATATTTTGGCTCTCTATTTTCTATATTTTATTCGGGGTTTTTCTTCTGAGTATTGCCGAACCGGGCATGAAGTTTGTCGATCTGATGTTCGAGGCTTTCAGTGCCGCCGGCACCGTGGGGTTAAGCAAAGATGTTTCCTCACACCTTTCTGATTTCGGCAAGTATATCGATATTCTTCTGATGTATATCGGCAGAATTGGGCCCCTTACAATTATTTTTAGTTTCATCGGGGAAAGAGACAGCAGCCGCTACTCTTACCCGAAAGATAATATCGCAATGCTTTAATTCGTGAGGAAGATAAGTGAAAAAGAAATATGTTATTATCGGTCTGGGTGATCTTGGGCAAAGTATTGCCAGAGCTTTGGGTAACTCAGGTGCCGAAGTGATGGCTATTGACCAGAACGAGGTCGCTATAAACGATATAAAAGATTTTGTAACTACAGCAGTGAGGGCGGATTCAACGGACGAGAAAGCGCTTGATAGTTTGGGAATCGATAAAAGTGTTGACTCTGCCTTAGTAACAATTGGACCCGACAATTTTGAAAGCACAATTTTAACCTCTGTGCTTTTATTAGAAAAGGGAGTTAAAAAGGTGGTTGCGCGCGCATCTTCCAAACTGCAGGATGATATCCTTAAGAAACTGGGCGTTCACCAGGTGATAATTCCTGAAGTTCAAATAGCTCGTCAGTTGATAAGTTTGGTTACGAGCCAGGATGTGTTGGATACTATTCTGCTTGGTGAAGACTATAATATCGTCTATTTGAAAACACCTACTGCATTTATAGGTAAAAGTTTGGTTGAGTTGGACCTCCGAATCCGTTACAATGTAAACTTAATAACTATTAAAAGAAACGAAAAAGTTTTTCATGGTGAAAAAGAAGAAGTGAAAGAGGTAATTTACGGCGTTCCAACTGCATCCACCATTTTAGAGGCTAACGATATTTTAATAGTATTCGGTAAAGATAAGGATATCAGGAAGATTGTTGATTGACCCAAAGCAACACCTCCCCTGTTTTCCCTCCGCTGAGGATATTACCCGGGCTCACGAGCGAATTGCGCCCAATATTCACCGGACACCGGTTCTTACCTCGCGAAGTCTGAATGAAATTGCGGGAGCGGAATTGTTTTTCAAGTGCGAAAATTTTCAGCGAGGTGGTGCTTTTAAAATTCGCGGTGCATTTAACGCTGCTCTTAACCTTCCGCATGAACTGCTGCGAAATGGAATTGCCACTCATTCATCAGGTAACCATGCAACGGCGGTTAGTATTGTTGCAGCTATTCTTGGTATTCCCGCTTTTGTTGTTATGCCCACCACTTCAAAAAAAATCAAAATTAAATCAGTTGAAGCTTTCGGTGGAAAAATCATTTTTTGCGAACCAACTCTTGAAGCAAGGCAAAACACTCTGGAAAAGGTTGTTGCCGAAACAGGGGCTTCCTTTATCCACCCGTACGACAATTTAAATGTAATTACCGGGCAGGCAACAGCTGCAAAAGAACTTATTGAAAGCGTTCCCTCACTTGATTCAATAATTGCGCCGGTGGGTGGAGGCGGTTTGCTCTCCGGTACAGCACTTTCCGCTGCTTATTTTGGGAAAAGGGATTTGGATAACAGGGGCAAATTGCCCTTGGAAGATGCTGCCAGTGGGGATTTTTCTGATAAGGAAAAATCGGTTGGCAGACCAACACAGGAAGAATATTCCGGAGAACTATATCAAAAGTTGGGCAGTATTCCGAACAGCACGGTAAATGTGTACGGGGCGGAACCTTCGGGGGCTGATGACGCTTTCAGATCGCTAAAAGCAGGCAAAATTCTCCCTTCTGTGAACCCTGCAACTCTTGCCGATGGACTTTTAACTTCCCTTGGGGTAAATACCTTCCCAATTATTAAAACATTTGTTACGGAAATTATCACTGTCACTGATAGCGATATAATAGCCGCTATGAAGTTGATTTACGAGCGCCTTAAAATAGTTATTGAGCCAAGTTCTGCAACTGTCCTTGCAGCTTTACTTCAAGAGAAAGTAACTTTTGCCGGTAAAAAGGTGGGTTTGATACTCTCAGGTGGAAATGTTGACCTTACTGATTTTGGGTGGATCTTCTTTAAAGAAATTTGAAAAGTATAATGGTAAAGGAAAATGTTAACATTCCTGATTTTGTGCTGATACCCCGGGGAATAGTGCGGCTTAATCCTCCTTTCTTTTCATTGGTTTTTACAGTTTCATACATTTTTTAAATTCCACAATGCTGCACCGATTATTTGATTAACCGGCGAACTTTGCATTGAAATTTACATTCTTTAATTTCTGTAAATTAAAGCAGAATGCCACCCTTATCTTTACTCCTCTGTTTGTTATTCCCTCATATTTTGGTATATTTGCAGGCTAAATTAAAGCGAGAGTGGCGAAATTGGCAGACGCGCCAGACTTAGGATCTGGTGGATTTTTCCGTGGGGGTTCGAGTCCCCCTTCTCGCACTTCATTTCTTAAACTGAGGTTGGATTGGAAAAGAGAATCAATCAATTATCAACTGCTGAACATCAATTAGAAGTTAAACTTACCCCTGAAGAAGTTTTACCCCTTATACAGGCTGAAGTTACAAAAAAAATAGCTACAATTACGGTTCCCGGCTTTCGCAAAGGTAAAGCCCCACGACATGTAATCAAAAATCTATACGGTGACTCTCTCGAGTTCGAAGCAGCTGACAGAGTTGCGAACACAGTATTTTGGAATATTGCCCGGGAAATGGATTTGAGACCTTTGAACACCCCGGGAATGGTTGACCTGAACTACCAACCGGGCGAAGAACTTGCTTTTAAAGTTAATTATGAAGTGTTTCCGGAGTTTGAAGTTGCCGGCTACAAAGATAATGAGATTGAAGTTCCGGGATATAAATTTACAGATGCAATGCTGGAAGAAGAACTTCAGAACTTAAAAAATGCAAACGCAGAACTTACCGAAATTGAAAAGATTGAAGACCCGCAAACTGCCGTTATCGATATTGATATCTACGATTCCGTTGCTGAAAAAGAGATGGGAACCCCCAATCAGATAGATGTTACTTATCCCCTTTTAAGTAAAGAGTTTACGGATCGTTTTACTGAACTTAAAGTGGGTGATTTGATTGAGCCTTCTGATTTTTACCAAAATGATAAATTGGTTGAAGGCTACAAAAAAACAAATTACAAAATCATGATTAAAGGGTTTAAGTCAAAAACCTACCCTGAATTAAACGATGAATTTGTTCAAAAGATTTCGAAAGAATATAAGACACTCGATGAGTTAAAAGGCGGCATTTCTGATTATTATAAAGCCTATTACGAAGATTTACAGAATAAATCTTATTCAGCTCAGTTGGAACGCATAATTTTAGAAGCGAATGACTTTAAAATCCCTAAAACTTTCGTGGAAAGAGTGCTTGAGTATTTCGTTAAAGAAGAAACTGATAGGTTGAAAAAAGAGAAAAAGCCAATTCCTAAAGCTGACGATCTGAAAAAGACTTATAAATCATACGCTGAAAAAGAAGCAAAATGGCAGATGATTAAAGAGAATATAATAAGACTGGAGAACCTGAGCGTAACCGATGAATATATAGACCAGTTGGTGAAAAAAGAGATTGAAAAATATCAAATTGGTGAAGATGTTCTGCGTGACTACTACAAAGGCGAAAGTGTTAAAAATCAATTAGTTTACGGTCTGTTGGATGATTTCCTGAGAGAGAAAAACCCACGGAAAGAAATTGACCCTGAGGAATTCAGGCAGAAATATGTTAATAAATTAGATGATGAACATGAACACCACCATGAGCATGACCATGAACATCACGACCATGAACATCACCACCATGATCACGAACACGGGCATGACCATGAACATCATCACCATCACCATGACCATGATCACGAACACGGGCATGATCACGGGCACGAACATTAAGAAACGGTTTTTACAGAGACTTTGTTATTAAAGTTAATGATTAAAGATAAGGAAAATTTGAAAGTTAGATTATGAGCAGTAAAATTGAGATATACAACCAGTTGATCCCCTATGTTATTGAACAGACGGGCCGCGGTGAAAGAGGAATGGATATCTACTCCCGCCTTTTGCGGGAAAGAATCATTTTTCTCGGAACCGCAATCGACGATCATGTTGCCTCTTTAACCATTGCACAGTTGATTTTTTTAGAGGCTGAAGATGCAACAAAAGACATTCATCTTTACATCAATTCACCGGGCGGAAGTGTTTCTGCAGGTTTGGCTATTTACGATACCATGCGTTTTATTAAGCCGGATGTGGCAACTATCTGCGTTGGGCTGGCTGCAAGTATGGGCGCAGTGCTTCTTGCAGGCGGTACAGACGGAAAACGGTCAGCTCTGCCTCACTCTAAGATTATGATTCACCAGCCGTGGGCAGGCGGCATTTCCGGTCAGGCTTCCGATATTGAAATCCAGGCTAAAGAAATGATGAAAACGAGAGATACACTCTACGATATTCTTTCGAAACACACGAAAAAATCAGTTGAACAGATTACCAAAGACTGCGATCGCGATTATTTTATGACTTCGGAAGAGGCAGTTGAATATCAACTTATTGACAAGGTGTTTGAGTCAAGGAAATAAGCTTCCTTAAACTACAAAAAAAATTATTTCTGACATTTTTACCATCAAAAGAGGCTGCAAAAAGAACTGTAGCCTCTTTTTTTTACATTTTAAAGCCTGAACCTTTGACGCTCAGATTGTGTTTTTTGAATTATGAACGGTTTTAAGTTTACTAAATATGTTCCGCCTCTTTTGAAGGATGCGCAGTTTGACGAATTATTGAATATCTTTCTGCAGTTGCTCACTATTTCATCCGGAGATGTGGCGCAAGCACTCGAGTGGTTGAACCAAATTGACAGAAACTACAACCTAACCTCGCCTGAATACGGTGTTGGTGACTTTATTGATGACCTGAAAAAGTTGGGATATATAAACGAAGATCGTGCAACCGGTGCCTTACACCCAACTGCAAAATCTGAGAAAACCATCAGAAAACAAGCTTTAGAGGAAATCTTCGGTAAGCTGAAACGGGGCAATCTTGGCAACCACAGAACACCTTTCACAGGTTTTGGGGATGAACTAACTGCTGAAAGAAGAGAATTTCAATTTGGAGATACGCTTGATAAAATTGATCTGACGGAGTCGTTGAAAAACGCGCAAATTAACCATGGATTAGATGACTTCAGACTAACAGAGGGCGACCTCGAAATTCAGGAAAAAGATTTTAAAGCCGCTACTTCCACCGTTTTAATGATTGACATATCTCATTCGATGATTTTGTACGGAGAAGACCGCATAACACCGGCTAAAAAAGTGGCAATGGCACTGGCTGAATTGATTACACGGAAATACCCAAAAGACACTCTCGATATTATTGTTTTCGGAGACGACGCTCATCCGGTGCAGATCAGGGACCTTCCCTACCTTCAGGTTGGTCCTTACCACACGAATACTGTTGCAGGTTTAGAATTGGCTATGGAAACTCTAAAACGCAGAAAAACAATTAATAAACAAATTTTTTTGATAACCGACGGAAAACCAACCTGCCTGAAAATCGGTATGAGGTATTATAAAAATGCGTATGGGTTCGATCGTAAAATTGTTAACAAAACTCTTGACCAGGCTGCAATAGCAAGAAAAAAAGGAATACCGATTACTACTTTTATGATTGCATCCGACCCATATCTGCAACGCTTCGTGCGTGAATTTACCGAAGTGAATAACGGAAGAGCCTTCTACAGCGATCTGCAGGGCTTAGGGCAATATGTTTTTGAAGACTTTATTAAAAACAGGCGCAAAAGAGTAAGATAAATCGACTGCATTTAGATGGAGATTAGGCTGCACCCGGCAGATTTTATTCGGTTTGATAGAATCAAATTGGGAAGTGTCGGCACTTAGATAGCAATAAATTTTTTTCGGCATTAAGTTAACAATAAAAGCACTAAGGTGGCACTAAGATACTTTCTCCGGCACTAAGATAAAATTAATGGCGCTAAGTTGGCACCAAGACAGATGTTTTAGCACTAAGATAGATAGGTGTAATATTATTTGCTCTGCTTTGCCTATTCAGTATGGTTTGCAATACATGAGTAACTTTAAGCCCTTTAATTTTTCTATATTAGTGTAAGGTCAAAAACAGTACATAGAAATTATAATTAAGAACAATGCAATTTACAGAATGAAATTACAAGAAATTAGAACCATTGGTGAGCTTAAGGCACACGGGTATAAACCAAAATCTATTAAAAATGAACTGAGAGAAAACCTGATCTCTTTTCTTAAATCGGGTAAGGAGGCATTTCCGGGTATTCATGGCTACTCCGATACAGTTATCCCCGATCTGAAAACGGCTATTTTATCCAGACACAATATATTGCTGTTGGGTTTGCGCGGTCAGGCAAAAACACGAATCGCAAGAACTTTAGTTAACTTACTCGATGAATACATCCCTGTTGTTGCCGGAAGTGAGTTGATGGATGACCCATTTAATCCGGTTTCTGTTTTTGCCCGTGCGCAAATTCTAACTTATGGTGAAGATACTGAAATTACATGGGTTCACCGGGAGGAAAGATATACTGAGAAATTGGCAACACCGGATGTGTCGGTTGCCGATCTTATTGGCGATGTTGATCCTATAAAAGCAGCTGCATTGAAGCTCCCTTATTCTGATGAAAGAGTTATTCACTACGGTCTAATCCCCCGTTCCCACAGGTCGATCTTTGTGATAAATGAGCTACCCGATCTTCAGGCACGAATTCAGGTTGCCCTCTTCAACATATTGCAGGAAGAAGATATTCAAATTCGCGGGTTCAAAATGAAGCTCCCGCTTGACATTCAATTTGTATTCACAGCTAATCCTGAAGATTATACAAATCGCGGTTCTATCGTAACGCCGTTAAAAGACAGAATAGACAGCCAAATCTTAACTCATTATCCGAAAGAGCTTTCCGTTGCAAAAGCAATTACGCAACAGGAAGCCCGTGTGCACGAAGAGCAAAAGTTAGCAGTAAGTTGCTCGCCACTTCTTGAAGATTTGATTGAACAAATTGCTTTTGAAGCGAGAAAAAGTGATTATATTGATGAAAAAAGCGGTGTTTCCGCTCGATTAACCATTTCAGGGTACGAAAATCTGTTCAGCACCGCCGAGTTAAGGGCGCTTTCCAACAGAGAAGTGAAAGTTAATGCACGAATTGGTGATTTGTACGGCGTGATTCCATCCATAACCGGGAAAATTGAGCTGGTTTATGAGGGCGAACAGGAAGGCTCATCCACTGTAGCGCATCTGTTGATTTCTAAAGCTATTCGTACTATATTCTTGCGATACTTCCCCTCACCGGAGAAAAAAGGGAAAAAAGATACAGGTAAATTGGTTTATTCCGAGGTTCTTGATTGGTTCGCAAAAGGAAATACTTTAGATGTTAAAAACAATCTGAAAGAGGCAGATTTTCAAAAATTGTTAAAAGAAGTTCCCGGTCTGTTAAATATAGTTAAAAAATATGTTGCCGGCATCGGTAAAGAAGAGCAATTTCTGTTTGCTGAGTTTCTGCTTCACGGTATGAGCGAGTTTTCGCTCCTGAGCAAATTTAGCCTTTCCGATAAATTTGAATTTAAGGATATGTTTTCATCCATTTTCAACATCAACGATGTAAGAGGAGAAGAACCTGAAGATCCTGAAGATAGAATTTGACAGGTAGATAGTTACATTCATTATTACCGCCCAAAGATTGGCGGGAACTATTCCCTCGCGCTCTACAGCAATGTTTACCAATTATTAATATCCTTACCAACGCCGGGGAGTTGATAACCAAAATATACAACAAAAAAAAACTGCCCGAAATAAACTTTCGGACAGCCTTTTTCTCAATTAATCTATTCAGATTTATTTCTTCTTCAATTTCAAAACGACAAAGCGATTTTCCCTGTTGTTTGCAAATTCTCTCATTGAGCTGTTAATATCATCCCGAATTTCGGCATCTGACTCAGGGTGCGAGATGATTTCTGCCCTTTTCTTTTCCAGAAATGCAGAGAATAGTGAACGGCTACCCTTCCCGGCTTCACTGCTTTGTTGCGAACGCCCAAGCACCTGAGTGGTTCTGTACACCGATTTTTGCCTTCCGGTACCTAAAACTGCAAATCTCGCATTTTTTTGATCGGAGTCGGAGGCAAAACTCCCCGGTTTATTCTCAGCCGTTTTGTTTCCGGCTTCAAACATATTCACGCGTCTGCTTGCCTGAACAGGATCATACATAGAATCCTCTTCAAACAAGCCCGTAATGCGCCCCGGTTTAGAGGAAGCACCGGTCGTTTGAGCTCCATCGGTGCTTCTCTTTTTGAAGCCAAGATCATCAGAACTTAAAGGTTTAAACTTTGATTCTGCTGATGATGTTCTCGCTCTCGAAGAATGATTTGAATTATCAACATAAGGTGAATGAATAGTCTCATTAGTTGCCAAATCAACCACTTGGTCGAAGTTGATTTCATCGAAAGCACACAGTAATTCAGCGAGCGAACGATCGTTCTGATTCTGAATCTCAGTAGCTTCCAGATCAAACGAATAAGACTCTTCAAATTCAGAAAGCCCGTCAAATTCTCTTTTCCATCTAAGTCCCACTTGCTGTATTCTAAAACGAAGATCGGGGTCATCATTCAGGAATCCGTTATCTTCCATCTCTTTAATGCAAAAAATTGGGTCGAAATAAATCACCTCTCTTACAGAGTCGATCACAATTTGCTGCCCATACTTCACATAGTTAATATCAAAATTGTCCAAATTAGTCAACAATCTGTAAGCAACCAAAGTCTTAGGTTGTGAATCGTTCACATAAGAGCAAACTTCGTTATAATGCAGGCGTATCGGATTATTCAACCCGATATTTCTGCGGATCATTCTAAAATTATTCTCAAAACTAAAACGATTCTCCGAATAAATCAGGATATCGCTGTCGTCTCCTTTTAAAGTTTCTAAAATCATAAAATGCCAAATAGTAAATTAAATTGTCGGTTAAAATTTATTTCGTGTTCATTAAATATCTTGTTTAAAAACTAAATATAACATTTTTATTTGAAATTTCAGCAGATAATAATCAAGAATACACAAAAAAAAAGCCCGTGAAAGATGATTTCACGGGCTTAAAAACGGGTTATATCATTTAAGCAGTATCATTTTCTTAATATCGCTGAAATGCTGCTCACTCAAAGTAGTCGCTTTCAGTTCATAGAAATAAATTCCGCTGGTGAGTTTCTGACCGCCGGCATCATCCGCATTCCAATAAGTGGAATATGTACCCGCTTCGTTAAAACCATCAAAAAGGACTTTAACCACTTCGCCAAGCAGGTTGTAAACTGTGATTTTCACATTCGCCGCTTGAGGCAGGCTGTAGTCAATCTTTGTGATTGGGTTGAAAGGATTCGGGTAATTCTGCCCTAATGAAAACGCAACGGGAAGCGTTGTCGGAGTTTTAACATCGGTAACAGTTCCGTTATAGTTAAACGACAGAGAAACCATACCTACAACTCCTGTTGAACCAACAACTGTACCGGCACCTGTATTCAGGTTTAAAGTAACCAAATCTGCCGGTTGATTTGTAGCAGCTTTCAAACCATATAATATACCCTGATCGTCGAACTCTAAATCAGTTGTAACAACTCCGAAACCGGTTTGACCCAATTTTGTGGTATCGCCGTTGGTAAGATTAATCTTAAAAATTACATCTTTAGGCGAACCAATAGCTCTGAACAGCGATGCGTAAAGCTCATTCGTTTGCGGGTGAAACGCAATCGATTGAGTTGCTGCCTGGGAAGTAACTTTTTCAACCATGGATGAGTCTGTTAAACTAACAGCAAAAATTTTACCATTTTTTGCTGAAGCATACAGGTTTCCTGAAGTATCAAAAGCAATTGAAGTCAACTCAGTTACCGAAGCTTTGAAGAGCGTGTGCGCATCTCCTCCGCTCGAATTAACTCTTACTATTTCCATCGGATTTGCGTTTCTTAACCCGTAAATTACTTTTGTTTTAGGGTTAACTGCAATGCTAAGCATAGAGTTAATGTTTGTTGCCCCTATTTCTGTGGGCACGCCATTTCCTGTTCGGAGATAGAACAATTTATTATCAGCATTACCACCGGAAAGAGCAAACATTGCTTTTTCTTCCGTAGGAATGATATCGTAACCGGTTAAGGTAAGAGGTACCTGAAGCACTTCGTTATTGTTTGAAACAACCACTAAGGTATCACTGATTACTCCCAAATCTTCAGGAACAGCAGTCAGTTCAATATCCATCGCTCTGTTCGGGTCCAGAGTGAAGGGATACGAAATCGTCGTATTGATTCTAAAGTTGTTCGTATTGAAGTGCATATCGGTGATAACCAACGGATCGGTTCCAAAGCTGGTTATTGTGAAAGTTTCCGTATGACTTGTTGTTTGCCTTTCGACCTCACCAAAATTCAGTGCGGTTTTATCAATAAAGGCAACAGTTCCGTCGTACGGTTCAACTCTAAGAATACCTGCCCATGTACTCCATGTGTTTAATGCTGAAGCATATTCAGTAAAAAGCACAAATTCAGTCTCCGTCCGTGGGTCTAACCAAATGCCCATATAATCGCCCCAGCGGTTTCTTGTGGTGCCGAATGTTTTCACATAATTAGCTTTGCCGGTTTGAAGAGGCGCACTGTATTCGAAACCCGTTTCACCCACCGCTTTGGAAGAGTAAAAAGCACCGACATACTCAGTATTTGCAGATCGTGCAAAGGTAGCCGCCACATTCTGATATTTATCCACAGCCAAAGCCGGGAAGAAATACCAGTATCCCGGTGCACCCAGAACCGCCTGTTCTTCCAGTGTTTTGCTCGTCGTGTTAATCTTTACATAGTGTAAAGCAGAGTTAGCCGCAGATGAAGGATTTTTAATCGAGTGCATTGCCCATATATAGCCATCGCGGAATATTGGCTCGAACTGTAATTCACCGTCGTTTACGGATAATGCAGGCGACCCTCCGCCAAGCTGATTAGCATTCGGCGGACTTTGATATGACATCGTCGGAACGGTAGTACCTTTCAAAACAGGAGCTGTCAATGGGTTTTCTACCCAGTAGAGTGCCATAAAATTTGAGCCACCGGGCACATACAAAAAGTAGTATTTTGAAGGATCGTGGGTATATGATACCGTGGGCCTCAAGTGAAATATCCTTTGGTTTGTGGGACCAGGTGAAGGATATTTGATATCGTAAAGGTCGTTCCAGGTAATTGTAGCATTCACATCGTTTGAGTAAAATGGTGCTTTCGGAAATATTCTGATTTTTGAATATTGGAAAGTGGAAGAAAAAGTAAATTGACTTCCTGTGATGTAAATACAATCATCATCAAACCCAACCCCCTGATAATCCATCCAACTACCGGAAGGAGCGTTACCATTCACATCAGTGGGGATTGCGAAATTATACCACCTTCCTAATGGAATAGAATCTTCTGAAACCGAGAAAAGAAGGAAGCCGCGTGCCGGGCTATCTCTTTGATCCAACCACACCTGAACCCATCTTTTATCGTAATGATCGTAGAAGATTTTTGGGTCAAATGCACCGGGATTTTGGATTGTTGTTCCAAACCACTGGTCGGCATTAATTCTTTTAATCAGGTTACCGTTCATGTCAAAAATTCCAAAATCACTGTTCACCTGAGCCACGATGTACCCTGCACCAACCGCCACATAGGGGTCGGGGGGAATCGAGTTGGTTTGAGTTAACCCTTGGAAATTTTTAGTCAATACAGCATGAGTAGTATCAATGCTTTCAACGCCGGCATTTTTATCCTCGAAATAAAATTTCATCGGATCGTACATGCCTTGATAAGCCTCAATATAAACAGGTTCAGGTTTGTAGCTGAACTTGTTTTTAATGGTTTCCGGCTTTGGTGGCACTCCGGTGGGTACCATTCCATAGCTATCGGTAGTAACAAGTACACCGCCGGTTTTTGAACCTGCAGCAGGCCCCGAATAGCTTTGTGCGATTAAGGCAGTTGTAGTAAATAGTATTACTACGGAAAAAACGATGTTCCTTAACATTCTACCTTCCTCCAAGTTTTTAGAAAATTCTATTTCTGGTCGGCTTTCCAGGCTTTATATTGATTAAGAAGACTTGTAGCCTTTTCGTCAGAATTAACTGTTGTAGTGAATTTAAATTCTTTCGTGTCCCCGGGCCATTTAATCACTTGAATACTTTTGGTTTCTCCAAGGTATTCACCATTTGAAGATTCATAAGATTCACTAAATGATCCGGCCATTGAATAGTAAATAGGGGCACACTTACATTTTGCGTCATACAGGAAATTGATGTTGGAAATGTCGCTAAATTTAAATTTAACCAAAGCGTTCAATTTGCCGCCTTCTTCAAACACTTCTTTCGAAGTAACTTGAAGCGCAGGGTTATCTTCTTCAAATTTAGAACCTTTAACATAATCATCAATCAGTTCAGCAAAATCTTTCAATGTTGCATCTTCTTCATCGCTGCTTGATGATTGGATATTGTAAAACTTAATCCATCCTTCACCTGAACCGTCTGAGTTTAGTTTGTAGGAATATTCTTTTTTATCAACAGTGAGACAACCTGCAAACATTACAGCTATAAAGAACAGGGCTATTAGTCTCAGAGAAATTAGTTTCATTAGGGTCTCCTTTTAGACAGAAATGAGTTAAATTATGTTTTTTTAAAAATGCGGAATGAACTAACCAAGATACGAAAATCCCGCTGTGCAAACAAGATAAAAACATCTCATTTGTTTGACTTTGTACACTTTTGTTGCTCCGTTTGTTTCATAGGGGTGTTCTGTTTGTTGCAATGAAGTGTTCTATTTGCTTAATGGGATTGTTCCGATTGTTTCATTGGGTTGTCCCGTTTGTTAAAAAGGATTGTTTCGTTTTTTGAATAGGATTGTTCCGATTGTTATAATGAATTGTTCCGTTTACTACAAAGGAAACACAATTTATATCCGAATTAATTCAATTCGCTCCACTTTTTGTTATTTTGTGCTTTAATTTTTGGGAACATTTTTTAAATCATTTTTTTGTTTATTTTTACAGAGCTATGTCTAAAACCAATGCAATTCGTTTGTTGGAGCGTATGGGCGTCAAATTTAACACCATTTCTTACCCCGTTTCCGAAGAAGAATTAGATGCCGTTTCAGTTGCAAAAAAGGTGGGTTTGGACCCCGACACTGTCTTCAAAACCTTGGTTGCCCGAAATGAAGCGAATAAGATTTTCGTGTTTATAATCCCCGGACCTTATGAACTTGATTTGAAAAAAGCCGCAAAATCCTCCGGCTCCAAAAGAGTTGAAATGGTTAAGGTTAAAGAGCTTTTTGACCTAACCGGCTACATTCGCGGAGGCTGCTCCCCCATCGGAATGAAAAAACATTACCCAAGTTTTATTGATGAAACAGCTTTTTTGTTTGATCAAATTTCTGTAAGTGCCGGTGAACGCGGAACCCAGATCATTTTAGAACCAACTTCCCTCGTAAAAACAATTGAAGCAAAAGTGGTGGATCTAATTTGAACACCCCTAAGGGTAACTTTTGGAACATCCCACCCGGTAAACATAAGAGCGTAAAAAATTTGTGTAATTGGTTTAAAGTCTATGTTTGAAGAGCGCTCCATACCCACTTCTATGAAACGGCGCCAAATTCACTTCATTTTCTTACCCGATTTCCGAAGAAAAACCTTAAATTAGACTTTTACTATTTTAACAAATCTGTATCATCAATTCTCAGGTAATATTGTGAACCGAAAATATCAATTCCAACCGGTGTTATTTTTTATTCTCTTTCTTTCAACCGTAGCGTTTGCACAGGGAAAAAAACATCCTGACCACAACATGTACGATCTTTGGAAGAGAATAGAAGCACCTCAAATTTCGAAAGATGGAAAATTCATTCTTTTCGAAGTAAACTCTTTCCGAAAAGACGGCACGCTAAATATATTTGATAAGGACGCGGGAAAAACGATTACAATTCCCCGCGGGAAAGGTGCAAAGATATCCGCTGGTGGCGAGTATGTAGTGGCACTTATAAAACCCGGTTTCGACACACTGAAATCTGCTAACCTAAAAAAGGTTAAAAAAGATGATTTGCCAAAAGATTCTTTGGTGATTTATCTGACTGAGGCAGAAACTTTCCAAAAATTTTCGAACATTAAGTCATTTCAGCTTCCTGAGCAGTCAACCGGCTGGTTTGCTTATCTCTTTGATAAAGAAAAGCCTGAGAAAAAAGAAGATAAATCAAAAGATTCAACCTCGGCACCTGATTCAAGCCAAATTTCACCCGATTCTTCGTTGGTAAAAACTGAGCCTTCCGGTGCTGTACCCGACACTTCAATTAAAGCCAAAACAGACGAAAAACCGGCATCAAAAGGAAAAAAAGAGGGCACCAAATTCGTTGTTGCTAACCCACTGACAGGAAAGGAACTTCACTATGAAAATGTGGAAAGCTACACCTGCGCCAAAGATGGTCTTAATTTTGCCTTCATTTCATTTGTGGATGATTCAGTTGATATAAGCTATGTGGTAAGGGTGAATGTTCACTCACTTTCTTCAGATACACTTAAACTGAATGGTGTTGTAAAGTCTCTTGTGCTTTCGGATGACGGAAAGAAATTAGCATTTTTGTTCTCTTCTGATACCTTAGAGAATGCTAAAAATTTTAACCTTTACTTGTTGGAAAAAGGTAAAACTGAACCTACCGTTCTGATTGATTCAGTCAGCGCTTCACTTCCCCCGGGCATGCGAGTTTCGCAAAACTACGATCTTAATTTTTCGGAATCAGGCAGAAGGTTGTTCTATGGGGTTGCCAAAGCCCTTGAAAAAGAACCCGATGAAACCCTTCTGGATGAAGAAAAACCAAATGTTGAGGTTTGGAGCTGGCACGACCCGATTCTTCAAACTCAGCAAAATGTGGAATTAAACAAAGAAAAGAAGAAAACTTTTCTCTTTGTTTATGATTTTGATCAGAAAAATGCAGTTCAATTAACAGATTCTTTGATTGAATCGGTGAGTTATTCAACTTTAACGGATAACAACTTTGCAATGGGCACCTCTTCAATCGGCTATCAGCAACTTGGCTCATGGGAAGATTTTTATTCCGATATCTATTCTGTTGATATGAGAACGGGAAAAAGAACGCTTGTAGCTCAGAAAAATTCGCAATATAAAAACATTTCGCCGCACGGCAATTTTATTGTTTGGTACGATGTAAATGATTCCACATGGTATTCGTGGAATAACAACACAAACCAAAAGAACCAAATTTCAAATGGAATTGATGCCCCAATTTGGGATGTTGAAAATGATGTGCCGGCTCTTCCCGGTGCTTATGGTATCGGCGGATGGTCCGAAGATGATTCTGAAGTGCTGATTTACTCGCAGTTTGATGTCTGGTTAGCGGATGCAAACGGAAAAAACAAACCGATTAATATAACAAACGGCGCCAATTCAAAAACGGAGTTCAGAGCCCTCATTTTGAACAGAAAAAAGCCCTGGTTTGCAAAAAATGACGATATCTATTTCCGAATTTTCGACAAAGTGACGAAAGAAAGCGGTTTTGCGGCTTATTCTCCAAAAGAGAAGAAAACCGTTCAGTTGATCAAAACTCCGAATTTCTATACCTGGATACTGAAAGCTGAAAATAGTAACGATGTAATCTTTAGCAGAGAATCAGTTTCGGAATCCCCCGATGTTTATTTTTCTCACGGTTTCAGCACACCGGTTAAAATTTCAGATATTAATCCGCAACAGAAAGATTATTACTGGGCAAATGTACAGTTGGTTAAATATCACAGTATCGACGGGGTGCCGTTGGAAGGTCTGCTGTATGTGCCCGATAATTTGGATGTTTCAAAAAAATACCCAATGTTGGTTTATTATTACGAAAAATATTCCGAAAACAGATACCGCTATTGGACACCGGGCCCCAGTCGTTCGATTATCAACCCAAGTTTTTATGCGGGAAACGATTATGTGATTTTTATTCCCGATATCGTCTATCAGGAAGGATTTCCCGGAAAAAGCGCTTATAACTGCATTGTTGGCGGTACTTTAGAGATGATTGACCAATTTCCCTTTATCGACCGGGATAGAATCGGTTTGCAGGGGCAAAGTTGGGGCGGCTACCAAACCGCATATTTAATCA
Organism: Ignavibacteriaceae bacterium; assembly: GCA_008933765.1. Classification (GTDB taxonomy): domain Bacteria; phylum Bacteroidota; class Ignavibacteria; order Ignavibacteriales; family Ignavibacteriaceae; genus UTCHB3. The sequence continues at coordinate 56,548 of WBUK01000002.1, read as the reverse complement.
CCCAAACCAACCTCTATAAAGCCGCTATGGCGGGGGCTCCCGTTTCAAACATGACGAGTGCTTACGGCGGTATCCGGTGGGGCTCCGGCTTGGTGCGCGAGTTCCAGTATGAAAAAGGGCAAAGCAGAATTGGCGCCTCATTGTGGGATAAACTTGAATTATACATCGAAAACAGCCCATTATTCTATCTGGACCGAGTGAACACACCACTTCTGATAATGTCGAACGATAAAGATGATGCGGTGCCGTGGTACCAAGGGATCGAGCTTTTCACCGGTTTGCGCCGTTTGGGTAAACCCGTCTGGCTTCTGAACTATACCGGCGATGTTCACAACCTAAAGGAGACAAGTTGGGGAAACCGTGTAGATTTAAGCATAAGAATGATGCAGTTCTTCGACCATTACCTGAAAGGAACTGCTGCTCCGGATTGGATGACAAAAGGCGTGAAAGCAATTGAAAGAGATAAAGTCCGCGGGTATTGATCTCTTTTTTCAGGGTTCTAAGGGCTCTGAGTTTTTTCAGGGTTCTAAGGGTTTTCAGAGTTCCCGGGTTCCCCCGGATTTCCGGATTAATTTTCAGGGTTCTCAGATTAAAATTCCGAGAACCCCACTTCTGCGAAGCTCTCTCTTCCCCACCGGGAATTTTGCCGTTGAGCGCTTCGAGTTGAATCATCCCCTTGTGCAGGGAAATAAATGGTATAAATTAAAACCGAATATTAAAAAATGCCTTGATGAGGGAAAGGAGACAATCCTTTCCTTCGGAGGGGCTTTTTCAAACCATATTCACGCACTTGCTGCAGCCGGTTACTTGCTTGGAATAAGAACCATCGGTGTAATCAGGGGCGAGCGACCTTTGGTGCTTTCTTTTACTTTGCGAGAGGCTGAAAAATTTGGAATGCAGTTGCATTTTGTAACCCGTTCAGAGTATCGCCGGCGTTACTCACCTGATTATATTGTAGAACTTCAACGGCTGTTTGGTGATTTTTATGCAGTGCCCGAGGGTGGCAGCAACTACTTAGGTTTCTATGGCGCAGGTGAAATGTTGCCGCAAGACGCTGCTGATTTTTCCCATATAGTAACAGCAACCGGGTCAGGTGGCACTGTCGGGGGCATATTACTGGCAGCCGATAAAATGGGGTTGAATGGTTTACAGGTGCTTTCAGTTCCGGTTTTGAAGGATTTCGGCTATGTGATGGATTCTGTTAAAAATTTTCTTGAAAATGAAAATTCCGCCGGGATTAAACGCTTAAAGGTGATTGAAGACTACCACTTTGGGGGATATGCAAAGTTTAAACCGGAACTGTTAAACTTTATTTCCGAGTTTCAAAATATTTACCCCATTAAAATCGACCCCGTTTACACCGGTAAGGTGTTTTTTGCCGTTTCGGAACTTTCCCGCAAAGGCTATTTTAACGAGAGTGACCGGGTTTTAGTCTGCCATACCGGTGGGCTTCAGGGAAAAGTTGGCTTCCTCGAAAGATTTCCGGAATATTCTTTTATTTCTTAAATCCTCGTTTTTATTTTTTCCCTTTCTTTCAGAGAAACCACTCAAAAAATTTTATCTTTTTCCAAGTCTCTCAAAAAACTTTTTCGTGTTCAGAGGCTCTTAAAAATGATATCATGCTTAGAAACTCTTAAAAATTGTATCGTTCACGGCTCCCTTTTTATCACTTTGCCCCGTGACCCGGTAAAATGCTCAAATCCTACGATCTGCCCACTCCCGTAGCGTTTCCATTTCATTGGCTACATAAGTGTCGCCATCAGGCAGCGGAAGCAATTTATTAAGTTCTTCAAATAGTGCTCCCGTTCCTTTGCCAAGCGTAGCAAGTTCACCTACTAAGAAACCGGGTTTGTTGTTGGTCATCTGAAGCGCACGCAAAGCGCAAAGAAGCTCAACTGACAGAACAGTTTTAAGATTATCCAAAACCTTCAACAAATGCAAAACACCGACACTTCCCATTGAAACAAAATCTTCCTGCCCTGCAGAAGTAGAAAGGGACATCACAGAGGCAGGGTTAGAAAGCACACGGTTTTCCCCTGCTCTGGCTGCTCCCGCATACTGCGCCAACATCAAACCCGAATCCCCTTTCTCCGGCGCAACAGCGAGGTTGGAAGGCAAACCAAAACTCAAATGTTTGCATAGCATAGAGAAAGATCTTTTATCAGAAATAAGCGAAAGTGAGGTTAACGAAAGTTTCAGATAATCAATCACATTTGCTAATGGCTGCCCGTGAAAATTTGAACCGCTGTGAAATTTCAACCCTGCGGAGCAGTCTTCAAACAAAGGATTATCGGTAACGGAATTAATCTCAATTTCCAAAACTTTATCAAATTTTTGAAGTGCCTCCCACGCGGCACCGTGTACCGGAGGCACGGCTCGGTAGCTGTATCGGTCCTGTACTCTTTCGGTAGCGGAAGCGGGACTTTGCCCTGTAAAGCACACTTTCTGTGCTGCCGGAGTGGTTCTTAATGAACCTTCCAAATGTTCCCGTATCTCTTTTGCAACATATACAAGCCCTTCATGTTGCCTCTTGGAAGCTAAAAATTCTGAAAACGCATCTTTTTCACCCCTTATAGCTTCGGTTGAAAACGCAGCCGCTAAGTTGGCTAATTCCAACAAGTTATGCGCCTCAACGGAAGCAAAAACTGAGTTGGCTGACATGAAATTTGTGCCGTTTGTGAGACCCATTGCTTCTTTAAAACCCAATTTCACGGGTGCCAAACCTGCTGCTTGCAGTGCTTCCGGTGCTCGCAGCAACTCACCATTGTGCCAAGCGTGTGCTTCGGGCAGACCGATCATAACACCGGCAATCATGGAAAGGGGCACCAAATCACCGCTTGCACCAACGGAGCCTTCAGTCAATACAACGGGGATAACATCGTTATTTAACATGGCTTCCAAGAGTTCCACAGTTTCAGGCGCCATTGCCGAAACCCCCTGTGCGAATGAGTTCAGGCGGATTATCATCATTGCCCTTACAACCGGCGAAGGGAGTGGTTCGCCTGTTCCGCAACTGTGCGATTTTATATATTTTCCCTGAAATGTTGCCGCTTCGCACGGATCGATAAATGTGTCTTTAAGATTACCAACCCCCACATTTACGCCGTAAATTTTTTCATAAGGGTTGTTTTCAATCTGTTTAAGCAGTTTTTCCCGACATCTACTTACCGCAGTGCGTGCTTCCGGTGTTAATTCTACCTTTAACCGGTTAACAGAAGCGGTGTAAACATCCTTAACTGTCAATGAATTACCGTCGATATAAAGTGTTTTATTTTTTATCATTTTTTAATCTCCAAATCGTCTCTTTATTTTCTCCCCAACATCTCCTTGATGGTTTCAACCAGTTCATTTCGCGACACTTCCTTTTGCACTTTTCTTTTCCACTCATCTTTGTTTTCAATCGTGGCGGAAAGTTCTTTTCCAAGAGCGAGGTTGCGCACCGTAACAACCCCTTTTTCAAACTCATCGCTGCCGAGCAAAATGCAAACCGGCGAATTCATCTTATCCGCATAGCCAATTTGCTTCTTAAGCCCCCGTTGAGCACCGTAATAAATCTCCGCCGGGATGCCTGCACTTCTTAGCTCTGCTGAAATTTTCTGGTATTCGCCCATTAGTTCATCGTCAAAAACGGTGATTAACACGGTTCCCTTTTGTTGAAGTGTCGCCTCACCGGAAAGAAGCAGCAGTTCGCAAAGCCTGTCAACCCCGATTGAAGCCCCCGTTGCCGGCACTTTTATACCAAGAAGCCGCTCCACTAAGCCGTCGTATCTGCCGCCACCGCAAATTGAACCTACACGGCGGGTGTTCCCTTTCCGATCGGTAAAAGTTAAAAGCGATTCAACTTCGTAAACGGGACCGGTGTAGTATCCCAAACCTCGCACAATTGATGGCGAAAAAAGAACCTTTTCTTCATCATAGCCCGAGGCTCTTAGCAGTTCATCTATTCTGGTCAGTTCTGCCATACCCTCGGTGAATTTCTCATTTTTGGCGTTGAGTGAAAATAGCGCTTCGATTGTTGATTCTCTCGATTTATCTTCAACAAATCGTTCGAAATAATTGGCAATTGCGTTTACTGTTTTGTTTTCTAAGCCCAAACCGGGGATTACGGCACCGGAAGAGTCTTTCCTCCCTTTTCCAAGTTCGGCGGTTATTCCATCGATGCCGATTTTATCAATTTTGTCTATTACTCGTAATACGGAAGCTTCATCCTCTTCACCTGCAATTCCAATTCCCGACAAAAATCCCGACAGAATTTTTCTGTTGTTCAGCCTTACCACAAATGATTTTTTCTCCAAACCGATTGCTTCAAGCGCATCGCTTAAAACCATACAGGCTTCGGCATCTGCCGCCACATCCGCAGTGCCGACTGTATCAAAATCTAACTGCCAGAACTCCCGGAATCTGCCCGGGTCTAATTTTGCTTCGAATCTGTAAACGGGACCGTATTGATAGCGCCTGAAAAGAGGTGCATTGTTTGTGGTTAACTGCCCTTTAAGTGATTGAATGAACAATTCTTCGGCGTACATGCGTGCCAAGGGGGCTGTCAGATCGTAGCGCATAGCGATGTGGTGGTTATCCATCACCACGAGGTCATTTTCATCCCTTAGTTCAGAGCCGTCGTTTTTATAAACGGGTTCTGTTTCCGGATTTCTGAACGAATAAACACCTTCAGCAACGGTTTCTTTATCTGGCAGATATTTTCCGAGGTTTTCAGCATATTCAAGAACCGGAGTATCCCAATGCCTGAAGCCATAAAGTTCATACACTTTCCCCGCTTTTTCTACCACTTGTTGCCTAAGTTCATTCAGTTCAGGGTCAATATCCCTGAAACCTTTAATCTTTTTTGGAATCATTCCGTTCATTCATCAATCCGGGTTTTTAAAAATCATAAGTTTAAATTTACGAAAAGAAATGCTGCAAATTTGTCCGGTTCCGGTGGATGATTAATCGGTTTTGCAGTAAGGTTGTATGGGGGCTGCCAGGGTTGTGGGGATAACAAATGGTTATCTACAGATGGTGACAAGTTGGTGGAAAAGTGGTTGAGTGTTCGGTGTTGTGAGACGGTTGTTTAGGGAAATCTTAATTCCGCTTTTTTCAATATTAAGAAATTTTGTTTAATTGTTTTAAGCCCGGCATGTAAAGTAAAGTTCAATGTTTCAACAAAATCGTAGAGAGTAAACCGGAGTGTCTCCCGAGCATGTTTGCTTTCTCCTCTGCGATTAGTTTGGGTTGCTACACAACGAACTTGATAGATACTTTCAAAAACAACACGAAAATAGGTTATTTCATCTATATTTTGCGTTTTCACAAATCAAACTCGGTTGAATCACTTTCTAATCAGTTCAGAAAGTTGCAAAATCAAAGAAGACCTGCTCTAATTATGATGCTCTATTAAAAAATTTTATCTTTCGTATCAAGATTTTTAAAATATTAGGGTGAACCTGAGGTTAGTATCGGTTTGTAACTCATTCTCTGATGAGCCACTCCACAACGCGATTTTTATGTCCAATAAAGGAGTGAGAAATATGGGTATGAGAATAAAAGCTATAGAACAAAACCCAAAGCAAATAAAACAAATTAATAAAGGTTGAAGGCAATAACTGGTAACATGAAGAATCAGATTGGTTAATACATGGACATAATGAATAATAATTTAAAAACGATAGAAGGATTGTTAGATTTCACTTTCGAAATCGACGCCTACCAAAGAGGATATAGATGGGATACTGATCAGGTTTTTAGTCTTCTCACTGATATTAATGATTTTACTGCCGAAAAGGAATCATTTTACTGCTTACAGCCATTAGTTATAAAAAAAATTAACGATTCAACTTATGAATTGATAGATGGGCAACAAAGAATTACTACTATTTCGTTAATTCTTATGTTTTTCGAATCACAAAACTTTCAACTTTTATATACTACCCGAGGAACGGAAGAAAGTGGTATTAACCTATTCATTGAAAGTATTCCGACCTTACAATTTCCTGTATTGAATATTAAAAAGGAAATGGATAGTTTTGGTGAAATTGATAATGAAATACTTAAGTTTTGGAAAGAGAATATTATGAAAGATATTCCGGAAATAAACACTGTCGATAATTTTTATTTCTATAAGAACTATGTTGTCATAAAAAATTGGTTCTATCAATTTACGAATGAAGAAAACGAAGAGTTTAAAGATAAATTATGTCGTAGAACCAAAGTAATTTGGTATGTTGAAGATGATCAATCTGACAAAAAACAAATCATTGAAAAATTTATTAATTTTAATGAAGGTAAAATTGAACTGGAGCAGGCGGAATTAATCAAGGCACTATTTGTGCTGGATATTGCTAAAACGACTGATACTTTTGAACGCCAATATGAAGAAAATCAATTTGCGGACGACTGGAATCTTATTAGTCATCAGATGAGTGATAAAAAATTCTGGCAATTTGTTTCGAATAATAAAAATGATGAAAACATAGCCAATAAAATCAACCTATTATTTCAATTACACAATGGGTTTGGTAAAAGTGAAGATAAATTTTACAACTACCGAAAGTTTGAAAAAGATTTCAAAGATGATTCACAGTTAGATAAACCTGATTGGGGAAGAATAACACAGCTATACAACAATTTAGAAGAATGGTTTTTTGACCGAACATCTTATCATTTGGTCGGTACGATTATTCACCTTACGGATTATAATTTATCAAAGGTATTAGAAATCGCCGAAAGAGCAAGTACTAAAACAATGTTTAGAGATAATTTGCGCAAACTAATAAACGAAGAATTTTCTAAAGATAAATACAAATTTGAAAAAATGAAGTATGGTGATAATGCTGTGTTTAAAAAACTTTTTCTCTATAACATTGCACTTACTGAAACAGAAGACTTAGAAACATACTTTCCTTTTTATCGATTTTACGAAACTAAAAGATGGAATATTGAACATATACTTGCACAAAATGATAATGGACTGGAGTCTTTTGAGGAGTTCGAAAATTTCAAAAATGATATCGAAAACTTAATTGATGTTTCAGCGAACAAAGATTTAAGCGAAAAGAATCAAGAGATTATTAAGCCATTACTTGCGGACTTAAATAAACTAATAGACAATAAAAGAAAAACTGATTGTAAAAAGAAAGTTAAAGAAATAATTGAGAAAATTGAAGAATTTTTTAATGTCGATGATTTCAATAATTTATGCCTTTTAGACCAAACTACAAACATTAAAGTTGGAAATAAACCATTCAGAAAAAAGAGAGACATAATCTTAGGTTTAGATAAAGATATAAAAATAGATCCAAATACATATGTTCCAATAGGTACGAAATATGTATTTTTGAAAAAATCCACAAATTCAGACGCTTTTCAAATAGATTATTGGAGTATAAGAGATAAAGAAGCCTATCTTGAATTAGTGGAGAAAACTATCAATAAATTTTTAAATTTTGAGAAAGATGAACTTAACTAAATCGTTTTACGAAATTATTAATGAATATATTATTGAAATTCCAATAATACAACGAGAATACGCTCAAGGCAGAACAACTAAGAAAGTTAGTTATATAAGAAAACGATTTGTAAGAGACCTCGTAAATTCTGTCACAAAAGACCGAGAAATACATTTAGGTTTTATCTATGGTAAAATCGTTGGTAGAGAAAAAAAAGCGCTTAAAGAATCGAACCGTCAAGTTGTCACTTCTATTTTGGAAGCGGTGAGAATATATGCAAATAATTTAGAATTAAATATTAATGCAAAAATAGATGATGTGCAATCCAACAGTACCGGCGGAACAATTTTGAAATTTATTCCTTTGGACGGTCAGCAAAGGTTAACTACACTATACCTTCTGTGTTGGTATTTATATTTCAAAGGAGGAAGAACCAACAATTTAGATTGGTTGCATAATTTCAAATATATTCACAGAAAATCTGCTTTAGCTTTCTGTAATGAATTAGCGGATAAAAAATCAATAGATACATTAAAAAACAAACAAAAAAACAACCTGAATTCTAACATCAAAGAACTCATCAAAAACTCTAATTTTTATTTAAAAAAATGGAATAAAGATACAACAGTAAGCGGAATGTTAGAAATGCTTTTAGCTATTGAAAAAGAGTTTCAAGTTTATTCTGATTTTGATTTTTCTAAGGTTGATTTTGAAAAATTACCGTTTATCTTTGATTTTATGGACTTAGATTCATTAAATCAAACAGACGAATTGTATGTTAAAATGAACTCAAGAGGAAAACAGTTGTCAGACTATGAACATTTTAAATCTTGGTTGCAAGAGAAGCATAACAACACTGATGGTCCTGATTGGCTTAAGTTATTTTGGAAAAAATTAGATACAGATTGGTTAAACTATTTTTGGCGTAAAACAGATGTAGATTTTCACGGACTCGATGATTTTTACTATAATTATATAAAAAATTTAGCTCTTATGTATTGTTTAGCGAACAATACAGAGGTTCCTTTCGAAAAATTCAAGGATTTAGACAACCAAATCAGAAATGTTGAAACATATGACGAAAAGAAGATTTCATATATACCATTAGAGAATTATATTATCCAATGGGATAATAATGGCGAAAAGAAAGAGTTTTTTCTCTTTAACATGGATACTCTCCGATTCATTGAAACATCATTTAACACACTTTTATATCTTGAACAAGATGATAATTACGATAAATTAGATCTTGACCGGGTAATTTGTAAACCATTTGTGGAAGATCATATAACAGATTTCTTTTTAAAGAAAAATACTTTTACTCCGTCTAGATGGAACACCGCTTTTTACTATGCTTTTTTAGTTTTTATTAATGATAGAAGCGATGAAAATTTTTCGAAAGAAGGGTTACAACAATGGTTGAGATTTACAAGAAACACTATATATAACACCTATGTTCAAAATCCTGAGAACTTTAACAGTGCAGTAAAACAGATCCAAAATCTTTCTGCTCATAAATTTAATATCAGTGATGCGGTGTTAAATGGTGATGTTGAAAACGCGTTTTTTGATAACAGTCAATTTGAGGAAGAGAAAGTTAAGTTAGGATTATTGAAAGATGAAAATTGGTGTGAGCCTATAATTCAAGCTGAAAATCATCTTTATTTTTACGGGCAAATAAAATTCTTACTGGACTTTTCAAAAGATGGTTCTAATGAATATAGTTTGGAGGATTTTATAAAGTATAGTGATGCAGTGTCAACCCTATATAGCGAAGAGATTAGATTAAATCCTAAAAAAATATTAGAGCGTTTTCTTCTTTGCTGCGATAAGTTTTATTTACCGGAATATAAAAATGATTTGATTTTTTGTAGTGGCGCTTCCGGAGGTCTTAGAGTAAGAAACGAAAACTGGAGACTGTTTTTTAAAGGAGAAAATGCTAACCTTTTAAAAGATGCGGTTGACAAATTGGAAGAGAAAGAAATCTCTCCCCGGCTTTTAGAGGACAATATTAACAATTTCATAAAAAATGAAAATTTTAATAAATCGGATTATAAATATTTATTCCTGAAATATCCGCAAGCAATAGAGTATTGTAAAGAAACAGCCATTAGAAAGTACAGCGACAATGATATTCGTTTATTAAAAGGATTCGTTCTCATGGCTTACCACTGCGAGTTAAGAACATACTGTTTTTTCATTGAGAATAAAATGGAAGACGCAACAGATGAAACCCGAAAGGCCCCGGACAGATATAAACCCTTTACGAAGTTTTGGTATTTTGAAGAAAAAAATACAGATGGCCACCCCGGATTTTATCTGGATGGCTTCAAACTAAAGGACAAAGAATACAAATTAGATGTTAGATATTTGAAAAATAGTGATGAGTTTGAGCTAAGTTTTTATAATAATGTTGAAGAAAAAGAAAATAGAAATACGGATCTTAATTTAGAGAGTTTTGGCTTTAAGTTCGGCAAAAGCAATAATCATTATTGTAAGACAGTTCCATATGAAGAATTAGAAAGCAAATTGTTGGATTTCTGCGACAAACTTAAAAGACTATTAGAAAAGGATTAACCCTACTGTTTTAAGAATTTATAATTGCATAAATCAATTCTCGAAAAAGAGTGGTGTAAAAATTATAATAATCGTATGTAAGAGACAAGAACAACTAAAACGAAGAAATACATTACTGTTCCTCTTGGCAGGTAAAGATATTCAGAAACAATAATTAAAAAGGCCGAACAGGAAGCCATCAGTCAATATAACAAAAAAAGGTTTTAGAAGAAGTTAATCAAATACCTTCGGTGATCAGAAGACAAATCAATTTTCACAAACCCAAAAAGCCCTGCACTTCTGAAAAAAGTGACAGGGCTTTTATTGAAAGTACCGTCGATAGGATTCGAACCTATGGCCTTCTGAGCCACAGTCAGACGCTCTAACCAACTGAGCTACGACGGCAAAATATTTAGACTGCAAATATACAAAAATTGGCTGATTTCTAAAAGTTTTTAATCTTTCAACTACTCATTCATTTTTATTCTTATTCCATAAAACACCTGACGAAATACGCATTAGAACTGACGGAAGAAAAGCTTCCATTTTTACTCTTATTGCATAAAACACCTGACGAAATACGCATTAGAACTGACGGAAGAAAAGCTTTCATTTTTATTCTTATTGCGTAAAGCACCTGACGAAATATGCATTAGAACTGACGGAAGAAAAGCACTCTTTTTTATTCTTATTGCATAAAACACCTGACGAAATATGCATTAGAACTGACGGAAGAAAAGTACTCTTTTTTATTCTTATTGCACAAAGCTATCAAAGATGGTTATATTTGCAGGTTGAGTATGAAATTTCTTTTGACCACTTTTTGCTTATCGGTAATACTATTTTTTGCAGCATGCGAATCACCCCGTCTCATTTTTCCGGATATTGATTATGGTGTGATAATCGATTCTTCAGATTCCCCTGTTTTCTCAACCGAACAACCTGATTCTACTTCCATAATTTTAACGGGTGATCGACTAAAAGCCACTGACAGCACCATAACGATCTTTTCTAACCAAATTGAGTTGAAATTTTCTTATAACACCACAATTAAAGATATGATTAAGGCGAATATTGACCTCGGAAATGAGACTATTATTAAAATGACTGATCATTTTTCGTTAAGAAATGTTGGAAAAACCACCGACAACTACGACCGCAGTGATGGTAATGGACTAAATGATAATTTAGGTCAAAATGTCAACGAAGATAAAAAGGACAAACCTGAAAGCAATCATAAGCATGCAAATAATCTAAAACCCGGAAACGATCAAAAGGTTGAAAATAATTTTGAACCCGAAAATGATAATAATACTGTAAACAATAGTGCATCAGGAAATGATAAAAATACCGCAAACGACAAGATAACAGACAAAAGTCAGTTAAAAGTGCATAGAACAACAACCGAAATAGAATTTGAATCCGGTAAAACCCGCATTATTGAGTGGAGAAAATTAAAATGAGATTTACTTCAAAATTATTTCTGCTTTTCCAATTTTTTCTTTTTACAGGATACTCACAGACACAACCGGTTAAGGTTGAAATTAAAGTAAATGCCAAGAATGTGTTGAACGACGAGGCGGTTTATATTACAGGCAGCCTGCCTCAACTCGGCAACTGGAACCCGGGTAAAATTAAAATGACTGAAACGCAACCGGGAACCTGGAGTTTTTTCTTCACAGCAGACCGGAAAGAACCGCTTGAGTTTAAGTTCACAAAAGGCTCATGGGCGCTTGAGGCAGTTGACGATAACGGCACAATTCCGGAAAATTATTTCGTCAAAGTAACCAAAGATACACTTCTACAATTCAATATCTGCTGTTGGGGTGCGAACGAAAAACCAAAATTTCAGGGCGGGCTAACCGGCAAAGCAGAATATCTAAGAAATGTCGGTGCCGGAAACATACTGCCAAGGGATATTATTATCCTTCTGCCTGATGATTACTACACTTCATCGGAAAGATACCCCGTTCTGTATATGCACGATGGGCAAAATATCGCCGATCCGGCAACTTGTGGCTTTGGCGTCGATTGGCAAATAGATGAAGCGCTTGATTCACTTTCGAAATCGGGCGCCGTTCAAAAAATGATTGTCGTCGGAGTTTATAACAGTGTTAACAGAAACAGAGAGTATTCAAACACAAAATTAGGCGAAGAATACATGAGTTTTTTAGTGCACTACTTAAAACCAAAAATCGATTCGCTTTACCGAACAAAATCCGGGCGAGAAAACACTTGGACAGCCGGCTCATCAATGGGTGGCTTAATTTCTTTTATGCTGCTTTGGGAGTATAATGATACATTTTCAGAAGCAGGCTGCTTTTCACCTGCGCTGAAAATTGAAAAATACGACTATGTTTCCGTGGTGAAAGCAACTCAAAAACCGCAAAAACCGTTTAAATTATACCTCTATAATGGTGGTAAGTCGTTGGAGGCAAGGTTACAACCCGGGGTTGATGAGATGAAAACCACTCTTGAAAGCATGGGCTATGAAGAAAATATAGACTTTTATTTCGTAATTGATCCCGAAGCTGAACATAACGAATCTGCATGGGCTAAATGGATTCCCGATTTTTTGATGAAATTGTTTAAGACAAATTGAAAAAGCAAAGTTAAACTGAACTTTTGAAGATTAAAAAGAAAATGCGAACCAAACTAATGAAGAAAAAATAAATCAGCAAAGTTAAGAGGAAGTTTTAAAGACTAAAAAACCAATATCAACCAAAACTATGAAGGAGAATTGAAAAAATGACTAAGTTTCAGAGAAGATTGAACAAAGCAAAGACATTATGCTGAAGATTAACGAAATATATTTTTCCATTCAAGGCGAAAGCACCCACTCGGGGTTGCCCTGCATTTTTGTCCGCCTGACATATTGCAATTTGCGTTGCGCATGGTGCGACACCGAATACGCATTTTACGACGGCAAAGATATGACCACCGAAGAAATTCTTGCAGAAATTAAAAAGTATAACTGCAACATGGTGGAAATTACGGGCGGTGAGCCATTGGTTCAAAAGGAAGTGTTGCCTCTGATGACTCTTTTGTGCGAAATGGGGTACAAAGTGCTGATCGAAACAAGCGGCAGCCTTCCGATAGAAAACATTGATAAGCGGGTTTTCATAATAATGGATTTGAAATGCCCCGCAAGCAAAATGACTAAGAAAAACCGTTACGAAAACCTGCAATTCCTAAAACCAACAGACGAATTGAAGTTTGTTATCGGTGATCGCAACGATTACGAATGGGCTAAAGAAATTATTAATAAATATGATCTGATCGGTAAATGTGAAATTTTGTTCTCAGTCGTATTTGAGACACTTCAACCGATCGAACTTGTAAACTGGATTTTGGAGGATTGCCTTAAGGTTCGGTATCAGCTTCAAATGCACAAGTTCATTTGGGATCCAAAGCAAAAAGGAGTATAACATCTTATGAAAGTATCAAAAAGTTTTCACTGGGAAATGGGGCATCGGCTCCCCTTTCACCGGGGAAAATGTGTGAATTTACACGGGCACTCTTACCGCCTCTTTCTGGAAGTGGAGGGTGATCTTGACGAAAACGGTATGGTTATCGATTTTTATGACCTTAAAAGAATTGTGCACCCAATAATCGAAGAATTGGATCATTCTTTTATGGTTTCCTCCCTGGACCCTGATTTAGGCAAGCTTTTGGAGAATTTTCCTACAAAAAAAGTGCTTGTCGATTTCCATTCATCCGTTGAAAATATTGCGACTTATATCCTGGATCGAATTGCCGCTAACATTTTACCGGAGAATGTAAAAGCCGTTACCGCAACGATTTACGAGACTCAAGATGCCTACGCACGCGATACCCGGATAATCAAAAAATAGATGCCGACATACAAATTAGAAATAGAATATGAGGGCACCCGGTTCAGTGGCTGGCAGGCTCAGCACAACGCAAAAACAGTGCAGGGAACTCTTCTGAACGCAATCCGTAAGATATATAATGATGAAAATATTACTCTTCAGGGTGCCGGAAGAACGGATGCAGGGGTTCATGCATACCGTCAGATTGCGTCTTTGGTTGCACCGGGGAACATCCCACCGGAAGTGTTGGCATTAAAAATTAATGACCTGCTCCCATACGATATCAACATCCTGAAGATTGAAAAAGCCTCTGATAGATTCCATGCAAGACATAACGCCAAGCGACGCACCTATCTTTACCACATTTCTACCCGGCGAACAGCATTCAACAAAAATTTTGTCTGGTGGATTAAAGATAAACTTGACATTTCTGCGATGAAAGAAGCAGCAAATAAATTGACCGGCTTACATGATTTTAGTTCATTCAGTGATTTAAGATCGGGAGGAGAGGCAAAATCGACCAAAGTGCTGATTCATTCCGCTGAAATCGCCATGTGTGGCGATTTAATTCTTTTCAGAATATCAGCTTCGCACTTTCTTTGGAAAATGGTAAGAAGAGTTGTTGGCGTTTTGGTTGAAGTTGGCAGAGGAAATATTTCTCCGGAAGATTTTAAGCAACTTTTAACGGAAGTGAGTAATTATCCGGCTGAGCATACTGCCCCGCCAAGCGGTTTGTTTTTGGAATTCGTTCATTATGATGACAAAGAATTATTACCGGAGCTTAAACCTTTAGTAAGGCTTTTGTAAATTCACTTTTTGCTTGAGATTTTAGAGCGGCTTTTGTAAAACCACTCTTTGATGAAAGTTTTGGTGAGGCTTTTGTAAACTCACTTTTTGTTTGAGATTTTGGTGGAGTTTTTAAGAGATTCAACCTCAGCCTGAAGTTGTTTTACCTGTTCTGTTAAATTTGCAAGATTTCTAATATACACTTCAGTTTTTTTATACAAATTTAGTTCTTTAACCGGTGACCCGGCATAAATCCCCTGTTTCAATAAACTACGGGAAACACCGGCTTGTGCGCCAATTATTATATTGTCACCAATCACTATGTGATCTACAAAGCCAACCTGACCGGCAACAATAACATTATTGCCAATTTTTGTGCTGCCTGAAACTCCGGTTTGTGCAGAAATAGCCGTTGTTTCGCCTATTTCCACATTGTGGGCTATCTGAACCAAATTGTCTATCTTCGTGCCGTCTTTAATCACTGTGCTTCCAAGAGCGGCACGGTCGATTGTTGTGTTCGCACCAATTTCTACATTATTTCCAATAACCACATTCCCAATCTGTGGTATTTTTACATAATTGCCTTCGGCGTCTTTAACATAGCCAAACCCATCGGCACCGATTGAAACACCGTTGTGAATTATAACACCCGAACCAATTATGCACTTTTCACGAATTGTTACATTAGGATAGAGCAGGCTACCCTCACCAATCGAACACTCTTCAAGAATAACGCAATTATGGAAAATTTTAACTCCTTTACCTATCTTGCAGTTCTTTCCGATTACCACATTTTTTCCGAGCGCTACGCCTTCACTTAATTCAACGGATGGGTCAACCGAAGCGGTGGGATCAATTCCCGACAATTCAGCCTGATAACTAAAATACTTCATAAGTACTGAAATAAACTCGCGGTATGGGTTTTCAACCTCAAGATAAACGATGTCATCCCGGGATTTTTCAAAACCTTCCCTGACAAAAATTGCCGAGGCTTTCGTGGTAAGAAGGAATTTTTCGTAGGCAGTTGAACCAAGAAAAGTAAGACTTCCGGGAGCCGCAGATACAATATTAGAAAGTGCTTCTATCATAAAATCGCTGTGCCCGGTTACCCGGGCACGCGTAAAATCAGCAATTTCACTTAAAGAAACCATTGTTATTTCAACTTTTCCAATACTTTTGCGGTAATATCGTATTGGTCTTTAGCGAATACAATCATCAAAGCGCTGCTTCTGTCGAAAACAAAATCAAGGTCTTCATCTTTCGCAACCTGTTGAATTGCATTAAAAACTTTGTTTTGAACAGGTTTCATAATTTCCTCCTGTTTAACAAAGAGTTCACCGCCTACTCCAAATTTGCGGTCGCGATAAGCCTGCAGATCACGCTCCAGCTGTTTAATCTCTTCCTCAAGATCAAACTTCATCTGATCGGTCAAAATTAATTTTCGCCTCTCAAGATCATCTTTTTTCGATTTAATCTCACTTTCCATTCGCGAAATATCCCCCTGCCAATCAGCAATAAGAGCATCTAACTGCCTTTTTGCGTCTTCACCATCGGGAATATTTTTAATTATCGCATCGGAATCGATATAACCAACCTTTAGTTGCGCAAACAACCCCGTAGCAGAGAACAGGATAATGAAGATAAAGAATTTGATTTTCATTTTCTTTACAGTTTATAAAAGAAAAATTAGTTGCCTTTTCTGATTCGGTCCAATACTTTGTAAGTATAGTCAAATTGAACATCAGCAAACAAAACAAAGGGATCCTGGTGGCTCTTTTTGTTGAGGACATAACTAATTCCCTCTTCTTTTGCCAAAGCTTCAATGCTGTCGTACAGTTTTTCGTAGATAGGCTTGTAGAGTTCATCCTGTTTGTTCATCAAATCTTCTCTTCTTTTAGCCTGCAGGTCTTCCAAACTTTTCTGTTTCGCCGCAAGTTGCGCTTGTTTTTCTTTCACTTTCGGATCGTTTGGTTTGTTCTGAAACTCTTTTTGGAAATTATCAACTTCTTTAGCAAACACCTGGGTTAGCGAATCTAACTCACTTTTATATTTGTTCTCCAAAGATTTAAGGTCGCTATTCGCCTTAATAGCTTCGGGCAATTGTTGCAGAATAAGATCAGCATCCACAACGGCAACTTTAATGTTATTGTTTTGCGCATTAATTGATACGCCAAGAATTAAGAAAAGCGAGAGAATTATTACTCTTTTCACTACTGTTTCCTCTTATGAATTAATTAACTAAAAACCTTTTCCAAACTGGAAATGAAACTGCCATTTAGGGTCAGTCCCGTCAACCGCTTTGCGGTCAAACCCGTAACCCACATCAAAACCAAGCAGCCCCACCGGGTTGATCAAGATTCTTGCACCAACACCGGCACTTCTTCTGAGAAGAAATGGGTCTGCAACTGTCAAATTTTCAAAGACATTACCCGCCTCGGCAAAAGCCAGAAGGTAAAGCGGCATCGGGTCAAGAGATACGGCGAACCTTAACTCAGCCACATATTTGAAGTAAAGCTTTCCACCAATAACATCGCCGTTCGGTTGACGGGGACCAACAGTTCTGTCGTCGTAGCCGCGTAACGAAGTGGTGGCAATCACCAGCCCGGCACCACCCATGTAAAACAGTTCGAACGGCTGTATCTTGGTGTTGGCTTTCAGCTCTTCAATCCATCCCATATCACTGCTTAAATAGAGTGCAAACCGGGTTGAGTTAAAAAGCCGCTGATACCACTCGGTGGTGAAAGTAAGCTTAACATAATCAACCGTACCGGGAAGAAATGGTCCTCCCGAAATTTCAGACGAAAGCAACAACGACGACCCGCGCGACGGGAAAATCGGGTTATCCACATCTTTTCTGCTGAGTATAAAGCCAAGAGTGTATTGTTCGGATTCACCTTCGGCATAATAACCGCCACCGTTAAGAACATTGTTGTTCTGATATCTGAAAAACCCCTGAACATAAAAATAATCATCGGGCCATTTCAATCTGCGCCCCATTTTAACAGAACCGCCCGCCTGGAACAGATCGTAAATATAGCTTTGTCTGGTCGAAAACACTTCGAAACCAATCATCGTCGGTGTGTTCAGAAACCAGGGTTCGGTGAAGCCGAAAGAAAAAGTTCTGTAAAGGTTACTTACACCGAACTGCCAGTTGAAACTTAAAATCTGACCGCCGCCTAATTGAAACGGCTCAGCAATTGAAAAGTTGTTAAGCGTAATTCCCAAAGCACCCGAAAAACCGTACGATCCGCTATAGCCAATTGATGCGTTCAGGTAATCACTCGATTTCTCTTCAACGATAAACGCAACATTCACAGTACTGTCGTTCTCTAAATTGTAGTCAACCCCACCCTGATAAAGTTTTTCAACATTAAAATATTGAAGGTTAGCCAACTGTTGCAGGCTTCTGATCATTGCCGCTTTGTTAAAATAATCGTTCGGAACTGTGTAAAGTTCGCGCCGGATAACTTTTTCTTTCGTTTTATCGTTACCGCGAATGGAAACCTGCCCAATTCTGAATTGATTATTCTCATTTGCAGTGATAATAATATCGAGTGAATCTTTTGCTACTTTTTTCTCAACTGCATTTATCGAAAAAGTTAAATATCCATTATCTAAATAAAGCGAGGCGATATCGTTTTGTTTTTCATTTCCTTTCAAGTTTTGATTGAAAGTAACGAGGTCGTATATATCACCCTTTTTAAAACCAAGTCTATCGTTTAATACTTCAGAAGAATAGACTGTGTTCCCTTCCCAGACAATATTTCTTATTTTGTACTGTTCGCCTTCCAAAACATTGAAGTAAACATCGACCATTCCTTTGTCATCAGTGGCTGCAAGTGAGTCAGAAAGAATTTCGGCATCACGAAAACCATTTTTGTGGAAAAAAGTAAGAAGATTTTCTTTATCTTTTTTCATTTTTTCCGGTTCATAACGAGCTGAACTCCAGAATTTCCACCATTTTTTCTCTGAAAGCTCGTCAAGTTCACTTTTTAATTCATCTTCTGTATAAAACTTATTTCCGAGAAAATGAATCTGCCTCACGCTTAAACGGGAGTTTTCTTCAATTTTGAACTTTACAATTTTTCTGAACTTTATTTTATCGATGATATTTTTATTCAGCCCGCTAAGGTCTTCATATACGGTTTTAATTTCATCGGTATAATTTTTTTGATTTCTCCAGGTGACTTCCAATTTCCCGGGCAGGGAGTCTGCAGAAAGAAAATCATAGTATAAATACTCGATCTTCGTGTTAAAATACCCATCCTTCACATAAGCTTCGGAAATTTTATTTTTGATTCTGGTTAATTCCTGTGGTTTCAGCACCTGCCCCCTAATCAGCGGCACCATTTCTTCAATGTCAGATTTACTGAGTGCGTCATTCCCTTCGATTATCACCTGTTCAAATCTCGGATATTCGGCAACTTTAATAATAAGATATACACCATTATCATAATATTTATCAACGATCAGCTGAACATCGGAGAAGATTTGCCGCTCCCAAAGGTTTTTTACAGCGTTGATAGTTGCATCACTTGGTATTTGTATCTCTAAACCTGAATCAATGATTTTTCGAAGCCCGGAAGTCTCGATAATTGAATTTTGGTCAACGGTTACATTTCCCTCAACCGTAACTGAATATACTCTGTAATAGTTGGAATCTGTTTGAGCAAATAAAGACCGATTAAACAGAATAAAAAGAAAAGAAATTAAAGTGAATTTTAATCCCGGAATCAGGAATTTTGTCATCTTTGCCTTAATTTTGTTTTTCAAGTTGTTCACTGACCTTTCCGAATCGCCTTTCTCTCTTGGAATAGTCGGCTATCGCCTCTAACAGTTCTCTCTCTCTGAACTGGGGCCAAAAAACGGGGGTAATATATATTTCCGAGTAAGCCAGTTGCCATAAGAGAAAATTACTAATTCGCAACTCCCCACTTGTACGGATCAGTAAGTCAGGGTCAGGGATACCCTTTGTAGTTAAATATTTCGAAAAAGTTTCAATCTTAATATCGTTTACATCGATAATACCGTTTTTCACTTCCTCAGCGATGCTTTGGGCAGCTTTCACCAATTCCCATCTGCCGCTGTAACTAAGAGCCAGTACCAATGTAAGTGTTTTATTATGTTTTGTTTTTTCTTTAGCGTCTGCAAGTTCTTTTTGAACATCACCCGGAAGTGCAGAAATATCACCGATAGCTTCAAGCTTTACATCGTTGTTATGTAGTTCTTGAATCTCTCTGCGTAAAACTTTAACAAGTAACCGCATAAGAGTGGTAACTTCAGTTTTGGGGCGTTTCCAGTTTTCTGTTGAGAAAGTGTACAGGGTAAGGTATTTAACACCGATCCGAGCGCACGATTTAACAATCTCTCTTACAGATTCAACACCTTCACGGTGCCCGGCTATACGGGGCAAATTATTACTTTTTGCCCACCGCCCATTGCCATCCATTATAATGGCAATATGACCCGGAATACCCTGTGTAGGCTTGCCTGTTTTCTGTTCTGTTTGTGTTTTGGATGTTTCTTTGTTGCCCAACTGCGGACCGGTTAGTTAAAGAATAAATAAATTCAAAGAGAAGAATTTAAACTATTTTCACACGGGAAAATTAATAACTTTCCCAATTGACAAAAATGGTGAGAATTTCGGAGTTAAAAAAGTCAAAAAGAAGGGAGTTTACAGTTATCTGCAAAATTAACTCATAAATTGCAGTTTTAATTCATAAATCTTGGTAAAAACGCCCTTTTTTCAACTACCTCTTCAGAAATAACCATTTCTGTTTCCGAATCAAACAGGACAAGTTCAACCTCGGTTGATAAATCCTGCAGGTCGCCGTCAATAATATGTTTAAGTAAAAAATAGTTTCTTCTGGTAACTGCAATGTAAAGCCTAACCGGGTTACCGCTGTAAGTTGACTTTCTGCCTGCAAGAAATCTGATCTTCTTTTTGATAAATTCAATGTCCACACCCGAAAGATCATCAATCGCAATGCCAATAGCAAAGTCCATCTTTCTTTTTGCCAAAATATCTATTTCAAATTCACCAATATCAGGCGGATTCGGCAGGTATGTCCCATACCTTCTGCCAATAGTTGAGTAGCCAATCTCACGGAGCTTAAAGTAAAGTTTATCCGTCAGGTCTCTTTTATTCAACTTATACATGGTATTTTCTCCTAATTATAACGGGTGATGTTCATAATTCTCGGAGCAAAACTTTCAGTTTCGAGAACTCTAATGTTGTAAATTTTCTTAAACTCAAACCTTTCCACACTATCAGTGTTTTCAACTTTCCCGTAAATGGTTTTTGTACCGGTTCTATCTGTGGAAATTAAGTAAGGGTCAATCACCATTTGCCTGAGTGAATAGTAGAATCTTACCTTGTTTCTGTTTCTTATTGCTTTACTTAAGATTTCTGTTTTCATCGAAAACTCTCCTAATTATACCATCTTAAAACACCGACAACCTTGCCGGCAATTGAAAAATCGCTGCTATTCTCAACTTTAATTACCGGATAAGCGTCGTTCTCCGGTAAAAGTTGAATATTACCATCCCTCCTTAAAAAGCGTTTTACAGTTGCTTCGCCGTCAACCATTGCCACAATAATATCATAATTGTGAACTGCTTTCTTTGGTGACACCACTACTATATCCCCTTCGTAAATCCCGGCATTTATCATACTGTCCCCTTTTACTTTCAGTGCATAGCAATCGTCGGTAGTTCTGACAAAGACCGAATCGATAATTATACTTCCTTCTAAGTTTTCCTCCGCAAGAATCGGCAGACCTGCTGCAACCCTCCCGACAACCGGTACGGTTATCCCGGGATTAACTATCTCGATTTCTTCAGCCTCCAATTCAATATCCTCAGTTAACGAAATCCCTCTGCTTATATTGCCGACTGTTTTAAGGTAGCCTTTCTTCACAAGGCTGTCAATATGCTTTTTAGCAGCAGTTGGCGAGCTATACCCAAACCGGTTGGCTATTTCTCTTACTGAGGGAGCATACCCTTTGTTCCCGATGAATCGTGCGATATACTCAAGTATCAGTTTTTGCTTCTCTGTTAGTTCTTGTTTCATTGTACACCAAAAGTAATCAAATGTTCACTACAAATATAGTGTACAAATGTACACTTGTCAAGTACTTTTTAAAAAAAATTTAACTTTTTTTCAAAAAATTTGTTTTACATTGCCCGACAAGATCTTGTTGGTTATATTTTTAGTCCATTTTTTTAAGTTTTTAGGTTTAATTTGAAAATACTAATCTCAAACGACGACGGCATCGATTCCTACGGAATTATTGCATTATCGAAAGCCCTCGCAAAGCTGGGGGATATTTATGTAGTAGCACCGATTTTTGAGCAAAGTGCTGCCGGGCACGCAATCACCATGAAAAAGCACCTTAAAGTTGTCAGCCATTACATTAACGACGAGTTTTTTGGCTACGCAGTTAACGGAACGCCGGCAGATTGCGTTAAGATTGGAATAACAAAGGTGCTGAATATCAACCCTGATATTGTTGTTGCAGGGATCAATCACGGTTCCAACACTTCAACTAACATAATTTATTCGGGCACGGTCTCTGTTGCGCGCGAAGCGGCAATGATGGATATTCCGGCTGTTGCCTTTTCAATCAATGGACGAACATCCGAAAATATTGACTGGGCGGCGGAAGTGGCGGCAGAAATAACTTTTAAAGCTTTCAAAAACGGAATAAAACCGGGAAAACTTCTGAATGTCAACTTTCCAAACATCCCAAAAGAACAGGTTAAAGGAATTTTGATAACTAAACAGGGTAACTCAAGGTTTGCTGATAGTTATACTACCATTTACGACGAAATTGGAAGAGAGTACCATCAACTTACAGGCGAATTTATTAATTTGGATGGGGATGACCTTCACATTGACCAAAACGCAATTGACAACGGCTACATCTCGATCACACCGATTAAACTTGATTCAACCGACCACGAAGAGTTCGAATTGATTAAAGACTGGAGTTTTACTGAAATTTCTCTCCGGAGTTAGATAAAAATTGCCAGATTCTCTTTCGTTATTGATTTCAGTTTCCTGGGTAACTTACCTGCTTTTTGCAGTTTTACTCCTTTTTCTCGCATTCTTTTACTACAGAGTAACGATTCCGGTAGTCTCAAAACTGAAGAAATATTTTTTAGGTGTGCTGCGTCTGTTGATCCTTTTGCTGCTGCTGATGCTTCTGTTTGACCCCGTACTGAATCTTACTTTCAAATCGAAAGAGGTGCCGGAAAACTACTTTTTCATCGACCGTTCCGCCTCAATAAATTTTAGCGACGGCACTAAACGGGAAGAAACGGTTAAAAAGTTTATCTCAGATTTGTTTGCCTCACCGTTAGGAAGTGTCGCCAAGGTGTTCTCGTTTTCAGGAGATATCGATACCGCAACCCTCACCCCGGAGAAGAAAATTCCATCATTCGATGGAAAACTCACGAACTTTGAATCAATCTTCAACTTTATCAAAAAAAATTCAACCGGAAATGCAACGATTACCATCGTTTCAGACGGCGTTATTACCGACGGCAACGACCCCCTGCTACTCTCCGAAAAGGTGGGTTTCCCCGTTTTTACCGTCGCAATCGGCGACTCATCAGCCAAGAAAGACATTTCGGTTGATAATGTAGCTTATAACGAGTTTGTAATCAGAGGAAGCAAAACACCCATTGCACCTACCGTTTCTGTTTACGGGTTCCCGGAATCTGAAATCGGACTTTCACTAAGTGAAAACGGAAAAGTGATCGCGAAAAAAACGGTATCAGTTGAAAAGAACGGCACTACTTCAGTTATTTTTGACTATCAACCGGCAACAGTTGGTATTAAAAAGTTAACCGTAAAGGCTGAAGAGTTTCCGGAAGAAATTAATGTTGCAAATAATGGTTTCCCCTTCTTTATTAATGTAATCGATAACAGAAAAAAGGTGCTGGTTCTCTCCGGCGCTCCAACTCCCGATGTATCTTTCGTTAAAAATGCGCTCGAGGGTGACTCAAGCCTGACCGTCCGGTCCATGACATTCGATTCATCACCTCAACCGTTGGAAAAAGATATTAACAATTCCGTTTTTGACAGCACAGGAGTCCTGTTTCTGCTTAATTTCCCCTCCAATGCTGTCCCCACCGATGTATTTAACACCGTATTAAAATTAATATCGGAGCGCAATGTTCCGTTTTTTATATTAATAAATCAATATTCAAGCCTTTCGGGTTTGAAAAAAATTGAGCCATATCTTCCCGTTACCATTCAAACCGGTGCCGGCACTGATTATGAAGCGCAGCCCGGTATTGCCCAGGGAATCGAAAAAGACCCTCTGTTTTATGCGAACACGCAAAGCGATCTGAAAGACTGGGATAACCTCTCCCCGGTTTTTGTTCCAAATTTAAGAGGTGTAGTGCGCCCTGAAAGCAAAGTGATTGCCTGGGTTAAGATAAATTCAAGAGTTCTCTCCGACCCTATGATTATCAGCCGCAATTTTGGAAATAAGAGGTCATTGGCAATTATTGCCTCCGACATCTGGAAGTGGAAATTGAAGGCAAAAAACGCCAATCTGTTCGACGATTTTCTGTTCAGCACAGCGAAATGGCTTGGCGCAGTCAGAGATAAAAAACGGTTCTCTGTAAGAACAAATAAACAGTTTTATTCCCGTAACGAAGAGGTTGAATTCATTGCCGAAGTATATAACGAGTCGTTTGATCCTGTTTCTGATGCGGAAGTAAGATTAAACCTAAAAACTCCTTCCGGCAACAATTCATTTACGCTAACTCCAACCGGAGCAGGCGTTTATATCGGGTCATATCAACCTCAAAATTCGGGGGATCATTCTTATTTTGCCACCGCTTCGCTGGATAGTAAACCGATCGGAACAGATAATGGGGTATTCAATGTAGGAGATGTCGATATTGAAATGGTTGACCCTTACACTAACGCATCGTTTCTCCGAACGCTCTGTTCAATTACTAACGGCTCGTTCTATACCGGGCAAAACTATTCAGACCTGTTTAAAGAACTTGAAAAATATAACGAAAAAGCAGCAAAAGAGTTTAAAGAATCGCGCTCAAAAAATTTGTGGGTTAACCCCTGGCTTTTGGGCTTTCTGATACTTCTTTTAAGTACCGAATGGTTTTTAAGAAAACGAGAAGGAATGCAGTGATGCTGTTGGGTTTGTTTACTGCATGTGAGGAAGACAGCAATGCTGCTTAGTTTGCCCAAAGTAAGAAAGGAAGTGCAGTAATGGGTTCTGAATTGTTGCGCTCACTCGGCGACCTGATTTCCCCCAGATTGTGCATCCACTGTGGGCAGTTTCTCTCCAAAGATACTTTATTTTTATGCTCCGAATGCCTTCAAAACGAGCCTTATCTTACCGAAGAAGATTTGGCGGCTACTTCATCTGACCATTTCCCCGACGGCAGTGTAAAAAAGATTTTTTCGCCGGCAGATTTCACCCATGACTCCTCTTTGCGTAATGCAGTTTTAACCCTCAAATACAAAGACGGCTTCCGAATCGGGAAATATCTGGGTCAGTTAATTGCGCAAAAACTGAGGGATTCGATAATTCAAGCGAAAATTGACCTGATTGTTCCTGTTCCGCTTCATCGTTCAAGGCTGATTGAACGAGGTTACAATCAAGCTGAGCTGATAGCTTATGGGCTTTCAAGTGAAACGGGTATTGATATAAGCACAAAAGTAATAAAAAGGGTACATTTTGCGCACCGTCAGGTGGCTTCAGGAAGCCGTGACGAAAGATTTAAAAACATGCAGGGTGCATTTAAGGTGGTTGATACAGCGCTTGCTGCAGAAAGAAAAATTCTTTTGGTTGATGATGTAATCACCACAGGTGCAACTATTCGTGCTGCTGCAAATTCACTCCGTGCAGAAGGTGCTGCCGAAGTATATGCAGCTTCAGTTTTGGTGGTTTGTTCACATTCTTTCAGGGGCGCTTACACCCAATAAAGCTAAACCATTGGCTAAAACTAACTTCACAGCGTTTACTAATGCGAGCCGCGCAGAAGCCAATCTTTCTTCACTTCCCAAAATTCTGCAGACTGTGTAAAATTTGTGAAAAGCTGCCGCCAATTCTTCCAGATAAGCACATAAAACGACAGCATCCAAAACGCGTGCAGCGTTTTCAACTGCATCCGGGAAGAACAGCAGTTTTTTAATCAGCTTTTGTTCTTCTTCTGTCGATAAAAGAGTTAAATTTTCCGAAGAAGCCGAAAGCCCCTGCTCAGTGGTCATTCTGATAATTGAACAAATCCGTGCATGTGCATATTGAAGGTAAAACACAGGGTTTTCTTCCGAATGTTTAACAGCAAGGTCTAAGTCAAAATTCAAATGAGTAGAAACGGCACGCATGTTGAAAAAATATCTCACAACATCAGAGCCTACCCAATCAATAAGTTCGTCAAGTGTGATGTAATTAGCCTTTCGCGTTGACATCTTCACCGCTTTACCTTCTTTAATAATTGTTACGAACTGATGAATCATAACTTTAACTTTTTCTGTGTCATAGCCCAGTTCACTTAAAGCGGCAAGAACATCAGGATATGTAGCAGTGTGGTCAGAACCGAACAGATCCACAATAAAATCATATCCTCTGTCAAACTTTGTTGCATGGTAGGCAATATCAGGCAACCGGTAAGTTGGTTCCCCGCTGTTTTTAACAATTACTTTGTCTTTTTCATTTCCAAGATCCGAAAGTTTTAACCAAACAGCACCATCTTTTTCATAACTTAACCCCCGCTCTTTGAAGGTGTTAAGCAGGCTTTCAATCTTTCCCTCTTCATACAGAGAGTTTTCGTTAAAAAAGGTTTCGTGTTTTATCCCAAGCCGTCCGAGTGTTTTCTTGATATCTTCAAAAATCACCTTTTCAGCTTCATCTTTAAAAATTCCTTCAGCATCCTCATTTTTCAGGGTATCACCATTTTTCTCAAGCAACCCCTTGGCAATATCGATAATATATTGCCCCTGATAATGATCTTCAGGGAACTCTACCTGCTCTCCGAGTAACTCCAAATAGCGCAACCTAACCGAGTTACCCAAAACCCTCATTTGTCTGCCGGCGTTGTTGAAATAATATTCTCTATCTACTTTGTATCCGGTTGCTTCAAGCAAGTTTGCCATAGTATCACCACTAACGGCATTCCGTCCGTGCCCCACGGTAAGGGGGCCCGTTGGATTTGCAGAAACAAACTCAACTAATGCTTTTTTGCCCAGGTTTGTTTCAGTTTTGCCGAATTTTGCCCCTTTTTCCAAAATTTCTTTCACTGAGCGGGAAATGTAGTCCGGATTAAAGAAGAAATTAATAAACCCCGGTCCCGCCACTTCAACCTTAGAAATAACCGCCAGGTCGTGCTCTAATGAATAGATAATTTCGTGTGCTAAATCGCGGGGGTTTTTCTTCAACTTTTTTGCGAGCAACATCGCAATGTTTGTCGAGTAATCACCGTGTGATTCTATTTTTGGAATATCAAAATTTATTTCAGTGTCATCACTTATATCGAATTTCTCTTTGACCGAGGTAAACAGGTCGAAAAGATAATTTTTCAATCGGTGCTCCGTAGGTTGGTGGTTTTGGGAAAATAGTCCAATTAACTGAGCTATTTTAAAGTATCAGCAAGTTCTTCAACAGGTGCGTCGCCCCATAAGCGTTCTAAATTATAGAACTGCCGGGCTTCTTCCCTGAAAATATGAACCACAATATCGGAAAGGTCTAATAAAATCCATGAAAGAGCTTTGAATCCCTCTTTTTGCCAAATTTTAACGCCTGCTTCGGAAAGTTTTTTATCAATATTATCCGCAATAGCTTTCGCCTGAATGTCTGATTCAGCACTGCAGATCAGAAAAAAATCGGCAATAGTGGTAATCCCCCTAAGGTCAAGCAGTTTTACATCAATCCCTTTTTTTTCAAAAATCGCTTCAGTAATTATGGAAATCAAATGCTCTTGTTCAGTGTTCCGTTCTTTTAATTCAGTCATATCAGTTAGCAAAAGGTTTTAAATTTTTATAATCTTTTCCGATGATTACAATAACATCGAGTAAAAAATCTTCGTTAATATTTTGAGAAACATTTTTTTTGGTGTTAACCCCCAGTACCTCAGCTGTTTTGTTTGCGTTTTCCATAACTCCTTTATTATCAATCACTAAAGTTTCTTCAACATTAAAGGATGAGTAGTTTTCAGATTCAATAACATCAAATTTGTTTTTACGGAGGTATTCGGTTACTTTTTCACCCAACCCTTTCACCCCACACCCGTTGTAAATCTTCACCTGTATCAACCTTTGGACACCATCTTGTTTTACAGTATGAACAGTATTGTCTGAGCCAAAGAACTTCCCTACTCCGGAATATATAAAATATCCGAGCAGCAGCAGAAGTAGCAGAATTGATATATTCAGGAGGGTATTTATCGGGCCGCTGACCTGTTTCTTTTCATCACTTTCGTTTATAGAATTCGTCAATACGCCGATTCTTTCTAATAGCCAAACCAGTCATCATAAGAATGGTAATAGGAACCCCATGGGTTTGAATAACCATAGAAAGGATTACCATACCCGCCGTAATAACCGCTGTACATGCCTGCAGGAATATTACGGTACTGGATTCTGACAACCGTGTTTTCCCACGGCTTAAAATTCAATTCGGCACGGCTGATATATAAACCGTTGATATTGTCCTGAAATGTTTTACCGAGTGAATTATAAGGTGAATACACTAAGGAAGCATCCAGCCGAATGTTCAAATTATCCGAAAATTTGTAGAACATGCTGTTAGTATAAGTGGTTGTAGCCAAACCATACTGCCCAAAAGTAGAGTAACTGGCGTTGAACGAGTGGTGCATGGAGAAGTTTTCTGAATTAAATAAATTAGAAAAGAAATCCCCGCCCTTCTCTTTGTTGAACAAACCCTCTTTTATATCAGGCTTATCGAAAGGGTCTTTCTTAAACTGTGCCGAAGCCCCGATCGCCAACATAATCACGAATAAAAGAATCTTTTTCATATTTAACTCCAATGATCTTCCAAAAACTGTCTATAACATTTTTTTGATCTTATTTGAATCGTCCACAATAACCACTTTAGGTTTATACTCCTTCAGTTCTGTGTCATCCATTTGTGCATAAGAAATAATAATAATCTTATCACCCACATAGCCTAACCTTGCAGCGGGCCCATTCAGGCAGATAATACCTGTTCCGCGTTCACCAGGGATGGTATAAGTTTCCAGCCTGGTTCCGTTATTCACATTCACCACCTGTACTTTTTCATAAGGCAGAATATCAGCCGCATCCAATAAATCTAAATCAACAGTAAGGCTGCCTTCATAAAAAAGTTCAGCTGCGGTAACCACAGGTCTCTGAATTTTTGATTTACACATCTCTCTTAACATTAAGAGCCTAATCCTCAAGAATAATTTTAAAAAACTTTCAAAGATAATAATATCTTTTGAATAAAATTAGTTCCTCTACAGTTCAGTGCTGATGCCAATCCTGTGAAGCCCCCCAATCTCTCCGTAAGAAGAGAAGGCGTAATCAAAAATATATTTGTCGATCTTTATTCCAACACCGGCATTGAACCCTGCAAGCCCGGCAAAATTGCCAACTTTCAGCTCTTTTCTCTTCTTGTTATCGTAACCTAATCTGAGAGAAAGCGGCTTTGAAAGATAAAACTCAGCCCCAAAACTAAAATATTCAAATCTTTTTATGAATTCCTCATGGTCTTCATTTAGACGATGGAAATCGAGGAAAAGTTTAACCGGCAAATGTTCAAGTTTTTTTGAAACACCAATACTTACATCAAAGGGAATGCGTTCATTTACTCCGTTATAAGTCGAAAGTTGCCCCCCGATGTTCGACATAGCAAAACCTACAGTCATCAGTTGCGAGGGTATTTCGTACTGCAATCCAAGATCGAAAGCCACCCCCGATGAACTGTAAGAAGCAACAGAGGAATGAATCAGATTCAGATTCACACCATAGTAAAAATTTTCAGCAAGTATGTTCGAGTAACCCACAGTCAATGCCAGTTCGTTTACTCCAAAATTGCCGCCTTTGTTCCCAAACTCATCAATTTCCGTGAAAGAGCCGAAATTTGCATACCTTAAAGCGGCACCAAATCTTCCGATACCCTCAAAATTTTTAGAATAGGCAACCCCGAAGAAATTAATATCAAGCAAGTGTTTAACAAAATTCGCTGAAAAGGGAGAGCCTTCCAACTGCCCGAGAGCCGCAGGGTTATACTGGATAACATTTGCGTCACCCCCGCCGGCGGTAAAACTACCAGCAAGAGCTGCCGCACGAGGGCTAATATCAACCCTTAAAAATTCGTAGGTATTCTGTGCATTTAACGAAAATGTAACGATAATAAAAACTGAAACGATCAGTCTTTTCAAAGGCTTCTCCATTTATCTTATTTATCAACCTCAAATATAATAATTTAGTAATTCGAAATTACCGCAATTAAAATTCACTCTTTTGGGCTTTCAGAAGAATTTTGAGGAAAAAATCTGATTTTTTTGCAGTTTTTACTAAAAATACTCTTTCTTTTTTTTGTAATTACGGTCAATCATCTTAAATTAAATCTGATTTTTACGAATATTGTAACTGCTTTAAAATGTTCGGAACAACCCCCGGAAAAAATAAAACCAAAAATTTGCATTTCAGAAGCACACTGCTAAAAGTTACTTCCCTGTTATTATTCACCGGTTTGATGGCTATTTCGCCTGCACAGGATAAAAAAGTTTTGCAAAAAGTGGTAATTGCTCTCCATTGGCAGCCACAAACCCAATTTGCAGGTTACTATACAGCACTGATTAAAGGTATTTATAAAAAATATGGGTTGGATGTTGTTATCAGACCAACAGGATTGAAGGATAACGCAGTCGATCTTCTGAAAAGTGGCGACGCCCAGTTTATGACCAACTTCCTTTCTATGGCGATTGAAGAATATGATAAAGGATTGAACCTTAAACTGATTGCACAAACCTCACAAAAATCTGCACTTTGTATTGCCGGGCTAAAATCACGCGGGATCAATAAACTCTCCGATTTGAACGGGAAGAAAATCTCCATTTGGCAGGTTGGTTTCAGAGAACTCCCACAGGCTTTCCTTACTAAATACAAAATTAACGCCTCATTTGTCCCGATTCGCTCTTCCGTTAATCTCTTTTTAATGGGCGGAACAAACGCTCAAGTGGTGATGGACTATAACGAGCTGAATACAATTATTTTTTCAGGTATCCGTGAAGATGATATCACACTTTTTAGAATTGCCGATTACGGGCTTAATGTACCGGAAGATGGTATTTACTGCACTTCTGAATATCTCTCGAAACACAAAGATATATGCGAACGGTTCGTTAAAGCAACAGCAGAAGGATGGATTGAAGCCTTTAAAAACAAAGAAGAAGCCGTAAGGTATTGCTTAAAACTTAAAAGAAAAGCAGGGCAATCAGCGAACTACGCCCATCAAATGAAAATGCTGACTGCGATGGAAAACATTATTCAAGTCGATGGTGGTAAATTAAACACCTCCTTAGACCGTAAATCTTTCGAACTCGCGGTACAAGTGCTGAAAGACGCCGGAAGGATTAAGAACACAATTAAGTACGATTCGTTTTTTAACCCGGTAGTCAGATGATCAAAAAATTCCTTGCTCTTCCCTTAAACAAACGACTTTCAACATACATTATGCTGATTGCACTCGGAATTTTGCTCGCCGTTTATCTTACTAACTATTTCGTTTCAAAATCTATTATCCTCGACGGAATTGAGGAAGACTCAAAAAACTTAGCGGAAGCCAAAGTAAATGTTATGAGCAAGTTCCTTACCGGCGTTGAAAAGATTCCGGAAGCAATTTCCACAGTTATTTTGAATTACGAATATGATTCAGCCAATGTATCAGCGGTGATAAAAAGTCTGTTGAAAGCAAATCCGGGTATATACGGAATGTGTATCGCTTACGAACCGAGTTTCAGACCTGATTCAACCCCTTTCGCTCCCTATTTCTGGCGTGAAAAAGATATGATTGAATATACTGATCTCGCAAAATCTTCTTATCGCTACGAGTACTGGGATTGGTACCAAATCCCCTATTCTTTGCGCAAGCCTATTTGGTCGGAACCTTATTATGATGATGAAGGCGGCAACGATTTGATGATCACTTATTCCGTTCCCATAATCGATACTGTCTCTGGTAAGGTGTTCGGAATTGTTACTGCCGATATTGATATGACTCTTATGAGCGATATCATCTCAGATATTAAAATTAAAGAACACGGATACGCTTTTGCGATTTCCCGGTTCGGAACTTTTATCTATCACAAACAAAAAGAACTGATAATAAACGAGACAATTTTCAGCATAGCCGAAGAAAAACAGAATAAGCAGTTAGAATTGTTAGGGCACAAAATGGTTGATGGTGAAAGCGGTTTTAGCTCTTTCACCGATCCTTTTACTGACGAGGACTACCGAATTTATTATATGCCTTTAAAGAGCGCTGGATGGTCGGTCGGAATTATGATACCCGAAAGCGATCTGTTCACGGGGTTGTACTTCCTTAGTAATATGATTCTGTTGGTTGGGTTTATGGGCGCAACACTTCTGGCGGTATTTATATATTTTGTGATTGAAAAAACGACGAAACCCGTTTCGACCATTTCAGATGTGGTGGCGTTGGTTACCAACGGAAACCTGAAAGAAGCTGACACTAAACTGAAAGAAGCCACTGCACAATTCAAAGACCTTGATCTTAATGATGTAAATTCGAACGATGAGATTGCAAAACTGTGGAATTACATCCAAACGATGATCAATGATTTAAGCAGACTTTCTATCAGGATTAAATCAGCGGGAAACTACCTGCATTCATCCGCCAAAACATTGTCTAATGCCGCTGCTTTGCTTAGCAACACCTTCAGTGAACAAGAGAACGCAAACAAAAATGTGAAACTTTTTGGTGAGGAAATCAGGCAGGTAACTGTGGAATTAACTGACAGAACTGACCAACTTACGGAAGCAGTTGAAGAAACAGGGAATTTGATTATGAGCGGGCAGACAAACATCGATAAAATTGCTAAATCGATTCAGGGTATTGGGCGCTCAAGCGATATTATTGTGAAAAAACTTCTCGTTATCGATAAAAGAACAGCAAATATTTCACGGGTTATAACCACCATTACAAATATTGCCGACAGAACAAACCTGATTTCGTTAAACGCTGCAATAGAAGCTGAAAAAGCGGGTGATGCAGGTTCAGGGTTCAAAGTTATCGCAGATGAAATTAAAAGGCTTTCCGAAAACACTTTCAACTCACTGCATGAAATTGAAGAAATTATCAAGGATGTTAAAGGCTCTGTTTCCGATGGGGTAGATACTGTCTCCAAATATCACGAACAGTCTGTTGCCGGGTTCAACGAAATCCGTAACATGATAAACGATCTTAATGTAATTTTAGAGAAAAATAAGGAATTGCTGCCGGAGTTTGAGCAGTTCAGGGAAGCCACTAAAGCAGCTCAGGAAAGTGTATCATCTATTCAGGGCAACCTTGAAGCGGTCACTAAACTTAGCTCTGAAACTAAAACAGCAATCGGTAATCTTTTGGATGTTTCTGATACTGTGAATGATGCAGTTACTGCTCTTGAAGGAGAAGTTAACAAACTTATAACGGATTAAGAACGGTGTTTTGGGATTGCTGTACGGGGGCTGAAGATGGTTTTAGAAAAAAGAAGAACTTATTAAAAGTTAAAAATTAAAACAAGAACTAACCAATATCTTGAAGGTAATCTTCCAGAATTACAGCGGCTGCAAATTTATCAACTAACGCTTTATCCTGCCGTTTAGAGCGCTGTTTAATCACTTTCAAAATCCTTTCAGAGGCTATTGAAGACGAAAAGCGTTCGTCGTATAGTTCAACTTTCACTCCGGTTTTCTTTTTAAGTTTTTCAGCAAATTCTTCTATTGTTTCAGTCAAATAAGTAGGACTTCCGTCCCCGTTCAACGGGTAGCCGACCACGATTGTATCAACTTCTTTTTCAATAACAAGACCGGCAATTTTTTCGATTAGTTTTGCGCTATTTTCCCAGGTTTCAAACGGTGTAGCGATTATTTTCATGGGGTCTGAAAGCGCCAACCCAACCCGTTTTGTTCCGTAATCAATCGCTAAAACCCTTCCATTTGCAGAATTTCGCTCTCTTTGCATGATTTATTTATTTTCGTTCATTCGTGTGACCGAATAAACACCCGGAATTTTCTTCAGTTTTTCAATAATACGCGAAAGGTGTTCCAAATTTTGCACAAAAAGTGTAACCTGCCCTTCAAAAAACGAATCACCCGTATCAAGGCTGATCGATTTTATCGAAGTGTTGTTGTAACTCACAATTGTGTTGGCGATATCCTTTAACATTCCTGCGGAATCCTCACCACGAATCGTAAGCCCTGTAAGAAAAGAAGAATTTTCAAGTTCGGGCCAGCGAACAGAAACAACCTTTTCCGGCTCTTCCTTTGATTTTTCAATAAGGTTTTTGCAAATTTTTCTGTGGATTCTGATTCCTTCCCCCACTGTTATATAACCGGCAACATCATCACCCGGTATAGGGTTGCAACATTTTGCATACGAAAGCATGGCACGGATATCTTCACCATCAACAACCAGTTCCCCACCACTTCCGCGGGCACTTTTTGCGAAATCTTCAAACTCAACTGACGGTGAACCGAGTAATTTATGCTCTTTTTCTTTCGGTTCTTCCAAAAGTTTATCGGCGCTTAAAGTCCCCTGCCCAATCATTTTGAACATCTGCCTTTGGTTATGCAGTTTGTTCCTGTGAAGAATTTTAGCAAGCCCTGCTTCACCAATGGTAAGCTTCAGTTTCTTTAATTTTTTCTCCCACTGATCCTTACCAAGTTCAATAAATTTTTCCTCCTCCTTATTTAACCACTTCCTGATCTCAGAACGGGCTTTAGGGGTTTTAACAAATTTCAGCCAATTTTTATTCGGGTGTTGGTTTTTCGAGGTTATAATTTCTACCTGATCACCGCGGTTCAGAATGTAATCCAACGGTACAATCTTCTTGTTAACTTTGGCTCCTATGCAGTGATGCCCAATATTCGAGTGAATTGCAAAAGCAAAATCAACCGGAGTTGAGTTCACAGGCAAACGCTCAAGGTCACCTTTCGGTGTCAGAACGAAAATTTCGTTTTCGTACAGGTTCAGTTTGAAGTTTTCGATTATGTTCTTTTTAAGATCGTCGTCGCCGGCGTTATCAACCATTTCTCGAATCCACTGAACATAGCCGTCAACATTTCTGTCCTTACCGATACTTCCCTCTTTATATCTCCAGTGGGCTGCAACCCCTTGCTCGGCAATTTCGTGCATTTTTCGTGTTCGGATTTGCACTTCTACCATCCTGCCTTCCGGGCCAATCAAAGTAGTGTGAATCGATTGATAGTTGTTCACTTTCGGCATGGCAATATAGTCTTTGAACCTATCGGGCACAGGAATATAAATGCTGTTACTTATCCCAAAAACAGTATAGCAATCGTTCGGATCGTTGCTTTCGCAAATAAACCTCACCGCAAAAAGATCGTAAATCTCTTCAAACGGCTTGTTTTGTTTAATCATTTTCCGATATATGCTGTAAAGGTGTTTTGGTCTCCCCGCGACTTCGAATTTTATATCTTTTGCTTCTACGGCGTTTTTAATCGGTTCTAAAAATTTATCGATATAAGCAGCTCTTTCATCACGCTTTAGGTTCAGTTTTTTTCTTATATCATCGTAAGCATTTCGGTTAAGTTCTTTGAAAGCAAGATCTTCCAGCTCCCATTTAATTTTTCCTAAACCGAACCGATGTGCCAGCGGAGCATAAATCTCCAAAGTTTCCGTTGCAATTCTCTTCCTTTTTTCAGGCTGCAAAAACTCCAAAGTGCGCATGTTATGAAGGCGATCGGCGAATTTAACGATTATCACCCTGATATCCTGCATAATTGCCATCAGGAGTTTCCGGTAGTTCTCCGCTTTGTTTATTTCCGCCGCTTTGAAATACTCTTTAATTTTTGTTAACCCTTCAACAATAACGGCAACATCCTCCCCAAAATTTCGCTCAATCGTTTCGTAGGTGTACTCTTCGTTATCTTCCACCACATCGTGAAGCAGCCCGCAGGCAATAGAAACATCATCAAACGGCAGTTCCTCAGCGAGAATCCGCGCAACAGCCAGCGGATGAGAGAAATACGGTTCGTCTGAGGCTCTTTTATCGTTCTGATGCGCTATTGCAGCAAACTCGTATGCTTTCTTAATCAGAGCAAGGTTTGCACCGGGAATCCGTTCCTCACAAAGTTTCAGTAATTCGGTTCGTCGTGTATCTTCAGTCATCTTTTTACAGTGAAGTTTCCGTTAAATTTAACCCTATAATGTAAAAGAAAAAGTTGAAAAATCAAATTTTCTTTTTGAGTGAGTTTCTGAGTGTGGTAACATTTTTCAATCGTTCAGCCAACCGCTTCTTGTCATACGAGTTAAAATTTTTAATCGCCAGAATTTCGTCGCACATTTTAAGTGCTTCTTTATACATTTTCAGTTTCTCGTAGTTAATGGCAATCCGGTGTTTAAGCATAACTATTGAGTAATAATAGTAGTTAGAAGAAGTGGGGAAAGTGGATAAAATTTGTTTGTAAACTTCGATTGCTTTTTTGCGGTCAATTTCTTCCAATGCGCGGGCTTTTGTCCATCTTAAAATTCTGCTGCCCGGTGCTTTTTTTAACAAATTGTCGCAAAGGCTAAGAGCTTTGGAATATTGCTTTTTATCGATATAAATCCACCCGAGTGAATTACCTATAAGGAAATTATGATAAGAAGGATATTTTATATTCCGTTCGATAATTTTTAAGTCGTTTTCAGAATTGTCGGTAATAAAAGGCAGCCACGAGAAATCTTTAGTTTTTACGCTTTTCCAGTAATCGAAAATTGCAATTGCTGATGATGCTTCGTAAAACTTCTTATCAATCGAAAGGCATTTATCAAAATATTTTAACGCCTTAGTTCCGGAATTAAAAACCCCAAACCAGGCTTCCCGTAAATAATCGTAATAAGACTGAAAAGCATACACCATCGCCATTGCGTAATTGTTCCAGACATCTTTGCTGTTATTATCCAGATTTTTATCTGCTAATTTTTCAGCATTTGCCAGTTTCTGCGCAATATACGATTCGTTGTAGGGCACACCCCAGTCGTAACACTTCACTATTTCCGTAGCGGCTAAATAAAGCGACCCAAAAGGGTTTCGAGGATATGCTTTCTCTAATCTTCCAAAAACGGCTTTTGCGCTGTCGTATTTGGCGGTTGCCATGAAGTTTATTCCTCGTTCCAGCAAAAAATGGATATTCTTATCGGGGTATTTTTGAGCCAGAGCCGGTATTGTGAAGAATGTAAAAAGTATTAATGTATATTTTAAGTATCTTTTTAACAGCAAATTCTACCCTTTTAACGCTGCAGCCTTAATAGCCAGCGATTCAATCAAATTCTTAAATGGAGAAAGCGTTGGTGTGTAGTTGTAATATCCGTGCCTTAAATCTGTGGCTTTCAAACCAAATTTAACAGCGAGCGCAATAATATCGGCGTAGCCCGAAACTTCAACTCCTCCAAAAAAACCTCCTCCGAGTACTTTACCCTCGTTACTAATAATAAGTTTCCCAAAAACCTTATGATTATGCGGCATTATGCTCACAAATGCATCCGCTGTGGCAGTTACCGTCTTATAAGGGATTCTGTAATCTTCCAAAGTGGAAGTACACTTACCGATTTTAGCGGCAAAATTATCAAAAATCCTGATAGCTGAGTTTCTTACAACAGGATACATAAATTCATTTCCGCCGGCAGCGTTAGCCCCGGCCACATGTCCGCCGTCCCGTGCTAAAGTTGCCTGCGGCAGATAGACATGGCGTCCGAGCAAGCGATCTTTCAACTCAACACAATCACCGGCAGCAAAAATGTATGGGTCAGAGGTTCTCATCTTGCTGTCAACCTTAATTCCGCCTTTTCTGCCAAGTTCAAGCCCGGCTTTTTGCGCAAGTCTGCTGTCCGGTCGAATACCAATTGAGACGATTACTCCGTCAATATCCCTTAGCCTCCCCTCATATTTAATCTTTCTTACCCTGTTACCCTCAGAAAAAACTTTCAGATCAGATACACCGCCGACAAATTCAACGCCGTTTCGGGTTAAAGCCTCTTTAATAAGTTCACGAATTTCAGGGTCGAAACCGGAAGCTGGAAGTTTTTCTTTGTCTAATAGAATAACATCGTTTCCTTTTCTTCTCAAAGCTTCGGCAAACTCAAGCCCGGTATATGCTGCACCAACCACTAACCACCGCCTGTTGGTTAAATCCCCTTTAGAAAGCAGATGCTCTGTATCCTCAATATTTCTGATATAGAATACATTTTCAAATTCCGGCGGGAATTGCGGGTGATAATTGTTCAGTGCCCCGGTTGCAAGAACAAGCCTGTCGTATTCCATTTCATATTCAACCCCGTTTTTGTCTAATTGCAGTAACTTTTTTCGCGGAAATAAGTTAACGGCTTTTGTTTCAAGCAGCACTTCCACATTATAATGCGCTTTGAACTCTTCAGCGGTAAAAAACAACAACTCTTCCGATGATGAAATCTCACCCGAAACTAAATACGGCATTTCGCAAGTTCCGGTTGATATGTATCTGCCTGCTTCAAGCATAGTAATTTTAGCATCGGGGTTTTCACGCCGTGCTTTTGCAGCAGCTGCGGGCCCCGCTGCCCTGCCGCCAACAATAACTATATGCTTAATCAGATGTTTCATCACTTCTCTCTAAAACTTATGGTAAAAGGAACGCCCTTAAATCCAAAATTGCGTCTGAGCGCTTTTTCCAAATATCTGCGATATTGATCGGAAATATTTTTTGGATAATTACAAAAGAAAAGAAAAATTGGGTAATTATCACCAACCTGAGAGATGAATTTTATTTTTATCTCTTTTCCCGTATGGGTTGAGGGGGGCGGCATTGCCTCAATTTCTTTCAACATCACACTGTTCAGCTCACTTGTGGGAATTTTCCTGTGCCGTTCAACCTGAATGTTTTTTGACATTTCAATCAGTTTGTAAATTCGCTGCTTTGTAAGAGCGGAAATAAAGACAATGGGAAAATAGTCGTATTTACCCAATTTTTTAATCAGGGCATCTTCATAAAATTTTGCAGTATTGCTGTCTTTTTCAACTAAATCCCACTTGTTAACGGCAATTATTACCCCTTTTCTTCGCTGAATTGCTTCTTCAATTATTTTGTGTTCCTGTGTCTCAAAGCCTTGGGTGGCATCTATTAAAAGAATCACAATATGTGCGTCTGCTATTGCACGAAGTGTTCGAACCGACGAATAATACTCAATATTTTCCCTGATTTTCGATTTTTTCCTTAAACCGGCGGTATCAACAATCGTTATTTCTTCTCCGTGAAATTTTATTACACTGTCTATTGAGTCGCGCGTGGTGCCGGGAATGTTGGTTACAATGCTTCTGTCAGCACCGATTAACGCGTTAGCGAGCGAAGATTTCCCCACATTTGGGCGCCCCACAAACGCAATTCTAAGTCCCTTGTCTATTTCTTCCTCGCCAACTTCAGGAAACCCTTCAATCACAATTTCTAAAAAGTCGCCTGTTCGCCTGCCGTTAAGAGCAGAAACCGGGTGTGGTTCGCCAAACCCGAGTGTGTGAAAATCGTGTATGTTTTGGTCAAGTTTTTCAGAATCAATTTTATTAACGCAAAGGATAACCCTTTTCCCGGCTGCCCGAAGAATTTCCGCAATCATTTCATCGATCGGGATAAGCCCTGTTTTGCCGTCAACAACGAAGATAATTTTATCGGCTTCTTCAACCGCCATTTCAACTTGCTCTCGGATTGCAGATTCAAACTGGTCGAGTGAATCGGGCACATACCCACCGGTATCAATCAGCCTAAATCTTTTGGTATTCCACTCAACAATTCCGAATTGCCGGTCGCGCGTAACTCCACTTTGATCATCAACAATAGCGTCTTTTGTACCAGTTAATCTGTTAAATAATGTGGATTTACCCACATTCGGGCGCCCGACAATTACAACTAAGTTATCTCTCATAATTAAAATTCTTTTTTAAAATCTTCTTTTGAAGTCTTCTTTCAAAAGTGTAATAATTTGTTGGGTTAGTATGTCCCCACCCCCTAAAGTGAAGTGAATGCCATCTTTGCCTCTTGCCCAAACTCTCTTGTTGTTAACATTAACATATTCCGCATATTCTCCCGAACCGTTGCTCAATGAATTTATTGTAGATACAAACCTTCCGTTCTTGAATTTGGCGGTTTCTTCTTCAAATATTTTGGTTACACTACGCATTTTTTTATCAAAAAAGGGCGACATCATCGGTGGCATTCCTATCCAGTAAAACCGTGTAGCGCTTTGGGACATCATCGAGGCAAATCTGTTCACTTTGGCACGGTAGTGCTCAAGCCATTCATCGCTGCCGTATTTAACAACCTGATTACCTTCCTTTATCGCCTGTGCGTCGTTTGCGCCAATCATAATAACAATAATGTGAAACTTCTTCCCCTTAGTCAGTTCTTCAAATTTCGTAAACCAATCGAAATAATCCTGCCTTACTAACCCTGTTGAATTTTTCCCAAAATAAGTTACATCGGTGTTTCCAAGTTCTTTTAACCCAAGTTTTAATCTTTCGCCAAACCCAACATTTAACATTGAATCACCAATCAGCAAAATTTTTAGCACTTCGTTGGTATCAAGCAAAAGTTCATCTTCTTTTTTAATTTCGCCCCCTGAGGAGTCAGTAGTTTCAACAACGGATGTTTTAACTGAGTCGTCGGCAAAAATTTCTTTAATCCACGGATATTTCTCTTTTGAAAGAAATTCTACCGGGTTAATATCAATCCCTTCACGGAAAGGAATCTCTGCAAATTCCCGATATTCTTTTTCTGCCTTAAAAGCCAAATTAGTATAAGGCACCATACTGCACACAGCGAAAACAGGCTCATAAAGAGCTGTAAGCATTGGTTTAGCATTACTCTCCTCATCCAACCTGTAAATTGCACTGATCAAATCAGCTGAGTTAAAAAATAGCAAAAATAAACCGATTACGAACATCATTTTAGCAACTGTGCTGCGTTTGTATTTTGGGAAATTATCCATTAACCTTCCTCAGAAACTAAAATAAGTTAATGCCGGAGGCAGACTTAAACTAAAAATACTTACCGCCAACAGAATGACTCCGATAATCATTGCCTGAGAAAGAGGGTGCAGCCGGAAGAAAGGGCTTATGATTCCTGCAAATTCACCAATTTCTATATACTGAATTGCAAACCCCCAGAAAATAACCGTTAAAGTTAAGGCACCGGCACTGACTGAAGTAAAATCAAATGAAAGAAGTGTTGCAAAAATTTCAGCCATATTTACCGGGTCAACCCCTCTGATGAAAACCAGCAGCAAAGAGACTAAACTAAGCGTTGACACAATATTAAGAACTTTTTTTAATTTTGTTTGCGTCTCACTTTTTGTTAAAACCGGTTCAGAAAGTTTAACCGATGTCTCGGTTTTCACGGCTTCAAATAAATCAGGATGCACGGCCTCTGAAGAATTACCCGAAAAGCCATCCGCCGCCTCACCTGAGGAAACCCCTGACAAGCCACCCGCCACATCCGAAGAAGAAATTTCCGTCAAGCCACCCGGCACCGCCGACGAAAGTTTCCCTTTTCTTTGCAAAAAGTAAACTGTTGCAACTGCAAACAAACCAAGCAGAAGTGAATTAATACCCGCTCCGTACCATAATCCTCCGATTAAAACTGAGGCAAAGAGAGCATTTTTTTCAAATTTCCCTGTTTTTAATGTCCGGAAAACATATCTGTTCATCCATTCTGTAAAACTGAGGTTAAATCTCTTAACAAAATCGAATAATGAAGTGGAGCGAAACGGGGAGTTGAAATTCATTGGCAACTCGTATCCCAACAACAGTGAAAGCCCCGAAGCGATATCAAACAGCCCGCTGAGGTTCCAGTAAAACTGCAGAAAAAATGCCGGAAACAACAGCAAAATATCGATCGATGAATAAATCCCCGGATTACCGTAAACCTGATCGACGAAACTAACAGCTAAAAAATTTGCAAAAATATATTTCTTTGTGCCCCCTTTTGCAATCAGGTAAAAAGCTTTCGTGGCGTTTATTTCGCTTTTTACCCCGGTTTCTTTTAATTTTCTTAAAAATTCTTCATTGGAAACTAAGGGACCCACCGGAAGTTTAGGGAACCAGGAAACCAATAGCATTACATCAATTGCTTTTTGTTTACCGCTTAACTCACCTCGATAAACATCAATCAGATATCCGATTGATTGAAGAGTGAAAAACAAAACTCCAAAAACTAACCACCCTTCAGAATTTGTTAGACTTAAATCGTTCGTATTAGTAAAATCATCGAAAATACCTTCAATTCCGATTAATGAACCCATTTTCGCTGAGACTAAAATGAAAAGGTTAACCCCAACCCCAAAATAGAGAAATTTTTTTGCTGCAGATCCCTTTTGGGCTGATTTTTCCGGTATGGTAAGTGATTGAGGGTCATCGGCGTTTGTTGCCAACTCTGACGAATTGTGTATTCTAATATTTTCTGCCGGTGTAACAACTGATATTTGCTTTCCAAACCACCACGCACTTAGTGAAGAAACAACTAAAGCAAGCCCAAGCACCCAGCTGCAACTCCCCAAAAACACTACAGAAGCAATAAACAGCAAATACTTTCGCCAAACCGAAGAAGACGGCAAAGAGCCCGGTATAAAAAAAACAATTAGGAAAAATATTCCAAATTCAACGCTGTTAAAAAGCATCGGCAGTCAATAGCAAATTTTAATCAGAACTTCCAACTTATGTTTAATCTTGGCACCATTTCAATTTCCGTGGCTTTATTAACAATTTCCGGCACAACTCGCATATTCAAAGTTAAGTGTTTATTGAACATTGCAGATGACCATGCTGCCTCAGCTGCTGAAAGCACATGGTTTAACACAACGAAAGTAATAAAGCGGGTTGAAGCGTTGTAAAGATCGTTGGCATCGCCGCGCATCGTACTATAACCCAAAAACATGGGTGTAATATTTGAATTATACTCCGGAGTGTTGTCATTTAATTGGTCAGCCCAGCCATGGTTGTACTGCGGATATTTACCAATTAATTCATAGTATTGCTGTTCGCCGTAAGGTGGCAATTTGTGTGAAAATCTGCCTTCTAAATGGTTTAACTCACCCCAGTTTACTCTTTCCCATGGTTTAAGGTTCGTGTTTGGGTCTATGGTTATATCTCCATCGGGCAAACCTAAGGCGGAACGGTTGTTCAACAACCATTCGGCATATTTAACCACACTCCAGTTATTATCTGCATATCCCTCAAATTCAGCAGTTTTATCATTCCCTTTCTTGTTGTAAATGATAGCACCGGTTATTAACCCAGCCTCCAAACCGAGAAATATTGCAGATTTCCAAATTTCATCGTTATAGAATTGTCCCGCTCCCGGAACTAAAGTAGAAAGCGCCGTAGCAAGTAAAACTGATTTCTTTTCGGGGTTAGCATTAATATCGTTTTTGTGTTCAAGCTCGTATCGTTCCATTATAATTTTGGTGTCGGTTTTCAAGTCGCCGGTTAGTATTAAGTCTTCGGCGGCGTTTTTTCGCCCGATAGATTTATGATCACCCGACAGAAGAAGCACTTCATTCCTTTCCGTTTGGAAAGAAGATATTTTGTCTTGCGCTGAAACCCCTGCAGCCATTAAAACCGCAATAAACCAAAAAGAGAATAACTTCATGATACTTCCTTATTATAAATCAAAACCAAACAAAACTCCGCCATAAAAGTGCCATTCTTTCCCATACTTCACCCGTTCACCGGTTTGAGTTTCTTTCTCAATACCGTCGAACCCGTAGGCGGCGGAAACAAAAACCGCGGTTGGAAAGAGATAAAAAGAATTTAGAGCGAACCGAAGTTCAGCACCGGCACCTTTTTTAAAATGACCTGCTTCAGATATGTTGCCTGTCCAGGCATTTCCAAAATCTCCAAACACCGAAAAATAAATCTTATCCAAATAGAGGTGTCCAAATTTATAATCAATGTTTCTGAAAAGTGGTAACCTGTAGGTTAAATTAAGCCATGCAATTTCGTTACCACTTACGGCATAAAACGGATATGCTTTCATTCCGATTATTCCGCCAAGGAAAAAATCGAAAAAGTCAGGCACCGGCGGCCCAA
This sequence comes from Ignavibacteriaceae bacterium, assembly GCA_008933765.1. Taxonomy (GTDB): domain Bacteria; phylum Bacteroidota; class Ignavibacteria; order Ignavibacteriales; family Ignavibacteriaceae; genus UTCHB3. The sequence continues at coordinate 12,633 of WBUK01000002.1, read as the reverse complement.
AAATTGTGCCCGCTCTTAACTTAACACCAAGAGTGTGCCCTTTGAAAGTTTCGAAAGAGTAGTTGGCATTCACTTCCACTCTGTGAAAATTATAATGGTTGTAGTTCGGAACCAGCATTCCGTCTTCAACGGAGTATTCACCATCCGGGTTGAATCTGTTCATCTCGTAATCGTAACGAATTTCCAACCCCCTGCCAACAGGGTTAATATCCATATCTCTTTCCGGCTTTTTATACTCAGTCTTGTAAGTCGCACGGAAGTTGCTTCCTAACAAATAAGTGTCGTTAAAAGTCGGGTAGAGTTGATTGAGGTTAGGGATAATAAAACTTCCGATGCTTGCTGTATAACTGCTGAAAACATACCTGATCTCAAAGTCCTTTTCCTTAGCAAACAACTTCATTTTGGCAAAAACATCAACCTCGAAAAGGTTATAGGTAACATCAGTTGAAGTTTTCGGCAATTCTTCAAATAATATATCAACATCCGCTTTTCTGGTTACATTATAAAGTTCCAACCCAAGATCGGGGAAAATGCCCAGATTGGAAAGAAGTGGCAGTTTGTTTCTGTAGTCAAAACTGAAAAAGAGGTCTCTTTCACCGCGTAAATTGATTGAACCACCGGCAAAAAAGCCAAAACGGTTTAGCATGTCGGAAGAAGCAACATAAAGCCCCGGTTTAATCTTTTCGATTGCGTTGTTGGAGGTGCTATAGTTGTCATACCTGATAAAAGGGAAAATACTCAATCGCGAAAAAGCGCCTGAATATTTTGTTTTAGGGATATTGGGATATTCGTAATCGTTAAAATTTTTCAGTTTAGCCCAATCGATCGATACCGTATCGCTGATTGGTTTTTCAGTATCTAACGGAGGATCGTTTCGTCTGATATATTTTTTTGCTTCATCAACTTTTGTCTGCTCCGAAGCGCTCAGGTAAAAGATTTTATAGCCGTCGGAAGTGTAGCCCGCATAAACTATGTTGCCGTTTTTATCAACCGCCGGCATGAACGCACCACCGAGAACATTGGTTAACTGCTTTTTCTTCCCGGTGGTTGGATCGTAGGAATAAATATTAAAAATCCCCGTTTCAGAAGAAGAGAACAGAAGTTTACCCTCTTTCACAGGCACAGCACTTCGTTCATCACCCGGTGTTTGAATTACAAATTCAACCTGCCCTCCCTCAACCGGCACAGAAGCAACATCACGCCCTTGGTGGTATTGAAAATCAAAATAAATAAATTTTGAATCATTGGAAAATTTCGGGTTATAAACCTGCTCCCCGTTTTTGTAAAATGTTAATTGTTTGAAATTTTTACCGTCAATATCCACCGTGCCGATGTTTGTTGTTCCGTCTTTCTGAAAAAGGAACACAATTTTTGAGCCATCAGGTGAAACAGAAGGCATATTGGCGCGCAGGTTATAAGTTAAACGGGTCTCTTTTTCCGCCGTGCGGTCATAAATGTAGATATCGTGCACTTTATGGTCGTAGGGGTTATCATCACCCAATTTTGAGTACACTATTTTTTCAGTGCCGGGAATTTCAGAATAGGTTGATCGCACCCCCGGAATAAGCACTTTTTCCTCTTTTGAAGCAATGTCATACTCGTAAAGTGCGGTTGGTGAAAAATAATCACTCGTTTTATTGGAAATATAATACACTTTTTTACCGTCTTCAGAAAATGAAGGGTAAAAATTACCGAAACCGGTAGCACCGATCATTTCACCTTCAACTTTATTTTCTCTGACGGGGGCAATCCTTTCTGCGTAATCTTTTTTCAGGAATGAAGACCACTCGTTGTAAAGGTCAATTCCGTCTATCCCCAGCACATCCTTTGCCGCTGCATCAAAAGTGAAATTGCTGAATTTCCCCAAAGCTTTTGTGATTTGCGCCAATTTATCCTCACCATATTTTTGAGAGATATATTTCGTAAGAGCAAATCCGGAGTTATACACCGATTCGTTACCCAGGCTTGTTTTTTCAAAAACTCCCATCTGGTTCCATGTCAGCATATTGCTGTCTAATGCGTACGAGCGGAGTATCATATCTCTGTGTGCATCCCAGTTATCGTAATCGAAACCTTGCCTCATATATTGTGCGGTACCTTCGGCAAACCAGGCAGGCATATTCAACATTGCCAACGGATATGATGCGATGACATTCGGGAATCCGTAAAGTATATCCGGACGCCTCTTATCCTCATAGTTCAGAACCTGCATGTAAACCGCCGGGATTGACCTCGTGGTTTTAAGTGAAGCCTGTATCTGCACCATGTGAGTGAACTCGTGCGAAATTACATTACGAAGCCAGTTATGCGAGCCGCGCAAATCAAAATCAAGCGCGCTCGTCCAAATTTCTATTTTATTATCAAAAAAGTAAGTTGCACCGTTGGAATAATCATCAATATCTTTGATAACATAGTGCACCTTATCGGGTGCGTAATTATAAAGAGAAGTAACAGGCTCCCACACTTCCTCGGCGATTTTCAGAACAACGCGTGCGGTTCTTTCGGCTCCCTCGTGGAAGTGTACCTCTACATGCTCACCGGCGATTGTGTACCACTCGAACTCCGAATTATATTTATCAAACTGACCGAACGCAGTGAAATAAGTAAGAAATGTTGCCGCAATCAGAATTTTTTTAAACATTAATAACCGCTATTTGATAATTGCTATTTTTATAATTTTATGCCCCGATTTACCCGAAGAACTCGATTTTGCCTCAACATTTGCGAGATAAACACCGGATTGAATGTTCTTAACATCCCATCTGATTTCACCATCGGTTCCACCTGAGGAGGTTGAAGAAAGCTCGGCAACAAAATCACCGGCAAGATCAAATATCTTTACTGTAATTACAGAAGGCTCCGATACATAATATCTGATAAATGTTTCATTACCGGTAACGGGATTGGGGTAGTTGTAAACTTTATCACCCGACATGTAGCTTTGGTTAACTACCGAGTTGTTCGTTAAACTTGCAAACGAGTTGTTGGCATTACTTCCAAATTTTCCGAAATAAAAAGGTGTACCACTTGCAAGATTTAGCGTCCAGGCATTAAGTACACCGGAAGAACTAACAGTTGCTACACCCGGTTTACCAGAATTATCAAAATATTCAGGTCCCATAACGGAGTTGTAACCAAAGCCTTCACCGGTGCTTAAGGGAAAGCCATCAACAGGTTTGCCTGTCAGTCCATCGAAAGCGTAAACAAGCCCTGAATTTGAAAAAGCAACAATTTCAGGATGCTTTGTTCCGGTAAAATCAGCAACCAAAGTGCTTGGGTTAAATGACTCCTCAGGTATAATTTGCACGGGGAAATTATCCGCCGGTGCACCATCGAGATTTACAGCGTAAAGCTCGTGCCCTGATGTATAATTGATATAAAGGTTCCCATCCAATCTGTTATCCGCCAGCGAAAACGATTTGACGGGTCCACTTCCCTTAAGAAATATTCTGTTTTCAGCAGGCGGTGGGGTCGGATCGCTGCGATGCACAGTCAAAACTTCATTGGTTAAAATTTTGTATATAGTGTTTCCATCAGTCAGCACGAACAGTATCTCATTGTTGTTGAAATTACCGAAAACAGCCGACTGAATAATGCCGATATATTTTTTAACAGAACCCGTAAAACCATAGACACCTGCGTAGAAGAAATTGCCATCCTGCTGTGTAAAGGCAATTCCGGAACCGGAGTAGTGGAGAGAAGTAATCGGAACCCCGGCAATACCCTCAGCTGAATCCAAAAGCGCAAAATTACTAAGTGCATATCTAAACATTTTACCCGCTACGGTGCCGATTACTATCTGTTCATTTTCAGTTGGCGGTATGACAATCATTTTCTGAGGCACTATTTCGGAAGAAACCACAACTGAATCAATCGTTACCGCTCCACCGGATGCAACGGTTCTATAAAGCGTGTTGCCAACAGACCCAACGATATAAAGTTTGCCACCCTTCTCATAAAAGGCTGCGCCTCCGCCGTCAAATTTTGCTTTTATGCCCGTTGGGTTGAAATTATCATCGAATCTGAAAAGTCCGCCGTTGTTATTCCCAAATTTATATCCGTCGCTTATATATATTTTCTCAGGCACTGAACCGGGAAAAGGTTTCCCGCTGAAAAAAGGCTTAATTAAAGAATCCCCAACCACGACGGCAAATTGCATGTTGTTTCCGTTGTTTGGAAAATCTTTCATCGTGATAAGTGAGTTAGCCCCCTCATTGCTTCTGCTTGAAGGACGACTTGTTGCCGAAAAGATATTTTTATATAAATCGGCTTTGTTTTCTGCGAACCAAAAGTCGTATTCTGTTCCCTCACCAATTATTTCGTCGCCGAAAATGGTGTAAAATTTTTCACCGATGTCATTTATTCCGTCGGCTTCTACCACGGCTACGCCGCGTCTTTTTTTGTCGTTATTAATCGTGTTATCTGCAATTTTTTCGTTAATTACTTTATCATCGATGTGCCAAACCAAAATGCCACTTCCGGGCAGCGCCCAGTCAAATTCATCAACATCAACTATCACCCCAAACAATGAATCGATCGAGATACCGGAGAAACCGGTGGTATCTTTGCTAAAATGTTTTGTCACATAACTGGCGCCATCCCACATAGTAACGGCAGCGCCGTTTTTCAAAGCGTCCCGTTGGCGGTTTTCAACTAAAAAATATTCGGAATTGTTAATATTAATTTTCACCAAAGTTGTGTCGGTCATGTTAGCCGTTAACCGCGTGGCAACTGAAGGGAAAAATGAACTGTTGCCCACTTCAATAGGCGTTTCCCAACCGAGTCGCATTCTCTCCCACGGAGAGGGTGCCGGAGGGAAAGCACCGTTATAAGCAAAAATAGACTGCCCATCCATCAGACCGAACCTTCCGATTGCACTCATTCCGGTTTTTGTATCGAAAAGATCGGGCAAGCCCAAGTAACTTCCCACGGTTGAAACAAGCAATCCGTTTATGGTTACCCTTATCAGATATTTAGTGTTAAAAGATGAAACTTCTCTGTTCTGAGTTTGCGGCAAAATACCGGTGTTCCTAATCTTAAAAGAACCGCCGCTTACCGGTACACCATCATAGGCTGACCCGTAAAATTTCTGTAAAGCTTCTAAATTAAAATAGATAGAGGGAAGGTCGCGTTCATTACCAAGGCTCCCCGGAAGGCTTAAATCCCTTCCTACTCCGGCATGAAAAATTATAAACAGATCGTATTCTGAAAAATTAAAACCGGGGTTTGCCTGATCAGCAAGAGTCCAAGTTTCCTGAACAAAATCACCCATTACCTTAAAATCTGTAGAGTTAATTTGTGGCGAGTAGTTCTTCATAGTGTTTGAAAGCGTAACACCATTAGGCAACACTTCAAACTTAACAACAAGCTTGCCACCGGAAACTTTTTGGTAATAATTCTTTGCGAACTCTAAGTGAGCCCTAAAATAATCACGGTTGTGAGGAAGCGGATCCGTTATATTTTTTCCGTAATCTGTTGTGTAAATTGAAGGAAACGAGCCGTCACCAATGGTGGTGTTATCGTTATCCTTTTGAAATTCAGCCATAACAGCGAGAATTTTCACCGTGTCTGTCGCGATAGCTTTGCCGGTTGGGCTGACAGAACTTAGGGTGGAAATGCTTTGTTGTGGGTTCTGAGCCGCCGCAACAAACACAAGTAATGCAATCAGAAGTGTTGGTTTTATGATCTTCATTCGCCGTGAAAAAATTATATGCAAAATTTAAAGATAAGGGTATCTGAGGTCAGGAAAAATAACTAAAGTTTTTCCGCATTTTTTCTGCGAAATTCTCAGGATTCTCCGGTTAAAATAAAAGAGGGCAGGTTATCAGCCCGCCCCTTCCTAAAAAATTACAGACCCCGCGGAAGTCCTACTATTTTATCAGGTACGCCACCCCACCCTACTAAAATTGTGAAACGAAGCGTATCACTGAGTGGGTGGTTCTCGCCGTCTTTAAATACTGAAGTTGAAATGTATGAGAAATCAAAACCGTAGATATCATATCTGATTCCCGCGCCAAGCGTAATAAATTTTCTGTTTCCGTAGTTAGGGTCTTCATAGAAAAAACCACCACGCAGCGCAAAAAGGAAATCACCGGGTTTACCATACCAGTATTCCAAACCCATGGAAGTAACGATGTCTGCCAACTCATCGCTAAAGCTTTTATCCGTCCAGGCAGTAAAAATAGCTTCGTAAAAATCGTCGCTTGTGCCGTCAGGGTACCTTCTGACCAATAATTTAGTGAAATCAAGAGTGTAGGTTAAACTGTTATATTCGTCAGCCAGAAACCTGTAAGCCAGTCCCAACCTCAACTGAGTAGGTATAGGGTCAGCCTGTGCTCTGTCGATGTACGAAATTTTGGGACCTAAGTTGCTGAGATTCAACCCTACGGAAAATTTGTTCCCCATATCATAGTCTGTAAAAGGAATAACCAATGAAGAAGGTCTCCACATAAAGCCAAGGTCAAAACTTACGGAAGTGGCGGTACCTGTTCCTTGTTCCTGCCCGGTTGGCATGTCAGAAAGACGGCTATGTATTAACCTGAGGTTAACACCCAAACCCCAATCGGTTGAAAGCTTTGTAGCATACCCGACAGTTGCCGCCATATCAAACGACCTGAAAGTTCCGAGCGGATCGGGCGAGTCGGGGCCAGTTCTTACGAACTCGCCATAGTTCATGTAAGTTACACTGGCGGTTACACTTCCGTCTAACTCGTCGATGTAGTTTCTGTAGGTTGCATAGTCGTAAAAAAGATCGAGTTTGAACTTTGGCAACCAGTTCGAGTGCGTGAAGCTGAACTCCTGACCCGAAAGGAACGCAATACCTGCCGGGTTCCAGAATACTGCCGATGAATTGTCGGAAAGACCAACACCGGACTCGCCCATTCCACCGCCTCTTGAATCGGGTGCGATCAGCAGGAAAGGAACTGCAGCTTCACCTTGAGCTTGTATGGTCTTTGATAAGCCAAACAATAAAACAAATCCAAGGAATGCAAATTTGACCTTGTACATTAATTATCCTCCATGAAATAAAATAAATAAACTCTCTTGAAAAATTTTTTAATTATCAATCTCTTCCTATGTGAATTTCTTCGTAAATACCACTATAAATTTTTGTGTATATTCCTAAACAAATCCCTTTGCAAATTTCTAAACAAACACTTCCAAAAATCCCTCTATTAATCACTTTGCAAATTTCTAAACAAATCCCTCTGCAACTCTCTCTATTGTTCTCTCTGCTAATCCCACAACAAATTCCCGAATAAATTTCTCACTGTTTTCTTTAACGAATAATGGTAAGTTTTCCATAAACCGTTTTTGTTTCACCGCCGGCAGAAGGTTTTACGATCAACTTATAGAGATAAGTACCATTTGCGACAAGGTCGCCGTCAGAATCCCTTCCATCCCATTCCAATCGGACAAACCTCTCGCTTACCCAATTGCTTTCAATTTCATTAATTTTTCTCCCGGCTACGGTGTAAATCAAAATCCTCACATCGATTGGCTCCTGCACATTATGCTGGAAAGTAAAAAATGTGTTTGCAGAAAAAGGGTTGGGGTAATTCATTACATATTCAACTGCAATACCCCGTTCGGAAACCACTTTGAACTCCGACTCTACGGTGGAAGAATTGTTGAATACATCCCAGCCTTTTACTTTAATATTATATAATCCCGGTGCTAAATTGTTGAATTTATAATCAGCTTTACCACTTTTTCCTCCGGAATTTAAATCGCCTGTAAAATGGTTCGTTAAATCAATCGGGTTAAGATCGTTACCATTTAAAATTGCTTCAAGTTTATGCCCTACCCCTATTCCTGTAGTGTTCAACCCGGTTTCATCTTTAAGTGATACAATCAAAGTGGCATCGGGATTCACTAAATAAGTGTTGCTGTACTCCGCATTATCAAATGTTATTTCAATAACGGGTCCCTTACCGTCATTAACAACAGTTTGATCAACTCCACCGATCGAGATATTATTCGTGAAACTTACACCATCTTCTTTACTATCGAAGAAATAGAAAATTATCTTTCCTTTTTGATTATCGTATGAAATATCTTTAGGAACAACAAAATCAGCGCTGAATTTCCCGTTGATAACAGAGACTCTGCCTCTGAAAATTAACCCACCGGGCACCTTCATCGATGCTGTTGTGCTTATTTCCGGCAAAGGAAGTGTTGTTTCTGCGTCAAACACCGTAAGCAACCCTTCGCCGTTGAAATCAGTCCAATCTGTGCCATCTGCCCGTTTAACTGAACCCGCTATCCTCAATGAATTAAGGGCTTTAATCGGAATTACTGAAACCGCCGGGTTAATACCATTTATCGAGTCAATTGTTCCGGTGTACTGTGGAAGTGCCGGCCTTAAAGCCGGATCTGCAAACAGCTGAAACTTCTGGTCGTTATCCGTTTGGAAATTAACTTTAGTAAGAAAATAAGCCGTACCTATTCTTTTCGGTAAATTATCGTGATCCCTCCCCCATTTCAACATCTGGTGATAAAGCGAATCGTTCAAAATTGTGTTTTGTTCAGAAAACACAGGACGCACAGCAGTGTAAACCCCTATAGCACCTGCATTTGGAAGAAATAACAGATCTTCCGTTGCACTTTGGTCTTCCGTTCTGTCGTAATAACCAAAGTCACAGGTAGCGGCAGTTAAAAAGAAATATCTGCTGTTTTTTAACTGCGGAATTGTTGTACCTCGAACAAATACCTGTTCGTGTGCCCAAAGGTCGGGGCTGCCGTGCCCGATATAATTCAAAAGCACGGTACCATCGTTAATGGCGTCAATAATAGCGGTATTAACTTCCGGTTTGCGTCTCCCAAGGCTCGTTTGCACGGTCGGGTAATTTATCAGATAAATCTTTTTTTGTACATATTGCGGCGGAATGCGGGTTTGCGATAACCGTTCCGATTGCTGGGTGTTCCCGGCAAGATCAATCCCCTGGGAAGTCAGGTGGTCATCTGCCACTAAAGTAATAAGGTTTTTCCACGGGCTTCTGTCGGTGCTGTTTTCGTACGCAATTACTTTATCCAAATAGTCCCCCGCCTGCTTATTGCTTTGTGCTGCAATTCTGCCAAGCCCCAAATCTATTCTTTTGTCATTTCCTACAATCCAAACATAATAGTCATCCGTTGAGAAAGAATATATATCATTCAAAAATTCTTTGGACTGAAATGTCGGTACAAAATTCTTGTTCTTTCCCTCTATGTTTTTATAGTCATAGTCGCCATCACCCCAAATCAACACATATTTAGGGGCAATCTGCCAATTACTGAAAGCATATTTAATAAAATCACGAATTGCTGTAGGATCGAGTGTTCCACAGTTAAATTCGTTCATAATATCACCGACGGTAACAATCTTCACAGAAATGGCGTCAGATTCTTTCGATTCCCTGTATTGTTTATATCTTTTAGCGGTTTCCATCAATTCCGGTGCGGTTATCAGAATTAAATCTGCACCGGTAAGGTCCCCTCTCACATTTTGATTGGGCATCTCAGTCGGGTTTTCCGGCGTCATATACTGATCACCACAAAAAGCATAATAGCGGCTTATTCTGCCGGGACCCTCCCAAGCGCGGAATCTTAACTCACTCCCACTTTGCAGTGCCGGGTCTGTTATTTCACGAACATCCGAGTGGTTAGTAATATCATACACCTTAATGTTTGTGTTCGAAAAATTGCTCAGATGGTATTCATACAACGAATCAATCGCTGTTGTTCCCTGAATTTTGGGTGAATAAAATAGTATCTTATCGTTAAATGCCTTTAAGTACCGGGTCCAGGAAATTTCATAAAAATCCAGATAACCGTAAGAAGTGTTGCTGTTGGTTGCAAAAGTAAACCGCAGGACGCTCCTTTCGTCGGGATAATTACCGTTGAAAACTCTTCCGGTTACGCTGTCTAACCTGCCGATTGTGTAAACATCACTGCCAATTCCACTTATAGTTGACTGCCTGACCAACTTACCATTCTCTTCGACAGTTAACGGGATGGATTCAATCGATCTGTTTACAAACCAATACGAATAGTAAGTTGGTGTGCCCGGAACAATTCCTTCAACTTTCTTCTGATACACCCTCGATTTAGTATTTTGCGAAAATTCATCTCCTACAAAATACCTGCCGGTCTCCCCTAAGTTAATTTTATCGTCATCAACAAAGTCGTAGGCGTGCGTTGTTTCCAGAATGTTGTTTGTTCCCTCCTGAACCGACGGTTTCGTTCCGATACGCTTACCCGGGGCACCATCTGAAGTAATCCAGTAGTAATTATGCTCCGAATAAGGGTGTTGGTTTCTTTTCATTCGCTTTGCAGTATTATCGTAATACCAAAAACTGACGCCTCTTCCGTAGAAGATTATCTCGTCATTAGCATCGAACCTGCCGTCTTCTTCACCTTTTACAATTATTGCTAATTCCTGAAGGTCATCAGGTCTCGGGTCATTTATGTTTTCCGAAAGAACATATCCACCGTTGTTGTAAATCTTTATAGTTTTGGGGTTTACCGTTGCAGGGTTAATTCCGTAGTTGCTTAATTGATCGTATTTTATCCGATAAAATCCTTCTTCCGGCGCTTCAAACCGAAACCACTTCCCCGATGAGAGCACTGTACTACCAATATCCGATCCTTTATGAAGACCTGCGGGTTTTCTCTCAATCCAATATTTTGCCATGTCATAATTCAGAACAAAATTTTGTAAAAGTTCATCTTCAATGGGAGTGCGGTTACTTTTATTTGCGAAAGAAAATTTCACCACCATTTTGGTCAGCAGTTTAATTTTTCCCCCATCGGGAACAACAGTGTTGAGAAAAACATCCTGAACCACAAGCCCGCGTACATTGCCGTTTTCGCCTAAAAATATCGGTTCTGTTTCAATTTTTTTGAAGTTTTTCTTGTTGTAAAAATACTCAACATCCCCTTTTTCACCCGGTTTTACCTCGGGGACAGGCACCAACTCACCGGAAATTGAAGTGTAGCTTTCAGAAAGAACTTCAACGGTTAATCCATTCTCAAAGGGGATACCCAAAGTTATTTTCTTCGACCTCGCATCAGGCGATCCAACTTCGGCAGATGGATTACGCACAGAGCCGGAGAATTGCACTGCCCGGTAATTCCGACCGTCAATTAAATGAACTGAAGTGTCGGTATAAACGGGGGTAAACTCAACGGTTAATGCATTCGCATCAGAACGGAGTATTTTAATATCGCTTTGTGGGAATGACTGGAAAGCCAGAGCCAACAAAAGAAACGAGATTTTTTTTAGCATTATTGCCGGTTTAAGTGGTTTACTTACAAATTTTGTTAAACTTCGTAGAAAAATCTCGTATATTGGCTCCGATATTTTTGCCCGGGGTTAAAGGTTTTAAAAAAACAAAAGAATAAATTTCTTTATCGTCAAAAGATAATCAATTATTCCTTAATATCATAATCATTTTTTGTTCCGTTTTGTGGTTTTTACACTCATTTTAGGTACTTTGTGCGATTTTGCACAATTATTTGCGGTATAATCTTTCGATTTAGGTGCTTTAATTGTGAATTTAGAAAGCTTTGCTCTTTAATCTGCGTTTTGACTGACTGAAACTTTCGGTTGTAATTGGGTTTGTGAAAACAGGTTTAGCAGTTGCAATTTTCCGAAAGAATTGCAATTTTTCGAAAGTTTAATTAAAAATCCGACGCCCCGGGCAGAGATCCGCCAAAACACAACGGAAACATTCCGGGTTTCTTGCAAAACATACAGTTCGCCCGTGAATTGCAATCAAATGAGAATATATCACCCAGTCTTCACGATCAAGCAAATTTTTAAGTTGAGCTTCTATCTTATCAGGGTCTTGTGAATCCACTAACCCGAGCAGGTTCGAAATGCGTTTTACATGAGTATCCACTGCAATTGCAGGCTGCCCGAACGCATTCCCCACCACTACAGAGGCAGTTTTTCGCCCCACACCCGGCAATTCCTTTAAAATGTCAAAATCTGACGGCACTTCCGAATTATATTTTTCCGCCAAAATTTTGCAGCAATTTTTTATGCTTTTTGCCTTTTGACGGTAAAAACCGGTGGAAAAAATCGCTTTCTCTATCTCTTCCAATGGTGCTTCCGCAAAATCAACAGGGGTGGGAAATTTGGCAAACAGCCCCGGTGTAACCATGTTTACCCTCGCATCGGTACATTGAGCAGATAAAATTGTCGCTATCAACAATTCAAATGGTGATGAAAAGTTCAATGCACACTTCGCATCCGGGTAAATTTCTTTTAATCTCTTTACAACTTCTTTGGCTTTTTCTTTATTATCCATCAGTTTTTTTTAATCTTTTAAAACTTTTGTCTTTGTCTTTTTGGGTTTTATGGATTTTTGCTCTCATCACTTGGAGTTTTTTCATCTTTATCTTTTAAAATTTTCTCTTCCAACTTCAGGCATTGTGTTACTTCCTGTTTGATTTTTGTGTCCTGCATTTTGTGTTTTTTCTAATTCAGTCGTGAGAATTTGCTGAATAATCCACAAAGCTATTGTAATGCTTCAAGTGGAAATGGAATTTCGTAAATTTATTTAATGTAAAATAATAAAAAAGGAGATTCCTTTCATGCAAACGAAAAAGAGATTCACCCCCGAGCAAAAAGTCATCATTCTCAGA
>WBUK01000007.1 GCA_008933765.1 Ignavibacteriaceae bacterium | reverse complement strand
TTTTTGAACAGCCTCGCTCAATCGTTATCTTTTCAAACATTTGATAATTTTAAAAAGTTCAGTTTAACACATTTTATTTACTCATTAAGTTATGAGTTAAAAAAAAAGGGGGAAATCTCGCTTAAAAACTTAAGTTGATGCCACTTCCAAGCTGCTGCTTCTCCCAAACCAGTGCCACTTCCAAGTTGCTGCTTCTTCTAAATTGACGCCACTTCCAAACTGCTGCAACTTCTGAACCGGCGCCCTTCTAAGCTGATGTCACTTCGCCGATAAAAGCTATCAGCCCGTCAATTTCTCCGGTTTTATCAAAAAATTTAGCGGCGCCAAGCTCCATGGCTTTTGCTTTGAATTTATCACACACGAAGTTTGAAACCATCACAACTTTCGTTTGCAGCCCCATTTCATTAATTGTTGTCAGAACATCGAAGCCCGAACCATCAGGCAGTTTAATATCCAGCACAACTAACTGAAACTCTTTTGATTTCAACAGCTCAATTGCAGAACGGCAATCTGAAGCCGTTGAAATAGTAATTTCGGGCAACGCCCCGCTGATAAGCCGCGAAATATTTAGTCGAACGCTTTCAGCGTCATCAACTATCAATATATCCATAAATAACCGAAAATTCTTTGTGTAAATTACAAAGCATTTTTGATTATAATTATAGGAAAGTTCTGATGGTTAATGTCGAAAAATTCTGACAAATGGGGGCAGGCGCGAATCAATCACTCAATCAATCAATTGATTTTCAAGAACATAGAGGATAAGTTCCGCGTTGTTGTTCAGGTTCAGTTTCTCCAGAATCCTGCTTTTGTAAGTTCCAACAGTTGAAACACTTATTGCCAGCATTTCTCCAATTTCGGTTAAAGATTTCCCCATTGCAATGAAACGAAGAATTTCAAACTCCCTGTCTGAAAGTGATTCATGCGGCAGTTTACTGCGGTCGATATCTAAGTTTCCGGCGAGTTTTTCAGCAAGGGTTTCGCTCAGATATTTTCTACCGGAAGCGATTCTTCGAATAGCAAGAATTATCTCATCGCCTGCGCTTTCTTTCGTCAGGTAGCCCCACGCCCCGGCTTTAAGTGACCGAATGGCAAACCGGTCTTCCGGGTGCATGCTAAGAATCAAAACCTTCGCTTCGTGGTCAATAGCGCGCAGGTCTTTCAGCACTTCTAACCCGCTTTTTCCCGGTAGGGTAATATCGAGCACCAGCACATCAAACTCCTTATTCATAAGGGCATTGGCAATAGCGCCGGCATCGTCGGACTCGCCAACTACGCGCATATCGGCTTCAGCATGAATAAGTCTTTTCAACCCTTCACGAATCAGCAGATGGTCATCAGCTAAGAAAACTTTGATCATAGATGTTCAAAAGATGTTCAAATCCAAAATTTGTACTCTAATAATAAACAAAAAATGGCAGTAATGCAAATAAAAAATCAGCTAAGTTTCATTGTTAAGGAAATTACCGTTCCTTTTCCAATTTCCGACTCAACGGAAAACTCCGCGTTTGCTAATTTAGCTCTTTCGCGCATGCCAATGAGACCAAAAGAAGTGTAGCCTTTTTTAACCGTAGAATCGAAACCTCTGCCGTTATCTCTGATTTTAATACGAAATATTCCATTATCTAAATTCATATCAATTGTTGCCGTTGTAGCCTCTGAGTGACGAATAATGTTTGTGCACGATTCCTGAATTATCCTGAAAAGCGCCGTTGAGGTCATTTTGTCCAATTCAATTTCTTCAAAATTGGTGTTAATCGAAAATTTTACGGAAGAACGGGCTTTGGATTCATCCACCAACCACTCAACCGCCGCCACAAAGCCTAAGTGATCCAGCACTTCGGGTCTGAGTTCCGTGATGATTCTTCGCAGTTGTTTCACCGTTTTATCGATGTTTTTCGACATCACCTCGACCTCGTTCAGGAGGTTATCTTTAACCCGGTCATTCACACCGGATTTAATGATGTTTTTCATCATTGACAGGTTAATTTTCATTACCGAAAGCACCTGCCCAAGCTCGTCGTGGATTTCTCTTGCGATGGCTTCGCGCTCATTTTCAGTCGCCTGTTGTAGGTGAGAAGTAAGTGCCTGAAGTTGTGCGTGAGTTTCATCCATTTTCTGTTTCAGTTTAGTTTCTTCAGTGATATCCGAGAAAAAAATTGCGATACCGCGCGAAATAGGATAAAACTTCCCTTGAAAATAAATATCCCTCGATTTAATATAATCGGTTGAGAGCACGGCTTTTCCGGTTCTAATAACCTCCTGAATGTTGTGATAGATGAATGTATCCTCAAAGTTATCGAAAATCTCGGGCAGAAGTTTCCCCACTAAGTTCTCGCGAGTGGTGCCCATGAAAGCAAGCGGTTTCGAGTTTACCGTTACCACCCGCAAATCGTGATCTACGAGGATGAATCCATCCGACATTTCCTCCCTTAAGCTTTCCAAAAATGCTTCTGTTTCACTCAGTTTTTTCGAGAGGGTCAGCTCCTGCTTTTTCACCAAGAGGGAAGTGGCAAGCCCCGAAACCACAATAGTTGCCAGAACGATGATTCCGAGCAGAATGGTAATCGGCAACAGCGGTTTCTCGGCGGCGCCGGTTGTAATAGCAGAATAAACTAACAACCCATAGTTTTTCACTTTTTGCAGGTTGCCTATTTTATCGATTTTTTCCAGTCCGACTCCCTGTAATTTACCTTCTTTTCCACTTTTTGCCATTTTAATAATTATATAACCGACTGATTCCTTTCCCGGGTAATCAGCAATTGTGAAAGGTTTTAGTGTATCTATTATTGGGTATATTTTGTCGTTGTAAAAGTAGAATAGTCTGTTTCGTGTTTCAGTTTTGTATTTCTCTTTTGTCAGAAAGATGTTTGAAAATTCACTTGCTATTGCAATTTTTTGATAGATAATACCACCGATTTCGCCGTTGTGCAGGCGCACTGCCGTGAAAATATCGAGTGAGGGTTGGTTGTCTGCAAGGGGAGTGTGGTCAACAAACTGGTCCAATGAATCGAATTGTGGAGTTCTATTCTTCAGCGGGCTGTTGCCACTGTTAGTGTTGTTAGCGGTGGTGTTGTTTTCTGCAGTTTGGTTTTGGTTGTTCTTACCGGTATTATCATTGTTCTTTGTGTTGTTTTCTGTGGTTTGGTTTTGGTTGTTTTTACCGGTATTATCGTTGTTTTTAGCTTTCGGGCTGTTGATTGAATTTGGTTTTTGGCTTTGATTATCGTCAGTAGCGAGATTATTAGTAGAGTTACCGTTAGTAGCTTCACCGGTCAACAGTACGGTTTTACCGTTAATATCGAGTAGTGCAATTGTAATATAATCGTGGTTGTTTTTTAGTCTTTCGAAGCCCGCTCTTATTTTTTCCATGTTAATAGCGGGGATATTTGTTCCGAATTGAGCTAAGTTCTCGGTAAGTTCGGGGTTTCTCGCTAAATATCTTCCTTCCGATCTTCTTTCCTCGAACCACTGAAACACCATTTCAGCTTTTTCTGTTGCCGCCACTTCTGTTTGACGGCGTCCTTCAAGAAGAAGGTCTTCGCGCGTTACGAAATAGTAGTAAGCTGCAGAAACCATCACAATAATGGTTAGGAAAATAAAGATAGGGTAAACCTTTTTATAGCCTTTACCCGGTTTGTTATTAGAGTGAGGCATCTCTTTATTTCTCAGGATAATTCTTTGTTTCTCAGGGTATTTCTTTGCTTCTTAAGCGTTTAATTCCGATTCCCGCCTTTTTGCGGGTTTTCAGCTTTAGTCCCGGTTTGTTTATGGGGTCATTTCCGGATTAGTGCATATCTCTTTGTAAAAAATAACCTACGACAGAAACTCAAGTTAAGCCAAAGCAAAATACACAAAATTCTTTGAGAATCAAAGAAAAATAATTTATAGCGGAACCCTTGGACTAAAGGTTTCTTAAGTTCAGCAAGAATATTCTGACTTTTCCGTATATTATTAAGTTTAAGTTTGAAGATTTCATCAAACAAAAAGATACATCAAGAGACTTATCAATGCACTACATACCGAGAATTTCAACCGCTCACACAAATTTAACAAGTTACCTTGCTTATAAAGAAAAGGGGAAGGAAATATTAGAGCTTAACAAAGAAAAGATTGAAAAGATGAAAATCGAACTTGATGAAAATGAGAATGAAATTGGAGATGATGAATGAAGGTAATAGTCCCACCCCTAAAGTGCCAAGGGATAAAGACAAAGATTGTTCCGCTGATTAAGGAATTGGCGGAATTTCCAATTAACAGATGGATTGAACCGTTTCTCGGGAGTGGGGTTGTAGCTTTCAATATTGCACCTCAGAACGCAATACTTAACGACATTAACCCTCACATTATCAGATTTTACAAAGCACTTCAGTTTAAAGAAATTACCCCATTTAAGGTAAGAGAATATTTAGAATTTGAGGGCGAAAATCTAAGAAAAGCCGATCAGGACGGTTATGAACACTACAGATTCATCAGAGACAGATTTAACGAAAATGGAAACCCTCTCGATTTTCTTTTTTTATCCCGGACAAGTTTTAACGGAATGATGAGATTTTCAAAATCAGGAAAATGGAATATTCCATTCTGCAAAAAGCCAAATCGTTTTGATAAATCGTACATCACAAAAATTGTTAATCAGGTTGATTTTGTCTCAAAAATAATTCAACCGGAATGGGAGTTATCAAATTCTGATTTTAGAGATATAATTAGAAAAGCCGGTCAGGGGGATTTAATTTATTGCGATCCGCCGTACGCCGGTAGATATGTTGACTATTTCACCGGATGGACTGAAGAAGATGAACGAGAATTATTCGAATTACTCTCAAAAACCAAGGCGCACTTTATTTTATCCTCCTGGCATCACAATGAGTTCAGAGAGAACCCCTACTTTTTGAAATACTGGAGCAATTTCAATTTTATAACGAGAGATCATTTTTACCATTCAGGCGCAAAAGAAACTAACCGCAACCCTATTGTCGAAACTTTAGTTTTTAATTTTGAAACAAATCTTAAAAAGCACAACCACGATCTATCCGAACGGCGGGTTTACAAGGAATTAACTTTCTCCCTGTTTGATTGAGGAATTAAATTCAATTTTTGAATTAATTTTAAAAACTCTTGAAGTGCAGGCAGTTGGTTAGAAGGAAATAATTACGATTAGAAGGTAATAATTTTAACCATATCGATTTAAAAACAAAAAACCCTTGTAAGGGTTAGGTTACAAGGGCTTTTTTTAGAGCTGGTGAAGGGATTTGAACCCCCGACCGGCTGATTACAAATCAGCTGCTCTACCAGCTGAGCTACACCAGCAATTTTTTAAAATTGAGTTTCAAATATAATGACTTTTTAAATTTCAAACAAGAGGGGACTGAATTTTTAGGAAACCCAATCTTTAAACGGAATTTCCCTCAATTTTAAAAAGCCTATTCAACGCACGCTGACTTAAAGCCTATTCAACGCACGCCGACTTGACAAAAACCGCCACTTCATCACACGCTTACTAAACAATAAAGCCTGATCCTAACCCCCGGTTATTTTGAAAAGGAAAAATCCACTACCTTAATTTCTTCCGGATAGGTGATGTCCCCAAGCATGGAAGAAACCACGGGTCGGGTGTATAGCTGAACTTTTGAGTTACCACTTCCAACACCGGCTACATCCATGGCTAAGCCGACTAAGCTTTCGTATCCCTGATCTTTCAAAACTTTAGCAAGGTCAACAGTTAAGTTGATCGGGATAGTTGTAACTTCACCTGTCCCGGGAATTGTAACGGGTTGAGCTATATTACCCTGTAAAATTTCATGATCACCAACCACCAATCGAAAGGGTAACGACTTCAACTGCGCATCAGTTCTTGCGTAGCCGCCGGTACCGTCGTTTGGGTTAAGTGCCGCCAAATTAAGCGTAAAAGTTAACGGCAGCGAGCCTCTGAAAAACGACTCGGTAATTTTAGCCGCATCAAACACATTAAGGTCGCTGAACGACTTTTTGCTTGTAACATCAACACCGGCAATTGAAACAGAAGACACGCTTTGCAACTTAAACTGCAGCCGCGAAAGGTTAACAAGGCTTTTAACTATACTGCATCCGGCAAACAGAACGGCGGTTGCCAGCAGCACAGTGAACATTTTTTTCTTCATACAAATTCTCTATTTCTGATTTTTTAGTGATAAAGTGAAAATTTCGTAATGTTAAAGTTACAAAATTTAGAGGGAAAAGCCCGTGCAGCCGCTCACTGAGTTCTCCACTAATCCTCACCAATATTATACCTCAAATTAATTGCGCTAAAATGTTTAAATTTACCGTTTGTATTTTAGAATGAAATTTTGAATTGTCGCTAATTGTTTTCAGAGGCACACTACCTGTAACCTGTGCCGGAAAATGCAACGACATAGGACAAACGATAAAATCTTAAGATTTATTTTCAGAGGGCACATAACCAATCCCGATCCCGACGAGTCGGGATCACCGAGAAAAAACTTAATAACAAAACCCGGGAACCTTTTGTTAAGAATGAAGAAATTTTTATTTACTATTTTTTTAATTTTTATTTACGCGTCAACCGTTTTCACCTCAACTGTTTTTGCGCAGAAAGCTGATAACACTGCAGGAAAAACAAGAGAAAACCCCCTCAAAACGGGGGTAAACACCAAAGTTACAAACCAACCCCAATTCCGGACCCAATCCCAATCCAGACCCGTCGGGAAGAGGCTTCAACCACTTGCACAATCACACAAATCGGATGTTTTTATGCAGGGATTTTACTGGAACTCACCTCCGGAAGGTATCTGGTGGGATTCCCTCGCTGCAATTTCCACCCGTTTAGCCTCGGCGGGTTTTGGCGCAATCTGGTTCCCATCCCCGGTGAAAGGTGCGGGTGGTGGTTTTTCGATGGGTTACGACCCTTACGATCACTACGATTTTGGCGACTACAACCAAAAAGGAAGCCGTGAAACCCGTTTTGGAAGCAAAGAAGAGCTTAAAAACGCCATCAATTCTTTCCATGCGGTTGGTATGGAAGTATTTGCTGACGCAGTCCTCCGTCACATGATGGGCGGCGAGGAAAGGCTGCCTTACGAATGCCGGCCAATCTATAACGGCAACTACATCGTCCCGGATTCAGCATATCTTCTTTTCAACTATCCTTCGGGCAGCGGCAGATTCAAAAAAAGCCCGTCGTCATTTTACCCGAACGCAACCAACTGCTCGGTTGATCCGCTTTTCATACAAACCGACCCAATTTTCCGTTTCGGTGACTGGTTAGACCACAAAAAGCCGGCAGTTCGTGATTCACTGATCGCCTGGGGGAGATATTTGCGCGAAACGCTCGGTTTTGATGGTTTCCGCTTGGATGCGGTTAAATCGATCGATCCGTTTTTCATGGCACAATGGCTTAACGGCTCAAACACCGGTGGCTACGCCGTCGCCGAGCTTTGGGGCTCAACCTCGGAAATCGGTAACTGGCTGCAAGTTGCAAAATATCAGAACGGAGCCAATGTCGCAATGTTCGATTTCCCGCTGCGCTACACGCTTAAAGAGATGTGCAACAGCACGGGCGGCGGATTCGATATGAACCTGTTAGATGGCGCCGGGCTGATTAACTCCGGCTTCTCAGGCTATGATGTGGCTACATTTCTTGAAAATCACGATTTCGACCGCCAAGGGTGGGATGGCTCAATCGATAACGGGCACGACCCCGTAATCTACAACAAAGAGCTGGGCTACGCATACATCATCTTTTCCGAAGGGCGGCCCTCTGTGTTTTTCAAAGATTATTTTGACTACGGGCTTGCAGGCAAAATCGACACACTGATTTGGATTCGCCAAAATTTCCTCCGCGGGGGAACAACAAAACGAAGCGGCTTGAACCCGTGGTATATCCGTGAAGACGGCAACCAGGATCAGGCGACACTTTCAAAAGATATCTTCGTTGCGCGCAGAAACGGCTACCAAAGCCAACCCGGCGGCTATATAATTATCAACGACAACCCAACGCAATGGATCGATGTTTGGGTGGATACCGATCTGCCCGTCGGCACCTGGTACAAGGACTACACGGGGCACGATGTAAACAAACAGGTAACCACGGGAATCGGGGGACCCAACAGAATTAAGTTTTGGGCACCGCCCCGCAGCTACACCATCTATGTACCTGACACGACCGGCTCGCTGAACGCCCCGCCCGTTTTGCTGCCCGTACCCGATCAGGTCGGCTACACAAATTCCGCTTTTTCTTATCAGGTTCAGGCATCCGACGCCAACGACACGCTGCTGAGTTACTCACTTTCAGGCAACCCGGCCTGGATGTCAGTAGGCACAACCGGGTTAATTTCGGGCACACCCGCTTTTTCCGATACGGGAAGTGTCGCTGTTGTTCTTCAGGTTTCAGATCCTCAGGGTTTCTCGGTGAAAGATACATTCAGCATATCGGTTTTGTTCAACCTGCCGCCTGAGATTAGCGCTATTCCTGACACAACAATAAAGGCTACAGTTCGTTTCGAATATCGTGCAGTTGCTTCCGACCCGGATGGTGATTCACTTAGGTTTTTCTTTGCACAAGCGCCCAATTTCCTGAATGTTAACCCA
Source organism: Ignavibacteriaceae bacterium (assembly GCA_008933765.1). GTDB lineage: Bacteria > Bacteroidota > Ignavibacteria > Ignavibacteriales > Ignavibacteriaceae > UTCHB3. The sequence goes on along the minus strand of WBUK01000007.1, from coordinate 137,352 downwards.
AAAACGGGCGCAATCGTCGGTACGCCTTCACTAAACGACACCGGCTATTACCCAATCAAGCTGAAAGTAACTGATTACAAAGGCGCTTTCGCCGAAGCAAATTTCGCGCTTACGGTGAAAGCCAATTTGGATACCCTGATTGCCACATACGGTAAACCGGTTATCGACGGAAACATTATTAAAGGTGAAGCAGACTGGCGCGACGAGTGGCTGATTGTTGCGGACTCTCCGGACGACAGTTTCTGGAGTTCAACCGATACCGTGAACAACGAACTTTTCGGAATTTACTCTACCTGGGATGCCGATTCTCTCTATTTTGGAATTGATTATAAGTTGGATGACAACTACAATACGATGATTCTCTATCTCGATGCCGGCTTGCCGGGTGGGATTACAAACTTCAACTCGCAACATGGATACCGCGGCGATTATCCGAAAAACTTCAGGTTCAGACCGCAGAACGGGATCGATTTCTTCTTTCCGGCATACTACCTGACCGCACCCGGGCTTTACAAAATTGTTGACAGTACAAGCGAAAACATGAGCGACAAAATAAACGGTAAACGGGGCGCAAACGCATACGGTGCCGAAATGGCGGTGGCGTGGAACGACCTCTACGGGCTTGGCGTTGGGCTGCTGCCTCCGGGTGTTGAGCTGAAAGTGGTTGCAGTTATTGCCGGCGGGCTTAACTACGGTGCGGGTGACTCCGCTCCTGACAACCCGGATGTTAACGGCAACGCCGGACCCGACTCCCTGATAAATCTTGCAGTTATTCAGCCCGATAAAAACGGTGACGGCTTGCCCGACCCAACGCTGTTTATAACAGATTTGAAAGAGCAACAGGGGGGTGAACTGCCGAAAAAATATGCTTTGGAGCAGAATTTCCCGAATCCGTTCAATCCTTCTACGGTTATCAGGTTCTCATTGCCGGAGGCTTCGCCCGTTAAATTGAAAGTGTTCGATTTGCTCGGAAGGGAAATTTTAACTATTTTAGATGAAGAAAGGGGAGCGGGTGTCTGGACTGTAACGGTGGATATGTCGCAATTTTCAAGTGGAATATACCTCTATCAGTTAGTTACGCCTAAGTTTAACGAAGTAAAAAAAATGCTGCTGTTGAAATGAGACAGAACAAAAGTTTGGGATAAGATGTTGTAATTAATATGAGACAGAACAAAAAATGTAATAAAATGCTGCTGTTGAAATGAGACAGATAAAAAAGTGTAAAAAAAAGAAAGCAGGTAGTGGAGGCTGTGATTTTAAGTGAGAGAAGTTATTACAAAATGACAAAATTCAGATGAAAGGTTGTGGAATAAGATGAAAAAGAGTATTGTAAGTTTAGTGGATACCGGCTCTGAAGGAACCGCAACCAACGAGCAGGCAATGGAGTTAATCAACGAGTTTTTTGCGAAAATATCGCACGAAATTCGTACCCCTGTAAATGCGCTGCAGCAGGCTGCACATCAGTTGCAGCAGGAACTTAACATATTCAACCACAAAGACATAAATCGCCTCACTTCGATAATGATCGATGAAAGTGAGCGACTGGCGCGCACGATCGATCTTCTGGTTGATTACGCTGCGCTTAAGTCGGGAACTTATCACCTTAAAACGGAGAAATTCGATCTGTTTCAGGATGTGCTGGCTGCACTTTTTGCTTCGTACAAAACCACCGCTGAGGCTAAGGGTGTGCGCTTGGTTATTAACTCAACCACCTTAAACACTGAAATTTCTGCCGATAAATACTCGGTGCGCCAGATTTTAAAAAATTTGATTGAAAACGCCGTTGCATTCACCGAGAAAGGGGTAATAGAGGTGGATATTAAACGCACAGACTCTGCCGGGTTGGTGGTCTCGGTGGTTGATACCGGAATAGGGATTGAAGAAAACCTTCTTGATAATATATTTCAGCCGTTTGTTCAGGAGTCAAAAGGGTACTCCCGCTCGTTCGATGGAATGGGTTTGGGGCTGGCGGTTACGAAAGGTTTCTGCGATCTCAACGGGTTTGAAATCTCGCTTCAGTCACAAAAAGAAGCCGGCACTGTGGTTACTGTTAAGTTTTAAGTTAACAACAAATAAAGTTAACATTACACTTGCCAACAGGGGGTTACTGTTAAGTTTTAAGTTAATATTAAATAAAGGGCACTCTTTGCCGGATCAAACATTAAAAATTGCAAACGGCAAACAGTGGCTCTCCAAAAGCTAAAAAAACAAAAAATTGATAATTTTGTAAACTGATAAATAGGTTGCACACCATGACACAGGAAAAAATTCAAAAACTGCAAAGCCTGATAAAAAAGAACGGGCTTGACGGCTGGCTCTTCTACGATTTCCGCGGCTCGAACGATCTTGCGCTCAGCGTTTTGGAAATTTCGCCGAAAGCACACTTAACGCGTCGTTTTTTCTATTTCATACCAGCTGAGGGGGTTCCGCACAAAGTAGCGATGGCTATTGAACTTCACAATCTGGCGCACCTTCCGGGCGAGCTTCACCCTTACAGCAGCCGCACTTCCCTTGAGGAGATAATCGGCTCACTCCTGAGGGGGGTGAAAAAAATAGCAATGGAATACTCGCCGATGAACGCAATTCCATATCTTTCAAAATTGGATGCGGGCACTTACGAATATCTGAAAAAATTCGGTGTGGAAATCGTTTCAAGCGGCGATCTTCTAACGGAATTTACAGCCGTTTGGAGCCGGGAGCAGTATGAAGATAACATCCCGGTGGCGCACGCTCTTACCGACATCGTCGATATTTGCTGGAAATTCATCAAAGATAAAATCAACAACGAAGGCGGCACGAACGAATACGAAGTGCAAAAGTTGATTATGCACGAAATTGAAAGACGCGGCTTCGTTACCGACCACGAGGTTATTGTGGGTGTGAACGGAAATGGTGCTAACCCGCACTATTCGCCAACTCCTGAAGTGTGGGATTTGATTAAAAAAGACGATTTCGTACTCCTCGATCTTTGGGCAAAACCAAACAAAGAGAACGGCGTTTGGGCGGATATAACCTGGACGGGCTTCGTCGGCACGGAGGTTCCCGAGCGATATGTTAAAATTTTCAATATAGTGCGGGATGCCCGCGAGGCAGCTTTCAACTTGGTTTCCGAGCGCTTCGCAAATGGAGAAGAACTCCGGGGGTGGGAGGTTGACGCAGCCGCCCGCAAGGTGATTGAAGATGCCGGCTACGGTGAATATTTCGTACACAGAACGGGGCACTCAATCACAACCGATTTGCACGGAACGGGCCCCCACAACGATAACTATGAAACAAAAGATATGCGCCTGATACTTCCCGGCACTTCTTTTTCGATTGAACCGGGGATTTATTTAACGGGTGATTTCGGAGTCCGTTCTGAGATTGATGTTTACATTCACCCGGATGGGCGGGTTGAGCAAACCGGCGGCGAGCGTCAGTGGGAAGTGGTACCCATTTTGAAATAACCGGCATAGAACTTAACCCTGTCGGCATAGAACTTAACCCTGTCGGCATAGAACTTAACCCTGTCGGCATAGAACTTTCGGAAAAAGAGGACTAAATTTTTCTGTTCATAAAAATAAAGATCAAAAAAAACGCCTTATTTCATAAAAGGCACAAACCGAGGCAAAATGAAGCACGCGAAACTATCCATTGCAGTTTTATTTCTTTTTATCGGCAGCGCATATTCCCAAACTTACCAGGGACCTGAGCAGGGGGCCTACCCCAGTGGGGTGTTCGTATCAACAAACTCGTTCACCAACCAGCCCGCTGTTAAAATGCCGAAAATCGAAAAAACGCACAACAAAATCCGGTATAAAGGCGAGCCGTGGATCAACAATCAGGCACCCGGACTGCCGACAGAGAAGGAAATCTATAACGAAGGCGCATCTGCCGGCACAGAAGCCGGCGGTGTGGTGCTGCTTAAAGATTTTCAGGGGCTTACGGAAACAAACTCTATTCCGCCTGATCCACATGTGGCTGTGGGGCCCGAACATGTTGTCGGCGTGGTGAACTCCGATTTTGCAATTTGGGATAAATCGGGCAACCTGATAAAAAGGATAGACGCCGCTGCATGGTTCTCGGCATTTCATGTTGACCCGTTCGATCCGAAAGTGTTTTACGATCATTTTGCGCAAAGGTGGGTGATGGTTTGGTTAGATCAGAAAGATTCGCCACCAACAGCCTCGTTCTTAATCTCTGTCTCCGAAACTTCAAGCCCCGTGGGGACTTGGCGCAACTGGTTGGTTCCGTCATCGTGGAACGGCAACACATTTGCGGGGAATTGGGGCGACTATCAGGGGGTCGGCTTTGATGAAACGGCACTCTACATTTCTGCAAATCAATGGTCGTTTGCGGGTAATTTTCAGTACACTAAAATCCGTTCGATCAAAAAGAGCGATCTATACTACACAAGCACGGATACCTGCAAGTGGTACGATTTCTGGAACATCTCTTTACCCGGCAGCAATCAAAAGGCATTCAATATCCGTCCTGTTGTACAGCTGACACCCTCGGATACGGCGTATTTTGTGCATGTGCCCTATTATTCGGGCACCGTTTATGCAGTTTACAGAATGACTTATGATAACAACGGGGTTCCTTCGCTTAACGGCTCAATATTGAATGTAACGGGGTATCAGTCACCCCCACAAGCGGCACAACCCGGCGGTACGGCGGTTGAGTCAAGTGGCTCAGAACTTACTTTCGAGCCTGTTTACCGGGATGGAAGTATCTATTTGGTTCACTCTGTTGCCAACCCGCAAAGCCCGGGCTACTCAGGCGTGCGTTTTTGCCGGTTTAACCCAAAAACTGTTACAATAGATGAGCAATTAACATTCGGAACGCCGCAAACCTGGTACTCTTACCCCGCAGTAACGGTTGACAAAGCCGGCAACATTGTTTTTACGGCTACGCGTTCAAGCTATAACGAGTTTCTTAGTGCATATTTTGTAGGGAAGGCGGCAGGCAACACTTCTTTCACTCAGCCATATCTGCTGAAACCGGGAGTAAGTACCTACAACAAAGACTATGGCGGTGGCAGAAACCGTTGGGGGGACTATCTTGGCATTGCGATTGACCCCGCCGGCGAAAATTTCTGGATGATGAGTGAATTTGTGCCGGTTACCAGCATTTGGAGCAACTGGATTGGGCTGGTGAGGATGATGCCGATGCCCGGTGTTGCGTTGCACTCTTCGTTGCAGAATATCGATTTTAAGACTGTTGAACGGGGGGTTGACCACGATTCTGTTACCGTACAACTGATTAATATGGGCACCGATCCCTTGGTGATTTCTTCAATTTCAAACGAAAACAGCAACTTTTCGCTTGGTGGGTTTGGAGCTTTTCCTGTTACTGTCGGCTCTTTCGATAGCCTTGCTGTAACCGTTGTGTGCGATCCACATGAAACAGGCTTTCAGAACGATACAATCTTGGTTGAAAGTAATGCAGCCGAAACGATGAAAATCCCTGTTTCTGTTGAAGCCTACGATCTTAACATCCCACAGCCGGGCAAGGTTTTGGTAGTTACTAATCAAACCGATGGAGGAAAAGTTTTCTCGATCAACAAATCCACAGGTGAGGCAACGGAGGTGGGGTACTCCGGTTCCGTTTCTTTTGTAACGATGGAAGCAAACCCAAAAACGGGGGTTGTGTATGGGCTTACTACTTCTTTAACCGACTCAAAATTGTGGAAGATGGACGCAAACAGCGGCAAATTTTATCTGAAGGCTACAATTCCGCTTTCAGACGCAACGGGTGCTTCATTCGACACTTCCGGTGTGTTTTATATTGTTTCAAAACGGAATTTGTTGTTTAAGTATAACGAAGAAGAAAACAGTGTAACCCAACTTGCAACCATACAAACGACGGTTGCTGCAATTGCTTTTGAGCCTTTCACGAACGAGCTTTTTGCGGCTATTTTTAAGCCGATTGGCTCGGGCAAGGATGCCGTTTTGAGGGTTAATCCCGCTACGGGCGACACTTCGCTTGTCGGAAATTTGGGTACAAACAAGCCTTTACGCGACATATTTTTCGACCAACACGGCGGTTTGTTCGGCTTTATGGGCACAAGTTCAGAGTTTGCTTCGTTGATTTCAATCGATCGCTCAAACGGCGCCGGCACTTCGATTGGTTCAACGGGTTTGAAAGGGTTGGTTTCTTCGGCTTGCCGGGTCGATGTGGTTAATTCCGTTCAAACTGAATCCGCCGGTTCGGTTGTTTCCGACTATAAACTTTACGATAACTATCCTAACCCCTTTAACCCGGTTACGGTTATTAAGTTTGCTGTTCCTTATTCGGGAAGTGTAGCCGTCAATGTTTATAACACTCTCGGCGAAAAGGTAGCTGTTTTAGCTAACGGGTTTATACAGGCAGGCGAGCACACGGTTCAGTTCGACGCTACGAACCTTACTTCCGGTGTTTATTTTTATGAACTGAAATCTGAAAACTTCCGCGCACTTAAGAAAATGGTGCTTGTGAAGTAAGGGGGGGCTTTTTTCTTTAAGTTAGGTTAGTGTTTTTTGATTCGGTTTAACTTGGGTTAATTTGTTTTAGTTTGATTTAACCTGGGTTAATTTCATTTAACCTTGTTTATTTTTCAGCCCGTTGGTTGTTTTGTATGAACAACTGACGGGGTTTTGTGCTTTAAAGCACATTCGTGCCATTAATGAATAAAAACCCGAAATATTATTTGAAATATAAAAGGAATTATTAATTTACGATTAGGGTAATTCTTGATTATGGAATAAATTAGAATTTTCCGGTGGGAGGATCGGGATAACACGATAACAATTAAAATTTTCCTTAAGTCAACCGGGAAAGTACATGGATCTGAAATTAACCCTTAGCCGAGGCGTGCAAAAAGGGAAAACCGGTAAATAAAAACCGCATCTTTAAAATTTAGGTGCATTTTAATACCCGTTATCCCTGCGCAACGAGAGACCGTAAGCATTTTTAGTTAATTGTTTTTATAACAAGAGGTAATTATGTACACACGGTTAATATTTTTATCACTCATTTTTTGGTTTTACGCTAATTCCGGGTTTTCACAAATCTGGAGTTATGATTTTGGCACAGGAAAAAACGCCTCCTTTACCTCAAACAATAGCTTTTCAACAACTTTTTTGCCACAACCGGATCCGGGTGCCGGGCAAGATTTGGTGTATGTAAGTACCGAAGGAGGTGGCTTATATTTGGAGAATCAAACAATACAATTCGGAAAAGACAGATACCTTATGATTGGATCGTCGCAGAATAGTTCAATTAACAAATTTTCAATTTATGATTACACTCCCGGAAAAACATTTGCCTTAACTTTCAGAATTCGGTTTGGAAATTGGGATGGTACCAGTGTCGCATTTTCATCGAATTTTCGGCTTTGCGTTGGGGATGGGGACTCTTATTCTTTAGGTTATTATCCTGCTATGCTTACGCAAACTTTTACATGTCTTAGTTGGGAGTTAAAAGGCAATAATACAATCACTACAAAATTTATTAACAGAAATACTGCTCTAACTATCCATGGTACACCTTTTTCGCAAGGGAATGATTATATTGTTGATATAATCGGTAACAACACTAAAAATACTATTTATTACAAAGACGGACGCCAATCAGTGCCTGCAAATACTTTTGACCTTTGGGTTAATGGTATAAAAGTAGGTCAGGATTTGCCAAAGAGTAGGTTAGCCGACGATTCGTATATAGATTCATTTACATTTGATGGTGAGAGATCAACCGGTAATGTAGCTAACATTTTTTTGGATGACATAAAATACTCAAATACTGCGGATAATTTTTTACCGGTGGAGTTAGCATCATTCACGGCGAAGGCAACGGCGGGCAAGATTACGCTTAATGTCTTCAATTCGTTAGGACAAAAAGTTGAAACCCTGCTGAACGGTGAGGTTCATTCCGGCTATCACGAAGTTAACTTTGACGCTTCCGGGCTTCCCGGCGGTGTTTATTTTTACGAACTCAATACCGGTGGTTTCAGAGAAGCCTGAAAAATGATTTTAACGAAGTAAATTCTTGTGGGTTACAAGTAGCAGTTTGCTATTTAGGCACTAATAACCGGTGGTTTTTGAGAAGTAACCGACCGGCGGTTTTGTGCATTACTGCAAAATTAATTTTACCGCCATTTGTTCCGCCGGTATCCTGCCTTAAAATGTGCTTTTACACCTAAAGAATGAGAAAAAAATAAAAAAAATAAAAAAAATTTTGCACACAAATATTTTTTCTTTGTATATTGTAACTGTGTTTTTTCTCAAATAAGGAACCAACTTTATTCCGAAGCGAAAACCCGGGAAATATCAAAATGGTGAGAGATATTTCTTTTGAGTTTTAACAAACGCACGGAATGAAGAAAAACACATAAGGTTTAGCGTATCTTTATATCTAATTTTTAAAGTAACGGTTTAGATAACTTTACCGGTTCAGCCAACTTTTATGCTTTCGGGTAAAGTTTAGTGGTATCCCGTATATCTTACTGTTACTAAAAAACCCACAAACCGGGTTTTGGCGGTTTAGTTTAGGTTAGCTTTCCGATGGGAACCGGATAACTATGCTTAAAAAATTATAAGTTTTAAGTGCAGTTATTTCCTTCTTTTCTTTTCGGAGTTTGCTCAACTTTCTAAAGGTTAATTAGTACCGCACGGTAATTTATTGTACGGACCGGATACAAATGATTCCAATGCGACACTTCAGGAAAGTGAATCATGTATTTCTTCAAATTAATTAAACATGTGTTAACTAAATAAGGAAAGAAGCAAAATGATGACTTCAGAAAAACAATTTTACAACTGGACGATCGACAGCGGTGATTATTACAGACAAAACTCTGATTATGACAAACTTTATGCAGCGGGCAAAAAGAAAGAGAAAATAATCAGAAACCTTCTCTGGGGAGGAAGTGCCGTGATTGCAACTGTAGTGTTTTTCTTTCTCCTTAGCATTGTCGGGTATAAATAAAAAAGGCCGGCTCTTTCGGCAAATACCGATTGCAGCTTGACCGGAAATGTTTTTTACCGGTTAAGGAGTGCCGGGGTTGTTCTCAGGTGTAATCTTAACTTTGTGCTTTCTCTATTGGGGGTTTCGTATCGCGTGGCAAGAAGTTGCGTGCTGCACAAACTTAATTTTGTTCATTTTCTGTACTATTGACAGGCGGAAACTTATTTTATTTATGGATACAATAAGAAATTTCTGTTATAAATGACCGTTCACAAAAAAAATTTGGATTTAAAAGGATTTTTTTTGTATTTTGCATTGGTGCTCTTTCGAAAAAAGTAATTTTTGATTTTTTAGTTAAAATTGGCGCTTTAAAGCAACAATTGTTGACTGAAAAAAGAGAAAGAGATAGGTTTTGGGGGCATTTTGCCCCGGTTAGGTTATTTTCCTCTTAGTTTAGGTTTCTTCTTAGAGAATATTTGATTATTTGTTTTATTTGTTCTTAATCAGGCAAAAAAAAGCCTTGGATTAAGAATTATGAAAAAACAATAAGTTTAATATTTTTCTCAGCTTTATATAAAAAAACGAGGTAACTATGTTAAAACGGTTATTATTTTTAACTCTTTTCCTGCCGTTGATTCTCTTCTTCGATGGTTATGCACAAACCTATCTAATTAATGAAGGTTTTGAGAGTGTAACATTTCCGCCTACGGGTTGGACAAATTCACCCAGCGGAACAATAAGAACAATAAATAATCCTCGGACGGGTGCTGCCTGTTTAGGTTTTAATGGAGCAAATGACGCAATTTATACCCCTTTGCTTGCAAATCCTGAAGCATTATCTTTTTGGTATCGGAGAAGTGGAAATTTGACGGGTTGGACATTAAAAGTGCAAGTTTCTACGGATGCCTCCACTTGGACAGACATTGGCTCAATTAGTAATGCCACAACTTCCTATCAACAATTCACTTATGATCTTTCTTCTCTCAGCAATATCTATATCCGCCTCCTTGACCAAAGGTCAACCGGTACTGCAGAAAGATATGTAGATGATTTTACAGTAACGGAACGACAAGCCGGAGATCCTTCCCCCGCATTAACTGCAGATAATACAAACAACGATGTTGACCACGATATCGAAATTACATTTACCGATGATGCAGCTTGGCGGGCTGCAATAACTGCGGTTAAAATCGGCGGAACGGCTTTAACAATAACTACAGATTATACTATCGCTCCGGGTAAAATAACATTGAAGCCCTCAGGAGGCAACAATTTATTAACAACTTCCGGAACAAAAAGCGTTGCGGTTACTGCAACAGGTTATTTGGATGCCACTGTATCACAAGTAATTAACTCGGGGGCACCGACTACTAACTCAACAGCTACCATTTCAGCACCTTTGGCAATTAATTCATTACGAACAGTTACTGTAACAGCAAAAGATCAATACAATAACCTCGTTTCCGGGTATAGTTTTCATTATGATGTTACGATAACTGACAATGATGCAACTACGGATGAAAGTTACACAATCGACGGAACAGGCAGAACTTCCACAACAACTAACTTAACTGTTAGTACTGCTACCAATGGAAGTGGGGTGGCTACTTTCGCAATTGTAATTCCCGCAGTTGTTGATAAAGACGACGGTATTTCAGTGCAGGTGAAATTATCTGACGGAAGTACTTCCATAGCAGCACCATTCGAATATTTTAACACGACGGGTATTACTATAACCGGAAGCGATCCCGGTAGCGGTAATTTTATTCGGTCTTGGACACAACAAATTCTATATCGTTATAAGATCGATGTTGTAAACAGTGCCACCACTTTGGATGATGTCACTGTAACGCTTGCAGGTAGCTATACAGCAGAAGATCTTGGGGTTGGTTCATTAAAGTTATACTATTCAACGGATAACACACTTGATGGCAGTGATTTGAAAATTGGAACGATGACTTCTACCGCAAACGGTTCTGGTGAAACAAAAGTATTCGAAAATCTTAATAAAGCGCTTGCTGTTGGGACACATTATCTCTTTTTAACTGCTGATGTTAAGTATGATGCAACACCGGGGCACACAATTAACGGAAAAAGTTCGGCGGATAACGAAATTACATTTACCGGCAATTATTACAATACACCGGGGACATATAACGCACCAAACACTCACTCTATAATCGCGATTCCACCGTTGGAAGTTCCTGCAACTGACCTTTTTATTTCAGAATATGTGGAAGGAAGCAGCAACAATAAATACATTGAAATATTTAACGGAACAGGTGCAGATGTTGATCTGTCAAATTATAAGTTACAGTTATTTGCAAATGGTGCGAATTCAGCAACGAAGGATGTAACTCTTTCAGGTACACTCGCTTCAAATGCGGTTAAAGTTTATAAAAATTCCGGTGCAGCCTTAACTCTTCCAGATGGAGTTACTGCAGAAAACAATGATGCATGTAACTTCAACGGTGATGATGCCTTAGCATTATACAAAATATCCACTTCCTCTTATGTAGATATTTTTGGCAGGATTGGTTCTGATCCGGTAGCAGCTTGGACTGGCGACGGAGGATATACAACCGTAGATAAAACCCTTCGTAGGAAGCCTACGGTTAAGAGTGGTATTACCTCTAACCCGGTATCGGGTTTTCCAACATTAACCACTGAATGGGATATGTATAATACAGACGATGCGTCACACTTAGGTACACCTCCATTTGAATATACACCCAACAATTACACACAATCCGTTGCAACGGGAAATCCTGCAATTTCTTTTATAGGAACCGGGGCTTCGATTGTGTTTACCAATGTTACAACAGGCGCAACCGTTACACTTACCCGGTATGAAGGTGCACCTGTAGATCAGACAGGATTACCCGGTGGGAAAAATGTATCCGATTGGCGTTGGGTGATTGAGGGTAATGGATTAGTTTTCACTTCCGCGGAGCTTAGATTCAAAGCAAGCAGCCTGACAGGAATAACCGACCCTGAGAATAAATCAATTGACCTATACAAAAGAGCTACACCAGGATCGGGTGCATTTGCTTTGGTTGGAACCTTGACTTATGAGGCAGCGACGGACGAATATGTTTACAGTGGAGTTGAAAGTTTTTCTGAATTCGTAATGGTCAGTGAAGCGGAACCACTCCCTGTTGAACTTTCATCCTTCACGGCGAAGGCTTTGGCGGGCAAGGTTATGCTTAACTGGGAGACAAAAACTGAAGTTGATAACAACGGTTTTGAAGTTCAGAGGAGCACAGGTGGTGATGAGTGGCAGAAAATTGGGTTCGTTGAGGGACACGGAACGGCAAACTCACCAAAATACTATAACTTCGTTGATGATAAAGCCTTTGGCAACAAAATTCAGTACAGGCTGAAACAGATTGATAACGACGGCTCGTTTGAATATTCACCAACGGTTGAAGTTGAACTTAACCCGACTGTTTACGCATTGGAACAGAACTATCCGAACCCGTTCAACCCGAGCACTAAGATTCGCTTTTCGATTCCGGTGAGCGGAACGGTTACGCTGAGTGTGTATAATGCAATCGGACAAAAGGTTGCAACACTTATAAACGGTGAAACGGAAGCCGGGTATCACGAAGTAAACTTTGACGCAGCAGCACTTCCGAGCGGTCTTTATTTCTATGAAATTAACACAGCAGATTTCAAATCAATCAAAAAGATGTTGCTGTTAAAGTAAGAAATACTTAATAACAAACTAACATAGTTTCCTGACGCCCTGACTGAAAACCGGTCAGGGCGTTATTTTTTTAAACCAGACACTTTTTCTTTCTAATTAAACCTGCGCAGTAGTTTTTTCAAGCGGGATAATTTTAATCAGCAGGCAAATTTTTATCCTAAAAACCCAAAAAATTTCAGGTTAATTTGTTTATAATAATAATCGATTGTAGGTTTGTAGTTGAAGAGGAATCTTTTTTGCGGGATGGGAGGCACGAAAATATTTCCGTGCGGCTGCAATTCTTTATCCAAAAAATGTTGTTCAAAGCAAAATGTTGTTCATAACCGCAATTTTTAATTAAAGAAGTGTTGCCTGCGTTTGTCCGTTTAGCCGAAACCTTCCCGATAAAAAGGATCATCATTAATTAAAAGAGAGAACAAGATGAAAAAATTCTTTTTGATGTTAATTGTTTCTGCAGGCGTTATTTTCGGGCAATCGTTAAATGTTACGATTCAGCCAAAATACATACAGGGCATAAACACCGGTAACACAAACCGACTTCCGTACGCATATTTCGGAACGATTTCCGGGTTAACACCCAACGCTGAATACAGATATTTCAATCAGATTGTAAGATCAACCGACAGCCCGACGACCAGCGGCGCCGGTAACGCTATTTTTGTGAGGGCGGATAGCCCTTTTGTAAGGTCAACCGGTCCCGCAATGGCTACTGCGGGCAACTACGGGGTTTTCACTACTGATGCCACCGGCAGTTACAGCGGATGGTTTGTAAACGAGCCGACAGGCAACGCACGGTTTGTGCCGGGCGGTTATGTAATGTTCAGAATTATGCTGAACGATGGTGCCGGCGGCACTTCAATTGCCACAAGGCTGACTTCTGCAGATTCCGCTCAGGTGCTTAACTTAGCTTCTGATGTGGATGGTACTGCAGGAACGGGAATCTGGAGCAGATCGACCGCCCCGGCAAAAAGTTTTGTACTGCTCTATGATAATGTTGACGGCACGGGGCGCCCGTTAGCGGCAACTTTCGCGGAGGATGACGGTACAGTGAACACAACAGCAACTTCTTACGCTCTGTTTTACAGCGACAGCGTGAACGCGATAAACGGCGCGTGGGGAACGATAATACCAAATGTGAACCCCAATGGCGTGCGCAGAGTGGAAGCGCGCGACCTGAACGGCAACCTTTACCCGCATGAAGCAACCGATGAAGACGGCGTTTGGGGTACAGTGAACACGGTAAACCCGACGGGCGGAACGACTGCGCTTATGTTGCCTCCGGAATTAGTGCCGCTGCCGGTTGAGTTGGTTTCGTTTACAGCTTCGGTGCTTGGCAGTGATGTAACGCTGAACTGGGTAACTGCGTCAGAGCTTAACAACAGCGGGTTTTATGTTGAAAGAAGTGCCGCCGGCTCTTGGGAGGTGCTCGGGTTTGTGCCCGGAAGCGGTACTAAGGTTGGCATTACAGCTTACTCTTTCACGGACAGAAATTTAGCAGCGGGGAACTACACATACCGCCTGAAACAAACAGATTTTGACGGCACCGTTAAATATTCGGGCGAGGTTTTGGTTGAGGTTGGAGCTGTACCGACAGAGTATTCGCTTTCACAAAACTACCCGAATCCTTTTAACCCAAGCACGGTTATAAGATTTACACTGCCGGTTTCTGAGACCGTTTCGCTTGTTGTTTACAATGCGCTTGGTGAGGAAGTTGCAGTTTTGGCGAGTGGTGTTTTTGAGGCGGGTTCGCACTCGGTTTCGTTTGATGCAACTGCGCTGACAGGCGGGTTGTATATATACGAACTTAAAGCGGGCGCGTTTTCATCGGCAAAGAAGATGCTGCTGATTAAGTAAGGAGGGTTGCGTTGTTTCCCCGTAGAAACGGGGGCCGGACCGGCGGTTTGGAGAAAGGAGAGCACCGTTTGCCACCGGCGGTATATCAACTCAATGAGTAATGGTGTTGTATTCCTACGAGAACGGGAACGGAGGAGTGGGAGTAGGGCAAACTCCGTGAACATTTAATTATAAAATTAAGCGCGCTTCAGTTTTTGGAGTTTTCTGAAATTGAAGCGCGCTTTTTTGTTTTTCAATGGTTAAGAAACTTAATTTTTCACCGGTAACTCTCGGAATGTTCGAACCGGAAAGTCAGGGAAAGAAAAAAAATCAATCCTTAATCAGCAATTCCTTATATTTCTGCAAATTGGCAATGTGATCCTCTGAAAGGACGGGATAGTGCACCTTCAATTCTTTCAGTTTTTCGACGATAATCTCGGAAATAAGCAACCTGGCGAACCATTTCTTATCGGAAGGGATAATATGCCACGGCGCATAGTCGGTTGAAGTGTTGTTTATAGCCTCTTCAAATGCTTTCTGATAATGGTCCCAGTATGAGCGTTCTTTAAGGTCGGATTCAGAAAACTTCCAGTTTTTAGCGGGGTTTTCAATTCGTGCCAAAAACCGTCTTTTTTGTTCCTCTTTAGAGATGTGCAGGAAAAACTTAAGGACTTTAATGCCGTTTTCATCCAAGTATTTTTCGTAGTCTCTGATTTGGCGGTAGCGGTTTTTCCATATATCGCCATCCATCACGGGGTCGGGAAGTTTTTGGAATTTAATCAGGTTGTGCACCTTAACCACCAACACTTCTTCGTAATAAGAACGGTTGAAGATACCGATTCTGCCTCGTTCTGGCAGAGCCTTGTTGTAGCGCCAGAGGTAGTCGTGGTCAAGCTCTTCAGCAGAAGGCTGTTTGAAGCTGAAAACCTGAGTACCCTGAGGGTTCAACCCGCTCATCACATGTTTAACAGCGCCGTCTTTACCGGCAGCATCCATCGCCTGGAAGATAATCAGCAGCCCCCATTTATCGTGAGCGTACATCATATCCTGCATTTCAGCCATTAGTTTAATGTTGGATTCCAGGTCAGTTTTTGCGTCTGATTTAGATTTTATCCCGGCGGTGAAGTCGGTCGGGTGATCTTTCATATTGAAGGAATTTTGCCCGGAAACCCGAAATTTTTTGGTATTAAGATTCATTTTTGTACCGAAGTGGTGCATAAAAATTTTTTTTATAACCCAATAAATAGAAAAATTTGCGGAATAAACAATTATTCCTCGGCACATCGAATCCGAAGCTCCGGTTTCGCAGACTACCTTGTTTTGTTCACTTCCAACCGCTCCTCAAATCATCTTGTTCAGTTCACCCTCAACTGTCCCCCAACCTAAATACAAGCACCCTAAGCACCCCAACCGCTCACTCCACAGGCGCCTCCCCGTAAAAAGATTATGAATCATTATGAAAAAAAGAAAAAAATGTGTAAGTTTGCCAAACCTAATTAATCGCAGAAAGTAATCGGAACCGACGCAAGTGATTGCCTCGGAATGTGTTTCAGCTTTATCTGTGTGTTTTTTTTACGAACAAACAGAGAGGTTTTTATGCGAAACTTCATCATCTTTGTCGTTTTCTTTTTTTGCAGCACCGGTGTGTTTGCGCAGCAACACTGGATTACGCAAAACCCATACCCTACTTCCAACGATATGCACGCCGGTGCAGCGATTGGCGAAAACAAGTTTATTGCGCTAAGCAACTACGACCAATGCTTACTTTCAACCGACGGTGGGGTGAACTGGAGCATCACCTCTTATGACACAACCGAATCGATCATCAGAAACCTCTATTTTTACGACGATAATCTCGGTTGGGCTGCGGGTGCACTCGGTGGTGGTTTCTACAGAACCACGAACGGCGGCACTTCATGGATTCAAATAACGAACGCCCCGGATACCACGAAGTATGGCATTTACTTCGTTACGCCGATGATTGGGTGGTCGGTTGGGTTCTTTGGGTTTATTATTAAAACCACCGACGGCGGTCAAACATGGTTCTCGCAGTCGAATACCGCTATTTCAAACAAAACTTTATACGGCGTTTACGCAACCGACCCGCAGACTGTGTTCGTGGTGGGGAACACAGGCACGGTACTGAAATCAACTAACGGAGGGGACTCGTTTGCGCAGCTGAATTTGGGGGCAATTACTTCGGCGGACTATCGGGCGGTACGCTTTATTAACGCGGATACGGGCTTTGTGGTGGGCGCAAGGCACAGAATTATAAAAACCACCGACGGCGGCGCCTCGTGGGTGCAACAAAATGATGTATCTTCAACTTCGCGGGTGTTGTGGGATATTGATTTCAACTCACAGGGCGTGGGTATTGCGGTGGGGACCGACACTATCGGCTTCAGAACTACAGATTTTGGAACAAGCTGGGCACAAATTATTATGCCCGGAGGAAGCGGGCCCGGTGTGAAGTATGCCGTGGATTTCTACGGAGATAACACTCTGTTTGTCAACGGAGGACGGGGATACCTGGCAAAATCAACCGACGCCGGGGCGAACTTCACCGAGTTGGGTTACCGCTTCACGAACGCAACGCTTAACGATGTGGCGTTTGCCGACGCTAACATCGGTTATATCTGCGCTACGGGCGGCTATATCGGTAAAACAACAAACGGCGGTACTACATGGAGTGATATCCGGGTGCCGAATGGGAGGAAAATTAACGAAATTACCGTGCCCGACGCAAACACTATTTACGGCGCATGCGACTCGAGCCGGATCGTTTTTTCCAAAGACGGCGGTGCCACCTGGAGCGAGTACAGCGCCGGGCTGGGGAATACGCACCAATTCATTGCTATCGATCATTTTTCACAAAATGTAGTGATGGTTACCGGCACCAACGGTATCGTGCTCAAAACTACCGACGGCGGTGTTTCGTGGCTGCAATACAACCTGCCAAACAATGTGCTCGCGTGGGATATTTGTGTGGTAGATGAGGAATTTGCCTGGATTTGCGGCACCGGCGAAACCGTTTTCCGAACCACCGACGGCGGTGTTTCGTGGGTGCAACAGCTGGCAATGGGTGGTTTAGGCTCGTACGGCATTTCCTTCGCTGACAGAGACAGGGGATTTGTCGCCGGAAGTTCAGGAAATACTTATTGGACAACAAACGGCGGAACAGCATGGAGCCCCGCAACTCTGAAACCTAACTTCACAGTCTGGAGCACAGCAATTGTGAAATTTGGAAGTGAAACCCGTGCTTTTGCTGCGTGCGCTTCAGGATATGCTTTCACTTCAAACGACGGAGGTAACACTTGGAAACAGGAGCCGCGGCAGACGATTAACACTTTTAACGATATGTTTGCTCTCGACGCCGGAACTGCGTGGTGCATGGGAAACTCGGGAAGTGTTGTGAAATATTATAATCCGGATGCCGTGCCCGTTGAGATGCTCAGTTTCAACGGAAGCGTGCAGGGGCGTGATGTGGCGATTGCATGGTCGGTGGGCAACACTGTGAACAACCGGGGGTATTCGCTCCAAAGAGCCACCACCGGTGCCGGTTTCGGCGCAGGTGCGGATTTCAGTGGGGGTGCGGGCTTTGGCAATATCACCACCACCGGTGCGGGTTCAGGTGCGGGCACAGGAATGGGGAGCGGCATCGGTGCAGGCAACAATTCTGAAAACTGGACTGAAATACATTTCGTCAGCACGAACGGCGAATGCGGTTACTGCAGTTATGAATTCACCGATAAAAATTTAGAACCGGGTGCCTATAAATACAGATTAGCCCAGTTTGACTATGATGGGTCGGTTCGTTACTATTATCTTTCGGAAATAATGGAAGTGGGGATTGTGAGAGATTTTGCGTTAGAGCAGAACTACCCGAACCCGTTTAACCCAAGCACAAGCATTAAGTTTTCTCTGCCTGTTGGCGCAAATGTTTCGTTGGTTGTGTATAACTCACTTGGGGAGAAAGTAGCTGTTTTGGCTGATGGTGTTAAGGAAGCAGGTGTGCATTCCGTTGCGTTTGATGCAGTTGCACTTCCGAGTGGTATCTATTTTTACGAACTGAAGGCAGGTGGTTTCTCAGCCGTTAAAAAGATGATGCTGTTAAAGTAGCGAAATTTTTTATCGTTAAAGGGATGATGGTTATGAATTGTTAAGCTTTCATCCGTTATAAAAATGCTTCGCTGAAGCAGAAAGATTTTTATCAGTTAAAAAGAAAATGCTTTCTTGAAGCAATCAAATTTTCTCCCGTTGCGGGTGCGGTTTGTTAATTTTACCTTTTTTTAATGAACCATGCCACTCGGGATTTTTTTTTGTAATCCTTTCTGTGAAAATGTGATTTCAGCTATCTCCGCTGTGAAAAATGTGTTTTTATTGCTCTTGTCAGAATTATGTTTTCAATTGATCCGATGGATATCGAGCCTTCAGTTGCCCCTCAATCGGTTAGGTGTGTTTGCGACCCCCCTTTGCGCAGGTAGTGAACCTGAACTTGCATCTCTGCAGAAAGTGTTATTGCTACTGTACAAAATTGCCCGACGAAATAACCAAATGGCTTAGTCCCAAAAAATAAACCAAAGAAAAAAAACGGGCACGAAACCAAAAGCGAAAAGGATACAATAAAGAGAAGAAAATTTCGTAAATTTGCGAATGTTTTAAAGAAGAAAAAGGACATCACTTCCATGAAACTCACAGCCGTTTTTTCCGCATTTTTACTTTTTGGGTTCCTGATGAAACCTGCAGAAGCACAACACTTCAAATATCCTGAAACTAAAAAAGTTGATGTTACCGATGACTATCACGGTACGAAAATAGCCGATCCCTACCGCTGGCTTGAGGATGACAACTCGCCCGAAACCAAAGCGTGGGTGGAAGCGCAAAACAAAACCACACAGGAGTATCTCGCAAAAATTCCCTTCAGAAATAAGCTGAAAGAGCGCCTGACGGAGCTTTTTGACTATGAAAAGTACGGGCAGCCTTTCAAAGCGGGGAAATATTACCTCTTTTTTAAGAACGACGGGCTGCAGGAGCAAAGCGTGCTCTACATTCAGGATGGGCCGGAAGGTACTCCTAAGGTGTTTTTAGACCCGAATGAACTCTCGGATGACGGAACAACCAGCTTAGCGGGGTATTATGTTTCGAACGACGGAAAATATTTCGGCTATGCCATTTCACAGGGCGGCTCGGACTGGAATGAGTTTTTTGTGAAAGAGATTGAAACGGGCGAAGATATGCCCGATCATCTTCAGTGGATTAAATTTTCGGGAATGGCGTGGTACGGCGAAGGGTTTTTCTACTCCCGCTACGACGAACCGAAAGGCGATTTGCTGAAAGGAAAAAACGAGTATCAGAAACTTTATTATCACAAACTTGGCACGGCACAGTCGGAAGATGTGTTGATTTACAAAAACGACAGCGAGCCGGAAGAGATGTTTTTTGCTGATGTTACGGAAGATGAAAGATACCTTTTTATATCTGTTATGCAAGGCTCAGCACGACATAACAAGTTGTATTATAAAGACTTAAAAGCCGACGGCGAAATTATTCCTTTGGTTGATGTTTACGAAGCTTCTTACTCAGTTGTCGGAAATGTCGGTGAAAACCTGTTTGTGATGACCAACAATAACGCTCCAAATTACGCCTTGGAAAACTGGAATCTTAGCGATTTATCCGCCAAAAAAACGATTATTCCGAACAAAAAAGAGGTTATTTCCGGGGTTTCTTTTGTTGACAACAAACTTATAACCACTTATTTGAAAGACGCACAAAGCGTTGTTGAGGTTTACTCGCTTACCGGTGAGAAACTTTGGGATGTGCCGCTTCCGGGAATCGGGGTGGTGGGCGGTTTCAGAGGGAAGGAAACGGATAAAGAGGTTTTCTTCACCTTCACTTCTTTAACCTCACCCCCTTCTATTTGGCTGTATAAAGTGGCGGAAAACAAAGCGGAGCTTTTCAGAAAATCGGCTTTGAAATTTGACGAGTCACAGTATGAATCGAAGCAAGTTTTTTATAAAAGCGCAGACGATACTGAAATTCCGATGTTTATTGTGCACAAAAAAGGTTTGAAGTTTGTCGGGGACGCTCCCACGATGCTTTACGCTTACGGCGGGTTCAACATTTCGATGAGCCCCTCATTCCGTGTTTCCATAATACCACTTCTTGAAAAGGGCGGCGTGTTCGCAATTGCTTGCCTCAGAGGCGGCGGAGAGTATGGCAAAGAGTGGCACGAAGGTGGGATGTTGGACAAAAAGCAGAATGTTTTCAACGATTTTATCGCTGCGGCGGAGTATCTGATTGTGAATAACTACACCAATCCGGGGAGATTAGGGATCAACGGCGGAAGTAACGGCGGTTTGCTCGTGGGTGCCGTTATGCTTCAGAGACCGGATCTGTTCAAGGTTGCGATCCCTCAGGTAGGTGTGCTGGATATGTTGCGCTTCCACAAGTTTACGATAGGTTGGGCGTGGGTGTCCGAGTATGGCTCGGCGGATAATCCCGAGCAGTTTAATTTTTTGATTAAATATTCGCCGCTTCACAATGTGAAACAAGGGAAGAGGTACCCGGCAACTTTGATAACTACTGCTGACCACGACGACAGGGTTTTCCCGGCGCACTCTTTCAAATTTGCGGCGGAATTGCAGGCGAAAGGCTCGGGGGTAAGCCCCTATTTGTTGCGCGTAACCACGAAAGCGGGGCACGGTGCGGGAAAAAGCACCTCGCAAGCCATCGATGAATATGCGGATGTGTACAGTTTCTTCTTCTTTAACACAGGGGTGGAGTATTGAGCGAGGCAGAAAATGTGAGGTTTGGGGGAGAAGCTGAGAGATTTCCGGCAGGTATTATGAACTTTGAGGCAGAAATTATGAGACCGGAGGTTGGAAAGAAATGAAAGGGCGAAGACTTTTAATGCTTTCCGACCTCAGGTCGGCACACACGAAAAAATGGGCGGAAGTGCTGGCTTCCGAAGGGATGGATGTTCACATTTTCGGGCTTACATGCGCAACCGAACGGTTCTCGGGCGTTACAATTCACGAAGGGAGAATTTCGCAGAAAATTGCCAACAAGGGGGATGGTGCGCTGATTAAACTCATTTACATGAAAGAGATTATTAGGCTGAAAAAGTTGATTAAAAGGCTGAAACCTGATGTTATCCACGCTCATTATGCTTCAAGCTACGGGCTGTTGGGTGCGCTTACCGGGTTTAAGCCTTTTTTGGTCTCGGTCTGGGGGATGGAAGTGCGGAGCTTCCCCGAGAAATCGGTTTTACACCGCTCTGTTATTCAATTTGTGCTGCGTAAAGCGGATGTACTTTTTTCAACTTCCGAATATATGGCGCGCGGGTCTAAAAACTGGACGGATAAGGAGTTTGTTCTGACCCCCTTTGGCGTTTATTTGGATGATGACGCTTCACCCAAGGCAGGTAAGGCGGAAGATTATAATGCGGCAGATGATATTGCGCCCAAAAACGAAAGAGACAAAAAAATAACCATCGGTTGCGTTAAGACAATCGCAGAGATGTACGGGCAGCATGTTTTAATTCGTGCGCTAAGTGAGGTGATTAAAGAAGCGCCCGGTTATGATATTAAACTGGAACTTGTCGGCAGGGGTCCCGGCATGGATGATTTCAAAGAACTGGCAGAAAAACTCGGAATTGGCGATAAAGTTATTTTCCGGGGTTATGTTCCTAATGAGCAAATAATGGCTGTTCACGACGGGTTTGATATTGAGGTTTACCCGACACAGGTGAATGAAAGTTTCGGCGTATCGACGGTTGAAGGGATGTCCCGCGGTGTGCCGTGTATCGTTTCAAAGAGAGGCGGTCTTCAGGATATAGTCGAGGATGGTGTTTCGGGGCTGCACTTCAAACATGATGATGTTTCCGACCTTAAAAATGCGATACTTAAGTTGATTTTGGATAAGGATTTACGCCTGAAAATTGGTGCGGCGGGGAAACAGAGAGTGCGTGACCGCTACGACCTTAAAGAAAATGCCCGCGTTATGATTCGGGAATATGAGAGGCTTTTGGCTCAGAAAAAGTAACGGCAGATTTGGTGCACTGGTATGGGTGGGGGTGCACCCGGAAATTGGTGCGGTGGACTAACAAATGGTTTAGGATGATCACTTGAGGATGAAGCGCAGCGGCTGCTTTCACCCCACCACGCAAAGCTCCGGAACTTTAACATTTTTCAGTTTGAGATAACTTGCTAAAAATAGAAGGCTTCACCCCACCACGCAAAGCTCTGAAACTTTAACATTTTTCAGTTTCAAACAATTGACCGCAAGTGAAAGCCCTGTTCCGAAACCGCTCATAAGTGCACTAATTTCGCCATTTCGAAGAGTATCCGCCGCTTTTGTTACCATTGTAAGCGGGATGGAAACAGCAGAGGTGTTACCGAACTCTTTCAATGAGAGGGGCATTTTCCCCTCGGGGATTGCGAGTTTTTTTGCGAGAATTCCGTTTATCATCATATTAGCCTGATGAAGCAGCCAAAGGTCAATTTTGCCGGGGTCAATCGCAAAATGAGCAAAAAACTCCTTAATAATTTTCGGCACAAGAGAGATGGAAAAATTAAAAATATCCATTCCGCTGATGCTCAGGTCGAACTCCCGCCGTTTAATATCCTTGCTGAACTCTTTATACTCAAACGAACCGGGCGAGATCGGTTTTCTGGCGCCACCGGCTTCAATCATCAAAGTTTCGAAGCCGCTTCCATCCGTGTTAAGCCCCCAAAATGAAGTGTTGCCCTCTTCAAACTCCAGAAGTGTAGCCGAACCTGCGTCGCCAAAAAGGGGACGGGCTGAGCGGTCATACTTTGAAACAGAGGGGGAAAGAACATCCCCTGCCAAAACGAGCGCCCTTTTTACTCCTGTTTTTTCCGGTGACGAATCCGCTATTATCGAATCCGCCGGTGTTGAATCACTTATTGTTGAGTCTCCCGAAGACGAATCAGTCCGTGAGGAATCCTCGGATGGATGTTGGTTCGAATCACAGTGCGCATTTTGTCCGTTAAAACCCACAGTTTCCAAAATTGAGCCTGCAGTGAATAAAGCATACAGGTAGCCGGAGCACCCCATTGTCATATCGAAGCAGATGGTATCTGTTCCCAAAGCTAATCGGTGCTGCAGGTGCCCTGAAGTGTGCGGAATGCGGAAATCAGGTGTCTGGGAGTTGAAAATCATCAGTTTAACGGTTGAACGGTCGATGTGGTTGTCGTTCAAGAGCTTTTCGGCGGCTGCAAAGCAGAGATCAGAAGCGCACATACCTTCAGGAGCGATGTGCCGGGTTTCAATCCCGGTTGTGCTGATAAGTTTTTGGTTTACTTCGTCGCCAAATGGGAGGCTGAGGTTGCTTTCAGTTTGTGCCGGCACTGCGGCTGCAACGGCGGCAATTCTTACATTTGAAAGCTTTGCGAAAGCCACTTCTATGCGCCTTTTGCGTCTTTTACAAGTTTGAAAACTTCTTCGATGGAAGTGCAGGCGATGAAATCGTTCGCCTTGATTGTTACATCAAATTCGGCGTCGATCATTGCAAGCACGGCGAGTGCAGCGAGGGAATCCCATCCCGGTATCTCGTCACGAAAGCGTGAAGCAGGGGTTAGCGTGCCGGGCGGAACACCTTCAACGGCTGACTCGAAATATCGGGTGAATTGCTGAATATCCATATTATTCAAAAATATCGAGGATTTTTCTGTTTATGTGTAAAATTTTGCCGGAATATGGAAGCTCCACCGATTCCATTTTCTTATCAACGGCGAGCTTGCGCACCTTTTCAACCAGACGGAAAGTCAGAAGCTCCGATTCATATTCGCCACTTGCAGCACATTCAGGATCAACCGCAATGTGCAGAATTTTGCACTTTTTGTCTTCCAAATTGTAACATATCACGCCGAGCAGAGAGGCGTCGGGGGAATCGGCATCCAAAGCAAAAAGGCATTCTAAGGGCAGTTTATCGCTTTGAAGCAGCAGATGCTCTCGCTTTTCTACGATGGAAATGAAACCTTTAGTATCGATAGCTTCCTGGATTTTTTCGCTGTGCACACCCTGCCGTTGATTGAAAAAGAAGATTCTTTCCAACTCGTCGCGCAAGTTAAGCGGTAATTTCGATTTAAAAACGACAGCGTGATAGCTCAATTTACAACATTTGTTAGTTTGCCGGAATAACCGGGCGATAACCTGCTTCGTATTGGGAAGTTAATTATCGCCTTTTGCACTCGAAATGTACGAAATTATTCGATGTTAAGAAAGTTTTGCAGTTTCGTGTTAAGAAAGTTTTTGTAGTGAAACTACTTTTTGAACGCTTCACAAAATATTGCATTTTACTCAAACAATTCAGAAAGGTAACGCTCGCCACCGTCGAAATTAAGTGTCAGAATTGTGGAGCCTCCCGGGATTGAACCCAATTTTTTGGCAACCGCAGCAAGTGAAGCGCCGGAAGAGATACCGATAAACAAACCTTCTTCTTTTGCCGCGCGACGGGTATATTCGTAAGATTCATCTTTGCCGACTGTGATAACTCCATCTAAAATTTTTGTATTCATGATTTTTGGGATGAAGCCTGCCCCCAGACCCTGCAGTGGGTGCGGTCCCGGTTTACCGCCCGATAGAACGGGTGAAAGTTCCGGTTCAACGGCAAAAACTTTCATTTTTGGGAACTTCCCTTTCAACACTTCAGCAATTCCGGTTATGTGTCCGCCCGTACCCACACCGGAAATTATATAGTCAAGCCCATCAGGGAAGTCGTTAATAATCTCCTGAGCGGTTGTTTTTCTGTGCACTTCGGTGTTAGCTTCGTTTTCGAACTGTTGTGGCATCCATGAGTCAGGTGTTGAAGCCAGCAATTCTTTCGCCCTTTCAATTGCGCCGTTCATACCTTTTTCGCGCGGTGTAAGTTCAAATCCGGCGCCATAAGCCGCCATCATTTTACGCCTTTCGATCGACATCGATTCGGGCATCACCAAAATTAATTTATATCCCTTAACCGCTGCAACCATCGCCAAGCCGATACCTGTGTTTCCTGAAGTTGGCTCGAAAATCGTGCTGTTTGGTTTCAAAAGCCCTTTTCGTTCGGCGTCTTCAATCATTGCGAGCGCAATTCTGTCCTTTATACTGCCTGCGGGGTTTGCTTTCTCTAATTTCATCCAAATTTGATGTGTATTACCAAAAAGGCGGTTGATTTTAACGGTTGGTGTTCTGCCTATTGTTTCAAGAATATTGTTGTATCTCATTCTGATTCTCCATATTTATCGTAAGTTCTGTTTTGGTTGTCAGCGTATAGAATAAAACGCTCGAAAAATGTTCATCAGCCGGCTAAAGGGTTTGTTAAGCCGGCTGTAAAGTTACAATAGTTAAAAATATGTGTCTCGTAACAAAAGAAATTAAATCACAAAATCAAGCGCCGGTTCATCTTTTCCGTTGTGTTTAAGCCTGACCTGACTTTTATGAATAACGACAGAATCAGGGGGGATCGACTCCGTAACCCATGCGTTTCCGCCGATTACGCTGTTTTTTCCGATCACGGTTTCGCCGCCAAGAATAACTGCCTGTGCGTAAATCACGACATCATCTTCGATCGTCGGGTGACGCTTTGTGCTTGCGTGCGACTTATCGACGCTGAGGGCACCGATAGTAACGCCCTGATAAATTTTCACACGGTTTCCGATGATTGAGGATTCGCCGATCACAATGCCGGTGCCGTGATCGATGCAGAAAGATTCGCCGATAGTTGCACCCGGGTGGATGTCAATACCGGTTCGCTCGTGCGCATATTCTGTCAGAATTCTCGGTACGAGCGGTACATTCAAAAGGAAAAGTTGGTGCGCAACGCGGTAAATCGTGATTGCGAGGAATCCCGGGTACGCGAGAATGACTTCGTCTTCGCTTTCGGCAGCGGGGTCACCGCCGAAAATCGCTTCAGCGTCAAGATCGAGATTCCTCATTATTCCGGGCAGTTTCATCGCGAATTTTTTAACAATTTCCGAAGTGTCGGTTTTCAGCCGGAGGGGGTTTTTGTTTAAGCCAACAGTTGCAGTTTTCCCGGCAATGGTCAGGTTAGCCCCATAATCAGGAGCCTGTTGCTTGTGGTTTTTATTGGCAGCACCGGCTTCTTTGTTAACCATTTTTAATTTTTTACCAGTCGGGTGAAAGCGGTCAACCTCTTTACCCGTTTCGGAATTGTAAGCGTTTTTCTCTGAATTGGGGTTGTTGGGATTTTTCCCTGTTTCGGGTTTGTACGGAACTTTCTCAGTTTCACCTCTGTACGGATTCTTCCCCGTTTCGGGGTTGTACGCAGAGAGTGAGTCTAATATTTTTTTCAAATCGTGCATAAGAAGAGTTGCAGCAGCTGCAATTTCTTCGGTGCGTTCAAACGACCGGTCGGCGAACTGTGGAAAAGCCAACCGCAGAAATCCCTCGATAAATTTCCGCGTTTCATCCTTTAGAGGCAACATGCACGAGTGATTGTTGTACTTTTCAATTGCAAGGGATGCGAACTCCCTCAAAGAATCGTTCATATCTCTATTTTGCCCGGTGGGCGCTTTGTTATTTATAAATGAGTTTTATTTTAAAATTTTAATCGTAAAATTTCGGTTGCCTTATTTGCCGGATTCTGGTCGGTTCTGTTAATTAAGTTTTAACGAGCGAAAGTTTGGCAACAGATTTCATAATTTTTCGCTGCAACGATAAAATCAGCGGATTTCACAATTTCTGTGTGCTGCTTTACCCGCAAAAACAGAACCTGCAGTATTTTAAGTTATTGCAGCTTTCGCAGCAGATTTAACTATTTCTGTAGGCTACTATAGCGGCAGCTGCAACAGAACCTGCAGTTTTGTGAGTTATTGCAACAGCAACAATGACAGCCGGCGACAATTCAGTTGCAACAACATCGAAATTCCCGGATGTTTGAAGTGTCGGAAGCGTTAACTTCCGGAATTTGCAGATATTCGGTGTGTAATGGTGGTGTATTCAATTTTTATGTTTTGAAATATTCAACAATTAAAACAACGAACTTCGGGAATTAGTTTCTTTTGCGACCTGAACCTTCATATAGGGAATTTGCGTATTCTCAGCCGGCAAATGCCAAATTAAGATTTTGTATATATTCAACCGACAAATCGTTATTTCAAAAGTTTTTCCTTAATCATCCGTCAAATTGTAATATCAAGAATTTGCGCATATTCACACGGCAAATTTGTACCGCTATTTATAAAAAAAGGGGCAAGAAGAAAAAAAAGTGTAAATAATTTTACTTTCTCTATTGACTGTGAAACAAATTATTCGTAATTTGTAAGAAAATTTACAATCTTTCCCCAAAATGAAAAAATGATTACGACAGACAGACACAGAATCCTTGAAATATTTAAAAATCTCGTTAAAATTGACGCTCTTTCCTGTAACGAGAAGCCCGTGGCGGATTTCGTCAGGGAGTTTCTGAAAGGCAAAAGTGTAACAGTAACTGAAGACAACAGCGGCAAAGAAACCGGAAGCAACACCGGAAATATTATTATTAAACGCGGAACGGGCGGAAAATTTATGTTAACCGCACACATGGATACCGCGAGAACCACCGAAAATATTACAGTAGTGGTGGATGAAGGCACGGGCAAAATTCACACAGACGGGCGAACAATTCTGGGAGCGGATAACAGACAGGGGATGGCGACAATTCTTTATCTGATTGAACTTGCCGAAAACAACCCGGAAATTGAAGATTTTACCGCTGTGTTTTTTACCTGCGAAGAAACGACGCTCGGAGGCTCGAAAAATTTAGAAGTGCCGGCTTGGGTTGAAGCGGGTATCGTGTTTGATTCATCGCACCTGCCCGGCAAGTTTGTTTATCGTGCGCCCGGCTCAAAAACATTCACTCTGGAAATTCTCGGGCGGGCTTCTCACTCCGGCATCGCTCCGGAAAAAGGGATTAACGCAATAGGAATTGCCGCCGCTTCAATCGCACGCCTCAAGCAAGGGCGGCTCGATGACGACACAACGATGAACATCGGTATTATAGAAGGGGGCACAGCGACGAATGTTGTGCCTGAAAAAGTGAAAATTGTGGGCGAGGTGAGGTCTTTCAAACCGCAGAGGCTTGAAGAAGAACTGGAACGGGTGCTTAACACATTTGAAGAAGAAGTGAAAACCGCCGGTGCTGCGATTACTAAAGCTATTTATGAAGACTTCACCCCGTATGAGCTTTCGCCGGATCATTTGGCGTATCAGTTGGCATACAATGCTATTAGAGCGACCAACATGGAGCCACAACCGGTGATTTCTTTCGGCGGAAGTGATGCCAACTCACTCAACGGGCTGGGAATACCTTCGGTTAATTTGGGCATTGGCGCACAAAACCCGCACGCAAACGACGAATTTGTGATGTGGGAGGACATGGTTACAACCGCCAACATAGGACTTAACATTGTGAGAAAAAAATGAAAAAGTTGATTATTTTTCCGCTTCTTTTCTCTTTTGCGCTCTTTGCACAGCCTAAAGGGAAGTTGTTCATTATCGGCGGCGGGCAGCGCTCGGTTGAGATGATGACAAAATTCATCGAACTTGCCGGTGGCTACGATGCAAAAGTGGTGATTATACCCAATGCAAGCGAACTGCCCCGTTCGGAAGTGTGGGACCATGCTTCTGAATTTGAAAAACTCGGCTGCAAAAATGTGAAAGCACTTTATTTTGACCCCGGGCACGCTGACGACCCCGAAAACCTGAAAGAACTTGAAGACGCAAAAGCGATCTTTTTTTCAGGCGGTGACCAGGTGAAACTAAGAACCGAAGTGGGCAAGGGGAAGCTTTACAACCGCATTAAAGAAATTTACGAGAACGGCGGCGTTGTAGGAGGTACTTCGGCGGGTGCGGCGGTTATGAGTAAAGTGATGATTACGGGAAATGAATTGGTGGTGAAAGACTCGGAGTATGTTTTTTTCACTGTGAATGCCAACAATGTTGAAACGAAAGACGGCTTTGGGTTTTTGGAAAATGTGATAATCGACCAGCACTTCCTCGTCAGAAAAAGGCAAAACAGGCTGATCTGCGTTGCGATTGAACATCAGCTTCCGGGGATCGGGATTGATGAGTCAACCGCAATAATCGTGGAAGAGGGGCGATATTTTACGGTGCTGGGGGAAAGCGGTGTTTTAATTATTAATCCTTTAACAGGGAAAAGACTGAAAGACCATAACGGGCTGGTATCAGCGAGGGACATCACAATGCACCTGCTGATGAACGGCGACCGTTATGACATGCAAACCAACACTATTTTAAACGATCAACATTAACTAATGGAGAACACCATGAAAAATGTACTAATTATTGCAGCGCTGTTTATCGGCTTTTTTGCAATCGACGCTTCGGCGCAGGCGATTTATTCTTCCGGGAAGATTGAACTTACGCTCAGATCCTACGGCAGAATCCGTGTCGGCATGGTTAACGCTGACAGTGTTTCATACACAAGACAGCTTGACAGAGGTTCGCTTCTTTATTACATGAGCCCCACAAATGTCTTCGATTATTTGGAAGATACCGACGATATTATGGAACCTGATACCGTTCAGACACCCGAGTGGGGGGATTTCCAGATTAAAGCCCGTTGCAACGGAGACTACGCCGGTAAATCACCCAAACTTGAGGAAGGAATTGATGTTTTCGGTTGGGATGGTAAAGCCTACGGTATCGTTAGGTTTACCGTTCTTAGTTTAGAGCAACAACCTTATGACGGAAGGTTTGGAATGGAGTTTATTCCGCAGATAGACGGAACCTACGGTAATGAAGTAATGACTTATAACCAGGCAAGGCAACTTTTCGCTTTCTATAAAGATTCAAGCTTTCTTGGTATTAAAATTTTGAATCATCCCGTTGCATCGGCACATAACTTTGACTGGTTTGAAGGTTACAATGTCGATTCACTTCTTTCAATTTGGATGACAGACGGTCAGTTTGAAAACTACCTCTGGGCAGGTATCGATGGCGGAACCGCAGTATTCGGTACAACACCTATAACCACAAACCCGGCGGATTCCGTTCAGCTTTATATTGCAGTGGCTGTTGGGAAAGATTCTGTTTCAATGAATGCAGCTATTGATGAAGCAACGGCAAGGTATAATGCCTACACTTCAGTTGAAAATGAGAAACAGATTGCAAGCATAACTGATTACGCACTGTATCAGAACTATCCCAATCCGTTCAACCCTTCAACTCAGATTTCGTACGATTTGCCGAAAGCAACCAATGTTACCCTTACGGTTTACAACATACTTGGCAATAAAGTTGCAGAATTGGTGAACGGATACAACGATGCCGGCAGGCACACGGTTAATTTTGATGCATCAAAACTTTCCAGCGGTGTTTATTTCTACACCCTGAACGCCGGCGGAAAGATTGTTACAAACAAGATGATCCTTTCTAAATAAGCTGCTTTTGTGTATAAAAAACAAAGCATGAATTATTTAAATAAGGATTTAATATAAGATGCGATACAAACAAGTAAAGAAAAGGATTGAGGAGAAATTCAACGATCTGCCAAAAAACCAGCAGAAAATTGCCGATTTCTTCCTGATCAATTTCGATCGTATCCCGTTTTTGAGTGTTCAGGAAATATCGGAATCGACCAAAGTATCGGTAGCATCTATCGTGCGCTTTGCGCAGAACTTGGGCTTTTCCGGTTTTTCTGAGATACGCGACGAGATATCGGAGTGTCTGCAGTCTGAAATTAACAATAACAAAGAGTTATTTCCGCTGATCGAAGTGGGTGACGGTGACCAAAACATACTGAGAGAGGTTGCAAACCTTGATATCAGCAACATCAACGACACCCTTTTTATGATCGATCATGCACATTTTTCCGAGGCGGTGTCTTACATCGCCTCGGCATCGGAAGTTTACACCGCAGGGCTTGGGATATCATATCTTCTGGCAGAGGTGCTTGGCTATCAGCTTACGCAGGTTGGCATTGACGCCAGAAGTTTCCGCAACGGTTGGGCTTCCCTTCAGGAAGAGAGTTTATTCATCACTGAGAAAGATGTGCTTATCATTTTCTCTTTTCCCCCGTATTCTTTTGAAACGATTGAGCTTGCGCGCTCGGTAAAGAAACGGGGAATAAAGGTAATCGCAATTACAAACAAAACCACTTCACCCGCCGCTTCGATTTCGGATATTGCGCTGACTGTAAAGTCAGAAAACATGCTTTACACCAACTCGTTTGCGGCAATTTCGGTTATAATAAATGCGATTGCCACTGAAGCCGCACGGCTTAATAAAAAAAAGGCAAAAGAATGGCTCAAGAAACTCAGTGAGGTTGAGCAGGGCCGTCTCATCAACTAATCGGAGGAGATCATGCAAAAACTGATCCTATTTTTTCTATTTTTTGTCCCCTTTCTGCAGGCAGGAATTACCGGAAAGCTTGCAGGGCGGGTGACCGATGTAACCACGAACGAGCCGTTGATTGGTGCTACGGTGGTTATTGAGGGCACTAAACTTGGCGCAACAACCGACCTTGAGGGGCGGTTCACCATTTTAAATATCCCTCCGGGATCGTATTCGGTAAAAATCAGCTATGTAGGATACGAAAATTTGTTGGTGGAAGCCGTTAAAATTGTTGTTGACCAAACCACGCTGATGGATTTCAAACTTAAATCGGTTGCTCTTACTACGGAAGAAGTGGTGGTAACTGCCACGACACCGTTAATTCAGAAAGACCTTACCAGCTCGATTTCCGTTGTCGGAAGAGAAGAGATAGAACTTCTGCCGGTTGCAAACTTCACCGATCTTCTTGCGCTGCAGGCGGGAGTTGTCGGAAGTGGCGGCAACCTTCATGTGCGTGGCGGAAGATCGAACGAAGTGGCTTATATGATCGACGGAATGTATGTAACTGACCCACTGCTTGGCGGTTTGGCAACAAACATCAACAACGATGCGATTCAGGAAATGTCGCTCCTTTCAGGAACTTTTAACGCTGAGTACGGCAACGCACTTTCCGGTGTTGTGAACATCGTTACGAGAGACGGTTCCGATAAATTTTCCGGCAAATTGGAGGGCAGAACCTCCAATTTTGGAATTGAACGCTACGCAAAAATGAACGAAAACCGCGTGAACGGCAGCATTGAAGGGGCTATTATACCCGGTGCACTTCGGTTCTTTATTTCGGGCGAAAATTTAGTGGAAGGAAGTTACCTGCCGTGGGGTTACAACAACGAAACTTCGTTCTTCACGAAACTTACGCTGACGGCAATTCCCGGTTTAAGGTTAACGGTTACCAATCGTGGCAGCAAAGGTGAGAGAAAAAGCTACAACCACGACTGGAAATATATACCCGAACAGTTTTTGAAGAGAAGGACCGACAGTTGGCAGTCGAGCCTGGCTGCTACACACACAATAAGCAGCACATTCTTTTACGATGTAAGGTTCTCTTATTTCAACCAGGGATATTACTCAGGATTGGATAAGGATACTTCCGACTATATGACAACCTCGGCAAGGGTGTTGATGGCTAATGCGGGCAATGGTTTTGAGTTTTGGGAGAAGGCGGACCCGATGTCGATGACGGATTCGAGAACAACTACATTAGACTTCAAAGGCGATGCCGTGTGGCAAATTAACTCGTTCAACGAGGTGAAATTTGGCGCTCAGTTCAAAACTCACCATTTGAAATTGTGGCAGATTGAAGACCCCAAAAGAAACTTCCCCTATGTGAACAACTACAACACGGAGCCGTTTGAAATTGCCGGTTATGTGCAGGATAAAATTGAGCTGCCAAGTTTGGTGATAAACCTGGGGTTGCGCTTCGATCATGTTAATGCAAATGTGAAGTTCAGGAGCAACCCGCTTGATCCAAACTCGGTGATTGAAGTCAAACCGCGTTCGCAGATTAGCCCGAGGATCGGTATCGCTCACCCGATTACTGAAAAGACAAAGCTACACTTCGCTTACGGGCATTTTTTCCAAAACCCGGAGTATCAGTTCCTCTTCCAGAATCAGCAGTATGATATTAAGGTTCGTGAACCGCTTTTCGGGTCTCCCGATTTGGATGCGCAGCGGACGATTGCGTATGAAGTGGGTATTTCTCATCAGCTGACCGACCGCGCTGCGGTTTCGTTCACTGCTTATTATAAAGATGTAACTGGGCTGATCGGCACGCGATATTATTTCCCGTTCACAGAAGGAAGATATGTGGGCTATACACTTTATGTGAATGAAGATTATGCCAACATGAAAGGTTTTGAAATTAACCTTGATATCCGTCCCGATAAATATTTTGGCGGCGGGCTTACATACACATATTCTGTTGCTAAGGGAAGCGCTTCTTCAGAAGATGAGCAGTACCCCGGCACGGTGGAATCGTCGCAGATTTACTACCTCGATTTTGATAAAACACATGTATTGAATGCTACTGCCTCGTTTATGATCCCGAAAGGGGAGGGACCTCTTCTTTTTGGTGAGAGAATATTTGAGGATATGGATTTTTCGTTCATCTTTGCTTATTCCAGCGGTTACCCTTACACACAAGCCGGGCGTGATGTTGGCTTTGTGGTTAAAAACGCACTCAGAATGCCGGCTACCTGGACTTTGGATTTAATGATTGGGAAAGATTTCACAATTTACAAAGATTTAAGATTGAGGATATTTGCCGAGATTCTTAACCTAACCGACCAAAAAAATGTAAGGTATGTTTATCCTGATACGGGCGACCCTGACTACACATTCGTCGGTGGTTACTCAAAAGAATATATGGAAGATCCTTCTAACTACTATGCACCGAGAAGAATTAGAATCGGTGCCACTATCAGGTTCTAAGCGAGAAGGAGAGGAAAATATGAAATTGAAAAATTTGACTAAAAAGACCGGAATCCATCGCTTTGCTCCTCTTGCAGCGCTTGTTTTCGCACTTTTTCTGCTTAGCAGCGGGGAAGTGCAGGCGCAACTTGGCAAAAGCGGCGGTGATGGCGGAGCTTCGGTGCTTGGGCTTATCGACCGTGCGGGCGGGTTACACAATGCTTCGAATATCGGTCTGTTCTTCGAAAACAGAGGGAAGCTTTACCCGCGGCGGATTTCACAGGGTCCCTCCGGTGAGTACCCAATAAACAGCGGGCAGCACTACATCTATAGGATCAACCCTTATGTTGGTATTCCCGGCAATGTGATTCAGGGAAGGTATGTGCAAAACGAAGAGTGGGAAGCAGTCTACGGCTACCACAACAACGAAGGAGCGAAAATTGCTTTTTCGGATAACCCCGGCTCTTGGCACCCGAGCAGAGGCTGGCCCGTTAAAGACGCTGAAGGTGACCCGATTTTTAAATCGGATCAGGATTCTTACTGCGTTTATAACGACAGCAACAACACCATCGGGATTCTTGGGATTGAAGTACACCAAACCGGTTACACTTATGGTGTAAAATTTGCGCAGGATATGATTTTCTACAAGTATCAGGTGATTAACAAGAGCAATAAAGATTATGATTCGCTTTATTTCTCGATTTTCACCGATATTGATGTTGGTAATGTATCCGGCGGTGCACCGGAATATGCGGACGATAAAGTTGATTTCGATAAGCAAAGCAACTTCGTTTGGTTCTATGACAAAGGAACAACGACGGAGTGGCCCTCGGGTAAAACCGGTATGATGGGGGTTGCGTTTCTGGAAACCCCTAAAGTTAACGGGGTTGAAGTCGGGCTGACTGACTTCCACTATGCGCTCTATAACGATGATGAAGTCTCGGATATCGATTCTGTTTTATACGGCAGAATGGCTTCTTCTTTGTCGCTGTATAATTCACCCCTACATCGTGATAAATATTTCCACATCGGAAACAACACCGACCTGCACTTCGATGATGTGAGCACAATTCCTCCTTCCGGACTGGATATTATGTGCTCGATGTCTTCGGGTCCGTATCATTTATTATCGGGTGATACACTTACTTTTTACACGGCAATAATTGCGGGTGAAAACTTAGCGCAACTTCAGAAAAACCGCGCACAGGCTCAGGTTATTCATCAGTTCGATTATGAAATTGCCAAACCACCTGTTACGCCGAAACTTTCCGGTATCGCTTCAGACACCAAAAACACGGTTTACTGGGATGACGCCGCTGAAAAATCTTTCGACTCCTTCACCGGGCAGTACGATTTTGAAGGATACAGACTCTATAAAAGTATCGATCGCGGTATCCACTGGAACCTAATCGGCGAGTACGACATCCCTAATGACATTGGGAATGACAAAGGAATACAATATTCGTACATAGATACAAATGTTACAAACGGTTTTGAATATTGGTACACAGTTACTGCTTACGACAGAGGTGACTCGTTGCTTGAGCCGTTGGAAAGCCCGCTCGGTAAAAATTTAGATCAGGTGAATGTGGTTTCACTTACACCCGTTTCTTCAGCCCTTGGGCGTACCCCTGTTACGGTTGGTAACATTACACAAATCGGAGAGGGTAATTCTAACTATCAGTTTAATATCATGCCTGATGACAACATCGATCTGGTTTCCGGCGAGTATCAGGTCGGCTTTGATTATGTCCATCGTACAGACCGGGGGGTTCTGGATACCAAACTCTCGGCGGTTATATCGGACTCGTCACTTACGAAGCCGGAAAGATATGGTGTTTTCTTCACGGCGCCGAATAGGTTTGACTTTGTTAACCTTACCACCGGAGACGATATCAAAACAGATAATAACTATGTGTGGAACAACCCGAACCAATTAATTACGGTTCCGGGTGCGGGAATGCGCGTTCGGATAACAACTCCACCGAACACACCGGTTGAAAGAAGACCCAAAAAAGGAGATTTACTAACCCTTAATTTTGGAGTTGTTGTAACCAAAGATAACGATACGGTTATTAAACCGCGCCCGTTTTACTTTGATAAACTTCAGGCAACCTCAGACGGAATCGTCTTTTCGATGACTAAGCCTAACCCCGTGAAGAGTTTTTCGAAAATTCAGGGAATGGATATAATTGATCTTAATTTCTCGATGGATGACGAAAATTTTCTGAAGAACACCATGTACTTCATTGAGGTTACCGGCAGAGGATTTGACTCCGAGGGCGATGGGTTCATCAATCTTGCGGTTCAGGATACTGCTGCTGGCGCTCCGGTTATTTATTTTGATTCTGTTTATACTCTTTCAACCTTTTCGTTCAACGGGTTGAGTGGCAGAATCGAGTTTAATTCTGCCAACCCACCGCAGGCAGGCAACAGGTTCTCACTGGAATCGATTAAGCCGAAAGCACCAAGTATTCTGGATAAATATCGGTTTACTCTCAAAGCCCCGACAGTGAACCCGGAAGTGGTTAAAAACAACATCAGCAAGGTGAGGGTAGTACCGAACCCATATATCGTTTCGTCTCTGTATGAACCGGAGTTTGGCGAGCTGCGCCGTGAACCTTTGCGGCAGATACAGTTCATTAATCTTCCGGAAGAGTGCACTATTCACATATTCACCGTAGATGCCGATTTGCTTAAAACCATCGAACACCGCTCGCAGAACGGAACCGAATACTGGGACCTCAAAACTGAGGGTGGCAGGGAAATTGCCTCGGGAATGTACATTTATGTAGTAAAATCAAAAGACGGCGAGCATATCGACCGCTTTGCAGTAATTAAGTAAACAGGTCAAGGAGATTAAAAATGAAAATAATGATAACCCTGATCGTTCTTATAACAACATTTCCGATCGTGGCTCAATACTCGAATCTGGGCACATCCGGCGCTCAATTTCTGCAGATACCCGTGGGTGCACGGCAAACTGCAATGGCGGGCGCTTCCATTGCCTATACTGATGATGCCTCTTCTGCATTCTGGAACCCCGCCGGGATTTCGCAGGTGGGAAATGTTGATATGCATTTCACCAACTTAGACTGGTTCGGTTTGTTTGACCTCAATGCCGCTGCAGCAGCCTACAACCTCGGCGGTGATAACGGTGTGCTTGGTGTGCACTTTATTTCGTTTTCAACAGGTAAAATTGAGATCACCACTGAGAAACAACCTAACGGAACCGGCAGGTTTTACGACGCTGCCGATTTGGCGCTCGGTGTTTCGTACGCAAGAAGGCTGACTGAGCAGTTCCGCGTCGGTGTTTCCATTAAATATGTGAACCAACGGATTTGGAACGAAACCGCAAGCGGAATCTCGATTGATGTCGGCACGCAATATAAACTCGATTTCAACAACCTTACAATTGCAATGAGTATGAGTAATTTTGGGCCCGACATGCGGTTCGACGGTCCCGATTTGAACTACAGCATACTCAAAGATGAGACCGTGCCGAATTCGAGGCTTGCGCCTGTTAAGTTGAACACTGAAGATTTCTCGTTGCCGCTTCACTTCCAGGTGGGCGTTGCGATGGATATATTTCATTACAACTTTATAAAGATGCGAGGCGCAATCGATGTTACGCACCCGAACGATAACTTGGAGCGTGTTAATTTCGGAACGGAAGTGTCGGTTTTTGATCGTGTTTTCCTGCGCGGCGGATACAGATATAACTACGATGATGAGAAATACACCTTCGGAGCTGGTGCGAACATCCCTGTGGGAAGCACGCTTTTCTCTTTTGATTATTCATACTCGGTTTACGATATTCTGCCAAATGTGCAGAGGATTTCACTCGGTGTAAGGTTTTAAGCCTGCCTGGGTTTTTAACTTTTGGTCAGCAGTTAAAGAAGCAGATGAATATTTAATAAAAGCAAAGTTTTATCCTGTGGTTAACAGCTAAGGAAAGCAGATGAATATTTGATTAAAGCAAGGTTTTCTCTTGTGGTTAATAGCTAAGGAAAGCGGATGAATATTTGACAAAAGCAAAGTTTTATCCTGTGGTTAATAGCTAAGGAAAGCGGATGAATATTTGACAAAAGCAAAGTTTTATCCTGTGGTTAATAGCTAAGGAAACTGCTGCCGGAGAAAGTTAAACCGACAATTCCCAAAGTGCCGTCTGATGAACAGACGGCATTTTTTTTGTATATCAGCCGGTTTCTGCATTTAAAGTTTGCCGGCCGGTGTCTGCACTTTACGGTTTATTTTCGGTTACCTAAAATTAAAGTTTACACATCATAAAAAAAATTATTATCTTTGAATACCAATTCAATATTATTTTTTGGAGAAGAAAATGGATAAGTCAATGGAAAAATATAAAGTTGCAATTGAAGCGTTAGACGCTATTTTCAAAGATATGGTGGAGGCTATTCATCTGAAACCGGACGGACACAATCTTGAGGAACTTCGTATCTATGTTGACAACACATATTCAACCCTGAACAGAACGGCACTCCGGGTCAAAGAAATTAAAACTCTGTTGGAAAAAGAGTTGAAACTTAACTTAGAAACCTGGAATCCACCCGCATAATCAACAATTCTTTTAAAACATTTTTTCAAATTTGCAGAATTTACGATGAAACCTTCACCGGCTAAAAAGCACCCCGAACTTAAACCCTCTGCCTACAGATGGAAATGTAACCTTTCAACTTTTAAATTTGAATCAACCGCCGAGATAAGGCCCCTTGAAGACATCATAGGGCAGGATCGGGCGCTTGAGGCGCTTAAGCTTGGCGTTGGGTTACACTCGCCCGGATATAATATTTATATTGCCGGATTGGCGGGAACGGGCAAAGCGACCACGGTGAAGAAAATACTGGAAACGATGTTGAAGCAAACGCCTGATCTTTCAGATTATGCGTATGTGAACAACTTTCGTAACCCGGATATGCCTATTCTGCTTACTTTTAAGGCGGGGAAAGCCCTTAAATTTAAGTATGAAGTTAATGCGTTAATTTCGCTGCTGAGGGAGCGGATTCCGCAACTGCTTGAATCTGAATCTTTTAACCAAAAAAAGGCTGCTACAGTAAACAAGTATGCAAAAGTTGAACAGCAGTTGATTCAAGATTTTGAAAAAATGATTAATAAAGATGGGCTTACGCTTGGGCAGGTTCAGGGGGAAGATGGCGTTCACCCTGAAATTATGCCCGTTATCGAGGGTAAGCCCGTACTTATTTCACAAATTGACGAGCTGATTGAAAAAAAATCAATCACGAAAAAAGCCGCTGAAAAAATATACGAAAACTACACCCGCAGGCAGCACGACCTGATAACTTTGGTGAAAAAGCATGTGAAAATTGCTCAGGACCTTCACACTGAAATCAGAAATCTTGAGCAACAGGAGGCTGATGCATTCGTAAAAGGTGCACTGAACCAGTTACGGGAGGCTTACACAGAAGAGAATGTGTTGAGTTGGCTTGATTCTTTGGAAAAAGACCTTCTTTCGAGCATACAGATTTTTAAAGTGTCGCAGGCTTCCCCTGAAGCATTAGCCGAAACTTTCCCGATTGACCCTTTCCGTGCTTATGATGTGAATGTGATCTTAGATAATGCGGGTGTTACATCGGTGCCCGTGGTTATTGAAAAGTCGCCTTCAATGCTCTCGTTGTTTGGAACGATTGAAAGAACCCCCGACCGCCACGGCAACTGGTATTCTGATTTTATGAACATAAAAGCCGGCTCTATGTTGCGTGCAAATGGCGGATTTTTAGTGCTTAGGGTGGGGCACCTTTTCGAGGTACCGGGTGTTTGGCTAAAACTGAAGCGAGCCCTCACCTACATGCTGCTGGATATACAGGATAACCACATCTACTATCAGATGCCGCCTTCATCCCTTAAGCCGGAATCGATTCCGATCGATCTGAAAGTGATTTTAGTCGGCAATTCCTATATCTATTCTTTGCTTGCTGACCGTGAAGATGACTTCAAAAAGATATTCAAAGTGTTGGCGGAGTTTGATTATGAGGTTAATCGCACGAAAGAAGTGCTTGTGCAATTTGCGCATGTGATAAAAAAAATTATCTCAGAAGAACACCTAAGAGAGTTTCATAAATCGGCTATTGCCTCCGTGATGGAGCTTGCCGCCCGGTTAGCAGGCTCGAAAGATAAGTTAACCTCACGGTTTTCCGTTATTGCAGATATTGTGCGGGAAGCCTCGTTCTGGGCGGGTGAAGATGGTTCAGGGAAGGTTCGCTCTGAACATGTGCGCAAAGCTTTTGCAAAAGCTAAGGAACGACATGCACTCTTAGAGGGAAAACTTCACGAAATGATAACAGAAAACAAAATATTCATCGACACCACCGGCAAGAAAATTGGGCAGGTAAATGGTTTGGCGGTTTACGGAAACGATCTGATTGCTTTTGGTAAACCGGTCAGGATTTCAAGCTCGGTGGCGCCGGGAAACGGCATTATTATTAATGTGGAAAAGGAATCGCGGCTCTCGGGCAAAACACACGACAAGGCGATTCAGATAATTTCCGGATTTCTACGCGAAAAATTCTCGCATTTAACCCCTTTATCCATTACAACTAACATTGTTTTCGAGCAATCTTACGGAAGTATTGATGGGGATTCTGCCTCAATTGCAGAGTTAGCAGCTATTATTTCCGGAATCACCCGGTTGCCGATTAACCAATCGATTGCGGTGACGGGTTCCTTAAATCAAAAGGGGGTAGTGCAGCCAATTGGCGGTGTGAATGAAAAAATTGAAGGTTTTTTCAAAATATGTAAAGCTAAGGGATTAACACGCGGACAAGGAGTGATTATTCCTGCATCGAACATTGACAACCTCATGCTTGAAGAAGAAGTAATGGAAGCAGCCCGCAATGGTGAGTTTCATATCTACCCGGTTACAAATCTGTCTGAGGCATTGGAAATTCTTATGGGTGTGAAAGCAGGTGAGATAAGCGAAGATGGGTGTTACCCGCGCAACACGATTTACGGCATTGCAACACAAAATCTTAAAAAGATGTATATGTTTAATAAAGACCCTTTTAAACTTGACAAAAGCCAGAAGCAACACTCATCGGCTACAAAAGAACCACCGGTACCAAACTCTACTATTTTGAGCGGTTCAGGAACTGATTCGCAACCTTAGTTGTGTACCCCATTTTTTTCGAGGGTGAAGATAAATGAAGTGCCGCCTCCCGGGTTGTTTTCGCATCTGATTTCACCGTTGTGAAGAGTAACGAACTCTTTGCAAAGAAGTAAACCCATCCCGGAGCTTGCTTCTCCCTCGGTACCTTTTCTTTTTAATTTTGACTCTACTGAAAAGAGTGAGTCCTTAGATTCTTCCGGAACACCAATACCCGTATCTGAAACAGTACATTGGACAAAATCACCCTTATCTTCAAAGGTTACATCAATTTTCCCGCCTCGTGGGGTAAATTTAATAGCATTCGAAATAAGGTTTGAAAAGATTGATTCTACTTTTTTCGGGTCTGCATTAATATCAAGGTACTTTCCGTTAGCAACATTTAATTCTATTTTCTTCCCTTCGTAACTACCTTTTAAAAATGCTGTGGCTCTTTTAGCAACAGCACAGACATCCATCTTCGATTTTTCAATTTTGGATAAGCCGCGTTGGTGCAAAACATATTCGATCATCTCATTCATGTTGGAATATGCCGAAGAGATAAGCGAAGAAACACTCGTTGCCATTTCTTTGATCTCTTCTTTAGAAAGTTCATCTATCTCATCTCTGAAAATTTCAGAAAAATTAAGCAGAGCACCGAACGGGCTCCTTAAATCATGAACCAAGACCGATATAAGTGCATCTTTTTCTTTTGCCGCAGCTTCAAGTTCCTCTTTTTGCTGCAGCACCAAATCCTGGGTGCGTTTTTCTTCTGTTATATCTGAGAAAAGCAGAGCAAGATAACCGGGAGAGGGAATATACGCCGAGCCTTTTATCCAGCGATCGCTCCCTGCGTGCTTCATAGTGAATTTTTTGGGATGTTCTTTTTCAACTAAGCTGATAAAAGCAGCCATTTGAGCCATGTCCGCTTTTTCATTAACTTCACTCCACTTTTTACCAATTGATAACTCTTTTACTGCAAAATCATAATTTTGAAGATAGGCTTTATTCGCCTGAATGAAAATCAGGTCTTTTTTATCATCGGTAATTTTGTAGAGCGTAAAGAACTCGACCATATTATCGAAAAGGTCGGCTATTCTTTTTTCACTTTCTCTAAGTCCATTCTCCTTTTTATAGTACGCGGTGAAATCTGTGGCAATCACCACCATCTGCTTCTGATCTTTGTAATCAATCAAACCACCGGAGACTAAATATTTTCGTATCTCTTTTCCAAAGGGTTGTAGCTCAGCGGTAAAATTGGTAACTTGCTTATCTTCTTTCACCTTTCTGAAGAAAATATCTCTTTGGTCTTTATCGTGCCATAATGGGTAGATACAATACTCTTGCCCCAATAAATCTTTCCGGGTTCTCCCGGTTGCAATTTCCATTTGTTTGTTAAATTCAAGGTACTTATGGGTTTCGGCATCAAGAAGTGCGACCATATTGGGCGAATTATCAAAAACTCTTCGCAGTCGCTCAATACTTTCCTTAAGTTCTTGTTCAAGGTTCATTTTTTCTGTAACATCAACCCCCTGAGCAACCATTACATCAGGGAAGACATGGGCTTGCCATTCAACGAAGATATAAGAGCCATCTGACTTTCGATAGCGGTTAATCATTGTCAAATCAGTCATTCCACCGAAAACTTTTTCGAAATTCAGAATGGAAATTGAAACATCTTCAGGGTGGACAAAATTAATGAACGGCTCTCCAATTATTTGATCGCTGCTGTAGCCCAATTTTGTAGAAAAGATAGGGTTTACCTTTATGAATTTGCCGTTTTTATCGATTACGCAGATGAAATCAGTTGAATTTTCAAAATAGAAATCAAATGAAATCATTTCTTCTAAGGAAAGGCTCTTAGTTATAGACATTACGCGATTACTATTTTTTGATGATGATTAGAATTTAATATGCCCGAATAATAAGTACAAAAGGACTAACCTGAAAAATAAATAAAATATTTCAATTATGAAAGGATAAAAAAAATAGAAACAAATTTTTTTGGGAAGGAATGGGTGAGAAAAACTGCAAAACAAAAAAAGCCGTGTTTTCCACGGCTTAAATTCAAAAGGTTCACTGCGGCACAAAGTTCTGAAAAACAAAGTAACCACAATGTTAAAACACAATTTGTGTTAAACTTTTGTAAGGGTCTCCAACACAATGAAGAAAATAGCAGCGATAACAACCGCCGCGCCGATCCATGAAGCAGTTTTTATTAACTTCTCATGTCGTTTATTACTCAGATATAACTTATCGTATTCTTCGTCTCTGAGATAGTCACCTGTTTTGACATCCCAGTTGAAAAAATTTTTATTGCTCATTAGTTAAGGTTTAATTTGATAATTTCACATCGCAAAGATAAACTTTTACGAGTTAACGAGAAATAACATCGGTCACATTCCAGCTTTTATCCCTTTAAATATGACTGCTGTCACACTAAAGTTAAAAGCT
Source organism: Ignavibacteriaceae bacterium (assembly GCA_008933765.1). Classification (GTDB taxonomy): domain Bacteria; phylum Bacteroidota; class Ignavibacteria; order Ignavibacteriales; family Ignavibacteriaceae; genus UTCHB3. Next base: position 93,544 of record WBUK01000007.1, on the reverse strand, counting down.
TGAGCTTCCAAGTTGCACCCGTTGAATAAAATTTGTTAATAATATTATCACTCATCAGAAGAATTTATTAAATTGATTTAACTTTTTAAGATTTTTTGCCCGCCGGATGGGTTTTTACTCACAAACGGGCTTTTGCCTAAGAGTTGGGTATTTACCAATGAAACGGGATTATATAACTTTTCTAAAAGGTTAATCAAATGATGAACGATGATTTCAAGAGTATAAAACCAAAAGAGACGCAACAAGGTTCCAGTTTTCACTTTGCGAGAACAAAAATTTTGTGCACGCTCGGTCCCGCAACTTCAGATAAAGCGGTTATTGCACAAATGATCCGTGCAGGGATGGATGGTGTTCGCTTGAATTTTTCTCACGGAACACACGCTTTTTTTGACAATATCTTCTTCAATGTTCACGAAGCCTGCAAATCCGAATCGACTTCTTTGGCAGTTCTTGCCGATTTGCAGGGACCAAAAATCAGAATTGGTAACCTTAGCAAACCGGAAATTGAAATTAAATCCGGAGATACACTCCGCATTACCATTGATGATATTGATGGTACGAGCGAAATGGTTTCAACTTCGTACAAATTATTGGCAGATGATGCAAAAACAGGGGATAGAATCTTAATTGACGATGGACTAATAAGACTTACGGTTACGGATTTAGAAGAGCGCACCGTTGTTTGCAGAATAGACAACGGTGGTGTGCTTAAACCAAAAAAGGGGATGAACCTGCCGGGGATGGTGCTTTCTACTCCATCGGTAACTGAACAGGATTTGATAAACCTGGCGTATATTTACGAGAACCATCGTGTTGATTTTGTGGCACTTTCTTTTGTGCGTCGTGCTTCGGACATTACCGGTCTGCGCAGCTGGATGAATGAAAGGGGAGTGAACACGCCGATTATCGCAAAGATTGAAATGCAGGAAGCAGTTGATAATTTTGAGGAGATTCTTCAAGTATCTGACGGTATAATGGTTGCCCGCGGTGATTTGGGTGTGGAAATGAATCCGCAGGATGTTCCGTTGATACAAAAAAATATTATTACCCGTTGCAACGCTGTTGGCAAGCTTGTTATTACTGCAACTCAGATGTTGGAATCGATGGTGAACAACCCGATTCCCACCCGTGCTGAAGCTTCAGATGTTGCAAACGCAGTGTGGGACGGGACCGATGTGGTTATGCTTTCAGCTGAAACATCCGTCGGTAAATTTCCTGTCAGAACTGTTGAAATTATGAACAATATCGTCAGAAATGCCGGTGTCCACGAATATTGGAACAGAGTTGTAGAATATGATTACATTCACGACGGATTCGATCGATTGTTTGATTCAGTGAACAAGGGGATAGTTCAAATGAGCCGGGAGGTAGGTGCCTCTGCGGTGGTTGTTTTCTCCGAGCTTGGAAGAACAGCACGCCGTCTTTCGAAATACCGCCCACAATCAAGAATTATAGCCATTTCCGACAAATTTGAGACAATGAACAACCTTTGTCTGTACTGGGGTGTTTCTTCACTTTTCATGCCCGATCTTGACAGAGATTCGGAGATTTTAATACCGGAAGCGTCGAAATTAATAGTTGAACTGGGGCTTGCGAAAAAAGGAGATGTGGTTATCTTCACATCCGGTACACCGGTTGCTGAAACGGGAAGAGCAAATAAACTGAAGATTTTTATTATATAAAAAGAGAGTTTTTTAAAAATTATTTAACCGGATTAAAATTTATTTAAAAAGAGATTTATTTAAGAAAGTACTTATTGTTTTATAGTTTTATTTTAATGAGATGAAGCGATGATTAGCGAAGTAAAAACTAAACACCATGTAGCGAAATGGTGGGAGCTTACTAAAAACGGCAGGGTTCTCTGTACGCTTTGCCCGCGCTACTGCGAGCTGAGTGAAGGGCAGCATGGCTTTTGTTTCATCAGAAAAAACGAAAATAACAAGTTGGTTTCCATTGGTTACGGAAGACCCACCGGGTTTGCCGTCGATCCGATTGAGAAAAAACCACTTAACCACTTCCTGCCGGGCTCAGTGATTCTTTCCTTTGGAACCGCAGGTTGCAACTTAGGATGTAAATTTTGCCAAAACTGGACGATCAGCAAAGCAAAGTTGGATGAATCAAATTCGTATTATGCTTCGCCAACGGATGTTGTAGCGCTCGCAAGGCGACACCACACACCTTCGATTGCATTCACATACAACGACCCGGTAATTTTTGCCGAATATGCGCGCGATATTACTGATATTGCCGTTGAAGAGGGGATACATACCGTTTTTGTAACTGCAGGATATGTAACTGCTTCGGCACGGGATGAAGTTTTTAAGGGTGCTTCTGCTGCAAACATTGATCTGAAAGGATTTACCGAAGATTTTTACAGAAAACTGACCGGCTCGAGCCTTAAAGATGTGCTGGATACCATTGTCTGGATGAAAGAGAAAACTTCGATCTGGTTGGAACTTACAACTTTACTCATCCCCGGGGAAAATGATTCACCAGACGAACTGAATAAAATGACTAAATGGATTGTAAGCAATTTGGGGGAGAGAGTGCCGATACATTTCACTGCTTTTCATCCTGATTTCAAGATGAAAGACAGAGCGAGAACTACTTTTGCAACACTTCAGACTGCGCGCGATATCGCCTTAAGTGCCGGGATGAAATATGTTTACACCGGGAATGTGCACGATAACAAAGGGCAGACTACTTACTGCCCCGAATGCAGTTCCAAAGTGATTGAAAGGGACTGGCATTCGGTAATTTCCGTTAACATGACCGGCAACAAATGTGGGGTTTGTGGCTCTGAAATTGACGGTGTGTTCGAGTGATTAAACTTTCGTCGGTTGTGCTCGCAAAAAATGAAGAAGCAAATATCAGGAGGTGTATCCTTTCACAAATTGGTGTGGTTGACGAAATTAATATTATCATCGATTCTTCAACCACAGATTCCACGGAAAAAATAGTTCAGGAATTTCCCGATGTTAAATACCGCGTGATTCAGTGGCTTGGATACGCAAAAACTAAAGAAGAAGGAATCAACAGCGCCGGCAACGACTGGATTTTCTGGATTGACGCCGATGAGGCATTAACCCCCGGACTTGCCGACGAAATAAAAGAATGGAAAGCCTCCGAGCCGAACTTTAATGTTTACAGCGTGCCGAGAAAGGCTTGGTTTCTCGGTAAATGGATACGGCATTGCGGGTGGTGGCCCGGAAGGGTGCCGCGGTTGTTCAACAGAACTACCGTGAAAATGAACAATAATTTGGTGCACGAAGGATTGGAATTTAAGGGTGAAATTGGGGAACTTAATCACCCGTTGGATCATTTCACCGACCCAACATCTGAGCACTACTACGATAAATTTAATCGATACACTTCACTTGCAGCCGAAGAAATGTATAAAAAAGGAAAAAGAGCCGGAATTTTCGCTGCATATATACGCGCCTTATCAGTATTTTTGAAAATGTATTTCTTAAAAGCCGGCTTCTTAGATGGAGCACACGGGTTTATTCTTTCGTTTTATTCCATGAATTATGTGTTCACCAAATATGTTAAACTTTTTGAATATAATGTGGCGAGTCAATCAGATACCCCTGAAAAGCAATGAAACGATTAAATCAATATCCCTGAAACGCAATGTGGCGAGTCAATCAGATACCCCTGAAACGCGAAAAAACGAGTAAATCTAAAACTACCGGAGCAAAATGAGGCGAGTAAGAATTAAAACTTGTGGAGCGATATGAAAGCGGGTATAATTGTTAATACAAGTAAAGCGAGAATTGCCCACGCAGTTAAAATTGTGGTTCAGGCGTTAACGGAAGTCGGATTCGAGTATGCTATCAGCGATTCGGTCCGGGAGCTTCCGGCAGCCCGCTCTTTCAGAGGTTATAACTTTGCCGACGACGAGGTGTTGATCTCCTCCTCTGATATTATTATTTCTATCGGTGGAGATGGCACGCTTCTTTACACCGCCTCAAAAACTTTCGAAAGCGGAAAACCAATTGTTGGCATTAACTTCGGAAAATTGGGTTTTCTTACCGAAATTCAGACTAACGGGCTGAAAGACTCGATCCGCCAGATTAAAGAAGGGGATTACATGATCGAGGAAAGAATTGTGCTCGTCGGGGAAAGCGAACAAACCGGCGAGTGCGACATCCTGGCTATTAATGACATTGTAATTGAAAAAGGCGGCTGGCCCAAAATGATGGAAATTGCGCTTTTTGCAGATGATGAACCGGTTTCTGAGTTCACTGCCGACGGATTGATTATTTCCACCCCGACGGGGTCAACTGGGTATTCTATGTCTGCGGGGGGTCCTATTGTAAGTCCGCTTGCTGATGTGGTGGTGATTTCACCTATTTGCCCTCACAGTCTTACAATGCGTCCTTTGGTTTTGCCGGCAGAAATGACCGTATCGGTTGAAGTTACAAAGCACCCGGTTGAATTTTCGATAAACTGCGACGGGCAAAGGGTGCACCATGTTGTTTCACCATTCAGAGTGGATGTTAAAAAAGGAGAGCAAAAACTTAAGTTAATAAGAACTCACGGGTCTAATTATTTCAGTGTTTTAAGAAGCAAACTTTTCTGGGGGCTTGATGTAAGGGGGAAAAGTTGAGTTCTGATTTTAAAAATTATCATAATTATGGTAAAATAACAACGCACTGCGACAAATCGAAACCGAATAGTAGTAAATTATCGCTGAATCTTGACAAATTGAAACCGCACAGTGATAAATTATCGCTGAATAACGATCAACTAACATTGGACTACGGAAAATCTTTTAAGTATCGAAAATCTACGCAGAAGAACCGGCTGTTATAACGACAAAATCAAAATGAAAAAATTTTTCAGAGTTCTCAGTTATCCTTTTGTTGCCGTTCTTGTAGCATTAGTGCGAGGATACCAAACACTCATCTCGCCACTTACTCCTTCAAGTTGCAGATTCACACCAACCTGCTCAACTTATATGATAGAGGCTTTGAAAAAACACGGGTTCATAAAAGGATTGGCTTTGGGAATTTGGCGGATTCTTCGCTGTAACCCTTGGGGCGGTCATGGGCATGACCCTGTGCCGTGAAGTACTATCGTAGTTTATTACGCTTTTTCCATGGTTTATTTGGGGCGGTCATGGGCATGACCCTGTGCCGTGAAGTTCAATTGCTGCAGTTCAGTTTATTTTGCTCAGCGCGTTTATAAACATGACCCCGTACCGTAAAAAAGTATTAAACGGTTTTCATAAAATATATATATTATTTATTTTTACGATTAAATGACAGGAAGGCATCATAGAATGAAGCTTCATTTCAAAGTATTTTTATTTTTTGTTCTAATCACATTTGTGGTGGTTCCTCAAAAGAAGATTACTCTTGATAAGGTATTTTCGGGAGAGTTCTCGGGTCAGTATTTTCGTCCCGTAAAATGGACTGAAAGCGGGCACACCTACTATAAAATTGAGGATGATGTTGACGGTTCCGTTATTTACAAAATTGATGTGAAATCGGGTGAAAAAGAGGAATTGGTGAAGATTAATGATTTGGTGCCTGAAGGTAAAAAATCACCTCTTAACCTGTCAGAGTATAAATTTTCACCCTCCGGCACATGGATGCTCATCTATACAAACACAAAGAGGGTATGGCGGGTTAACTCGAAGGGTGACTATTGGATATACAACATCAAATCAAAAAAATTAAGAAAACTGGGAGGTGATGAGGCCGCACCATCAACACTTCAATTTGCCAAGATTGACCCCACTGAAAAATTTGTCGCTTATGTGAGGGAAAACAATCTCTACTTAGAAAATTTGGAAAATGGTGATATTAAACCGCTTACTAAAGACGGCAGCAGAACCATTATTAACGGTACTTTCGACTGGGTCTATGAAGAAGAATTTGGTATCAGAGACGGGTTCCGCTGGAGCCCTGACGGGAAAATGATCGCTTTCTGGCAGTTAGATGCCGAAGGCGTGAAAGATTTTTTAATGATTGATAACACCGACTCACTTTACTCATACACAATTCCGGTTCAATATCCAAAAGCGGGGGAAACTAACTCAGCATGCAAAGTGGGCACAGTTGATATTTCCACAGGCGAAATTGTCTGGATGAATGTTGGCGACGATACCCGCAATAACTATATTCCGCGGATGGAATGGGCAGGCGAAAGTGGAAAGCTTGCCTTCCAGCACCTCAACAGGCTGCAAAATGAGATGACTGTGTACCTTGCAGACCCGCATGCGGGTAAACCGGTAAAACTATACAGCGAGAAACGGAATGAATGGATTGATGTGGTTAACGACTGGATGTTCCTGAAAAACAATCGCGACCTTTTCTGGGTCAGTGAAAAAGAAGGTTACAGGCAGCTTTATACAATAGACATCAACACCGGTGAAATGAAAAATATTATAAATCAGCCCTTTGATGTAATTCAGGTTGCAAAAATTGATGAGGATAATAGCGTGGTATATTTTTACGCTTCACCGGAAAATGCCACACAGAAATATTTATACGAGGCAAGATTAGACGGCTCAGCCGAGCCAATCAGAATTACCCCCGAAAAATTTGACGGCACCAATTCTTATTCAATTTCTGCTGACGGGCTTTTCGCATATCATACTGTTACATCCATTAACTCGCCGCCGAAGGTGGCTCTGATCGAGTTGCCAAGCCACAACTTAGTTAAGCAAGAAACAACAAATCAACAGTTGCAGGAAAAATTATGGGGCTATGGATATCTTTACGAGCTTTTCACGATTAAAACAACCGGCGGTGTGGATGTGGACGGTTGGATGGTTAAACCTTCAGGTTTTGATCCTGATAAAAAATATCCGGTACTTTTCTATGTATATAATGAACCGGCAAGCACCACTGTAAACGACAGGTACGATGGTTTCATGGGGCTGTTTCACAAGGCTATTGCCGATATGGGCTTCGTGGTTATTAGTGTAGATGGCAGGGGTACCCCCGCACCTAAAGGCACGGAATGGAGGAAATCGATCTACCAGAAAATTGGTGTGATCTCTTCTGAAGATCAGGCGAAGGCTTTGGTTGCTTTATTAAAAGAATATCCGTTTTTGGATGATACTAAGGTTGGAATTTGGGGCTGGAGCGGCGGTGGTTCTATGACTTTAAACATGCTTTTCAGGTATCCTGAACTTTATAAATTCGGTATTTCTGTTGCACCTGTCACAGATTTGAGGTTTTATGACTCGATTTACGAAGAGAGATACATGGGGCTGCCGCAACAGCACGCAGAGGCTTACAAAGAGTGCTCGCCCGTTACTTATGCCGGAAATTTGAAGGGACGCCTGTTTTTAATTCACGGTACCGGTGACGATAATGTTCACTTCCAAAACTCGGAAGTGCTTGTAAACAAATTAGTTGCCGCCGGTAAACAGTTCCGGTTTATGGCATACCCAAACCGTTCACACGGGATAAGTGAAGGAGAGGGGACATCCCTGCACCTGTTTAACTCTATTATTAATTTTTTACAGGAAGAACTTGACCGAAAATAATTTTTTTTAGATTTGTAAACGATATTTCATCATTTCCGAAAAATTGTTTAATTTTGTTTAATGGATTTTACGATTAGATTAAATCCTTTTTGTGAGTAATACGGTTTTTATATAATCAATTTTAATTTTTTAAGTCATCAAAAGTAAGACCGCTTATTAATTTTTGTTATAAGATACACACACAGGAGTCAGTATATGCGGGTTAAGCATACAATTTTATGGATAACCTTCCTCCTTTGCAGTTATCCGATCCTCGGACAGACCGGTAAATTATCGGGTATAATCAAGGATCAGAAAACGGGTGAAACCCTGATCGGGGCTACCATCCTCATCGACGGCACAAAGTTAGGTGCTAAGTCAGACAACGATGGCTACTATGCCATCCTTAATGTCCCTCCCGGCAAATTTACCGTTCGAGCCTCGATGATTGGATATGCAACCCAGGCAGTTACGGAGGTTCAGGTTAATATCAATCAGACGACAATCTTAGACTTTGCCTTAGTGGATGAATCAATTACTACACAGGAAGTGGTGGTAATTGCCGATAAACCAATAATTGAGAAGGATGTGTCGTCCAGTGTTGTTAACATTTCTATGGAAGATGTAGCAACACTTCCGATTGTAAGCGTTGCGGGTGTTATCGGCTTGCAAGCCGGTGTTCAAGGGCTTACAATCAGGGGTGGAGGTTCCGACCAGACAGCCTTCATGATCAATGGTATTACTTTCAGAGATGAAAGAGATAACAGTGCATATACAGGCATAAGCTTCACTTCAGTTGAAGAAATTCAGGTGCAAACCGGTGGGTTTAACGCAGAATATGGAAACATTCGTTCCGGTCTGGTGAATGTGGTTACCACTGAAGGAAAGCGTGACAAATACAATGTCGTTTTTCTCGGTAGATACAGAGCACCCGGTATGAAGAACTGGGGCGATATGCCGAACGATCCTAACTCCTACTTTATTCGCCCATATATCGACCCCGCCGTTGCTTTCACCGGTACAACAAGTGGCGCATGGGATCTTTATACTCAGGCACAATATCAGGAATTCAGAGGTTGGAACAAAGTTTCCGAAGAACTTCTTTCTGATGATGACCCCACAAACGACCTTACTCCGGAAGCAGCTCAACAGTTGTTCTTGTGGCAACACAGAAAACCGATGGGTATTACTCAACCGGATTACGATATGGATTTCAGTATTAGCGGGCCGGTTCCGGTTGTGAGTTCTGCTCTGGGCGACCTCCGTTTCCTGGCTTCGTACAGAACCACAAGGGAAATGTACGCAATTCCGCTTTCTACCAATGCTTACCAGGACTGGAGCACCCATGTTAAAGTGACCTCTGATATTGCAAAAGGTATGAAGTTCACCGTTGAAGGTTTGCTCGGTAAGCAAGCCGGAACTGGTAGTTCAAGAAGTGGCGGTCCCGGTATTTTCCGTTCTGCTGCCGGTATCTTGAACGAAATGGATATTCGTGCCGGAGCGAGCTATTTGGATGCAAGAGTTTTTGCTACAGATTACTGGGCACCAACCTCGGTTGATAGAAAAATGTTGGGAGCTAAATTTGTTCATGTTATTTCGCCGACTACTTTCTATGAAGTGCAACTTAATGTTGTGGGTTCCGAATACAACACTAATCCCGGCTTTGCGAGAAACACCGGGCAGGTTGTTAAAATTGGTAACAACTGGTACGATGAATCACCTTATGGTTACCCGCGCACACAGGCTTCCGGTATTGGAAGTGCAATGAACATGGGGCTTGGATATTCCAACTCAAGAGATACTTCAAGAGTTTACACCTGGAGTGCACGGTTTGATTATTCAAGCCAGTTGAACCAGATTATGCAGATTAAAACCGGTTTTGAGTTCGTTTACACAGATAACGCTGTTAACTATGGTTTAACTGAACCTTCACTCCCAACCAGCAATTCACACTCAAAATGGCAGACCTACCCCGTTAGAGGTGCTATTTACGGTCAGACCAAATTAGAGTTTGAAGGAATGATTGCAAATATCGGTTTGCGCTTGGATTACTCGCACGCCGGTGGTGAGTGGTATGTTTATGACCCTTATAACAAAGCATTTTCGGGTGCTTTTTCACCGATGATTGATCAGTTGCTGCCTAAAGAACCAACCGAGAAGATCATCAGTTTAAGTCCGAGGTTAGGCGTTGCTTTCCCGATTACGGTTAACAGCAAGCTTTTCTTCAACTACGGTCATTTCAGATCGATGCCTGCTCCTGAAAATCTTTATCTTATCAGAAGAAACCTTTCTAACCAGGCTGTTACAAGGCTTGCTAACCCGAACAACCCACTTCCTAAAACTGTTGCTTATGAGCTTGGATACGAGCAAAATATTGCTGACATGTTCATGGTGAGGGTTGCTGGTTATTACAAAGATGTTACCGACGAGACGAGGTTAGTTGGTTATGTAAATCGTGATAATTCAGTTTCTTACAGTGTGCCTGAACCAAATCTTTACCGTGACATTCGCGGGTTTGAAATTACTTTAACAAAAAACAGAGGCGACTGGATAACCGGTTTTGTTAACTACACCTATATGGTTTCTTCTTACGGTTATTTCGGTTTACCTACTTATTACGAAAATGCAGCTCAGCAGAGAGAGACCGAAAGAAATACTGCTCTGTTCGGGCAGGTGAAACCGGTTCCGAGGCCTTACGGCAGAGCTAACTTAGACATTTTTACTCCTGCACAGTTTGGTCCGGCTATTGGCGGTGTTTATCTCCTGGAAGATTTAAGAATTAACCTGCTGGGAACCTGGTCATCAGGTACCTGGTTCAGCTGGACAGGACCCGGCGGTACACGCCCCGGATTTTCGAACAACATTCAGTGGAACGATTTCTGGAATGTTGATGTGAGAATTTCAAAGACCTTCAGATTTGGGCCTGCTTCTATTGAAATATTTGCTGATATTTCGAATGTTCTCAACATTAAATTCCTTGATTACAGAGCCGGCTTCTTTGATCAAAAAGACTATGATGCTTACATGCAGTCGCTCCATCTTCCGGCTGAATACAGCCAGTTTGGGTACAACAACATAGTTGGTACTGACAAACCGGGTGATGTCAGAACCGGGGAATATATCCCTTGGGATGAGAATGCCAGTGAAGCTCAAAAAGATGAATGGCGCAAGAATAAGTCATATATCGATATGCCAAATCTTCCATATACTGCTTTCACTAACCCGAGAGTGGTATATTGGGGTCTGAGATTGATTTTTGAGATTAAGTAATTTTTTAGAACAAGGAATGGAATACAAATCCGAGGAAAAAATGAAAAAAGATTTTAGGAATAAATTTTTAGCACTTCTTGTTCTTTTGTTAGTTATCTCTTTAGGTGATGCAAAAGCACAGTTCACGAATAAGTGGATGTCTGCCGGTGCTCTGAACAACTGGTATTCAGAAGTCGGTTGCGAACTGGAAGAACAAGGCTTTGTTAAAACACAGCAGGAGGGGATGTCGTACCCTTCTATTTACAGATACCAGGATATGCAGGCTATGAAAGGTATGTGGATTGGCGCAGATAACTTTACGGATGAAAAGGGAACTTTCTACCCTGTTAAAGTTGTGGCTGTAGGACCCCGTAACCCCGCTTTTTGGGCTGCATTTCCTGAGAAATTCGAATTGGTGTCAAAATTTGATGCTGCAATTGTAAATGTTGACGGAAACCAGTCATACGAGAAAAATATCTCGGTTGATCGGGTTGACCCAACTATGAAGTGGGACAGAATGCTTGATAATGTGGTGCACACACAGTTAGGTTTAACGATGCACCGGAAAATTTATCAGTTCAGTGCGCCGGGTTACGATAACTTCATCGTGCACGAATATACTTTCAAAAATACGGGAAACACTGACGCTGACCCCACTACGATCGAACTTACAACTCCACTTACCGGTGTGTATGTCGGTTGGATGTATCGTTGGTCAATTAATAAACAAGCCCGTTATGTTATTGCTAACTCCGCCGGGTGGGGTATTAACACAATGGTTGATACTCGCGGGGACGGTGTTGAAGTTGACCCACCTAATGAACAGTTCAGAGCACAGTTTGCATGGCATGGCTACCATCCGGGCAAAGAAGTTCCGTATGATAACATCGGCGGTCCGGTTTGGGCGATTAACTCAAACGCAAGACCTTACTTAGATAAAGGAGACACCGTCGGAAGGCTTGCTGCCTGGCAGTTTGTTGGCGCTATTACTTTGCACGCTGATAAATCTTCAACTGACCACAGTGATGACCCAAATCAGCCTTCTACTACAAGATGGGAAGATTCTGACAGAACAGAGTTCTTAGCCGGTAACAATGCGTTTAATGTAAACAGAATGCAGGGTGAATATAACCTTCTTTCTGCCGGTCATAAATCACCGAGGCACGCAAAATCTGTTCAACCTGACGGCAATTACGCCGCGCAAACTGCAGCGCCAAATGGCACGGGAACCGGAGGTACCTCAGCCTTCAATGCTTACGGGCCATATACAATTGCTCATGGTGATTCAATCGTGATTGTGTGGGCAGAAGCTGCTGCAGGTATGGGTTATGAAGCCGGTTTGGAAGTAGGAAAAAAATACAAAGCCGGAACAATCAGCGCACTTCAGAAAAACCAGGAAGTAATGAAAGGGAAAGACTCCCTCATGGCTACTTTTAAAAGAATTAGTGACGCTTACGCTGCAAATTGGGCAACTGTTCCAAGTCCTCCGTTGCCGCCCAAGGTGCTCGATATAAATTCCGGTGGTGATAGAGTTATCCTTAGCTGGAGCTTATACGATGGTGAAAACCCCGCGGGTTATGAAATTTGGAGAGCATCTTCGAATGTTGATTCAACTTATCACTTAGTAGCTTCTTTACCTGCAGGAACAACAACCTATAACGATGTTTCTCTCTCCAGAGGTTTTGACTACTATTACTATGTTACCTGCGTTGGTGCTGATGGGTCAAAAAGTTCGAGATACTATTCACAATCTTACGATCCTGCAAGGTTGAAAAGAATGGCAGGGACTTCGATGGATCAGATTAGAATTGTTCCGAATCCTTATAACTCTGCTTCAACACCCGATCAGGTTCGTTTTCCGGGTGGTGCCGCCGGTGACAGAATCGCATTTTATGATATACCCGGTGAGTGTACAATTAAGATTTACACTGAAATGGGTGAACTGATTAAAACTATTGAACACAATGATGGTTCAGGCGACGAGTTCTGGAACCAGGTTACTTCTTCCGGGCAGATCGTTGTTAGTGGTATCTATATCGCAATTGTAACGGATACTAAGACCGGTGAGAAGAGAACACTTAAATTCGTTATCATTCGCTAACTTAACCCGGACGGAAAAGAATATGAAAAAGTATTTATTATTTACGGTTATTTCTTTGATTGCCGTAAGCTTTCTCCAGCCTGATACTTACGGCCAAAGGACGAAGTTAGCACAGTCTGGGATGAAATTTATCGGTGCCCCAACGGATGCAAGAGCAACCGGTATGGGAGAAACTTTTACCGCAGTGCCGGCTAATTCTGCCGGTCTGTTTTACAATCCTTCTTCAATGGCTTTTGGTGATTCGAAGACAGATATCTCACTCGGCGTAAATAAATGGATTGCTGATATCAATTATTTATACGCAAGTGCTTCATTTCAGCCGTTCGAAGCTTCTTATGGGAAGTTTGGCTTTACGGTTATGTCAGTGGATTATGGTGAACTCCAAATGACCGTTGTTGACGGAAGCACCGAAAAAGGGTATCGGGATGTCGGCTTCTTCCGACCTACGGCTTTAGCTCTTGGTGTTGGGTATGCTAACGCACTTTCCGAGAAATTCTCAATCGGTGGGCAGATTAAATGGGTGAACCAAAGCCTTGGCGTAAGCCCAATGCGCAATGACCCCGCGACCGGTGAATTGGTGAAAGAGGATAACAGTTTAGCCACTTTCGCTTACGATTTCGGTATTTTCTATAAGACCGGATTCAAAAGCCTGGCTTTCGGTATGAGTGTAAGAAATTTCTCCACTGAAATCAAGTATAAAGAAGAAGGCTTCCAACTGCCGCTTAATTTTAAGATTGGTGTTTCTATGGATTTGGTAGATTTAGTTCCAAGTCTTGCAAAACAACATTCGTTTTTATTGGCGGTTGATGTAGCTCACCCAAGAGATTATCCCGAGCAACTTTATGTTGGTGCCGAATACAACTTCATGAAATGGGTGTATTTGCGCGGTGGTATTTCATTCCCAAATGATGAGAAAGAATACAACCTTGGTTTTGGGATTCGCCCAAATCTTGAAGGGCTAAGATTAGCGATTGATTATGCCTACACACCGTTTGGTATCTTCAATTCGGTACACAATTTCACGGTCAGATTTGAATATTAATTTGGAAGACGGGCTATAAAATGAAAACAATTTTTATGAATAGAATAAAAGCGGTTCTCCTCCCGGTATCACTTCTAATGATGATATTGATGACCGGTTGCGGAGACGATAAAACTACAACTCTTTGGGACCCGGATGTGGTGGCTAAACCTGACCCTACTATTACCGCTGTCACCCCCGATTCTGGGCTTAGTGGTATTACAGAGTTAACTATCACCGGAACCAATTTTTCTGCTGTTAAAGAAGAAAACATAGTTTATTTTAACACAGCGAAAGGCGAAGTTCTCGATGCAACTCCGACAACCCTGAGAGTTAAAGCCGGTGTTGTTACACCCGAAGGTGAAAACGCCTTAGTGAAAGTTAGAGTTATCGGTGCTTTTGCTTTTTCTAATACAGTTACTGTAAAATTGAAACAAGCCGTTGAATATCCTGTAACCTTACAGGGATTTGAGCAACCATCTGCTATCGAGTTCGATAAAGACGGTAACATGTATTTCTCGATGTTAACAAGTGATGTAACCAACAACATCGTAAAAATTACACCTGCCGGTGTTAAAACGATGTTCACACCCAATGTTGGTGGTGGGTTCAAGTTTACAAGCCTTAAAATGGGCCCTGATGGTGCTCTTTACGGCGTGAGAAACTCTGCCCGTGCAATCTTCAGAATGACTGAAGGTGCCGCTATTACAACCTGGACTGCGGTTACACCTAACACTGTAAAATTGGTTGACATCGATTTCGATAATGCCGGAAACCTTTGGGCTTGCGGTGACAATCAGTCTTTGTTCAGACTTGATCCGTCTAAGGTGTTAAAATCATATCCTTTTGTTGCTAATGCAACCGCTTTGCGTGTAGTTGGGAACGATTTGTATGTTGCTGTGAAAAAAGATTCATCCGCAATGTTATATAAGTTCCCGATTAATGGTTCCGGTGATATTGATCCGGCAGCGGTTACAACTCCGTTCGTTAATATCGGTACTGCCTATGGATATAAAGTTTATGTTAACCAGTTTACCGTTGATGCACTTGGCAATATTTATTTAGCAACGAATGATGCAGCTGCAATTCTGAAAGTTACTCCTTCGGGAAATGTTGCTCCGCTATATCCCGGTGTACTATTACCGTTGGAAGCGATGTTTATCACATGGGATAATAGTACAAATTTGTATTATTCGAGAAGTAATGGCACAGTTTCCGGAAAAACCGTTGATCAAACGATTGCAAAAGTATTAATGGGTGTACAAGGGGCGAATTATAACGGCAGGCGTTAACTATTATTTTTATATTTTTAATAACTCTTTAACAACTCATTTAGGAGATACAAAATGAAAAAATTATCCGCATTATTTATGTTTGCGTTACTATCAACGGGCGTTTTTGCCCAAGGCGGGTGGACATTTGACGGATATTTCCCTGATTCAACAAGTCTTCGTGTTGGTTCCGGTGGGCACGGTATTGCCTGCGATCCTTACGGTCGTGTTTGGATTCAGATCTACAGTTTTGCTGTTGACTCGATCTTCAACGGTACTGCATGGGTAAAAACCGGTGCTTTATACTGTTTTAACCCTGACGGAACACAAGCGTCATTCTCACCGATTAAAGTATTTACAGGTCCGGGATTTGTTGATTCACTCGTTGGCAACACAGGTCGTGGTTTGAAACAACACAGAGACGGTGATATCCTTGCCTCACACTTTGATTTCACTCAAAAAGTTGACTATAAAACCGGTCAATCGAAAGGAGTAATCAGAAACATGCCGGGTCAGTCGGCGATTGCAAACGCTTCGGATGAAAACGGAACAATCTTCACTGCAAATGTTTTGCCCGGTTTTCCTATCAAAATGTGGGATCCTCAATTCTCTTTCCTTGGAAACGCAGTTGACTCGAGCGTTGGTTTTTCAAGATCGTTTGAAGTCAGTGCTGACGGTAACACCATTTACTGGGCAGGCTACACAAACCATGCTATCTTGAAATACACAAGAAGCGACGAGTTTTCACCTTTTGCTGTTACTGATACTGTCCTTAAAGGCTTTGATTGCGAATCGTTCGTATGGCATCCAAGAAACACTAACTTACTCTATGCTTCTTCAGGTTCCAACAACGACCTTCCTAACAGGTACCCTGATTATGCAACATACTGGACAAACAAAACCTGGTACGGTTGGGATCATGTAACCAACGAAATAAAAGACAGTATTACATGGCACGATTACTTCGAGGGTGCTGATGCAAGACCTCGCGGTATCGCTTTCACACCATCAGGTGACACTGCTTATGTAATTGCTTTTGGTTCTGCAAGCTATCCACCGGTTGAAAGATTCGTAAGACCTGCTTCATCTGTTAAAGACTTAGGCATGACTGCAACCGACTATCAGCTTTTCCAGAACTATCCTAACCCGTTCAACCCGACCACTGAGATCAAATTCTCTTTGAAATCAGCCGGTTTCACGACCTTGAAGGTTTATGATGTTCTTGGTAAAGAAGTTGCTACACTCGTAAGCGAGAACTTGGGACAGGGTGTTTATTCTTACACCTTTGATGCTTCTAAGCTTGCTTCAGGTACTTACATCTACGAAGTTGTTTCTGACGGTGTAAGACTTACCAACAAAATGCTTCTGATGAAGTAATTCATTCAGAGAGCGAGTGAAGACTAAGTAGCAAGTGAAAATATTTGAACTAAAAGTTATTTTAACCGGAAGTTCAGCTGTTAGCACAAAACACTTATAGAGAACTGGGCTGCTTGAGAAATAGCAGCCCTTTTCTTTCATAAAACCTTTCGAACCTGATGAGGGATCTTTCAGGTTAATGAACGAGATTCAGTTAAATACAGACAGACGACATTGAAAATTATACTTCCTCTTATTCGCACCATTGCGCTTTCCTTATTATTTATTTACACAATCAACTCTCAATCAACCGGCAACATTCGCGGTACTGTAACCGATTCTACGACAGGTGAAATTATTCCTTATGCGAATGTTGTGGTTAAAGGGGGAAAGCAAGGTTCTTCAACCAACAGTTCAGGATATTATTTTATTTCTTCAGTGCCGGTGGGTGAGCGCATTATAATTTTTTCGTGTATTGGGTATATTACAAGAGAAGTTTCAATAATTGTAAAGGGGGGTGTGATTAATGATCTTAACCTTCAACTGACAAAAAAGGCTGTTGATTTTTCAGAAGTTACTATAGTCGGGGATAGAAACGCAAGGGAAAATGAGACAGACCTCGGTCTTGAAAAAATTTCTATTAAAGATATTGAATTGCAGCCCGTTGGTGCGGAGTTGGATATCTTCCGGGTTATCCAAAACAATCCGGGGGTAAATACGACCGGAGATGCAACGGCAAAATATTATGTAAGAGGAGGCGGGAGCGATCAGAATTTGGTTTTGTTAAACGGTGCCACTGTGTATAATCCGTTTCATGCACTTGGTATTTTCAGTGTTATAGATCCCGAAACTATTTCGTCTTTAGAGTTTTATAAGGGTGGTTTTACCCCTGCATTGGGTGACCGGCTTTCTTCTATACTAAATATAATTACGCGTGATGGAAACAAAAATTTTTATCAGGGAACGGTTCAGGCGGGGCTTCTTTCCGGTAAGGTTGCTGCGGAGGGGCCCATTCCCGGCGGTTCGTTTCTTCTTACCGGAAGAAAAAGTTACTATGGCGACATTCTAAAAAAGTATATAAACGAGAAAGAGACCCCTTTCAATTTCTATGATTTTTCGCTGAAAGTTAACTTTTCCGACCCATCGATTGACCAAAACAGCAAGTTCGTTGCTCACACTTTTTTAAGCAGTGACCAGGTGGTAAATAACGATCCGCTGTTGGAAGATTACCACATTAAGAACAACATAATCGGAGCAAAATGGAGCAAAATCTGGAACGGGTCACCTTTGGTTTCTGACCTGAACCTCTCTTATTCATACTACGAAGCAAGTGTTGAACCGAACCTTTCAGGCTCGAAACCGCGCGAAAATAAGGTGAAAGATTTTACGATCAACGCCGATCTTGCCTACATCTACGACAGCAAGGATCAACTTTTGTTTGGGTTTCAAAACAAAAATATAACAACACAGCTTAAGCAAAAGAACCAATTAAACCGTGAAATTGATTACAGTGTAAGTAAGTCAGCGTTGGCAGCTTATATAAATTATAAGTTTTTCCGGTGGGATGATGTTGGTTTGGATATTGGAGTTCGGTTCAATTTTCTTTCTATGGCAGAAAAGCGCCCGTTTTTGTTTGAGCCAAGGGTTTCGCTGACCTGGTTGATTAATCGTCTTCTTATTTTTAAGTTTGCCTTCGGCAGATATTCGCAGGATATGGTGGCTCTTACGAATGAAGACGAGCTAATCTCCGTGTTTGAGCCTTGGATTATTGTGCCGGAGCATGTTACTGCGGCAGAGGCAACTCACTTCATCGTCGGCTTCACTTCATGGTTTACTGACAAAGTTGTGTTGGAAGTGGAGGCTTATTACAAATTAATGGATAACCTTCTGGAGGTTAACGATCAGAAATTTACTTCTGTCCAGTTCGATTTTAAAAATATTAACGGAAGTTCTTACGGAATTGAATCTGCTCTAAAGTTTGATGGTTCCGTGTTTTACTCAAAAATTTCTTACGCTTTGGGTTGGGCTGAAAAATATGCAAAAAACTTAACTTACGCCCCGAGATACGATGTGCGGCACTCAATCAATATTCTGGCGGGGATTAACCCCGGAGCTAACTGGCAGTTCACTGCAAATTGGGTGGTTGCCTCCGGTATGCCTTTCACACCGATTACTGGTTTCTTCAATAAATTGATGTTAGACGGGAATATTCCGATTAATATTCTTAACAACTATGAGCCGGAATTTCTCTACGACACAAAAAACTCTGCACGATTGCCATATTATCACAGGCTTGATCTTTCAATAACAAAAAAGTTTTCAACCGCTATTGCAGATTTTACTCTCGGAGCAAGTGTGCTGAATGTTTACAACAGAGAAAATATCTACTATTTTGATAAGAAAACAGGAAAGAGGATTAACCAACTCCCGATTTTCCCTGCATTTTTCGTGAAAGCGGAGTTTTAAGATGAAAATTAAAAACTTCAGTTATGCCACATTGTTGTTCAAACACCGCCGGAAAAAAGGCCTGATGATCAATCCAAAACACAGCCTTAAAAATGCAATTCTTGTGAGTTTGTTCTTACTGTTTGCACTAAACTTTTCTGCCTGCGATAACGGTTTTTCGCCCCGTGCGGAGTTTAAGCCCGGATTTGTGCTGTTTGCAATAACAGAGGGGCAGGAAATAGGCTACACATTCGTACCCAAGGTTTATCTCGCAAAAGTTTACGACGCACCCGGAACAGACCCTTACCTAAATACAGAAGACCCGGAGGTAATGGGTGCACAAATTTACATTAAATTCAGAGGGGATGAGTACAAACTGAAAGATACTCTTGTAAACAGAAAAGACTCATCGCACTATTCGGGAAAACAGCGTTATTATTACGGAGCACCACTTCCGGTTTACGCCAACGATTCACTCTCCATTGTTGCACGAATGCCAAACGGTACTGTTCTGTCATCGGGCACGAAAGTACCTCAATATTTGGATTATGAATCCTCAATCCCTTTTCCGAGGGGTTTCACCACGGATGTTGATGTCTTCAAATTCGGAAAGAACTGGGAGTTTTACTGGCGCTCGAAAGAGATAGACCTTTGTTTTCCAAAAATGACGATCTATTACACACAACTGATTAACAACCGGGAAGTTGCAAAAACTATTGAAGTGCCGCTTAGGGTAATCGACAGAAACGGTGTTCCGACACCTCTTTATCCTGTAGCAAACCGAGACGATAAAATTTCTTACGAACTTGCTTCGTTTGATTGGGCTATGAATAAAATTTCCGAGGGCGTTGCCGAAAAATCTGACTTCAGGATTCTCCATGTAATTTTTACGGTAACGGAATACGACGCTCCACTTTCGTTTTATTATTCATCAGTGAACGGATTTCTGGATAACTTTTCTCTCCGTTTGGATGAGCCCGTTTTCACAAACATAAACGGTGGCTATGGTTTGTTTGGGTCATACTTTACAACAAAACATCAGGAAGAGTTTGACCAAAGGTATGTTCAAAAGTTCGGTTACCGGATAAAATAACAGCGAAAAGATGCCTCCAACCTTTACTCAACCGGTTTGCTGAAACTTGGGTTTTTGCTTTGCAGTCGCGTTCATCGATGATTTTCCCTTATTACCTTTACTCAACCCGTTTCCTGAACCTTAGAATACTGATTGTAAGAATTACAACCCCAATGATCAGAAGTGCCAAACCATCCTGAAAATGTTCGTGAAAACCACTTCCTTTTAGTATAACACCCCGAACAATTATCAGATAATATTTCAACGGCACAATGGTGCTGATTTTCTGAAAAATAACGGGCATATTTTCCACCTGAAAAGCAAAACCTGAAAGGAAAATCAACGGCAGCATTACCACAAAGATTGCAAGCATCATCGCCTGCTGTTGTGTCTTCGAGAAAGTGGAGACTAACAACCCAAGCCCTAAAGTTGAGAGAATATAAAAGAACGAAGAAACCAATAACACGGTTACATTCCCCTTAACCGCAATTCCAAAAATTATGTTCATTGAAGCCAAAACAATCAGAACAGCAATAAAACCGAGAATTGCGAAAGGCACCAATTTCCCAACAATCAACTGCCACGGTTTTATCGGTGTTACAATCAGTTGCTCAAAGGTTCCGATTTCTCTCTCTTTAACAATTGCCAAAGAGGTGAGAATCAATGTAACAACGCTGAGCAACAGCCCCACAATCGCCGGTACCATAAAAATTTTCGATTCAAGCCCCGGGTTATACCAAACACGGCTTTGCGCAGAAATCTGCCCCGCGGGGATTCGCTTAATCCCCATCATTTCAATTTTTGATTTTACCACTTCTTCCGAAAAGTTAATGATAACCTTGGAAACATAACCCGAAGAAATCGAGGCACTGTTACCGTCACTTCCGTTGAAGATAGCCTGAAGTGTCGCAGTGTTACCGCGCTTAATATCTTTCTCAAAATCCTTTGGGATTATCAGCGCAGTCATCACGCCGCCATTATCCATTGCCTTATATACTTCGTCATACGAATCATAAAACGCATCCATCGAAAAATAGGTTGAGCCGTTAAATTTTTCGATTAATTTTCTGCTGGTTTCCGACCTGTCATTATCCAGAACAACAGTGTGCACAACATTAATATCCAAGGTTGCTGCATACCCGAGCAGGATCAGCTGAATCATCGGGGAAACCACAATCATAACCACCATCCGGGGGTCCCGCCAGAACTGCTTAAATTCTTTTATAATAAACCGGATAATCGTGTTCATTTTAAGTTTTCCTCTCTTTCCTGAAAGCGATAGCAAGGCTTAACAGAATCGTAATTGCTGAGAAAATCAAAAGATAATAAACCTGCGAGCTGTAGGTTTCGAACCCCGTTCCCCGAAGAATTATTGCACGAATAATCTTGTTAAAAAACTTTGCCGGTGTAAGGTTCGTGAAAATTTGAATTATCATAGGCATGCTTTCCACCTGGAAGATAAAGTCGGAAAGCACCAAAGAGGGCAACATCGAAACAAATGCTCCGAAAGTAAATGCTACCTGCGTTGAAGGGGAAATAACCGACACTAAATAACCCAACGAAGTTGCCGCCAACAAAAAGATAAAAATTGCGTAAATCAGGTCAAAATAACTTCCCTGCACTTCAACACCGAACAGGAAATAGCCCACAACTAAGATCATCGCTGCGTTGATGTACGCAATAATAAGATAGGGGAAAATTTTGCCGAGCAACATAGAAAGATTTGAAACCGGGGATACCTTAATTTGCTCAATCGTGTTGTTTTCGTTCTCTTTAACTAATGAAAGTGAAACACTGATAACCGAAGTGATGGTTAAAATCATCGTAATAAGCCCCGGAATAAAAAATAAAGAGCTTTTCAACTCGGGGTTATACATAATTTTGGGTGAAATATTAACCGGTGGGCTGATTTTCATCCCTAATTTGGAAAGTTTTTCTTTCTGAAGTTTTCCGTTAAACGAGTTAATTGCAGCGTCCAAATAATTAGAGATAATTTTAGCCGAGTTTGCGTCAACCCCATCCACCAAATATTGAATTGTAGCCGTTTCGTTCCTTTCTAAGAAATCTTCAAAGTCTTTCGGTATGGTAATAACAGCGTGCACTTCTTTCGAATCAAGCAGTTTCCTTATTTCGTCACTGCTTTGAATGTAAACAGGGTCGGTAAAATAGTCCGTTGCTGTCGTTTCAGAAATTAACTTTCGGCTTGAAACCGATTTATCCAAATCGAGTATAGCTAATTTGATATTTTTAACATCAAAATTAACTGCATACCCGAAAAATGCAAGCATTAAAACCGGGAATAACACTAAGATCAGCAGGAATCTTCTATCCCGTAAAAGGTGCTTAAATTCTTTTATTGCAACTGTAACCATCGTTGAAAACATCTCAGTAAATCCCTTCAATCAGATTGATAAAAACATCCTCAAGAGTTGGGTGCGGTTGCTCGGGAAGCGCATATTTGCTTTTCAACTGCGTTGGTGAACCTTCCGCAATAATTTTTCCGGCGTTAATCAGAATAATATTTGCGCAATATTCCGCCTCTTCCAAATAGTGGGTTGTAACCAGAACCGTTGTCCCTTCTTCAGCAATTTGATTGATCAGCTCCCAAAAGGCACGCCTCGAAACGGGATCAACACCGCTTGTGGGTTCATCCAAAAAGACAATTCCGGGTTTATGAATAACTGCAGTTGCAAGAGCTAATCTCTGTTTTATTCCGCCGGGCAGGCTTCCCGTCAGTATTTTTTCTTTCCCCTCCAACCACGAAACTTTCAGTGCCCGGGCTTTTCGCTCGGTTAATTCTTTCCTTCGCAGCCCATAAATACCACCGAAGAAATTGATGTTTTCTTCAACCGTAAGGTCGTTGTACAGGCTGAATTTTTGGGACATGTAGCCGATTTGATTTTTCACTTTCTCAGGTTCTTTAGTAATGCTGTACCCACCCACTAAGGCGTCGCCCGAAGTGGGTTCAAGCATTCCGCACAACATTTTTATTGTGGTTGATTTTCCGGCGCCGTTTGCTCCAAGAAAACCGAAAACTGTGCCGGGCGGGATCGAAAAAGAAACATTATCAACGGAGACAAAGTCCCCGAATTTTTTTGTAAGTCCTTTTACTTCAATTGCATACATATTAGTAAAGTTTTTTTCCGATTGCTCTTAAAAGTTCAAAATTAGAGAGCGAAAGCTTAATTTTTGCCAGTTGAACATTGGTTTTAGCGTTAAACAGAATTGTATCGGCATCCATAAGGTCAGTTGCGGTTGCAACACCTCCTTTGAAATTTTCGGAAGTGAATCTGTAATTTTCGTTTGCCTGATTCAGGGTAACGGAAAGATTTTCCAACTGCTCTTTTGCGTTTTCTAAGTTGTTGATACATCTGTAAACCTCGTTGGAAACTGCGTCAACAAGCAACGATTTTGTTGCAGAAAGCCCGTTAATGGTCTCAATTGTTTGGTCAACCTTTGCTGAAGTGCTCCCCCAATCCCAAATCGACCATTGCATAATCAACGAGAGGTCCCAAGTAGCCTTAAATTCATCTTTCATCGGGAAGATTCTTTGATTAGGGTTAGAGTAATAGATATTGGTGCTCAGAAATACCTCGGGATAGTAGGCCGATTTAGTAGCATCTAAATTCTTTTTAAGTGCTTCTTTTTTCAGATCAAGCTCTGCAAATTCGTTCCGCGAAATAAGTGCTGTGTTAACCGCCTCATCGAAAGAGGGGATAGAGCCGGGCTGATCCAAAACAGGTTCTGCAATTTCAAGCGGTGCGGTTACGCTTCTTCCCATCAGCATGTTAAGGGCGCCCTTTGCGGTTTTTTGCGCGGTGGCGAGGTCAATTTTCTTTGAAGTTACAGTTGATATCTGCACTTCGATTTTTAAAAGATCGTTTTTGGTAACCAAGCCGTGATCGAAAAGTTGTTTTGCGTCTGCCAGTCTTTTATTCAGCAGAGCAAGGTTCTCATCAATAATCTTAATCTGTTCGTTAACAGCTGCGAGGCTGAACCATGCGTTTACAATTTTCATAGCCTCTTCGTTCTTTTTCACATCCAGATTAGCCTGATTTGCAGAGATGTTAAATTCAGCAGCTTCTTCGGCATTGGAGATTTTTCCGCCCAAAAAAATCGGTTGTGTTACATTCAATTTCAGTTGATAACTGTTAAACAGAGGCTCTTGAATTGTAATCGGGTTCGGAAACATCGGAACCTTAATTTCAGAATTTGGTATTTCACTAAGTCGGGTGTAAGAAGCAGAAAGCAGCCCTTTCGGCAGCTTTGAAGCCGAAACTTCTTTCAGCCTGGATTTACTTTTTTCGATCTCGGAATTTCCTATCATCAAAGTTTTGCTATTTGCGATTCCTTCAGAAATACACTCTTGCAGGGTCATGCGTTGCGAATAGACCTGACCGGTTGCAAGGAAGAATGTGAAAACCGTTAGGAATGATAAGATGCGTTTCATTTCAATTTCCTGTAGTTTGGGTAACTATGTGTATGAAAATATTTTCTAAAGAAGGGGCTTTAACCCTTTTTTCAATAATTTCTAATCCGTGTTTCTTTAATGTTTCGGCGACAATTTTGAACGCCTCTTCGGGGTCTTTCGTCAGTATGTTAAGCCTGTCTCCGAAAGCCTGCGGCTCAAAATTTGTGTTATTTTTAATCACTTTTTCAGACTCCCGAATTTTCGGTGTAAAAACTTCGAGCACCACCATATCCGTTGAGTTTATTACCTCTTTTGGTTCACCCAAAGCGATTATTTTCCCGTCGTTCATTAAACCGATTCTCGAACACCTTTCGGCTTCATCAAGATATGGTGTGGTAAGCAGGATAGTCATCCCTTCTTTATTAAGCGAAGAGATAATCTTCCAGAAGTCGCGTCTTGAAACAGGGTCAACTCCTGTCGTTGGTTCATCCAGAATCAGCAGTTTTGGTTTGTGAATGAGCGAGCAGGCCAGAGCCAGTTTTTGCTTCATACCACCGGAAAGCTTTTCGGCGGCGCGCTTTCTGAAGTTCGCAAGCCTCATCATCTCCAACAGATAATCCCTTCGCTCCTTAAAATCTTTCACTTTGTGTATTTTGGCGAAAAAAGCGATGTTTTCATCCACTGAAAGATCACCATAAAGAGAAAATTTCTGGGAAAGATAGCCGATGAAGTGCTGAGCCACTCGCCGCTCTTTCACAGTGTCCTTTCCAAAAATTGCAGCAGAACCGGAATTTGGGTGAAGCAACCCGCAAAGCACCCTGATCGAAGTCGTTTTTCCGGCACCATCGGGACCTACCAGCCCAAACATTTCACCCTCTTCAATTTCTAAAGAGATGTTTTTCACTGCTTCCACCTCGTCGTAGTTTTTTACGAGGTTTTTAATCGAAATGGCTTTTGGTCTTTCCGGATTGTTCATCATTTATTTAATTTTATGGAAGCATCTGCCGGCATTCCGTCTTTAAGTTCGTTGTTTGTGTTTTTCACCCTTATCTTCACTTCATAAACCAGCCTTGTTCTTTCATCCGATGTTTGTATGTTTTTCGGAGTGAAAGATGCTTCAGGAGAAATGAAGGTTATTTTGCCGGGGTATGTTTTGCCCGGATATGAATCGATCGTAATATTTGCCTCTTGCCCAACCTTTATCTTGCCCAAATCTTTTTCACCGACATAAACCACCAAATCCAGCTCGTCTGTAGCTGCGATTTTGGCAAGCGAGGTAAGCGCCCCTGCAGTTTCACCCTTGCGGATGTGCTTTTTAACTATCCTGCCTGTGATGGGGGAAACTATGTAACATTTCTGTATCGAGTTTTTAATAACTTCAATACCTGCTTCAGCTTCTTTTTTTCTGGCAGCGGCTGTTTGCAGTTCTTCGGGACGCACGATAGTTTTAACCTTAGCGAGATTTTCCTTCGCCGCTTCCAGCTGTGACTTGATAACTTTAACACGGGTTTCCGCATCGTCGTACTGTTTTTTGGTAAAGGTGCCTTTGTCATAAAGTGAGGCAACTCTTGCGAAATCAGTTTCCGCTGCCGAAAGATTGGTTTCGAGCTGGTTCACCATTTCCTGCGCCTGGTTAATATCTTCTTTTCTTGCACCGTTGCGAAGCAGCGAGTATTGCGCATCCAGCACACCAATTCCGGCGTACGCCTTATTCAACTGAAGAAGAAGGTTCGAGTCGTCAATCTTAACGAGTGTATCATTTTCTTTCACCTCATCCCCTTCTTCGTAGGGAAACTCGGTTATAAGCCCGGGCAGTTGTGAGCTAACGGTAACGCTGATTGCTTCAAGATTACCTGACAATTTGATCTGAGTGGGGTCTTCTTCCTCGGAACAACCTGAGTAAAGAAGTACCGAAAAAACCACCAAAGGGATGAAAATATTATATTTTTTCATCGTATAATGCTCCAAAATATAGGTTAGAAAACTCTTCTCTACCTTTATCGGTGAGGATTGAACTTGTAATAAATTTGTAAAACTCGGCGAGGGACTCTTTGAAGGTTAGCCCCTGGCTGTTCAGGAACTCGCTGTTGAGTATTTCTTTAAGCCCGCCGATAAAAACAGAAAGTAAAATCGGGACTTTGAAGTGTTTTACATATCCCTCCTTAATTCCGGCAGAGTAAATTTCTGTAAGCACATTGCTAATCATATTATTTCTGAAGTGTTCAAATTTCTTCCAAAGCTCCGGCATGTCATTTTGAAGATCTGCGAGGAACGCATTGGAAATCCTTGCGGTTTGCCGTATCATCCTGTTGAGAATTAATACTAATTTTACAACAGATGAACTATCCTCCTGAAGTGTAGCAAAAATAAAATCACGGGAATCGTAAAGAAACCTGTGGAACGCAAGCTCCAACAGTTCTTCTTTCGATTTGAAGTGCTTGTAGATCGTTTTTTTGCTGATTTTCATGCCTGCGGCAATGTCGTCAACCTTAACATTTGAGAAACCTGTTTCTAAAAACAGTTGTTGGGCGAAGTTGATTATGTCGTCTTTTTGTTGATTCATTTTTTTTAAGTCGGAAACTAAATTTATAGATAACGGTTTCAAAAATAATGTACGGAAACTTAAAAAGCAAATTTAAGTTTCCATTTTGTGAAAATATTTTAAAATAAAATTACTTTCAGATAGAAAAGGGGTGAAAAAGCGTTAAATTTGCATATACTATTCATAAATTATTTTTATTAAAGCCTCTTATTATTAATTCGAAAACCATTTGGAACTTTCATACCACAGAAAAGGAATATTAACCGTTGTAGTTGCTGCATTGTTGTGGAGCACGGGCGGGCTGTTCATTAAACTTGTTTCTCTTAATTCTCTTCAGCTTTCGTTTTTCCGATCGTTGTTCGCCGGTTTGGTGATTTTAATAATGTTCAGGAAAGAAGCGTTGAAGTTCAACAAATGGTCGTTACTAACAGGGTTGTGCTATGCCGGGGTTCTGATCTTTTTTGTTGTAGCAACCAAATTAACCACAGCAGCTAACGCAATTTTTCTGCAATATACAGCACCGATTTATGTGCTCATCCTTGAGCCAATATTGCTAAAAACAAAGTTTGAGCGGATAAATTTGGTTACGATAATTTTCACTTTTCTGGGTATGGCGCTCTTTTTCGTCGGTAAACTCTCAGCGGGGGATTTGCAGGGAAACGGTTTTGCGCTTATATCAGGCATTTGCCTTACTTTTATGTTTCTCGGGATGAGGAAATCGGGTGAAGAGTACAAATTCAGCACGATATTTTACGGCAACCTTTTTGTGGTCATTGCTGTTTCTTTCTCGCTAATCGGCTTGGAATCTTTTCCCCTGAACGATCTTTTGATGGTGGGTTACCTTGGGATATTCCAGATAGGAATTGCATATGTAATATTCAGTTACGGTATTAACCGGGTTGAAGCAATAGAAGCCTCTCTTTTAGCGATGATAGAACCCGTTCTTAACCCGGTGTGGGTTTTCATCGGGTATGGTGAAGAGCCATCATTCTGGGCAATCGTCGGCGGGGCAGTAATAATTGCCGCAATTGCGTTCAGAACTATAATGGTGGAAAAAAGAAGAAGGCGGAAACCGCTACCGGTATAATTAGTTTCCTTTATTATTCTGTGTACTTATTATATCATCGGCGAAGTGGTTTTACTTCCTGATATCCGGGGTTAAAAGAGTAGTTCGCCAAAATATTTTCCATGTTCATCAGTCAGATAAGCAGCGTTAAAAAAGGGAGATTCTACCCAAGCTTTTTTATTTATCAACCGATCAGTTGAGTGGTTCGCCAGTCATTACGGTGCCAACCTTTCAATTCTCCAGCCGCTGCCATGTTTTTTGTAAACAATTCTGTCGTGAAGGCGGTTTTGCCTCCCTTGCCAAAACTCAACTGAATTTGGCACCACCCTGAAGCCTCCCCAAAAAGGCGGGAGTGGCACCACTTCACCCGGATATTTCTCTTTATATTCGGCGAAACTTTTCTCTAAGAAAGCGCGGTCTGCAATTACTTTGCTTTGTGGTGAAGCCCAGGCGCCAATTCTTGAATCATGCGGTCGTGAGTTAAAATATGCGGCAGATTCCTCGCGTGAAATTTTTTCGGCAATACCGTTAACCCGCACCTGCCGTTCGAGGTCTAACCAAAGGAACAGCAGGGCAACATTTGGGTTATCACTAATATCCAATCCCTTCTCACTTTCGTAGTTTGTAAAGAAAACAAACCCGGTGGGGTCAAGCCTTTTCAGCAGCACAGTTCTTGAAGAAGGCACACCCAACCCGGAAACGGTTGAAAGCACCATTGCGTTAGGTTCAAGTATTTGAGAATCAAGTGCATTTTGAAACCAAATCTCGAACTGTTTCATCGGATCTTGTGTTACCTGATTAATATCT
The DNA here is from genome assembly GCA_008933765.1 of Ignavibacteriaceae bacterium. Classification (GTDB taxonomy): domain Bacteria; phylum Bacteroidota; class Ignavibacteria; order Ignavibacteriales; family Ignavibacteriaceae; genus UTCHB3. The sequence continues at coordinate 64,717 of WBUK01000007.1, read as the reverse complement.
AAAGAAGCGGACTGATAATTTCTTCTTAAAGCCGCCAATTGTTCGTTATGTGCTCTGTCCATTTCGTAAGTTCCGTTGATTTAGTTACATTTAAGGTTTAAATTCTGCTACTTAATTGAGAGGGCAAAATACAATTAATAGCAAGGATACAAGAAAGATCATTTAAAAAATAATAAGAGAATTTTAAATATCATGAGTGAAAACGGTTCACCCAAAGATAAAGAACAATTTATCGAGGAGTTTGGTGCGAACAGTTGGTTCGTAGAATATCTTTTTGAGGAATATAAAGACAATCCTGCTGCCGTTCCTGAGCAGTGGAAAAAATATTTTTCCGGCGAATCGGGCGAAGGTCAAACCACCGCTGCAGCTCTAAGCGCCGCTGCCGTTCTGAATGCAGGAAGTGCAGCCGCCGTAAGGTCGTTCCCGATGCCACAGCCACTACCCGGTGACAGCACACGCGTGCTTGCAGGCGGTGCGGCTAAAATTATCCAAAATATGGAAAGCTCGCTGAGTATCCCTACCGCCACTTCCGTTAGAACGATTGCCGTAAAAATCTTAGAAGAGAACCGTTTGTTGATAAACTCGTTCCGTGCCCGTGAAAAATTGGGCAAGGTCAGCTTCACGCACATAATTGGCTGGGCGATTGTTCAGGCGACGAAAAAATATCCAGTGATGAACAATGCCTACTCAGAGAAAGGCGGCAAACCAATTTTGATTACGCGGGAACACATAAATCTGGGGCTGGCAATCGATATTCAGAGAAGAGACGGAAGCCGAAATCTGATGGTTCCGAACATTAAAGCTGCTGATAAAATGGGGTTCAAAGAGTTTCTGGATGCCTACGAAGACTTGGTGAAAAGAAGCCGTCTTGGGCAGATTGACCCTTCTGAATTTGTAGGCACAACAATCACGCTTACAAACCCGGGCACGCTCGGCACAATTTCATCCAATCCGCGCCTTATGGTCGGGCAGGGCACAATTGTTGCTACAGGGGCTATTCAGTACCCGGCGCAGTTTGTAGCCATGTCACCTGAGGCGGTTTCAAATCTTGGGTTGAGCAAGGTTATGACGATCACCAGCACTTACGACCACAGAATTATTCAGGGGGCGGAATCCGGTTTATTCCTCGGTGAAATCAGCGCTATGCTGATGGGGGAAAACGACTTTTACGAGGGGCTTTTTGACAGCCTCGGCATCCCTCAGATACCGCATAAATGGCAGAAAGATAATGTTCCGGCGTTTAACGAAACGGTTGTTGGCTACGAAGAAATTGCAAAACAGGGGCGGGTACGCCAGATGATTAACATGTTCCGCGTAAGGGGGCACCTGATTGCTACAACCGACCCGCTTGGCAACAATAACATCTATCACAAAGAGCTTGACCCGCAGTTCCATGAATTGACCGTTTGGGATTACGACCGCCTCTTCCTTACTCACGATTTTGGCGGCGTTAAAACGGCAACACTTCGGCAAATCTTAGATAAACTTCAGAACACCTATTGTAAAAATATCGGCGCTGAATATATGCACATCCAGTCGAGCGACGAGAAAACATGGCTGCAAAATAAGATGGAACCGGAGGAAAATAAGCCCAACTTTGACCATGCAACCAAAAAGCAAATTCTGAACAAACTTATTGAAGCCGAAAATTTTGAGCATTTTATACATACACGGTTCATTGGGCACAAACGGTTTTCACTCGAAGGGCTTGAGGCTACCATTCCTGCGCTTGACTATCTGCTTACAATTGCTGCGGATAACAATGTCCGGGAAATCGTTCTCGGTATGGCTCACAGAGGGCGCCTGAATGTTTTGACCAATATTGTCGGGAAATCGTATGAGTCGATTCTTGCAGAATTTGAAGATATAGTTGACCCCGAATCCACCGCCGGCTCCGGTGATGTAAAATACCATCTTGGAGCAACCAACAAAGTTAAAACCCGTTTCCGGAGGGAAATTGGGGTTTCTATTGCCTCGAATCCAAGCCACTTGGAGTGGGTGAACCCCGTTGTTGAAGGGATTGTACGCTCGAAACAAACCAGAGCAAACGATACCGACAGGCGCCACATCATTCCTGTTCTGTTGCACGGCGATTCCGCCTTTGCGGGTCAGGGAGTGGTTGCCGAAACCATCAACCTTTCGCAACTGGCGGGCTATAAAACGGGCGGCACAATTCACATTGTTACAAATAACCAGATTGGGTTCACCACAACGCCCGAGGAGGCGCGGTCGTCGGTTTACGCAACGGATGTGGCGCGGATTGTTCAGGCGCCCGTGTTCCATGTCAACGGTGACGACCCCGAATCGGTGCTTCATTGCATTAAGATTGCATTCGAATACCGGCAGAAATTCAAAAAAGATGTGGTGGTTGATATTGTCGGATACCGCCGACACGGGCATAACGAAGGCGACGACCCCGGCTACACACAGCCAATTCTTTACGCAAAAATAAAACAGCATGAATCTGTAACCAAAATTTACGCGCAAAAGCTTGTTAATGAGACAACCATAACCTCCGAAGACGCCGAAAATATGCGCAAGGCATACATTCAGAAACTGGAAGATGCCCTTCAGGTGGTTGTGAATATCAAAAATAAATTTTCAGGCGATATTTTGTTCGATGTGAACAAAGAAGCCGAGGAAGAAGAAAGGGAAGTGCATAACACCGCTGTTTCCGAAGAGGTGCTGAACGAAGTGCTGATAAAAGGAAGCACACTGCCCGAAGGATTTCATCTGCACCCAAAATTGGTGAAATTCTTGGAAAAAAGAAAGGAACTGGCGCTTTCCAAAGATGGGCTGGCTGACTGGGCAACCGCAGAATTTGCCGCTTTTGCTACACTTCTGAAGGAGAAAACTCCCGTCAGGCTCAGCGGGCAGGATTGTGTGCGGGGTACTTTCACGCAAAGGCACATGGCGTTTTCTGATGTTCAGGATGGGCACGAATATTTTCCGATTAACCACATCTATAACGACCAGGCAAAAGCTGAAATTCTGGACAGCAACCTCTCTGAAGCTGCCGTGCTTGGATTCGAATATGGCTACAGCACGGCTGACCCAAAAACCTTAGTGATTTGGGAGGCGCAGTTTGGTGATTTTGCAAACAGTGCGCAGGTGATAATCGATAATTTTATAGTTGCTTCGAAAGAGAAGTGGAACACTCCGAACAATGTGGTTCTGCTGCTGCCGCATGGGTTTGAAGGGCAGGGACCCGAGCACTCAAGCGCAAGACCCGAAAGGTACCTGATCCTTTGTGCTGAGGGTAATATGGAAGTGTGCCACCTTTCAGACCCCGCGAATTATTTCCATCTGCTGCGCAGACAGATGAAAAAGGATGAACAACGCCCCCTTTTAGTGATGACGCCGAAGAGCCTGCTGCGTTTGCCTGAAGCGCGCTCGCCGAAGCAACACTTCTTATCCGGAAGTTTCAGGGAGTTTATTGACGATGATTTTGTTGCAGACAGGAGCAATGTCAGAAAGATAATGCTGACCGCCGGAAAGATTTACTACGAGCTTGATAAATTCAGGAAAGAACACGGGTTCACCGATGTGGCGATTATCAGGGTTGAGCAATATTATCCCTTTGAATCTGAACTGCTGAAAGGAATCCTGGATAAATATCCCAATTTTAACGAGGTTTTCTGGGTGCAGGAAGAACCGCGGAACATGGGCGGCTGGACTTTCCTTAACCCAAGAATTGACGAGTTGCTGGAAGGTAAAACCAAAGTGGTTTATATCGGAAGACCCGCAAGTGCAAGTCCGGCGGTGGGCTCTTATAAACTTTCGAATATGCAACAGGATGCTATAATCCGTACAGCATTTACTATGCTGTAACGGGTGCTTAGGGGGAAGAAAGATTATCTTTTTGGATTCCGGAAATTTTCGTAATTTTCGGATTCAAATGCGGGCATAACTCAGTTGGTAGAGTGTCAGCTTCCCAAGCTGAATGTCGCGGGTTCGAATCCCGTTGCCCGCTCCAATATTTTTATTTATTTGGAAAATATTTTTTTTGTTGGCGTTAGCGGTTTGTTTTTTATTCGGGAAAGTGGTAAATTTACAGTCTGAAATTTTTGAAAAAGGGGGCGCTTAGCTCAGTTGGTTTAGAGCATCTGCCTTACAAGCAGAGGGTCCGGGGTTCGAATCCCTGAGCGCCCACAGGTTTGAAGCCTTTGCTGCTTTTTAAGTAACAAGGGCTTTCTTCATTTTAAATAGCTTTTCTTCAAGTTGAAAGGTTTTTCATTCTCGGGCAGGTTAAATTAACCTATTTGGTTCAGAGCATCCCGATACATCGGGAGGGTCCGGGGTTCGAATCCCTGAGCGCCCACGAAAGAAAGTCCTGTTATTTTTAACAGGGCTTTTTTGTTTTAAGGATACATAGTTTGGTTCAGAGCATCCCGATACATCGGGAGGGTCCGGGGTTCGAATCCCTGAGCGCCCACGAATCCAATGAGGCTGTTTTGATAATACATATCAAACAGCCTCTTTTTTGTTTTAAGGATACATAGTTTGGTTCAGAGCATCCCGATACATCGGGAGGGTCCGGGGTTCGAATCCCTGAGCGCCCACAGGTTTGAAGCCTTTGTTGCTTTTTAAGTAACAAGGGCTTTCTTCATTTTAAATAGCTTTTCTTCAAGTTGAAAGCTTTTTCATTCTTAGGCAAGTTTAATTAACATGTTTGGTTTAGACATTAGGTCAGGAAGTTGCTGTGCCAATTGAGGGTTATCAGGCAGCAGGCAGCTACTCCTTAGACTTCGGCGCAGGAAAATATAACCTGACATCAGGCGTATATTTTTACCGGCTGAAAAGTGAGGAAGTATCAATTACCAAAAAGATGCTGCTATTGAAATAGCTGAGAAAAGGAGAGAGCTAAAACAAAACAAAGCTGCTTTTGGAGTAACCATATTAATGATACAATTTTTAACGAAAGCACTGCTGTTTTTGAAGTAACTGTGAAAAGGAAGTGGTTTCCTAACAAATCACTTCCGTTTTAGGATTTAGGTTACTATATAGATGATTTTCAAACAGCATAATGAAATTGATGGATCAACCATGTTATGGATGCTATTTCAAAAAGAACAATGCTGCCTATGGATTCAGGTTGAAAAGGAGATAGTTACTCAAGAAATGAAATAAATTCTTTTATTTCAAAATTATTTGTTATTTTTGTATTAACACACCTGCCAAGCCTCTGCCGGTTTAATCGGTTATGCTCAAATTGGCAGGTTTTTTTTGTGGCTTGAAGAATATGCGAGGAGGAATGTAGGTGGTTAAATTTTTGTAAAAGCGGGGAAAATAGCGAAGATTATGTAAGCTATTCATGAAATTTAAGTGAATTTTTCTCTTTCCATTTATGATAAAAGCGGCTTCTTAGGAGATTAGATGTAGCTTTTATCAATAGTTACAAATAGCAGATTATTTAAAATGATGAAGGTTATTTAAAAACGAAAACCCGGCAGCGTAGATTAAGGAAAAACCTCAACCCAGAGACCACCGGGAATTTTGTGGTGCAAATATAATCAGAAAGAGGTAGTAGAACCATGTTTCAGAGCGAAATTTTTAAAATTGCTTTGGGATAATTTTTTTTAGGTTAAAATTAATTGCCTACTAAATATTCTTCCCACTCTACAACTAAACAACAGTGCAACCCTACAAGCAAAGAAAACAACAACCAAATTACCGAGGTGTCTTATTAGTAAAACTCCATAAATCTAATAACAGCAAAATCCCACAAGCAGTGAATCCCTCAACTTAATGGTTCCACAAACCTACAACTACTCCTAACAGCAAAATCCCACAAGCAATGAATCCCTCAACTTAATGGTTCCACAAACCTACAACTACTCCTAACAGCACAATCCCACAAGCAGTGAATCCCTCAACTTAATGGTTCCACAAACCTACAACTACTCCTAACAACACAATCCCACAAGCAGTGAATCCCTCAACTTAATGGGTACACAAACCTACAACTACTCCTCTCTAAAAAAAACACTTCTTCAGTTTATAATAAAAAAGCTGAGCCTCTGAGAAAATCTCAAAAGCTCAGCTTAATAAAATCCCTACTTTCGAAGTTGGAGGCTTAAAGAGTTTACATAGTGTTTGTGATTTAGTCAGGAAGTATAAGCTTCAACCTGAAATCCAAAACCTTAAACATAAAGTTTTAATGCTCTGCTTAAAAAACTGCAATCAACCCCACTTCGCCAACATCTCATTGGTAACGAACTGCAGTATTTTTTGCATTACTTTCGCCCGCCATTACTTTCGCCCGCCATTACTTTCGTCTCCAAGAACCCCACTTCTACTTCACTAACAGCATCTTTTTGGTGATGTTGATGTTTTTACCATCTGCCGTTGTTGCTGTGATGGTGTAGAAGTAAACACCGGAATTGTATGCCGAAGCGTTCCAGGTGACGGTGTAGTAACCCGAGCGAAGGGGTTTGTTAACCAACTCATCAACTTTTTCACCGAGGGTGTTGTAGATTGTCAGTTTAACATTGCTTTCCCACGGCAGTGCAAACATAATTTCAGTCGAGGGATTGAAAGGATTCGGGTAGTTTTGCTCTAACGCAAATTCTTTCGGCACGCCGGGTTGGTTACCTTCTTTTACAGAGGTTACCGAAGCAGCCGCAGCGTCACTCGGATCGGACATTGCTACATCGTTAGCCGCCAGTACTTTATAAGAAAGCTCACCGGTTATCGGGTTGTTATCTGTGTAAGATGTGGAGTTTGCACCCAAAACAGAATCGATAACCGCATAGTCATTATCACCTTGAGCACGCATAATATAGAACTTGTTTTCAAGGTTTGAGCGGTCAACCCAAGTTAAATCAACTTTGCCGTTTTGGTTAACAACAGCGCTCAGGTTGCTCGGTGCGAACAAACCGGTAGTAAAAATGCTCGAGGGGGATGGAGCACTGCTGCCGGCCTGATTAATCGCCACAACTCTCCAGTAATATTTTGTTTGTTCCGCCAGTGAATCGATGGTGTGATAGTTCTGTGTGATGGTGGAATCGTTAAACACCAAGTTGGAGAAAAGTGCATTTTTCGAAACTCTTAACCAGTATTTCTGAGCGTAAGAATCACCTTGCCAATCAACGGTTGGTTTCACGGAGATATTTTTGCTGTTATGCTCGGGGTAAACATTAACGGGCACAGCCGGGATAGCCAGCGCCGTAGTGAAACTCCGCACTTCGCTCCAATTGCTGAAACCGCCGCTATTTCCGCTGCGAACCCGCCAGAAATATTGAGTTAAGCCGTTAAGGGTATCCTGAACGGTGAAATTAACACCCGCAACCGCATTGTTTTCATAAGCAATAGTTGAAAAGGAATTGTCGGTTGCTACCTGAAGGTGGTATTTCGAAGCTCTTTCTCCCACTGTCCAACCAAGAGGAGCATTAACATCAACACCGGTTGCACCGTTGGCAGGTGTTGTCAGTGAAACCTGAGCCGGAACGGGGATAGCAATTCCCGAAACCACTAATGAAAACGGCTGCGAACCGTTAACCAAACCGCCTTTATGTGTAACGGTAATCGTGTAGTTACCCGCAGCAGGATTAGCAATTAAAATTTGTTCGGTGTTGTCCCGGTAGTTATCGCCTGTAGTTGCAGCTGCCGAAGGATCGAAAGGATCAAGAACCCAGGGATAGAATGTTCCGCCGGGTCCCGTGATTCGAAGATCGAGGTCATTTTTCAGCATAATATCCTGCGGGTTAAGTGAAACCGGGGGCGGTGTTCCTGCGGGGTCTGTCCAGTTTATAGTAGCCTTCAACGGTTCAGTTCCGTTTGACTGCACCTGATACTGAAACTGCCCTGCGTTATTAAGAACTTCTTCTTTAATCAGGGCGTCATTTCCCACATCTTTGTTCACTTTCATTAACAAAGCGGCGTTAAAAGTGTTCATCAACCCCCATCCGAAAACATAATCAGGTCCCGGATTTGCGCCCGCTTCATCTGCGGTATGAAAGATTAACGCCTTCAAAGTAGCCGCACGAAGTGGTGTGCTTCCGTGCAGTTGCTGCTGAAGCTGAAGGAGATCGCCCACAGAGCCGGCAACGCTCGGGGTTGCCATTGAGGTTCCCGAAATTGTTGCATAAGCAGTGTTCGACTCGTGAGAAGATGAGTAGAGGTTAACACCGTCAGCCACCACATCAGGTTTAATTCTGCCGTCGTCAGTGGGTCCCCAGCCGCTGAAAGAACTCATAACGACTGAAGAGGGGGAAGTCCATCCGTTAGGAATTCTGCTCACTGCACCGATTGTTAAAGTATTTTTAGCAATACCCACGCCGTCATTAATGCAATCGTAGCCGTCGTCACCGCCGTCCAAATCTCTGACGGTTGTTACCAAAGTTGTACTGTTGGGATACAGGTGGTGTGGCGTTCCGGGTGCGGGACCTTCGCCCCTGTCGTTACCGGCACTTTTAACCACGAGTAAGTTCGGTGCATTATTCAGCATGTTATCCCATGCCTGTGAAGTTTGTGAGTAGAAACCGAAACGGTAGTCTTCGGTCGGGCTTATATTTTCGTTGCCCATCCAGGTCCATTTGCTGTCGCCGTAATAGTCCCATCTCCACCCGACAATTTGCCCGTAACTGTGGCTTGAAACTCTCAACCCTGCAGCGGCAGCGGCAGTAATTTCAGAAAGATCATTTGATGAGGTATAGTAGTCAATATGGCCGTTAGGTGACATACCTTTAGCATTTGGCGAAACGCCGGAAGCGATAAGAGTACCGGCAGTGTGGGTAGCATGTTGGGTTTGAGCGCCGCCTCCATCTTTCGAAGTGGCTCTTCCGTCAAGCTCCTGATGTGTTGCTCTTGGGATACCGCCGGCTTCCCAAAGCCCGATGTTAGTACCTGAACCATCCAAAGAGAAAACACCGTATGAGTTGCCCACTTGCACTTTATCGGTAGCGATAGTTTTAGCGGAATTAACATTGTCAGTAATATGATAAACAGGAACCCCATCCTGTACGCCCTGAATTTCAATTACGGTGCCATCGGGGAATTCTTTTCTGATCGGAAGGTTCCACTTTACAGCGAGGGATTCGGCTTGTTGCCTTCCTGCCTGCCAAAGATCGTTTTGTTCTTTGGCGAAATTTTTCAGCCACTCTTTCTGTTCAGCATTTTGAGCAAAGAGAGGGACTGCAACAAAAATGAAGAAAAACAGACTGAAGATTTTTCTCATCAAAAAGCTCCGTTGAAGTAAAAATTAATTAGTTAAACTCAGGTTAAAATTACGAAAAACTAATCTGCAAATTTGTGTAAATTAATACCCCTGTGTGTTGGGACACACATTTGTTGAATAAATTTGCCCGTTGTGAGGCACGCCGGAGAAACTGCGGAAATGCCACTGAAATTGTGCACCCTTACCTGATTAAACGAATATAATTTGCAACATTGGTTGTGGTTGCAAGAATATCAGGAAAAAATGGTAAATTTTAATCAGGAATTGAAAATTTAGTGGAATTGAAGCACTTTTTTGCGATTTGCTCCTGTCGTAAATTACGATATGCTTTTAGCTTAATTTACAAATTGCTTCTCATTCAATTTACGATTTGCTTTTGACTTAAAACATGTTTGCTAAAAAATTTTTGAATCGCCTGCTTTTAATATTGGTTGGCTTGCGCTTTCGTAGCGGCGTTAGGTTTGCGGTTCGTTTACGGGAAAGCCCCTTTCGCTTTCTGCCGATGGTCATTTTGCCGTTAGCCGGTGTAGTTTTTTTACTGATAGCCGGTTGCATGGATGTAACTTCGCCCAAAGTTTTGCCTCCCGAACCGCCTTTTGTGACTGATACAGTAATCCGCGGTGCGGATCTTTCGATGTTACCGACAATAGAAGAATACGGAACTGTGTTTTACAACTTCGATTCGATCCCGGAGCGAATGACGCAAACATTGAGGAAAGCGGGGGTAAACACGGTGAGGTTGCGCCTCTGGAAAGACCCTATTGACGGCGAAAACGGGTTCGAACGGGTAAAGCAGTTCAGTGAAAGGCTTAAAAGGGAAGGGTTCAGGGTGATGATTTCAGTTCACTATTCGGATACCTGGGCTGACCCGGGTGCACAAAAAACGCCGGCTATATGGCAAAATCTTGGCTTCCGTGAATTGAGAGATTCGATGGCGCAATACACAAAAAAGATTGTAACCGCGATGAAACCTGAGTTCATTCAGATTGGTAACGAGATTAACAACGGGTTTCTTTACCCTACGGGCGGAAGATATGCCACCCCAAACCGCTTTATGGAACTTCTTTCTGTTGCGGCTGCTGCGGTGAGGGAAAGCTCAACACATACAAAGATAATAATTCATTTTGCAGGTTTGGAGGGGGCTGAGCAATTCTTCACTGAGCTGAAGGGGTTGGATTATGACATAATCGGGCTTTCGTATTATCCAATGTGGCACGGAAAAGATATTAACGGGATACACTTCACCATAAATCAACTGTACCTCAAGTTTCTGAAACCTGTTGCGATAGTGGAAACTTCGTATCCTTTCACTCTGGCGTGGCACGATTGGACGAACAACATTCTCGGCGGCGAAGAACAGTTGGTCGAGGGATACCCGGCTACTCCGGAGGGACAGTATAATTTTCTGCGTAAAATATTTGATGAAGTGCAGCCGAAGCAAGGTGGGGCGGGTGTGTGCTATTGGGGCGGCGAGTGGGTGGCTTATAAAGACACCACTTCGAAAACAGGCTCACCTTGTGAAAACCAGGCGTTTTACGATTTCAATTTTAAGGCTCTGCCCGTGATAAAAGCCTTTGAGAGAAGAGGGAAGTAACGGCTCCTGCCACAGAAAGTGTTGCCGAAGTTTGGATGATTTAAGCGTTTGAGAGAGGAAGCGAGTAACAGACTTAGCAACGGAAGGTTAGCCGGAGTTTGGGTGAGTGAAGGGTTAACAAAGTTTGAAATTTGCTTAATTTAACGAATTTTTTATATTGGTCTGATGTTATATATTCTACGATTAAATACTATTCTTTTTGAAAAAGCTCTATGTTCGTGTGAAGGACTCTATGGGCGTGCGTAAGGCTCTATATCCGTGCGTTGTAAATTTGGATAAAAAGAATTTAATAAATTTTTCAAATCAGCACTAACGGATTATCGGCACTAACGGATTATCAGCATTAACGGATTAAAACCAAAAGCTAACAGTGTAGAAATGCTAAACAAAACCTCCAAAAATAAAAAAGCGGAAATTTCAACTCCGGTTGGTGCTGAAACCTCAGAAAATAACAAAGCAGCAGCTTCTGTTCTAAGCGGTGGGGGAGCCCAACGCGGTGAAATCTCGCTCAGTTCGGAATTAGGCATTTTCGAGAACAAAGAACCTTTGTTTATAGAATCGGTGATTATTCACCGAAAAGAGATGAAGTTAGTGCGTGCTTTCGAAACCTCGTTTGGAAGATTCGTTGCGTTTACACGATTTTTCCCTGAGATCAGTTTTCGCACCGAATTAGGTGAAATAGTTAAAGGGGTGGGCGAATGCAGCCCGTTGCCACTTCCGTTTTATGATCAGCAGTGTGCAAGATCAACCGAAATTGGGCTGAAATATTTAACCGCTGCGCTAACGGGTAAGTCGTACGAAGAAGCCAATGGGGTTGCTGCATCCGGGCTTGAACCTGTTACCACCGTTCACTCTTTCATCGCAAAGTATGATAAATACATGGGTTACAGCATTTCACGGTGCGCTATGGAAGCTGCATATTGGGAAGCGGTTGCGCGCCTGTATGGGGTGCCTGTCCATAAATTGTGGGGCGGGGCAAGAAACTCTGTGCCGGCCGGAACAAGCATCGGGTTAGAACCAACCGTGGATGACCTGATGGCGAAAGTTAAAATTGCAGTGGAAGAAATGGGGGTGGCAAGAGTGAAAATTAAGATTAAACCGGGGAAAGATATTCAATTTTTGGAAGCGATTAGGAAAAAATACCCCGACATACCTCTTCAGGTTGACGCAAACGCCGCTTACAACATAAACAACCCAAGCGATGTTGCAAGGTTAAAGGAGTTGGATCGTTATAATTTACTTTTAATTGAGCAACCGGGCAGAAATGATGATTTTATCGACCATGCTGTGCAACTTTCGGGATTGAACACGCCAATCTGCTTAGATGAAAGCATTCATAATCTGCAGAACACCCGCCAGGCAATCGAGCTTTGGAAACAATATTCATCCGTGGAAAAACTGATAATTAACATTAAACCGCAGCGAGTCGGAGGATATTTAGAATCGATAAAAATCGCAGTTTTAGCAAACCAAAACAGGGTGAAATGCTGGTGTGGCGGTATGTTGGAAACTGCTTTGGGCAAAACTGCGAATGTCCATTTTTCGGCTCGTAAAGAAGTTAATCTGCCCGGCGATCATGTTGCACAGGGTGAATATTTTGTTGAAGATGTTGCTGTTTCACCTGAATATAAGTCGGGTACAATTAAAGTGCCTGAGGGCGCGGGTTGGGGAATCAACACTTCGTTTTAATAGTTTTGAACTTAATCGTAAGTTTTTTTATTCTTTTAATTGGCAGGCAGGTGCATCTTATCCCGATTCTTCCGGGCAACTTACCTTCACCGTAAGTTTTTTTATTCTTTTAATTGGCAAGGGTTAGTAACCGTAAATAAAAGTTAATAGATTGTTGATATTTACAACAGAACTTATCACAAAGGAGACAATATGAGCAGAAATTTCATCATTTTTTCGTTAGTTATTCTGTTTATGTTCAGTTTAAATTCTGCTGTTTCCGGCAGAAGTCCGCAAGCCCAACCGGGTGATTCTACAGGCACCGATCTGCTGCAAAAACTTGATTCAGTTCAGGTTGCGGATTCACTTCAAAGGATTAAACTTGAAAAGGAGATTGAGAAACTTAAATCCACCGATAATCTTAAAAAACAGGAACTTCTTTCAGAGTTAGAAGCCCTTAAAAAAGCGGAAGAGCAAAAGAGGCTCGCCAAAATCAGGCAGATTGATTCATTAAAACTGATTAATAAAGGCGTCCCCGTAGCACCCTTTGGTGATACAATTCTGGTCGTTTATGTCAATGCGGGGAATTTAACCGCAAAAGAAAGAGCCGACCTTAACATTCAGAGAATTAAAAAAGTTGCCGATGAATATTTTGTTACGATTGATTCTCTTAAAATTGTCCGGACTGAGTCAACCGTTGATCTACTTTACCACGATCTGATTGTTGCCAGCGTAACGGATAACGATGCCCTCTGGATGGGAATGAGCAAAATGGAACTGGCGGAGCTTTACCGTACAAGAATTGTTGCTTCAATTAATGCTTATAACGACTCGATCAGCTTTAAAACTTTAGCCGTTAAAACCGGGCTTGCTCTTTTGGTGTTAATAGGGCTTTTCTTAGTTGTTAAACTGATAAACAAAGGGTTTAACAGATATAAAAAGTTTGTTTCCGAAAAAAGTGAAAAATGGTTCAAGGGCATTAAAATGAAAGACTATGAATTCATCTCGCCCAAAAGACAGGAGGAGTATTTCTTCTTCTTTTCGAACCTCGTTCGGCTTTTTGTGATTGTGGTGGTTGTTTATCTTTCGTTGCCGTTGTTATTTTCAATTTTCCCATGGACAAAAAATATAGGTGTCTCTCTGATTGGTTTTGTTTGGGACCCTGTAAAGAAGATAGTTATGGCCTTGGTTAATTATCTCCCTAACTTCATCACTATTGTTGTCATTTTAACGGCGTTTTTCTATATCCACAAGTTTGTAAGGTATATAGCCGTTGAAATAGAAAACGGGAAATTGAAAGTATCCGGTTTCTATCCCGATTGGGCGATGCCGACTTATAACATCGTTCGTGTTATGATATTTGCTTTTGCGGTGATTGTCATTTTCCCTTATTTGCCCGGTTCAGATTCACCTGTGTTTCAGGGGGTTTCCGTCTTTCTTGGGTTTTTGTTCACTCTGTCTTCTGCAGGTTCCCTTTCAAACATAATTGCCGGCACAGTGCTTACATATATGCGTGCATATCAGATAGGTGATTTTGTGAAAATTGGGGATACCGTCGGGAATATTGTTGAAAAAACTTTGTTAGTTACCCGTGTTCGCACCAAATATAACGAGGTGATCACGATACCCAATTCAACAATTATGAACTCCAACACTGTTAATTATACTGCTGAAACAAGATCTTCCGGACTTATATTGAAAACCCATGTTACGATCGGATACGATGCCCCCTGGAAACAAGTGCATGAACTGTTGATTCAAGCAGCAGAACGGACAGAAAAGGTGCTTAAAGAACCAAAACCGTTTGTTTTGCAGGTTAGTTTAGATGATTTTTACATTAAATATGAACTTTGTTGTTTCACCCGGTTTGCTAACGACCAGGGAGAAATTTACTCAGTTTTGCACCAAAATATTCAGGATTGTTTCAACGAGGCGAAGGTAGAAATTATGTCACCACATTATAAAGCAAACCGTGACGGAAGTGCGCCTGCAATTCCGGCGAGTTATTTTGCAACAGGAAGTGGTGGTAGCACTGAAGACACTGCAGATCCGGGGAAGAAATAGTTCCTGCAAGTTATTTTTCTTCAGGAAATTGTGATGTCTCTGAAAGCATTGCAGATTCGGGGGAAAAAAATTCCTGCAAGTTGATAAAACTGCCGGGTCGGTCTCACGGAGCAGATCGCCCAGGCAGTGGAAAGCACTATGCTAAATAATTTTTACTACTGTCAGTGTCGTAAAATGCTGTTGTTTGTGCATAAAGCTGTTGTTTGTGCATAAAGCTGTTGTTTGTGCATAAAGCTGTTGTTTGTGCATAATGTTGTTGTTTGTGCATAAAGCTGTTGTTTGTGCATAAATTATAACTGTTGTAACGCCCCCCCCCACAATTTCCGGAGAGTTAATAGGGGATATTTCAGTTGGTTGCACATAAAAACCGAGGCTATGCCACTTCAACAGATCTCACTTCCTTTTTAAGCCGGTTTACATATTCAGCAGCAACCAGGGCTGCGATTGTGCCATCTGCAACTGCGGTTGTAACCTGCCTGAATCGTTTGGTAATTGAATCACCGGCGGCAAATACTCCGGGAAGGCTCGTTTCCATATCCTTGTTTACCACAATTTCGTTATAGTGGCTCAGTTCAAGCTGTCCGTTCAGCCATTCAGTGTTGGGTTGGTAACCGATAAAGATAAAAACTCCGTCAATCTTCATTTCAGTTTTTTCACCGGAAGGGATGTGTTGAATTGTGACCCCACGAAGTTTTTCGTCACCGTGAAAAGCCGAGATTGTTGATTCCATTATGAAATCTATTTTCTCATTTTTCTTGGCTTCTTCCACATAATGTTCAAGCGCCTGAAAGTGATCGAATTGGTGCACTACAGTTACCTTCGAGGCATACTTAGTCAGAGCAACCGCCTCTTCAAGTGCCGAATTACCGCCCCCGACAACAATTATCTCTTTATCCTGAAAGAAATCGCCGTCGCAAGTGGCGCAGTATGAAATACCTTTACCTTTGAACTCAACCTCGCCCGTTGCCCCCAACAGTCGTGATCTGCCGCCCGTTGCTACTATAACCGCCGGCGCAGTGAAGCTCTCTTTTCCGTTCACTTCAACGGATTTGATCTCACCCTCCAATTGAACATCAGTGATTTTTATGTTCGATCTGATTTTACAGCCGAAACTTTGTGCCTGCATTTTCATGGTTCTTGCAAGCTCGTAGCCACTGATGTGTTCAACTCCCGGGTAGTTGGCTATTTCGTGGGTCAGAACCATCTGTCCGCCGACAATTCCTGTATCCAAAACTAAGGTTGAAACTTTCGCCCGGGAAAGGTAAATACCGGCAGTCAACCCGGCTGGACCTCCGCCGATAACGATGACATCAAAATGTGGGCTCATCTTATTTTCCGAAGTTAGAATCCAAAATTTCAGTTATTTCTTCATGCGATTGAATGCTGCTTGTTGCCTTAACCACTTTGCCGTTCTTGTAGTAAACGGTGAAGGGCAGCCCGGCAAAACCTCTGCACTCGGGAAGGTCGCGGATCACTTTTGCATCGGGGGAGTCGAAAGCCATATCGGCAAATTTTACATGTTTGTATTCACTTTCAAGTTCCTCCATAACACCGTACACGGGTATGCACATAGGCCCCATTCTGCCGCAGCAAATCATTACATTTTCGTTTTCTTCCGTGAATTTTTTATGGTCTGCTTCCGTAACAAGGTGTGTCAGATTAGTTCTGAGTGTCATCTAAGTCTCCGTTATAAATTGAAAAATATCTAAACTAAAAATTTTATAACAATCAGATGATGGTAATTGAATTTGGATTCAACAATGGGTGCGATTCAATATTTGTACGAGTTATTTCCGGGTGTTTCATGGAGTTATTTAATGCGGTTTCATGCGAGTTATTCCCGGTTTTTTTTGTTTGCGATATTTTGGAATAACTTTATAAAAGAGACTTTTATTCAGAAAATAAGATTGGGAGTAGAAGGAGGAACAAAAAAAGCCGCCCCTTTTGGCAAGAGGCAGCTTGAAAATAAATTAAAGCCTACCGACCCGGTGTTGCAAGTTTAGTGTGATACAATCCGGCAACACCGGATGTGGAAAAACGGCGATAAAACCACTTTTCCTTTCGTGTTTAACTTTTTCGTTACGAATCGTTTCTTGAATTTACTTTTTCCCGATAAACCGGGTGCCGTCAGCATTCAGGTTTTTGATATATTTTTCGGGGTTTTTCTCGAATTTCGAGTCGCAACCGGCACAGCAGAAGCCGTAAGCTTTTCCGTCATAAACAACCGGTTTAATTTTAGGATTTACAGCTTTACCCAGAACAGGGCAAACAGCGTTCCAAGCGGTTGTTGGAGTATCAACAGATTCAGCCGCTTTTTGGTCGGTCTTATCTGTTTTATCTGCCTTATTATCCATGCTTTCGGCTTTTTGGTCTTTAGCGTCAGCTTTTGCGTCGGTATTGCACGCTTCGGTAGAATCGTGGCATTCTTCGGTTGCTTTTTCGTGTTCATGCTTTTTTGCGTTTGGGTTTTCCTGAGCGTAAGCCAAAAACCCGAAGAAGAAGAAAACAGCAAGGGTTAAAAAAAGATGTTTTTTCATTTTGTGCTCCTTTTGGTTAAATTAAAACACTTTGGTTAAATTAAAATACTGAAAGCCTGATGCCCGCATAGAATTTTCTGCCCGAAATGGGCCCCCAAATCATAGCTGCATCGAAATACTGCCCGAATGGATCGTCAGAGGCGATCACCGGGTTTGGTTGTGTGTAATCAGTAAGATTTTCTGCTCCAAGATACACTTCGAACAGATCGAATTTCTTCGTAATTTGCGCATTTATGTTAATCCAGGCGTTAAATTCTTCACCTCTTCTGTACGGTTCCGGGTTCGAAGTGGTTGAGGGTATTCTGCCGGGCCCGTTTACGAGAAAAGTAGCGTCGAAAACCCAGTCTCTTTCCGGAACGGTGTAAGAAAGTGTGGTCAGCACTTTAAATCTGCTTTGCAGCGGTGCCGTGCGCAGCACACCGTTGTAAGTTGTTTTAACATCGGTATATCTGTAGGCAGCGGTTAAGCCAAGCCCCCAGATGAAGTTGTATTCCATTTCTATTTGATAACTGTTGGAATATGACTGACCGTTCAAATCCTGAAAAATTATTTTCTGCGGATCGGAATCGATATCGGCAACAACCTGCTTTTGGAAGTCAGTGCGGTAATAATCAGCAGTAATTCTAAGTTCTCTTCCGCCCATCATGAAGTAACGGGTTAAGTTCAAACCGTAGTTCAGCGCTTCCTCATAAGGGAGAGTAGAATTAACCAAAAACTGCCTCGAACTTGCCATCCAGTTCAGGTTATTTGCATAAAGATTAATAGATCTGTAGCCTTTTCCTGCAGAAAGACGCAGGATTGTGTTCTCATCAAAATTGTATTTGAAGTGTATCCTTGGAGTAACCAAAGTACCGAAAAGGTTATGGAAATCAACCCGCACACCCGGAACAATAGAAAGCAAATTATCAGGTGAGTAGTTATATTCAAGAAATATGCCGGGAACACTCTCGGTTTTTTCCTGCTTGAAAGACCCGAGGTCTTCGTTGAGTTTATCGAGAGTGAAACTCAATCCCGTTGTTAGAGTGTGCACCTCATCGGAAGTTTTTGTTTCCAAAATCAACTTTGAAAAAAGAACATTCTGAGTTGCGTCATATTTTCTCAAACCGAAAAGGGTGTTCTGCTCGTGCGAGTGGAAATCAACCATCAGCCCCAAACTTGTGTAAGGCTCTGCGCTAAAAACATACCCCGTTTTTGAACCAAGATTGAAGTGTTTAGTATCAATATCGATCTTGTAAAGATTACCGGAAGCGCCGGGGTTAATTTGCCCGCCGTTCTTTTTCTCCGTCATATATTGAATATTTAACCGAGAAACTAACCCGTCATCGTTTTGATAGACCCATCTGTTCATAAAGTTATATTGCGAAGTTTTGGGCTCATCAATGAACGAATCATTGTTATCATCTAACGATTTGGTTACAAAATTGGAATGCGCCAGAATGATTGTGCTTAAATTCTCTGAAAGTTCAATGGTTGTGTTTGCGTTTAGGTCAGTTTTAAAATTGGAGCCTTGAAAAGCGTTAAAATAATACTTTTCAGCGTTTGCAGGCTCTTTGTAGTTAACATTTATCTGACCGGTTATCGACTCATAACCGTTAACCACAGAGGCTGAACCCTTTGAAACGGAGATTTCAGAAATCCAGGGACCCGGAACAAACCCCAAACCGAACGAACTTCCTAACCCATTCAGTGAAGGGATGTTCTGAAACAACATTTGTGTATAAGCGCCCGCAAGCCCAAGAAGTTGAATCTGCCGGGCTCCCGTTACAGCATCCTGATATTGCACATCCACGGAGGCGTTTGTGGTGAAGCTCTCGCCTAAATTGCAGCATGCAGCTTTAAGAAGCTCTTTGTTGGTGATTATTTCAACATTTTGCGCCTCTTCCTGGTCCAAAAACTTGGAAGATCTTTCAGCGGAAATAACCACTTCGTTCAGAGATTTATTCAAAGTGAGCACAATTTCAATCGAATCTTTCGATTTTGCCACTTCGATAGTATCCGCAACAAATCCGGTGTAGCTGACAACTAAAAAGGCAGTTGGAGTCGTCGGTTTCGGCAACGCGAAGAAACCATCGATATCCGTAGCCGTACCTGTTGTTGTACCTTTCCAGAAGACATTTGCGGAAATCAGAGGAACTTTTTCCTCTTTTTCGTTAAGTTCAAACACTCTTCCTTTAAGTGTCTGAGCAAAGGCAGATGTGGCGAAAATCGCCAGCATTATCAAAAATTTAAATTTCATTTTTTCCTCGTTATAAGAAATTGGTTGTCTAACAAAACTGTTTTATTACTTAAAACAGAATGCTATCTGCCCGCTTAAACAACAAACGAAAATGCCTGTTGCTGCCGGGCGTTTAAACGAGGTGATCGGCTATTTTTAGTTGATGGATAGAAAAAAGCAATTGCTTGCCAAAAATCAGCGGGGGAGAATTGCTTTTTTGGAAGATGAAGGTACTCTGAAGTGTTACCTTTGCGGTTGGTTCAACCGTTTTTACGATTGAAACATCGAGATTGCCGGTAGTTTTTTGATCGGGAACCGAATAGTTATCAACAATTTTTACGAGGTCAATTTCTTCAGAGCAGCATTGTTGGTTATCAAGATTATGAAGCGTGCAAGCATCAGCGACTGATGAGTGACTGTTGGCACTTGCAGAAGCGTTATGTTCAGTAGTTGCACTTGAAGACGGTTTTTCAGAAGTGTTTGATGAATTTCGTCCTGTATTTGAGCCTGAATTTTTCTCTTCAGTGGCAATAGCAGTCTGTTCAACTGTTGCGTCTGAAATTTCATCGGTACAGCAAGAGGGTTCGTCTGTTGGGTTGGTTGTACAACAATCATCCATTTCAGAAGATTCTTCCATACCGCACGAGCTGCAACCGGTGATCGACTTTGTGCCGGTCATACTGCACTCGTGTATTACCTGAGGAATACCCGTTGAGGTAAGAAAGAAAACGAAAAGAAACAGTGTGATGAAATTTTTGCGCTTCATATTCACAAATATAATGAAATAAGGAAAATATTGCAACAATTCAAATAATCTTCAATTTGAACCGGTACTATACCCATAATTATTGTATTGGAACCAATACTATTTTGTTATCATTTTAAACATTAAGATTATTTACTTTTTTCACTTATTAAATAAACAAAATTGGAGACAAAATGATTTCGGATCAGTTGCGTAAGATGTTTACTGATGAATTTGCAGGAACAAGGAAAGTTTTGGAACGGGTTGATTTTTCGAAGTATGATTTTAAGCCACACGCGAAATCGTTCTCGTTTGGCGATCTTTCAAATCATGTTGCGAACCTGCCCAACTGGGGCATGTTAATGCTTAAAGCAAACGAATTTAGGGTGAATCCCGGTGAGAAAGTGGCAGCTTACACCACTTCGAAATCCAGTGAAGAACTTTTAGAAAGATACGATAAAGCAACTGCTGATTTTCTTGCGGGTTTGGAAGGTATTGATGATGCAAAAATGCAGGAACCCTGGAGTTTTTATGTGGGTGATCAGTTGGTTTTCACAATGCCGCGGGTTGCAGCTATTAAAAACTCAGTGATGAAGCACATGATTCACCACCGCGGTCAGCTTACTGTTTATCTGAGAATGAACGATATTGCGGTTCCGGGATTGTACGGGCCCTCAGCTGATGAATAATCGTTGTCAAAGCATGACGGGGGCAGGGAGATCCATGTTTTGGGGTTGTACTTCTCTTCAGCCGATGAATAGTAACCGGTGAAAGCAATAGCCGTATGCTAACCTAAACCAAGGTGTTAATTGCTGATTTAGATGACTTCCGGCATGCCCAAAATTAAACAAATTAAAAATGCTCCTGTAATTTTTGTGTTACAGGAGCATTTTTTATTTCACCACAAATTATTTCACCGGTAAGATTTTTTATTTACAGCAAATTATTCCATCATCAGCGGGACTTTTTCTTCTGTCTCAACTTCCATCATCAGCGAAAATTTAGCCTTTGCCTAAAGTTACTTCATCAGCGAAAATTTAGCCTTTGCCTAAAGTTACTTCATCAGCGAAATTTTTCTGACAAAATTCCCCTTAGGTGTTTGCAGTTGAACAAAATAAACACCTGAGTTGAGACCCGTTGCGTCAAACACCACTTCATGCTGACCGACAGCTTTAAGCCCTTTCTCTAAAGTTTTTACTTTTTCACCCATTACATTGAACACCTCAAGTGAAATATCCATTGTTTCGCTCAGACCATATCTTATCACGGTTGACGGATTAAAAGGATTTGGGTAGTTTGCATAGATTTCCGGGCTATCCGGTGCAAAGCTGTATTCAATCTTCTCTACCGCGGCAAAGGTTGCTGTTCCGTCGAAATCGATTTGTTTCAAACGCACCCAAACATCGCCCGGCGCCAATTCCTTTATAAAATAGGAATATTTTGTCTCGGAAAGTTTCGTCCCATTTCCCGGGATGAAAGCTTCGGTTGCGAAGGTGGTTCCGTCGGTACTTTTTTGAATTTCAAAGCCATAATTATTGGTTTCCGTAGCGGTTACCCAATCAACCAAAATGCCGTTTTGTTGTTGTGTTGCGGCAAAAGCGGCAAGTTCAACCGGCACCACACCGCCAAATTTACTGCTGTATGAGTTAAGCACCTCTTTAGAAACATCGTTTTGCACCAATGCTACTGAATAAACGCTTTTTTCTTCCCACGCCGGTTCAATTTTGTATCTGTATGTAAAACTATACACACCTGCGGCAGTTGGATAAGCCTCGCCCTCATTTGAAGGAACCGCTTTGCGGAAAACATGAGGAAAGAACCTTTCACCGTTGGAACCGGGTGGTGATGTGTAGTTAATTGGGTGTTCAACTGCAAAAACTTTCAATTTCCATGTGCCGGCGGGTAATTCGGAAAGATTTGTAGCCTGAACCCTCACTTCAATTGAATCGTCCGAAATTTTTACATGGCTGACAGCTAAGCCAACCGGTGAGGGGATCGCCATTCTTTGGTTGTAAGCACCTTGCAGGTTACCGGCTGAAAAGGGCCACACATCAACTATTATCCCATCAACATTAAGCCAGGGTGTTGCATTAACATTTCCCGCCATAAACTGGATTCTGAACCTGTTTTGCGCAACATTATGCTGGTACATTGGGTCGTTTATACCGGGCCACCAGGCGTGGTAGGTGACGGCAACCAACGAATCGTGCATAGCGTCCAAAAAGCTATTCAGAGAGGGGTTTGCACTCGCGCAGGGGCCACAGGAGGCGTTTGTAACTTCTTCAAACAAAGGATATCTGCGGAAACCCTCTGTTGTTCCGTCAGGGGATTTATACATCCGCTGCGGAATCAGAGAAGAAGTCAAGAAAAGAAACAAAGATAAAGAAGTAAACAATAGTTTCATTGAGCACCTAAATTTTTAATGAAAGGCAATTTGAATGAAAAGCAAAATTATTTATTTATTTCTGCCACTAAAAACTACTAAAAAAGTGAATATAAAAAAAGAATTTTTTCAGAAAAAGGGGGAAACCGGCTGATTTTATTTTGTTCGCACAGCCAAACTTAACAGGAAGTGCAGCACTGAAGAGGTGGAAGCCACACCGATTTAATTTTAACCGTAAAGCATAACCTAACCCTTTCAATTGCAATTTTTTATAAAATGTGAAATTCCATGAAAAAAAATGGCTATAATCTCTGAACTTAGGTATTATAATGTTCTGCAACTTTGAATAAGGGCAGATTAATAAGTATATTTGAAGTTTGAATTATTTTCTTTTGCGGATTTAAGTTGGTTAAGTATATATTCATAACCGGTGGTGTTGTATCGTCGATCGGTAAAGGTATCACCGCTTCGGCTCTTGGGTTGTTGTTACAACAAAGAGGTTACCGTGTTACTATTCAGAAATTTGACCCATATATAAATGTTGACCCCGGTACCATGAACCCATTCCAGCACGGTGAAGTGTATGTTACTGAAGACGGGGCGGAAACAGACCTCGATCTCGGGCACTACGAGCGCTTTCTGGGGATTAATATGAACCGCGCTAATAACACCACTTCCGGACAAATATATTACGATGTGATTACCCGTGAGAGACAAGGTGAGTATTTAGGTGCTACGGTTCAGGTAATTCCGCATATTACCGATGAAACAAAAATCAGAATGTGCAAACTGGGGGATAGCGGTAACTACGACATTGTTATTATCGAAATTGGGGGGACAATCGGAGATATTGAAAGCCTGCCTTTTATCGAAGCCGTCAGGCAGTTGCTCCAGGAATTTGGAAAAAGAAACGCTATTTGCATACATGTTACCTATGTGCCTTATATTAAATCGGCTCAGGAATTGAAAACTAAACCGACACAGCACTCCGTGAAAGCATTGTTGGAACTGGGGATTCAGCCCGATATGTTGGTGTGTCGCTCGGAAAGAAGTTTATCGTTGGAAACCCGCGCAAAAATTGCGTCATTTTGTAATGTTGACCCTAATTCTGTCTTTTCAACTCACGATCTTGAAACTATTTACGAGATTCCGCTTCTTTTACACAGTGAAAAAATTGATAAGTTAATTCTTGGGAAACTGAAACTTCCTGATCCGAAAATTGATTTGGCGCTTTGGAAAAAGTTTGTTTCGAATGTAAAGAACCCATCTGAAAAGATAGAAATTGCAATTTGCGGAAAATATATAGAATATCGAGACGCTTATAAAAGTATAGTGGAAGCATTTGTGCATGCAGGTGCAGAAAATGATGTGAAAGTTTCCATAAGGTGGGTAAATGCCGAAGATTGTGAAGAGGGTGATCTGAATGAATTTTTCGCCGGTGTAAGTGGCATATTGGTGCCCGGCGGTTTTGGGGTGAGGGGAATTGAGGGCAAAATTAACGCTGTTAACTACGCAAGAGTAAACAAAATTCCGTTTCTGGGTATTTGTCTTGGTATGCAATGCGCTGTGATCGAGTTTGCCAGAAATGTTTGTAACCTTCCGAAAGCCAACAGTTCAGAATTTAAGAAGGGCGCTTACTCGGTTATTGACCTTATGCCGGGGCAAAAAGGAATTAAAAACATGGGCGGCTCGATGAGGTTAGGCTCTTATAACTGCCGCCTGAAAAAAAACACGAAAGCCGCCGAAGCATATCAGGAAGTGAATGTTAACGAGCGCCACAGACACAGGTATGAACTGAATAATCAGTTTAGGGAGCTGTTAGTTGAAAAGGGATTGGTAATCAGCGGCACTTCACCTGATGAGCAATTAGTTGAAATTATTGAGCTTAAAGATCACCCTTGGTTCGTTGGGTGCCAGTTCCATCCCGAACTGAAAAGCAGAGCAACACGCTCGCACCCGCTTTTCCGTGAGTTTGTTAAGGCAAGCAAAGCTTTTGCATTTGCCGAATAAGTTTTTTGAAAAATGGCTCTTCAATGTGGTTACCCCCGGTTTCCGGGGCTTGCTTTGAAGGCATTGAATTGTAAAAGAGATTAAAAACTGAGGTTTTAATTAATGGGAATATTCGATTTTTTAGCAAATGATATTGCCCTTGATCTGGGAACGGCAAACACCCTAATCTATGTGAAAGGGAAGGGTGTGGTGCTGAACGAACCTTCAATTGTTGCGTTCGACCGGAACACGAGAAAAATTATTGCGCTTGGGAACAAGGCAAAACAAATGATGGGTAGGGAACACCGCGAAATTGCTGTTACCCGACCGATGAAAGACGGCGTAATTGCCGATTTTGAAATTGCAGAGGGGATGATAAGAGCATTCATAAAAAAGGTGAACTCGGGCATTGTTTCTGCCAGAAAAGTGGTTATTGCAGTGCCAAGTGGGGTAACTGAGGTTGAAAAACGGGCGGTGCGCGATAGTGCAGAACACGCCGGAGCCAAAGAGGTACATCTGATTTCAGAGCCGATGGCGGCAGCTATTGGTATCGGGATAGATGTTTCCCGCCCGGAAGGTAACATGGTAATTGATATTGGCGGAGGCACCACTGAGATTGCGGTGATTGCGCTTTCGGGTATTGTGGTTGAGGAATCTATTAAGGTTGCCGGTGATGAACTTAATGAGGCAATAGTAAGCTTTTTCAGGAGAAACTACAACATCTTAATTGGTGAAAGAACTGCAGAATCGATTAAATGTCAGGTTGGTTCGGCTGTTGCTCTGCCGGAAGAATTGACGATTGAAGTGAAGGGGCGTGACCTTGTAGGCGGCGTTCCTAAGAAAGTGGAAGTGTCGTCCGTTGAAATCAGGGAAGCGTTGGAAAGCCCCGTTGTTTCCATTCTCGAAGCAGTAAGAAGGCTTTTGGAGAGGACAGGTGCAGAGCACTCTGCTGATATTCACAGTTCGGGAATTATGCTTTCCGGTGGCGGGGCACTGCTTAAAGGTTTGGATAAAAGAATCAGGATGGAAACAAACCTGCCGGTTCACATAGCGGATGAGCCTTTGAAAGCGGTGGTTAGAGGTGCGGGCAGAGTGATTGACAATCTGAATGCCTATTCACCCGTGCTGATCAGGCACAGAAGGTATTGATTAAAAGTTTTTTTCGTCGTATTTAGGTGAAATGCGTCAAAACAGTTTTTATTGCGTCTAAACACCGTAATTTTTCTTATTTGAAAAGTTGCTTTGGAAGAGTCAAAACAAGTTTTGTTTCGTCTAAACCTTACTGACGGCTTTTAATTAATTTTCAAGGAACTGCCTTTGATGATCTTTGATTGAAAAGAGTATGAAGAGATTACTGTTATTATTTATTGACCGGTTCAAACCCTATTTAGTTTTAATAGTGTTTGTTATTCTCTCTTTTCTTTTAATGTCGATTAGCGAAAATGAATCAACACAAAAGTTAAGAGCTTTGGCTCTCTCATCTTTTTCCCGGGTTGCAGGTGTATTTGGGAAGTTAAACTTCATTTCTAACCTTAGTTCCGATAACGAAGCGCTGCGACGAAAAAACGCAGAGTTAATGCTGGAAAACAACCAGCTAAGGCAGTTCGGCGTTGAAAATAAAGAACTTAGAGATATGCTGGATTTCCGCGATACAACTTCTTTCGAGTTAATTGCAGCCGAGGTTTCTGCAAAATCTTTCCTTGCCGATCAGGTAAACTTCACGATTAATAAAGGGGAACAGGATTCAGTAAAGCCCGGGATGCCGGTAATTTCCCACGATGGCTTAGTGGGTTTGGTTTACTCTGTAACTTCCGGCCATGCAATCGTAAGAACATATAAGAATGTTAACCTTAAACTAATCGTTAAGTTGCTTTATTCCGGTACTCCCGGTGTATTAAAATGGAACGGTGCACAGTTAATTATGGAAGGGCTTTCGAAAACATTAGAAATTCCGAAATCAGAAAGAGTAATCACTTCCGAGTTAAGTTCTTTAATCGGGGTTAATCTACCGGTGGGGGATATTGACCGTGTTCTTAACCCTGAAAGTGGCTTGTTTAACAATTTGTTGGTTAAGCCGTATGTTGATCTGAATAAAATACAGAATGTTTTTGTTATCAGAATGGTTCAAAGCAAAAAAGTGGATGAATACGAACTTAACTATCTGAAGGGGAAATAGTGAACAAAAAATACTCGAACCATCTTTTTGCGATATTAATTTTTATTCTTCTTTTAATTCTTCAGGTAATTTTTGTACCGTTCATTGCAATTGAAAACGCAGTTCCTGATTTGGTGGTAATTTTAATAGTTTACTATTCGCTTAAAGAGGGTCAGATAAACGGAATGATCTTCGGGTTTGCAACCGGTTTGGTTTTCGATTTAGTATCCGGCAGTCTGCTTGGAAGTGCAGCGCTTGCTAAAACCCTCGCCGGTTTTGTTGCCGGGTTTTTCAGTTCAAAGCGAGTTGATATCTATCTGAACACTTTCAGATTCATTTTTATTGTGCTGCTAACGGCATTTGTGAACTCTTCAACCTTTGCGCTGGTAACAAATTTCGACCTTAATAATAACTTAGTGAACCTTATTTTTGAACAAGGAATTACCCCCGCTCTTTACACCGGACTGGTAAGTGCTATTTGGTTTTACGCAATGCCTCAAAAGAAAGGTGAATTTCTTAAATGACACAACTTTCTTCAACCAGAAAGACTGTGCTCAGCACTATTATTATCGGTATCTTTCTGCTCTATAGTTTAAAACTTGTGCAAATGCAGATTTTCTTCTACAATAAGTATGAGGGAAAATCGACCGGAAACAGTATCAAGATAGTAGAACAAACACCACTTCGTGGTGTTCTTTACGACCGTAACCTGAATCTTATGGTTGATAACATCCCTTCATACACTGTGAGAATTACACCGGCAGATTATGACACCACAATGAGCCCCCTTTTGGAAACGATGCTTAGCCTGCCAAAAGACACCATTTCATACATATTGCAGAAATATAAAAAATACGGTAAGTACCATACAATACGAATTAAAAGAGGGGCCGGTTTCGAAGAAATTGGGTGGCTTGAAGAAAATTCGGAACGGCTGCCCGGGGTTGATTATGTAATTGAGATCAGAAGGGGATACCACGATGGCTTTTCAGCTGCGCATGTGTTGGGCTATATTAAAGAAACCAACGAAAACGACCTGAAGCGCGACTCGTTCTATACTGTTGGCGACAACATCGGAATGAATGGAATTGAAAAAAGTTACGAGAAAATTCTTCGGGGCGACAAGGGATATAACTACATTTTAGTAAACGCCGCCCGAAAAACTATCGGGAGGTTCCACGACGGAGCCGATGATAAACAATCGATTAAAGGGAGAGATTTAGTTCTTTCTTTGGATTCCACAACTCAGGCAACAGCCGAAAGAGTAATGCACGGTAGAAGCGGTGCAATAGTTGCCATTGAGCCTTCCAGTGGCGAAGTACTGGCGCTTTCAAGTTCACCGGATTATTTGCTTTCAAAATTTTCCGACGCAACCCCTGCTGAGTATATGAGGGAACTTCTGGCTAATCCGCTTAAACCTCAGTTCAACAGAGCAACAATGTCAACCCATTCACCGGGTTCAACATTTAAAGTTTTGGTATCTCTCTGTGCTTTGGAGCTTGGAATTATAAACGAACACTCTACCATTAATTGCCCCGGGTCTTTCACATACGGTAAAAGGAAGTTCAGATGCCACGGAGCGCACGGAGCCACTACGGTTTACCGCGCTTTGGAAGGCTCGTGTAATGTTTTCTTTTACAAATTAATTTTTCAGATCGGCGTTGACAGGCTTAACGAATTTGCTAAGAAATTCAGAATCGGCACAAAAACAGGGATTGATCTTTTGGAGGAATCGAAAGGGTTGATTCCCACATCAAAATATTATGAAAAGGTTTACGGTAAACAGTGGCCTAAAGGTATCCTGGTTAGTGTGGGTATTGGTCAGGGTGAAGTTAGCGTAACACCACTTCAATTAGCGCTAATGACTGCACTGATTGCTAACAACGGAAAAACTTACGAGCCACACTTAGTTAAGGGATATTTAGACGAGAAGAAAAAATTTGTTCCGTTTCACTTTGATGAAATTAACACGGGTGTTTCCCCGCGCAATGTGGCTATAATTAAAAAAGGAATGTGGTTAGTTGTTAACGGTGGGTTAGGAACAGCAAAAAACATCAGGACAAGTGAGGTTGTTGTTGCCGGCAAAACCGGAACGGTTCAAAATGTTCACGGAAAAAACCACTCACTTTTCATCGGGTTTGCTCCTTACGATAATCCCAAAATTGCGGTTGCTGTTCTGTTTGAGAATGCTGGATATGGTGCCGATGTTGCAGCACCGGTTGCTGAAAAAGTAATTCTTGCTTACCTCCGTTCTACAGGTGTGATTAAAAAGAAAAAACCGGACACGCAAGAGGAAAACAAAAAGAACATCAAAAGGAAAAATGCAGATACCACCGACCTGCTGACCCTAATAGACGAGGATTAAAGACTTGAAAATAAGCGGAAAGCTGTTTAGTCGTTTTGATCTTATCGTCTTTATTTCTGTGCTAATCTTAGTTTTTATCGGTTTGTTAGCGATTTACAGCTCAACCCATAATGTGCCCCAGGTACGAAATAATTTTGAAAAACAGATAGTTTCGTTGTGTCTTGGGTTGATTGTATTTGTAGTGGTTTACTTTTTGCCAAGTTCAATTCTTCGCAGCTCTGTGCCTTGGGTTTACGGAGGCAGCATTTTTCTTCTTCTTTTGGTACTGGTGGTCGGTAAAACGATTGGGGGTGCAAAAGCATGGATTCCACTCGGAATATTTAACCTTCAGCCTGCGGAATATTCAAAAATTGCAACATTAATGGCGCTTTCAGCTTTTCTTGACGAAAAAGGGGCTGATTTAGACGATATTAAAACAATAGGTAAGTTTCTTGCCATAGGTTTTTTCCCCGTTATTTTAATCATGTTAGAGCCCGATCTTGGCAGCTCGTTGGTTTATTTTGGGATGATGTTAGCGCTTCTGTTTTGGCGGGGAATCAGCACATTTGGTCTGTTTGTTGTACTTGCACCACCTTTGGTGATGATACTTTCGCTTTTCGGGGTTTATTACACAATTGGTGCTTTTATTATTGTTATAATTTTCCTGTATGTTTTTAAGAGGAATATTTTCATATCGATAATGCTGCTTACCATCAATTTTTCCTCCGCATTCTTTGTTAAATATTTTTTCGATATACTAAGCCCGCACCAGAAAAAGAGGATACTTTCTTTCGTAGATCCCACTGCCGACCCTTTAGGATCGGGTTACAACGCAATACAGGCGCAAATTGCGATCGGTTCAGGGGGGTTAACAGGCAAGGGTTTCATGGCGGGAAGCCAGACACAGCTGCAATTCATCCCTGAGCAATGGTCTGATTTTATTTTTTGTGTGGTAGGTGAGGAGTTCGGATTTGTCGGCTCGATATTAATTTTGATATTGTTCACAGTAATTCTCCTGCGTTTGTTAAAACTTGCGAACGAGTTGAGGAACAATTATTTAAGCCTTGTTGTCGTGGGGATTTTATCTATCTTCCTGATTCATTTGATAATCAACATGGGAATGGTAATAGGCATAATGCCTGTCGTAGGTATTCCCTTGCCGTTTGTCAGTTACGGTGGTTCGTCTCTTCTCTCCAACTTCATAATGCTGGCGATAGTATTTAACATCTATCGTAACCGGCAGATGAGCGCATAAACAAAAAAGAAGCCACGCCGGCGATAGTATTTAACATCTATCGTAACCGGCAGATGAGCGCATAAACAAAAAAGAAGCCAAAGGTAAAGATACTTTCTTAAAAGATGGCATGATTTTTGAAACTTAATACAGCATGTGTTAACAAAAAACTCATTTAGAGTTTTAATTTTTCTAAACTATTGTGTAATTTGCTTTGAAATGGAATTATTTTAGGCAACGGGTGTAAATTTTTGTAAATAGCAACTGTAAATAATTCTCTTTTGCGGGAAATTATTCTAAATAGTGAAAGATAATAGTAAAAACTATTATCATTATAACCGGAGTAAAATATGAAAAAGAAAGCTTTACCCGAGAAACTGATTTATGAGATTTGGAAAAATCAAGCGTTCAAATCTGATATCTCTACACGAGATGGTGAAAAAATTATCGTGCACGACAGAGGTGTCGAAGCGATTGAATTAGGCGGGCCCGACTTTAAAAATGCGCGGGTGCAGATCGGAAGTTTCACTTATGTGGGTGATATTGAAATCGATAATTTTCACTCGGACTGGAAGAACCACGGGCACTCAAAAAATCCAAAATTCAACAAAGTTATTTTGCATGTAATTTTAGATGATACCGATCCGAGGAATTTTGTAATAACGAAAGACGGGCGGAAAGTCCCTTCCATTTCCGTTGTCGATTTTATTGATGAATCATTAAGTGCGTCGTTGAGAGAACAGGTGGCAGCACATCGATTGGATACGATCAATAAAATCTCGTGTAAACAACTGACTTCGTTGGTAACCGAGGAAGAAAAACTTGAATTTTTGAAAAAATTGGGGATAGAACGCTTTAAGAGGAAGTGCGAGCGGGTGGCATATCGCTTAAAAGAGATACTCTATATTGAAGAAATGAAAGTTGCCGAACCTGAACATGGTTACGATATTCCGCTTGAATATTTGGAACAAAAATTAACTTACCGTGAGCTGAACAACAAAGATGTGTGGATGCAGCTTTTCTATGAGGGAGTATTTGAAGCACTTGGCTACTCGAGGAACAAAGAAATAATGGGGAAAGTGGCTAAAGCGGTCGATATTCCTTTCTTGAGAACGCTGGGTACAAACGAAACTTTCATCCATAATGCTGAAAGCATCTTTTTTCATATTTCCGGGTTGTTGGATGATCATCCAAGCGGAAAACAGGAAGAAACCTCCGGTTATATCCGGTCCTTGCACGAAGGTTGGAACGCACTTAAAGACAGTTACGACGGCAGAACATTCGAGAAAGAAGATTGGGCATTCTACAGAATGCGCCCACAAAACTACCCGACTGTTCGCTTAGCAGGCGGTATCAGGCTGCTTAATGAGATGCTGAACCACAACCTTATCGGTAATCTTCACAGAAAATTCAGGGAAATTCATAATCTTCAGATGTTGAAAGTGAACCTCCGCGCTTTATTCGTTACAAAGGGTGGCGGATATTGGAGCCGTCACTACAATTTTGACACTGAATGTAAACCCCCTACAAAATTTTTCATTGGAAAGAACCGTGCTGATGAGATTGTTTTGAATGTGGTATTGCCAATTCTTTATATCTTTTATGAGATGTTCGGTAAACTAAAATATGCTTCGAAAACTCTTAAATTATACAGCGAAGTGGAAATGGAACTTGATAACTCGTTAGTGAACGAAATTTCAAGCGCATTAAATCTCTCTTCGCATAAATTTGGGCCCCTTATTTACCAGGGTATGCTGGAACTATTCAGAAATAAATGTTCAAAAGATAAGTGCGACGAGTGTGAAATTGGGGAGAAAGTGTTCCACGAGTAAGTGCGACCAGTGTGAAATTGGGGAAGTATTTTCTATTAATAAGTGGGGAATTTAAAGATACAGGGAGGAAAGCAGCAATTATCTGTTAATTGCTGCTTCCGCCTAATTTATTTATTTCGTCGCGAATTTTTGCAGCCTGCTCGTAATCTTCATTTTCAAGCAGTTCCCGTAATTTATCCTGAAGAGCTGCAAGTTTAGTTTCTCTTATAGTTGATCTTTCCGATGTTTCATCAGAATCTGATTCTTTCTCCGGTTCTTTCGCAGGTAAGAACCCCGCTTCATCCATCACTTTTTCAGCAACATATATTGGTACATTGCATCTAAGAGCAATATTTATAGCGTCGGAGGGGCGGGAATCAACCTCATTAGTGAACCCTGAAACATCGAAAACGATGTTGGCATAATAGGTGTTGTTGATCAGTTCATGAATAACAACCTCGACAACAGAGGCGCCGAGGTTGTCAATAATAGATTTGGTCAAGTCATAGGTACCGGGCCTTTCAGGCTGGTATTTCTCGATTACATACGCCATCGATTGAGCCTCGAAATGGCCTATTATAATCGGCAGTTTTCTCTCTCCGTCAATCTCTTTTAACACGAGGACGAAAGCACCGCCGCCGGCGGGGCTGGTAGAGAGACCGAGTACTTCACACTCTATTTTATTCAATGAGAAACCACTTTTTTCAGTTCTTCAATCAAAGGGGGCAACACTTCAAAAACATCCCCGGTGATACCATAATCTGCGATGGAAAAAATCGGGGCGTCTTTATCTTTATTAATTGCCACAATATATTTAGACGAAGTCATTCCCGCAAGGTGCTGTATTGCGCCTGAAATGCCGCAAGCAATGTAAAGCGAAGGGGTTACGGTTTTACCGGTTTGCCCAACCTGTTCGGAGTGAGGGCGCCAGCCGGCGTCAACTACGGCTCTGGAAGCGCCAACTGCACCGCCAAGAACTGCTGCAAGCTCTTCAATAAGACGGAACTGCTCGGCATCTTTAAGCCCGCGCCCGCCTGAAACCACAATATCAGCCTCGGCAACATCCAGTTTTTCACCCGCTTTTTTTATTTCAACCGCTGCTGAAGAAAGGTCAGGTGAATCAATCGGAATGGTGGTAACCGCCGGAGCAACTGAAGACTCCACAAGCGGGAAAACATTAGGACGCAGTGAAAAAACCTTAATTTCCGAGGTAGGCACAACTTTTTGCAGCGCTTTGCCGGCAAAAATAGGTCTTATCGCTGTTAATTTGCCGCCTTCGTCATCAATATGGGTGGCATCAGCAACCACACCGGCATTAAGTTTAGCCGCAACAAAAGGGGCTAAATCTTTTCCCATTGCGGTGTTTGCAAAAACCAAAACATCTGCCCCCATCGCATTTACCTGATCAACAATCGCACCGGCGTAACCGGATTGTGAATAATTAGCAAAAGCAGAAGCATTTAATATTTTAATATCACTGATGCCATAATTGGCTATTTTTTCAGGGTTTTCAACCGTGCTTGCGGGAATTAACGCAGCAACCGGGCATCCCAATTTGGAAGCTAAAGCTGCAGCGGTTGAAGCAGCTTCATAGCCTGCTTTTTTTATTTTACCGTCTCTTTGTTCAATAACGGCTACAATCATTTTTGCCATAACATCCTTTCCTTAAATCACTTTAGCTTCTTCTCTCAACAAACGAACCAGTTCCGGCACTGCAGAAGCGTCGCTTCCGAGAATTTTTCCGGCTGCTTTTGCGGGGGGTAACGAAAGTTCCACAACCTCAACTAAAGGAGCGGGAGCAGAAAGTGGTTTTTCAGCCAATGGTTTCCGTTTGGCTTCCATTATTCCTTTTAAGTTTGGGTAGCGGGGTTCGTTTAAGCCTTTTTGTGCAGTTATAACCGCCGGAAGTGTAGTTTTAACCACTTCTCTGCCGCCTTCAATTTCTCTTTCTGCTGTGATGTTGTTACCGTCAAATTCTAACGAAACGCAGACAGAAACACAATTAAAACCGGCTTTTTGTGCAGTCAACTGACCGGTTGTTGAAGAATCGAAATCAACCGACTGCTTACCCATAAAGACAATGTCGTAGTCGCCCGATTTTATTTCCTCTGCCAGAAGTGTCGCTACGCCGTTAGAATCGAGAGTTTCCGATGTCTTAAGCAACACACCGGAATCGATCCCCATAGCGAGGGCTTTCCTCATGATTTCTTTATTTGGGTCGTCCCCGACGCTAATTACCACGGTTTCACCGCCGAACTTTTCTTTTGTTTTAACGGCTTCTTCGATAGCGAACTCGTCATAAGGGTTTACAATAAAGGTTACGCCGGTTTTATCTATTTCTTTTCCGCCGGCAGCAATTTTGATTTTAGTAGCTGTATCAGGCACATTGCTGACGCAGACAGCTATCTTCATATCTGACCTCCGAGAGTATGAATTTATATGAAACAAACTACAAACATAATAAAGATGAATGTTTTTTCTTTAAATTTGGGTACGGGGTTTTAAATACTTTGGTGAAACACTATGAATGAACACGAATTTCTGAGAATACGCAATCAAACCGATGACCTTCCTGAGCGAAAACAGCAGGAAAATGCTGCGCTTGAGCTCTTGGAAGAAATCGAAACAGGTTCATCAACTAAATATGAAGCCCGTGTTATCCTCTATAATGATGACTTTCATTCGTTCGAGGAGGTAATAACACAACTGATTAAAGCGATAAATTGTTCAACTCAACGGGCAGTTTATTTAACAATGAAGGCACATAACGAAGGAAAAGCGGAAGTATTTACCGGTAAATACAGTAAATGTATCCGCGTCTCCTCAATTTTAGAAGAAATAGCTTTAAGGACAGAAATTGTATATTAAAAAATTTACCGTACTGATAGTTGTTGCTCTCTTCTCAGTTTCCGGTTTTGGGCAGGGAAGTTCGTTTACAACCGAAATGCAAACCCTCTTAAACGATCCGTTTTTCACGACCTGCAATTCCGGAATTAAAATATATAATATAACTAAGAAAAAAGAAGTGTTTGCAAAAGACGAACATAAACTGATGAACCCGGCTTCGAATATGAAGGTCATCACAGGTTTGGCGGGGCTATATTTCTTGGGGAAAGATTATCAATTTCGTACCTCTTTTGGTTATACCGGCAAAATTGAAGGAAACAGACTGAACGGCGATTTGGTAGTTGTCGGGTACGGTGATCCTGATTTTAAGTTAGACAGCTTGAATAAAATGTTGTCTGTGCTCAGTGCAACAGGAATTAAAGAAGTTACGGGGGATATCCTTGTTGATGTATCTTTCAAAGATTCACTTTTTTGGGGTGAAGGTTGGATGTGGGATGACGACGGAGCAGTGAGTTCACCTTTTATGTCGGCGTTGAATATCAACGATAACACAGTTAAAGTTACGGTTTCTCCTAAAGTGGGTGGTGCACCGGTGGTAGCTGTGTATCCCGTGAGTGAATATTTTACGGTTGAAAATGATGCGAAAACGGGCAATTATAACGATCTTCGGGTTTGGCGCGATTATTTAGAGCGCACAAACAAAATTTTTGTTAAAGGGAGCATTGCTGCCGGTTCACAGGCATTTGTTTATAATTTTAATGTTTGGAAACCTGAATTATATTTTGGTACACTTCTGAAAGAAACTTTGCAAAGAGGCGGGATTTCGGTTAAAGGTTCAGTAAAAACTCAATACGAGCCGTATCAAATGACCACGCTTTACGAATTTAACCATATATATTCAAAGTTAATTAACCAAATGATCAAAAAAAGTGATAACCTGTACGCTGAAATGGTGCTTCTTTCGCTTGGCGGGTTACACAGAAAGAAAAATGTTTCGTTTAACGACGGCAAAAAATATTTGGACAGTCTGTTAATTAAAGCAGGCGTTAAACCGGCCGGTTTTAGATTTGCTGACGGCTCAGGGGTCTCGCGCTACGATGTTGCAAGTGCTGATTTGCTTGTGAGGTTGCTGAATATGATACAAGAAACCGGCGGGGACCTTTACCAAATTTTTTATAATTCACTTCCGATAGCCGGTGTGGATGGTACACTCTCAGGCAGAATGAAAGGGGGAAAGTGTTTTCGCAATTTAAGAGCGAAAACCGGAAGCCTTTCAGGTGTAAGTACTCTTTCCGGATATGTTAAAGCTGAGAGTGGCGACCTTATCTCTTTCTCGATTTTAATGCAGAACTTTACCGGACCTACTGCTGTTGCAAGAGATTTTCAGGATAAGATCTGCGAACTAATTGTAAAATATAACTAAAAATGAAAACGAAACTTTATTTAACTTTTGGTGTTTCACTAATACTGTTGTTTGCAGGTTGTGGTGACAAAAAAACAGATCAGCCGGTTGAAAACACTAAACCTCTTTACGAATTGATGAAAATCGACTCATTTCCAAAATTTGACAGTCTTCGCGCTTTCGCTCATCTGAAAAAACAGGTTGAATTTGGTCCCAGGGTTTCGGGAACTGAATCCTACAGGCAAACAAAAGAATATCTGATTTCGGTGTTATCGGAAACGGGTGCTTTAGTAACTCAGCAGAATTTTGAAGCGACGGTTCCAACCGGCGAAACTTTGAAATTTACCAATATTACCGCCTCTTTTAAACCCGAGAATGATAAAAGAATCATGCTTTGTGCACACTGGGACAGCCGCCCGCATGCTGACCAGGATAAAGATGAAGCGAAAAAGAAAACACCCATACCCGGGGCAAATGACGGCGCCAGCGGCACTGCAGTTTTATTGGAACTTGCCCAAATTCTGGGTAAACAAAACCCCGAAATAGGTGTTGATATTGTGCTTTTTGACGCTGAAGACTATGGTGAATCAGGCAGCTTAGAGGGGTATTGTCTTGGCTCAAAGTATTATGCCGCAAACTTCCCGTTAAAATTCCGTCCGAAATTCGCAATTTTACTCGATATGGTTGGTGATATCGACGCTGTATTCAACCGCGAGCCGGTTTCCGTTCAGTATGCCGGTGATGTTGTGGAACTCCTCTGGCGGTATGCGCAATCGCTCGGGAACTGGAGATTTAAAGATTACAGATCTCAGCAGATTTATGACGATCATGTTCCGCTGAACGAAGCGGGAATTAAAACAATAGATATTATTGATGCTGATCTTGTCGGGGGCGATTCCTCCAACCCAAGAAGAGGCTATTGGCACACAACACAAGACGATCTTTCGAACATCAGTATCGAGGCACTTTACGATATTGGACGAGTGCTTACAGGTTTTATTTATTCGCTGAAGATCAACTGATTTTTGTTTTGTGATTATCGGATGGAATTGATTGTTGAATGAAATTAATTATTTGATGGAATTGGTTATTTGATTGAGCTGGTTATTTGATGGAATTGGTTAATCGATGGAATTGGTTAGTGGCGAGAATTAATTAATTAGTGAAATTGATTAATTCCTGGAATGGATTAATTGAGAGAATGGTATAATTGGCGAAATTAATTTTTAATGGTGTGGGGATTAATTATCTCTATCACAACGAGGGCAGCCGGCACACTCTTCTGTTTATTCACGGATTTGGCGGTTCTTCGCGGGACTGGGAGAGTTTAATCAGTTATCTGCCACCTGAGCAAAGTTATTTAACCATGGATCTGCCGGGCTGTGGTGAATCCGAAAAAGGGGATGACCTTAATCTTTACTCATTTTCCGCAATTGCAGATATAATAAAAACAATTGTTAAGGCTAACAAAATTGGCTCAGTAGTGCCGTGTGGCTATTCCGCCGGAGGGAGAATAGTGTTTTATTTGTCTGCAAATGAAATTCTTAAAACACAAAAAGGATTTGTGGCAATAAGTTCCACTCCCGGAATTGCGGATGACCTTGAAAGGAAAAAAAGAAAAAAAGCCGACAGGGCACTTGCAAAAGAAATCAGGGAAAAAGGAACGGCTGAATGGCTTGAAAAATGGCTTTCTCTCGATATGTTTAACGGGCTTAAAAACTTGCCGGAAGAATTTATGTCGGATTACAGGGAGCAACGCCTTAAAAATGATCCTGAAGTTTTAAGCAACTATTTATTAATGAGCGGAACGGGTGTTATGGCACCACTTCACTCAAAATTAAGCCGAACCGGTATTATGACACCGCTTTACTTGAAAATAAGCGGAACAGGAGAAGTAGTACTTAATCATTCAAAATTCTACGGAGGTAACCGCTTTAATCAAAAAGGGTTACTGATAACCGGGAAAAACGACTTAAAATATTGCAAAATTGCTGAGAGGCTTTCGCGGATGAACAAAGACTTTCAACATTTTGTTGTTAAAGAGAGCTGGCACACTGTTTACATTGAAAAACCGAAAGAAACTGTGGCTCTTATTTTGAAATTTTTAACTGATTTGAACTGAAAACCGGAATTGTTATGGAAATTAACTGGAAATCAGTCGGGAAATACACCGACATTTTATACGAAAAAGCTGACGGCATTGCCAAAATTACGATTAACCGACCCGAAGTGCGGAATGCATTCCGTCCTGAGACCGTTATTGAAATGTATAATGCTTTCACTGATGCGAGGGAAGATCAGAAAATTGGAGTCATTTTATTAACCGGAAAAAGCCCATCAGCTGACGGTAAATACGCTTTTTGTTCAGGCGGTGATCAAAGGATCAGAGGGGATCAGGGTTATATTGGCGGCGATGGCGTCCCGCGTCTGAATGTGCTTGATCTTCAAAAATTAATAAGAAGCATTCCGAAACCTGTGGTTGCATTAGTAGCCGGATATGCAATTGGGGGTGGGCATGTTTTACATGTGGTTTGCGATCTTACAATCGCTGCAGAAAATGCAATATTTGGTCAAACAGGCCCCAAAGTTGGCAGTTTTGACGGAGGTTTTGGCGCTTCCTATTTAGCCCGAATGGTAGGGCAAAAAAGAGCCCGTGAAATTTGGTACCTTTGCCGTCAATATACCGCTCAGGAAGCGTATGATATGGGGATGGTGAACAAAGTTGTTCCGGTCGATCAATTGGAAGCCGAGGGGGTTCAATGGGCAAAAGAAATGTTGCAGATGAGCCCGTTGGCGCTTAGGCTGTTAAAATCAGCTTTTAATGCGGAGTTGGATGGTCAGCAGGGTATTCAGGAACTTGCCGGAAATGCAACTTTACTTTTCTATATGACTGAAGAAGCGCAGGAAGGCAAAAAAGCGTACTTAGAAAAAAGAAAACCCGAATTTGATAAATTCCCGAAACTTCCTTGAGATAATTTAACTTCATCTGAAGTTCGTTTATTTTTCCCAAAGTTCGGTATTTTTTCGATTGAGGTCGTAAAATTTCCCTGAAGTTCGTAAAATTCACCTGAAATTTCGTAAATTTCTCCGGAGTTCCGTAAATTTCCCTGAAAAATGAGATAGTATGAACAAATTTACCGCATTTTTTCTATCAGCAAGGCCCAAAACGCTTTTTGCAGCGTTCGTACCTGTTATTGTAGGTACATCTCTGGCGGTGGCTGAACACAATTTTAGCACTTCTGCCTCGGTGGTTGCTTTGCTTTGCTCGTTGCTGATTCAAATAGCAACAAACTACACGAACGATCTTTATGACTTCCAAAAAGGTGCTGATACAGAGCACCGTGTCGGACCAAAAAGAGCATTGAACGAGGGGTGGGTAACTGAAAAAGAGATGAAAATTGCAATTTATCTTACTTTTGGTGCCGCTTTTTTGCTGGGGCTCTATCTTGTATATCATGCGGGATTTTTCATACTAACGATTGGAGTTTTATCCATTATTGCCGGGTTTATGTACACTGGAGGTCCCTTTCCACTGGCGTATAACGGGTTGGGGGATATCTTTGTTTTTCTTTTCTTTGGGTTTGTCGGGACGATTGGAACTTACTTCATTAACACGGGCTACATTTCAAGCCAAGCCCTTCTGTCGTCAATTCCTGTGGGGGCACTGGTTACTAATATCCTGGTTGTTAACAACTACAGAGATATTGAGCAGGATCGTATCGCCGGTAAAAAAACCCTTGCTGTGCTTCTGGGTAAAAACTTTGCAGTAGGTGAGTACCTTGTTCTTTTGCTTTCCTCTTTCTCTGTACCTTTAATTATGTTTCTTTATTATGATTTGAACAGTTGGATATTTTTACCGTATCTGACCCTACCGTTTGCTTATAAACTGATAGTGATGCTGATTAACCGCACAGGTACAGAACTTAACCCGGCTTTGGAATTGACGGCAAGACTTTCGGCTATTTACGGTGTTTTGTTTGCCGTCGGTATCATTCTTTAGTGTAATCGATTATGCCGGGTGAAAATGCACGGAATCGTTTTCTTACTTATCTAAAAAATCTTCGAATTGTTGCTGAGACTTCACTCGTGAAGTTACTGCAGCAAGAAGGGCTTCTTCCCACTAATCTAAAAATCGAAGCGAATTATGCTTTCTTTAGAGCCGGAGAGATTGGTTTTGATTTTCAGAAGAAAATTAGAGTCGATGTTGAAACGAAAAGTAGGGCTGAAATTGAAAGTGAGCAACCAAAGTCAGGAACCGTTTTAATTCGAAGTGAAAACCCGCTTATTTTCATTTCTTCTCTTATCTTTTCTGTTGAAAATCATTTTCTGCCAATCTTAATATCTTCAAGAGCAACTTCCTTTGAGGTTGAAGCATTGATTGAAAGATTCAACCCTGCTGCAACAATTTTTGACGGAGTGTTTAACAGTACCGAACTAAAGTTAAGTTATCCGGCAGATTTATCAAAATCGAAGAAATTTTCAGGATTGAAAGAAAATCAGGAAATAATGGATCCATCCAACTTGAAGGGAAACTCCCGGACAGCGAATTTTTCAAATTTGGATGATGGGACAGAATTTTCGGGAAACCCAAGCGTTAAAAATTTTCATCAAGAATTACAGAGCGCGCACAGAATAATAAAGAGTAAATACGAAGTAACCGGTGAGGATGCTGTTGTTATTCTGACTTCAGGCAGCTCGGGGAAACCGAAAGCGGTTGTTCATTCGTTCAGTTCACTTTTATCTGCAGCAGAGGACGGAAACAGCGCTCTTTCAGTTGTTCCGACAGACCGATGGTTGCTTTCGTTGCCGTTGAACCATATTTCGGGTTTTATGATTATGCTTCGTGCTGCCGTTGCAGGGGTACCGTTAATTGTTGAATCAACTGATCGTAATAAATCGGGTTTGATTCAGGACGGGATTTCTGTAACCGATGTTTCTTTAGTGGTTAAATCAACCGATGTTAAAAAACGCAAAACCGCTGAAAGCAAAAAACAAAAAATTGAAGATAATAAGGCACATAAAATTGGAGAAAGTAATGAACAGAAAATTGGTGCTTTTCTCGAAGGTTTCGCACCAACGATAGTATCCTGGGTTCCGGCTCAACTTAAAAACGAGCTTTCAAATCAAAAATACCGAGGGAAATTTCGAAAAATTTTACTCGGTGGTGCCACTGCTGAAACACAGTTGTTGAAACATGCGGTAGCGGCAGGTTACCCAATAGTTTTGGTTTATGGTTCCTCAGAAACCGCTGCTTTTATCTCAATGTGCGACCTTTCAAATTTTTTAACGGAGGATGAAAATATATCAGATTCCCCGGATTTTGGAGATTTACAGCCGGATCTTCAAATAGAAGATCGGGTAAAATCTGCTAACTCATCAGAATATTCTGAGCAATTTAAGCCAAAATACAGAGCAATTCAAGGTGTGAATCTTTCCGTAAAAGATGGGGTTTTATTGCTGAAATCGAATCATCTTTTCAGCCGTTATCTGGATGATGAAAAACTCAGTGCCACCGTGTTAAAAGACGGCTTTTTCAATACCGGTGATTTGGCTGAGTTAATCCCTAATCCGCAGCAAAGTGATAGGAACGCAAAACAAAAGGCTCAATCTGAACCTCAATACTTCATTTTAAAGGGGAGAGGGGACAGAGTTTTGATCTCCGGCGGAATTAATGTTGACCCCCAGGAGATAGAAAGGGCGATAAAATCATACCCCGGCGTTGATGAAGCATTTGTCTTCGGCATTCAAGACAGTAAATGGGGGGATGCAATATCAGCTTTAGTAACCGGTAACTTAACCATCGATCTTGCAGATCTTTATGGTTATCTCCGTGAGAAAATAGCAGCCTATAAAGTGCCTAAATACCTCACAGTTGTTGATTCAATTCCGCTCACCGAATCGGGGAAACCTGATGCGGTTGCTGCACAAAAGTTACTTTTTTAACTTTAAACCATATTTCCAAATCATAAATACAAAATCTCAAACCATAAACGAAAACCATAAACATCAAGCAACAACCCTAAACCCAAAATCTTTAATCCCTAATTTTCAGTAAAGCCGTTTTCAAATCCTCCGGTACGGGGCATTTCTTAAATTCGGCTTTCGTAACAGTTGTGTGCACAGTTTTAATAGTAACGGCAACTTTCCCCGATTTATCAAAAATTGAGTAGGAAAGCTTAAAAGAACATTCTTTAAGTTCTGCAAGTCTTACAACAGCGTTCACAATATCGCCTGTTCGCAGCGGTTTTTTATAGTCAGCTTCCGCATGCACAAGAGGAATAAGCACTTCCCGATTAGCGAAATAATCTCCCAGATTATTATCAAAAAGGAATTTTTCATATACTGTGTGTGCAATATCAAAAACCCGTGAGAAGAATATCACACCTGCCGGGTCGCAATCACCAAATGATATATATTTTTCAACTAAGAACATAGGTCAACCTTATTACTGTTTTCATAAACTGCCGTTTTCTTATTTTTGGAACGACAAAAAGAAAAATTCTGAAAGGAAAAATATGAAAATATTCAGATCCGTAATCGTATTTCTGCTTTTTTCGGCTTCTTCAATATTTGCACAGGTTGGAGGGTTTGGCGCAGGAATAATCGTTGGTGAACCGACGGGTCTATCTGCAAAGTTATTTTTGAGTAAGGATCACGCAATTGATGCCGCCGTAGCATGGTCGTTCAAGAAAGAAGCAGCGCTGCATATTCACGCTGATTATCTTTATCACGACAACGATTTTTTGAAAGTGCGCAGCGGAAGGTTACCGGTTTATTTTGGTATTGGCGGCAGAATTAAGCTGCAGGAAAAAAGCCGGATTGGGGTCAGAGTGCCTGTAGGAATGGCTTACGAGTTTCCTAAAGCACCGTTCGATATTTTTCTTGAAATAGTGCCTTTGTTAGATATAGTGCCAGATACACATTTTGATTTTAACAGTGCAATCGGGGTACGCTATTATTTCAAATAAAAAGAAATGAAACGCTTTGCAGGTGAGGAATTATTTTGGGGAGAAATAACCCACCGGGATGAAAATCTAATTTTTCAGGGTGATGATATCGATCATATTCTCAAGGTTATGAGGCATAAGATTGGTGATCGAATCTTTATTACCGAAGGTGACGGTTCAATAATTGAAGTGTTGATTAACCAAACAGATCACGAGCAAATCGAGTGTAAACTTATTGCTACTCACAAAATTGAAAATCGTCTCTCTCAAATTGAAATAGCTATCCCTCGCCTGAAAAGCAACGATAAAATTAAATTTTGCCTTGAAAAACTTGTCGAAACGGGTTTTTCAAGGTTTGTTTTTTATGAGTCAGATTTCACAGTAGGGAAGGGGTTCAAGGTTGAGCAATGGAGAAAAACTGCAATTGCTGCCGCAAAACAGTCTTTCAATCCGTTTGCTCCTGAAATTCAATTTGTACCTAAGTTTGATAGCTTGTTTGACAGGGGCTCAAAAATAATCGGGTTTGATCTGGAAGCAGGAAAAAGTTTTGCGGATTTTACACCTGACCCTACCACCGGGTACATTTTAATAACGGGACCGGAGGGTGGTTTGAGCCGGCGCGAACTGGCTAAGTTTGAAAAAGAGAATCTTTTCCACCTTACACAAAACCGACTCAGAAGTGAGACGGCTGTATTGTATTCCGCATTTAATTTGAGCCGGTTCTACTTAAAACAGGCAGATTAATTGTATTTTTAACTCAACTAAACCGGTTCTACTCAAAGTAGGCGGCAATTCTTCTGACTAATCTGTTGAATTTATTTTCCACTAATTTTGCGGCAATCGTAACATCTTCGTGGCTCAGTTTGTGTGGGGAAAGCCCCGCAGCGTAGTTCGTAATGCACGAGATGCAGCTGACCTTAACACCGTTTGCGGAAGCCCAATATGCCTCAGCAACGGTTGACATTCCAACGGCGCTGACGCCAAACTTATCCACCATCCTTATTTCTGCCGGGGTTTCGTATGTGGGTCCCTTGTTGTACCAATAAACCCCTTCTTTCAGGTGCACTTTCTCCTCAAGTGCCGACCAGATAATTATGTCGTTAAAATCGGGGTCAGGTGTTTTCAGAAAGTTGTTCCTGTCTTCAAGTTGAGCTATTTTCATTACCTGGTCAAGTTCAGGTTTAATACCAAACCCGAGGAAAGAAGTGCATAGCATCAAGTCGCCCGGTTCAAAATCGAGGTTTACCCCTCCGGCAGCATTGGTAAGTAAGAGATAGGGGATACCAAGATATTTTGTAATTATTGAGGGCACTATAGTTTCATGAACCTGATAGCCTTCATAGAAGTGAAATCTGCCTTGAAAGACTAAGCACTTTTTCCCTTCAATATCGCCCAGGATAAGTTTTCCCGAGTGCC
This sequence comes from Ignavibacteriaceae bacterium, assembly GCA_008933765.1. Classification (GTDB taxonomy): domain Bacteria; phylum Bacteroidota; class Ignavibacteria; order Ignavibacteriales; family Ignavibacteriaceae; genus UTCHB3. Next base: position 20,188 of record WBUK01000007.1, on the reverse strand, counting down.
CCTCAACCGTAGAGCGGGGGTAGTTCGGCAGGTTATCTCCATCCCAGGTTTTAACTATTTTAATTGTTTCAGGGAATTTACCCAGCCCGGAACCAAGAACAATTGCAAGGTGAATTACTTCACCCTCCAAATCTTTTTTTAGTATATCTAAAAGCTCACCATAGTGGGACTCTAAGTCAATCATTTCAGAAAGATATCCATCGTTAATTTTTTAGCAGAGTCAGAGTTTTCACAGCATTTCACAATTTAACACCAATTCTTTTAGAAGAATATTCCTGCAATAGTTGCAGAAAGGAGTGTTGAAAGGGTTCCGCCAATCACTGCTTTAATACCGAGTTGTGCCAAATCAGATTTTCTGTCAGGCGCAAGGGCGCCAATTCCACCAACCTGAATGGCAATGGATGAAAAGTTTGCGAACCCGCAAAGCGCATAAGAAGCCATAAAAATTGATTTAGGATCAGCAATAACATTATCCTTAACCATTGCAGCAAGATCAAGATATGCAACGAACTCGTTTAACACGGTTTTTGTGCCGAGTAAACTGCCGAAACTTAAAGTATCGTTAAATGGCACCCCGATAGCAATTGCTACCGGCTGCAGAATAAAGCCGATCAACAACTGGAAACTGAGGGGTGAGCCATATTCTTTAACTAAAATTGGGTTTAGTGCGGTAATATCGCCAACCCATCCCAAGATGCCGTTAAAAAGTGCGATCAAACAGATGAAAGCAATCAGCATACCGGCAACATTAAGTGCTAAGTGAAGACCATCCATAGCACCGTTTGATGCCGCCTCAATCACATTGGAGCCGTTTTTTTCGACCGATAGTTTTACAGTTCCCCGTGTGGCAGGTTCATCCATTTCAGGGAAGATAATTTTTGAAATTAACAGCGCAGCCGGTGCAGCCATAACCGAAGCGCTCAGCAACTGTGTGGCAAACAAAAGCTGCCCATCCTGAAGTGAAACACCTCTTGATTCGGCAAACGATTGCCCCAACATCTGGATGTAAGCCGCCATAACACCACCGGCAATTGTTGCCATACCTCCCGTCATTACGGTTAGCATCTCACTTTTAGTCATTTTATCCAAATATGGTTTAATTATCAGGGGGGCTTCAGTTTGCCCGACAAAAATGTTAGCCGTACACGATAAAGATTCAGCACCGCTTGTGCCCATAATCTTTGCCATCACCCAAGCCATCGCCTGAACCACTTTCTGCATCACACCTAAGTAGTAGAGAATGGCAATTAATGAAGCGAAAAAGATAATTGTCGGCAGAACTTGAAAGGCGAAAAATGAACCGAGGCTTCCATCTTTCCCCGGTGATACCGCCAGGTTACCAAATACAAATGAAGCACCAGCCTCAGAGTACTCGAGAATTACAACGAAAAATGAACTAACCCACTGGAAAAAAGACTTAACCCAGCCGAGTGGTGCAAAAAACTCCGACATTGCCTGCCCCTTAATCAGGAAAATCGCGAGGACAAATTGAATAGACAAACCACCGGCAACTAAGCGCCAGTTGACATTTTTTTTGTTGTTGGATAGAAGGAAGGCGATCCCAAGAAGCACACCGACCCCAAGAATCCCTCTGAGAATTGATACTATTTCCATTAAGTTACCTGAATAGTGAAATTATTTCCAATCAAATTTAGAAAATCGAGATGCAAGATAATTAATAATCAAGAAAATTTCATAAAAAAACTGATAAAAAATGAGTTCATGCAACTTAAACGAATAATTTTGCTCTCGTTGATATTTATGTAAGGTTAATAAATCAACCGTAAATTTAAGGATAAACAGGCTTCCGGTGATCGGATACCAGGGTACTAAAACAGGGGCAAATAAACACAACAGATTAGGGAAATGCCACAAACCCAGCATCATTTTTGCTTTGGCAGAATAAAACTTTGAAGCTTGTGTGTGCCTCGCTTTTTGTTTGAGATAACCTTTTGTTCCCTCAATTGTATTTGAAAAAACTGCCGCTTCCGGGTTGTTACACAGATTAATTTTGCAGCCATAGGTTATGAATGCTTTAAGCAACAGATCATCATCCCCTCCGAGTGAACCTTCAGTTGATTTGTAGCCGCCTACTTTTTGAAATGTAGCTTTTCTGAACCCAAAGTTCCGTGCTATAGCCGAAACCGGGTAACCCAGCCCGAATGATGAGCTGATAATCAAGAAAGAGCGGAGGTTGGAAAAACAAGATAAGCCGTTGAAAAATCCTTTATCTTTAACCAACGGCGCCTGACCGACCAGCATATCAGTGCTTTTTGTGAAATAAAGGTCAAGGGTTTCAAGCCAGTCTTTGCCCATGAAGCAATCAGCATCGGTTATTAAAATCCGGTCGTGCTTAGCAGCGGCAATTCCTCTTGAAAGAGCGCTTCTTTTGCCGGTCGGTTCGTTTTTTTCGGGGGTTATAATTGAAAGATTTGGAAGCCGGTTTTTATAATTCAGGGCAATTTCTACGGTTCTGTCGGATGAGTGGTCGTCACATAATAAGATTTCATACAATTTCAGCGGATAAGATTGTGCCAGAAGTGAATCGAGCAACCGACTCAGGTTTTTCTCTTCATTTCTGGCAGCAATAACAATGGAAAAATAGCCCCGATTTCCTGTCGCATTATTTTTGACATGCCGAACGGAAGATTTCCTGATTCCGTAAAGAAAAATAAGCTGAAGGAACAAAAAAACGCCGGCTATGGCTGATAATAGTATTATCAAGTAAACGAATCAAATATAAAACCGTAAAACAGGGGTTACCAAATCAAACTCTACTTCTGACTAAAAGAAAGCTGAAATCCGGCATAAAACCAAAACGCCGTTTCATCTCCAAATTTATTTTTGAAAATATCGCCGGGCAGAAAAGTAGCGCCCCCGAACATGAAATTTATGTACTCATTATATTTCGCTAAGAAAGAAAGATCAACTTCAGTACCATAATTTGATAATTCGTCGCCATTATTCAATTTCAAAACAACATCTGAGTTGAAATAATGCCCTGTTAACTTTGCGGCTAACCATGGAGCTAATGCCATTTTATAATAAGCATAAAAATCCATTACGCCCAAATTCCAGGTACTGGTTGCTATCAACTTAAAATAATCCATATCCCCCAGAAAACCATGTTTTGAAGAATAAGAATTATCAAAAACAGTGGATTTATCATCATTGGGGTCTGCATCTCCGGAATAGAAATCGAAGCCAACACCTACAGATGCTTTTGATTGAGTTCTGAAATTATAATCAAGAGTAATAGCCGCCATTAAGGCAGAAATATTTTTTCCCCCTGAGATATTTCCTAATTGATACGCAAAATCAAAGTCGTAGTTAAAGGGACCTAAATACCCGACAGAATTAGCCCCGAGTGTTAACCTTGAAAGTTCCGATGGAGGTGTTGCCCTATCGTACAATAAAAATGGATTGAACTGAACATTATCTGAGAGCCTAAATTCGGTGAATAAACCAAACAGATTTCTGTCAAAATCGTCATCAGGTAATAATCTCTCAGCGGTTCTGAAAGCGAAAGCGTTTAATCTGTAACCCTTTCCTGAATAACGCGCAGTTGCTCCTTCGAAAACAATCGGTACATTACCCCAATCGGAGGGGGCAATAATTCTTCCGTTGTAATATTTTGCCTCCTGACGCCCGAGAATAAACTCCCAATCGCCCTTATTAAGTTTCAAATAAACCTCGTTCAGGTCGATATTCTTGAAGTTGTTTTGAACACCTGCCTGGCCAAAAGTTCTCGAGTCAATGATTTTAAAAACAAAGTCAAAATCATCATTATTAGAAACAACAGCACCAAGCCGGGCGCGATTATCGATGTAGTTTTGCCATTCGCCATTTCTGTTGAAATTACGCGCATCAATCTCCAATCTTGTTCTAAGTTCGCCGTTAAACTTAACCGTTAACTGCGAAAACAAGTTTGGGGTAAATAATAGTGAAAGCATTAAATAAAGTATGTATCGTTTCATTTTATCTCCTTATGATAGAAAAAAGCAATCATAAAAATAATCTTTTAAAACAGTTTTTAAGAAGAACCTTTAATAACAACTTTTAAGATTGAGATTTTTACAAAAAAGCGAGGTTTACTGACCAAGAGTCAGCAGAAAACCGGCATAAAACCAAAAAGTATTTTTCATGTCTCCTATTTCTTAAAAATTTCACATAGGAAGCAAATAGAACCCACAGGGGGAGTAAATTGGACCCACATGAGAAGCAAATTAAACCCATGAGGGAAGCAAATAGAACCCACATGGGAAGCAAATAGAACCCATGAGAGAAGCAAATAGAACCCACAAATAAAAAATTCAGACTCTCAGAATACTGTGCCAATAAATCAAGATCAATTCAGTTCCGAAAACTTTAAGGTTAGCACCGAAGAAAAGTTCCAATGCTCTGTCTGAATTTAAAGTAGTGCCCGACTAAGTCAGGCTGCTCCAGTCTTTTCCGATTTCATTAAACCGGTTTCTGATGCGGTCAATCATCTCATCGCTTAATTTTCCTTTTTCAACAGCTTTAACAGCGGCTTTCAGGTGCTTTAAATCAGTAGTTCCGATCAAAACCGAGTCAACCCCATAAGTAAAAGCCGCAAACCTCGTCATTGCTTCTTCAAGTGGCATGCCGAAATCGATATTCATTTCGTAAATTCTCCGTCTGTACTCAGCAACAATCGGGTCATTAAGGTTTGCACCCTCGCCCCAGGCAAACTTAGCCAGAGGTCTCTTAGCAAGAACCCCCATATATTTTTGTTTTGCAGGGAAGAGGCAGGTATTAATGGTTTTCTGATCAGCAATATTAATAGAAGATTGAATTGCGGCAAAATTATCACTGAAAACGGCGTATTCTAAAGCTTCATTGTCGCCGGAGTAAGCATGGCACCTAACTTTGCCTTCCTGTACCATGCGGAGCAGAGCTTCAATAACATCGCTTCTTTCAAGAATATCTTTGTTGCACGAGTGCAGGTGAACAATATCAATGTAGTCAGTATTAAGAATTCGTAAGGCTTTTTCAATTCCTTTAGTTACGCTTTCCGCAGTCCAGTCTTCAACATTTTCAACATCGTAGCCAACCTTTGTTGAAAGGATGAACTCGCTTCTGCGTTTGTTTAAGAATTTACCGATTCTATATTCAGATTCACCGTAACTTCTGGCAGTGTCAATTAAATTGACACCCATATCAAGAACGCCATTCAGGAGTTTCTCTGCTTTTTTTTCGGAAATGTTTTCATTTCCGATATAACCGGCGCCAAAACCGACGGGTGTAACTTTAATTCGGGAAAAGCCAAAATCGCGTAATTCAAAACTCATTTTTGATCTCCAAAATAAAAAAAGAAATTACCCACAAATGTAAGTAAAGCAAAAGAAAGGAGAGCTAAATGGTTTAAAATAAAAAAAAGGAGTTTAAAAGAGTTTAAAATAAAAAACGGGCTACTTCTAGCCCGTCGGGATCTTTTGCACTATTAAAGACGATTAAAAGGTTTAAAGTTTATTAAGTTCCTATTAAATTCACTGCAAAATTAGATATAAAATCAAAGAGAAATTAACAGAAATTCGACAAAGAGTAACAATTTTTGGACATTAATCATAATGTGATACTCAATTGCATCTCAAATGCCCCTCGTATCTCATTAAACAGCCATTTAAAAGGCATTCTCTGCTTTTGATGCGCGGTTCGTCAGAGTTTAAATTTCAATTCTCAAAAAAATATCAAACCGAATCTGAGGGCAATTCACCAAATTGTTCTTTATAGCACTTGGCAAAATAAGAGAGATTACTGAATCCGGAAGCGTACGCTGCCTCACTCACCGAAACTTTCTGTTTAACAATCATATATTTTGCTTTTTTAAGCCTGAAATACCTTATATAGCCGTTTGGGTTGCGCCCTGTAACCGCTTTAATTTTCCGCTGAAGTTGTCGTTGGCTCATTCCTACGAGGTCACTAAGGTCCTCAACGCTAAAATCTTCTTCCGAGAAATTTTGATCCAGAATTTCATTAAGCTTAGCTAAAAATTTATCCTCTGCTATAGCGCCCATTTCTTCTTTATTTGGGGTTCCGGAAAGTACACTGCGCAGCAGTTTCGCTCTGTTGGAAAAAATTGCAGAAATCCGTGCTTTTAATTCTTTCAGCGAGACAGGTTTAATCAAAATCTCGTCGGCACCGGCTTCAATAGCAATAATTTTGTTTGCTTCGTATGCGTCGGCAGTTATGAGTGCCACCGGGATGTGTGAGGTTTTTTCATCGTTTTTAATCAAACGGGTGAGGTCTATTCCGTTTACGCCGGGCATGTGAATATCTGAAAGAATCAGATCAGGGATAAGGTTAACGGCTTTTCTTAAGCCGTCGAAACCGTTGAAAGCCTGAATAACCCTGTATTCATCCTGAAGAGTTTTCGATAAGAATCGCCCCACTTCCTGGTTATCTTCAATAATAAGAATGATTTGTTTGTTAGGGTCATCGTCAAACGAAGTGGCGGTACCGTCTTGCGCCGGGCTTTGGTTCTCGTAAATTCGAAAAGTGCTCCATAAGTTATAGTTAATCAGAAAATCATCTTCCTTTTCATCTTCACTCATCGGGGGCATCGGAATCAACACTTTAAGAGAGTCACCTTCCTGAATTATTGAAGTATCAATGTCAAAAGTTTCGCAAAGTGATTCGTATAAGCAGGCATCTAACAAATTTCCGGAAAGTGAGGTCAGCAGGTCGTAATGAGTTATTTCGGAATCTTTTCTTACAATATCATAACACGGTGAAAAAATAACACAAAGTTGCCCATGTTTGTTGTCTTTTTGTTGCAAAATGACTCGAATGATGCTTGAAGGCAATGATGACCGGATCAACATCGAAATTAAATGTCCGGCTAACCGATCGATCATCAAAGGTGAAATGTAGGTTAAATATTTATCGTAAACCCCCGTGAAGAAGATGTCGATTTCTTTTTGTGCTGCCAGAAATTTTAAGTTTTGGGTAACAACATTCAGAATTTTAACAAGGTCAACATTTCCGGGAACAAAATCAGGCATAGCGGAACTTGAAAGCCCGTCGATCTGAGAAGAGAGCGCTTCTAAATTATTAAGTGCGCATTTTATATCTTTTAGTGCTTCAAAATTGGTTTTTTCGTCACGATTTTCTTCAATAATATTCAGATTTCCAAGTGCAATAGTTATATTGCTTCTTAGATTCGCGGCAATAGAGGTGAAAATATTTTGCCTGAGTTTTTTCTTGTATATCTCGTTCATAAATGAATGAGATTTATGTTTGCTCATCTGAAAATCCCGAAGGAAAATTGGAAAAAAATCACAGAAAGTTTAAACAAAATTAAACCTTTGAATAACAGAATCAAAATATAATTAATCCGAAAAAAATAATAATAGATAAAAAAATAGCCGATGCAACAATTGATTGAAGATAAACTGCTGATTTTATCAGTACTTGTGATTTTGGCGATACTTGTGACCCGTCTGACAAAGAATTATGGTGTTCCGGCGTTGTTGCTTTTTATAGGTTTAGGGATGCTTGCCGGCTCGGAGGGCCCCGGTGGAATAGATTTTAACAATGCCCAGTTCGCACAGTCAATAGGTACTGTTGCACTTATTTTTATACTTTTTTCGGGCGGGTTAGAGACAAATTTTGAATCTGTTAAAAAGGGCTACAAATCAGCAGTTTCATTAGCGACACTTGGGGTGGTCTTAACGGGGTTATTCTCCGGGTTGTTTCTTTATTATGTAGCCGGCTACGAGTTCAAATATTCACTTCTTATCGGTTCGGTTATAGCTTCAACAGATGCAGCTGCGGTTTTTTCGGTGTTGCGCGCCAAAGAAATGAGCTTAGGGGGCATACTTCAACCGGTTTTAGAATTGGAAAGTGGCAGCAACGATCCGATGGCTATCTTCCTTACCGCAATGATGATTTCTGTGATAACTTTGCCGGAAAAACCCCTTTACGAATATTTCCTGATCTTTTTAATGCAGTTTGGAATTGGTGCCGTAACCGGAATTGCCGGCGGAAGAGCAATAGCATGGATAATGAACCGACTCGATTTTCTTCTGCCCGGTTTTTACCCGGTGTTTGTTATGGCAGGTGCAATTTCTATCTATAGTGGCACAGCACTGCTTTCCGGTTCGGGCTTCTTAGCCGTTTATCTTGCGGGTATAGTGGCAAATAAGTATGAATACCAGCATAAAACAAACACCACCCGCTTTTTTGAAGGGCTTGCATGGCTCAGCCAAATAGGAATGTTTATTACATTGGGTTTGTTGATTTATCCTTCAAAGCTTATAGAAGTTTCTCTGATTGGAATCTTGTTTGCAATTTTTCTTACATTTGTTGCCCGCCCGATTGCTGTTTTTATCTCTCTTATTTTCAGCAGGTTCAACTTGCGGGAAAAGTTTTTTATCGTTTGGGGTGGCTTAAGGGGTGCAGTTCCAATTATTCTTGCCACTTTTGCTCTAACCGCAGATATTCCGGCCGGTGATAAGGTTTTTAATCTCGTTTTCTTTGTTGTGATATTATCAGCGCTTGGGCAGGGGTGGTCGCTTCCGTTTGCTGCACGGTTTCTGCGCGTAACTTCAGAGAAAACTCTAACTAAAAAGGTGTTGATTGATATTGAAACCGGGCGCGATGATGATAAAACTTTGTTCGATTTGTTCGTTCAACCCGGTTCGCCTGCATGCGGAAACAAGATTGTTGAACTCGGTTTGCCAAAAGAAGTGTTGATAGTGCTTATTGAAAGAAAGGGAAAATATGTTATTCCTTCCGGCAGCACACGAATTTCAGAAGATGATCTCGTAATTCTTCTGGCTGATAAGCACGAAATTGATAATGTTGCCGGCTTCTTCAAAAACGGGGGATAGCGCAAGGTTTAGTAAAAACCGCTGAACTGTAAAGTATAAGTTCAGTATTTAGCTTCCTTAATTAGATTGATAAAATTGAATAAAACCAATGAAGCGTAAAGTATAAGTTCAGTTTTTAGAGGGTATTTTACAACTTAAGGCAGTCTCGATTAAAATTTAAGCAGTAAGTAGCGAAAAAATTAAAATTAACGAAATACTTTACAAACCGACACAATACCCACCTTAAATAGTGTGTTTGGCTCTTTTTCTGAAAATTACTTTGAACATCTTTGTTAAAATCTTGTATGCCACTACAAGATATACTAAATAAATAATAAGACCAACCACTCTGAATACAAAAGAAAAAGCCGCATTTTTAACAGGTTTATATGCCGGTAAGATACCATTGGTTCGAATCAGCGGGTTAAGAAAAAAAGAGGTTTTTGGGTTGTATATTTCTGCCCTTAAATATCCTTTCACCTTTTGAAGGAAATAAGAAAGGCTATCAGAGTTTACTGCCGTGTAAACCATCGAGCCGTTCATTGAGATAAGTCTGATTGAATCAGCAGGATTTTGCAGTTTTAGCCGCATCGAATCACCATCGATTAAAAGATATCTTAGTTCATTATCCACAAAACCGCTATCACCCTTTACAGCTATTGAATTTCCCTTTCTCAGTCCGTCTAAAATCAAATTATTTAAGAGGGAGCTTGCCCGGACCATAGTCCAGAACCTTCCGGTTTCATCTTTGTTGCTCTGGTCGTGCGAGTCGTCGTTGCCGTATCCGAAAGCGGGATACCCGGCAGTAAGCGCCGCATCCCATTGAGGCAATGAAGTTCTGAAATGGTTTAAAATTTCAATATGCGTGTAGTTTGAAAGATAGTTAAAATCATCAGGCGGGTATGCGTCCATAAATTCCGGATGGTTAATAGCAAGAAGTTTTGAGTAAGGGCGCATCCTCTCGATCATATCCTGTTTATGATGAAGAGTTTGGAAGAGTGGATAGTCAAAATTCACTATTTTTTTTGCGTCTAACGCTTGTTGATGTCGCTTAAAGATATTCAGACCATGTTCGTAGATCGGGAAAAACTCCTCCTCCGGTGTATCAGTAGCTTTTGAAATTTTATGATAGTCCGAAATACCGATAAAATCGTACCCCATTGATCTGTAAATGGAATCAAGCCGGTTTGGTACAAATTTTCCGTTGGTTAAACCCGACCATGCCTTTGCGTGAGCGTGAAAGTTGGCTTTGAACCACTTCCCCGAGGTATCAGCATAGGGGTTATACCATTCACCTCCCGAAAAAGGTTTAATTGCCGGGAATTTGTAAATATTTGTAAAGATATATGGATAAAAAGCAAGGGCTGTCAACAAAAGTAGCACAAAAGTTAACAGAAAAAGAGGAAGCAGTAACAATTTACGGAAAAACATTCAAAAGCCTGTGGCGGTTTCGGGGGATGAAAATTGTTATATTTGTAGTTGCAAATTTATGAAATTCTATCACTATTAGCAATTAAACCTATTAGAAAGGACAAAAGGAATTGGAAACCAAAGCGCAGGAAAAATTTTCTTTTCAGGCAGAAATCAATCAGTTGCTCGATATTCTGGTCCACTCGCTCTATAGCAGCCGTGAGATTTTTTTAAGAGAGTTGATCTCAAACGCTTCGGACGCATTAGATAAACTTCGGATTCTTTCTCTAAGAGGGGAGGAATACGCTCAGAAAGACCTTCCGCTTGAGATTAAAATTTCGTTTGATAAAGATGCCAAAATGTTGGTAATCACCGATACCGGCATAGGGATGACGAAAGAAGAACTTATTAAAAATATCGGAACTATTGCAAAATCGGGCAGTTCTGAGTTTATTAAAGCAATTAAAGCCGGCGATGCCGACGCAAAAGAAATAATAGGGCGCTTCGGCGTTGGGTTCTATTCAGTTTTCATGGTGGCTGAGGAAGTAAAGATCAAAACAAGGTCATATATCCCATCGGAGCAAGGGTATATTTGGAAATCAACCGGAAAAGGTGATTTTACAATCACCGAAGTGGTGGATGAAGTTAACAGAGGAACTTCAATTGAAATTTACCTTAAAGAAGATGCCGATGAATACGCTGATAAGCAAAAATTAGAAGGAATAATAAAAAAACATTCAGGGTTTATTTCTTACCCTATTTATCTTGCTGCCGAGAAGGTTAACACTATAACCGCTCTGTGGAAAGAACCAAAATCGAACATTAAACCGGAACAATACAACGAATTTTACAAATTTGTAAGTCATGGTTTTACTGACCCCGAGTGCCATATTCACCTGAGTGTTGATGCTCCAATTCAGTTTAATGCGTTGTTATTTATACCGAAACAAAACTATGATTTTTTCGGAATGAATCGTGATAACTACGGGCTTGATCTTTATGTGCGAAAGGTACTGATTCAGCATCAGTCAAAAGACTTATTGCCTGAATTTTTAAGTTTTGTTAAAGGTGTTGTGGATTCTGAAGATCTGCCGTTGAATGTTTCGAGGGAGACACTTCAGGAAAATGCAATTTTCGGTAAGATTGCGAAAGAAGTTACTAAAGCCGTTCTTAAAGACCTGAACAACCGTGCAAAAAATGACCCGGAACAATATAAAAGAATCTATGAACAGCACGGTAAGTACATTAAACTTGGGTTTAACGATCAGAACAACCGCGAGCAGTATTTAGAACTTCTTCGGTTCGAATCGTTAAATAACGAAGCAGGAAAAATGATTTCTTTGACAGACTACAAAGAATCTTTGAAAGCTGAACAGAAAGAGTTCTATTATGCGCTTGGTAACTCAAGGGAATCGCTTGCAGCTGACCCGGCGGTTGAAATTTTCAAGAAAAAAGGTTTGGATGTTCTGTTTCTTTATGACCCTGTTGACGAGTATGCACTTTCAATGATCGGTAAATATGGTGATTACGATCTTGTATCAGTAGAAAAAGCTGACATAAGTAAACTCGATTCATTTGTGGATGTTAAAAATAAAGAGTCTGAGCTTCCAAAACTGAATAAATCGGATGAAAAACTTCTTACCGAACTTGCCGGCAAAATGAAAGAGATTCTCGGTGATAAGGTTAAAGAGGTAAAAATTTCAAACCGATTGAGTGAGCACGCAGTTTGGCTTACGACAGAAAATGAGATGTATTCATCTTCTTTCCGTCGTATGATGAAAGGTGCGGGCCCCATGTTTGAGGGTTTCGGCGGTGAAAAAGCGTTGGAGATCAACAAAAACAACCCCGTAATCCGGAACCTGTTGATTATCTACAGAGGTGATAAAAATTCACCCGTGATACCACGAGTAGTAAATTTGCTTTACCTTTCGGCTGAGTTAGGTTCGGGCGATCTTAAAGACCCGTTCGTGCTCGTCAAAGAGTTAAATTCCGTGCTGGATACTTTCACGAGGTCTTACACGATAATTAAATAATTTTCCGGTGGTCAATTCAGGAAAAGAATTGATCACCTTTTTTTTATTTTTGAGTAAGTAATTTTTTTTATTTGTTTTAATAACAAATATTTAACAAAAACCCGGATAAGATATGGCTGCAAGTATATTTGATAAAATGGAAGAAAAGGTGGCGCTTTGGCGTTCGGATATGGCTGCTTTTGTAAAAGAGCACGGCGAGCACAAAGTTTCTGATGTTACCATCAACCAAGTTATGGGCGGGCTTCGGGGCGTAAACGGATTATGGTGCGACACTTCTGTTGTTCCGAAAGATCAGGGGCTGATAATCCGCGGTATTCCCATGAAAGACCTTACTGATTTAAACGGTGTTGAGATTTTTTATCTTCTTCTGACGGGGGAACTTCCCACGAAAGAAGAATACGAGGAATTTCAAATCGCTCTGAAGATCAGAAAATTCGTTCCTCACTATGTTTGGGACATTTTAAAAGCAATGCCGAAAGACTCTCACCCGATGACGATGCTTTCGATGGCTGTGCTTTCGATGCAAAAAGAATCATGTTTTGCGACCAACTATGAAAAAGGTATTAATAAAACAGACTTTTGGCGCTGTACACTTGATGATGCATTAAATATTGTTGCAAAACTTCCGTCGATTGCTGCGGCAATTTACAGGATTCGTTTCAACAAGGGAGAGTTAATTCAACCTGACCCTGATATGCGCCTTGCAGAAGATTTTGTGCACATGTTGGGTATTGAAGCCCCAGGCGATGAGTTCCTCTCGCTGATTAAACTTTTCTTAGTTGCACACTCAGACCACGAGGGGGGGAATGTAAGTGCGTTCACTTCATCGGTGGTTAATTCGGCACTTTCCGATCTCTATTATTCTGTTTCGGCCGGTTTCAACGGTTTGGCTGGTCCCCTTCACGGATTGGCGAATCAGGAAGCCCTAAAATGGTTGCTTGATGTGATGAAAAAGTTCAACGGAACACCGACCAAAGAAGAAATTGCTCAAGAGGTTAATGAAACACTTGCCGCCGGTCAGGTGATTCCGGGATATGGTCACGCAGTTTTACGCGTAGTTGACCCCCGTTTCACGGCTTTCTACAATTTTGGTAAAGTTCACTTCCCGGAAGATCCGTTGTTCAAGACTGTTTACCATATTTATGAAGTGGTGCCGGATATTCTTAAGAAAATTCCAAAAATACAAAACCCATGGCCCAATGTTGACGCAATTTCAGGCTCGATGTTGTATCACTATGGTATAACCGAATTTTCTTACTATACCGTTATGTTTGCGCTTTCGCGCTCGATGGGTCTTACTGCTCAGGCGGTAATGAACCGTGCGGTTGGAACACCGATAGTACGACCAAAATCAGTTACCACTTCATGGCTAAAAAGCCAGGTTATTAAGTGATTTAACTATTTGGCGATCAAGTTTTTATATCTTCATGTATAAACTGTTATTTATGTGTTCATGTAATTTCACGCAGGTAAAATGAAATGTGAAACCGGAAAACTTCGAAAAAAGCCCCGAAATTAAGGGGCTTTTTCGTTTTTATGAGCATTTGGGCTACTTTAGTAGCTGTTGACCGTTTTTCGGTAACTAAGAATTTCATATATTGCTAAACGGAAAATTATTTGATAAGAAATTAAGAGATTTTATGTTACAAGACGACACTATTCTAATCCGAATCGCCGAAAAAAAAGATCTTCCCGAGGTTCGTGAATTATTGCGGGAAACCTGGCACGATACTTACGGCAAAAATGTTTCAATTGAGGAATTAGATACCTATTTAGATACTGTTTACTGTGAAAAGAATCTTGCGGATATTTTAAATGAGGATCGTGAAAATTGTTTTGTAGCAATTCAATCGGGAAATATTATCGGATGGATGCGCCTGAAACGGGACGATGATAACGATATTTTCCATCTCATCTCAATTTATGTTAAACCACATCTTCAGGGAAAGGGAGCCGGAAAACTTTTGTTAGATCAGGGGTGCAGAATCGCAAGGGAGTACCGTTTTGAAAAAATTACTCTCGGCGTAATGGCGGTTAACAAAAAAAGTATCGAATGGTACAAAAAGCAGGGCTTTGTTGAAATTCGTCGTGAACCTTTCACCTGGATTACAACAACGGTTGATAATATAATAATGGATAAAGTAATCTTTTTCGATTAGAGCATTTCCTTTTAGTTTTCTTTCAGCCTGCCAAGATTGTAAATTTACAGTCATTAATTTTTTGATTTTGAAAATTTCCAATCAGGAGCAACTCAAATGGCAGATTTTCCGGTGAAAAGGCTCAGAAGACTTCGTTACAATCCTTTGGTGCGCGATCTTGTACGCGAAACCTCCCTTACAAAAAACGATTTAATTTACCCACTTTTTGTTACTTATGGCGTGAATGTGAAGGAAGAAATCCGTTCGATGCCGGGAGTATTCAGGTTTTCAATAGATAATTTAGTTAATGAATGCGCTGAAGTTGCGGCTATGGGAATTCCGGCGGTTATTCTTTTTGGTATTCCGGAAGAAAAGGATGAAGTAGGCTCCGACGCTTATTCGGAAACGGGAATAATTCAGCGGGCAATCAGAGCAATTAAAGCCGAAGTGAAGAATTTACTCGTGATTACAGATGTCTGTTTGTGCGAATACACTTCTCATGGGCATTGCGGCGTTCTTCATGGTGAAGAAATTTTGAACGACGAAACAGTGGAACTGTTGGTTAAAGAAGCCGTTTCACACGCAAAAGCTGGTGCGGATATTATCGCGCCTTCAGATATGATGGATGGCAGAGTTGCTGCAATCAGACGGGGACTGGATGAAAACGGCTTTCGCAACATTCCGGTTTTAAGTTATGCTGTTAAATATGCTTCCGGTTATTACGGTCCTTTCCGTGATGCTGCCGATTCCACTCCTGCTTTCGGAGACAGGCGATCGCACCAGATGGATGTTGCCAACAGTGATGAAGCCCTTCGGGAAGCCTTTAGCGATGTGGAAGAAGGTGCGGATATTATTATGGTTAAACCGGCAGGTGCCTACTTAGATATTATTCGTCGTGTTAAAGATGCAACAGGTATGCCAATGGCTGCATATCAAGTCTCCGGTGAGTACGCAATGATTAAAGCCGCCGGTAAAATGGATTGGATTGATGAAGAAAGGGTGATGATGGAGTCTCTCGTTTCAATTAAACGGGCGGGTGCAGATATGATTTTAACATATTTTGCCAAAGATGTGGTAAAAGTTCTTGAAAGAGACAAATAGCAGGTAAAGTTTGAATAAATGCTTGAAATTTGTGAAGTTCCATAGTTAAAGAGTGTTGAGAAAAGAATAAAGCAAGTAAAGTTTGAATAAATGCTTGAAATTTGTGAAGTTCCATAGTTAAAGAGTGTTGAGAAAAGAATAAAGCAAGTAAAGTTTGAAAGGCAATTTTGATGGAGATTAAAAAGAGTGAAATCCTGTTTAAGGAAGGTAAAAAATTTATTCCCGGAGGGGTAAATTCGCCCGTAAGGGCTTTTAAATCGGTTGGCGGCAACCCGATTTTTATGGAGCGGGGCGAAGGCTCTAAACTTTTTGATGTTGACGGCAACGAATACATCGATTATATCGGAAGCTGGGGCCCCCACATTTTCGGGCACAACCCACCCTTCATTAAAGAGGCAGTTGCTGCAGCACTTCAGAACGGTTCCAGTTTCGGCGCACCAACTGAAATGGAAGTTAAAATGGCTCGGTTGATTTCTTCTTTGGTTCCTTCCGTTGAAATGGTGCGGATGGTTAACTCCGGTACCGAAGCCACCATGAGTGCGGTTCGTGTTGCCCGTGGGTTCACCGGTAGAGACAAAATTATAAAATTTGAAGGTTGTTATCACGGGCACGCTGATTTCTTTCTAATAAAAGCGGGAAGTGGAGCTCTAACACTTGGCGAACCAAACAGCCCCGGCGTAACTAAGGGCACTGCTTCCGACACTTTGATTGCGCGTTACAACGATTTGGAAAATGTCCGGGAGCTTGTCGCAAGAAACAGAAATCAAATTGCTGCTTTAATTATAGAACCGGTGGTTGGGAATATGGGTGTTGTTATACCAACGGAAGATTTCATCAATGGGTTGCGTCAATTGTGTACTGAAGAGGGGATCGTTTTCATTTTTGATGAGGTGATGACCGGGTTTCGACTCGCAAAAGGAGGGGCTCAGGAAGTTTTTGGCATTAAACCTGACATGACAACTTTTGGTAAAATTATTGGTGGTGGGTTACCCGTTGGCGCTTTCGGCGGAAAAAGAGAGATAATGGAAAAATTAGCGCCATTGGGTCCGGTTTACCAGGCAGGCACACTTAGCGGTAACCCTTTGGCGATGGCTGCGGGTTATGCAGCTCTCAGCCATATCAAAGAAAATCCCGGGATTTATCAGGAACTTGAAGACAAAGCTGATGCGTTGGAAGCCGGTTTCAGGGAAAATCATGCGAAACTTGGTAAGTCATATAGAATTAACAGAATCGGTTCGATGATAAGTTTGTTTTTCACCGAACAGCCCGTTTACGATTTTGATACAGCCGTTAAGTCAGACACCACTCTGTTCGGAAAGTTTTTCCACGGCATGCTCGAACGGGGGATTTACCTCCCACCCGCACAGTTTGAGTCATGGTTCCTAAGCACCGCCCTAACTAACACCGACATAGAAAAAACCATAAAAGCCCACTTTGAGGTTCTTTATTCTCATTAGTTGAGGAGTGAATTAATTTTTGGATTTTATTTGTTTTAGTTAGCTTTGCAAAGGCTGAAAAAAGGTTAGTATTAAATTTCGCAAAAATCGGTTATATTGAGTATAAAATTACCATCATTTTGAGATAGCGTTGCTCTGATTATGCAAGAATTTCGACACCAAGAACATAGAATTTACCTAGGAGACGCTTTAGAGGTTCTCGCTGAGAAAATTCTGGACGAATCGATCGATTTAATTTTCGTTGATCCGCCGTATAACATCGGCAAGAATTTCAACGGATTTAAGGATAAATGGCGGACTGATGAAGAGTATCTAAATTGGTGCTATTCATGGATAGACCTTTGCCTGAAAAAACTTAAACCCACCGGTAGCATCTATATTATGACTTCCACCCAATTCATGCCTTATTTTGATATTTATTTACGGGGTAAAATAAAAATTCTTTCTCGCATTGTTTGGGCTTATGATAGTTCAGGTGTACAAGCGAAGAAGTATTATGGTTCAATGTACGAACCAATTTTATTCGGTGTGAAAAACCCTAAGAACTACACTTTTAATTCTGACAAAATACTTGTTGAAGCAAAAACGGGTGCAACTCGCAAACTGATAGATTACAGAAAACCTATTCCGAAAGTTTACAGCTCCCAAAAGGTACCCGGTAATGTTTGGAATTTTGTACGAGTAAGATATAAAATGAATGAGTACGAAGAACACCCCACTCAAAAACCGGTTGCCCTTTTGGAAAGAATTATCAAGGCAAGTTCAAATCCCGGAGATGTGATTTTGGACCCTTTCTCAGGTACTTTTACCACCTCTTATGTTGCAAAATTGCTCAACAGAAAATCTATCGGTATCGAAATTAATGAAGATTATGTCAAAATTGGTTTGAGAAGATTAAAAATGATAGAAAGCTCTTTAAAAAACAATAAGTTAAAAAAATTCGTAAAACAAAAATCAACTGTAATAACACCCTCATTATTTGGGGAAACAGATGGTTGAACATCCATTTACATCTGTTATAATTGAAATATTGACTGATGATTTTGATTCTGATGCTCAAAAAATTTTTAGTACCAGTGAACTTCTCCAATATATCAATATCAAATCCGTTGCAGCCAATCGAGGCTCAAAATCTCGTCCAAGTTTTGGAAATCTTTATGCTATCTATGCATTAATAGAAGATTATATTCAAAAAGATTTTCATAAAAATAATAATTACGGGGAATATTCGGGAGCGAATTTTACTAATTTACTTAAACGAATGCGAGAACTTCCTTTTGGAAGTAAACTCCAAAATCATATTCTTAATCACCGACTAAATGAGGATTACAAAAAATATTTTCCAACAACTGATGTTTTACCGGTTATTCGGGATACTAAATCAAAAAAATATTGGGTTAACGAGTCACTTTTAAAAATTAGTATTGGTCAGAATGAACATAATATTGCTTCTTCTATAGTGAAAATCATAGATGCTTATGTGGAAGCAAAAAAGAAAATGTTTGACGAATTCATTAAATTATGTGAAAATTTAAAATTAATTAAAAATTTAGAATCCGATGATATAAGCAATTTTATTCTTGAACAATTGGCGCCTAATGTGGATGCGAGAGTATTTGAAATTGTTAGCTATAGCATTCTGAAATTTTTTTACCACGATATTACTATCTTCATTGGGGAGAGCAAAGCAACCATAACTGAAAAGAATTTGACATTATATAAAACTGGTAGAACTAACGCTAACGACGGAGGAATCGATTTTGTTATGAAACCCCTCGGCAGGTTTTTTCAGGTTACTGAAACTTTAGACTTTAAAAAATATTTTCTAGATATCGATAAAGTTGAAAAATTTCCTATTACTTTTGTTATAAAATCGAATGATGAAATAACTGAAATATCTGAAAAAATTCGTAGTAAAGCTAAAGCTCAATATGGAATAGAAGCCATAGTTGAAAAATATATGGACTGTATTGAAGAAATAATTAATATACCCAACTTAATTTCAAAATTTGAACATGCTAAGTCAGCAGGTTACCTTAGCGAAATTTTAGATGAAATCCTCATTCAAAGTAAAATAGAATTTAACTATGAAGAATGAGAAACAGACGGTTATGAGGAAGAGGAGGAACCAAATTGGTAAATAGAAAAATTTTATAAAACAATGACATAACACTTTCAATATAAAGGGTTTAGGAATTTTCTATAGGCGATTAAATGAAAGATGGCTAAGGGAGCATAAACAAGTGCAAAGGTATAAAGTGTTAAGGTTAAGCCAAATGTGAGGATACCCTGCAACTTAGCTAAATAATTTGTGAGGAGACCGTGAAGGTCGGGGGTAGGATAGCCAATCAATCCTACGATTAGGTTGTAAATGAATAAAGCTGCAACAATTAATGCAAAACCGGGAAGACCATTTCTTAAATCAGTAGTACTTGGAGCAATGTGTGTGGAAATAGATGCCATTACATAAATAAGTATGATCGTCCAGATTCCCGGGTTGGTGAAAGCGGATTTCAACATTTGTGCATTTTGATCAACCTGATTCATAATTTTTGATATCATATTTGTGATTGAATCGATTGGGTGTGAAAGATCAAACTCCATGTGAACGGGGGCAGCGGAATAAGCGGCAAAAAAAGTGTTGTAAACAATATACAAAAGAATACTTCCTACAAATAAAGGTGCGACCCCGATAAAAAAGTTTCCTACATTTTGAAAGTAACTTTTAGGGTTGAAATTATGAGACACATAACCGAGCACCCCCGAATAAGGATCAGGTTTGAAAAGCGAAATTTCTACAATTTTGTGCCGGAAAATCACACATAATAAAGCATGTGACAATTCGTGCACGGGAACACCAATCCAGCCGGTGAGATAAACACTTCCCCAGCCGAATGTTTTTGACAACACGACGCCAATCATATATTGAAAGAGGAAAAGCAAAGCGGTTATTAAACCGGTTACTCCAAAAAGTAAAATAACCTGAAGCAAAGTGTTTTTTGAAGCGGTTAAGAAGTAGTCGATCATCCGTTACCCGATAATTCCTATTTTTAAACACGAAAATATATAAATATTGTTAAATTTTGTTATAGTGTACTGGTTCAGCGGAAAACAGAATTTTAACAGTTGAAAATAATGTAGAAAGTCAGGCATAATCCTGCACCTTCATCCTTAGTAATTTAGCGTTCAAAAGTTTTTTGTTTCTCTCCTTTAAT